>NZ_CP026372.1:0-1386250 GCF_002953135.1 Sphingobium sp. SCG-1
GATCGGCCAGCAAGCCAATCGAGGGCACCGCGATCGCCAGCAGGATCACCACAGGCAGCACTGTCCAGAGCACTTCGATCGTGGTATTGTGCGACGTCTTCGAGGGCACCGGATTGGCCGAGCGGCGATAGCGGAACATCACCCAGAGCATCAGGATCAGCACGAAGATCGAGATCACGGTGATGATCGGCAGCAGCATCACGTCGTGCAGCCAGCGGGCCTGACGGCCAAGCGGCGTGAACTGTTTTTGCAGCGTATATTCGCCGGGCATCGGCATTCCGATGCCTTCAGTCGGCTTCATGCGAGGCGGCGCAGCGACTTTGGCAGCGTCCGGCGCAGCGGCAGTCGCCGCCGGAGCCGCTGCATTCGCGGCAGCTGCGGCCGAATCAGCAGCGGCGGCAGCAGGAGCAGCCGCAGCTGCGTTGTCCTGCGCCAGGGCCCCCTGCCCCAGCACCGGCGCAAACGCCAGCAATCCTGCAAGTACGACCGATTTCACCATCTTCATAAGCGTCTCGACACCTTGTATCCCCGAACAGCCGACGAACGTCACGGAAACGGGTCCGGCAGCGTCTGACTTGGGGCGGCTTATAGGCACGGTTATGCCGCGCCTCAAGCACCTATAAACTGATTTTCTTCGCTGTTGCAACGGGCGGTCCCGCCGCCTATCTGCGGGCGGCTGTGCGAGGATCGGATGCCGGGCTTGCGGGCCGTTGCGCATCTGCCGCGACAAGGGGAACGGGCTGGAAATGACTGACGAAGAAGTGCTGGCGGAATTCAGGGCGGCAGGTGCGCTGCTGGAGGGGCATTTCGTGCTGTCTTCGGGGCGGCACAGCGCTAATTACCTGCAATGCGCGCGCGTTCTGATGAATGCGGAGCGCGCGGGGACGCTGGCGCGGGCGCTGGTGCACGCTGCCGCGCGAGATACGCAATGAAATCGAAGTGGTGGTGTCGCCTGCGATGGGGGGCGTTATCATCGGGCACGAAGTCGGCCGCGCGCTGAATGTCGACGCGCTGTTCCTGGAGCGGCCCACCGGCACGTTCGAGTTCCGGCGCGGCTTTGCGTTGAAACCGGGGCAGAAGGTGCTGATGGTGGAGGACGTGGTGACGACCGGCCTGTCGTCGGGCAGGCGATGGAGGCCGTCGCGGCGGAAGGCGGCATCGTCATTGCCGAAGCGGCGCTGGTGGACCGCTCCGCAGGCGAGGCGGATTTGGGCGTACCCTTCTATCCGCTCGTGAGCATCAATTTTCCGGTCTATGATGCCGATAATCTGCCGCCTGAACTGGCAGCGGTGCCGACCACCAAGCCGGGAAGCCGGAAATAGCGGCCTCGCGCCCCATCGCGGACGCCGCGCAGCCCGGATCTGAGGGAGAAGATATGAGCGGACATCTGAGGCTGGGCGTCAACATCGATCATGTGGCGACGATCCGCAACGCGCGCGGCGGGGTATCCCGATCCGATCCGGGCGGCGCTGGTCGCACAGGAAGCGGGCGCGGACGGCATCACCGCACATCTGCGCGAGGACCGCAGGCACATCATCGACGAAGATATAGGCCATTTGATCGGCGCGATCTCATTGCCGCTCAACATGGAAATGGCCGCGACCGAGGAGATGGTGGAGATCGCGCTGCGGCATCGCCCGCATGCGGCGTGCATCGTGCCAGAGCGGCGCGAGGAAGTGACGACCGAGGGCGGGCTGAATGCGGCAGGGCTGCATAACAACCTGAAGCCGCTCATCACGCGATTGAAGGATGTCGGTATACGCGTCAGCCTGTTCATCGAACCCGATCGCGGCAGATCGAGGCGGCGCTGTCGCTAGGCGCGCCTGTGGTCGAGCTGCACACTGGCAAAATGCGCATAGCGAGGGCGAGGATCGGGCGGTGGAACTGCGCCGGATTGCCGATGCAGCGGCGCTGGCGGCGAAGAACGGGATAGAGGCGCATGCGGGGCATGGGCTGACGTTCGACAATGTCGCACCGATTGCCGCGATCCCGCAGATCGCGGAACTCAATATCGGCCACTTCCTGATTGCCGAGGCGATTTTTGATGGGCTTGGTCCGGTCGTGCAGCGAATGCGTGCGTTGATGGATGCATCGCGTCCTTCGACAGGCTCAGGATCAGTTGGATGATAATCGGGCTCGGCTCCGACCTGTGCAACATAGAGCGCATCCAGAACTCGCTCGATCGGTTCGGGTCGCGGTTCGAGCAGCGAGTGTTCACGCAAGTCGAGCAGGCCAAGGCGGCGCGGCGGCCCCTCACCAAGGCGGGCGCGCTGGCGAAGCGCTTCGCCGCCAAGGAGGCGTTTTCCAAGGCAGTCGGAACCGGCTTCAAAGCTGGCGTGTTCATGAAGGACATCGGCGTCGTCAATGCACCCTCCGGCGCGCCGACCTTGCATCTGACAGGAGGAGCGGAGGCGCGGTTGCTCTCGCTCATTCCTGCCGGCCATCGGCCCGTCATTCACCTGACGCTCACGGACGATCATCCATGGGCACAGGCATTTGTAATTATCGAAGCCTTGCCGCAATAAGAACGGGCGGGGCGACCTGCAGGCATTAAGACTCCAAGGACGCAGATGACGGCTACTCCGATAGATGCAGGACAGGATACTAGCGTCCGGCTGGACTTCGATTCCACCGCCGATCATAGCGGCCACGAGACGGGGCCGGAGGGCGGCGCGCCGTCGCGGCACGGCGTCGATTGGTGGCAGGAGATCAAGAGCATCGTCGTGCTGGTGCTGGCCGTGCTGTTCTTCCACAGCTTCGTTGCCAAGCCGTTCTACATCCCATCGGAATCGATGATGCCGGTGCTGCTGACCGGCGACCGGCTGGTGGTGAGCAAATATCCCTATGGCTGGTCGTTCGTCTCGCCTAGCTTTCATCCGCTGCCGTTCATCAAGGGGCGGATCTTCGGACGGCTGCCGGAGCGGGGCGACATCGTGATCGTGACGCCGCAGGCGCGGAACGAGGATTATATCAAGCGGGTGATCGGCCTGCCCGGCGACATCCTGGAAGTGCGCGACGGCATCGTCATCCTGAACGGCATTCCCGTGCCGCAGAAGTGGATACCGCCGCTGCGCATCCCGGTAGACGCCAACGCCCCCTGCCCGCCCGACCAGTTCCCCGGCGCGCTGGTCGAGGATCGCAGCGGCAAGCGCTGGTGCGAATTGCCGGTGAAGCAGGAGACGCTGCCCAATGGCAAGACCTACAAGATCATCGATGTCGGCGCGCGGACGCTCGACTGGTACGGGCCGGTGCGCATCCCCGATCACCACGTGTTCCTGATGGGCGACAATCGCGACAACAGCGCGGACAGTCGCGCGACGCTGGCCGATCGCGGCCTCGGCGGGCCGGTGCCGTGGGAAGCGATCGGCGGACGCGCGGAGTTCATCACCTTCTCGCTGGATGGCACCGCCAGCATCAATCCCTTTAGCTGGTTCGGAGCGCTGCGCAGCGGCCGGGCGGGAAGCAGCCTGCGCCCTGCGACGGAGAGCGGCCAATGAGCGACGGCGAGCGACATATCGAACAGCCGGGTCCGGCGGAGCATCAAAGTGCGCTGGTACGCAGTGAAATGCAGCGCGCAGGTGTGTGGATCGGCCTGGTGGTCGCAATCGCATTGGCGTGGTTGCTGGCGCAGCCGATCCTCCTCATCCTTGCAGCGCTGGTGCTGGCGACGATGATGGATGGCGGCGCACGGCTGCTGGGGCGCGTGTTTTCGGGCGGCCGCGGCTGGCGGCTGGCGATCATCATCTTCGGCGTGTTCGGTTTTCTGGCATGGACGGTCTACCTGACCGGATCGCAGATGGCGGGGCAGGCCGTGGCAATGCGCACCATTGTCGAAACACAGATCAACCGCATTGGCGACTGGGCATCGCAGCTCGGCATCACCGCAACCCCGGCCGATCTCAAATCGCTCGGCAATCAGGTGATGAGTTCGCTCGGCCGCGTCACGGCGGCGCTGATGACGACCGTGGGTGTCGTCACCAGCCTGGTCATGATGCTGGTGCTGGCGATCTTCATTGCAATCGAACCCAAGCTCTATGAGCGCGGCGTCGCGTGGATGCTGCCGATCAACAAGCGGCAGAATTTCTACCGGATCGCCGACAAGATGGGCTGGACTTTGCGGCGGCTGATGGCCGGGCGTCTTATCGGGATGCTGGTCGAAGGCATCGGCACCTGGGTGCTGCTGGCGGTCGGCGGGGTGCCGATGGCCGCGCTGCTGGGCGTATTGACGGGGATATTGGCGTTCCTGCCGAACATCGGCGCGATCATATCGGGCGCACTCATCATCCTTGTGGGCTTTTCGGGCGGCGTCGATTCGGGGCTGTACGCCGTGGGCGTGTATCTGGCGGTGCAGATGATCGACGGCTATCTGATCGTGCCGATGGTGGCGAAGCGGGCCGTCGATCTGGCTCCGGCGCTGGTGCTGGGCGCGCAGATCCTGTTCGGCGCGCTGTTCGGAATATTAGGGCTGGCGCTGGCCGACCCGATCGTCGCGATGATTAAGGTATATCTGGAAGAACGGGCCAAGGCGCAGGACGCGGCGCAGGGCGAGCGCTTGCTTGGGGTGCCAAAGGGTTAGCGGCTGGGAACGGGTAAAAGCAATCGCCGCCTTCTGACTCTGGAAAGTCGTATCTGGTGGTGGAAACGTCTTGGAGCCTAGCCGCCCGCGTAGCGATCCCAGGCAAGTGGTTCCAGTCTTCGACTGACCAACGCGCGGCGAAAGTCATTTCCACCGCGCCAGTCAGTTCATTCTGTCGAACCAGCGAGATTTTCCGGCGACGATATCCGTGCCCCTAGGGGACAAGGCCGTTAAACAAGCAGGATTATCGCTTGTCGTGGTTCGCGGCGATGGCCCGCGCGACCGACTGCATCAATTGCCATCGCTCGGGGATCGAAACCGTCGTGCTGCCGATGAACACGGCGACCGCATAGCTCGTCCCATCCGGCGCGGTCATGATGCCGATGTCGTTGAAGCCAGTGGCGCGGGGGCCAAGCTCCTGCCCCGTGCCCGTCTTGTGCAGATAGCTCCAGCCGGGTGGCACGCCGCCCTTGATGCGCTGTGGGCCGGTTTTCGCACGATGCATCACGTCGAGCAGCAGGCTCGTCGACGATGGCGACAGCATTTCGCCACGCTTCAGCTTGGCGAGCGCCATCACCACGGAACTAGGCGCGGCACCGTCCGGTGGGTTCGCAAGATAGGCGTCTAGCGCCCTTTGCCGCACTCCCATCGGTAGTGCCGCGCGCGCAGTGTAGAAATTGCGCCCCTGTGCGTAGCTCGGGTTCCAGCTAAGCCCTGCCGTCGTGCTTTGCAGAATGCGCTCGCCGGGACCAAAGCGGATGTTGCTGACGAAGCGCCGCGCCAGGAAACTGCGCACCGCCTCCGGCCCGCCAACCTTGCGGAGCAGCATGTCGTTCGCGGTATTGTCGCTCTGCGCCATCGCGCGGGTCATCAGGTCTTCGATCGTGGTTGTGAAGCCATCGCTATCCACCATCGCCGCCAGCGGCTGATTGAACAGCGTCAGATCCTCGCGCCGGATCGTCACGGAGTCGGACAGGCGCAGCTTGCCGCGATCCACTGCGTCCAGCATCGCCATCGTTACCCACAGCTTCGACACGCTCTGCTGCGGGAACAGATCGGTGCCGTTCCACGCGACCGTCCAGTCGGCATCGACACGGCGGACCGCGATACCGACCTTCCCATTGAAATTCTGCCCCAGCGACCGGATGATGCTAACCAGCGCAGGTGAGGGCACGCTGCGCGGGTTGTAATCGGGTATGGCTATCGGCGGATTGGCGACGGGCTTGATCGGCTCGCGCGGCTTTTGCGGCGTCGTGACGGGTCCCGTATGGCGCGGGACCGCTGCGGCGACTCTCATCGGCCGGGGTTCGCCGCTGCCTACGCACGCACCCAGCGCCGCCAGCACGAGAGTAAGGCCAAGCCGCCGTCGCACGCGCTCCCTCCGGTCCATGGGAGCGCGGCGCTTGATCTTCATGTGCACGTTTTGCTCTTTTCCCCGCATTTTCAATTCTCTGAGTGTCGAGGCGGACCCTGCCAAAAAGCAAGGTCGATGCGGCGAATGATTCCCCACATGCGATGTAAGGAAGCTGAACGGGGCAACGGAACGCGTCATTGTGCGTTCAGGGCGGCTGCTTAAAAGGCGCGGGAATGACAGAGACTCCTTTTTTCGATCGACGTGCCTGTCTGGCAGCGGGCCTGACGGCGCTCACGCTGAGTGGAATGCCCGCCATGGCCGCGCCTTTTGCATCGCGCCGGATCAGCGTAACGGTGCGCGGCAACGGGCCGGATGTGCTGCTGATACCCGGACTTGCGAGCGGTCCCGGCATCTGGAACGGTACAGTCGCCGCCGTGCCGGGCTATCGCTATCATCTGGTTCAGGTGCGCGGCTTCGCAGGCCTTGCGCCCGACCTCAATAGGAGCGGTCCGTTGCTGGAGCCGCTCGTGGGGGAGATCGCGGCCTATATCACGCAAGCAAAGATCGCTCGTCCAGCGGTCGTCGGGCATTCTATGGGCGGTACGCTGGCGATGTTGCTGGCGATGCGTCCCGCGCCCGCGATTCGCAAAGTCATGGTCGTCGATATGCTCCCCGACGGCGCGAGCATGGTGGGCGGCACGGCCAGCGGAATGGGCTACCTTGCCGATCAACTGAGCAGCTACTTCACCTCCACAAAGGCAGGGCGGCAGCTGTTCATGCAGATGATCGCGCAGCAACCCGGCGCAAAAGGCAGCGATCCTGATGTCATCGCAAGCGCGCTTCGCGAACTGGCGCATACCGACCTTGGTCCGAAGCTGCCGCTGATCCGCGCGCCGATGGAAGTGGTATACGCGCTGGGCGGGGACGCGGCGACGCAACGGGCGCAAGTACAGCGTTACCGCACAGCTTATGCCGCCGCGAAGGCGATGAAGCTGGTGCCGATCAGCCCCAGCGGCCACATGGTCATGAGCGATCAGCCCGCGAAGTTTGCGGCGGCGCTGCGGAATTTTTTGACGGGCTGATCCGAAGTTTGACAACCGTCAAAGTTATCCACCCGGTCCCACACTACACAGGCTCCAGAACCCGAAAGGAGCCTCGCCATGACCGCACAATTTCCCGCAGAGACATTTACGAACGCACGCATCGTGCCCGCACCGGCAGCGCCCGCCCGCGGTCAATATGGTCGGGTGTTCGATCTGCCGCCGGCCCTCTTCTGGCTGACCGTCGGCGCTTATATGACCTATCTCGCGGTGATGGCAGTGGCGTTCCGCGATCCGCAGATCGCCATCCCGATGGTGATCTGTGTCATCAGCTTCGCGGCGGGTTTCGGCGTTCCTGCACTCTGGGCCGGCACTGCGCCGACTCCCGCTGGCCGCAAGCAGAGCTGGGGTCAGTTCATGGCGAACGGCTTCGAATGTGCGACCGGCCATGTGACTGGCGGCGCAGCGACCGCGCAGGTGCTGATCCTTCCTGGCCTGATCCTGCTCTGGGGCGTGTGCATCGCGATCATCGCCGCAGCCGTGCGCTGATCGCGTCTAGTCGACCATCTCCTCCAAACTGGGCACGTCGAGGACTTCCATGCCTCGCGTGCCCGTTCTTTTGATGATGCCGCGCCGCTCCAAAATGCCGATCTGGCGGCTGACCGTTTCTATGGTTAGGCCGAGCAACGCTGCCATCTCGCCCCGCGTCAGAGGCAAGTCGAAGCGCGCCGCGACGCCGCAGGGTGTATTGGAAGCCCCTCGCCCGAAGATCAGGATCAGCCCCGCCACGCGCGCCAACGACGTGCGGCGCCCGATCAAATCGATCAGCGCGCGCGTCTCCGCAAGATCCGCTGTCGAGCGGCGCAGCAGGGCCGTCGCCAGCCGGGGATAGCGTTCCACGGCCCGTTCGTAATCCATCCGTGGGAACAGGCACAGCAGGCTATCCGTCAGCGCCGTCACATGATGATGCGCGCGCGGCGCGAACAATTCGCCGACGAAGCCCGCCGGGTGCACTAGTGCAACGATCCGTTCCGTTCCATCCGCATCGATCGCGGCGATTTTGAGCGCGCCAGAGATCAGAGTGGCGCAGGCGTAATTATCGTCCCCTGCATCGACCAGTGCCTCACCCCGATGCAGCGTGCGATGCGTGCCGATCCGCGCCAACTCGCTGCGTTCCGCTTCGGACAACGCCGCGCATACCGCTTGCTCGCGAACCGAACATGCGGCGCAATGATCCGTCGGGATCACGGCACCAGCACCGTATCCACCGCCTCCGATAGCATCTCCGGGTAGTCCAGCGTGTAGTGCAGCCCGCGGCTCTCCTTGCGATGCAGCGCCGATCGCACGATCAGCCGCGCGACTTCCAGCAGGTTGCGTAGTTCGATCAGATCCGGCGTCACACGGAAGTTGCCGTAATAGTCGTCCACTTCCTGCGCGAGGAGGTCGATGCGGTGCTTAGCGCGTTCCAGCCGCTTGGTGGTGCGCACGATGCCCACATAGTCCCACATGAAGCGGCGGATTTCGCGCCAGTTGTGCTGGACGATGACTTCCTCGTCCGAGTCGGTGACGCGGCTTTCGTCCCAAGCGCGGATCAGGGGCGACACGGGTAATTCGTCCCAGTGGGCGAGGATATGCTTCGCCGCCGCCTCCCCGAACACGAAGCATTCAAGGAGGGAGTTGGACGCGAGGCGATTTGCGCCGTGCAGACCGCTTTCGGTCACTTCGCCCGCCGCGTAGAGGCCCGGTAGATCCGTGCGCCCGTCGAGGTCGATCACCACGCCGCCGCAGGTGTAATGCTGGGCCGGCACCACAGGAATCGGTTCCTTCGTGATGTCGATGTCGATGTCCAGCAGCCGCGCGTAAATGGTCGGGAAATGCTCCTTGATGAATTCGGGCGGTTTGTGGCTGATATCGAGGTGCACGTAATCGAGGCCCAACCGCTTGATCTCATGATCGATCGCGCGCGCCACCACGTCACGCGGCGCCAGTTCGCCGCGTGGATCATGCTTGTCCATGAAGCGCTTGCCGCCGCCGGGCACGCCGGGGGGCAGCTTCAGCATGCCGCCTTCGCCGCGCATCGCCTCGGTAATCAGGAAGTTCTTCACCTCCAGATTGTAGAGGCAAGTCGGGTGGAACTGGTTCATTTCCATGTTGGAAACGCGGCACCCCGCGCGCCAGGCCATTGCGATCCCGTCACCGGTCGCCCCACGCGGCGCGGTCGAGAACAGGTACGTGCGCCCTGCCCCGCCCGTCGCCAATATCGTCGCACGACCCAGCAGCGCGTCGACATGCTTGGTGGCCTTATTGAAGGCATAGACGCCCCACACATGCCCGTCGCCCGAGTAGCGCTCGCCATGGCGGCTGGTGATGAGGTCGATGGCGACCATGTCGCTCATCAGCGTGATGTTGGGGTTCGCCTGCGCCGCCTTTACCAGCGCCACCTGCACCGCTGCGCCGGTCGCATCGTCGACATGCACGATGCGGCGATGGCTGTGCCCGCCCTCGCGCGTCAGGTGCCAGCGTTCGCCAAGGCCGTCGCCCGCGTTGAACGGCACGCCGAGTTGCGCGAGGCGCTCGATCGCGGCGGGCGCGTTTTCCACCACGAATTCCACGGTCTCGCGATTGTTGAGGCCCGCCCCCGCGATCATCGTGTCCTCGACATGCTGCGCGAAGCTGTCGCCCGGCTCCAGCACTGCGGCGATCCCGCCCTGCGCCCAGTTGGTCGATCCGCCGTCCAGCGCGCCTTTGGCCAGCACCAGCACCTTCTTGTCCTGCGCCAGCGTAATCGCCGCCGTCAGCCCCGCCGCACCGGAGCCGATGATGATGACGTCGTATTGGTGTGTGGGCATCGTCGTCCTGGCGCTGTCTTTTATTCCGTTCGCCCTGAGCCTGTCGAAGGGCCATACCGAACGCAGTGAGGGGGTATTGCCTTCGACTACGCTCAGGCGAAGGCTTCGACAAGCTCAGCCCGAACGGAGGTGGGGGGCAGTTTGGTTAAGCCGCCGCCGCAGTCAGGTTGAGGAATACATCCTCCAGGTCCGGGTCGCGCGTCACCACGTCCACGATCTGCAACCCCATCGCCTGCACCGCGCTCAGCACGTCGCCAGCATTGGCCTTGTCCTTCGAATAGGTGATGCTGAGCACGCGCTCCCCTTGCAGTTCCACTTTCTCGAAACGTAGATGCGATGGCGCATCGGTAAGATCGCGATCGACCGTCACCTGCACCACCTTCTCCTGTGCCATGCCCACCAGTTCGCGAGTCGGCTTGTCGGCGATGACGCGGCCATGGTTGATGATCGCGATCCGATCGCAAAGCTGTTCCGCTTCCTCAAGATAATGCGTCGTCAGCACGATCGTCACGCCCTGATCGTTCAACTGCTTCACATAGGCCCAAAGTTGCTGGCGAAGTTGAATGTCCACGCCCGCCGTCGGCTCGTCCAGCACCAGAATCGGCGGCGAATGCACCATGGCCTTTGCCACCAGCAACCGCCGCTTCATGCCGCCCGAAAGAGTGCGGGCATAGGCGTTGGCTTTATCCTCCAGATGCACCGCGCGCAGCAGCTCCATCGTCTTGCGCGCATCCTTGGGCACGCCATAGAAACCCGCCTGATTCTCCAGCGTCTCGAACGGCGTGAAGAACGGGTCGAACACGATTTCCTGCGGCACGATACCGATCGAGTTCTTTGCATTGCGCGGGTTGGCGTCGATATCGAAGCCCCAGATGCGCGCATGGCCGCCGGACTTGTTCACCATACCGGACAATATGTTGATAAGCGTCGATTTCCCCGCGCCATTCGGCCCCAGCAGCCCAAAGATCTGCCCACGCGGCACCTCGAACGACACATGGTCGAGTGCGAGCTTTCCGCCCTTATAGACCTTGGTCAGATTGTCGATGGCGATGGCGGGTATGGGTGTCGGCGTGTCGATCATGCGCGTCTCATAGCGTGGCGGAACCGGCAGGTCGAGCAAGCGCTATATTGCGGCGCACCAACTGCGATGATACAGGCGATGCCATGATCCAGCCGCCCGAACTTTTCCGTGTATCCAAGACTCGCGTGACCTGCGACGGGTCGGGCGACATTCCTGCCGCCCTTGGCCATCCGCGCGTCTATCTGGAGATCGACGAGAAGGGCTATGTGGATTGTGGCTACTGCGACCGGCGCTTCGTGCTGATCGGCGGGCCTGCCGATGGTGCGGACCAGAGCAGCCTGCCGGACGTTCCCTCCGGCGCGAGCCTCTAGGCTTACGGATTATTCCCGCAGCGCACTGTCGCGAATGCGGATGAGCGGCCCCAAGATATAGTCCATGATGCTCTGACGGCCGGACTTGATGTTCACTTCGGCCGTCATGCCCGGAATGACCGGCTTGCCTGCACCGAATTTTGACGTCTCGGCCCGCAGGCGCACACGGTAATAGACTTCGCCCTTGGCATCCTGAATGACGTCCGGCGACACATCGACGACTTTTCCGTCCAGCCCGCCATAGATCGCCGAATCATAGGCGGAAATTTTGATATTTGCCGGAAGGCCCGACCAGACCTGACCGCGATCCTTGGGCATGATCCGCGCTTCGATCATTACCACCTTGTCGACGGGTACGATTTCGATGATCGGTTCGCCGCCGCGGATCACGCCGCCGACTGTCTGAACATAGAGCTTGTTGACGATGCCATCCATCGGCGCGCGGATTTCCTCGCGCGATTCCTTGTCGGAATAGGCGTCCAGCGTCTCGCCGGCCTTGGCGAGTTCCATGCGGAGCTTGGCGGCTTCCGCCTTCGTTTCCTGCACCGACTTGGTCCAGACTTCGCCGCTGCGGGCCGATGTTTCGCTCATTTGCGCCCGGACCTGGGGAATCTGGCTTTCCACGTCGGCGATGCGCGTCTGGAGCGCCAATAGCATCGATCGCTTGTCGAGCACTTCGCGTTCGGAGATCGCTTCGGCTTCATAGGCGCGTTCCAGCTTGTCGAGCTGCGTCATCATCAGCGTCTGTTCGCTGCGCAGGTTCTTGAGGCGCGATTGCAGACCGGCGAGTTCGGCGCGATGCTGGCGCGACTGTTCCGAGATGATGCCGGTTTCCTGACCCCGTTGATTGCGACTCGAATAGAATAGCGCCTCTTCGGATGCGGCGATGTCGGGCGCGGCTTTCGCCAGATCGGCAGGCACGGTGAAGCTGGACGCGCCGCTGACGGTCGCATCCATCCGCGCCAAAGCAATGCGCTTGGCAACGACATCGGTACGGGCGTTTTCGAAGTCGGCGGTCGTGAATTGATTGTTGATGCGCATCAGGATCTGCCCCTTGCGGACGCGCTGGCCTTCGCTGACGAGTAGCGCCTGCACGATGCCGCCTTCGAGATGCTGGACGACCTGATTTTGTACCGAAGGCAGGACACGGCCTGATCCCCGCGTGACCTTGTCGACTTGAAAGAACACGGCCCAGGCGAGGAACGCGATGACGAGGAACGCCAGTACCTTCAGCACGCGGCCCTGACGGTCGGTGCGGATGCGCGCGCTCCATGGCGCAATGCCGTCGATCGGGGCGCTGGCGACCTTGATGTCGCCTGCAAACGCTGCCGCCAGTTCACGGCTGCTCACGCCTTCGAACAGGCTGGCCCCGCCGAGCGACCGGATGATTCGGTCTCTGATTGCGCTGAATTTCATGTCGTGGTCCCCGAAAATCTCAGCGGCGTTTACCACTCATTATCCTTAAGAATGTTTAATGATCCCCGCAAACATATGGGGACTACCATGACGCGGGCTTCAGACGAGCAGACGGGGATCAGCCTTTTCGGGCGGATAGCGGCGGCCATTGGCATGGCGCCGTCACCCGAATCACGCAGCGAGCGCGCGCGCCACGCGGCCAATGCGGCGCGGCAATGGAGCGGATCGGTAGAGCCTGCATCGCTGGTGACATGCCTGGAGCGCCTCAGCGCATTATGCGGCAAGCCGACGCCGCGCGACATGCTGATCGCGGCGCTGCCGATGCCCAATGGCTTCATGGACCCTCGCCTAGCGCCCATCGCGATGGCCCGCGCGGGGCTGGACGCACGATGGGACATGCGGCCACTCGCCAGCCTGACGCCGCAGGATCTGCCGATCGTCATGCAGTTGCGCGAGGGGGGCTCGGTATTGCTGGTCGGCCTGAGCGACGATCCCCATGCCACCATCATCGACGCAACTGGCGAGAAGCTGGTGCCGCTCCCGATCCTGAAGGAACTGGTGAGCGAGGACGTCCTCGTCTGCGGCCATGTCGACCCGGCAAACGGGTTGGAACTGGACGATGAGCGCAGTTTCGTGCGCCGTAATCCGCGCCTCTGGCTGCTCGGCACGTTCCTCAGCGAGCGCAAGCGACTCGGGCAGTTGCTGCTGGCGGCGGCCTTCCTCAATCTGTGCGCGCTGGCTATCCCCCTCTATATGCGCGCGGTTTACGACCGGGTGGTGCCCAATTTGGCGATCGAATCGCTTTGGGCGCTATCGGCCGGCGTGATGATCGTTCTGGTCTTCGAATTTGTCTTCAAACACGTCCGTGGCGGCTATATCGACGCCGTGGGCGTGCGCGTGGGACAGGCGATCCAGAACCGGGCGATGGCGTCCTATCTGCACGCGCGGATGGGCCATGCGGAAAGCAGCGTCGGCGGACTAATGACGGCACTGCGCGATGTCGAGGCGCTGGCCCTGCTCGTGCCGCAGGCGGTCGTGACATTCTGCATCGATGTGCCGTTCTTCTTCGGATATGTCGCGCTCATCATGCTGATCGGCGGCTGGGCCGTTGCAGGACCGATCGTCGGCGCAGGCGCGATGGTGCTGGTGGGCATCACCGCTGCTTACGCCCTGAAACTCTCCAGCCGCCGTTCGTCGAAGCTGATGCACGCCCGTAGCAACCTGGTCGTCGACGTGACCGAGGGGTTGACCACAATCAAGGCCAACCAAGCGGAGCGACATTTCCTGCGCCAGTGGGACATCGTGTCCGATCACATCGGCATCAGTTCCAAGGTCGCACGCAAATGGAGCGACCTGCCTGCCTCGATGGCGGGGCTGCTGGTGCAGATGGTGACGGTGCTGGTTGTCATTATCGGCGTGTTCCAGATCAAGGCCGGGATCATGACGACGGGTGCGCTCGTCGCCGTGACGATGCTGACCGGCCGTGCGATGGTGCCGGTGTCCGCCGCGATCTCGGTCGTGTCGAAGGGCTATCAGAGCCTGTCGCAGTTCGCGGCGCTCTCCAAAATCCTTGGTGCTGAGCCTGAGCGGGAAACATCCGATCCAGCCGTCAAGACGCGCGCGATCAAGGGTGACATCCGCCTGCAGAACGTCGTCTTCTCTTATTCCGAAGCCGCGACGCCAAGCCTCAAGGACATCACCCTTTCGATCAAGCCGGGCGAGAAAATCGCCCTGATCGGCCGTTCGGGGTCGGGCAAATCTTCGCTGCTGCAACTACTTGCCGGGCTGCGTCAGCCACAGGGCGGCGCGATCACCGTTGATGGCAATGCGATCGACCAATATGCCGTCAGTCACTTGCGTCAGAGCATTTCCTATTCGGCGCAGGACGCGACTTTGTTCAATACGTCGATCTGGGGCAACATCCTGCTCGGCCTTCCCGAACCGGAAGCGGACATCGTGGAGCGCGCCATCGCCGCGTCGGGCCTTGATCGCTTCGTCAGCCGCAGTGTCGAGGGCTATGGCCGCAATGTTGGCCCCAATGGCGTCAAGCTGTCGGGCGGACAGCGGCAGTCGGTTATCCTGGCGCGCGCACTGCTGCGCGATCCGCCGATCCTGCTGCTGGACGAACCTACTGCCGCAATGGACATCAATAGCGAGCAGGCGGTGATGGAGGGCCTGCGCGATGTGGCGAAGGACCGGACGCTGGTGATTGCGACGCATCGCATGGCGCTTCTCGATCTGGTCGACCGGGTGATCTGGCTGGAGGAAGGCAAGGTGTTCGCCGACCGCCCCCGCGCCGAGATCCTGATGATGATGCGCAACCAGCAGGCCGCCAACCGCGCGGCATGATCGCTGTTGGTGAGGGTTTGTTAAGGTTAATTCACTACCAACGACGATGAAACGGGATCGCGCGCAAGCCGCGCGGCTAATTTGGGGAACGTTACGTGGCGGGTGCTTCAGCAGAAGGCGAAGTCAATCACTGGCCGGCATTCGTCGACGTGCTGACGACCGTCATCATGGTCGTCACCTTCCTGCTCGTCATCATGAGCGCGGCGGTGATGGTCCTTTCGCAGCGCACGCTTCAGACTGTCAAGGCGCAGCTCGAAGCGAAAGAGCATAAGACTGCCGATCCCAGCGCTGCCACATCTGCCAGCGCCAAGGATCAGAACAGCCAGACCAACAACCATCAGGTCACGGCCGAAGCGGGCAGCTCGAATGCAGAGCTTGGCGCGGTGCTGCGAACCGATAAGCCGATCAACGGCAGCGAGGCGCTGACGATCCGCACGCGCGAAACGGCTGACACGCTGAAGCTCCAGGTCAAGGCTATGGAACAGCCCGACGAGAGCAAGGGGGTCGAGGTGAAGACTGCCGATGTGTTGCTGCGCGTCACGTTCGAGCCGCTGGCGGTGCGCTACAACGATGACACGTCAAAGCAGGTGATGGACTTCCTCAGCACGCGGCAATCGCCCGGCATGAAGTATGAGATCTGGTCCTTCGCACCGCAGACATCCTCGATCACCGAGGCGCAGCGACTGGCCTTCTATCGCGCCGCGATGACGCGCAACCTGCTCGTGCGCGCCGGGATCAAGCCTGCCGACATTTACACCCAGATTCGCGTAACGGATGCGGCCGCCAAGGATGGCCACAACGTCCGTGTCGTTCTGAAACCCTGACGCCGCAGCACCAGCGAAAGTATCCGCGATGGAACAGAAAATCCGATCCGAACTGCTGAAGATGACCATGGTCATGCTCGTGCTGCTGGGTCTTGGCATCTACGCGCATCAATTTGTGATCGCGGGCATCAAGGCGAAGGTTGCCCTGAACCTGTCCATCTTCGCCGTGTTCGGACTTGCTGCGGGCATTGCCTTCCGCCACGTCCTGAACCTTAAGAACGAAGTGCAGGCGCTCAAAGCACTGAAGGTCGACTATGGCGATCGCTCGAGGCGGCCGCTCGACCCGTACAAGCATCCCGCCATTGTGTTTCAGGAACCGGAGCTTCTAGGTCAGGGATATCGCCTGATTACCGAAGAACTTGGCAAGCAGGGCGCGCTGCAAATCTCCAACGCGACGGTTCAGACGCTTCTGCATGACGTCGATCAGCGCATTAACGACCGTAAGTCGACATTGATCTACTTCTCCGGTTTGATGGTTTTCCTAGGTCTGCTCGGTGCATTCATGGGTTTGATGAAGACCGTACAGTCGGTCGGCGACCTTATCGGCAGTATGGACGTTTCCGGTTCGGGTGGCTCCGACAGCTTCGGAAAACTTATCGAGGGCATGAAGGCGCCGCTGAACGGCATGTCCGTCGGCTTCTCATCATCGCTGTTCGGCCTGATGACATCGATGGTCCTGGGCGCGCTGGAGCGCTTCATGACCAGCGCGATGAAGACGCTGCGCAACGAATTCGAACATTGGCTGTCGAACCTGGCGGCGCTTGAGAACCCGACCGGCGAAACCGCGGCACGCACCGCCACCGATTTCAGCGGCGTGGTGCGGGCGCTGGAACTCGGCGGCAAGCAACTGCGCGATCTGCGCGATGCCGTGGCTGGTGGCGCGAACATCAACGCAGACGCGCAGCAGTCGATCGCGCACATGGCAAACGCGGTGACGAACCTGTCGCATTCGGTGCAGAACGTGGCCGATCCCACGCCGATGCTGCAACCGATCGCCGATGTCGTGGCCGAACTGGCGCGCAACCAGACGCTGATGGTCGGACAGTTCCAGGGCTTGTTCGACATGGCTGAGCGCGACCGGCTGACGATCCGGCAGATGCTGGACGGGATGCACGCGGGGCTTGATCGACAAGGCGCGCTGGATGGTCCGCAGCTTCATGCGCAGATCGATCGGATGGTCGCGCTGCAATCCGAACTTCTGCAATATAGTGCCGACGCCCCTACACTTGCGAATGCACGGCCCACAGAGGCAGAAGCGCCGCGCGGCTGGCTCCCTTCGTTCTTTGCGACATCTCCTTCCGCACTTGCCCGTCGCGAACGCAAGCGCCTGCGCGCCGAGGTGCGCGACGTGGCGCTCAGCCAGCGCCAGTTCGCCCGTTCGGTGGAAGGTGCGCTGGACCGCTCCATCGGCAAGATCGAAGCGGCCCGCCGGAGCGATCACGCGCTGCTGGCCGACATGATCGCGCAGAACGATCGCAATCAGGCGCGGCTGACGGCGATGCTCGACAGGCTGGGCGCGCTTGAAGGCAACGCGAATGCAACCGAAGGACAGGCGCTGACTGCCGAACTGCATGGCGCGCGACAGGAAATGGACATGCTGCGCCGTCGCATGAATCTCACGCAGGAGCAGGTATCGGCGCAGACGGATACGCCGGTCGCCGAAACCCGTATGCCCGACAGCAAAGCCGGCTGACGGCAGCGGATACGAACAGGAAAGAACGCACCATGGCACTCTCACTGCGCCGCCTTTTTGCTCCAAAGCAAACCTTCAGCCGCTCGGCTGCCCGCTATTCATGCAAGATCGAGAGCACACTGATCGTGATCGACCGTATGGCAAGCTTTGAAGGCAGGGTCATCGATCTTTCCAGCGGCGGCGCGATGTTCCGCCCCCGCCTTGCCTATCTGATGGACCGGCGGGACGTGCCGATCTGCCTCACCATGGGCGAATTCGAAGTGTTCGGGCGCATCATGAGCACTAGCCCCAAAGGTTTCGGCTTGCGGTTCGACGAACCGATCGAAGAAGAGGAAATGACGCAGATCCTGGCGTTCGGCGATCCGGCGGCGGCTATGGCAGCGGGTGTTCTTCCCGGATCGCCCCCCGCCGCCGCGTTCGTGCGTTAGGCCGGATCGAACACCGACCATCCGGTCCGCTGCACCAGACGTTCCAGCGCCAGCGTGCCAAGTTGCGAGTTGCCGCGCGCATTCAGTCCCGGCGACCAGACCGCAATCGAAGCGACGCCCGGCGCTACAGCGAGAATGCCGCCGCCTACGCCCGACTTACCTGACAATCCGACGCGGTAGGCGAATTCGCCAGACCCGTCATAATGGCCGCAGGTCATCATCACCGCATTGATGCGCCGCGTGCGTTGCTTCGAAATGATCGTCCGCCCCGTTTCCGGATTGACGCCGCCGCACATCAGATAGCGCCCCGCCATCGCCAGTTGGCGACAGCTCATCGCCAGCGCGCATTGATGGAAATAGACGCCCAGCGGCCGTTCCACCGCGTGATGGATGTTGCCGAAGGCGCGCATATACTGCGCAAGCGCCATGTTGCGGAAGCCGGTCTGCTCTTCGGCATGGGCAACTTTCTCATCGATGAGAATGCTTTCATCGCCAGCGAGGCCGCGCACGAAGCGCAAGATTTCCCCGATCGCCTCACGCGGTTCATGACGGCCCAGCAAGATGTCCGAGACGACGATGGCGCCCGCGTTGATGAAGGGATTGCGGGGAATGCCCTGTTCGGTCTCCAGTTGGACGATCGAGTTGAAAGCGCTGCCTGACGGCTCGCGCCCGACGCGCTTCCACAGCGCATCGCCGACCATGCCGAGCGCGAGCGTAAAACCGAATACCTTGGAGACGCTCTGGATCGAAAACGGCACGTCGGCGTCGCCCGCGACATGGACGGCGCCACTCGCCTCTACAACCGCAATGCCGAAGCGCTTATCGGAGACGGCGGCGAGCGGCGCGATATAGTCAGCAACCTTGCCCCGATCGGTCGCCTCCGCCATTTCGCGCGCAATATCGGCAACGATTGTGTCGAGCGTGCCGTTCATGCCGATCCCCCTTGAGCAGCCGCTTGCGTGCCCGTCCATTCATCCGCATTATGCCGGGATGCGAACGATTTCCAGTGATGTGGCGGTGAGGCTCTATCATCTCGATGAGGGAGAAGGCGGCGCGGCCTCCACTTTGTTGTACGGGACGCTGGCCGAAGCACTGACGCTCGCGGCCGAGCAGCCCGAGGACATACAGGCGGGGCTATTCCTGCAAACGAGCAACGATGTCGTCGCCTATCTCGATCTAATTGAGGAATAAACGATGGAAGCAAGTGTTGAGCCGACCCCGCCCCAATCCGACGCGGCGCGTGTAGTGCTGCATGTGGCGGACGGCATCGGCCATTTGCGGCTCAATCGTCCTGAAAAAATGAACGCGTTCGACATTGTGCAGTTTACGGCCCTTGCCGATCACATCAACGAGATTGCCACGCGGAAGGACATACGCTGCCTGGTATTGTCAGGCGAAGGGCGTGCGTTCAGCGTTGGACTGGACCTGCAAGCGCTGGACGGGCCAGACCGTTTTCCGGACTTGATGCCCCGCACTTATGGCGCCTCGAACGTTTTTCAACATTGCGCATGGGGGCTGCATCGTCTGCCTATGCCCGTGATTGCGGCGGCGCATGGCTTTGCCTTTGGCGCAGGGTTTCAGGTGATGCTGGGCGCAGATATCCGCGTGGCCTCACCCGATCTGGAATGCGCGATGATGGAGATTCGCTGGGGTATCGCGCCGGACATGGCCGGCATCGCTTTGCTGCGCAACATCGTACGCAGCGATGTGGCGCGTGAGATCACTTTCACCGGGCGGCGGATCAAGGCCGACGAGGCCGCCGCTCTGGGTCTCGTCACTTATGTTGCGGACGATCCGGTTGCGAAGGCGATGGAAATTGCGCGGGCGATTGCGGCCTCCAGTCCCGATGCGGTTCGGGCGGGCAAGCGACTACTCAATCTGGAGGCAGACGCCGTGACGATCCTGATGGAAGAATCGCGCGAACAGGATGCTTTGATGGCGTCGGCCAATCATCGCGAGGCGGTGGCGGCGGGCATGGAGAAACGCCCGCCGGTATTCCGCGATTGACGATTATATGACGCTGAGGCGCGCCACTTCCGTCGTCAGGCTTGCATCGCTGTACAGCGTATATTCCCCGCCAGCCTGCGTGTAATGCGCCGAACCGCTCATGGTGAGTGTATCGTTGGCGTCGAAGTCCACGGTCAGATGCGAAGTATTGCCGCTGCCGACGATCGACTGAATGAAATTGGAGTCGATGGTCAGATTGCCTTGTGTGCCGGTGCTGCTGAAGTCGATCTGCTCGGTATGCGTGAGGACGCTGAGCAGGCTCGCGCCGTTTACGGTGCCGCTGTTGTTCGCCAGCGTCACGGTGTCGTAACCGCTACCGCCGTCAACCGACCAGTTTTGCGCCAGGTTGAGCGTGAAGCCGTCGTTGAAGTTGCTGCCCACCACCTTCTCAATACCGTTCAGTGTATCGCCCGAAGCGTCGCCGAGCGATCCCGTGCCGGTCGCGCTGCTAAGGTTCAGCGCGATGGCCGACGAGGCGCTGGAATAGTCCGCCGTGTCGATGTCTGCGCCGCCAATCAGCGTATCCGCGCCGCCCCCGCCGACCAGCGTATCGTTACCCGCACCGCCGTTGAGGATGTTGGCCGAGCCATTGCCCGTCAGGGTATCAGCATAGGCCGAGCCAGTCAGATGCTCGATCGAGACATAGCTATCGCCCGCCGCATCGCCCGTGTTCGAAGCGTTGTTCGCAAGGCTTGCGACCACGCCGGACGCCGCGCTGGCGTAGCTGGCGATGTCATTGCCCGCGCCGCCGTCGAGGATGTCCGCGCCCGCGCCGCCATGCAGCGTGTCGTCGGCACCGCCACCATAGAGCGCGTTCGCCCCTGCGTCGCCGCTGAGCAAATCGGCAAAGGCAGAGCCGATTAGGTTCTCTATGCTAGTATAACTGTCATTCGTCGCTTCGCCGGTATTGGCGAGGCTGTTGCCGAGGTTGGCGGTGACGCCAGACGCGGCGTTCGCATAGCTGGCGGTATCGGTGCCGCCGCCGCCGTTCAGCGTGTCCGCGCCGAGGCCGCCAAGCAGGACGTCATCGCCAAGGCCACCGATCAGCGTGTTCGCGCCCGAATCACCCAGCAGCGTATCTGCAAAGGCGGAGCCGATGATGACCTCGATACCCGACAGGCTGTCACCCGCCGCATCGGAGCCAGTGCCAAGGGTGCCATCCATATAGACCGTGACCGCAGCCCCGGCGCTGGAATAATCCGCCGTATCGGTGCCCGAACCGCCGTTCAGAACGTCCCCGCCTGCGCCGCCGATCAACGTGTCATCGCCATTGCCGCCATCCAGGCTGTTCGCGCCGCTATCGCCAGTCAGGGTGTCGGCGTTGGAGGAGCCGATCAGATTCTCGATGCTGTTATAGCTGTCGCTTGCCGCGTCGCCGGTGTTCGCGGCGCTATTGGCGAGGTTCGCCACGACCCCGCCGCCTGCTCCCGCATAACTCGCAGTGTCCGATCCGAGGCCGCCGATCAGCACGTCTCCGCCTGCGCCGCCGACCAGAACATCATTGCCAATGCCGGTGCCGCCATCGAGCGTGTTGACGCCAGCGTCACCCACCAGCAAGTCGCCGAATGCCGAGCCGACAAGGTTCTCGATGGCCGTCAGCGTGTCGTTCTGCGCGTCGCCGCCTGAGCCGGTCGTGCCGTTGAGGTATGCGTTGACGCCCGAGGCCGAAGACGCATAGCTTGCCGTGTCGGTGCCTGCGCCGCCGTCGAGCGCGTCCGCGCCTGCGCCGCCGGTCAGCGTATCATTGCCGTCGCCACCATAAAGCGTTTCGTTGCCTGCCGCACCGAACAGCGAGTCGCCATAGTTGCTGCCGACCACGATCTCGAAGCCTGTCAGCACATCGCCCGCCGCATCGCCGCCCGTTCCGGCTGTGCCGTCGAGCTTCACGGTGACAGCGCTGCCCGATGCGGCATAGTTGATCGTGTCGTTGTCGCTACCGCCAATGAGCGCGTCCGAACCTGCACTGCCGTAGATCGTGTCGTCGCCTGCGCCGCCGTCGAGCATCTCGCTGCCCGCGCCGCCGGTGAGGCTATCGGCGAATTTGGTGCCGATCAATCCTTCGATCGAGACGAATATGTCGCCCGACGCATCGCTGCCGCTGACGACCAGCGTGCCGCTGGCAAAGCTGGCGGTGATGCCTGCGCCCGATGTCACGTAGGAAACACTGTCGGTGCCGATCCCGCCGTCCAGCGTATCCGCACCCGCGCCGCCGATCAATATGTCGCTGCCGCTGCCGCCGGTCAGCGTCTGGCTGCCCGCCGTGCCGTACAGCACGTCATCGAAGCCAGAGCCGATCAGGTTTTCGATGTTGCTCAACTTGTCGCCTGCGGCTTCCCCGCCGACACCCAGGGTCACGCCGTCGAGGTATACCGTCACGCCCGCCGTGGACGTCGCGTACGTCGCCGTGTCGGTTCCCGCGCCGCCGTCCATGGTATCCGCGCCCGATCCGCCCGAGAGCAAATCGTTGCCGCCGTCGCCGTTCACAACATCGTCGCCGACGTTACCCTGGATCGTATCGTCACCGCCGTCGCCATTCAGCGTTTCATTGGCGTTGGAGCCGATGATGGTATCCGCATAGCCCGAACCGATCGCGGTTTCGATCGACAGCAGCACGTCGCCCTGCGCGTCGCCATTAGCTGAGGTCGTGCCGTCCAGATAGAGCGTCACGGCGGAACCGGAGTCCGAATAATCCGCCGTGTCGATGCCTCCACCGCCATTCAACTGATCCGCGCCTGCGCCGCCATGCATGAAGTCGTCGCCCGCATTTCCGGTTAGCACATTGTCGCCGCTGGTACCATACAGGAAGTCTGCGCCGCCACTGCCGGTCGCGTTTTCCATATTGGCGTAAGTGTCGCCTGCGGCGTCTCCGCCAGAGCCCGCGCCGGTATCCAGACGGACGGTAACGGCGGCAGAGGATGTCGAATAATCGACGGTGTCGCGGCCAATGCCGCCGTCCATTGCATCCGCGCCCGCATCGCCCTTGATGATATCCGCGCCGTCATTGCCGAAGATCTGGTTGGCGCTGGCATTGCCCGACAGGATGTCGTCGTAATTGGTGCCGAGAAGATTTTCGATGTTGGTGAGGATGTCGCCCTGCGCTTCTCCACCGACACCGACAACGCCATTGAGACCGATGGTGACGCCAGTGGTGCCGCCGAGATAGGAAGCCGTGTCAGTGCCTGCGCCGCCGTCGATCGTATCCGCGCCGCCAAGACCACGGAACCATTCGTCCGCGCCGGTGCCGTAGGCCTTGTCGTCAAAGCCAGTGAGATAAACGATCTGGATATTAGTGTAGGTGTCGCCCGCCGCGTCACCGCCGACGCCGACGGTCGTGCCGTTCAGATAAACGGTCACGCCTACAGTTGCGGAAGACGCGGCCGGGTTGCCGGGGTTCGTGCCGAAATACAGCGTGTTGGTGCCGGTGCCGCCATCGATGATGTCCGCGCCCGCGCCACCGCTGATGATGTCATTGCCAATACCGCCCAGCAGCGTGTCGTTCCCCGCGAGGCCCGAAAGCTGGTCGTTGCCGTCGCCACCGGTCAGAACGTTGTTGCCCGACGTGCCAACCAGATAGTCGCTATAGGCCGAGCCAGTCAGATTCTCGATGTTGGCGAAGGTATCGGCCAGCGCATCGCCACCCGTGGCGCTATTGAGGTTCATGTCGACGTTCACCGCCGCACCGCTCAGGCTATAGTCGACGGTATCGGTGCCAGCACCGCCATCCATCTTATCGGTGCCCTGCCCGCCAAGGATGGTGTCGTTGCCATTGCCGCCATTCAGCGTGTCGTTGTCCGCGCCGCCGTCTATGATGTCGTCGCCGTCATTGCCGTTGATGGTGTTCTGCGCCGCATTGGCCACCAGCGTGTCGGCATAGTTCGAGCCATTCAGGTTGACGAAGCTGGTCAGCGTGTCGCCATTGGCGTCGCCCAGCGTGCCGGTGCCGGTCAGCAGCGAAGCAGACACGGCCGACAGTGCCGAGATATAGGTGACTGTGTTGATGCCGAGGCCGCCGTCGAGAACGTCCGCGCCTGCGCCGCCGTCGATCACGTCATTGCCGTCTTCACCATAGATGGTGTCGATGCCGCCTGCGCCATTGATCGTGTCGGCGCCATTGCCGCCGTAGATCGTGTTCGCATTGTTGTCGCCGCTCAGCGTATCGTTGCCGCCCGATCCGATCAGGTTCTCGAAATTGGTGAGCTTGTCGCTATCGCCGGTCGTGCCCGTCGCTGCGAGCGAGACGGTGATGCCGTTGAAATTGGCGTAGCTTACGGTATCCACACCCGCGCCACCGTCCAGAATGTCAGCGCCTGCGCCGCCCAGGATCGTGTCGTCGCCTGCGCCGCCCTGAATGTTGTTCGCGACACCTGATCCGACGATATAGTCAGCGTTGGCAGACCCGATCGCATTCTCGATCGACTGATCGGAGAATATGTCGCCCTGCGCGTCGCCGCCGCTATTGGCGGTGCCGCTGCCGAGGTTGATGGAAATCCCTGCCGCGCTGGCGCTATAATCGACGGTATCGGTGCCAAGGCCGCCCAGCATCGTGTCCGCACCCGCGCCGCCGATCAGCGTATCGTTGCCGTCACCGCCCTCCAGCCTGTCGTCCCCGCCACCGCCGCTCAGCGAATCATCGCCAGCATTGCCGAGCACGGTTTCCGCGTTCACCGATCCCACGAAGATGTCGTTGAGGCCGGAGAGCTGGTAATTCTCGATGCTGACGAACGTGTCGCCTTGCGCGAGCCCGGTGGAGAGCGCTGCATTGGTGAGGTTCACCGTCAGGCCCGTCGCCGAGCCGCTATAATCGACGGTGTCAAAGCCATTGCCGCCATCAAGCGTATCCGCGCCCAAACCGGGGCGGATCACATCGTCGCCATCACCGCCGACGATAGTGTCGGCATTGGTGGAACCTATAATGATGTCGGCCAACGCCGATCCCACGACCTTCTCGATGCCGATCAGGATATCGCCGTTGGCGTCGCCTGCTGTGCCCGCGGTTCCGTCCATGCGCACCGAAATGCCGCCGGAGGAGGAGTAATCCGCCGTGTCGAAGCCTGCGCCGCCATCCAGCGTGTCCGCGCCAGATCCGCCGATCAGGGTGTCGTCGCCCGCGCCGCCTTCGAGCGACTCGTTGACGCCCGTGCCATAGATCGTGTCGGCATAAGCGGAACCGATAACATGCTCGACCAAGAGGATCATGTCGCCCGCCGCGGTGCCGCCCGCAGAGGCTGTACCGTCCAGGCGAACCGTCACGGCTGCGTTGGAGCCGCTATAGTCGATCGTGTCGGTGCCTGCGCCGCCGTCGATGCTGTCGGCTTGCGAGAAGCTGACGAAGGTATCGTTGCCGCCCCAACCCCACAAGACTGTCGCCGCCAGCGTGCCGCCGCGCAGCGTATCGCCGTAGCTCAGCGAGCCTTCGATCCGCTCGATGCCCGCCAGCGTGTCGCCTGCCGCCCAGCCGCCCGATCCTGCCGTGCCGTCGTTGGCGATCGTGACCGCCGCGCCGCTGTTGCGATAGTCGGCTGTGTCGGTGCCATTGCCGCCGATGATCTGATCCGCGCCAAGGCCGCTGGCGATGGTGTCGTTGCCATCACCACCGTTCAATATGTCCGCGCCGCCTGCGCCGAACAGGAAGTCGTCGCCTGCGCCTGCCGATATCGTCGAACCGCTGGCATTGGCGGTGATCTCGTCGTTCTGGCCCGAACCGATGACGACTTCCACGTTGAAGATTTGATCGCCCGCTGCATCGCCGCCGGTGCCGAAGCTGCCGTCGAGATAGATTTTCATGCCGCTGGACAGGGATGCCGAGTAATCGACTGTGTCGCTGCCGCCATCGCCGCGATAGATGTCCGCGCCCGCGCTGGTGATGAAGATGTCATCGCCCGCTGCGCCGGTCAGATCTTCATCGCCGCTGCCGCCTTCGAAGCGGTCGGCATAGGCCGAGCCGATTACCTTCTCGATGCCTGACATGGTGTCGCCTTCGGCGTCGCCGCCGCTGGACGTGCCGGTGATGCGGATCGTGACAGCAGTGGACGCCGAATAGTCCGCCGTGTCGATGCCGCTGCCGCCGGCCAGCGTGTCTGCGCCTGCGCCGCCGATCAGGATATCGTCGCCGATGCCGCCGGTGAGCACATCGTCGCCTGCGTCGCCGCGCAACAGGTCGTCGCCGTCGAAGCCATCGAAATTGTCCGCACCCGTGCCACCGACCATGATGTCGCCAAGCCGGGATCCGACGAACCGCTCAATACTGACGAAGGTGTCGCCCTGCGCGTCGCCGCCCGAAGCGGTGCCCTGCGTCAGGTCGATGGTGACGGCCGCGCCGGAGGTCGAATAGCTGACGGTATCGGTGCCGAGACCACCGTCGAGCTGATCCGCGCCGCCGTCGCCACGCAACGTGTCGTTGCCCGCTTCGCCTTGCAGGATGTCGGTGCCGGTGCCGCCGGACAGCACATCGTCGCCATTGCCGCCAAGCAGCGTATCATCCGAGAAGGTGCCAGTGATGGTGTCGGCAAAGCCCGAACCGATAACGGATTCCACGCCGGTCAGGCGGTCCCCGGCGGCGATGTCGCCGCTGCTGGACGACCCGTCGAGATTGACGGTGACGCCCGCGCCTGCCGCCGCATAGCTTGCGGTGTCGAAGCCCGCGCCGCCGGTCAATGTGTCTGCACCCGCGCTGCCGACCAGCATGTCGTCGCCCGCGCCGCCGTCGAGCGTTTCCGCTCCAGAGCCGCCGCTCAGGGTGTCGGCGTAATCCGACCCGAGCAGCCGCTCGATCGATACCAGCGTGTCGCCATTGGCTTCGCCAGCGGTGCCGCTGTTGGTGGCGAGGCTGACGGTGACGCCGCTCGTCGCATGTTCGTAGGACGCGGTGTCGGTGCCGATACCGCCGTCGATCGTGTCCGCGCCCGCGCCGCCTTCGATCGTGTCGTTGCCATCCTGACCGATCAGGATGTCTGCACTCGCGCCGCCGATCAGCGTATCGCCGAACGCCGAACCCAATATGCGCTCGATGTTGACGAGCGTGTCGCCCGTGGCACTGCCGCCTGCGCCCTGATCTATGCCGTTGTTGTAAACGGTGACTGCCGCCGTCGATGCGGAATAGTCGGCCGTGTCGGTGCCTGCGCCGCCATCCAGTGTATCGCTGCCCTGCCCGCCCACGAGCGTATCGTCACCTGCGTCACCGTCGAGAGTATCGCCGCCTGCGCCGCCGTCCAGGCTGTCATTGCCATCGCCCCCGCGCAGCGTATCGACATTGGCCGAGCCGATCAGCGTGTCGTTGTTTGCCGAACCGATGACCTGCTCGATAGCCGAGAGCGTGTCGCCCTGTGCGTCCCCGCCTGTGCCGAGGCCCGTTGCTAAGTTCACCGTAACAGCCGCTGCGGATGCCGCATAAGACGCCGTGTCGAAGCCGTCGCCACCGGACAATGCGTCCGCGCCTGCGCCGCCGACCAGCATATCGTCGCCGGAGTTGCCGATCAGGCTGTCATTGCCCGTGCTGCCATAAAGCGCGTCGGCATTGGCCGAGCCGCGCAATGACTCGATGTTTGTGAGGGTGTCGCCAGCCGCTTCTCCGCCAACGCCTGCCGTGCCGTCGAGATAGGCAGTGACGCCCACCGCCGAGTTCGAATAATCCGCTGTGTCCGTGCCCGCGCCACCGTCCAGCGCATCCGCGCCGAGGCCGCCGGAGAGCGTATCGTTGCCGCCATCGCCGAAAAGCTGGTCGAGGCCATCGAGACCCTGAAGAATGTCGTCGCCTGCGCCGCCCTCGATACGGTCGTTGCCCGAGCTGCCGCTGACGGTGTCGGCAAAGGCCGAACCGATGACGCGTTCGATGTTGGTCAGCGTGTCGCCCAGCGCTTCGCCGCCGCCGCTCGCAACGCCGTCCATGCGGACGATCACGCCCGCCGCCGCACCTGCATAGCTCGCCGTGTCGGTGCCCGCGCCGCCGTCCAGAGCGTCGGAGCCGGTGCCGCCGATCAGCGTATCGTCGCCAAGGCCGCCCGAAAGGCTGTCATTGCCCGCCGCGCCGGTTAGTAAGTCGTCGCCCGCGCCGCCAAGGATCGTATCGGCATTGGCGGAGCCGGATATGCTGTCATTCTGGCTCGTGCCAATGACTTGCTCGATGCCGATCAGGACATCGCCCGCCGCGAAGCCGCCGGTCGAGGCCGTGCCATCCATATAGACCGTCACGGCGACGGCATTGTTCGAATAATCGACGATGTCGAAGCCGCTGCCACCGGTCAGGCTGTCCGCGCCCGCGCTGCTGTAGAGGATGTCGTCGCCCGCGCCAGCATCCACCTGATCGTTCCCTGACGATCCGTAGATCGTGTCGGACAGGCTGGAGCCGATCACCGATTCGATAGAGGTCAGCACATCGCCATCGGCGTCGCCGCCGACCGAGAGCGTGCCGTCCATGTAGAGCGTCACGCCCGAGAGCGATGTCGCATAAGTCGCGGTGTCGGTGCCGAGGCCGCCGTCGATGATGTCCGCGCCGAGGCCGCCGGTCAGTATGTCGTTGCCGTCCTGCCCACGCAGGATATCATCGCCGCCGCCGCCCTGAACCACGTCCGCGCCCGCGCCGCCCAGGATCGTTTCCGCCCCGTTGCCGCCGAACAGGCGATCGTCGAAGGCCGAGCCGACAAGCTGTTCGATGCTGACGAGCACATCGCCCGCCGCATCGCCACGGCTGCCCGATGTGCCGTCCAGATAAACCGTAACCGCGCTTAACGCGCCGCTGTAGCTTGCGGTGTCGAAGCCGGTGCCGCCATCGAACTGGTCCGCGCCTGCGCCACCGATCAACGTGTCGTCGCCCGCGCCGCCCGCCAGTACGTCGTCACCGACCCCGCCGGAAAGCGTGTCAGCGCCAGCGTTGCCGATCAACGTATCGTCGCCGGTGGATCCGCCGAGCGTATCGTCGAAGGTCGAACCCAGCAGTCGCTCGATCGTGAAGAGCGTGTCGCCCGCCGCTTCCGCACCCGTGCTGGCGGTGCCGTCGAGGGCGACAGTAACGCCGCCGGTCGCGCCGGTGTAATCCGCGGTATCGGTGCCTGCGCCGCCCTCGAGGCGATCCGCGCCTGCGCCGCCGACGAGCATGTCGTCGCCGCCATTGCCGTAGAGCGATTCATCGGCAGTGCCGCCATGGATGGTGTCGGACTGCGCCGATCCGAGGACGCGTTCGATGCTGGTCAGCATATCGCCATCGGCATCGCCGCCGCTGCTGGCGAGGCCATCGAGGTTGACCGACACTGCACCAACCGACGCAGTGTAATCCGCCGTGTCGACGCCCGCGCCGCCGTCGAGGCTGTCCGCGCCTGCGCCGCCCGTCAGCGTGTCGTCGCCAGTGCCGCCCTGAAGGTCATCATTGCCGAAGCCGCCCGAGATGATGTCCGCGCCCGCGCCGCCAATCAGCGTGTCGTTCGCTGTTGCGCCGGTCAGGACGTCCGCCTGGCCCGACCCGATGATCCGTTCGATCGAGGTCAGTTGATCGCCCTGCGCATCGCCGCCGACGCCCGCCGCACCGCCAAGGCCGATGGTGACGCCTGCGCTGGACGCCGAGTAATCGACCGTGTCGAAGCCCGTATTGCCGTCGAGCGTGTCCGCGCCTGCGGAACCCAGGATCGTATCGTCGCCGTCGCCGCCCGAGATGCTCTCCGCCGCAGCGCCGCCGCGCAATGTGTCGGCAAAGGCTGAACCGATCAGCCGCTCGACATTGGCGAGCGTGTCGCCCGCCGCTTCGCCACCCGTCTGCGCGCCGCCATCAAGGCCGACATTCACGGCGCTGGCGCTGTTGGCATAGCTTGCCGTGTCGAAGCCTGCGCCACCGTCGAGGGCATCCGCGCCCGTGCCGCCCAGCAAAAGGTCATCGCCTGCGCCACCGAGGAGGCTGTCGTTGCCCGCGCCGCCGATCAGCGTATCCGCGCCGTCATTGCCTTCCAGCGTGTCCGCCGCATCGGTGCCGTTCAGCGTGTCGGCATTCAACGAGCCGATAACGCGTTCGACATTATTGAGGGTATCGCCTGCCGCATCGCCGCCCAGCGAGACGGAGCCGTCCAGATTGACGGTAACGCCCGAGGCCGACGCCGAATAGTCCGCCGTGTCAGTGCCCGCGCCGCCATCGAGGGCGTCTGCGCCCGCACTGCCGACCAGCGTGTCGTTGCCCGCTCCGCCGATCAGGGCGTCAGCCCCGACACGGCCATATAGCGTGTCGGCAAAGGCCGAACCTTCGAGCGTCTCCGCATTGGTGATGACATCGCCCGCCGCGTCGCCGCCTACGCCGGCGGTGCCTCCCAAGGAGGCAGTCACACCCTGCGCCGACCCGGCATAGCTTACGGTGTCGATGCCGGTGCCGCCATCGATGCTGTCCGCGCCTGCGCCGCCGGTCAGCATATCGTCGCCCGAGCCGCCCGAAAGCGTGTCATTGCCTGCCGCACCCGAGAGCACGTCGTCGCCAGCCTGACCCGAAAGAATATCGTTGCCGGTGCCGCCGGTCAGCGCGTCGCCATCGCCGGAACCCAGCACGCGTTCAATGCTCACATAGTTGTCGCCCTGTGCGTCGCCGCCGATGCCAGTCGATCCGTCCAGCGTGACCGTGACTGCCGTGTCCGATGCGCTATAGTCTGCGGTATCGGTGCCCGCGCCGCCGTCTAGGACATCCGCGCCCGTACCGCCGCGCAGGATATCGTTGCCCAATCCGCCGCGCAGCGTGTCGCCGCCGCCATTGCCGGTCAGCGTGTCGTCGCCGCCCGCACCTTCCAGCGTTTCGCCAGCAGAGCCGCCTGTGATGATATCGTCGAACGCCGTGCCGACCACACGCTCTATGCGAACGAGGGTGTCACCCTGTGCGTCGCCACCCGAAGCGCTGGAGCCATCCAGAATGACCTGAATGCCCGCCGTAGACGTCGAATAGTCGGCCGTATCGAACCCAGCGCCACCGTCCAGCATGTCCGCGCCGATGCCGCCCGCCAATATGTCGTCGCCCATCCCACCATCGATCGAATCCGCGCCTGCAGCGCCCGTGAGGGTGTCCGCGCCTGCACCGCCTTCTATGATTTCGTCGGCTGCCGATCCCGCCACGGTGTCGTCGAAGTCGGAACCGATGACATGTTCGACGCTGGCGAAGCTGTCGCCCTGTGCGTCGCTGCCTGTTCCGGTGCCTGCCGCCAGGTCGATGCTGACGCCGCTCGCAGCACCTGCGAAGCTGACGGTATCGATTCCGCTACCGCCATCGAACGCATCTGCGCCCGCGTCGCCGACCATGACGTCATCGCCCGCGCCGCCGATCAGGCTGTCATTGCCCGCGCCGCCCGACAGGCTGTCATTGCCTGCATTGCCTTCCAATATGTCGTTGCCGGTGGAGCCGGAGAGCGTGTCGCCTTGTGCGGAACCAACGATCCGTTCGATCTGCGTGAGGCGGTCGCCCGACGCGTCGCCGCTGGAGCCGAAGCTGCCGTCGAGGCCGATGGTAACACCTGCGCTCGACGCGGAGTAATCCGCCGTGTCGATGCCCGCGCCGCCGATCAGCGTATCGTTGCCGAGGCTGCCGACGAGTACGTCGTTGCCTGCGCCGCCATCCAGCGTTTCGCTGTTCATGCCGCCGATCAGCCGATCCGCCTGTGCCGATCCGACAATGCGTTCGATGCTGGAGAGCGTGTCGCCTGCCGCGTCGCCGCCAATGCCGGTGCTGCCGTCGAGGCCGACAGTGACGCTCTGCACCGAGGTCGAGTAATCCGCCGTATCGTCGCCGACACCACCATCCAGCACATCGTCGCCTGCGTCGCCGCGCAGAGTGTCGTCGCCCAGTCCGCCGCGCAATGTGTCGGCGCCTGCGCCGCCCCGCAGAGTGTCGCTATAGTCAGAGCCGAGCAGGACTTCGACGCCGGTCAGCGTATCGCCCTGCGCCGTGCCGCCTGTGCCGGCGACGCCATCCAGTCCCACGGTCACTGCCGAAGTCGAGTCGGCATAGCTTGCAATGTCCGTGCCCGCGCCGCCGTCGATCGCATCCGCGCCATCGCCGCCCAGGATCGTGTCGTCACCTGCGCCACCAGCCAGGTTATCGTTGCCGCCCGCTCCCCGAATCTGGTCATCGCCCGCGCCGCCGTCGATGCTGTCGGCCAGCGATCCGCCGATCAGCGTGTCGCTATTGGCTGATCCGACCAGCCGCTCCATATTGAGCAGCACATCGCCCGCCGCATCGCCACCGCTACCCGCGCGTCCGTCAAGATAGGCGGTAACCGCCGCACCCGAACCTGCATAGCTTGCCGTATCGAATCCGCCTTCACCGTCGAGCGTGTCCGCGCCTGCGCTGCCCAGCAGGGTATCGTCGCCCGCACCGCCCGACAGGGTTTCAACGCCCGCGCCGCCGACCAGCGTGTCGGCAAAGGCCGAACCTATCAGGCGTTCCACGTTCGTCAGCGTATCGCCCAACGCTTCGCCTGCCGTGCCCGCTGCACCGTTGAGGCCGATCGCAACGCCTGTTGTAGCCGCCGCATAGCTCACCGTATCGGTGCCGCCACCGCCGTCCATGCTATCCGCGCCAAGACCACCGACGAGGATATCGTCGCCGGTGCCGCCGCTCAGCATGTCGTCCCCTGCGCCGCCGGTAACACTGTCGTCGCCTGCCGCGCCATCCAGCACATCATTGGCGTTGCCGCCGATGATGACGTCGCCCTGCGCCGAACCCGTCACACCCTCGACGTCGGAAAGCACATCGCCCTCCGCATCGCCGCCGGTGCTGGGACCGCCATCCAGGCGCACGTTCACGCCTGCGCTGGAGCCTGCATAGCTGGTGGTGTCGAAGCCCGCGCCGCCGACCAGAGTATCCGCGCCTGCGCCGCCGAGCAGGAGATCGTCCCCCGCCCCGCCGATCAGCGTGTCGGACCCGGCATTGCCGCGCAGAATGTCGTTGCCCGCGCCGCCGTCCAGCGTCTCATTCTGGCTGGTGCCGGTGACCGTGTCGTCCAGCGCCGAGCCGATGACGTTCTCGATGGAGGAGAGCGTGTCGCCCTGCGCGTCGCCGCCCGCCGAAAGCGAGCCATCGAGATTGATGTTGATCGCGCCGGTCGAAGTGGAATAGTCCGCCGTATCGCTGCCCGCGCCGCCCTGCAGCATGTCCGCGCCTGCGCCGCCGTTCAGGATGTCGTCGCCCGTGCCGCCGTCCAGCGTGTCGCTGCCCGCGCCGCCTTGCAGCACGTCATCTCCGCCATTGCCGCGCAAGTCGTCATTGTTTGCCGAGCCGCCGATCGTGTCGGCAAAGCTACTGCCCTCGACGATCTCGATATTGACGAAGCTGTCGCCGGTCGCATCGCCACCAGTGCCGCCCGTCGCGAGGTTCAGCGCCACGCCCGCGCCGGCAAGCGAATAGTCCGCCGTATCGGTGCCTGCCCCGCCGTCGAGGACGTCCGCGCCTGCGCCGCCCCGCAGGATGTCGTCGCCTGCGTTCCCGCGCAGTTGCTCGTCCGCCGCGGAGCCGTTGATGATGTCGGCAAAGGCCGATCCAGACACGATCTCGATGCTGGTCAGCATGTCGCCTTCGGCGAGCCCGCCGAAGCTTGCGCCGCCGTTGAGGCTGACCTGAACGCCTGTGCCTGATGCGGCGTAGTCTACAGTATCGGCGCCAGTGCCGCCATCGATGCTATCCGCACCCGTACCACCGTCGATGATGTCGTCGCCCGCGCCACCTAGCAGCGTGTCGTCGCCACCCGCGCCGGAAATATTGTCAGCGCCCGCGCCGCCTTCGATCACGTCGGCAGAAGAGGAACCTGAAATGGAGTCTGCAAAGCCCGAACCGACGACGCGTTCGATGCTGTCGAGGGTGTCGCCTGCTGCATCGCCTTGCGTGCCGGTGCCGGTTGCGAGGGAGACAGTGATGCCGGAAGCCGCGTCGGCGTAATCGGCCGTGTCGAAGCCTGCGCCGCCGATCAGGTGATCCGCGCCGCCGCGGCCGCCCAGACGATCGTCGCCTGCGCCGCCGGTCAGCGTGTCCGCCGCCGCCGTGCCGAGCAATACATCATTATAATCCGAACCGATCAGATTCTCGACATTGCTGAGCTGGTCGCCTTCCGCCGCGCCGCCCGTCGAGGTCGAGCCATCGACCGAAACATTTACGCCCGAAGTCGAGGTCGAATAATCCACCGTATCGACGCCTGCGCCACCGTCGATCCGGTCAGCGCCCGCGCCACCGTCGAGCAAGTCATTGCCTGCGCCGCCACGCAGATCATCATCGCCACCACCGCCGACGATGCGGTCGTTGCCCGCGCCGCCGTCCAGAATGTCAGCCTGATTGCCGCCCGTGATCGTGTCGTCCAGCGTCGATCCGATGACGCCTTCGATGCTGATAAGCTGATCGCCCGAAGCGTCGCCGCCAATGCCGAGTGATCCGTCGAGCGTGATCGTTACTGCGCTGGCCGATGCACTGTAGTCCACGGTGTCGAAGCCGGTGCCGCCGTCCACGATGTCCGCGCCGGTGCTGCCGAGCAGCCGGTCGTTACCCGCGCCGCCGCGCACGGTGTCCGTGCCTGCGCCGCCGCCAAGAACGTCATCGAATGCCGATCCTTCGAGCGTTTCGATATCGGTGAGGCTATCGCCCGTCGCATCGCCGCCCGTGCCGAGCGAACCGTCAAGCGAAACGGCAACGCCCGCAGTTGCGTCGGCGTAGCTCGCCACGTCCTGGCCTGTTCCGCCTTGCAGATCGTCGGCGCCCGCGCCGCCATCCAGCACATCGTCGCCGCTACCGCCGCGCAATATGTCCGCACCTGCGCCACCGGTGATGATGTCGTCGCCCGCACCGCCGGTCAGCACTTCGTCGGCAAGGCTGCCATGCAGGATATCGTCGAAGCTGGAACCTGTGACGTTCTCGATCCCGATCAACTGGTCGCCCGTCGCATCGCCGCCGATGCTTGCCGATCCGTCGAGGTTGATCGTCACCGCCACGGTGGAGGTCGAGTAATCGACCGTATCGACGCCCGCACCGCCGTCGATGACGTCCGCGCCGCTACCGCCGCTCAATATGTCGTCGCCGTCACCGCCACGGAGCGTGTCGTTGCCCGCTGCGCCGCTGATGATGTCATCACCCGCGCCGCCGACAAGTTCGTCATTGTTGAGGCCGCCGGTCAGCGTGTCGTTGAAGTCCGATCCGATCAATCGCTCGATGCCGGTCATCACATCGCTCTGTGCGTCGCCGCCTGTGCCGGTGCTGCCGTCGAGCCCCGCCGAGATCGCAACCAGCGAGGAGGAATAGTCGACCGTGTCGAAACCCGCGCCGCCGTCGAGGAAGTCTGCGCCCGCGCCGCCGTCCAGCGTGTCGTTGCCTGCGCCGCCCAAGAGTGTGTCGGTGCCTTCCCGCCCGACGAGCAGATCGTCGCCCGCGCCGCCGGAAATTTCGTCATCGCTCGCCGCGCCGCGCAAGACGTCAGCGCCGGAGGAACCAATCAGCTTTTCAATCGAGAGAAGCTGGTCGCCTTCCGCGTCGCCGCCCGTTCCGGTGCCGGTCAGAAGATCAACGGTCACACCCTGTGCCGAACCGCTGTAGTCGGCAGTATCCGTGCCCGCACCACCATCCAGAAGGTCCGCGCCTGCGCGACCTTCCAGGCGATCGTCGCCGCCGCCGCCCAGCAGATCTTCGTCGGCTGCGCCGCCGGTTAGCGTATCGGCAAAGGCCGTGCCGATAACGCGCTCGATCGAAGACAGCACGTCGCCAGTCGCGTGGCCACCGAGGCCGGTCGATCCATCGAGCGAAACGCTAACGCCCGCGCCCGATGCGCTGTAATCGGCGGTATCGCGGCCTGCGCCGCCGTCGATCGTGTCGCCGCCTGCGCCGCCTTCGATGAAGTCGTCGCCATCGCCACCGATCAGCGTGTCGTTGTTCGCGCCACCGCGCAATGTGTCGTCGCCCGCGCCGCCTTCCAACTGATCGGCTGCGCTGCCGCCAGTCAGGGTGTCGCCAAACGCCGACCCCACGACGATTTCGATGCTGGAGAGGACGTCGCCCTCCGCGTCGCCGCCAATGCCCGTCGATCCATCGAGGGTGATGGTCACACCCGCGGCGGAACCCGAATAGTCGGCAATATCGGTGCCAAGGCCGCCGTCGATCACGTCGGCACCTGCGCCGCCGTTCAGCGTGTCGTCGCCGCTACCACCGATCAGCATATCGCGACCGCCCGCGCCCGAAAGCCTGTCGGCGCCGCCGCCGCCTTCCAGCACTTCGTCCGCGTCGACGCCCGTGATGGTGTCGGCATATTCGGAGCCGAGAATCTTCTCGACATTGCTGACGGCATCGCCCGCCGCATCGCCGCCCTGCCCGACGCTGCCGTCCAGGGCCAGCGTGATGCCGCTGGCGCTCGCCGAATAGTCGGCAACGTCGAAGCCGTCGCCGCCATCCAGAATATCTGCACCCGCACGGCCCGCCAGCGTATCATCGCCTGCATCGCCGCTAAGGCTGTCCGCGCCATCTCCACCGATCAGACTGTCGTTGAACGAGGAGCCGACGACCGCTTCGATGCTGGTCAGCGTGTCGCCCGCAGCATGGCCGCCAGAGGCATTGCCGGTGCCCAGATTGATCGTGACGCCCGCATCGGACGCACTGTAATCGGCCGTATCGAAGCCTGCGCCGCCGTCGAGAATATCTGCGCCTGCGAAACCCGTCAGCCGGTCATTGCCGCCCTGACCGCGCAGGACGTCGTCATCCGCGGAACCGAATATCGTGTCGGCAAAGGACGAGCCGGAAATACCCTCTACATTGGTAAAGCTGTCGCCCGCCGCATCGCCGCCCGTGTTGGCGCGACCATCGAGGCCCGCAACGATCCCGGCATTGGACAGGCTGTAGTCGGCAATGTCGATGCCCGCGCCACCGTCCAGCGTGTCGGCCCCGCCGCCGCCCTGCAGCACGTCGTTGCCCTGACCGCCATCCAGCGTGTCGTTGCCGGTGCTGCCCGTGATCCGGTCGTCAAAACCCGATCCGATGATATGTTCGATCTGCGACAGGCGATCGCCCTGCGCGTCTCCGCCCAGGCCGATGGAGCCGTCGTTGGATATGATGATGTTGGACGCTGATTGCGAATAATCCGCAGTGTCGAAGCCCGCGCCGCCGATCAGTTCGTCGCTGCCCAGACCGCCGCGCAGCACATCGTCACCCGCGCCGCCCGATAGGCGGTTCGCGGCGTCATTGCCTGTAAGCGTATCGGCAAAGGCCGAGCCCGTCACGCCCTCGATATCGTTCAGGCGATCGCCAGCCGCATCGCCGCCCGCGCCCAGCGACCCGTCCAGTGCGATGTTTACGCCGTTGCCCGATGTGGAATAATCGGCAATGTCGATGCCGCTGCCGCCCTCCAGCGTGTCCGCACCTGCGCCACCGCTCAAGGTGTCGTTGCCCGCGCCGCCAGACAGGCGATTGACGCCAGCATCGCCGCCAAGCCGATCATCATAGTCGGAGCCGGAAAGGTTCTCCACGCCATCGAACGTATCGCCCTGCGCCGTGCCACCGCTGGCCGTGCCAGTCGCGAGACTGACGGTGACAGCGGTGTTAGAGTCGCCATAATCCGCCGCGTCGATGCCTGCGCCGCCGACCAGATGATCCGCGCCCCGCCCGCCGCGCAACGTGTCGTCGCCGCTTTGTCCTTCCAGCGTGTTATCGCCGCTGTCGCCGATCAGCGCATCCGCATAGGCGCTGCCCAGAGCGCGTTCGACGCCCGAAATCCTGTCGCCCTGCGCCACATCGCCCGAGGACGCATTGCCGTCCAGGCGGATCGTGACCGCACCCTGCGCCGCCGAATAATCGACCGTGTCGAAACCGTCTTCGCCCTGCAACTGGTCTGCGCCCGCGCCCCCGACGAGCGTGTCATTGCCAAGTCCGCCTTTAAGGATATTGTCCTGATCGTCGCCTGTGAGCCAGTCGTTCTGCGCCGATCCGATCAGGCGCTCGATGCCGGAAAGCACGTCGCCCTGTGCGTCGCCGCCAATGCCGACCGAACCGTCCAGCGCTACGGTAACGCCCGCCGCCGAACTGCTGTAGTCGGCCGTATCGGTGCCTTCACCGCCCAGCAATATATCCGCGCCAGCGCCACCGCTAAGAATATCGTTACCCGCACGGCCTTCCAGCCGGTCGTCGCCTGCGCCGCCGATCAGCCGGTCGTCGAGCGAGGAGCCGACCACGCGCTCCACGTTGCGCAGTATGTCGCCATCGGCATCGCCGCCTTCGGAAATGCCGCCGTCCAGACGCACCGTCACCGCAAAACGCGAGAGGCTGTAGTCCACGGTGTCACTGCCCGCGCCACCGTCCAGCGTATCTGCCCCGCCAAGACCCAGCAGCGTGTCGTCGCCGTCATTGCCCAGCAGCGTATCGCTACCGGCCGTGCCGATCAGCGTATCGTCGAAGCGCGATCCTTCCAGCCCTTCGATGCTGATGAAGCGGTCGCCAACCGGGTCGCCGCCATCCAGCGTCAACCCGTCCAGCGACACGCGCACGCCGTTTGCTGCGTCATGATAGCTGGCAATGTCAAACCCGTCGCCGCCATCCAGCGTATCCGCACCCGCGCCGCCTTCCAACACGTCGTCGCCAAGGCCGCCCTTCAATGTCTCCGCGCCAGCGCCGCCGACGAGATGATCCGCCTTGGTCGAGCCGGTGAGGATTTCGATATTGCTGTAGCGGTCGCCTTCCGCGTCACCGCCCGTGCCAGCGCGACCGTTCAGATAGACGGTCACACCCACGGCGCTGTCGTTGAAATCGACGGAGTCCGTGCCTGCGCCGCCGTCGATCGTATCTGCGCCCGCACCGCCTTTGAGGACGTTATCGCCCGCATCGCCCGTAAGCGTGTCGGCGAACGCGGTGCCCGTCAGCCCTTCGATGTTGGTGAGGATATCGCCTTGCGCATCGCCGCCGACGCCCGGCGTGCCGTCCAGCGAAACGCTGACAGCACCGTTCGAACCGGAATAGTCCGCGATGTCGAATCCCGCGCCGCCATCCAGTTTGTCCGCGCCACCGCCGCCGACGAGAATGTCGTTGCCTGCTGCGCCCTCAAGCTGCTCGTTCGCGCTGCTGCCGATGATCTTGTCGTCCAGCGCCGTGCCGATGACATGCTCGATATTGGTGAGACGGTCGCCTTCGGCTTCGCCGCCATGCGATACGGTGCCGTCCAGATGAATCTCGACGCCCGGTCCGGACGTGCCGCTGACTGCTTTGGAATAGTCGACCGTGTCGAAGCCTGCGCCGCCCTCCAGTTTGTCTGCACCCGCGCCGCCGTCCAGCTTGTTGTCGCCCGCGTCGCCGATCAGTTCATCGTCGTGTGCCGATCCGCTGAGGCCCTCGATGCTGGTATAGGTGTCGCCGCGCGCATAACCGCTGGTTCCCGTGCCAGTGGCGAGATCGGCATGGACGCCGACGTTGGATTGCGCATAGCTGACGGTATCGAAGCCGCTGCCGCCATCGATCTTGTCTTCGCCCGCGCCCGCGACGATGCGATCGTTGCCATCGCCCGCCGTGACGATAGTGCCGGGCGGGTTGGAGAACAGGACATAGACCGGATCGCCCGTGACAGGATCGGTGACGACCATGTCGGACGCGCTGTTGACGACCTTGATGCCGAAGTGCGTGGAGACTTCGACACTGTTGGAGCTGTTCTTGCCATCGGTGGACAGGCCAAGCTGCACCGGCAGGAAGAATTCGTCCTGAAAGCCGCTTGATGCCGTGGTCTTGCCATCGGCAGGCAGTGTGTACACAAGGTCGATATCGAAGGTGAAATGCGACTGGCTGGCGGGGTAGTTGACGGTCTTGCCCTGCGCGTCGACAAAAGTGGTGATCTTGGTAATCTTGCCTTCGTCCAGGCTCACCAGCCAGCCTTTGTCGGTCTGCGTTGCGTTGGCGACGGAATAGCCGGAGGGCAGCGAGGGGATCAGGATCGAAAGAAGCTGCAGGCTCTTTGCAGGCACCATCGCTTCGACGTGCAACACGCGCAGCGATGTGCCTGAGGGCACCACGCGGGGATCGTCGGCATAGATCGTGTCACTGCCTGCCGTGCCGGTGATCTGTTCCTTCGCCGACTGCGCGTCATAGCTCGCCACGGTGGACGACGTTGCGCCGCCGGTAGAACCGCGCACGACCGTAGCGCCCGCTTCGGCGGCAGTCTTGACGCCTTCCTGGTTGAACAGCGTGAACGTGAGCTTGGGCACCAGCTTGCCGATGCCTGCCGGTCCGATGGCGTCATCGGGCGCAGGCTCTATGGCGCGGGCGGACGGAGGGCTGGACGGGGCGCTGGAGCTGGGGGACGTGCTGCTGATCTTCTGTGTCAGGCGGCTCGCATCTTCGTCGGAACGATGTCGGTTTTCCTCCTGTGCAGCGGCGTTCGCCTGTGTCTTCGCGGAATCGGACGGCTGGATGCCGGTGCCCTGAAGGTCCTTGTCTGTCGCAGCCTTCTTGTCAGCGTCCTGATCGGATGACGCCGAGGACAAGCCGAATTTGACCGGAGAGACCTGTTCCTTGATTTCGCCGACGCCATCGACGGCGGCTTCCGCGGCGACAGTCTTGTCCTTGAACACCAGTTGGGGATTGTTGCCCGAAAACACGGCCAGCGCCATGCCGGGAATGATGATCTTCGTGCCGTCTTCGAACAGCAGGACGACATCGACGTCGATAATCTCCGCCTTGAACGCACCGTAGAAGCGTTCAAGGATGGCGCGCCCATCGTCGGTAAGCTGGACGACCTTTGCATCGCCGTAATTGTTGCTGACCTGACCCGCGCTGATGTCGATATCGGCAGGGGCATCGCTGGCAACTGCATGGGCTACCGGTTCCTTGAACCCTGCGCCCTTGCTCCCCTTACCCGCACTACCCTTGATTTTCGCCATCGCGCGACGTCCCTAAATGTTCTGGAACAGCCTACCCGCAGGCGGGTTACGATATGGTAAACGCGAAATTTACTTTCACTTGGTGCTGCCGGGAGCGGGCACGACAAGCGGCGGCAGAGGCTCTCCGCCGCTGACCAGATCGAACAGGCCGCCCAGCTTCTGAAGCACGCGGAATTCGGCAGCCGTTTTGGCCGTCAAGTTCGCAATCTGGTTTGCGCGCGCGTTGAACAGGATGTTCTGGCTATCGAGCAAGTCGAACACCGTGCGGCGACCCTCACGGAACTGCTGGGCATAGAGATCGACGACCTTCTCAGCCGATTGAATCTCGGACTCGATGGTGACGATCTTGCCGCGCGCTGCGTCCAGCGCATTGAAGTCGATGCGGATGTCCTGCTCCACTTCGCGACGGCGGCGATCGAGCTCGTAATCGGCCTCGCGAAGGCGTGCGGAAATACGGTTGCGCACCGCGATGTCCGCGCCGCCATTAAAAAAGTTATAGGTGACGGTCAGCATCGCGCGCGCATCGCGGTTGGTGCCGGTGCGGCCCTGCACATCATCGCGCCAATTGCCCTGCGCCTGGAAAGCGAGGCGCGGGAAGAAGGTGCCGGTCTGGCTGGCGCGCTGACGGTCGAGGGAGCGCCGGTCCTGTACGGCCTGCGCCATCCGCGGACTGCGCTCGTCGATCAGGCCCACGGCGGCGTCAGCGGACGGCGGCAAGGCGGCGGCGGGCGAAGGCAGATCCACTGCAAGACCGGGAAGATGATCGGTCAGGCGGCGATAGGATTCGCGGGCCTGTTGCAACGCGCTGGTGCGATCGAGCAGCGTGGCCTTCACGTTGTCGAGGCGCGCCTTGGCACGGCTGATATCGGCAGATGTGGTGAGGCCAAGCTCGTTCTGGATCGAGACGATCTTCACGATCTTCTCGTTGGCCGCGATCTCCTGATTGGACAGATCCACCAGCTTCTGCTGCTGGAGCAGGCTGATATAGGCGGTGGCGATATCATAAGCGATCGCCTCGATCCGCTCGCGCGTTGCCCATTGCGCACTCCGATAAGTGGCGCGAGCGCGCTTGATGTCGTTGATCGTGGTGCCGAAATCCCAGACGTTCTGGTTCAGGGTGACGACGCCCTCACTCCGGCGCAGCGTGGAGTCCGCGCCGATCTGCGGCTGGTTGAGTTCGCCGCCCAGCGCCACGGTCGCGTCGAGGTGCGGGAGATAACCGGAACGCGCTTCATCGACTCCGTATTTTGCGTCATCCTGACGCGCGAGCGCGATCTGGATTTCCGGATTGCCTTTCAGCGCTTCTACGATCGCGTCGCGCAGCGATTCTGTCGCGCCCGGCGGCGGCTCGACATTCTCGCGCGCAGCCTGCGCAGTGGCGGCAGGATCGGTGGGCAAAGGGGGAATCTTGCCATCGGGTCCAACCGCATAAGGATCGTGCAGGTCTGCCGGGGGGGGCGTGGCGGACGAAGGCGAGGACGGCTCCTGCGAAGGCGGCTGCGCGAACGCGGGTGCGCTGAGCGCCGCGACGGGGGTCCCGTTGGGCAGCGGCCCTGCCACATCTGCAGCGGCCAGCACAGGCTGGTGGAGCATCAGCGGAACGCAGAGCGCAGCAATGGCCGCGCCGCGCAGGATAATAGCTTTATGTGTCATGCCCTTAACGACCTTTTCATCCGGGCAGACCTTTGACTGAAGGCGTGCCGCTACGATCTTTGAGAAGGGGAATGGAGCAATATGGTTAAGATCGAATTAAGCGTAAAAAAGCTTTTATACGAGGAAGTTGCATCGATTTTGTGTTCCTGGAGCCAGACAGAATCGGTGTCGTACAGCCGCGCGGGAGCGCCGGCGTCGGACATGCGCGCCTTGTGACGAGCACATCGAGGGAGACCGACTAAACCCGTCGCCCTATGCCGCCCGCCGCTGACCGGAGATCAGGCCGAGGCTGCGGATCATTTCGTCCAGACGGGGCTTGGCGGAACTGCGCGCAGACGATGACGGCTCTTGCATCAGTGTCTGCATCCTGTGGCGCACCTGTGCGAAAGCGTCCTGATTGTCGGCCATGTCACATCCCTCTTTGCTCTGTGGATGATCTAGGCGGATATGGTTAATAACGACTTACCCGCGAATAGCTGTTCGCCCACTTCCGTCCTGTCGCACCACCTGTTACGCCTGTGTTTCATGTCCCAGACCACTCGTATCCTTTTTGCGCTCATAGTCGGAATTGCTGTCGGGATTGGCGGCGCGCGCATGGGATGGAGCGGAGCAGCCGCGATCGCCGAACCCATAGGCAATCTGTGGCTGGATTCGCTCCGGATGACCGTAGTGCCGCTGGTGGTGTCGCTTCTCATCACTGGCATAGCACGCGCCGCCGACAGCGCGCGTGGCGGCAAGCTGGCATTGCGGTCGGTCCTGCTGTTTGTCACATTGTTGTGGTTGGTGACGCTGATAGCGGCCTTCCTCGTGCCCGCTTTGCTCAGACTATGGCCATTGCCCGCAGAAGCGGCGGCGGCGTTGAACGCAGCGTTGGGGCAGACCACTCAGGCTGTCGGAGCCGCACCGGGCTTGGCTGACTTCCTGAAATCGATCATCCCGACCAACCCCATCGCGGCCGCGGCGGACGACGCGATGTTGCCGCTGATCCTCTTCGCGACCCTGTTCGCAATCGCCGTGACCCGGCTTGAACCTGAAGCACGCGACCGGATCACCGGGCTGTTCAGCGCGATCGAACAGGCGATGCTTGAAATCGTGAACTGGGTGCTGTGGATCGCTCCGATCGGCGTGTTCGCCCTCGCCTTCGTCGTCGGCATGAAGGCAGGCACGGCAGCGATCGGCGCATTGGCGCACTACATCGTCATCGTATCCTGTGCCGGTCTCGCTGCGTGGGCGCTTGCCTATCCGATGGCGGTGTTCGGCGGTCGCGTCCGATTGCGCGACTTCGTGCGTGCCGTCGCACCTGCGCAGGCGGTTGCGCTCAGCACGCAAAGCTCGCTCGCCTCGCTACCCGCGATGTTGCGCGGATGCCAGCAACTCGGCGTCGCCACCGAAGTTGCGGGCGTGCCGCTCCCCATTGCCGTGGCCATCTTCCGCGTGACAAGCCCGGCGATGAACCTGGCCGTCGCTTTATACGTCGCACACTGGATGGGCATAAGCCTCAGCGCAGGCGCAATAGCTGCAGGCGCGGTCGTAGCGGCGATCACGACTATGGGTTCGATCAGCCTGCCAGGGCAAGTCAGCTTCCTGACATCTGTCACGCCGATTGCGCTTGCGATGGGCGTGCCGCTGCACCCGCTGGCTCTGCTGATAGCTGTCGAGATGATCCCCGATCTGGTACGCACTATCGGCAACGTGACGATGGATGTTGCCGCAACAACAGCGCTAGGGCGACGACAGCAAGAGGATTTGTCACATCTTTGACAAGTTATCCAGTGCTGCACCGCAGCACATCACATGTTTTCACGATTGTGACAGACAAAACCGAGGCTGCTGAAGTAAATTCTTCTACATGGCTCCCAACGTAGCAGTAAGGAGCTTTCGATGACCTACCAAGATAACATCCGCCAAACGAGCCAGCTCGTTGCGGGCTACAAGGGTACTTGGGACGGCATCGATCCCGAATCCGTTGCCCGTATGCGCGCGCAGAACCGCTTCCAGACGGGGCTCGACATCGCCCGCTACACCGCCAAGATCATGCGCGCCGACATGGCCGCCTATGATGCGGACCCCGTCAACTACACGCAGTCGCTCGGTTGCTGGCACGGCTTCATCGGTCAGCAGAAGATGATTGCGGTGAAGAAGCATTTCGGCACGACCAAGGGTCGTTACCTCTACCTCTCCGGCTGGATGATCGCCGCCTTGCGCAGCGAATTCGGTCCGCTTCCCGACCAGTCGATGCATGAAAAGACCAGCGTGCCTGCGTTGATCGAGGAGCTTTACACCTTCCTGCGCCAAGCTGATGCGCGCGAACTCGGCATGATGTTCCGCGACCTGGACGCCGCGCGCGAAGCAGGGGACCTCGCCAAGGAAAAGCAGCTCGAAAAGGCGATCGACAATTACGAAACGCATGTCGTGCCAATCATCGCGGACATCGACGCGGGCTTCGGCAATGCCGAGGCGACCTATCTCCTCGCCAAGAAGATGATCGAGGCGGGCGCCTGCGCACTCCAGATCGAGAACCAGGTTTCCGATGAAAAGCAGTGCGGTCACCAGGACGGCAAGGTCACGGTGCCGCATGAGGACTTCCTCGCGAAGGTCCGCGCCTGCCGTTACGCATTCCTGGAATTGGGCGTCGAAGATGGCATCATCGTCACGCGCACTGACTCGCTGGGCGCTGGCCTTACTAAGCAAATCGCGTTCAGCAAGGAACCCGGCGACCTTGGCGACCAATATAACAGCTTCCTCGATTGCGAAGAGATCAGCGACATTGCGCAGGCCAATGGCGACGTCATCATCAATCGCGACGGCAAGCTGCTGAAGCCCAAGCGTCTGCCGAGCAACCTCTATCAATTCCGTCCCGGCACCGGCGAAGACCGCTGCGTTCTCGACTGCATCACGTCGCTCCAGCATGGCGCGGACCTGTTGTGGATCGAAACCGAAAAGCCGCACATCGCGCAGATCGCGGGCATGGTGGATCGCATCCGCGAAGTTATCCCGAACGCAAAGCTCATCTATAACAACTCGCCAAGCTTCAACTGGACGCTGAACTTCCGTCAGCAGGTGTTCGATGCATGGACCGCCGAGGGCAAGGATGTTTCCGCCTACGACCGCGGACGGCTGATGAGCGTCGATTATGACGGCACGGAATTGGCGGACGAAGCCGACGAGCGCATCCGCACCTTCCAGAAGGATTCGGCGGCTCAGGCTGGCATCTTCCACCACCTCATCACGCTGCCGACCTATCACACCGCGGCCTTGTCGACCGACAATCTCGCGAAGGAATATTTCGGCGATGCGGGGATGCTCGGCTACGTCAAGGGCGTGCAGCGCAAGGAAATCCGGGAAGGCATTGCCTGCGTCAAGCATCAGAATATGTCCGGCAGCGATATCGGCGATGACCACAAGGAATATTTCGCTGGCGAGGCGGCCTTGAAGGCTGGCGGTGTGCACAACACGATGAACCAGTTCGCCGCCTGATTACGTCCTAATCATGCGTGAAAAGGGGGGCCGGTCACTGCATGATCGGCTCCCCTTTTGCTTGTCGGGCAGCAACAAATTGATCGAGGTTAAGCGCCCTGTTTTCAGCAGCTTGATCGAACACGCAAATTGAACCGAAGCCGTGATCCTGCGTTATTCCTCTACAACATGCAAAATGTGGAGCAGGACGATGGCAGTGGCAGTGATGTTCCCCGACGGGACGATCCGGAACGTCATTGGTGAGTTGAAGCTTGAAGGCGGCCGATTCGTGCAGAGCCCGATAAACTGCGACCCAAGGTGGAAGTACATTAAGCAATCCGGCGTATGGACGGCGCAGGGGCGACATGGCCAGGTGCATATGATGCCGTTGGCCGACAGACGATGCTGGTGGCACTCCATTCCGCAAATGTCGGATGACGTAGCGGAAGCGCCGAATGATAGGGCGATAACGCGTTCTGTCGCATGAGAAATCGGCAGATTTGCGTGTTTTTGTACTTCCTAACGATTACGAAAAGGTCATAAAGGTCCGGCCCAGCCACGACAGGCAAGGCTGACTAGAAGGACCAATACATCGATGGCGATGCCTGCTCTGCTTGAAAACCGGCTGAAGCTTCCCGTGATTGCATCGCCCATGTTCATCATTTCGCAGCCGGATCTGGTCACGGCAGAATGCCGGGCCGGGGTAGTTGGCGCGTTCCCCTCACTCAATGCCCGCCCGTCGGGCGTGTTCGAGGAATGGCTGAAGCGGCTTCGGCAGGATCTCACCGATCAGGACGCCCCCTTCGCCGTCAACCTGATCGTACATCGCAGCAACACGCGGCTGGAGGAAGATCTGGCGCTGTGCGTCAAATATCAGGTTCCCTTGGTCATTACCTCATTGGGTGCTCGCACTGATGTGAACGACGCAATCCACAGCTATGGCGGGATCGTGCTGCATGATGTCATCGACAATCGCTTCGCCCGCAAGGCTGTGGAGAAAGGCGCAGACGGCCTGATCGCCGTTGCCGCAGGTGCTGGCGGACATGCAGGAACGCTCTCGCCCTTCGCGCTGGTGCAGGAAATTCGGCAATGGTTCGAAGGCCCTGTGGCGCTCTCGGGCGCGATTGCCACGGGCGACGCCATACTCGCAGCGCGGGCGATGGGCGCGGACTTGGCCTATATGGGTTCCGCCTTCATTGCGACGGAGGAAGCCAATGCCGACGCCGCCTACAAGCAGATGATCGTCGACTCCTCGGGCGCGGACATTCTCTACACCAACTTGTTCACGGGCGTGCACGGCAACTACCTGCGGCCAAGCATCGTGCGCGCAGGCTTGGACCCCGACAATCTACCCGAATCCGATCCTTCCAAGATGGATTTTTCCACAATGGCCGACGGTGCAAAGGCATGGCGCGATATCTGGGGCTGCGGCCAGGGGATCGGTGCAGTACACAACGTCGTGCCTACAGCGGCGCTGGTCGAGCGGTTGACCAGTGAATATAAAGCAGCATTGCATCGTGTTAGCGGACAGTAACGGCCATTTTCCATGGACTTCCCTACGCTATTGCAGCGCTACTTCGGAACGCCGGATCTTGAGGCCGTAGATGCGGCCGCCCTCGCCGACGGGGCTGCGCGGATGCGTGTCGATTTCGGCCTGGAGACTGACAAGGGCCGCCGCTTCGCGCTCTGGACGCTGATGCATATGCTCGGTGTAGCGCCTGATATCGACGTTGCGTTTAAGGATGCGGCCGAGCAGGAAGCGGCGCGCAACTTCATGGACATCGCCGCCAGTCTGGAGGAGCCAAAGGATGGCTGAGATCGTCAACCTCCGCGTCGTGCGGAAGGCGCAGAACCGTGCGAACGCGGAAAAAGCCGCAGCAGAAAATCGCACCCGTTTCGGCAGGACCAAGGCTGAACGAGTTGCACAGGATCGCGAAGCCGATCGTATCGCGAAAACGCTGGATGGCGCGAAGCGGAGCGATTGACGCCGATCAACCACTCTCTGCCTCTTGCAGAGTAGCTCCAGTTCGCTATGCCTATGTAACGATTGCAAAAACAGGGGAGCAGGCGTTGAAGCCTTTGAAATGGATCGCGGGCGTGATGAGCCTTGCGACGGCATCGTTCGCGGTGGCGCAGGGGCCAACGCCGAACGAGGCAACCCGTTTCGTGCAAGCCGGGCGACTGCTGGCCGATCCTGCGACCGGGCGGGTCGAGCAGAACAAGACGCTGGTTATCCGCGACGGACGAGTGGCCGAAATCCGTGACGGCTTTGTCGGGGAGGGTCAGGGCACCGTCATCGACTTGCGCGATGCTTTCGTGCTGCCGGGTCTGATCGACAGCCATGTGCACCTGACAGGGGAACAGAACCCCAACTCCCGGCTCGACGAAGTGACGCGCTCGTCCGCGGAGCAGGCCATGATTGGCGCTGGGTTCGCTCACAAGACGCTGATGGCGGGCTTTACGACCGTTGCCGACCTGGGTGCGGAGAACAACGCGATCTTCGCCTTGCGCGAGGCAGTGCAGCGGGGCGATGTGCCGGGGCCGCGCATCATCGCGGCGGGCTCTGCGGTGTCGGTGCATGGCGGCCACGGCGACGCCAATGGCTTTCGCGACGACATCCTGCATCTGCTGTCGCCGACCAGCGTCTGTTCAGGGGCCGACGATTGTATGCGCGCAGTCCGGCTTCAGGTGCGCGCCGGCGCCGACATCATCAAGATCACGGCAACCGGCGGCGTCTTGTCGAACACGGCGGCGGGCCTTGCCCAGCAATTCAGCGACGCAGAACTGGCCGCCATAGTCCAGGCCGCGCATCGCATGGGGCGGCAAGTCACGGCACACGCGCATGGCGTAGATGGCATCAACGCATTCCTGAAGGCCGGCGGCGATTCCGTCGAGCATGGCACCTATCTGGATGCGGAGTCGATCCGCCTCTTCAAGCGTCCGGGAACCTATCTCGTACCGACACTGCTCGCGGGTGACTTCGTTGCGCGTGTCGCGGCAAGTCCCGGCAATTTCCTGACGCCCGCGCAGACCGCTAAAGCGCTGGAGGCTGGTCCCAAGATGCTCGACATGGCACGGCGCGCGCATGAGGGCGGCGTACATATCGCGTTCGGCACCGACACGGGCGTTTCCGCGCATGGCGACAATGCGCAGGAGTTCGCGTTGCTGGTGAAGGCGGGGCTGACACCGCTGGAGGCTATTCAGGCCGCCACGATCTCGGCCGCCGCACATCTCAAAATCGCCGATCAGGCAGGAAAGATCACGGTGGGCATGCCCGCCGATATGGTAGCCGTCTCTGGCGATCCGCTTAGCGATGTGCGGACGCTGGAGAAGATGCGCTTCGTGATGAAAGGCGGAACGGTGTACCGCGCCGACTGAGCGCCTATTCGCCGGTACGGCGCGGGATCTTGTTCGGCAGGTCCTTGCCCTTGGTACGGCGGGAAGGAACCTGCACCGGATTGCGCTTCTTCCACGCAGCCCAGGTCATCGGCCCTTCGGGGGTTTCAATGATATCGTCGTCGTTCATCAGTCTTCCTCCAGCGCGGCGTCCATCATCACCGTCCACAGCGTGTCCACGGTAATGCGGCCAGTCTGTTCGACATGATCGCCGCCCGCTTCGCACATCGCATCTGTCGCCAGCCGAAGCGATTGCAGCGCTGCCCTCGCATTGGCGCGGTACATGCGGCGGAGCAATTCGGCATCCGGATCGGCCCAGTCCCATTCGGGAGCGACGGCTTCATACATGGCGCGCGCGGCGCGTTCGATTGGTGTCATGATATGTTCAATCGACAGTGTTGCTTTTTGTGCCAACGGACGCGTGAAGTCCGGCCACTGTAAAGGCTTCTGGAAGCTGAACCAGAGCGGAAAGCGCGCACGCCTGCGCCTGAACGCAAGACGTTGCGGAGCTGCGCCCACCCTTGTCCGCGCGCTGATCTATTCTCGACATGCGCGGAGCATATCACGATCCGAAGACGCGGCCTATCGTGGCGCGCAGACTTGTCGAACAGCTTAAGCTGTTTCACAAACTGAGCTATTCCCAATCCGGAGACCGAACATGACGACACGCCGCGACTTCCTCATCGGCACAGCCGCCGCGGCGACTTTGACGACGCCTTTAAGAGCCGCGACCAGAGCGGATGCGAAGGCCGAAGCGGTGCTGGCGGATGTGGCCGAACAACTGATGGCCGATTACCCTGAAAGTGCGACGGGCTTGGGATTGGACAAGGGCAAGCGGGCCGCTCTTAAATCGCATCTTACGGATCGGTCCGGGCCGGGACAGATGGCGAAAGCACGTCGTGCCGCCGATCGACTCACGAAGCTCAAAGCCATAGACATGGACGCGCTTAGCCCCGCTGTTCGGACAGATGCCGATGTCGTGCGCACCGCGCATGAAGTGGCGGCGGAGGGATATGCTTTCCCCTTCGGCGATGTCGCGACGCTGAACCTCAATTTCTCCTATCGTAATGCGCCTTATGTGGTTGCGCAGAACACCGGTGCGTTCGTCGAAGTGCCGGACTTCCTCGACAGTCAGCATGTCATCGCCAATGCGGCCGATGCCGACGCTTATGTGGCGCGTGTCGAAGCTTATGCGGCAGCGCTGGACGGTGAGAGCGAACGGCTGAAGCACGACGGCGCGATCGGCGTCATCGCGCCCGCCTTCCTGCTGGACAAGACCCTGAAGCAGCAGCGCAGCGCGCGGACGCAGCCGTTCGATCAGTGGGTGATCGTCAGTTCGATCGCAAAGCGCGCCAAGGACATCTCCGGCGAGCACGCCGCGCATGTCCTGAAACTGGTGAGGGAAAAGGTCGCGCCTGCGATGGACCAGCAGATCGCCGTCCTGACGGCGCAGCGCGCCCGCGCCACCAGTGATGCTGGCGTATGGAAACTGCCGCAGGGGGATGCCTATTACGCATGGGCACTGCGGGCCAGCACGACCACGACGATGATGCCCGACGAGGTGCACGCGATGGGACTGGACCAGCTAAAGGCGCTGCAATCGGAGATGGATGGGCTTCTGAAAGGCCTCGGCTACACGAAGGGCACCGTGGGCGAGCGCATGACGGCACTGGGCAAAGATCCCCAATATCTGTTCCCGAACACGGACGCAGGGCGGCAGCAGATCCTGGATTACGTCAATGGCCGGATCGCCGATGTACGCACCCGCTTGCCCCGTGCATTCGCCACGCTGGTGCCGGGCCGTCTGATCGTGAAGCGTGTCCCCGTGGAAATCGAAGCAGGTGCGCCGGGGGGTTACGCCGGGCCAGGGACAATCGACGGATCAGTGCCCGGCAACTATTATATCAACTTGCGCGATACGAGCATCTGGCCCCGCCATGCCCTCCCAACACTGAGCTATCATGAGGGTATTCCGGGGCATATCTGGCAGGGGGAATATACGTTCAAGCTTCCGCTTGTCCGTTCATTGCTGGCCTTCAATGCCTATTCCGAAGGATGGGCGCTCTATGCGGAACAGCTCGCCAGCGAACTGGGCGTCTATGACGGCGATGCGGTCGGGCGACTGGGCTATCTCCAATCGATTGCGTTCCGCGCCTGCCGCCTCGTCGTCGATACCGGCATCCACGCCAAACGCTGGGAGCGCGACTATGCGATCGACTGGTTTGCGACGACCAACGGCTCCACGGTCGAGGAAGTTCAGGGTGAAGTTGACCGTTATTGCGCATGGCCGGGGCAGGCGTGCGGCTACAAAGTCGGCCATAGCGAAATCGTACGGCTGCGAGAGCGGGCGCAGGCGGCACTTGGCGATCGGTTTGACCTGCGGTTGTTCAATGATTCCGTGGTGAGGGGCGGCAATGTGCCGCTGACTGTGCTGGGGCGGAACATCGAATCGCATATTGCCGGACGAAGATCAGCCTGATTCGGGCTGACCGATCATTAGTCGCGCCGCGCAACTTTCTTCCTAACCTATGCCGGTCGCCGGAACCTGTATCAAATCAACAGGTTTACTTCACGTCCTGATTGGGAAGCACGCCTGTTTCTGTCGCAGGATAGCCCACAGGTGCCGCTCGTCGCGGCATGATGCGGGATGCCATGCAGAGAGCGGCTCCCGGACGGTAGGGGTGGACGAAAACGTCCATTCGTAAACGATAGGAGAAGTTGCATGAACAAGTTCATACTGTTGACTTCGGCGGCGCTGCTGACGGCGTCGGCTTCGCTTTCCACGGCACAGACCGGGTCGGGAGGCACTACGGGCGGGACCGGCACGACATCCGGCAGCGGAACCACTGGCGGCAGCGGAACCACTGGCGGCAGCGGAACCACTGGATCGACAGGTTCGGCTGGCGGGTCGATGGGTTCGGGTTCGGCAGGGTCCGGCACCATGGGCAGCACCCCTCCGGGTGATGCGGGCTCCGGCTCTACCGGAACGATGGGCAGCGGCACATCGGGAAGCGGATCAACCAGCGGGTCCAGCGGCGACATGTCCGGTGGCTCCATGGGCGGCACGGGCAGCGGATCGACCACGGGAGCGGGCGGTGACATGTCCGGCGGAGCGGCCGGTGGCATGGGAAGTGGAGCGGCCGGTGGCATGGGAAGCGGGGCGACCAGCGGCAGCGGCACGACATCTGGTTCGGGCGCGGGCGGCTCATGGACCAGCGGGAGTGGGGCCACCGGAACCGGATCAACCGGCGCCGGCGCGGGCACGAGTGGCAGCGGCAGCGCATCGGCTGGCCCTAACTCCTATCCAACCTGTTCGGCCACAGTCACTGACAATTGCAAGCAGGGCAAGGCCAAGCGGCGTCCCCGCTGATAAGATCGACTGATGCTAAAATGCCCCAGGCGCGCATTCCGCGCCTGGGGCATTTATTCGACGTGATTATAAAGATCGACGGCCGGTGAATAGCTGCCAGAGGCCGACAATCAACGCGAGCACCAGCAGGATGTGGATGAGTCCGCCTGCAATGTGGAAGGCGAAAAAGCCCAGAAGCCACAGAACAAGGAGGATGACGGCGATTGTCCAAAGCATGTGAACGTCCCTCAAAACTGCCGGCGATCATCGCAACGGCAACAATTGAGAAACGTCACAGCCAGCCGATCGTTCCGCCTGTGCATCGACGCCAAAACTATCAAGTGCGGAAACGCACGAGACGCTCAGCTTATTTAGGGGCGAGCACCATCAGCATCTGTCGGCCTTCCATGCGCGGGTAGGCCTCAACCTTCGCAACTTCCACCACGTTTTCGGCCACGCGCTGCAACAGCGCCATGCCCAACTGCTGATGCGACAATTCGCGGCCGCGGAAGCGCAGCGTGATCTTCACCTTGTCGCCTTCACCGATGAAATCGTGAACCTTCTTCATCTTCGTATCATAATCATGATCGTCGATGTTCGGACGCATTTTGATCTCCTTGATCTCCTGCGTCTTCTGGGTCTTGCGGGCGATATTCGCCTTTTTCTGGGCTTCGTACTTGAACTTGCCGACGTCCAGGAACTTGCAGACTGGCGGATCGGCGTTCGGGGAGACTTCAACGAGGTCCAGGCCCACTTCGGCAGCCTGCTCGATCGCTTCCTGCGTAAACATCACGCCCAGATTTTCGCCCTCTTCATCGATCACGCGGACCTTGGGAACGCTGATGAATTCATTGTAGCGGGGGCCGGATTTCGGCATCGGCGCCAATGGGCGGCGCATCATCGGGGGACGTATAGCAGACTCTCCTGTGGTCATTGAACGGACGGCTCATAGCGCCTTTTGCCAATGTCGAAAAGGCCGCATGTCCTGCTTCATGCAAGGGACAGCGGCCTGTGACATCTAAGGGACATCAGCGCCTTACCGCATATCGGGTGCGCGTGCCTGGTTTTCAAGTTGTGCGATTACTTCATCGAGCGACAGCACGGCCTGAGCCTGCTCGCCAAGTGTGCGCAGCGCAACGGTGCCCTCGTCGGCCTCGCGTTTGCCGACGACCAGCAATTTCGGGACTTTTGCAAGGCTATGCTCGCGCACCTTATAATTGATCTTTTCATTGCGCAGATCGATTTCGGCGCGAATTCCGGCAGCGCGCAGCTTTTCGACCACACTTCGCGCATAGTCGTCCGCGTCGGACACGATCGTCGCCACCACCGCCTGCACAGGGGCCAGCCATAGCGGGAAACGCCCCGCATGATGCTCAATCAGGATGCCGATGAAGCGTTCGAATGTGCCCAAAATGGCGCGATGGAGCATCACAGGGCGATGCTTTTCGCCGTCTTCGCCCACATAGCTGGCGTCGAGTCGTTCGGGCAGCACATAGTCCAACTGGATCGTCCCGCATTGCCACGTCCGCCCGATTGCATCGGTCAGATGGAATTCCAGCTTAGGCGAATAGAATGCGCCTTCACCGGGCAGTTCTTCCCAGCCATATTCAGGACCGGCGCGGCCAGCCTGCGCCACCGCGTCGCGCAGGCTCTGCTCGGCCTTGTCCCACATCTCCTCGGTGCCGAAGCGCTTCTCGGGCCGTAGCGCCAGCTTGATGGCGTAGCTTTCGAACCCGAGATCCTTGTATACGGTATCGAGCAAGTCGCAGAACAGCCGCACTTCCTCGACGATCTGGTCCTCGCGGCAGAAGATATGCGCGTCGTCCTGCGTAAACTGGCGCACGCGCATGATGCCGTGCAGCGCACCATGGGGTTCGTTGCGATGACAGCAGCCGAACTCCGCCAGCCGCATCGGCAAATCGCGATAGCTCTTGATGCCCTGCCGGAAGATCAGGACGTGCGCAGGGCAATTCATGGGCTTTAGCGCCATCAGGTCGGCATCGCCAGATAGCACCGGGCCTTCATCCTCGGCGTTCGGAATCTCGTCGGGCACCACGAACATATTCTCGCGATACTTGCCCCAGTGGCCGGACTGCTCCCACTGACGCGCGTCCATCAACTGCGGCGTCCTCACTTCGCGATAACCCGCGGCGTCCAGCTTGCGACGCATATACGCCTCCAGCTGACGCCAGACGATATAGCCCTTCGGATGCCAGAAGACGGAACCCTGCGCTTCGCTCTGGAGGTGAAACAGGTCCATTTCCTGCGCGATCTTGCGATGATCGCGCTTGGCCGCTTCCTCAAGGCGCAGGAGATGCGCGTCGAGCTGCTTCTTGTTGAGCCAACCAGTGCCGTAGATGCGGGAAAGCATCGCGTTCTTCTGGTCGCCGCGCCAGTATGCGCCAGAGACGCGCGTCAGCTTGAATGCCTGCGGATCGACCTTGCCCGTTGAGGCCAGATGCGGTCCCCGGCACATGTCGAGCCATTCGCCACCCGACGTATAGACAGTCAGTTCCTCGCCCTCGGGCAATTCCGCCGCCCATTCGGCCTTGAACGTCTCACCCGCGGCCTGCCAGCGCGCGATCAGATCCTCGCGCGACCACACTTCGCGGCGCAGCGGCTTGTCGGCGGCGATGATCTTGCGCATTGCCTCCTCGATGACGGGCAGATCTTCGTCCGTGAAGGGACGGTCCTTCGGCGCGAAGTCATAATAGAAACCATCGTCCGTGGACGGCCCGAAGGTGATCTGCGTCCCCGGAAACACCGCCTGCACCGCCTCGGCCAATATGTGTGCATAATCGTGCCGCACCAGTTCCAGCGCTTCCGCCTCATCGCGCGCGGTAATCAGCGCAAGCTGCGCGTCCTGCTCCAACGGGCGCAGTAAGTCACGCACTTCGCCGTCGACGCGCGCGGCGAGTGCAGCCTTGGCAAGGCCCGGCCCGATCGCCGCTGCAATTTCCGCCGGCGTAGTGCCGGGCGCAACTTCGCGCACGGAACCATCGGGCAGGCTGATCTTGAGCAACTGGGACATGAGGACGGCGGGGCCTTATATGCAAGGAAATCGGGACGCTTGCATGTGTCCAGCGGGAGCCGTGAAGTCAAGGCTGGTATCGGAATGCCGGGAATGGAGGCGCAGACGCCTAGGCTGTCTGGTCGCGCTCCTCCCCGGTCAGTAGCCAATGTTCAGCATCTTCCCCGTGGTCGAACAGCATAGCCTGATCCCGAACCAGGATACGGCGTGTCTGCATGCGGGAGAGCGAACTACCAGTAATGACCGCCACGCGCTTGGCCTTGAGCGGCAGATTCCCAATCAGGGTCTGAAATGCGGAAACGACATCCTGCGCCTGCAATGCGCACTGGGAAGTGTCGACATAAAGAAGATGCTCACCGCTGCGGCACACCATAGTGGCAGCGGCAGCCTGTAGGTCAGCCCCGAATGCCGCGACTTCCTCCACAGAGAAGAAACCTTGCAATTGTGCGCGGATCAGCTTTCGCGTGTAATCGGCCTGAAAAGTATACATCGCTTTACTCCCACAACGTGAATAGAAGAGCGTTCATTTCCAGTGCGTTAAAGTCACCGCTCGAATTTTGCGCAAAGCTAAGACATAAGTCTAATCCATGATCGAAAGAGCGCCCTTGCAATATCTTGCCCGTAGCGGTGGCCTGCGTCTCGCCTATCGGATGCGCGTCGGCTGCGGGCTAACGATAGTCTTCCTCCCCGGCTACATGTCCGACATGGAGGGGGGAAAGGCGCTCGCACTGGACGAATGGGCCGGTGGTCAGGGGCGAGCGATGCTCCGGCTCGACTATTCGGGTAATGGCGCGAGCGACGGCAGCTTTGCCGATGGGACGCTGGAGATCTGGCGCGACGACGTGCTGTTCCTTATCGATCGCCTCGTCGAGGGGCCGGTGGTGCTGGTCGGATCGTCGATGGGAGGATGGCTGGCGCTGCTGGTGGCACTCGCGATTCCAGAGAGAGTGGTGGGGATCGTCGGCATTGCGGCCGCCCCGGACTTCACTGAATGGGGCTTCAGCGACGCACAGAAAACGCAGCTTCATGATGCCGGCCGGATTGTTGAGGACACGCCTTATGGCGATCAGCCGTATGTGACGACGTTGGCTTTCTGGCAGTCGGGGCAAGCCCATCTGCTGCTCGGCGCTCCTATCGCTCTCGATTGCCCGGTGCGGCTGTTGCAGGGACAGGCGGACCTCGATGTGCCATGGTCCTTGGCGCTAGACATTGCCGCCGCGTTGCGTTCATCCGACGTGCAGGCCCTGTTGATTAAGGACGGCGATCATCGCCTTTCGCGCGATGCCGATATCGCCCGCCTGATAGAGGCGGTCGCGAACCTGCCGGAGCCAACATGATCTTTGCCGCCCTTTTAGCGCTACAGGGCTACAGCCCGGAAACGAACGCCGTGATGGATCGCGCCCGTCGGGAAGCGGCGGCGGCACGTGCGGCGGAGGCCAAGCCCACCACGCCGCCCAAGTTGCCGATGCTTGTCGAGGTTGCGAAGAAATTTCAGGCTTGCCTAGATGCGGCCAACACCGACCCGGACGCAGGCATACGCTTCGCCAATTCGTGGCGGCTGGACGGGGGCGCGTTTCATGCGCGGCAGTGCCTTGGGTGTAGCTATGCGAAGGCGGAGCGGTGGGCGCCCGCGATGGTGTCCTTCGAACAGGCCGCCGACGAGGCCGAACGCGCAGGGGATGTGCCGAGCGGCGCTAGACTGTGGGCCCAGGCGGGTAACGCAGCGCTGGCAAGTGGAGACGCGGCAAAGGCGCGCAGCTATTTCGACGCTGCGATCGCGCGCGGCCTGCCGCCCGGCGCGGAGAAGGGCGAAGCGTATCTGGATCGCGCTCGTACGTTCGTCTCGCTCGGCGATCTTGCCGCTGCGCGCAGCGACCTCGATGTAGCGCTTGACGAGGTGCCGCGCGATCCGCTCGCCTGGCTGTTATCGGCGACACTGGCGCGACGGGCGGGGCAGATGGACCTCGCGCAGTCGCATGTCGCCCGCGCCGTGCAGATGTCGCCGGACGATGCCTCGGTCGCGCTGGAGGAAGGCAATATCGCAATTCTGACGAATCACGCCGATGTCGCCCAGTCCGCGTGGCAACGCGCTGTGCGGCTTTCGGCGCAGAGCAATGCAGGCCGCGCCGCGGCGGATAATCTCAGCCGCCTGGGCGCCTCCGCGCCTGCTGCCGAAAAAACGCCGCGCTGAGCACGCAATATACTGCCATAAAAGTGCGATTCAGGCGTCTACTTCACTGTCATGATCGCACGTCTTTCGCCGATGACATGCATTGCAGCTCTTCCATGGGGCCGTGCGCGATCTTATTTGTCGTGCTGACCGCATATGCTGAATCGCTAGACCGGACGGAACCATAATGCCGAAATATCTTCACACCATGATCCGCGTGACTGACATCGACGCGACGGTTCGCTTCTTCAACCTTCTCGGGCTGGAGGAGCAGAAACGGTTCGATAGCGAGCAGGGGCGTTATACACTCGTGTTTCTCGCCGCTCCGGGTGACGAAGCGGCCCAGGTCGAACTGACCTACAACTGGGATACCCAGGAATATGATGGCGGCCGCAATTTTGGCCATCTCGCCTACCGCGTCGAGAATATCTACGACACCTGCCAGCGGCTGATGGATGCGGGCGTGGCGATCAACCGCCCGCCGCGCGACGGCCATATGGCGTTCGTGCGGACGCCGGACAATATCTCGATCGAGTTGTTGCAGGACGGGCATCTGGAACCCGCCGAGCCGTGGGTTAGCATGCCCAACACCGGAAGCTGGTAAGCATTATGGCACTGGAGATCGCGCGCTTACCGGTGCTGTCCGACAATTACGTCTGGCTGATGCACGATCCGGATAGCCGCGAAACGGTCGTCATCGATCCGTCCGTGGCAGAGCCGGTTCTGGAAGCGGCCGCAGAGCGGGGCTGGACCATCACCCAGATTTGGAACACGCACTGGCACGGCGATCACACGGGCGGCAACGCGGCTATCAAGGCCGCGACGGGTTGCACCATCACAGGCCCGGCGGCGGAGGCGGCGAAGATCCCGACGCTGGACCGCACCGTGGCGGAAGGCGATCAGGTGTCTATCGGCGGCCATAAGGCCAAAGTGCTTGAGGTGCCCGCCCATACGGCAGGGCATATTGCCTATCATCTTGCCGATGATGCGGTCGTGTTCGTCGGCGATACGTTGTTTGCGATGGGATGCGGGCGGCTTTTCGAAGGCACGCCAGCCCAGATGTTCGTCAATATGCAGCGACTGAAGGCGCTGCCCGAAGACACGACGGTGTACTGCGCGCACGAATACACACAATCCAACGGGCGTTTCGCGCTGGTCGCGGAGCCGGATAATGCAGCTATTCGCGAGCGGATGGCCAATGTCGATGCGGCCCGCTCCCGCAGCGAGCCTACCGTTCCGACGACGATCGCACAGGAGCGCGCCACCAATGTATTCATGCGAGCGCGCGACGCCGAACATCTAAGGCAACTACGAGCCGCCAAGGATTCCTTCTGACGATCGGGAGCATTTCGCGATGAAAAGCCTGTTAGCCTTGGTGCTGATATCGTTGGTTTCCAGTACCGCCGCGGTGGCGCGTCCGTCGTTAAGCCTTCGTAACACCGAAGTGCTGAACAAGGCATTGGAAGGAAAGACACCCGGTCCGCCGGTCCGGTGCGTCAGTCGCGATCTGCTCAACGACATGCGGTCCGTGGGGAATAGCATAATGCTGTACCGGGTGGGGCCGAAGCTCACCTATCGGAACGATCTGGGCGGGCAATGCCATGGCCTTGGTTCGGACGGCATTCCCGTGCTGCAAAGCTTTGGCGGCGAATATTGCCGCGGAGACATCATCCGGATCGCCGATCGGCAGACAGGAGGTTTTCGCGGAAGCTGCGTGCTCGGGCCGTTCGTACCTTATCGCGCGTCTGCGAAATAAGCCGCGGTCAGGACTTATAGAGCGCGTCCAGCCGAGGCTGATAGCGCGCGCGAATGACATGGCGGCGTATTTTCAGCGAAGGCGTCATCTCTTCGTTCTCGACCGTGAAGGGTTCATCGGCAAAGATAAAGCGACGGACCCGCTCGGTCACGGACAAATCGGCATTCACCCGGTCCACGGCTTCGCGGACTGCTGCAACAAAAGCCGGATTGGCGGACAAGGCGGTTAGATCGTTCGCAACGCCCACCGTGTGTGTCCAGTCGCGCATCCACTCGGCGTCAGGCACGATCAGACCGACGATGTAAGGCCGCTTGTCGCCTGAAACCATGACTTGCCCAATCTCCGGCTCCAGAGTGAGCATACCTTCGATCTTCTGCGGCGCGACATTCTCGCCCTTGTCATTGACTATAAGATCCTTTTTGCGGTCGGTGATGCGGATGCGACCGCGTGCGTCTATTTCGCCAACATCCCCGGTATGCAGCCAGCCATCGACCAGCACGCGCTGGCTTTCCTGTGGGTTGCGCCAGTAACCATGCATGACGAGTTCGCCTCGCACGAGGATTTCGCCATCCTCGGCAATTCTCACCTCCACGCCGTCCAGCGGCGGACCTACGGTATCCATCGCAATGCCGACACGCGGTCGGTTGCAGGAAATGACTGGCCCCGCCTCGGTTTGTCCATAGCCCTGAAGCAACGTTATCCCGAGCGAATGGAAGAATATGCCGACATCCGGGTTGAGCGGCGCACCCCCCGACACCATCGCTTTCAAGCGGCCGCCGAAACGCTGCTGCACCTTCGGCCTTATCGTGCGGTCCACGATCAACCGCATCGGCATGTCGAGCAAAGTTGACTTGCCCCGTAATTCCTTGCTGCCTATCCGGATTGCCTGATTGAGCAGGAATAGAGGTGCCCTGCCCTGCTTTTCGATCGCCTTGAGAACTCGGGTACGCAACACTTCGAACAGACGCGGCACGACCACCATGATCGTTGGCCGCACCTCCTCGATATTACCCGCAAGTTTTTCCAGGCTCTCGGCATAATATATCTGCGCGCTTGAGATGATCGGCAAATACTGTCCGCCGCTATGTTCATAGGCATGGCTGAGCGGCAGGAAGGAGAGAAACACTTCGTCGCCTTTGCCGAAATCTTCGATCAGGAGTTGCAGGGCGCCCTCGACATTGCACAGGATCGCCCCATGATGCTGCATGACGCCACGCGGCGCACCCCCGGTGCCGCTCGTGTAGATGATGCAGGCGAGATCGTCCCGCGTTGCCGTCTGTGCAGCGGCGCAGGTTTCGACATCAGCGGGATGGGCGGCGATCAGGTCGCTCCACAAAGCGCAACGGACAGAGTCGCCTTGGAAACCCCGCAAAGGCTCCATCCCGATCACTAGCCTCACTTGAGACCGGAGGACGGCGGGCATCAGATCCTTTGACAGCTTGGCGGTGGACACAATTACCGCCGACGCGCCGCTATCGGTCAGGATATGCGCATGATCCCGCGTCGTATTCGTCGTATAGGTCGGCACCGTCACGCCACCTGCCGCCATGATGGCAAGGTCAGCAATGCAGAATTCCGCGCGATTTTCGCTGACCAGCACCACGCGGTCACCGGGCTGAAGCCCTTCGGATCTGAGCGCGGCGGCGAGCGCCGCCACTTGCCCGGAAACGTCCTTCCAGCTCAAAGACTGCCATGTTCCTTCTCGCTTGCGCCAGAGGAAGGGGCGTTCCCCCTGCTCCATGGCGCGTGTGAAAAACATGGCAACCAGATTGGGGAAGCGTTCGGCCGTCTGCATCTCATCTCCTGCGGCCTGCATCCCGGTATGGCCGGAAAATTTCGCCGCTGCCGATTCTATACTGTGCCTGTTACGTAAGGGCCACCTCTGTTGCAGCTATTCGGTGCGGGATTCACCGGGACTGCGCGGATCTGCGGCCCCGACCCAATGGCCATCCTCCAACGCCGCAGCGTTCGCCTTGAGGCCAAGCTTGGCGATGTTGACCTTGTGCCCCATCGCTTCCAGCGGAGCCTTCATGGTTTCCAGCGTTGTTCCCTGTTCAAGGATGAGGCCCTGACTGTTGAAATAGATCAGCCCGAGGCCAATCGCGTCCCGTGGCGACATGTCCCAGTCGAGCCGGGCGATCAGCGCCTTGGCAACCTGCATGATGATCGTCGCGCCACCCGCAGCGCCGACCGTAAAGACGGGCTTACCCTGCGCATCGTAAACGATGGTCGGCGACATTGAGGACATGGGGCGTTTGCCTGCCTCCACGCGATTCGCGACGGGCGCTCCATCCTTCTCGGGCGCGAAGGTGAAATCCGTCAGTTCATTGTTCAGCACATAACCATTGGCCAGAAGTTGACTCCCAAACGCGCTTTCGACCGTGGATGTCATGCTCGCTATATCGCCGTCACGGTCGATGGCGATGAAATGCGTGGTGCCGGCGACTTCCGATGTCAAAGCTGCCGTCCGCGGCTTTGCTCCTGGCGGCGTGCCTGCTTCATAGTTGCCAAGCGTTTTCGTGGGGGAAAGGAGACGCGAGCGCGCCTTGACATAGGCTGGATCGATAAGCCCCGCGACCGGCACGTCAACGAAATCCCGGTCGCCCAGATATTTCTCGCGATCGGCATAAGCCAGCCGCATGGCCTCGGCGATCAGGTGCCACGCGACAGGACTATCCTTGCCCAGCTTCCGCATGTCGAAGCGCTCGACCATCTCGAGAATTTGCAGGACCGTCGTAGCGCCGGAGGATGGCGGCCCCATGCCGCAAATGGTGTACTGCCGATAGGGGCCACATACCGGCGCGCGGTCCTTTGCCTGATATCCCGCCAGATCCTCCGCCGTCAGCGGAACAGGGTTCTTCGGTGCATTGCTTACGATGGTCGCGATAGCCTCGGCGTTAGCGCCAGAATAGAACGCCGAAGGCCCCTCGGCAGCTATCTCTCTCAATATCTTGGCCAATGCCGGGTTACGGATATGCGTGCCGACCGGAGCCGGTGCGCCGTCTTTCCAGTACAGCTTCTGAATAGCCGGAAAATCTGTCCAGATCTTCTGAACGTTGGATAAGGAATTGAAGAGGCGGGGGGTTACGTCGTAGCCATCTTCCGCCAGCTTGATTGCCGGAGCAAACAGATCGGCCCACGGCAGCTTTCCCCACTTTCCATGCGCTTTCGCCATCAGCGCCACATTGCCCGGCACTCCCACCGAATAGCCGCCCGGCCATGCTTCCATGAACGGCAGCGGCTTTCCCTGAGCGTCTAGAAAGCGCGTCGGCGTAGCGGCAGCGGGCGCCGTCTCGCGCCCGTCAATCGTATCGACCAATCCAGTCGACGCATGATGATGAATAAGGAAACCACCCCCGCCGATGCCACTCGATTGCGGCTCCACTACCGTCAGGGCCAGCATCATCGCCATAGCCGCGTCCGTGGCGCTGCCGCCCTTATGCAATATCTCCAGCCCCGCATCGCTGGCACGCGGGTCGGCGGAGGTGACAATACCTTGCGCAAGCACTGGATATGGAAGGATGAAGAGCGCGAACGTGAGAAGGAAGCGTTTAATCATCGGGCAAGAGTATCGGCTACAAATGGTGCGGCAAGCAGTTTGTGCGGGTGCTTACTTTGCGTCGACCCCTACGGCCTGACTGATGTTGGCGAAGCCATCACGCGCAAGAAGGCGGATGAGGCCCTTGTGTATGGTGCGCGCCAGCATCGGCCCTTCATAGACCATGGCTGTATATATCTGGAGCAGGGATGCGCCGGCGCGGATGCGGGCATACGCCTGCTCAGCCGTGAAGATGCCACCAACGCCGATAAGCGGAATTTTCGCGCCCACCGCCGACCGGAAGTCCCGCAGACGCTGCAAGGCCACGTCATGCAAAGGCGCTCCGGAAAGGCCGCCACTTTCCCCGGCAGACCGTGATCGAAGTTGTGGCCGACCGATGGTAGTATTCGAGACAATCAACGCATCGATGCGATGCTTGAGGCAGGCTTCGGCGATGTCCCGGATATCTTCGCCTTCAAGATCAGGCGCGACCTTCAGGAAAATCGGGGTCTTCTCTGAACCTCGCGCCTGCATGACGGCATCCAGCAACGCGTGGAGCGCCGCCTTATCCTGCAAAGCCCGTAGACCAGGCGTATTGGGCGACGAGATATTCACCGTCAGATAATCCGCGAGCGGCATCATGTTCCGTACGCCAGCGGCATAATCAGCAATACGATCGTCAGCGTCCTTGTTCGCACCGATGTTGATGCCGACAATGCCCGACCAACTTGGCCGTTTGGCAAGTCGCGAAGCGGCCCGTGCCTGACCGCCGTTATTGAACCCCATCCGGTTTATGACGGCTCGGTCTTCCACCAGGCGAAACAGGCGTGGTGTAGGATTGCCGGCCTGTGGAAGCGGCGTCAACGTACCGACTTCGGCAAAGCCAAACCCCAAGCCATGCATTTTATGAGCGACCAAGCCATCCTTATCGAACCCCGCCGCCAATCCAACGGGCGCAGGAAAATCCAGGCCCGCCACTCGACTTGCCAAACGGGGATCAATCGGCGTCGACATTGCCGGCATCCAACGCAGCGCGTGGAGCGTCAGCCCGTGCGCCTTTTCGGGATCGATTCGGAATAAAATGGGCTTCAGGGTCGAATAGAGCATGTCTGCCTATTACCGGGATGTGGTATTCGCGCAACATTGGAACAATGAATGCAATGAGCGGTGCCAAAAATCCGACAAATGTCGAATCCGTACAATCATCCGTCAAATCGGTAATCTAAAGCCCCGCTGCGACCCGAAGGGCTCCTAGTCTGTTGACAAAGAGACCTTTTCCTAGACCCAGGCAGCTATCTGCCTGGGTCTTTTTTCGACCTCATTTAGATTCAGCATCAAAATCGTACAAAAAACCCAGACTATTCTCTCTGATGTAATGTTAACAAAAGATTGCGCGAACTGCGAAGCCGCGCAATGAATACGGTCAAGGGGACTACATGGCCGCTAGAACTGTAATTTTCTTTGGGCGTTCTACACTGTTGGCACCGATGTCGCGCTTCACAGTGTTATCAGCGCTCTGACCTGTAGCGATGCGTTCGCCATCCAATAGCGCCCCTGCCCGAAGCTCCATGGCGCAAAGCCCCGTGGATCTGCATTATTTCGCACCACCTGAAGCATGGCGTAATTATTTCGGAGCGGGTTATCGTTTCACCACAGCGATAGCGCCTTATGCAGACGCGACGCGCGCAGACGTGGGACAATTGCGATTTATGTTGGCAGGTTCAGGCAATTACGTATTTCTCGATGGACGGGAAGTGGCGACGCCGGAAATCTGTTTGTTGGGGCCTACAATGGGTTCGACAAGCTTCAGGCTCGATGAGCCTGGCGATGTATGGGGAATTTCTCTGCTACCGCTCGGCTGGCTCGCCCTTTATGGAGGCGATGCAAGCCGGCTGGCAGATGACCTTACCGACATGACGGTCGAATATCCGCAGGTCTATGGCGATATGCTTCACGAACTGCGTGGCCTCCAATTCGATAACGAGGCAAGCGCTGAGCGCATATGGTCTTTTCTGGCCGAGCAGTCGCCTCCCGCGCCGCCAAATATAATCTCCTTTGTCGGGGCAGTGGATGCCTGGCTTGGGAATGAAGGATCTCCGAGGATTGCCGATCTCGTCGCGACGACGGGTCTCTCCGACAGGCAAGTCGCCCGCCTGACCAATCGACTGTATGGCGCGCCGCCCAAGCTGCTTGCGCGCAAGTACAGGGCATTACGCTGCGCCGCGAAGATCGCCGTGGATCACACGCCGTGGCAGGAACTGTGTGAGGCGTCGAACTTCTACGATCAGTCGCATTTCATCCGGGAGATCAAGCATTTCGTCGGCCTCACGCCGCACCAGTTGATGACGGAGCCAACCGAGGTGGCACGCCTCACCTTACAGCGCCGCGACCTTGGGATAGCGATGGCGGAGATCAATCGCATTAGCTAGGTTTGACGGGTTGATTTTGGCGCCTTTCACCGCCACATGGCAATCGGAACGATTTGCTCCGATTAGGATTCGCCGATGCGGCTCTCCAGCCTCGCCGATTATGCCATTGTCGTAATGTCTGCCGCCGCGCGCGCCGCTGACGACGCGCGCTTGTCGGCGACGGATATCGCCGTGCAGACCGGCGTGCCGCTGCCCACGGCACAGAAGTTGCTCGGTCGATTGGCTGCGGCCGGTCTGCTCGAATCCGCCCGTGGCACAGGCGGCGGCTTCGCACTGGCGCGGTCGGCGGACAGGATCAGCCTTGCCGACATCGTTGAAGCGGTGGAAGGCCCGATTGCCATGACGGCCTGTGTCGAGGAAAGCGCCGCCCGCCATGATTGCGCGTTGGAAAGCAGTTGCCGCGTTCGCCCGCATTGGGGTGCCGTCAATGGCGCCATTCGCGGTGCGCTGGCCGGCGTGTCGCTGAACAGCCTTTCAAGAGAAGCCGTATGACCGAAGATATCACCACCGTCCGCAACGCCGAAGCACAGGAGGCCGTCGACCGCGCCTCAACCTATGAGTTCGGCTGGGCGAGCGACATTGAGCAGGACTTTGCGCCCAAGGGGCTGAACGAAGACACGGTACGCTTCATTTCGGCCAAGAAGAATGAGCCCCAGTGGATGCTGGACTGGCGGCTTAAGGCGTTTGCCATGTGGCAGAAGATGACGCCGCCGGACTGGGCCAAGCTGAACGTGCCGCCGATCGACTATCAGGACGCCTATTATTACGCCGCGCCCAAGGCGAAGCCGGAGTTGAACTCGCTGGACGAGGTCGATCCGGAAATCCTGCGCACATATGAGAAGCTGGGTATCCCAATCGCGGAGCAGGAAATGCTCGCCGGGGTGAAGGGTTCGCGCAAGATCGCGGTGGACGCCGTGTTTGACAGCGTGTCCGTCGCCACCACTTTCCGCAAGGAACTGGAAGAGGCGGGCGTGATCTTTCGCTCGATTAGCGAGGCGGTGCGCGAATATCCGGAACTCGTGAAGGCGTGGCTCGGCAAGATCGTGCCGATGCATGACAATTACTTTGCGACGTTGAATTGCGCGGTCTTTTCGGACGGGACGTTCGTCTACATCCCCGAGGGCGTGCGATGCCCGATGGAGCTTTCCACCTATTTCCGGATCAATGCGGAGAATACCGGGCAATTCGAGCGGACGCTGATCATTGCGGAGAAGGGCAGCTATGTGTCCTATCTCGAAGGCTGCACCGCGCCGATGCGCGACGAGAACCAGTTGCACGCCGCCGTAGTCGAACTGGTCGCGCTGGACGATGCGGAGATCAAATATTCGACCGTGCAGAACTGGTATCCGGGTGACGCAGACGGCAAGGGCGGCATCTATAATTTCGTGACCAAGCGTGGGCTGTGTCAGGGGAAGAACAGCAAGATCAGCTGGACGCAGGTCGAAACCGGCTCCGCGATCACCTGGAAATATCCCTCTTGCGTGCTGGCTGGGGAGAACAGCGTTGGTGAGTTTTACTCCGTCGCGCTGACCAATAACATGCAGCAGGCCGATACCGGCACGAAGATGATCCATCTGGGCAAAGGCTCCCGCTCGACCATCGTGTCGAAGGGGATCAGCGCGGGCCGGTCGAACAACACCTATCGCGGACTGGTGCGCGTCGGCGCGACAGCGGAGGGCGTGCGCAACTTCACGCAGTGCGACAGCCTGCTGCTGGGCGACCAGTGCGGCGCGCACACCGTGCCTTATATCGAAGTGAAGAACCCCTCGGCGCAGATCGAGCATGAGGCCACGACGTCGAAGATTTCGGATGATCAGTTGTTTTACGCGATGCAGCGCGGTCTGGACACAGAGAGCGCGGTGTCGCTGATCGTGAACGGTTTTGCGAAGGAAGTGCTGCAACAGTTGCCCATGGAGTTTGCGGTCGAGGCACAGAAGCTGCTGGGGATTTCGCTGGAGGGGTCTGTTGGGTAACGCCTTCTTCTTCGACGGCACGAGATATTGGTCAGAAGGAGACGAAAAGGCTCACTTCGACTTGCTAGCTGCCATTGCCTGTATCCAAAGCGTTAAGGGTCAAGGAACGCGGGTTTATTTGGATATCGATCGGGCTAATGTTTCCGATCACGACCTGCGTGAACTGAAAGCTGTCTATCGTCGATATAAAGGCGATGTGTCCCAATTGACGGGAATAAGAACTAATGCTCCGAATTAATAACCTCACCAATGCCATCGACGGCAAGGCTATCCTCAAGGGCCTCTCGCTGACCCTGAACGCCGGCGAAATCCATGCGATTATGGGTCCAAACGGCGCGGGCAAGTCTACGCTGGCTTATACATTGGGCGGCCGGCCCGGTTATGAGGTTACGGGCGGCAGTGCTACCTTCGAGGGCGCGGACCTTCTGGATATGGACCCGCATGAGCGGGCCGCGGCGGGGTTGTTCCTGGGCTTTCAGTATCCGGTGGAAATCCCCGGCGTGTCCAATCTTCAGTTCCTGCGCGAAAGCCTGAACAGCCAGCGCAAGGCGCGCGGGCAAGCGCCGCTGTCCGGCGGCGAGTTCATCAAGCTCGCCAAGGAAAAAGCGGCGCTGCTCGGGCTGGATATGGAGATGCTCAAACGGCCGGTAAACGTCGGCTTTTCGGGCGGCGAAAAGAAGCGGAACGAGATGGTGCAGATGGGCATCCTCGATCCCAAGCTGGCGATCCTCGACGAGACTGACAGCGGCCTCGACATCGATGCGCTGAAGATCGTTGGCGCGGGGATCAATGCGATCATGCGCAAGCCGGATCGCGCCGTGTTGCTGATCACCCATTATCAGCGACTGCTGGATTATGTGCAGCCGGACTTCGTGCACGTGCTGGCGGGCGGTCGTATCGTGAAGAGCGGTGGGCCGGAACTGGCGCTGGAGCTTGAGCGGGAGGGCTACGCCGATGTGGTCGGTGCCGGGGTACTGGCGGCGTGAACTTGGCTGTGCTCCCAACGCGACGTGACGAAGCGTGGCGCTACAGCGATCTGGATGCCGTGGCGAAGGCGTGGCCCGCTGCGCCAGCGACGCAGATTAGTGTCACCGCGGGTGAGACTGAGCATCACTATCTGCTGCAGGATGCAGCCGATGGCGCGAGCGCGATCCATGACTATGAGATCAGCGTTGCGGACGGGGCGGCCTGCCACTTTCATGTGCTCAACATCGGTGGGGCACTGGGACGAGTGACGCTGAACGTCACGCTCGGCGCGGCCGCGCATTTCGCGCTGGGCGGCGCGATCATCGGCGGCGACACGCAGACGCTGGAGATCGTCACCACGCTCACCCATGCGCAGCCCAATGCGACGAGCGAACAGGTGATCCGGTCGATCCTCGCAGGCCGCGCGACGGGCACATATATGGGCAAGATTACCGTGGCGCGCGGCGCGCAGAAGACCGACGCGGCGCAATCGGTAAAGGCGATGCTGCTGGATCGCACCGCGACCGCCAATGCGAAGCCCGAGCTGGAGATCTACGCGGACGACGTGAAGTGCGCGCATGGCGCGACCGTGGGCGAACTGGACAAGAACGCGCTGTTCTACATGGCCTCGCGCGGCATGGACCCGGCGACGGCACGCACCCTGTTGCTGCAATCGTTCATCGCGGGCGTGTTCGACAGCGTTGAGGATGAAGCCGTGCGTGAAACACTGGAGGCTGCGGCTCTGGCGAAACTGGAGAGGTTGACGTGAACCAAGCCTCGTCATCACCGTTCGGGCTGAGTTTGTCGAAGCCCTCGCCTGAGGTTGTCGAAGGCACGGACGCCTCACTGCGTTCGGGCGAACCCTTCGACAAGCTCAGGACGAACGGAACGAAAAGTTTTCGTCAGGACTTCCCCGGCGTTCTCGACTGGCATTATCTCGACACCGCCGCGACAGCGCAGAAGCCAAGGCAAGTGATCGACGCTATCGCGCGTGCATATGGCGAGGATTACGCAACCGTCCACCGCGGCGTCTATGCGCGGTCCGCCAACATGACGCTTGGCTATGAAGCGGGGCGGCGCAAGGTTGCGGGCTTCCTAGGCGCGAAGTCCGACAGCGAAATCGTATTCACGCGCGGGGCGACCGAAGGCATCAACCTGGTCGCGCAAAGCTGGGGTGGCGCAAACCTGAAATCCGGTGATCGCATCCTGCTTTCGATGCTGGAGCATCACAGCAACATCGTGCCATGGCAGATGATCGCGGGTAAGGTCGGGGCGAGTATCGATGTGATCCCGCTGACCGAGGACGGCCAAATCGATCTCGACGCGATGGAGCGCATGATTACGCCCGCGCACAAGATCGTGGCGCTGGCCCATGTCTCCAACGTCCTGGGATCGGTGCTCGACGGTCGCCGCGCCGCAGACATTACGCACGCTGCCGGGGCAAAGCTGCTGCTTGACGGATGTCAGGCAGTGCCCCGCCTCAAAGTCGATGTGCAGGCGCTGGACTGCGACTTCTACGTCATGTCCGCGCACAAGCTATATGGCCCGACCGGGATCGGGGCGCTGTGGGCGCGGCAGGAGATACTCGACGCGATGCCACCGTGGCAGGGCGGCGGCTCCATGATCGACAAGGTGACGTTCGAGGAGACAACGTACGCGCCTGCGCCGACACGGTTTGAGGCAGGTACACCGCATATCGTCGGTGTGGCGGGGCTGGCTGCGGCGATCGACTATGTGGAGGCGATCGGTCTCGAAACGATCCATGCGCATGAGTGCAAGCTAGTCGGGTTAGCCCGTGACGCTTTGCACGGATTGAATTCAGTGCGGGTCTTTGGTCCCGAAACTTCCGCTGGCATCCTCAGCTTCGAAGTTGAGGGGGTGCATCCGCATGACGTCGGCACCATATTGGATGAAGAAGGCGTGGCAATCCGCGCCGGGCATCACTGCGCGCAGCCTTTGATGCGCGCGCTGGGTGTAGAAGCGACGGCGCGGGCCAGCTTTGGCATTTATAATGACGAAGGCGATGTCGCGGCACTGGTGCGAGGCATTGAACGAGTAAGGAAGATCTTCGGATGAGCGAAGAAGTGAAGATTGCGGTGGAGGAAGTGAACGCGGTCGTGCCGCCGCCCAAGGCGCGCGTCGACGAAGCCGAGACTTCCGGCGAGCGCAGGCGTGATTATCTGGACGGTTTCCTTGCCGCCAAACCTGACGAATTGACGCAGGGCGAGCCGGGCGGCAGCGTCTATGATGGGATCATCGATGCGCTCAAAGACATCTATGATCCGGAAATCCCGGTGAACATCTATGATCTCGGGCTAATCTACGGCGTCGATGTGACGGAGGACGGTCATGCGGTCGTCACCATGACTCTCACAACGCCGCATTGTCCGGTTGCGGAATCGATGCCGGGCGAAGTCGAACTGCGCGTCGGCGCGGTGCCCGGTGTAGGTGACGCCGAGGTGAACCTCGTATGGGATCCACCATGGGACCCGGCGAAAATGAGCGACGATGCAAAGCTCGAACTGGGGATGCTATGATGTCCACCGAAGTCAAAACGCGCGTTCGTCCTGCGGCCGTCATCCTGACGCCCAATGCGGAGAAGCGCATCGCAGACCTTATGGCGAAAGCGCCCGAAGGCACCATCGGCGTTAAGCTCTCGACGCCGCGCCGCGGCTGCTCGGGCCTGGCCTATTCGGTCGATTATGTAAGCGAAGAAGCCAAGTTCGACGAGAAGATCGAGACGCCGGGCGGCACCTTCTACATCGACGGCGGATCGGTGCTGTATCTGATCGGATCGACGATGGACTGGGTGGAAGACGATTTTACCGCGGGGTTCGTCTTCAACAATCCCAATGCCAAGGGTAGCTGCGGCTGCGGGGAAAGCTTCACCATCTAATCCTTGCCCTTACGGCGGACGATGACTAGGCACCCGCCATGCGCGCAGATTTCGCCCATATCGACACCTGGATCTTCGATCTGGATAATACGCTGTATCCGGCGAAATCCGACTTGTTCGGGCTTATCGACATCAAAATGGGCGAGTTCATTCAGACTCTGCTCGGGTGCGATCCGGTGGAGGCTCGCCGTGTGCAGAAGGGGTATTTCCTCGAGCATGGAACCACGCTGGCGGGGTTGATGCGGGACCATGCGGTCGAGCCGCGCACATTTCTCGATTACGTACACGACATTTCACTCGACCGGCTGATGATGGATCATGCGCTGATCGACAATATCGCGGCGCTGCCAGGTCGGCGCCTGATCTTCACCAATGGCGATGCCGCCTATGCGGGACGCGTGCTCGCCAAGCTGGGCCTAGCCGACGCCTTCGAATTGATACACGACATCCATGCCTGCGCCTATGTGCCCAAGCCCGATCCAGCCGGATATGCCGCGCTGTGTGAGATCCATGACGTCGATCCCAGATGCAGCGTGTTCTTCGAGGACATGGCCCGCAACCTGAAGCCTGCCAAGGCGATCGGCATGACGACCGTATGGGTCAACAACGGATCGGAAGCCGGCAATGTGGATGCCCATGCCGACTTCATCGACTATGAAACCGACCATCTGACGCCGTTTCTGGCGAACATCATTGGGGACTGACATGACCGACGCACTGATTGCCACCATCGATTCCGCGTGGGATGCGCGCGCCGACGTCGGCGTCGTCACCCAAGGTAACGTGCGCGACGCGGTGGTCGAAGCACTCCGGCTGCTGGACGCAGGCGAAGCACGGGTAGCCGAACCCACGGCCGATGGCTGGCAGGTGAATCAGTGGCTCAAGAAGGCGGTTCTGCTGTCCTTCCGCCTCAATGACAATGCGCTGATCCCCGGCGGACCCGGTGGCGCTTTTTGGTGGGACAAGGTGCCGAGCAAATTCGATGGCTGGGACGAAGCGCGGTTCCGTGCCGCCGGTTTCCGGGCCGTTCCCGGCGCATTCGCCCGCGGCGGTTCTTTCATTGCGAAGAACGTGGTGCTGATGCCAAGCTTCGTCAACATCGGTGCGTTCGTCGATGAAGGCACGATGGTCGACACCTGGGTGACGGTCGGAAGCTGCGCGCAGATCGGCAAGAACGTGCATCTGTCGGGCGGCGTTGGCATCGGCGGCGTGCTGGAGCCCTTGCAGGCCGACCCCGTCATCATCGAGGACGATTGCTTCATCGGCGCGCGATCCGAAGTGGTCGAGGGCGTGAGGATCGGCAAGGGATCGGTACTGTCGATGGGCGTGTTCATCACCAAGACGACCAAGATCGTCGATCGTACAACCGGCGAGATCTTTGTGGGTGAAGTGCCGCCCTATTCGGTGGTCGTGCCCGGATCATTACCCGGCAAGCCGCTCCCCGATGGCACGCCCGGTCCGAACCTCTCCTGCGCCGTAATCGTCAAGCGCGTTGATGCTCAGACGCGTTCCAAAACGGCCATCAACGAATTGCTGCGGGACTAAGCTTAACGGAAGAGGCCTCGGCTCCGTAGATACCGTTCGGTGCGTTCTGTCAGGCGCGGCAACATCAATATGCGTTTGAGTACTACAGCAGGCGGGGCATTAGGGGGGGCCGCCGCCGCCCGCGCAGCTTGCGCCCAATGGCGGCGTGCGGCTTCAATATCATCGGCGGCGGCGTAGGCGGCCGCCATGGTCAATTCATAGGGTGCTTTGCGGAACCCTTCGGCAACCGGGATGCGGAGGGCGAAACGAAGCGCCGCCTCCCCTTCCCCGCGCTCGCTCATGCCTATCACCATCGGCATAGCAGTGACGGCAGGCAAGGTGTTATCCAGTTCCCATGCCCGCCGCAGCGTGGCCTCGTAACCTGCGTCGCCACATTGAAACATATACAGGCCAGCGCGTGCATAGGCGTACCCATCATAAGGGTTGCGGTCCAAAGCTTCAGTTGCACTTGCGTTGCCGAGATCGCACATGTTGTTGATATAAGCGGCCAGTGCCATCGCCATCGACGCATCGGCCGAATAGGGATCGGCATCCATCGCGCGACGGGCAAGAACCAGCGCTTCGCTTCTAACATTTGCCACCTGTTCCGGATGCTCGGCAGCCTCCCGCAATCGAGTCATCATCTTTGCAGCGATAGCCGGAGCATTGCCGGGGTCTTGCTTTAGCGTCAGATCGAGGCACGCCTTGACAGGCGCTGCCAGAGCGGCTGCGTTCCCCATGTAATATTCGGAATATCGCATCATACAGGGGAAGCCAGGGGAGAAATTACCCGCAAGAGCGCGACGTTCACGCGAACCGATCACGCCAAATGGCGACATGATGGCATTGATCGAAGGGCCAAGCGCGTCCACAAAGGATGTCACTTTCGCCAGCTCCAGTCGCCGCGACCATATCTGCGTCGTGTTCCGATGATTCCAGAGAGTTAAGTAAAGCAACTTGCGTTCGGCGCCGACCAGCGTGCCGGTCAAGCGGTATTCTCCGGCCGCTTCACGAGTAGAGGGCACGGACATGCCCACCGTGCGAACATTGAAGGTCCATGTCCGGTGGAGCGCGTCACCCAAGATACGGTCAATGCGCTGCGCAAGAACCTTGTCAGCACCTTCGACGGTCGCGACCGGTTCGACATCCATCACTGGCGGAGGAACCAGCATCTGGCTTTGGCGCACAGGCGTTGCATTTTGCACGGCGGGAGCCTTGGAAGGCGCAAAAACGTGAATCAACAAGGCAATCGCCGCCACCACAGCGACTATTCCCGTCAACACCATAAGCCATTTTCTGGAGAATGGGCCGTGTATTGCGGAATGGCCGACGGGTCTCCCGGTCCCCAGAGGCGGCATTGCATCGGATTGCGAAGCTGGCGTCCAGTGCACACGGTAACTGCCGTTCGGAATGGAGACCCGAACCGAGCAGTCGCCTTCCCCTTTTTCTATATAGAAGGTCTCGATCATCCGGCGCAGACGACCGACTTGAACCCGGGGATAGCTATCCACTTGAGCATCAAAGTCTGGACCTTTGCCCAATCCGTCAACCGCAACACCATAGGCTTTCAGATCGTCGCCCCGCCCGGCCAACGTCTCTGCTGCGAGGAATTTCAACAATCGCCGCATGACCGGCGCACGTTGAAAGGCAGCGCTGCCACATATTCGTTCGACTTCCCGATCGCAGTGTTGCAGCGCCGGAATGGGACAAGCATCGCTTCCCGGCTGGAGCTTATGCGCCAACTTCATGAACCCCTGATTTGCTGACCCGGCTCGCTGAGAAGCAGCTATTCTGTGCTGCCTGCGGCTCATATTGTGATTAGCACCCCACCCCCGCTGCATGTTACCTGCCGCTTGTTACCGTGACATAGACAGATGAAACTTGCCGCACAACCTCCCTTGGGCGAGTTTTGGCCGGCGCATGGCTAAGTGCGTCGAAAAGTCGAATTGAGCAGATCGCCATCCTGTGATGCCCCACACGTCGCTGGGAGGCGAGGGACCTGTAACGTAGACACGCTTTGATTTGCTCCGATCCCCCCTCGGACATTCGTGTTTGCTGCCCGGAACGGACCTAGAGTGGCCCCACCTCCTCTATGTTTGGTCCGGGCACTTTTGTGTCTAGACACACCGACTATGATTCGCGGATCGAACATTGTGACTGGTTGGTTTCTGACCTGCCGCATATTACATGCCCTTCATGCCTCCTGATAATCCAACGACGTTGGTGTCGCGCACCGATGCCCCGCCTGCATGGGCAACGCTCCGCCGGTTCTTCGTCTACCTCTGGCCCGCCGATTCGCGTGCGTTGCGACTGCGCGTCGTGCTGGCGATGGTGCTGGTGGTGATGGCGAAGGCGACGGCGTTCGCAATGCCCTTCGCGTACAAGGCAGCGATCGATCGCATGGCGCCGGGTCTGGAACCGCTAGCTGGTCTCGCCATCGCGTTGGTGGGCGCTTATGCGCTGGCGCGGTTTGTGTCGGTAGTGTTCGACAATATCCGTAATGTCGTGTTCGAGCGCGTGGGCCAAGAAGCGACCCGACGGCTGGCCGAGCATGTGTTCGGGCATCTGCATCGCCTGTCGCTGCGTTTCCATCTGGACCGCAAGACCGGTGCAGTCACGAAGATCGTCGAGCGCGGCACGAAGAGCATCGACACGATGCTATACTTCCTCCTGTTCAACATCGCGCCTACGGTGCTGGAGCTGGCTGCGGTCTGCATCTATTTTCAAATCAAGTTCGGGTTCGGCATGGTGGCCGCGACGCTGGCCATGGTGGGACTATACATCTGGTTCACGCGGACAGTGACGGAGTGGCGCAACCAGTTGCGGCGGGACATGGTCGACCTCGATACCGGCGCGGTGGCCCATGCCGTGGACAGCCTGCTGAATTTCGAGACAGTGAAGTATTTCGGGGCCGAGGCGCGCGAGGCGGAGCGGTACGGCACCGCAATGCGGCGCTACGCGGCGGCGGCGGTCAAGTCGGAGAACAGCCTCGCCTGGCTCAATATCGGCCAGTCATTGATTACCAACCTGATGATGGCAGGTGCGATGGCCTATACTGTGTGGGGCTGGAGCCGGGGCACGTTCAGCACGGGTGACGTGGTGCTGGTGAATGGCTTGCTGACGCAATTGTTCCGGCCGCTCGACTTGCTCGGCATGGTCTATCGCACGATCCGGCAAGGGCTGATCGACATGGAGGCAATGTTCAAGCTGGTCGACACGCCGCAAGAGATTGTCGATGTGCCGGGCGCGCCCGCGCTGGATGTCAGGCAGGCCGAGGTGCGGTTCGAAAATGTAGTGTTCGGCTACGATCCTGAGCGCGAGATACTGCATGGGGTGAGCTTCACCATCCCGGCTGGCAAGACGCTGGCGATCGTTGGGCCATCAGGCGCGGGCAAATCCACCATCGCGCGGCTGCTGTTCCGCTTCTACGATATTCAGTCGGGGCGCATCCTGATCGACGGGCAGGACATTGCGGAGGTGCAGCAGGACAGTCTGCGCGCGGCGATCGGCATTGTGCCGCAGGACATGGTGCTGTTCAACGACACGGTGGGCTACAATATCGGCTATGGCCGCGCCGGGGCAAGCCGGGCGGAGATCGAGGCAGCGGCCAAGGGTGCGTCAATCCACGAATTCGTGCTGTCGCTGCCGGAGGGCTATGACACGCGCGTGGGGGAGCGTGGATTGAAGCTTTCGGGCGGTGAGAAGCAGCGCGTGGCGATTGCGCGGACCTTGGTTAAAAACCCGCCGATCCTGGTGCTGGACGAGGCGACCAGTGCTCTCGACAGCCGCACGGAGGAAGCGATTCAGGGCGTGCTGGGCGAGATCGCGCGGCGGCGGACCACAATCATCGTCGCGCACCGGCTCTCGACCGTGGTCGAGGCGGACGAGATCATCGTGCTGGACAGCGGACGAGTGCGGGAGCGAGGCACCCATGCGCAGTTGTTGCGGGCGGGCGACCTCTACGCGTCGATGTGGGCGCGGCAGGCACAGGAGCGGGAGACCGGCGAGAGTGAGGTTGTGGAGGCGTGAAGCCTCTCACCCCATTGCCCTGAGCGGACGGTGATTTGAGGCCGTTTCCCCTTTCCCCCAACCTTCACGCCCGCTAAGCCCCCCGCCAATGCCTCGCGATCCGCGCCAGCTTCTGCACGACATATTCGGCTTTCCCGCGTTCCGCGGCGTGCAGGAGCAGGTGGTCTCGCGCGTCATGGGTGGGCAACGAACGCTGGCGATCATGCCGACCGGAGCGGGCAAATCGCTCTGTTATCAGCTTCCGGCGGTGGCGTTCGACGGCTGCTGCGTGGTGGTGTCGCCGCTGATCGCGCTGATGCACGATCAATTACGAGCGGCGCAGGCAGTGGGCATTCGCGCCGCCAGCCTTACATCGGTGGATGCGGACTGGCGGGAGACACAGGACCGGCTGCGCAACGGTGATCTCGACCTCCTGTATGTCGCGCCTGAACGGGCAAGTGGCGAGGGCTTCCGTTCGCTGCTGCGCTCGGCAGAGATCGCCCTGTTCGCCATCGACGAGGCGCATTGCGTATCGGAATGGGGGCATGACTTCCGCCCGGATTATCGGCTGCTGCGGCCTTTACTCGACGAATTTCCGGAGGTGCCGCGCCTCGCGCTAACGGCGACGGCCGACGCGCATACGCGGGAAGATATCCTGAAGCAGCTTGGCATCCCTGACGAGGGGATGATAATTTCAGGCTTCGACCGGCCCAATATCCGTTATGCCGTGCATCCGCGAGATGGCCTGAGCAAGCAGATCGCTGACTTGCTCGCGGCGCAGCCGGGGCCGGGGATCATCTACGCACAGACGCGAGCGGCGACCGAGAAGATGGCGGCCAGCCTGTCTGCGGGCGGCAAGCGGCAGGTGCGGGCCTATCATGCGGGGCTGGACCCGTCGGTGCGCAGCGCCAACCAGGCGGCCTTCATTGCCAGTGAAGACATGGTGATGGTGGCGACGGTCGCCTTCGGCATGGGCATCGACAAGCCCGACGTGCGGTTCGTGGCCCATGCCGGGCTACCTAAGTCGATCGAGGGCTATTATCAGGAATCGGGCCGCGCAGGACGCGACGGCGAACCGGCGGAGGCGCATCTGTTCTGGGGCGCGGAGGATTTTGCCCGCGCCCGGCAGCGGATCATGGAAGTGGAGCAGGCTCGGCAAGCTGGAGAACGGGCGCGGATATCGGCGCTGGGCGCGCTGGTCGAAACGGGGGGATGCCGCCGCGCGGTGCTGCTGCGGCACTTTGGTGAAAACCCGCCCGCGACTTGCGGCAATTGCGACAACTGCCTCTCCCCGCCCGCCAGCATCGATGCGACCGAGACGGCACGCAAATTCCTGTCTGCCGTATATCGTACGGGACAGAGCTTTGGCGTGCAGCATATCGAGGCGGTGCTGACCGGTGCCGCCAACGACAAGGTGCGGCAGCGGGGGCATGACAAGCTGTCGGTGTCCGGCATCGTGTCGGGCGAGGAGACGGCGCTGCTGCGGCCAGTATCGCGGGCGCTGCTGATCCGCGACGCGCTGGAGACGAACGAGCATGGTGGGCTGATGCTTGGACCGAATGCGCGGCCAATCCTGCGGGGCGAGGAAGCGGTGTCGCTGGTGCTGCCGCCCAAACGTGTGCGGCGGCGTAGCGCGCGCGACGGCGGCGCGAACCCGAGCGGCGATCCCTTGTTCGATGCGCTGCGGGCCTGCCGCCGTGAATTGGCGCAGGAGGCAGGCGTGCCGCCTTATGTTATCTTCCACGATTCCACATTGCGGGAGATGGCGGAGTATCGTCCGGACAGCCTGTCGGCGCTTGGCACGATCAGCGGCGTGGGCACTCGCAAGCTGGAAGCCTATGGCGACGCCTTCCTGACAGTGCTCAAGCAATATGGATGACGACGCGCGCGCCTCTTGAAAGCCTTTAGGCGATTGGGCATGGCCGTCTGAATACTGTAAAGGACCGCGCTTATGTTCCGCCAAGTCACCGAAACGCTCTATGTCTCGCCGCAGATCGGCGTTGCGGAAGTCGCCTATGCCAAGGCTCTGGGCGTGACGATGGTGGTGAACAACCGGCCCGAAGGCGAAGAGCCCGGACAGACGACCGGGGCGGAAATTGAGGCGGCAGCAAGGGCGGCGGGGCTGGACTATGCCGCGGTGCCGGTGACACATGCCGGTTTCTCGCCGTGGCAACTCGACGGGATGGCAACGGCGCTGGAGCAGGCGGGGACAGGCAAAGTACTGGCCTATTGCCGATCAGGCACCCGCAGTACTTTCTTGTGGGCATTAACGCGTGCACGGGCGGGGGATGATGCCGCTGCGCTGTCGGACCAGGCGGCGGCGGCGGGATATGACCTGTCCCCGATCCGGCAGATTATGGATGCCGTAAAGGGCGGCTGACTTTTCCTTCGCAGATCGTCGAAGGTTATCGGCGGCGACGCCTTCACCGAACCGTCACGCGCGGGTCATCGTTGCGTCATGGGACGAGACTATCAGGCCGGATCGTTGATCGACCGGGAACCTGACCACATGGCCCTCGCCTCATCTGCCAAGCCAGCCGCACACGCAGCTTCCACCGGACGCGCCGTCAGAGAGGCGGTCTATCAGCATCGGCAATTGACCCCCAAGGGGCTGTTGGAGCGCGCTTTTGCCTTCGCCTTTCGCGGGCTGGTCTACGCGCAAATCTGGGAAGACCCGTTGGTGGACATGGATGCGCTCGACATCCGGGCCGACAGCGACATTCTCACCATCGCCAGCGGCGGATGCAACATGCTGTCCTACCTGACCGCCAAACCCCGTTCGGTTACGGCCGTCGATCTCAACACGGCGCACATAGCGCTGGGCAACCTCAAGCTGGTGGCCGCCCAGCATCTTCCCGATCATGCCGCGTTCCACCGCTTCTTTGCACAGACGCGGCAAACGGAGAATATGGCGGCCTACCGTGCGCATGTCGCGCCTCATCTGGATGAGACTTCGCGGCGCTACTGGGAGGGACGCGATCTTTCCGGACGGCGGCGGATCAGCGCCTTCGCCCGTAATTTCTATGCACGCGGTCTCTTAGGGCAATTCATCGGCAGTGCCCATCTGGTCGCCAAACTCTACCGGATCGAGCCGCGCGAGCTTCTGCAGGCGACATCGATCGAAGAACAGCGCGAGATTTTCGAGACGCGGCTGGCGCCTATCTTCGACAAAAAGTTCATTCGCTGGCTAACACAGCAGCCCGCCTCCCTCTTCGGCCTCGGCATACCGCCCGCGCAATTCGACGCCCTATGCGATGGCGACGCACAGAGCATGAATGCAGTGCTCCGTCAGCGGCTGGAAAAACTCGCCTGCGATTTCGACATCCGCCAGAACTATTTCGCCTGGCAAGCCTTCGGACGCGGCTATGGTGAAACGCCCTGCGCCTCGCTTCCCCCTTATCTTGAGGCTAAACATTATGCGACGGTGCGCGACGGCGCAGCACATGCGCAGATCCTGCATTGCAACTTTGCCGATCACCTGCGGGCGCTGCCGGACGGCGCGCTCGACCGCTATGTCCTGCTCGATGCGCAGGATTGGATGACCGATGCGCAGCTGACCGATCTTTGGACACAGATCACGCGCACCGCCCGCCCAGGCTCTCGCGTTATCTTCCGTACCGCCGCTCGGCCCAGCCTGCTGCCGGGGCGCCTTCCCCAAGAGCTTCTCGACCTTTGGCATTACGATCAGGAGCGTTCGGAAGAAGGGACGCGACAGGACCGTTCGGCCATATATGGTGGCTTTCACCTCTATGTCCTGAAAGCGCGGTGATGCTTCATCGGACGACTGGCCCGGCATCGGATCACGCCGGGCAGATGGACGCTATCTACCGCTATCAACGGCATATCTACGACGCCTCGCGCAAATATTATCTGCTGGGACGCGACAGACTGATCCGGGCGCTCGATGCGCCTGCGGGCACGTCCATCCTTGAAATCGGCTGCGGCACCGGACGCAACCTTATCGCCGCGTCCCGACGGTGGCCGGAGGCGCAGCTTTATGGCTTCGACATCAGTCAGGCGATGCTCGATACCGCAAGCCATTCCGTTAAGCGCGCTGGTCTGACTGACAAGATCGCCTTGGCGCGCGGAGATGCGACGCACTTTCAGTCCCGCAATCTGTGGGGCAAGGCTGATTTCGATCGGATTTTCATATCCTACACGCTCTCGATGATCCCCGGATGGGAACTGGCTCTGGATGAAGCAGCGCTCGCCTTGGCGGAAGGTGGATCGCTGTATATTGTCGATTTCGGGCAGCAAGAGCGTTTGCCCACGTTCTTTCGCGATCTCCTCGCAGCATGGCTGCGCCGGTTCGATGTCTTTCCGCGTGGCGACCTTTTGCCGGTCCTTCAGGATGTGGCGGCCCACCATGGTCTGGAACTTAGCTTCTCGCCTCTTTACCGCGGCTATGCCTGGAGCGCCGTGCTGAAACGTCCGGTCACTCACGCTACGTAAGGGGTCGACTACCTACCGATTGGCAATCGAAAATCATTGTCGTCGGCGCAAGCTTTATATATCGCCGTATATGTACGGTATGTCCTGGCATCGATGGCCGGGAACACAATGGCTTAGGAAATCTGATGCGCCAGCTTGTGCAACATCTTTGCGTGCTGTTCGCTCTGATCTTCACGTCACCGCTTGCAGCACAGGACAAAAGTCCGCTGGTGCTGGCTGCCGCGAGCCTTCAGGAATCGCTGACCGAGGTGGCCAACGTCTGGGCGGGGCAGCGGCATCCGCGACCGGTGATATCCTTCGGCGCGTCCTCGGCCCTGGCGCGGCAGATAGAAGCGGGAGCGCCCGCCGATCTGTTCCTGTCCGCCGATGAGCCATGGATGGACGCGATAGCCGCAAAGGGGCTAATCCGGCAGGGAACGCGGGCTGCGTTTCTGACTAACCGTCTCGTGTTGATCGCCCCGGCAGGCAGAGGTGCGGCGATGGCGATCCGCCGGGGTTTCCCGTTGGCTCGCGCGCTCGGCAGCGGGCGGCTGGCGATAGCCGATCCCGACGCGGTTCCCGCCGGAAGATACGGGAAAGCAGCTTTGATGGCGCTCGGCGTCTGGCCATCCGTTTCCGGCCGCATCGCCATCAGCGAAGATGTCCGCGCTGCATTGGCGCTGGTCGAGCGCGGCCAGACGCCCCTTGGCGTAGTGTACGAGACCGACGCGCGGGCATCCAAAGCTGTGCGGATCGTCGGCGTCTTCCCTGCCGCGACGCATCCTCCGATCATTTATCCGCTAGCCGTGCTTGGCACCGCAAAAAACAGAGATGCGGAGGCTTTCCGGCGCTTCCTCCTGTCCCCACAAGCGAAAGCCATCTTCCGCCGCTATGGCTTCGGCACGAAATGAGCCCAGACGAATGGGCGATCGTCAGCCTGTCGTTGAAGGTCAGCATCGTCGCAGTCCTGGCGACGCTGCCATTCGCCTTTATGCTGGCATGGCTGCTCGCTCGCAGGCGGTTTCCGGGCAAGGTGTTGCTCGACGCGCTTGTACATTTGCCGCTCGTGTTGCCGCCGGTAGTGATCGGATGGCTGCTTCTGCTGGCGCTTGGCCCCGCCGGGCCGATCGGCGCACGTCTGCAAAGCTGGCTCGGGATCACCGTCATGTTCCGCTGGACCGGCGCGGCGATCGCGGCAGGCATCATGGCCCTGCCGCTGATGGTGCGGGCCATACGCCTGTCCATAGAGACGGTCGATCATCGGATAGAGGACGCGGCCCGGACGCTCGGCGCAAGTCCTGCTTACAGCTTCGCCACCATCACTCTTCCGCTGTCGTTGCCGGGGATCATCACCTCCGTCATCCTTGGCTTCGCGCGCTCCATCGGCGAATTTGGCGCGACGATCACGTTCGTGTCGAACATACCGGATGAGACGCGGACCCTGCCGATTGCAATTTACAGCGCGCTGCAAATTCCCGGCAGCGAAGCCGCAGTCTGGCGGCTGGCGATGATCTCCATCCTGCTGTCGCTCGGAGCGCTGGTGATATCCGAAGCGATCAGCCAGCGCGTCCGCGCAGGGCGGAGCGGCCATGTCCTTTGACATCGATGTAAGCCGCAAACTGGGCGAGGCGCATGTAGGCGCAACCTTTGCGACAACTGGAGGCCTCACGGTGCTGTCAGGGTCATCGGGCGTGGGCAAGACGTCAGTGCTGAACATGGTGGCGGGGCTTCTAAAACCGGACAGCGGGCATGTCCGCGTGGAAGGCGCAACGCTCTTCGATGCTGCGGCCAGCATTGATGTAGCGCCACACAGACGGCGGCTTGGCTATGTGTTTCAGGATGGGCGGCTGTTCCCACACCGCCGGGTGCGGGCAAACCTGCTCTACGGTCATGATCTTGCCGCACCGCAGGATCGCTGGATCGGCATGGAGGAAGTCGTGCGCTTTCTCGGCATAGGCGCGTTACTCGATCGCTGGCCCAGATCACTGTCTGGAGGCGAAGCGCAGCGCGTCGCGATCGGTCGCGCCCTGCTCTCCGGCGCACGCGCGCTGCTGATGGACGAGCCGCTTGCATCGCTCGATCCTGCTTTGCGCGGCGGCATCATGGATGTCATCATCCGGATCAGGGACGAACTGAAGCTGCCAATTCTTTACGTGACGCATGATCCAAGGGAAGCGGATCGGCTTGCGACGGATCAGATCGAGATCACGCGTCGCTGATATGTTCTGACATCGGCTGTCGCGGCAATGGTTCGTCGCGCAGGAAACCGCGCAACATGTCCAGCGCTTCGCCTTGCACAGACTGCGCGATCTCCGCTTCCAGAGCACGATAGGCTTTCAGCACCGCACGTCCGGTTTCGGTCAACCGCGCACCGCGTTCCTTGCCGCCGCCATGGATGGTGTCGATCAGCTTTTCTTTCCAGCAGCGGTTCATGCTGTCGACCAGCAGCCAGGTCCGGCGATAACTCATGCTCAACGCACGACCCGCCCCGGAAATAGATCGCTCCCTTTCAATCGCCTCCAGCAAATCCGCTTTGCCCGGCCCCATCGCAAATTCACCGCCGCAGAGGAGCTGCGCCTTCACCTTCAGGATGTCGATCTGCATGAGACTCCTTTAGGCGATGCAGAGGAGGAACGCTCCTGAAAAAGCAAATCCATGCACTGCGATGGGCTATTGCGCTTCCGTCCGGTCGATCTGCGCCAGCAACATGCCCTCGCTGACTTGCGCGCCTTCGGTCGTGTCAAGCGCAGCCACTGTGCCGTCGAAAGGGGCAATAAGGCTATGCTCCATCTTCATCGCCTCCAGCGTCAGGAGCTTCTGTCCCTTGGTCACATGCTCGCCGGCCGCAACTGCCACTGCAATGACGCGACCCGGCATTGGCGACAGGATTGCGCCATCGGACGCCGCGCCCGCGCCCGCGCCGTCCACACGCCAGCGCGAAAGCCGCCATACCTGGCCACCTTCGGCAACGATCGTCGACTCCGCTGCACCGCAAAGCGCAGGCGCATCGAACGTGATCGTAACCGCCTCGGCATCGAGCAGGAAAACCGCCTCACGCAGCACTGGCGCGTTGAGGCGAAACCCGCTGATCCGACCTGGAGGCACCAAAGTAGCGGCAGCGCGCGCCAATACAGACGCAGAGGGCCGTTCGGGCGGCATCAGCGCATCGCCTTCGCGACCGATGAGGCCAGTATCCAGATCGGCAGCAACGAACGCCGGATGCTCCAACGCCTTTACAAGAAAGCCCGCGTTGGTGCGTAGCGGCCATATGACGGTGTTCGATAAAGTGTCGGCCAAAGCGATTCGCGCCGTATCCCGGTCGATACCATGCGCAATCACCTTGGCGATCATCGGATCGTAGAAGGAGGAGATTTCCGCGTCCTGCTCCACCCCGGTATCGATGCGGCACCCCGCGCCTATTTCAAACCTCTCCAGCGCACCGATGGACGGGAGAAAGCCCTTGGACGGATCTTCGGCATAGAGGCGCGCCTCCATTGCCCAGCCGTTGATCGACAGATCCTCCTGACGCAGCGGCAGCGGCTCTCCGCTGGCGACACGCAACTGCCATTCGACCAGATCCTGTCCGGTTATTTCTTCGGTCACGGGATGCTCGACCTGAAGCCGGGTGTTCATTTCCATAAACCAGATGCGATCCGCGCGCAGACCATCCGATCCGTCCGCGATGAACTCGATGGTCCCCGCGCCGACATAGTTCACGGCCTTCGCGGCCCGCACGGCCGCCTGGCAGATCGCTTCGCGCGTGGCAACATCCATGCCGGGTGCGGGCGCTTCCTCAAGCACTTTCTGATGGCGGCGCTGAAGCGAGCAATCCCGCTCGAACAGATGTACGACATTGCCATGGCTGTCGCCGAAGACCTGCACTTCGATATGCCTGGGGTTCAGTACCCATTTTTCGAGCAGCACATGATCGTTGCCGAAGCTGGAGGCCGCCTCCCGCTTGCAGGAGGCGAGCGCGTCCAGAAAATCTCCCGCCTCATCGACCTTGCGCATGCCCTTGCCGCCGCCGCCCGCCACAGCCTTGATGAGAACCGGGTATCCAATCGCATCGGCTTCGGGCTTAAGACGATCCGGCGATTGATTCTCGCCCAGATAGCCCGGCGTCACTGGCACCCCCGCCGCGTGCATCAGCGCCTTGGCGGCATCCTTCAACCCCATGGCCGTGATCGAAGAAGGATCGGGACCGACCCAGATCAGCCCGGCGTCTATGACGGCCTGCGCGAATGCGGCATTCTCGGAGAGGAAGCCATAGCCCGGATGAATGGCCTGCGTGCCAGTCTGGAGAGCGGCAGCGATGATCTTTTCGCCGACCAGATAGCTTTCGCGCACTGGGGAGGGGCCGATATGCACCGCCTCGTCCGCCTGCTGCACATGGAGCGCACCGGCATCGGCGTCCGAATAGACGGCGACGGTACGAATGCCAAGCTTGCGCGCGGTGCGAATGATCCGGCAGGCGATTTCGCCGCGATTGGCGATAAGGAGAGACTGGATCATCGCCATCACATCCTGAAAATGCCGAACTGCGCGCGCTCGGGGATTGGCGCGTTCAGCGTGGCCGCGAAAGCAAGGCCCAGCACATCGCGCGTCTGTGCAGGATCAATGATCCCATCGTCCCATAGCCGCGCAGTGGCATAATAAGGATTGCCTTCTTCCTCATATTTAGCGCGGACCGGCGCCTTGAAGGCTTCGGTTTCTTCCGGCGTCCATTTGGCGGCGTCACGGTGGACCGTCGCGAGAACGCTCGCCGCCTGCTCACCGCCCATCACGCTGATACGAGCATTGGGCCAGCTAAACAAAAAGCGCGGCGAATACGCGCGGCCCGCCATACCGTAATTGCCCGCCCCGAAGCTGCCGCCGATGAGAACGGTGATCTTGGGCACCTGCGCAGTCGCAACGGCGGTGACAAGCTTCGCGCCATGCTTGGCGATGCCCTCCGCCTCATATTTGCCGCCAACCATGAAGCCGGAGATATTCTGGAGAAACAGCAGCGGAATGCGACGCTGGCACGCCAACTCGATGAAGTGCGCGCCTTTCACAGCGCTTTCGCTGAACAACACGCCGTTATTAGCTAATATGGCGACGGGCATACCCCAGATATGCGCGAAGCCGCACACCAATGTCGTGCCGTAGAGCGCCTTGAACTCGTGGAATTCCGAACCGTCGACCAGCCGCGCGATGATCTCCCGCACATCATAAGGCGCGCGGACATCCTGCGGAATGACGCCGTAGATTTCCTCGGCATCGAACTTGGGCGGTCGCGGTTCGCGAATATCGATATTCGGCTTCAGATCCGCCTGAAGCGTTGAGACGATATCGCGCACGATCGTCAGCGCATGTTCGTCATTCTCCGCCACATGATCGACCACGCCGGACTTGCGCCCATGCAGGTCGCCACCGCCCAGATCCTCGGCACTAATCACTTCGCCCGTCGCCGCCTGCACCAGCGGCGGCCCCGCAAGGAAGATCGTCCCCTGATTACGCACGATCACGCTTTCGTCGGACATAGCAGGCACATAGGCACCGCCTGCCGTGCAGCTACCCATCACGCAGGCGATCTGCGGAATACCGCGCGACGACATCTGCGCCTGATTGAAGAAGATGCGGCCGAAATGTTCCTTGTCCGGAAACACCTCCGCCTGATTGGGCAGGTTCGCGCCGCCGCTATCGACCAGATAGATGCAGGGCAATCGGTTCTCGATCGCGATCTCCTGCGCGCGCAGATGCTTTTTGACCGTCAGCGGATAATAGGTGCCACCCTTCACAGTGGCATCGTTGCAGGCAATCATCACCTGCCGCCCGGACACACGGCCGATCCCGGCGATGATGCCCGCGCCGGGCACTTCGTCACCATAGAGACCATTCGCCGCCAGTTGCCCGATTTCGAGAAACGGACTGCCCGGATCAAGGAGCCGCTCGACACGATCGCGGGGCAGGAGCTTGCCCCGCGCTACATGCTTATCGCGTGCGCTTTCTGAGCCGCCCTGCGCCGCCTTAGCGACATTCGCGTAGAGCACTTCGCTGAGCGCCCGATTATGCGCGACATTGGCGAGAAAGCTGTCGCTGGCGCGCGCCAGCTTCGTATCGAGGGCAGGCGCGCTCATGCTCCGATCAGTTCCCGACCGATCAGCATACGACGTATCTCATTGGTGCCTGCGCCGATGTCGAGCAACTTGGCGTCGCGCATGTATCGCTCCACCGGCCAATCCTTCGTATAGCCCGCACCGCCCAGCGCCTGAACGGCCTCCAGACTAACTTTCATCGCGTTTTCGCTCGCCAGAAGGATCGCGCCCGCTGCATCAAAGCGGGTCGTCTTGCCCGCGTCACATGCCTTGGCCACCGCATAGACATAGGCGCGCGCCGAATTGAGCGCGACGTACATATCGGCGATCTTCGCCTGCATAAGCTGGAATGCGCCAATCGGCTTGCCGAACTGCTTGCGCTCCCGAACATATGGCAGGACGACATCTAGACATGCCTGCATTATGCCCAACTGGATACCCGACAGGACCGTCCGCTCGTAGTCGAGCCCCGACATCAGGATACCCACGCCGCCGTTCAGCGGCCCCATCACGTTTTCTTCCGGCACTTCGCAGTCATCGAACACCAGCTCCGCGGTCGGCGATCCGCGCATACCCATCTTGTCGATCTTCTGGCCGATCGAAAAACCCTTCATGTCTTTTTCGATGATGAAAGTCGTGATGCCTTTCGATCCCTCGCCCGTCTTGGCATAGACCACCAGCGTATCGGCATAGGTCGCGTTGGTGATCCAGAATTTCGTGCCGTTCAGCACGTAGCGATCACCGCGCTTCTCCGCTTTCAGTTTCATGGACACCACGTCGGACCCGGCCCCCGCCTCCGACATGGCGAGGCTCCCGACATGTTCGCCCGAAATCAGCTTCGGCAGATATTTCGCTTTCTGGGTCTCATTGCCCCAGCGACGAAGCTGATTGACGCACAGGTTCGAATGCGCCCCATAGCTGAGGCCGATCGAGGCCGATGCCCGCGCGACTTCCTCCTGCGCCACGACATGCTCAAGATAGCCGAGCGACAGGCCGCCGAATTCTTCCTCCACCGTGATCCCATGCAGCCCAAGTGCTCCCATTTCGGGCCAGAGTTCGCGAGGAAACCAATCCTTGGCGTCTATTTCCGCTGCGAGCGGAGCAATCCGATCCGCTGCAAAACGCGCGGTGCTCTCGCGGATCATGTCGGCATTGTCGCCAAGCGCAAAGTCGAAGTCGCTCATGCATCTCTCCTATGACTCCTGAATACCGCGCCCAGCCAACAATCCAAAATTGAAAGAATTCGCGTTACAGTATAGATGCGGTCTATGATCGACCGCTATCAACTGCGCTATTTCCTGGCCGTTGTGGATAATGGCAACTTTTCCCGCGCTGCGGCACAGTGCAATGTGTCCCAGCCGACACTCTCTGTAGGGATAGCCAAATTGGAGCGGTCGGTGGGCGCTCCTCTCTTCGTCCGCACCAACCGGCGCGTGCAACTCACACAAGCCGGTGTCAGGTTCCTTGGTCATGCGCGCAGGATCGAGAGTGAGTTCAATCTCGCTCAGCAAAGCCTGACCGAAACCGCCATTAGCCCAGTCGTCCGCTTGGGTTTATTGCGTAGTATTTCAGGCGACATGCTGTCGTCCATCGTTGCTGAAATGCTGCGGCTCGATCCGGACGCGCAGATCGAGATTATCGAAGGAAGCGAACGGGAACTGACTGCGCAAGTCGCGCGGGGGCGCGTGGACTGCGCCCTCACGCTGGTCGGGCGGGGCGCGGATCGCTTTCTTGAGGAACCGTTGTTCGAGGAAGGCTATGCGCTGGCCCTGCCCGCGAGCCATCCCCTGGCAAGCCAATCCGTCGTGCAAGCGGAGGCGCTTGCCGACAACGTCATGATCGTGCGGCGGCATTGCGAGGCGCTGTCGGAAACGAGCCGACACTTTACCGAGCGCGGCGTGCGCCCGCATTTCGCGTACAGATCGACTAATGACGAACGCGTTCTTCAACTGGTCGCCGCGGGCCTTGGCGTTACCGTCATGCCCGAAAGCTTCAAGGCGACAGGGGTCGTGCGACCACGCTTCAGCGGATTCGATCTTACGCGCACTGTCGGGCTTATTTATGGAGCGGCCAGCGAATCCTATGCCGCAAGCCCTCCGGCCCTCATCGAAGCTGCACGGAAGATATTGACGGTTCGCGCGCCATGAATTCGACTGGTGTCCATCTGTTCGTCTATGGCACGCTTCGGCGCGGAAGCACGTCGCCGATGGCGGCGTTACTTGACGCCCAATCGCAACGGATCGGCACCGCACAGGCGCGAGGCAGCTTGTATGCGTTGCACGGCTATCCGGGGTTCCTGCCTGATGGAGGCGAGGATTGGGTCATCGGCGACCTGTTCTCGATCCTGCCGGAACAGGCTGAGCCGGTCCTATCCGCGTTGGACGATTATGAAGAATGTTCGCCGGCCTTCCCGCAGCCTCATGAATATCGCCGCGCCATGGTGGAGGTGAACATCCAAGGCGAAATCTTGGACGCGTGGACATATGTCTATGCATGGCCCACGACCGGCTTGACGCGCATCAAAAGTGGCGACTGGCTGGCTTGGTCATCCTAGGCATTGCGCCATTCCGGCGAACGACTACGCTGTAGTCGGGGGAAGCCATGAGGAGACGGCCATGCAAGACGACCCGATGACGCCGGATGCCAACGACGGCAGACTTTCGGAAGATCGCAACTGGGTGGCATCCACCGGCCTTAACCGACGGGGCGTACTTGTGGGCGGAGCATTCGCCGCAGGATTTGCCGCGGCCTGCCAACCCGTGTCCGCCACCACCATCAGGACGGACAGCCACGGCATTGTCGAGCAATCTGTCAGCTTGAAAGCCACCGACGGCTTTGCGGTCCCGCTGTTCGTCGCAAAGCCTGCGGGAACCAAGCCCGCACCCGTCATCATCGTCGTCCATGAGATTTTCGGCGTCCATGAATGGATCAAGGACATCTGCCGCCGCTTCGCGAAGGAAGGCTATTGCGCCGTCGCGCCGGACCTGTTCGCCCGCCATGGTGACGCCACGAAGATCACCGATTTCGCACAGCTCCGCGCCACCATCGTGTCGAAGGCGAGCGATGCTCAGGTCATGGCCGACATTGACAGCAGCTTCGCGTGGGCCAGCAAACATGGCGGCGACGCGGGACGCCACGGCATTACCGGTTTTTGCTGGGGCGGTCGGATCGTGTGGCTCTATGCCGCGCACAGCAAGGCTCTCGATGCGGGAGTCGCCTTCTATGGCCAGGTGTCAGGCAAGCCCGCCACGCTTCAACCCGCAAGCCCAATGGATGAAGCGGCCAGAATCGCTGCGCCGGTGCTTGGCCAATATGGCGCCAAGGACAAGGGCATCCCAGTCAGCGATCTGGAGGCGTTCAAGGCCAGGCTGAAGGAACTGGGCAAATCGCCGCCGTCCGACATCACCATCTATCCTGACGCCGACCACGGCTTCATGGCGGATTATCGGCCAAGCTACAACGAACCGGCAGCCAAGGAGGCTTGGGCTGCCACGCTTGGGTGGTTCGGAAAATATGTGAAGGCCTAAGTGTGAAGCCCTAAGTATGTGCCCCGGCCGCTGCCGGGGCACCAAAGCTTATTTGCTCGTCTTCATCGCCTGCACGGCCGCCAGCGTGTTCTTCACATGCGCGGCATAGCTGAGATCGCTGTGCACATAGGCAACGCGGCCAGTGGGCGCGATCACATAGGAGGTGCGATTGGAAAGCCCCGCCTTCTGCGGCAGCGCAACGTCATAGCCCGAGATTACACCGGGACCGGCAGAAGCCACCGTGAACTTGTTGCGGCACTCCTCGACCGAGAATTTCGCCAGCTTGTCGACCGGGTCGGCCGACATCCCGATAACCGTCGCGCCTGCCTTCTTGAAATCGTCGGTCGCATCGGCGAACTCGCGCGCTTCGGCCGTGCAACCCGGCGTGAAGGCAGCAGGGAAGAAGTAGAGCACGACTGGCCCCTTTTTCAACTCGTCGGCCAGATGGATCTGCCGCACTTTTCCTGCCAGTGCGCCCCGCGTCGTGAAATCCGGAGCCTTGGCACCCACGGAAAGCGCCGCAGAGGCAGCGGCTGGGATAGTCAACAGCACGGCGGCAGCGGCTAGGGCGGCGAGATACGTTTTCATGAACAAGCTCCTGTGGCGGGAAGCATGACGATGATCCTTATTCTGACCACGCGCAAGATCGCGCGAAGCATCGCACCGTCCTGCTTACTATACCCGGCAAAGGCCGCTAGAGCCACAACATGCTCAGCCGGCTCACCGTCAGTGACTTTCGCAATCATGAGGATGCGCTTATCGTCCCCACGCACCCGTTCCTCGTTCTCACCGGCGAGAATGGTGCGGGTAAGACGAACATCCTGGAGGCGGTGTCGCTCCTGACGCCCGGGCGTGGGCTTCGCGGCGCGCCTTTGCGCGAAATGGCGCGCCAGGGCGGCGGCGGCGGCTTCGGCGTGGCGGCGCAAGTCAATGAGGTGACGATCGGTACAGGCACGTTGCCGAGCGCACCAGATCGCCGCGCGGTCCGGATCGGCGGTACGCAGAGCGCGGCAACGGCATTGGCAGAACATCTGTCCGTGCTGTGGCTGACGCCTGCGATGGATCGTCTGTTTGCGGAAAGCCCCGGCGGACGGCGACGATTTCTCGATCGCCTGACACTGGCGCTGCATCCCGGCCATGCAACGCACAGCGCCCGCTATGAAGCGGCGATGCGCAGCCGTAATGCCCTTTTGGCCCAGGCGCACGCACCCGATCCGGCATGGCTGTCCGCGCTGGAAAGCCAGATGGAAATTCATGGGGAAGCGTTAGGCGCGGCCCGCACGGAGACGGTGGCGGCGCTGACCGAAGTATTGGCGGCTGAGAGCGAAAGCCCGTTTGCACGGCCGCTGCTCGCGCTCGAAGGTTGGGCACCGAACGGATCACCGCTCAACCAGCAGCTACGCGAGGGCCGTCGCCGGGATGCTGCGGCAGGACGCGCGCTCAGCGGCCCCCATCGCGTCGATCTGCAAGTGACACACATCGCTACAGATCAGCCAGCCGCTCTGTGTTCAACCGGCGAGCAAAAAGCGCTGCTGCTCTCCATCATTCTCGCGCACGCCGCATTGGTTGCGATAAGGACAGGGCACCCGCCGGTTCTGCTACTGGACGAAGTCGCCGCGCACCTCGATCCCTCTCGCCGCCTCGCGCTGTTCGATCGCCTGAGCGCGACCGGGGGACAAGTCTGGATGACCGGCACCGAAGCGGCCTTGTTCGATGGCATCGACAACGCAACGAGGCTTCATGTCGAAGCAGGGCGCATTTTGCCCAGGTAGAACTTGTCGTGGCTGCTACTGCAAGCCGACCTTCAGCTTACCGATCTCGGGCTGTAATATTGCGGAAAACGCTGCTTGAATGCCGCCAACTTCGGCGCATCCCAGCGTAATATGTACGGATGACGCGGATTGTTGGCCATGAAGTCCTGATGGTCAGTCCCCGCCCGCTGAAATCCGGTGAAACGCTCTACCTTGGTCACGATCCTGCCATTCCAGATCTTCGCGCCGCCCAGTTGCGTGAGGTATGCGCTCGCTGCCTTGGCCTGGCCTGCGTTCATCGGGAACAAGGCGCTGCGATATTGCGTCCCATGATCGGGGCCTTGATAGTTAAGTGTCGTCGGATCGGCGATGACCGAAAAGAAGATGCGCATCAGCGTGCCATAGCTCACCTGCCGCGGATCGTAGGTAACACGCACGGATTCCGCGAAGCCTGTGTCGCCGCCACTGACCGTCTCGTAATCCACTTTCCGGCTGGCGGACCCACCGGCAAAGCCGGACTCCACACGACGCACGCCCTTGACGTGGCTGAACACACCTTCGACGCCCCAGTAACAGCCACCAGCGAACACCGCCGTTTCCAGCTTTGGCGTTGCGGGAACATCCACCTTCGCCACTGGCGCAAGCACGCTATTTTCTGCTGCGAGAGCTACGGGAATCGCGCCGGGCGCGAACTGCCAGACAGCGCCCATCAGCCCGCCGCCCAAGACGAGGGCCAGAAGGAAAGGCTTAAAAGCCCGCATCGTAGTTGACGTGGCTCACAGCCGCCGCAGCGTCATTGGGGCTTTGCTGGGCTTCGGCCGGATTGAGCGTCATGAACCCTACGGTGCCAAGCACAAAACCGCCAAAGAACTTCAGGAACAGGTCCGATTTCAAAAATGCGACCATGTCGCGCGCCTTTCTGTATTCTTCACATCCAGCTACGGGAACTGGTTAGAAATAGTTGCATGTCCCCTGGCTGAATGTCGTGACTTGCGTCACAAGCAGACGACGAAGCCATTAAACGGTTCGACAAACTGCACCCAACAAGGTTGCTGATGGAAACCCATATAGCTAAGCGCGCCTAACAAACAAGGTGCGCAAATGAAACTGATTGTTTCGCGTTACGTTATTTTAGCGCAGCACAGGCTTCCTGAATGCGTGTGCAGGCCTTTTTCAGCACGTCTTCCGACGTCGCATAGGAAATGCGAAACGCGGGGCTGAGGCCAAATGCGCCGCCATGGACTGCTGCCACCTTCGCCTCATCGAGGAAATAGGTGATAAGGTCTTCGTCGGTCGCGATTTTCTCGCCCTTCGGCGTGGCCTTGCCCATGAGGCCCGATGCGTCAGGATAGACGTAGAACGCGCCTTCCGGTGTCGGGCAGCTAAGCCCCGGCGCATCGTTCAGCATCGACACCACCATGTCGCGGCGGCGCTTGAAGGCAGCATTGCGCTCTTCGAGAAAATCCTGTTCACCCGTCAATGCGGCAACGGCGGCCGCTTGCGAGATCGAGCAGGGGTTGGACGTGGACTGCGATTGCAGCTTGCTCATCGCCTTGATGATCCATGTCGGTCCGCCCGCAAAGCCGATCCGCCAACCGGTCATCGAGAATGCCTTGGAGCAGCCGTTGACCGTCAAGGTCCGGTCGTAAAGCTCCGGACAGACTTGCGCTATCGTGGCGAACGGCGTCGGTGCGTACCAGACGTGCTCGTACATGTCGTCAGTCATCACCAGCACATGCGGATGGCGCAGCAGCACCTCGCCGAGCGCCTTCAGTTCTTCCGCAGAATATGCCGCGCCCGAGGGATTGGATGGTGAGTTCAACATCATCCAGCGTGTCTTGGGCGTGATCGCCGCCTCAAGTTGTGCGGCGGTGATCTTGTACCCCTGGCTCGCCGGGCCTTCGATGAACACTGGTGTGCCGCCCGCATAGTTCACGATGTCCGGGTAGCTCACCCAATAAGGCGCGGGTATGATGACCTCGTCGCCTACATCCACGGTTGCCACCAGCGCATTGAACAGCGTGTGCTTGCCGCCCGCATTGACGCTGATCTGGTTGCGTTCGTACACGATACCATTGTCACGCTTGAACTTCAGCGCGACGGCATCCTTGACGGCGACAGTCCCATCAACATCCGTATATTTGGTTTGTCCGTTGCGGATCGCGAGAATCGCCGCTTCCTTGATGAAGTCCGGCGTATCGAAATCCGGCTCGCCCGCGGAAAGGCCGATGACATCGACACCAGCGGCTTTCAACGCATTCACGCGCGCGCTCATGGCGAGAGTGGCGCTGGGCTGGATGCGGCCAAGGGCGGCGCTGGTGCGAGTCATGGACAAGAATCTTTCAGAGAAGGACGCGGGTTCGCCTGTTACGGGAACGGTCGGTCCCTTAATGCGCAATGTCCTGAGGGGCAACCCGTGCACCGGGCATTTATCGACTGCCAGCGGCAACCTTCTGCGCCGCGACCATGCCGCGCGAAGCATTGCCGATATAAAAGCCGTTTTCCAGATCGTAAGGCCGCAAATCTGCTTCCACGGCATGACCTTGATCGAGCAGGCTTTGCCGCAGGATGCCGGGAAGCAGCCCCCGCGAGAGCGGCGGTGTCAGCAGTTTGTCGCCCCGCTCTACGAAGATCGAGGAAAAACAGCCCTCCGTCAGATACCCGGACGCATCGGTCATCAGGACTTCATATGTGCCGCCCGCCTTCAGCGCCTGTCGATAGATGGAACGATCGGTCGTCTTGTGTCGCAAGCGGAAGTCGTCGGCGCTGGCGGAACAGCGCACCACGGCCACCCGCATGATCGGGTCGGGCCAGGTGCGATGCTCACGCACTTCGATGGCGACGGACCCGCGCCTCGACACGAGCATCCGGATACGCGACCGCTCCCGCAGGCGGAAGGTCGCGGCCTGAAGTTCGTTGCGGGCATCGTGCCGGTTGAATGTGAAACCCAGGGCCTCCGCACTCGTCTTCAATCGTTCCATATGGAGGTCGAGCAACCGGACGCCCTCCATCGGGTCGAACGCCATGGTTTCCATCAGGTCGAACGGCCGCTCGCCTGCGCTATCTTCCATGAGACCTGTCGAACCTGCCATAGTCGCCGTCTCGTTCATTCCATATCCGTCTGCAACGGCGTTAGAAACCGGCCCTTGTCGAGACATTCGCGCCACTCCGCATCGCACAGAGAATCCACGACGACGCCCGAACCCAGTCCTATCCGCCCAGTATTCGCGCCATCTTTGACGGAAATGGTGCGGATGGCAACATTGAAGGCGGCATTACCATCCGCATCAATGCGCCCAATCGCGCCGGTATACGGGCCGCGCGCGGCATGTTCGATGTCGGCGATTACCTCCATGGCCCGTACTTTGGGCGCGCCCGTGATGGAGCCGCATGGAAAGATGGTGCGCAGGACATCAATGGCGGACAGACCAGGCAAAATACGCGCGCGCACAGTGGACGTCATCTGATGCACAGTTGGAAAGGTCTCGACGTGAAACAGTTCCGGCACCGTGACACTGCCCGCCAGCGACACACGCGACAGGTCATTGCGCAGAAGATCGACGATCATCAGGTTTTCGGCGCGTTGCTTCGGATCGTTCCGAAGCTGCGCCATCATGTCTTCGTCAGTGGCGGCGTCGCGGCCTCGCAAAGCTGTCCCTTTCATAGGGCGTGCCGTCAACTGCCCGCGCACCAGCGTGAAGAACAGTTCGGGCGAAAAAGAGAGCAGCCAATCCTCGCCAGTATAGACGATGCCGCCATAGCCCGAACGCGCGTGGGGGCGGAGCGCCGCGTATATGGCCCGCGGATCGCCCAGCAACGACGCCTCGCAAGGAAAGGTGAGGTTTACCTGATAGGTATCCCCCGCCTTGATGGCCTCCTGCACTCCTTCGAAGGCGGCTTCATATTCGCACCTTTCGATCAACGGGCGAGGCATTCCGGCGCCAGCGCTCCCCGGCGCAGGCAACATGGCGGGAACATCGTCAGGCTCCACATATCGGAACCCATCAAATAGCCCGAACCAGACGAGCGGCATCTCCCCCGCACCTCGCGCAGGTGCTTTTGACGCAAGCCTCGGCTCCAAGGCAAATGCGGCATCGTAGCCGACGTAACCAGCGGCATGCAGGCCGCGATCCGCAGCTTCACCGATCCGGTCGAGGGCGACTTGAACGTCACCGTAATCCCGCGCCACGATGAGTTCCACCGGATCGCGATACAGCCGCGCGGGCGCTGGGTTCACGCTGCGCGCATCATCGAACAGGATAAAGGGATCGGGAGGATCGGGCAGGCGCATGCCGCAGCCTTCTGCCAAGGAAGCAGGACTGTGGCTAGGGTTACATTGCCAGTTCCGTAGACAACCTCTATCGGGGTCACATGTCTCCCGCTCCACTGCCCGCCGACGGCGACCGGCCTTTCGGACCAGCCCTGCTCCGCGCCCTGCGCAATCGCTGCCCGGATTGCGGCGAAGGGAAGATGTTCGGCCGCTTTCTAAAACCCGTACATGCCTGCGCCCATTGCGGCACCGCATGGGACCGGCATCAGGCGGATGATTTTCCATCTTACATCGTCATCCTGTTGCTCGGCCACATCCTGGTCCCGGTCATGGTGGAGACCACGCACGTTGGCATACCCATAGGCGTGCAGATCTTCCTATGGCCGGTATTGGCGCTCGTTCTGGCGGCGGCGCTGATCCAGCCTGCAAAGGCAGGCGTGATCGCGTTCCAGTGGAGCCGCCGAATGCACGGCTTCGCGGCCTAGCCAGATACGTTACGCCGCCACAGCCGCTCGCCCAGCAACGCGGCGACCATCGTTGCGCCGGTGAGCGGGAAGAACGCACCCACTGCCAGCATGACTGCCGTGATGCCCTTCATCCGACGTTCCGCTACGGGAGGCGGAGACAATCGCCCGCCGCTGCGTCGCTTCCACCACAATATCGGCGCGGACAGCGCCAGCAGCCATATGCCGATGCACCCCGCCAGCATGACGAGACGGTTCGCTTCCCCATATTGCTGGCCCTGATGGGTGTAGATGCCCCATTCGATCGCCTGCGCACCCTTGCCAAAATCAGTGTAGCGAGCATCCTGTAATACCGCGCCGTTTGCTGGGTCGATGAAGAGGACATGGCTATCCTCCACACGCGTGACGGGCACTGTCGCTACCCAGGGAGCGCCGGCAGCTTTGGGGAAGGATAAGATGAGCGCTCCTCTCATACCGCGCTCGGCCGCGACCGTCGCTACCTGATTCGGACCGAGCATATGGCCGGGATGCCCCATCGGCGTCATGCCGTCACGCATCGACCAGGGTAGCGCCTGCGTCGTCTCATGGTCCGCATGTGCATTCGCAGAGGCTGTCGGCGGTGCTGGTCTGCCGAGGCCCGCCGCATTGACGCCCTGCCGCAGCCAGTCGCCCCATACGCCCGACCAAGACATGCCCGTGAGCGCCAGGAACAGCAATATCGCGCCCACCAACGCGCCGACGGAACCATGGAAATCCCTCCAGAAGCGCCGGTTCCTTGGATGACCGCGCAAGGCCAGCGCGCGGTTCGTACCCCGTGGCCACCACAGGACGAAGCCGGTCGCACACAACAGGATCGCCCAGCCTGCCACGATCTCGATCAACGCGTTGCCGACAGGGCCAGTGATGGCGAGGCTGTGCAGTTCCTTCACCGTTTCCATGATGCCGCCCCCCGCCATTGAGCCGAGGACCAAACCTACGGCGGGATCGACAAATGCGGTCCGCTGCTCCCCATCGGGCGTATCGACGCCTATCCTCCAGCTTTCGCGGAGATCGGCGGGTCGCTCGATGCGCGTCACACGGCCCTTTGTCTGTATTTCGATGTTGCGGACGATCTGCGCGAGGCTCGTCGTCTCACTGCCGAAATGACGCTGCGTCCAGGCGCCGTAGTAAGCGCGCTCGATCTCCGGTTTGTAGAGATACAGCGCGCCTGTGGTGGCGAGCCAGAGCAGCACCGGCAGCACGATCAGGCCAGCGTAGAAGTGCCAGCGCCAGATCGTGCGATAGAAGGATGTGCCATCCATCGTTCCGCCTTTCAGAAGCTGGCCCGCGCGCCGAGCGAGAATGCCCGCCGCTCGACCGGATAGTAAAGCGCTTGGCTCGGCCCGGTGACGCGAACGACGGCGGAGATGTCGCCCACGGCCTTTTTCGCCGTCAGATTTCGCGCATCGGCAAAGAGGGTGACGCCTTTTGCCACTTGCGCGTGAGCGGTGAGACCGAAGAGGACGTAGCCGTCGGGCCGCACCGTGTTGGCATAGTCCACATAGGCCGCGCGCGGCACCCATTCGAGGTTCGGCGAGACCCTGATCGCGTCCGATCCGAGTTGCACTTCCGCGCGATAAAGGTGTTTTGCAATTACCGGCAGCCGATTGCCGCCAAATTGCACGTCATTGCGGAAGGTGAAGTCGGACAGAGTGTAAACCTGCCGCAATGTCGCCCATGGCGTCAGCGTCAAATCAAGTCCGGCTTCGATGCCCTGATGCCGCGTCTTGTCCGCACTGAAGGTTGCTGCGGGAATCGTGCCTGGCACGACCGAATATTGCAGCAGTTCTTGACGCAGATCCGCGCGATATAGGCTGATGTCCCATGCGGCTATGCCCGCCCGCCCACGGGTGCCGATTTCGGCGGTCCATGCGGTCTGCGCCTTTAGGGGTACGAAGCCCGGCACCGGCTGCGCCTGCGCCAGTTCGCTGAAACCCGGAAGCTCCGCCGAACGGCTATAATTACCGTAGAACTGCACCGCCTCCGATAGCGCGAACAACAGCCCGAACTTGGGCGAGAATTGCGAGAAATCCTCTGAGTCGCTGGCCGTGGGATTGAAGCGATTGTCGACGCGTCGCCGCCCGTCGACATACACGCCGCCCGCGATCAGCCACAACTTCTCCACCGGCGCGACACGCAGTTCGCCGTAAAGGTCCGTGGTGCCCGCCATTTGTAAAGCGCTGGCGGTCGGCGGTCCGACACGGCGGCCGCTGGCGTTCATATATTGAAGCGCATTGACGCGGCCCCAGCGGCTTGTACCGCCCAACGTCAAGGCCACCTTGTCCCAGATTTGTTCGTAGCGGGCGTAGACGCCATAATCGGTTGAATCCTGATCGATTACCTGAAAGATCGGGTGATCGAGCGACTTCTGGTTAAGGAATGCGCCGACATCCAGCGTGCCGTTCTCGCCAACAAGAAAGCGCGTGCGGTTCTGCAATCTCAAGGAATCGATGTTGCGCTGCTGATTGCCAGCAAAGTTGCCCGTATTCGGCTTGCGTTCAGTGGTTGCCAGATCGAGCGCCCCGGGGAGTTCCTGCCGGATCGTCTGGGCGCTGGCATAGAAGCGCGTCTCGATCCGGTCCGTCAGGCGCAGGCCGACATTGCCGTTGAAGCGCAGCGACGTGCGATCGGCGTGCTGGCGATCGCCATCGGACGTGTCGCCCGCGACCCCGACCCAGACGTCCGCCCTGTCGTCGGCATAGCCGACCGTGGCCAACCCCCGCACCGTGTCGAAGCTGCCGCCATCCACACGCAAGGTGACACCCGGCGCGGTTCGCCCGGTCGGCGTGACGCCATTGATCGCGCCGCCCAGCGTGGCGCTGCCAAACCGAAGCGCATTGGCACCGCGATAGACTTCGAGATGCTGAAAGATTGTCGGGTCGAGTTCCTGAAAGTCGCCATTATTGTCGGCAAGGTTGATCGGGATGCCATCCTGCAACAGCGTCAGCCCGCGCATATGGAAGCCGCGCGACAACCCCGATCCGCGGATCGAGAGGCGAACTTCCTGCCCAAAGCGCGGCTGCGTGTAGACGCCGGGCGAAAAGCTCAACGCGTCACGCAGGCTGACAGCAGCTTTGTCCCGATATTCGTCTGCCGAGATGACATCGGTTCCGCCGGGTGTCTGCGCCGCCTGCGCGCGGGCATCGTCGATGACGCGTTGTGCGGTGACGATGATGGTCTGGTCGGCGGGGGCGTCGTCGGCCAGGGCGGGAGCGGCCAAAGCCAATAGCGACGCGCCGCAAAGGACGCGGGAAAACAATGTCATGGAACATACCTTTGAAATGCACAAAAAGCGTCCCGCGACTTCGCAGGACGACGCTATTTCAAAGGCTGGCGGGCGGTCCGGTCGGCGGCGGTGGCGGGGCCGCCAGCCCGCGACCGACGGCGATCGCAGTAGCGGGCAAAATCCCCTGAATGGCGATAGCAGGCATCATGCCCACAGGCACAGCCGCAACCTGCGGCAGCGCAGCCAAATGGAACATGCCCGCAAAGGCGCAGGGTTGATCGTCGGTGCCGGATTTGACGGGCTTGTTCTTGTGGATCGCGCCCTTGTCGTCGACCCACACCGTCACAGCGCCCATGCCCGTGCACAGGCTGATGGCGTAGCCATCCGATGTGCGATCGGGCATCCAACCTGAGGGAATCCATGCGCGGGCGAGCAGGGCGCAGAGCGTCAGGACCAGCAGCAACTGGCCCTTTACGCCTGTTCTTCTGAGATATTGCCCCGGCATGGCTCGCCGCATAGCCGCTTCGTTCCCGGCTGTCGAACGGCAAACCCATTGCCATTTACATAAACTGGCGTATGGAGCGCGGCGATGCATCGGCTTGGCCGAGGCATCATGATCGCGCCGGTGCCCGAAAGGGCTTGAAAGGGAATGTGGTGCGACGGGGGCAGTGTCATGCGAATTCACGGCAGCCAAAATGGCGCCGGGAACATGCAGCGATCTCAACTCCGTCAACTCCACGGCTGTCCCTGCAACTGTAAGCGGTGAGCGCGATGCACGCGCGCCTTCCTTTGCCGGAAGGTGCAGCCACTGGGGACGCAAAATCTCTGGGAAGGTGTGCATCAAGCGATGACCCGCGAGCCAGGAGACCTGCCAGCGCACTGGTCGCTCTTGCTTTGACTCAGGGATTGGTCAGGGCACGGTAGTTCTCCGTCTGAGCGACGAACCGGAGCGGCTGGGGCCGCATCGGCGCGCGTGACGGGTGCTGCGGTGTCCATCCCTGACGTGCGTCGACCGTTCGCGCGGAAGCCCCGGCCATAGTCGCCTGATTGACGCCGCAGGATGTATTTCACATGACCAATCGTTTCCTGCTGGGCTGCGCCGTAGCCGCGCTGTGCCCTATTCCCGCCCTGGCGCAATCCGCGCCCGTCGATACCACTGCGCCTGACAGCGAAAACGTCACCGATCAGATCGTCGTGACGGGCACGCGCGCGCCGGAGGGGCTATCCACCGCCACCTTCGGATCGTCCATCACCGTCATCAGGGCGGAAGATTTGAGCGATCGGCAGACGCAGATCGTCTCCGATGTCCTGCGTGATGTGCCGGGCATCGCCGTCAACCGCGCTGGAGGAACGGGTCAACTGACGCAGGTGCGCATCCGCGGTGCGGAAGGCAATCATACGCTGGTGCTGATCGACGGCATCGAAGCATCCGACCCGACTTATGGCGAATATGATTTCGCGACGCTGTTCGCCGATGATGGCGCGCGCGTCGAGGTGCTGCGCGGCGAACAGAGCGCGCTGTATGGATCGGATGCGATCGGCGGCGTCATCAACTACATCACCGCGGATGGACGCAGTCTGCCGGGCTTCAGCGCGCGGATCGAGTGCGGGTCGTTCGACACCGGCCAAGGCTCAGCCCGCGCGGGCGGCACCGTCGGCGACATTGATTATGCCATCAACGGTTCTTATTCGGCCATCGGTGGCTATGCCATCGCACCGGGCGGAACGCGGCATGTGGGATCGAAGATTGGCACAATCGGCGGTAAATTGGGCTATACCGTCGGCTCCATCGCACTACGCGCCGTCGCTCGCTACAATCATACTAACGCCGATCTTAGCGATCAGGATTATGCCGGGAGCGGTTTCGCCACCGACGATGGCGGCTCCTATCGCAACAGCGCCTTCTACGGGCTTGTCGGTGCCCGCATCGGCGCAGAGGGCGACCGCTGGATCAACGACTTCAGCGCGCAGATGCAGGACAGCAACCGTGACTATCTCGGTGAAGACGGCGACGTCCAGAGCGCAACACGCGGCCGTCGGCAGAAAGCAAGCTGGGTTTCCACGCTTCAGCTTGGATCCGGTCCGCTCACACACGGAATCACCGGGGCGATCGATTATGAGCGCGAGGAATTTCGCAACGCTGGCCCCGTGAACGCTGCCAACCCGCGCCGCCGCACGACCAACTGGGGCTTCGTTGGCCAGTACGACGTGAAGCTGAACGACCGAGGCGGGATCGGCCTGGCTGTGCGCTATGACGACAACAGCCGCTTTCGCAACAACACGACATGGCGCGCACAGGGCAGCTATCGCTTCGAGACAGGCACGCGTGTTCATGCCGCAGGCGGCACCGGCGTGAAAGCGCCCAGCTTCTCCGAATTGTTCGGCTATTCGCCGACCAGCGGCTTTGTCGGCAATCCCGATCTGAAACCGGAGAAGTCCACCGGATGGGAAGCGGGCGTCGAGCAGTCGTTCTTCGAAGGTCGCGCGCGCATCGACGCAACCTATTTCGAAGCGGATCTGGAGGACAAGATCGTCTCGACCTTTTCCCCGGTCTACACCGCCATCAACCGAGCCGGGAAGTCGCCGCATCACGGCGTCGAAGTCTCGGTCGATGCGGCAATCCTGCCGACGCTGCGCTTCAATGCGTCCTACACCTATCTGAAAGCGAAGGATGAGAGCAACATCGTGCTGATCCGGCGCGCGAAGAACATCGCCAGCGCCAATCTGAGCTGGCGGACTTCGGACGAGCGTTTCGGCGTAAATGCGACGGTCCGGTACAACGGCAAGCAACTCGATACGAACTTTGCGACGTTCGTCACTGCGCCGCTTGATGCGTTCACGCTCGTCAATCTGGGGGCGGACTTCACCGTCGTTCCGGGCGTATCCATCTACGGACGCGTCGAGAACCTGTTTGACGAAGACTATGTGGAAAATGTCGGCTTCCTGGCTCCAGGCCGCGCAGCCTATGCTGGCATCAAGTTCCGCATTTGATTGCCTGCGGGCCTCGGCCTGACCGGCTCTGGCGGGGGGTGGCGCAAGTCACCCCTTTAGCCAGCGGCGGTCCCCATGCGACTACTGCCGCAGTTGCGCGGCGAGGCTCTGCGCCGCCAGGACATAAGCGGGGCTGCCGCACACCGTCCATGCTTCAGGGAGGCGCAGGCGCGCCATGGACTTTAGCGCGGGGTGATGCAGCATCTCCGTGCCCTTGTCTGGGACCGTATCCGTTGCCGTTTCCACGATCAGATAGTCGGGCTTTGCGACCACCATCTCCTCCAGCGACAGGCGCGAAAGGACCGGCTTACCCAGAACTCCAGCCAGATTGCGCAAGCCGACGCGCTGCATCAGGTCATCGACCAGTGTGCCGGTGCCGGTCATATAGCCCCGCCGCTGATAATAGGCCGCGACCGGATGGCGCCTGGCCCTCGGTAAAGCAGCCAGCGCCGCATTCATGCGCCTCACCAGCGCCTCTCCCCGCTTCGGATGACCAACAGCAGCAGCAACTTGGCGAACCTGCGTCACGATCTGTGCATAGTTGGTGGCGTCCGGTAGGGAGAGTTGCCGAAATCCGCCGGTTACTTGTGGCGGGATCTGATAATAGGGACTCGAAATGACGAGATCGGGCTTCAAAGTCAGCAGGGTTTCGGCGTTTCCCTTCGCCACCGGCCAGTTCTTCGCGCGCGTCGCTTCCGCCGACATCGCCACATCCCGCGCCAAGGGCGTCAGCGCCGCGATCTGGCTGCGATCAGCGAGCGCCAGCAGCAGCTGGTCCGCGCAGAGGTTAAGCGAGACGATGCGCTTCGGCGCTGGCGCCGGAGCCGCCGGAGCGGAGGCGGCGAGCATCACCATTGGCAATGGGAGGAGCGAGCGCTTCATGCCGCCCTCTTGGCGGGAAGATGCTTCGGAAACAAGCACACCCATGTTCCGGCTCTCGCGGGAGCACGGATGATATGAACCGTCCTCTGCTTCTGACTGGCCTTGCCATTGTCTGCCTGCTTGCGGCGATAGTGTCGATGATGGTCGGCACGACATCGCTGCCGCCCGCCCGCCTTATCGCCGCAATGGCGGGTTCGGATGATCCGGTGGCGCGCATCATTTTGTTCGATTTGCGATTGCCCCGCGCGTTGCTGGGCCTTGGCGTAGGCGCAATGCTGGGTGCGGCAGGCGCGGCGTTGCAGGGCTATCTTCGCAATCCTCTCGCCGAACCATCGGTCTTGGGTGCATCCAGCGCCGCCGCTCTAGGGGCTGTCATCGCCCTGTATTTCGGGCTGGCGGCGTTGAACCCCCTGCTGCTTCCCGCCTGCGCCATAGCAGCGGCGGTGATCGCTTTGGCGGCGCTGTTTGCCTTCGCCGGTCGCAGCGAAGGTCCGCTAACGCTGATCCTCGCCGGCATTGCGATCTCCACGCTGGCGGGAGCGGGAATCAGCCTCGCGCTGAACCTCTCGCCTAATCCCTTTGCGGCCATGGAAATCACAAGCTGGCTGCTCGGTTCATTAGAGGACCGTTCTTTCGATCATGTCCGCTTGGCGCTTCCCTGCATCGCGGTGGGTTTGGTGCTTCTGCTGTGGAATGGCCGTGGGCTGGATGCATTGTCCTTGGGCGAGGATGCGGCGCGATCCCTGGGGGTAAACCTGCTCCGCCTGCGCACGCGCCTGCTCCTTGGCGTCGCCATCGGCGTCGGCGGCGCGGTGGCGGTCTCCGGATCGATCGGCTTCGTCGGCCTGATCGTGCCCCACCTTGTGCGACCATTCACGGACCGCAGCCCCGGTGCGGTGATGCTGCCGTCGGCGCTTGGCGGGGCTGCTCTGCTTATGCTAGCCGACATCGCCGTGCGCCTGATCCCGGCCAGCAGCGAATTGCGGCTTGGCGTCGTGACCGCCTTTCTTGGCGTGCCCGTCTTCCTTGTCCATCTGTTGCGGGAGCGACGGCTATGGTGACGATCACGACCGAAGCGCTGCATGTCGCGATCGGCGCACGATCCGTGCTGCAGAATATCTCGTTCTCTCTTCCGACGCACAATCTGGTGGGTGTGATCGGCCCTAATGGCGCAGGCAAATCGACGCTCGTCCGCAGCATTCTAGGCCTCGTTCCGGTTGGCGCCGGGGCGGTTCGTATCGATGACATGGACGTTGGGAAATTTCCGAGTCCCGAGATAGCGCGTCGCATCGCCTACTTGCCGCAGGGGCAGACATTGCACTGGCCGCTCTCCGTCGAGCGGCTGGTGGCGCTCGGCCGCCTGCCGCATCTTGCGCCATTTTCCCGCATAGGCGAGGAGGATCGTCTCGCGATCGACCATGCCCTGACAATGGCGGATGTCCAGCATCTGCGTCATCGCAATGCCATACAGCTTTCGGGCGGCGAGCGCGCCCGTGCCTTGCTGGCGCGCGCGTTGGCGGTGCAGGCGCCCGCCCTGATCGTCGATGAGCCATTGGGCGCTCTCGACCCCGGTCACCAGATCGAAGTCATGGAATTACTGCGGCGTCAGGCGGACAGGGGCGCGTTGGTGATCGCCGTCCTGCACGATCTGTCGATGGCGGCGCGCTTTTGCGATCGCGTCCTGCTGCTTGACGAAGGCCGCCTCGTGGCGGATGGCGCACCCTCTGAAGTACTGACTGCGCCGCGCATCGCCTCTGTTTACCGCATGAGCGTTTGGACGGGCGATGTCGAAGGGCAGCGCGTTGTCGTGCCCCTGCGTTCAAAGCCCTGATCCTTCACCCTTCGCTAGGGCATATTGTCCAAGGCAGTCGTCAAGGAAGGCACGGCGCATTATCTTGCGCGGGTACGCAGCGCTTGGGGAATTTAGCGAGTGACCTTCCGTCCACTCCATCAACACACCGATAGCGGCACCGCCAGATCCACAGCGGCGCTGGCAGTCATCACAGCGCTGGGGTGCGCCATGTTCTTGGGCTTGATGTGGCTTGGAATCTGGCAATTGGAGCGCCGCATATGGAAACACGCGCTTGTCGCGCAGATCGAGACGCGCATTCATGCGCCTCCCGTCGCCCCACCTGAGCCTTCCGAATGGCGCAACATAACTGCTGACACACATGCCTATCGCCGGATCAGCATATACGGCACCTATCTCAACGATCGGGAAACCCTTGTGCAGGCCGCAACGGTGCTGGGCAGCGGCTACTGGGTGCTGACGCCGATGCGCACAGACCAAGGCTTCCTCGTTCTGGTGAACCGCGGCTTCGTACCGCCGGAGCGCCGTAATGCACATGATAAAGTCGAAGGATTGACCAAGGTGACGGGGCTTCTCAGGATTACCGAACCCGATGGCGGCTTCCTGCGCAGCAACGATCCGGCCAAGAACCGGTGGTATTCCCGCGATGTCGCGGCCATTGCGCACGCCAAGGGACTATCACATGTCGCGCCCTACTTCATCGACGCGAATGCCGCGGCCGATCCGCAGAAGGACACGCCGACCGGCGGGCTGACGGTCGTTGCCTTCCCCGACAATCACCTCGCTTATGCGCTGACGTGGTTCACGATGGCGTTGATGGTGCTGGCCGGTACAGGCTATTTCCTGCGTCAGGCAGTACGTGACAGGAAGGCCAAAACCGCGAAGGTCAATTAGCGGCGTTCGTCGCCGGGGCAGGCTCGGCGCTGTCGGGCGCTTCGGCAGTACTGTTACCGGTGCCTCCTGATGATTTCGCGGGCGAAGAATCGCCTTTGCCGCCAACCTTGAGCGTATCCGGTCCAGTTTCCGGCCATGTCATCCGACATTCCTTCACCCATACGTCGTAAATCGGATGCTCCACGACGTTACGTTCAGGGCGGTTCTTGAACACCCAGCCGGAAAAGGCGCGCCGCCATTTCCCGTCGCCCGGACTGCGCACGTCAAGCTGAACGAAGGCGCCGACTTCAGGCGTGTTCTCCCATGGCGCGGTCTGCTCGCAGGCCCGCAGGCGCACGACGGCATCACCGACGCGCAGCGCCTTGCCCGGCTTCATCACCAGGTCGCGCGTCTGCCCGTTGCGCTTGTTCAGCAACCCGACCACCGCCACGCGATCCGCCATAGGCGTGCCAAGCAGCGTGTCGGCAGCATTGCCCGCAGGTACGATTGCGGAACCCTGCGCGGCCTGCTTCTCGGCTGGCTTGTCTTTCGAACCGGAGATCATGTCGCAGGCCGCAAGTGACAGCAGCATCATACCGCCAAGCACGGCTTTGTTCGATATGCGTCTCATTCATCCGGCCCTTTGCGTCGCGCGGATGCGTATAGGCGGGCAGCGCGCGTGGTGGCAAGCACGGGTGCTACGCCAGCACCTCAGCCAGGAAGTCGGTCATCGCCTTGAAGCTACGCCGATCGGCATCGGGCTGATAGGCAAGGCCACGCTCGGGCATGTTCGCATCGCGATCGGTAAAGGCATGGCCGGTTTGCCCATAGGCGTGAATCTGCCAGTCGCAGCCTGCCTCGGTCAGTTCGCGGCCAAGTCCGACCATGGCGTCTGGCGGTGCAATGGGATCGTCCCAGCCGTGGCAGATCAGCAGCTTGGCCGTAATCGCCGCATTGGCGAAAGGCGGCGCGTCGTACACACCATGAAAGCTGACACCGCCCCGTATGTCTGCGCCCGCGCGCGCCAGATCCAGCACGCATTTACCCCCGAAACAGTAGCCGATCGCAGCGGTTCGCGCCGCATCGACAGCGGAAATGCCCTTTAGAACTTCCAGCGATCGAAGCAGTCGCGCCTTCATCAACGCCCGATCATCATTCAGTTCTTTCATATAACGCGCCATGTCCGGGTCCGCACGCGTCGTGCGACGCCCTTGCCCATAGACATCAGCGACCAGCACTGCATATCCCAGCGCCGCGACTTTCTCCGCCATCGTGAAGTCGGCTTCCTTGGTGCCCAGCACATTGGGAAACAGCAGGATGCCCGGCACCGACGCCGCGCCATCATCAGTTACGACAACCGATTCGAAAAGACCGCCCGGTCCCTCATGCACCATCGTATTGCGAGTGATTGCCATGGCTGTCTCCTGATCTGCGGCGCATTGCATGGCCCGATTTTGCCGCTATGGAAAGCCCGTCCGACTACCCAAGGGAGACCGCAATGCCCACGCTCGTCCTCATTCGCCATGGCCAGTCCTCCTGGAACCTGGAAAATCGCTTCACCGGCTGGTGGGATGTCGACGTGACCGAAAAAGGCGCGGGCGAGGCGCGCGCGGCCGGACAATTGATGAAGGCCAAGGGTCTCGACTTCGACGCCTGCTTCACCTCGCTCCAAACGCGCGCGATCAAGACCCTGAACCTGGCGCTCGAAGAAATGGGTCGCCTGTGGCTCCCGGTAGAAAAGGATTGGCACCTCAACGAGCGTCATTATGGCGGCCTCACTGGTCTCGACAAGGCGGAGACCGCAGCCAAGCATGGCGATGAGCAGGTCCACATCTGGCGCCGCAGCTTCGACATTCCGCCGCCCGTGCTGGAAGCGGGCAGCGCGTTCGATCTGTCGCAGGATCGCCGCTACGCAGGGATCGCCATTCCGCAGACCGAATCGCTGAAAGACACCATCGCGCGCGTGCTGCCCTATTGGGAAAGCCGCATCGTGCCGGAATTGAAGGCAGGCAAGCGCGTGCTGATCTCCGCACACGGCAATTCGCTGCGCGCGCTGGTCAAGCATCTGTCGGGCATCTCGGATGACGAGATCACCAGCCTTGAGATCCCGACGGGTCAGCCCATCGTCTATGAATTGGACGACAATCTGGCCGCGACCGATCGCTATTATCTGTCGGAGCGGTAAGCCGATTGCGATAAATCGCCTGCACCGCTAAGGGGCGGTGCTTCCGGGGCTTTGGCCTCCAAGGGGAGCGATCATGGCGGAACAGGTGCAGGTCGGCATCATCATGGGTAGCCGGTCCGATTGGGACACGATGCGCCATGCCTCCGAAACGCTGACGGCGCTCGATATTGCGCATGAGTGCAAAGTCGTCTCCGCGCATCGCACACCAGATCGCCTTTACGACTACGCCAAGTCCGCAGCAGGGCGTGGCCTGAAAGCCATTATTGCGGGCGCAGGCGGCGCGGCGCATTTGCCGGGCATGGCCGCCGCCATGACGCGTCTGCCTGTGTTAGGGGTTCCGGTCGAATCGAAGGCGCTCTCCGGCATGGACAGCCTGCTCTCCATCGTGCAGATGCCCGCTGGTATTCCCGTCGGCACGCTCGCCATCGGCAAGGCCGGCGCGACCAACGCGGCGTTGCTGGCGGCCGCCATGCTGGCGACCACGGACGATGCACTAGCGGCGCGCCTTGACGCTTGGCGGGAGAAGCAGACCGCCTCCGTCGCTGAAACGCCGGTGGACGAAGCATGACGGCGATCCCACCGGGATCCACCATAGGCATATTGGGCGGCGGCCAGCTCGGCCGGATGATCGCCATGGCGGCCGCGCAATTGGGCTACCGCACGCATATCTACGCGCCGAACGCCAGCGGCCCGGCGGCAGACGTATCACCGCGCTGGACCCAAGCATCCTACACCGACGCCGAAGCACTCGCGCGCTTTGCGGATAGTGTGGAAGTCGTCACCTACGAATTCGAGAATATCGACACTGCCGCCGTCGACGTGCTGAGTGCTCATGGCCTGGTCCGCCCCGGCGTTGCCGCGCTCCGCATCGCGCAGGATCGGCTGGCGGAGAAGCGCTTCGTCAATGATCTGGGCGGTGTGACCGCGCCGTTCGAGGCGGTGTCCAGCCTCGACGAACTCGACACCGCCATCGAGCAGATCGGCGTGCCCGCCATCCTCAAGACCAACCGCATGGGCTATGACGGCAAGGGACAGGCGCGCATCCACGTCCCCGGCGACAGCGTCGGCGCATGGAACTCCATCGGGCGCGCGTCCGCCATCCTCGAAGGCTTCGTGACCTTCGATCAGGAGTTTTCCGTCATCGCGGCACGCGGGGCGGAAGGGGAAATCCGCTTCTGGGACAGCCCCGCCAACGTGCATGTCGACGGCATTCTCGCCACCTCGACGGTCCCCGCGGGCGGTATCATCGCCGCGCAAGGCGAACAGGCGCGGGCGCTGACCCGGCAATTGCTCGAAGCGCTGGATTATGTTGGTGTGCTGGCGGTCGAATTCTTTGCCTCGCCCGACGGCCCGGTGTTCAACGAAATGGCCCCGCGCGTCCACAACAGCGGCCATTGGACAATCGAAGGCGCGCTAACCAGCCAGTTCGAAAATCATGTGCGCGCCATTTGCGGCCTCCCGCTGGGCGACACGGCGCTTGCCGCGTCCCATGTCGAAATGCGCAACCTGATCGGGTATGAGGTCGAGCAATGGCAGACCATCCTTGCCGATCCGTCCAATCATCTGCATCTATACGGTAAAGGTGAGGCCCGATCGGGCCGCAAGATGGGGCATGTCACTCGGCTGGTGATCTGAACACCCCTGTCGGACAGGAGCGAAATTCATGCCGACGACCCACCCTGAAATCGTCCTGATCCTCGCCCGCGCCGATAATGGCGTGATCGGGCGGGACGGCACGCTCCCATGGCACCTTCCCGCCGACCTGCGCCGCTTCAAGATGCTGACGCAGGACCGCCCGATGATAATGGGCCGCAAGACCTTCGACAGCCTGCCCGGATTGCTGGGCGGTCGCCGCCATATCGTGCTCACGCGCGATACCGAGTGGCAGGAGGACGGCGCGGAAGTTGCGCATGATGTTGAGGCATCGATCCGCCTCGCCAATGCCCCCGTCATCTCGGTCATCGGAGGCGCGGAGATATACCGGCTGTTCCTGCCCGTCGCCGACCGCATCGAGTTGACCGAAGTCCATCTTGACGCTGAAGGTGATGCATCCATCGACGCGCCCGATCCGGCGCTCTGGACCGAAATCATGCGTCAGGATCACCCTCAGGAAAATGGGCGACCCGGCTACAGCTTCGTCACGCTGCGTCGCGCCTGATGTTACGCAATTGCCTCCTGCCCCCGCTCCGCCTATAGCCCGGCCCATGCAGCGGCTGGGAAGCGGCGAGGCAGTGCCTGCGGAATATCGCGGAGCTATTGTCGCGCTGGGTAATTTTGACGGATTTCATCTCGGGCATCAGGCCGTGGTCGGTCGCGCCGTGGAATGGGCGCGGGCCGAGAGTCGCCCGGTCATCGTCGCCACTTTCGACCCACATCCAACGCGGCTGTTCCATCCTGACGCGCCGCCCTTCCGCCTGACCAGCCTGGACCAACGCGAGCGCCTGTTTGCACAGGCGGGGGCGGATGCCATGCTGGTGTTCCACTTCGATCACGCGATGGCCGCGCTGACGCCCGAAGAGTTCGTGACGCAGATGCTGCACGAGCAGGTTGGTCCCGCAGGCGTGGTGACGGGCGAGGACTTCACTTTCGCCAAGGGAAAGGCAGGCACCACCGCGCGCCTGGCGGAAATCGGCGCACCCCTCGGCATCGCCACCCGAACCGTGGGTCCGGTCGCGACGGCAGATGGCACGGCGGTATCCTCCAGCCGCATCCGCGCAGCACTGAAAACGGGCGACTGCGCCACCGCCACGCAACTGCTCACGCGTCCGTTCGCGATTGAGGGCATCGTGCAGCATGGCGACAAGGTCGGCCGGACGATCGGCTATCCCACGGCGAACATTGACATGGGCAAGTACCTCCGGCCCTCCTATGGCATTTACGCGGTGCGCGGTGTGCTCCCCGATGGACGCGTGCTCGACGGCGCGGCCAATCTCGGCATCCGCCCGACCTTCGATCCGCCCAAGGAATTGCTGGAACCCTATTTCCTCGATTTCGCCGAAGACCTATACGGTCAGTGCATCGAAGTGCAGTTGATCGAACGGCTGCGCGGCGAAGCGAAGTTCGATGGCCTCGACAGCTTGGTCGCGCAGATGGACAAGGATATCGCCCGTGCGCGGCAAATCCTTGGGGCCCAAAAACTTGCAGGCGGCCCTCACGTCGCCTAAGCACCGCGCACGCTTTTCTCACCCGTTCGGGCTGAGCCTGTCGAAGCCTTCCACTGAGCGAAGCGAAGGTGCTTTCCTTCGTTCAGCAGTGCCCTTCGACTCCGCTCAGGGCGAACGGATTAGTTGATTGACCGGATACGCATGACCGACGCACCCGATTACAAGTCCACCGTCTTCCTGCCGCAGACTGACTTCCCGATGAAGGCGGGCCTTGCGCAGAAGGAACCCGCCATTGCCTCGCGCTGGGCGGAGATGGACCTGTACGGAAAGCTGCGCGAGAAGCGCGCAGGGCGTGAGCGCTTCATCCTGCATGACGGCCCGCCCTATGCCAATGGCGACATCCACATGGGCCATGCGATGAACAAGGTGCTGAAGGACATCATCGTCCGCAGCCAGTCGCTGCTCGGCAAGGATGCGCCTTACGTGCCCGGCTGGGATTGCCATGGCCTGCCGATCGAATGGAAGATCGAGGAAGAATATCGCAAGAAGAAGCTGAACAAGGACGAGGTTCCCGCTCAAGAATTCCGCGCCCAATGCCGCGCCTATGCCGACAAGTGGGTCGAAGTGCAGAAAGAGCAGTTCAAGCGCTTGGGCGTGATGGGCGACTGGGACGATCCGTACCTCACCATGAAGTTCGAAGCCGAAGCGACCATCGTCGGCGAAATCCTGAAATTCGCGGAAAGCGGTCAACTGTATCGCGGCGCAAAGCCGGTGATGTGGTCGCCGGTCGAGAAGACGGCGCTGGCGGAGGCCGAAGTCGAGTATGAGGATGTGGTCTCGACCCAGATCGATGTGGGGTTCGAGATCGTGGACGCGCCGAACGCGCCGGAACTGGTTGGCGCTTATGCGGTGATCTGGACGACGACGCCTTGGACGATCCCTGTCAATCAGGCTTTGGCTTATGGGGAAGAGATTGAGTATGTCCATGCTATCATCAATTGGACATGGACGGCCGAAGAAGACCCGGCAGGCATTCAGTATGGCCAGTATTATGTGGTAGCCAAGGAGTTGCTTCCAGTTCTTGTGGATCGCGTTAGGAAAAGCAGGACGGACGATGGTCGCTCTATTGATAATGTAGAGTCATCGGTTCTGGCATCTTTCCGTGGCTCGCAACTCGCCGGAGCCACCGCCCGCCACCCGATGCACAAGCTTGGCGGCTTCTTCGCCAAGCCCCGTCCGTTCCTGCCCGCCGAGCATGTCACCACCGACGCGGGCACCGGCCTCGTCCACATGGCGCCTGACCATGGCGAGGAAGATTTCCTCGTCTGCAAGGCCCATGGCATCGAACCCGTCTTCGCGGTGAATGCGGAGGGCAAGTATCGCGACGACTGGCTGTGGCTGGGCGGACAAGGCTCCGTCATCAACATGAAGTTCGTGAGCAAGGACGGCCCGATCTGCACCGACCTGCGCGAAGCGGGCGCGCTGCTCGCCGCGTCGGACGACTTCAGGCACAGCTATCCGCATAGCTGGCGGAGCAAGGCGCGGATCATCTACCGCTGCACGCCGCAATGGTTCATCCCGATGGATGTCTCGACTTCGGTTCTCGGCAAGCTCGACCCTGCGCTCGACACGAACGGAGAAAAAGAAGCACTTGTCGAGAAGTTGGGCAGCAACAGCCCCACTCTCCGCGACGTAGCGCTGGACGCCATCGCCCACACCCGCTGGGTGCCGGAGCGCTCCACCAATCGCATCCGGTCGATGGTCGAGGGCCGCCCGGACTGGGTGATCTCCCGCCAGCGCGCGTGGGGCGTGCCGATCGCGCTCTATGTGCACCGTCAGAGCGGCGAATATCTGAACGACCCCGCCGTCAACGCCCGCATCGTGGAAGCTTTCCGCAACGGCGGCGCGGACGCTTGGTTCGGCGCGGATCATGCCAGCCTGCTTGGCCCGGACTACGACCTCGCCGACTATGAAGTCGTCAACGACATCCTCGACGTATGGTTCGACAGCGGATCGACGCACAGCTTCGTGGTCGAGGCACGCTACGGCAAGGGCACGCGGGCCGACCTGTATCTCGAAGGGTCTGACCAGCATCGCGGCTGGTTCCAGTCCTCGCTCCTTGAATCCAGCGGCACGCGCGGCTGCGCACCATACAAGGCGGTGCTGACACACGGCTTCGCGCTGGACGGGCAGGGCCGCAAGATGTCGAAATCGCTCGGCAATGTGGTCGATCCGCTCAAGATCATGAGCGAGAGTGGCGCGGACATCCTGCGCGTCTGGGTCGCCTCCACCGACTATTTCGATGACGTGAAGATCGGCAAGGAAGTCCTCGCCGGATCGAGCGACGCCTATCGCAAGCTGCGCAACACGTTCCGCTATCTGCTGGGCGCGCTGTCCGATTTCAGCGATGCGGAGCGCGTGCCAGTCACCACGATGCCGGAACTGGAGCTCTACATGCTCCACCGCCTCGCCACACTGGATGCCGAATTGCGTTCCGTGGTGGACAAGAAAGCGGACAGCGAAAACTGGCTGGAATTCAGCCGCTACACCCGCGCGCTGATGGACTTCGCCAATATCGACTTGTCGGCCTTCTTCTTCGATATCCGCAAGGACTGCCTATACTGCGACGCGCCGTCCGATCCGAAGCGCCGCGCCTATCGGACTGTCCTCGACACGCTGTTCGATGCCCTCGTGCGCTACGCCGCGCCGATCATCCCCTTTACGGCGGAGGAAGTTTGGCAGAGCCGCTATCCCGATCCCGCTGCCAGCGTCCACTTCCTAGAATGGCCGCAGGTGGATGCGTCATGGCGTGACGACGCACTGGGCGAACGCTGGGCAGCCATCCGTTCATCGCGCGATCAGGTGAACGAAGCCATTGAACCCTTGCGCCGCGAGAAGATCGTTCGCTCCAGCCTGGAGGCGGAAGTCGTGATGAGCGCGGTGCCGGAAGCGGCGAACATCGACCTTGCGGAAATCTGCATTGTCGCAAAGGTGGATATGAACGGGGAAAGTGACGCCATTGCCGTCCAGCCATCAGAGTGGAGCAAATGCGGCCGCTGCTGGCGATTGCTCCCCGAAGTCACCGAGGACGGCGCGCTCTGCGATCGCTGTGACACGGTGCTGAACGCATGACGCGTAATTATCGTCCACTCGGGCTGATCGTCGCCGCGATCGTCGTGATCCTCGATCAGCTCGTGAAATATATCGTCACCGTGCCGTTGGCGCTCAAGTCGCGCGCCGAGGTCGGCATCGAGTTGCTGCCGATCTTCCGCCTGCGCTGGCTGGAGAATCGCGGCGTGTCGATGGGTTTCTTCCATGCCGATACCGAGACGGCACGCTGGGTGCTGGTGGCGATGACCGCCGCCATCGCCATATTCGTCGGCATCTGGATGTGGCGTGAAAAGGCGCGGGACGATGTGCTCGCGCTGGGTCTCGTGCTGGGCGGCGCGATCGGCAACATCATCGACCGCAGCCGCCTGGGCTTCGTGATCGATTACGCCGACTTGCACATCGGCGAGTGGCGACCCTTCCTTATTTTCAATCTCGCCGATGCGGCGATCACCATCGGAGTGCTGATCCTGCTTGCGCGGGCGTTGCTGCTGCGCGAGAAGGACGCAAAGACGGAGTCATGATGATAATGCGTAAAGTTCTTCTCACCGGCAGCCTGCTCGCCAGCGTCACGGTGCTTTCAGCCTGCGGTTCCACGGGACTTTTCAATCGTGAGCGTCCCGATGAGTTCGCCGTCTCGCGTCAGGCTCCGCTGGTGATCCCGCCGGACTTCGCGCTCGTACCGCCAGCGCCAGGTGCCGCGCCGGTCGCGACTGCCGATTCGACGCGTCAGGCGATGGACGCCCTATTTGGTGGCCCTGCGGCCCGTAGCGGCACGGAGAGCGCCGCGCTGCAATCGGCGGGCCGCAATGCTGCCGACCCGGGCATCCGGTCCTCGGTCGCCGATCCCGACACCAACGTCGTCGACAAGGGCGCAACCACCCGTGACATCATCGCCGCGCCGGAAGGCGACGGGCAGAACGCGCGGGCCGCCACCCCTAACTGAAAACAGGAAAGGCCCGGCTGATTGGCCGGGCCTTTCGATTTACGGGAATATGCTACGGCTCGGAGGAGTGACCGCCGTTCAGGCCGCCACTCCTGACGCCAACCGCTTAGTTGCTGGGCGCGAGCCGGCTGTTCAATACCCAGCCGACATTGTCATTCTCGTCGGCGACTTCCCACCACAGACCTTGCTTATTGCCGGTCGGATAGACGATCGAGCCAGCCGGAAGCGTGCGGATGGCCGCGCCGCCCGGTGCAGGCGTCTTGCGCATGGCGACCGGGCCCTGGGCAGTGAAGGTCTTGGTGGGCGAGGCTTCCGCCGTGCCAACGGCACCGGGCTGGACCAGCCCGAGTTCGTTGACCATCTTGGTATAGGCCTGAATGAAGGCCAGCGTCACGATGCGACCGATGTCGGTATTGTCATAGCCGCCGCCGACTGCCGCAGCCGCGCCGCCGCCGAAGAAGCTGCCGCCGCCGACACCGAAGGAGACGCTGTTCTTCGCCGCATAGCCGTCGACCACCGAAACGGTTTCGGTCGTGCGGACGTTGGTCAACGACAAGACGGTGTTCGCCTCCATCTTCTTGCTGCCGATGCCGCCAGCAAGCGCGCCGAGCGCCCGGCCCCCGATCAGCCCGCCGATGCCGCCAGCAACGCCGCTACCGCCAGAATTGCGATTCGACGCCTGCACTTCAGCAACCAGAACATAATCCGCGGCCTTGATCTGGCCCTGACCGACATTGGAGCGACGCTGCAAACCAAGGTCGCTGCCGATGTCGCGCTCACGTTGCGCGGCGCTGAGACCCGAACCGCGATCGACCAGATTGAAGCAGCCGGAACGCTGCACCAGCACCTTGATAAGCTTCTGTGGGCCAGTGAGCTGGAACTGCGTCCAGCCTGATGGATCATCGCCGTCCATGACCGACACGGTGCCAAGCTTGCGCGAACAGCGTGGCACGTCCTGCACAGCCTGCTCCTGCAAGCGCTGCGTACCTGACGGCTTTGCCTGGCGCGGCGCGCCATAGGCCGGTGCCGTCATCGTTGCTGCCGCCGCCAGCAGCGCTGTAATCTTCCGAATACTCATTTCATCCCCCAAAATTACCATTTCGCGCATACCGTAACGGCATCACCTTTAAAATAGCTATACCGCGTTCGGCAATGACGATCGTGATGCGCATCACTATTAGCTGGCCGTTGCGGCGGCGCTTTTGCTTCTGCGCACATGCTGCTATCGGCGCTGCATGACAGAACTCAGCCGCATTCGTAACTTCTCCATCATTGCCCATATCGACCATGGCAAATCGACGCTTGCCGATCGTCTGATCCAGCGTTGCGGCGGCCTGACCGACCGGGAAATGTCCGCGCAGGTGCTCGACAATATGGACATCGAGAAGGAACGCGGCATCACGATCAAGGCGCAGACCGTGCGCCTCGACTACACCGCGAAGGATGGCCTCACCTACGAACTGAATCTGATGGACACGCCGGGTCATGTCGACTTCGCCTATGAAGTCTCTCGTAGCCTTGCCGCGTGCGAAGGCGCGCTGCTGGTGGTGGACGCGGCGCAGGGCGTGGAGGCGCAGACGCTCGCCAACGTGTATCAGTCGATCGAGCATGACCATGAGATCGTGCCCGTCATCAACAAGATCGATTTGCCTGCCGCCGAACCGGAAAAGGTGAAAGCGGAGATCGAGGAAGTCATCGGCCTTGATGCGTCCGAAGCGGTGCTTGCGTCGGCCAAGTCCGGCATCGGCATTGACGAAGTCCTCGAAGCCATCGTCAAGAAGATCCCTGCACCGAAGGGTGATCGCGATGCGCCGTTGGAAGCGATGTTGGTCGATAGCTGGTACGATCCGTATCTGGGCGTCGTCATTCTGGTGCGCGTTGTGAATGGCGTCATCAAGAAGGGTCAGAACATCAAGTTCATGATCGGCGGCACCGAGCATCTGATCGACCGCGTCGGCTGCATGCGGCCCAAGATCGAAACGCTGCCGGAGATCGCGGCAGGCGAAATCGGCTTCATCACTGCGCAGATCAAGGACATCAGCCAGACGCGCGTCGGCGATACGATCACCACAGTGAAGAACCCCGCCGCGAAGCCGCTGCCGGGCTTCAAGGAAGTGCAGCCGGTGGTGTTCTGCGGGCTCTTTCCCGTCGACGCGGCGGATTTCGACAAGCTGCGTGACTCGATTTCGAAGCTGCGCCTCAACGACGCTTCGTTCAGCTTCGAAATGGAGAGCAGCGCAGCTTTGGGCTTCGGCTTCCGATGCGGGTTCCTTGGGTTGCTCCACCTTGAAATCATTCAGGAGCGGCTCACCCGCGAATATGACCTCGACCTAATCACCACGGCGCCGTCGGTGGTCTACAAAATCCAGCTTACCTATGGCGCAGGCGAGATCGAACTCCACAACCCTGCCGATATGCCCGATCCCACCAAGATCGGCAGTATCGAGGAGCCATGGATCGAAGCGATCATCTACTGCCCCGACGAATATCTCGGCTCCATCTTGAAGCTGTGCCAGGACCGGCGCGGCATTCAGAAGAACCTCACTTATGTCGGGGGCCGCGCGCAGGTGACGTACGAGCTACCGCTCAACGAAGTTGTATTTGATTTCTATGACCGTCTAAAAAGCATCAGCCGCGGCTACGCCAGCTTCGACTATCACCAGATCGGCTATCGCGAGGGCGACCTCGTCAAGATGAGCATTATGGTCAACAGTGAGCCAGTCGATGCGCTAAGCATGATCGTCCATCGCGGCACGGCGGAAACGCGCGGACGCGGCATGTGCGAGCGATTGAAGGACTTGATTCCGCGCCACCTTTTCAAGATCCCGATCCAGGCCGCAATCGGCGGCAAGGTGATCGCCCGCGAGACCATCGCCGCGATGCGCAAGGACGTGACCGCGAAATGCTATGGCGGCGACATCAGCCGCAAGAAGAAGCTGCTCGACAAGCAGAAGGAAGGCAAGAAGCGGATGCGCGAATATGGCAGCGTGCAGATTCCGCAGGAAGCCTTCATCGCCGCGCTGCGGATGGGCGAGGAGTGAGCGAAAACTGGCGCGCCGTTACAGGTGCGCCAGGCTCGCGGCCAGATCGGTCTGCTTGAACGGCTTGGTCAGGCGCGGAAGATCGGGCGATATGCCCTTCGTCTCCGCATAACCGGAGATGACGAGGATACGCAGATCGGGCCGCATTTTACGTGCCCGCCCCGCCAAATCTGTCCCGGTAATCCCCGGCATCAAGTGGTCGGTGACGAGCAGGTCGATGTTCGACGGCGTGTCGAGCACCTTCAAGGCGTCTTCGGCGGACACCGCCTCAAGCACGCTGTAGCCCAGCTCGCTCAACATATGGGCGGTGCTGGCGCGCACCAGATCCTCGTCGTCGACAACCAGCACGGTGCCCCGGTCCGTCTGCGGCATGGCGACCTCGGTGACGGACGCGGTTTCCTCAAGCGGCTTCTGACTGACGGGCAGCCATAGATTGATCGTGGTGCCTTCGCCCAGCTTACTGTCGATGGTAAGTCCGCCGCCCAATTGCGCGGCAAGGCCATGCACCATCGAAAGCCCAAGGCCGGTCCCCTGTCCCACGCCTTTGGTGGTGAAAAACGGCTCGATGGCCTTGGCGATCGTCTTTTCGTCCATGCCGATGCCGGTGTCCTCGACATAGAGGCGGATGAACTCTCCGCTCGGCAGACGGACGGCGTTGCGCGGAACGAGTTTCTGTACGGTCGCGCCAATGGTAAGAGTGCCGCCTTCGGGCATGGCATCGCGCGCGTTCACCGCAAGATTGAGCAGCGCCATTTCGATCTGGTTCGCATCGGCACGAGCAGGCGGAAGATCGTCCGCCACCGCAAGCTCGACCTTGACGCGGGGACCGGAGGTGCTGGCGATCAGGTCGGCCATGTCCCGGATCAGCGCGCTTATATCGATCGCCTTCACCTGCAATGGTTGACGTCGTGCGAAGGCGAGGAGGCGCTGAACCAGCGTCTTGGCGCGGTCTGCCGATTGCACCGCGCCGTCGATCAGGCGGCGCTCGCGCTCTGTCCCCAATCCGCGCCGCTGCAACAGGTCCAGACTGCCGACAATGGGGGTCAGCAAATTGTTGAAGTCATGCGCCACGCCGCCGGTAAGCTGCCCCATCGCCTCAAGCTTCTGCGACTGGCGCAGCGCCTCCTGCGCCAGCTCCAATTCGCGCGAACGCTGCGCCACGCGTTCCTCCAGCGTTTCGTTCAGCCCTCGCAAGCGTTCCTCGCTTTCACGCAAAGCAGCTTCGATCCGGCGACGCTGGGTTATGTCGTTGAACAAGACTGCGACTTGCCGAGCAGCAGGATCGCCGACGCGCAAGGCATAGACATCGTACCAATATCCCCCCAGCGCATCCGCTTCATGCTCGAAGCGGATGCTTTCGCCGGTCAGCGCGACCTTCCCGTATATGTCGAACCAATGCTGTTCATGACCCGGCACCATCGACCGTATAGCCATGCCCACCGCGTTCTTGAGGCCCGTTTGGCGCTCGAAGGCGGGATTGGCTTCGCGGAAGATGTAGTCGACGGGCTTTCCCGCTTCATCGAAGACGATTTCGATAATGCAGAAGCCCGCATCGATAGATTCGAAAAGGGACCGGTATTTCTCCGCGCCGACATGCAGTTCTTCCAGCCGCGCCCGCGCTTCATATTGGCGGCGGCGACCGCGCAAGGCCGATTGAGCTAGGCTGATAAGCGTAGTTGGGTGAAACGGCCGCTCCAGGAACGTCACATTGCCCAGCGTGCCGAGGAAACGCTGCGCAGAGGGGTTGCGCTCCAGTCCGCCGCCGCGCTGCGTCAGCAGGACGAAAGGAAAATCCGACCATTCCGGCTGCCCCTGAAGCCATTGCGCCAGTGGATTAAGGTCAGCCGTCCGCAAACCTTCCTCCGCCAGCAACGCAAAGCCAGCGCCATGCTCCAATTCGCGGACGAGCGCGGTGAGTCCGTCGCAAATCTGCGACTTCAATCCGGCTTCCACCAGCATGGACGCGGCGATGTCCGCGTCCCGTCCTCTTGGTGCTAATATCAGTGCGCGTTCGGAAAGATGGGGGATCATGCCCTGTCGTCTTCGAGCAACGCCGGACCGCTGCCCGTGAAACTGGGCACGCCGCGCAGAACGCCCTGAAACCCCGTCAATGGCTCGCCCAGACGTATGCCGTTGGCGCCGATCCGGTATTCGCGAATGGTGTCCTCATGCGCGCCGGTACGCTTCTTGATGATCGAAATCGCGCGGCGCACGCGCCCGCTCGCTTCGAAATAGCGCAGCAAGACAACCGTATCGGCGAGGTAAGTAACATCCACAGGCGACTTCATATCTCCGACCAGCCCATGCTGCGCCACCGTCAGAAACGTCGTAGCGCCCTGACGGTTCAAATATTGCAGCAGTTCATGCATGTGGAGGATCAGCGCATTCTCCTCGGGCATTGCCGCCTGATAGCCGTTCAGGCTGTCGATGACGATCGTGCGTACCTCGTGACGCTCCACGCAGTTGCGCACACGCTCGGAAAATTCGCCGGGCGAGAGTTCCGCTGCATCGACCTGTTCGATCAGCAGATTGCCCGCATCGACCATTGCCTGCATGTCGATGCCCACGCCAAGCGCCCGGTTGAACAGCAGCCCCACTTCCTCGTCGAACACGAACATCGCAGCGCGTTCGCCGCGCGCAACCGCCGCAGCGACGAAGGTAAGGACGAGCAGCGATTTGCCCGTGCCAGCAGGTCCGAGAACCAGCACGCTGGACCCTCGCTCTATGCCGCCCCCGAGCAAGGAATCCAGTTCCGGCGTTTCGCTCGTCACGATGTCACGCGCAAACTTCGTCCTGTGCTCCGCCGATACCAGTCGCGGGAACACGCGCACGCCGCCCGTGTCGATCACGAAATCGTGATAGCCGCCGCGAAAACGCCGACCGCGATACTTCACCACACGCAGCCGTCGACGCTCCGGTCCATAGCCGGGGGAAAGTTCTTCCAGCCGGATAACCCCATGGGCGACGCTGTGCACGGTCTTGTCGGCAACTTCGGCCGTCATGTCGTCGAGCATCAGGACCGTGGCGTTCTGGGTCGCGAAAAAGTGCTTCAGCGCGAGGATCTGGCGGCGATACCGCAGTGAGCTTTGTGCCAGCAGGCGTATCTCCGACAGACTGTCGAGGACGACGCGATCGGGCTTCACACGCTCGAACGTATCGAAAATTCTGCGGGTCGTCTCGCCCAGTTCCAGATCGGAGGAATAGAGAAGACTCTGCTGCTGCTGTTCATCCAGCAGGCTCTCCGGCGGCACCAGTTCGAACAGGTTGATGTTCTGAAGGTCCCAGCCATGCGACGCGGCGCTGTCGCGCAACTCTTCCTCGGTCTCGGACAAGGTAACGTACAGGCACGTTTCGCCCTTGGCTGCGCCTTCCATCAGGAACTGCGTGGCGATTGTCGTCTTGCCCGCGCCGGGACTTCCCTCCAGCAGATACACGCGACCGCGTGTCAGTCCGCCTACAAGGATGTCGTCAAGGCCACGGACGCCCGTGAGCGCCTGGGTAGTAGTAGATTCCGGCACGTAGTATTCCTAGGTTAGCGTCTTCGTAATGCACGAATTAGCACAAGCCTTAGAACTGCCATACAGCCAGATTCTTGATCGAGATCAAGCGCCTACAACGGCCTTAGCCGAAATTTTCCTGGGTGCGATCCTCAATTATCCCGGAACGCGCGCTGAAATTGATCGCGCAAGGGCTTGGTGAGGTAGGACAACATTGTCCGGCTGCCACTTTCCACAAAGATTTCGGCAGGCATACCCGCCTTCATCTTCACGCCCGAAAGGCTCTTGATGTCCCGGGGGTCGATCTCGACACGCACCGGAAAATAGCTGCGCTGTGACGCTTGTTCGACAGTGCGTTCGGCAGCGACGAACACGACCTTGCCATGCAGTTCGGGCGTAGTGGTCGCGCTGGCTGAGCTGAGGCGAATACGCGCCGGCTGGCCGCTGTGCACGCGGTCGATATCCTGCGGGTTGATCGCCCCTTCCACGAGCAGTCGGTCCTGATCCGGCACGATCTCCATGATCGTGTCGGCGGGGCGGATGACGCCGCCGATCGTCGCGGCGGCAAGCTTGTCCACGACACCGTCATACGGCGCGCGGATCATCGTGCGGCTCTGCGCGTCCATTGCCGATACGCTGCGGACCTGCTGCTCGTTCAGCGCATTATTGATCTGCGCCAGTTGCACGCCCGCGTCCGAACGCCGGGTCTCGCCAAGCTGGATGATCTGCTGCCGGGTTTCGGATATGCGGGCCATCGTCTGTGCGATCTGCGCGTTCAGCGCACCGACGCTGCCGCCGATATCCGCCGATGTGCGCTCAAGTTGATTGACGCGGTTCAACGTCACCAGCTTCTTACCATAGAGTTCGCGCACGCCCGCCAATTCGGGCTGGATCAGCACCGCCTGCTTCTGGAGCGCGGCGATCTGCGCACGATATCCGGCGATCTCCTGCCCATATTGGCCGATGCGCGAATGAAGCTGGGCAGTGAGGCCCGCGCCTTCGGAACGGCGGATGTCGAAGAGCTTCTGCTCGTCGGCCATCGCCGCCCGCGCACTGGCATCGGTTCGTTTCAGCAAAGTGTCGGGGAAGCGGATCGCGGGTGCGCCCATCCGCTCTGCTTCCAGGCGCGCGCGTTGCGCAACCATCTGGTCCAGCGACAGCGCGGAAAGCTGTGCGTCGGTGCCAAGCACCTTGTCGTCAAGGCGCATCAGCAACTGTCCCTTGCGCACATGCTGGCCGTTCTGCACCAGAATTTCGGACACTACCCCGCCGGTCGGGTGCGTGATCTGCTTGACGCGCGACTCGACGCCGAGTTGCCCGCTGGCGACTATTGCGCCGCCCATTGGCACGAACGCCGCTGCGCCACCAATGCCGAAAACAAGCACCGACATCAGCAACACTGCCGTCCTGAGCGAACCGTTGAGGCGGGCTTCCGGTTCGAAGACTTGTGGCGGCGCAGGGCGCTGGGAAAGCGTTAACATCTGTTCGGTCATGTCAGGCAGCCTGCTGCTGAGTGGAAGCGCCGGGGGCTGGCTTTGCGCCTGCCGGGGCATTGGGGTTGGGCAGCTTCAGGAACTTGTCCAATATTTCATCGCGGGGGCCAAAGCCATCGGCACGGCCATCGCGCATCACCAGCACCAGATCGACCGAGGCCAAGGCAGACGGACGATGTGCAATGACGATCACGATGCCCTTGCGCTCGCGCACGCTCATGATCGCGGCGCTCAGCGCGCGTTCCCCCGCACCATCGAGATTGGAATTGGGTTCGTCGAGAAGCACCAGGAACGGATCGCCATAGAGCGCGCGGGCCAAGCCGACACGCTGGCGCTGGCCCGCGGACAGACAGGTGCCCTCATGCCCAACCGGCGTCTGGTAGCCGAGCGGCATAGCGACGATCATGTCATGCACGCCCGCAGCCTTGGCGGCGGCAATCACCGCGTCGGAGTTCTGACCCGGCATGAAGCGGGAGATGTTGTCCGCAATGGTGCCGTCGAACAGCTCCACCATCTGCGGCATATAGCCGATCGACCGGCCCAGCACATCAGACGGCCACTGGTCGAGTGTCGCGCCGTCCATCCGCACCGAACCACGCACCGGACGCCATGCACCCACGATTGCACGCGCCAGCGAGGATTTGCCCGCCGCACTCGCCCCGATCACCGCCAGCGCCGATCCGGCTTCCAACGTGAATTCCACGCCCTGCACCGTCAGGCGCTGCGTACCCGGAGGGGCCACGCACAGATTATGCACTTCCAGCCGCATTTCAGGGGCAGGCAGCACGATATCCCATTCAGGCTCTGGCGGAACATCACGCAGAAGGGCAGACAACCGCCGCCAGCCGATCCGCGCCGCGGCAAGGTTGCGCCAGTTTGCGATTGCCTGATCGATTGGCGCAAGCGCGCGCGCCGACAGGATCGATGAGGCGAAGATCACCCCGCCGCTGGCTTTCCCGTCGATCACCAGCAATGCGCCGACCGTCAGGATCGCCGATTGCAGGAACAGGCGGCCAAGTTTGCTGAAACCGCCCAGCACGCCGGTAGACCGCGCGAGGCTGCTTTGCGCGGACAGGAACATGCGGTTTACATTCTGCCAGCGCTCTTCCATCCGACCGCGCATCCCTAGAACGGAGAGCAGTTCGACATGGCGCAGATTGGTTTCGGCCATGCTGTTGCGGTAGGCGGAGACCTGGCTCAGCTTCGCAGCGGGCGCCTTGATTGCCTTGTCAGTCAGAAGCGTCAGACCCAGGAGCAGGATCGCGCCCACCAGAGCAGTGACGCCCAGCCACACGTGCAACAGGAACAGGATGCCGAGGAAGAAGGCGATCCACGGCAAGTCCATGATCGTGCCGGGTCCGGGTCCGGACATGAAGCTACGGATATTCTCAAGATCGCGCATCGGCGTCAGGCCGTCGCCGGGTGCTGAACGGCCACGCAAGGCAGCGTCCGAAATTGCTCGCTGCACGCGCGGCGACCACTCACGGTCTAGCGCGGCCGCGATGTCGCCCAATATGCGCGTGCGCATCGTGTCGAACACGCCCTGGAAAGCGTACATCACGACCAGCATCGCCAGCAGGCCGATCAGCGTCGGGATGCTCCGGCTCGGCAGCACCGAGTCATAGACCATCATCATGTAGAGCGCGCCGCTCAGTTGCAGCACACTGAGCACGGCACTGAGGAAACCGACGGTGATCCACGCCTTCCGGTAGCGGCGCACCGCTTCCATCAGGTCCGATGTGGGCATCGCTCGCGCGGCATCAGCCGGCGTCGTCAACGCGTTCATCGCTGCGCCTCGGCAAAGGCGGCAAACGCTGTCTTTGGGTCGAAGGCGTCGTAAGCCCCGGCTGTCAGTCCGTGCGACATTATACGAGTTGTCCTGGAACGGTATGTTTGCGAGTCGGCGGGGCCGTCCACCCCGCCTTTGCTAACATACTTAATAGCAGGCAAATCGCTAATGCATTGCTAACCACGGCCGGGGCGCATGCGGTTCGTCGCAACTGCGCCCCGACTAAGCTGTTGTACTTAGGAGACGAACAGGAAGTCGTCCGCCGTGAGCGTCTTCATCTGCGTATTGTAGAGGAGGATCGAATCGCCGCTGTCGAAGGTGATGACGGTGTTGTGCGCCACTTGCTTGGCATGTGCCATCACATCGGCGTAGCTCGAAACGCCCAGCGCCGTGTCGAGGCTGATCCAGTCATGGGCGCTGCCGGTCACGGCGAAATCTTCGACGACGTCGCGTCCGCTGCCGACATTGAACTGGAAGGTGTCGTTGCCATAGCCACCGTTCAGCTTGTCGTTGCCCGCCCCCCGATCAGCAGGTCGTTGCCGCCCCGGCCCGCAAGATAATCGTCACCATCGCCGCCCATCAGCTTGTTGGCGGTGTGATCGCCTGCGATCCAGTCGTTGAACGCTGAGCCAATGACGCCCTCGATGGACATGTAGACATCACCCTTTGCATCGCCCGTGTTGATCGATGCGGTCAGCATGTCGACCTTCACCGCCTGCGCCGCAGACGTGTAGGTCGCGAAGTCGAAGCCTTCGCCGCCGACCAGAATGTCCGCGCCGCCATTGCCTTCCAGCCTGTCGTCGCCTGCTCCGCCCTCCAGCTTGTTGGCGGCATCGTTGCCGGTCATCATGTTGTCGAGCGCATTGCCCACGCCATCGATAGCGGCCTTGCCGGTGAGGATCAGGTTTTCGACATGATCGGTCAGGGCATAGCTGAACCCCGCCTTGACTGTGTCGATGCCTTCATTTGCCAGTTCGACGATTACGTCGCTGCTCGAATGCAGGACGTAGGTATCATGCCCCTTGCCACCGAAGAGCGTGTTAGTGCCATTGCTCGCGATCAGCGTGTCGTTGCCGTCCAGCGCATGCACAATCGATTTCGTCGCCGTCGCTTCCAGCACATCAGCGCCGTTCGTACCCTCGATCTCGGTAACGGGATCGATGACTTGCGTTGTCGTACCGGTGCCTGTCACATGCTGGGTTTTGATCGTGCCGTCGCTGTTCGTGGTCTGCACATCATAGGCCAGGTGATTGATGGTCAGCGTGCCTGAACCAGAGACCACTTCGGCCCCGAGTTGCGACATGGCGAGATACTCGTCCTTGCTGACGATCCCCATCTCGATCAGCGTATCAAACAGCTTCACCATGTCGAGCTTGCCGACCGGCGTGTCGCTATTGGCGACGATCGCGGTGTAATGCGTCCCCGGCGCACGGTAGATAGTGCCAACGAAATCGCCGTCCTGATAGGTGCCGATTTTGTCGCCGAACGCTTCGAAATTGCCCTTGTGCAGCCACACCATTATTTCGTTGGTGACGGTGGAGGCGTCGCCGCCCGGCTTGTTCGTCAGCCAGATGTCGAAGGCCACGTTGAAGCCGCTGGTGTCGCCATTGAACGCAACGTCGAAGTCGGCGGTCAATGCGTTGAGCTTGCTGATCTGCACCGGAAACACCTGCGCCTTGTCGCCAGGATTGGTGCCGCCCGAGAAAGGCGAAGCACCGAACAGCAGGTCGGGATAGGCGAGCACATTGCCCGCAGCGCCTTCGGCCAGCGTCAGCGTGGGGAAATCCCAGTTGAAGGTCGTACCCTTCGAGAGATCCTTGTATGTGTAGGAAACGCTGTTGGTATAATCCGTGCCGTACTTCAGGCTGGCAGAGTTCCAGGCGTTGTTGATCGCGTACCAGCCATTGCTGGTCTGTCCGGCATGGGTGCCGCTCAAGGTGTTCTGCCCTGTCGTGGGTCGCGACGCGGGCGTGTCGACTACGATCGCGCTGTCGTTCAGGAACGCGAAGTCAGTCGCCTTGAAGCTGCCGACCGTCGCGCCGCGCACCATCAACTCTTCACCATTGCCAAGGTCGAAGTGCACATCCGATCCCTGCTGCGTCGCATGTGCCATCAGGTTCTTGAAGCTACCGATATCGAAGCCGTCGAGCCGGATCAGATCCTTACCCGAGGTGAAGTTGTAGACGGTGTCCGACCCTTCACCCGCCTTGACGACCATCGTATCCATGCCCGCGCCGCCGACCAGCACGTCATTGCCTTTGCCGGCGTTCATATAGGCGCCGACCGACCCCGCGGTGATGATGTTGTTGAGGCCGTTACCGAAACCCATCTTCGCGCCCGCACCGGCCAGCACCAGGTTTTCGACGTTCGCGGACAGCGTTATCGGAGTGTAGGCATAGCTGTAGAGGGTATCGATGCCTTGGCCAGCATACTCCGTAACGGAGTAGTTCTGGTCCCACACATAATAATGGTCGTCCCCCGAACCGCCGTACATCCGGTCGCCTGAAATGCCATAGAACACATCGTTGTAGATGCTTCCGAGAATTGTTCCTGCCTTGTGGGAACCAATCCAGCTGTTGGGGTTTAAGCTCAAGTTGAGATCCAGGTTATTAACGGTCAAATACATTGGCTTAGGTTCCTGTCCGAGGTTGCCTTCGGATAGTCCGGAACCTGTGAAGCCTTCGCTGTGCAGTAACGTTAACTGCATATTCACGACAAAATGACGTTGAGCGTTACAGAAGCGTTCCGATGCCCTTAAACTGGGTTTAACGACTGGCCGCAGCACCGCCTGCGACGACCTGAGTTATCGTCCATAATGGTTATAAACGCCGGTAAACGCTGACGTTTGCGGTCGGACGTTGACCCATATCGCGTGGCGTCGCATGGAGGCCGCCATGCACTTCTTTTCCGACAATGCCGCGCGCGTTTCCCCTCAGATTCTCTCCGCGCTGGCAGACGCCGACCATGTCGACACGGCGTATGATGGCGACGCGTGGAGCGCGCGACTCAGCGATTCGTTCTCTCGGCTATTCGAAAAGGACGTCGCGGCCTTGTGGGTCACGACAGGCACGGTCGCCAACTGTCTCGCCTTGGCGGCACTATGCCCGCCCTTCGGTGGCGTGCTGTGCCATGAGGAGGCGCATGTCGAAACCGACGAAGGCGGGGCGCCGGAGTTCTTCACCCATGGCGCGAAGCTGATGACGGTTCCGGGCGATGGCGCGAAGATTTCGCCTGATGCGCTACAGAGCCGCCTTTCCGCCATCCGCAACGATGTGCATCAGGTGCAGCCGCACGCGCTTACCATCACCAACGCTACCGAATATGGCCGCGTCTATTCACCAGCCGAAGTCGCGGCCCTTGGGGCACTCTGCCGCGAACACGGCCTTGGCTTCCACATGGACGGCGCGCGTTTCGCCAACGCCGTTGCGACGCTGGGTTGCCACCCCGCGGACCTGACGTGGCGGGCAGGCGTCGATGCCCTGTCCTTCGGCTTCGTCAAGAATGGTGGCATGACGGCTGAAGCGCTGATCTTCTTCGATCCCGCGCTGGCGGCCGACACGCTGCGCCGCCGGAAGCGCGCCGGACACCTCCTTTCGAAAGGTCGCTACCTCGCCGCGCAGTTGCTGGCGATGCTGGAGGGAGATTTGTGGCTCGACAATGCACGCGCCGCCAATGCCGCCGCGCGAATCATCGCTGAGGCGGCAGGAGCACGTTGTATGCATCTCGTGGAAGCGAATGAAATTTTCCTGCGTGTGACTGCTCAAGAAGCCGCCACTCTGCGCGCGCAAGGCTTCGACTTCTACGACTGGGGCGAAGGCGCGGCCCGGCTCGTGACATGCTGGCACCACGAAGCGAAGGACGTGCAGCCGCTCGCCAACGCCATCGCTGCCCTATGATTACGATATGAGCGCCAGCACGGGACGCGACCACCACGCGCCATCGCTGCTCAGCCCCGGCATACTCATTCCCTTCGCGATCGTCACCTTGATCTGGGGGTCGACATGGCTCGTCATCCGCGATCAGGTGAGCGCGGTGCCGCCAAGCTGGTCCGTCGCCTATCGTTTCCTGTTGGCGAGCGTCGGGATGTTCGTGCTGGCACGCATCCGCCGCTTGCCGCTGTGGATCGGGGGGAGGGGCATCGCCTTCGCTGCGGGCCTGGGCGCAACGCAGTTCATGCTCAACTTCAACTTCGTGTATCGTGCCGAGCTGGTGCTGACATCCGGCGTCGTCGCGGTATTCTACGCGCTGCTGCTGATCCCAAACAGCCTGTTCGCATGGATCGCGTTCCGCCAACCGGTAAGCCGGAACTTCATTCTGGGATCGGTGGTCGCGGTCAGCGGAGTCACGCTACTTTTCCTGCGCGAATATCGCTATGCCGACGTCGCGCCGGGGGCGGTGCTGACCGGGATCGGACTCTCACTCTGCGGTTTGCTGGCGGCATCGGTCTCCAATGTGATGCAGGGATCGCCGATAGCCCGCCGCCTGCCGATCATCAGCCTCCTTGCCTGGGCAATGCTGCTGGGTGGCGTCATGGACGCGGCGCTGGCCTGGATCACTAGTGGGTCGCCGGTGTTGGACTCGCGTCCGGCTTATGTTGCGGGCGTCGTCTATCTTGCGATCGCCGGGTCGGTCTGCACCTTCCCGCTCTATTTTCGCCTGATCCAGCAGATCGGAGCGGGCCGCGCCGCCTATTCCGGCGTTCTGGTCCCTGTGATCGCCATGCTGCTTTCGACGTTGTTCGAAAGCTATCGCTGGTCGACGCTGGCGGCGGCAGGCGCGGCGCTGTCGATCGCCGGCATGGTCATCGCGATGCGCGCCAAGCCCTCGCGATAGGTCGGATAGCGAGGAGTCCAGCGCAGCAGCCGCTTCGCCTTGCCGTTCGCGATCCGGCGGTTCTCCCCATAGAAGCCCCGCGCCATCGGCGTGAGCTTCGCTTCTTCCAGTGAGAGCAGCGGCGGCAGCGGAAGTCCGCTCAGCGCACATGCGGCTTCGATCACGCGATTCTGGCTGCACGGATAGTCGTCCGCCAGATTATAGACGCCCGGCGGCCCCTCGAACCCCGCGACTATGCCCGAGACGATGTCATCGACATGCACCCGGCTGAACACCTGCCCCGGCAAGTCGATCCGCCGCGCCCGTCCGTCCAGCAGGCGATCTATTGCGGATCGCCCCGGCCCATAGATACCGGGCAGCCGAAAGACGCGCACATCGTCACGCACGCCGCCCCAGGCGAGGTCGGCCTCCGCCCGTGCGCCGCGTCTGCCATGGCCGATCGGTGCGCGCTCGTCCACCCATGCCCCGCCCGTATCGCCATAAACGCCGGTCGCGGAGATATAGCCGATCCAGCGCGTCGGTGACGTCATGATGTCCGCGCCATAGCGCGTCAGCACCGGGTCGCGCCCGTCATCGCCCGGTGGCACGGACGAGATGATGTGCGTCGCTGTCGCCAGGCTCGTCCGCACCGCGTCGGCATCATCAAAGGCCAACGCCCCATCCACGGCATCTCTCCGTGTCGCAGTAACGCGCCATCCATCGCCGATCAGCCGTCGCGCTAGCCGCCCCGTCGTATAGCCCAGTCCGAAGATCAGCATATGTCTCATCGCGTCCTTCCTACACATTCCCGCAAAAACATCCATTTATCGCATGCCTATCATTGCCCCCCGGTCCGCCCGCGCATAGGTAAGGCGCATGGCCGACATCCAATCCACCGCCGCCGCTGCCCCCAGCGTCATTCACCGTTCCGATTATCGCCCGCCCGCATGGCTGGTGCCCGATGTCGCGCTCGACTTCCGGCTAGACGCTGCAGCGACCCAGGTACGCGCGAAGCTTTCGGTGGTACGTAATGGCGCACATAGCGATCCGTTGCGGCTGGACGGCGATGGGTTGATGCCGCGCATGATCCGCGTCGATGGCGTGGAACTCACCGCTGACCAATGGTCAATGGAGGCGGGCGCCCTCGTCATCGCACTCCCCGGCGCGGCCCATGAAGTGGAAACGCTGGTCGAACTGTCGCCCACCACCAACACCCAGCTGATGGGGCTTTATGCGTCAGGCGGCTTGCTCTGCACGCAATGCGAGGCGCAGGGCTTCCGCCGGATCACCTTCTTCCCCGACCGCCCCGATGTGCTGTCGCGCTACAGCGTGCGGATGGAGGCAGACAAGGCGCTCTATCCTGTGCTGCTTGCCAATGGCGACCCCGTCGGATCGGGCGATCTGGAAGGGGGCCGTCACTGGGCGCAATGGAACGACCCGTTCTTGAAGCCCTGCTATCTCTTCGCGCTGGTCGCAGCGGACCTTGCCTGCAACGCCGACAGCTTCACCACCATGTCGGGCCGCGAAGTATCGCTCGGCATATGGGTCAGGCAAGCCGATCTGCCCCGCACCACCCACGCGATGAAGGCGTTGAAGGACTCGATGGCCTGGGACGAGCGGGTCTATGGCCGCGAATATGATCTGGCCGTATTCAACATCGTCGCCGTCGCCGATTTCAACTTCGGCGCGATGGAGAACAAAGGCCTCAACATCTTCAATTCGCGCTACATCCTCGCCGATCCCGAGACCGCGACCGACATCGACTTCGATGGCGTGGAAGGCGTGGTGGCGCATGAATATTTTCACAACTGGTCGGGCAACCGCGTCACCTGCCGCGATTGGTTCCAGCTCTCGTTGAAGGAAGGCTTCACTGTCTTCCGCGACCAGACTTTCTCCGCCGACATGGGATCGCCCGCCGTCAAGCGCATCGACGACGTCCGCATCCTGCGCGCTGCGCAGTTTCAGGAAGATTCCGGGCCGCTGGCGCATCCGATCCGCCCCGAATCCTATATGGAAATATCGAACTTCTACACCGCGACCATCTACAACAAGGGCGCGGAGATCATCCGGATGATGCATACGATGCTGGGGCCGGAACGGTTCCGCGCGGGCACCGACCTCTATTTCGACCGGCACGACGGGCAGGCCGCGACTTGCGAGGATTTCGTGAAAGCGATGGAGGACGGCGGTCAGATCGACCTCACACAGTTCCGTCTCTGGTACGAACAGGCGGGCACGCCGCGCGTCCGGGCGCTTCTGTCGCATGACCCGGTCAGCCGCGAGGCCCTGCTGACGCTTTCGCAAACTGTCCCCCCTACGCCCGGTCAGCCGGTCAAGAAACCCATGGCCATGCCGATCCGCGTCGCGCTGTTCGACCGCGCGACGGACGCGCATCATGGCGACGAAACGCTGATGCTGACGCAGGCGGAGCAGACGTTCCGCTTTCCGGGATTTGCGGCACAACCTGTCCTGTCGATCAACCGCGGCTTCTCCGCCCCGGTCGTCATCGAAAGCGACCGCAGCCAGCAGGATCTCGCTTTCCTGTCCGCGCATGATGACGATCCCTTTGCCCGCTACGAAGCGATGCAGCAGTTGATGGTCAATGTGCTGGTCGGCACCGTGGCGGGTCAGGCGATGGACGACGCGCCCGTTATCGCCGCTATCCGCGACACGGTAGCCGACGCCGCACTGGACGACGCCTTCATTGCCGAGGCGATCCGCCTGCCGAGCGAAAGCTACATCGGCGACCAGATGATGATGGTCGATCCCGACGCGATCCATATCGCGCGCGAGCGGTTGCAGACGAAGATCGGCAAGACGCTGGAGACCGTCTGGCGCGATCTCCACGCCCGCACCGAAGCCAATGGCTTTTCGCTATCCTCCGCCGCCAAGGGAGCACGCAAGCTGCGCAACACCGCACTGAACTACCTCACAGCGTCGGGCGCTGTGGATGCGGACGATGTCGCCTTTACGCAATTCGACCGTGCCGACAATATGACCGAGCGGCAGGGTGCGCTGTCGGTCCTCGCCAATGGCACCGGAGATCGCCGCGAAGCTGCGCTGGACATCTTCTACAATCGCTATGCCGACGATCCGCTGGTGCTGGACAAATGGTTCCAGACACAGGCGCTGTCCTTCCACCTCGACACGCTGGCGATCGTCCGGGAACTAGGCCAGCACAAGGATTTCACGCTCGGCAATCCCAACCGGGTGCGTTCGCTTTTCGGTGCGTTCGCGGCGAACCAGTGGGGCTTCCATCAGGGCAATGGCGAAGGCTATCGCATGGTCGCCGACATCATCATCGCGCTGGACCCGCTCAATCCGCAGACCGCCGCGCGACTGGTGCCGCCATTGGGTCGCTGGCGCCGGTTCGGGGCCCAGCGTGGCCAGGCAATGCGCGCCGAACTGGAGCGCATCCTCGCAACGCCGGGCTTGTCCAAGGATGTCATAGAGCAAGTGACCAAAAGTCTGGATTGACGAGCACCAGACTACTGCTTTCGCAGGAGGGCGGAATTTAGCTCGCGCTTACCCACGCCGCCACTTCCGCCGCGACCTTGTTCGCCGCCTGGTTGATCGGCGCGCCGACACTGGCCGCGTCGATGGTCCCCACCGGCACGCTGGCGGAGAAACGCTTGCGCTTCACAGCGGCGCCGCCGCCCGGCGCCAGCGTTGCGTCGTAGGTGACGACCGCCATGTTAGTCTGCGCATCCACACCGAAGTCGATCAGCTCACCGAGCAACCGCCGACCGGGATCGGTGCTATACTGGCCCGGATCGAGCACCAGCGTATTGCCCCCCGCCGCAATCGTCTCGGTCAGCAGGTGCTGAAACATCTGGCGCGGGCTATCGACCCACTGCGCATTCTGCACATAAGCGACCGAAGTCGCGTTCACCTGCACTGGCACGCGCACGGTATCCAGCTTCTTGGGCGTTTCGGGCGCCAGCACGGTGATGCTCGTACCCGCTGCGCTCGTCCTCTCCGTGCCCGCCACGACTCGCGCGTCAGAACTGAGCGAAAGCAATTGCGCGGGCGGCTTGCTCCCGAAGGATACGCAGGCGGAGAGCGACAGCGCCGCCAGCACGGGAAGCAGGATTCTCGTATTACGGATCATCGAATGAACCCTTCTCATTTCTTATAGTCCGGCAGCTTGGGCGATCCGATCAGCGATCCCGCCCCCTGCTGGTCCAGTTTCTCCGAAATCGCGCGGAACGAGCGCGTCATTTCACGCAGGTCGCGTACCAGCAGGCCCACTTCCGGCATCGTCTGTTGCGAGAAAGCACGCACGCCCGGCTGTGCCTCGGCCACCGTCTTGTCTAACGTTTCGATGCTGTGGCTGGCCGACTGGATCGTCTTGCGCAAGTCGCCGATCAACGGCCGGCCTTCCTCGTTCAGCAACGAGTTCGTCGTCGCCGTCAACTTCGCGATCTCGTCTGCCGCAAGGCCCGCCTTCTGCACCATCACTCGCGTTTCCGCCAAAGTCGCAGCGATCTCCGGCCCACGATCGGCCAGATTGCCGGACAGGCGATCGACATTGGCCAAAATGCCTGAAATGCTCTGCTGGTTCTTATCGCTCAGCATTTCCGTGAGGCGCTCGGTCAGGGTCGAAAGGCGCTGGAGCAATTGCGGCGCGCTGTTCAACAATTCACCGAATGCCCCCGGTTTGGTCGGGATCACCGGCACGCCATCAGGGCAAGCCGCGGCGGCATTAATTTCCGGGCACACGATCGGCGGCGCACCCTTGACCGCACCGTCCAGCACGATCTCCGAGAGGCCCGTAAAACTGCCCTGAATGGTCGCGGTCGTGCCCTGAAGAATGGGCGTGCCTTCCTTCACCGTGATCCGCACCTTCACGAAGCCCGGATCGCGCTTCCACAGCTCGATGTCCTTGATCTGCCCCGACGGCACGCCCGCAAACGTGACCGCCGACCCCTTGGCCAAGCCGTTCACCGACTGCTTGAAGTAGATGTCATATTCAACGTCGTCACCACCCGCCACGCGGGAGAACCAGAAGGCCGCTATCATGATCGCGGCGAGCAACAGCAGCACCACCGATCCCACGAGCACATTGTTCGAACGTGTTTCCATAGCCTATTGCCCTTCCGCCTGCGCGCCGCTGGCAAATTCCCGCTTGGGTTTCTGCTGCGCGGAGACCGCGGCGCGCCCGCGCGGTCCATTGAAATATTCCTGTATCCACGGATGATCCATGGCCAGCAGTTCCTCGATCGTCCCGACCGCGATCACGCGTTTGTCGGCCAGCACCGCCACTCGGTCACAGATCGAGAACAGCGTATCGAGGTCATGGGTGATGAGAAACACCGTCAGGCCCAGCGTCTGCTGCAACTGCCGCGTCTGTTCGTCGAACGCGGCCGCGCCGATAGGGTCCAGTCCCGCCGTCGGCTCGTCAAGGAACAAGAGGTCCGGATCGAGCGCCAGCGCGCGGGCCAACCCGGCCCGCTTGCGCATACCGCCCGACAGCTCGGACGGATATTTGGGCCCGGCTTCGGGCGGCAGACCCGTCATGCGAATCTTGAAAGCGGCAATCTCATCGCGGAGCCGCGCGCCGATGTTGGGGTAATATTCACGTAGCGGCACTTCCACATTCTCGGCGACCGTCAGCGTCGAGAATAGCGCCCCACCTTGGAACAGCACGCCCCAGCGCTTGCGGATCGCAAGGGCTGCCTCATCGTCCAGCCGCCCTACCATCGACTCGCCGAAAACGTTGACTTCGCCGGCATCGGGCGTCTGCAAACCAATGATAGAGCGCATCAGTACCGATTTGCCCGTGCCCGACCCGCCGACCACGCCCAATATCTCGCCCTTGCGCACGTCAAGGTCGAGATTCTCGTGCACCGTCTGGTCGCCGAAGCTGTTGCGGAGGCCACGCACCGAAATGGCGACGTCGGACGCCTGCACCGCCTCCTCCAGCCGCCGCTCCGCCTCCATAGCTGTCTCTTCCTCGGCCGTCATATCCAGCCTACCCAAGTGAAGAATACGGCAAAGAACGAATCCAACACGATGACGAGGAAGATCGCCTGCACAACGGCTGCGGTCGTGCGGTTGCCGACTTCCTCCGCATTGGCCTTGACCTGCATCCCCTGAAAGCAACCGCACATGGCGATGATCAGGCCAAAGACCGGGGCCTTTATCATGCCGACATAGATGTCCGTGATCGGCACCACTTCACGCAGTCGCTGGACGAAGGTGACCGGAGGGATATCCAGCGCCACGGCGCACAGGAACCCGCCCCCGATGATCGCAGCGATCGAGGCATAGAAACCCAGCAGCGGCATCATCACAACCGCCGCGATGACGCGCGGCATCACCAGCGCCTCCATCGGCGACACGCCGATCGTCCGCATCGCGTCTATCTCTTCGGTCAGTTTCATCGTGCCGATCTGCGCCGCAAAGGCGGAACCGGAACGCCCGGCAACCATGATAGCAGTCATCAGCACGCCAAGTTCGCGAAACGTCAGCCGTCCGACCAGGTTGATCGTCATCACTTCCAGACCGAACTGGCGCAACTGCACCGATCCCTGCTGCGCAATGACGATTCCGATCAGGAAGCTCATCAGGCCGATGATCGCCAGCGCGGACACGCCGACGACTTCAAGCCGCTGGACGATAGCGTTCCAGCGCAACCGCCGCGGGTGCCGGATCAGCATCCACGACGTAATTAAAGTGGCGCCGAAAAAGCCAAGGAGTCCTAGCAGCGTGCTGCCTGCCGTGCGCGTTGCCGCCCCGATCTCGCCCAGCACGCGCAGCAACGGCGGTGTAGCATCAGGACGGATCGAAATCTGCTGCTCGTCGCGCCCCACTTCGGCGATCAGACGCGTCGCATCTTCGCTTGCACCGGAAATTTCCGCATTATGACGGCTCGCGAACCGATGAACCGTCCAGGCCCCGATCGTGTCGAGATGCTCGACATTGCCCAGATCGACCTGGCTCACGGGTCCGCCGATCGCATCCAGCCGGTCGGGCAGAGTGCCCAGATGCGCAACCGCCAGATTGCCTGATAGACGGACGACAGCGCCGCCGTCGCGCATATCCTCCTGAAGGTCTGCTGGTTGCATCATCTGGCTGGAGTATCTGGTCCATTATCGGTTGCACGGCAAGCCGAAACGGCCCATCTCAACGACAGAACGTGGGGCAGGCAGGAAAGTTTCGGAAGCGGCATGGAAACCAGCGCCTCATGCGACAATCCGGTCGCTGTCGGTCCCGTTCACAAAATTGCCTTGTATGACATGGACCGCACCGTCACCGTGACGGGCACATATAGCGGCTTCCTGATGCACATCGCTCTGGCGCTCTCCCCCTGGCGGCTCATCTTTCTGCCGCTGGTGCCGCTGGTGATGCTCGCTTACATCCTGCGGCTCATACCGCGATCGCGCGTCAAGGAATGGAACCAGACGCTTATGATCGGGCACAAGGTCCGGCGGGAGCGTCTGACATCCCATCTGGAAAGCTATGCGGATAAGGTGATGGCGGGTAACATCCGCAAGGGCGCGCTGACTCAGATCGCGCAGGATCGCGCGGATGGCTATCATCTCGTTCTCGCGACCGCCTCCTATCGCCTCTATGTCGAAGCCATCGCAAGACGCCTCGGCTTCGACACCGTAATCGCCACCGATCATCTGAGCCAGGATCTGACTTACCTCCGCGCCCGGATCGCCGGGGAGAATTGCTATGATGAAGGCAAGCTGCGGATGATCGAGGCATGGATGGCGCGCCATGGCATCGCTCGTGCCACCACGCACATCCGCGCCTATTCCGATCATGTGTCGGATGCGCCGATGCTCGACTTCGCTGATGAACCCCATGCCGCCAATCCGCATAAGGCTCTGGCGCGGCTGGCAGTGGAGAAGGGGTGGCCGCGCATCGATTGGGTCTGAAGTCATAACCGGACATTGACAGTCCCGCGCACCCCAATTAATCGATGCATATGCATCAATCTTCTGTCTGCGCCTGCACCGCCCTCCGCAAAGCATCCCGCGCCATCACGCGCGTCTATGACGATGCGCTGTCGGAGCAGGGCATGACGACCACCCAATTCGCGATCCTGCGTAATCTTGCCCGAGGCGAAATCGTGCTCAGCCGTCTGGCGGAGCGACTGGTGATGGACCGCACCTCGCTCTACCGGACGATCACGCCCGTTATCCGGGAAGGATGGGCTGAGATCATCCCGGATGGCAAACGCTCGAAGATAGCACACCTGACCGACGCCGGTCGCGCTGCGCTGGAGCGAGCGACACCGGCATGGGAAGCCACTCAGTCGCGGTTCGTCGATGAGCTTGGCGTCGCCGAGTGGCAAAGCCTGCAAGCGACACTGAACACGCTGGTTCAATTGTCGGTAAAGGCGGAATCATGACTCAATTTCGCCGTCCACTTCTTCGCTGGCATCCGGCCGGGTTCGTCCTCGCCATTACCTTCGTGTCGCTGCTCGTCGCGGCAGGACTGCGCTCGGCCCCCAGCGTCATGATGGTGCCGCTGGAGCTGCACTTCGGCTGGAGCCGCGCCACGACATCGCTGACTGCCGCCACCGGCATCTTCCTCTACGGCTTGGCCGGACCGTTTGCCGCCGCGCTAATGATGTCGCTCGGGATCAGGCGGACGATGCTGGCGGGCATCGGATTGATGGCGGCGGCGACATTCGCAAGCCAGTGGATGAGCCTTCCCTGGCATTATGTCGCCACATGGGGCGTGCTGTCGGGGATCGGCAGCGGCGCTATCGCCACGGTCCTCGGCGCTGCGGTGGTCAATCGCTGGTTTGCCAAGCATCAGGGGCTCGCAATGGGCCTGCTCAGCGCCAGCGCGGCGACCGGCGCGCTTGTGTTCCTGCCGGCGCTGGCTTGGCTCACTCGCGAAGGCGCGTGGAAGCCCGTGGTGCTGACCGTCAGTCTGGCATGCCTGCTCCTTATCCCGATTGTCGCCTTCTTCATGCCGGAGCGTCCCTCCGATGTCGGTGCCACGCGCATCGGCGAGACTCCAGAGAGCATCCCGCCTTCGCCGATCAAACAGGCGCGCACCGCAGGAGGCGCTGTCTCCGCGCTCACCGCTGCCGCCCGCGTACCGATGTTCTGGCTGCTGTTCGGCACCTTCTTCGTCTGCGGTCTGACGACCAATGGCCTGATCGGCGTCCACATGATCGCGTTCTGCGGCGACCATGGCATCGCGCCCGTGGCGGCGGCGGGGTTGCTCTCGATGATGGGTTTCTTCGACCTGATCGGCACCACCGCCTCGGGTTGGCTCACCGACCGCTATGATCCGCGCCGCTTGCTGTTCGTCTATTACGGGCTGCGAGGCTTGTCGCTGATCGCCCTTCCGTTTCTCGACTTTGGCCCGATCAGCCTCGCGGCGTTCGCGATCTTCTACGGCCTCGACTGGATTGCGACGGTTCCCCCAACGATGAAGCTCACCAATCAAGCCTTCGGCGAAGCGCAGGCGCCTATTGTCTTCGGCTGGATCATGGTCGGCCACCAACTTGGCGCCGCCACCGCAGCATTCGGCGCAGGCCTCATTCGGGAGCAGGCTGGCAGTTATCTGCCAGCCTTCATCTCGGCCGGAGTGTTCGCGATCCTCGCCGCCATCGCAGTTCTTGCTCGACAATTCTCCAAGGGCTCGGGCCAAATACCGGCGTTCGGCCGCTAACGAGACTTCAATTTCGGCTGTTCCAGCCTGTGGTTTTCCCCACTCTCCTCGTTTTACGTGGTCGGGGGCATCTTCGCCTCTGATCTCCGGAGAGGCGAGGATGCTGGACCGCCGTTCTTTCATGGCTACTGCCGCGACCGCGGGCGTACTTTTGCCGACCGGCAGCGCAGCCTTCGCCGCCGCCATGCAACCGATCTCCATGCCCGCCGCTGGCCTCTACGACAGCAATGAGGATGCCTATTGGGCCGCCCTCCGCAAGCAGTTCCTGATCCCCAAGAATGTCGTGAACCTCAACAACGGCACCGTTGGCTCCTCCCCGCGTCCCGTGCTGAAGGCCGTGTTCGACAGCTATGAACTGACGGAGCAGATGACGCAGGCGGGATCGGAAGATTATCCGATCTGGGGCTATGGTCCCTGGGTCGAGTTTCGCAAGCCCTTCGCCGACTTCATGGGCGCGCATGTCGATCAGATGGCGATCCTGCGCAACTGTACCGAAGCCAACAGCTACATCGCTAATGGCTTCGACATGAAGGCGGGCGACGAGGTACTGATAAGTGACGAGGAGCATGGCAGCGGAGAGCAGCCCTGGGTTCTGCGCGCCAAGCGCTATGGTATCGTCGTCAGGAAATTCGCGATGCCCAAAGCGCCAAAGAATCCCGATGAGATCCTCAACCGCATCAACGACGCGATCACGCCGCGCACCCGGATCATCTTCGTCAGCCATATCAGCACGGCGACGGGCGTCATCCTGCCCGCCAAGCAGATCGCCGCGCTGGCCCGGTCAAAAGGCATCATCTCCGCCTTCGACGGCGCGCATGTTCCCGGCATGATAGCCATCGACCTCAACGATATCGGTTGCGACCTCTATACCGGGTCGATGCATAAATGGCTTTTCGCACCGAAGGGTACTGGATTCCTCTACCTGCGCGACGAGGCAGTGATGAATCGCGTGTGGAATACGGTGGCGACCGGCGGCTGGGACGATCCGACCCGCATGGCGGACCGCTACATGCAGATAGGCTCGGCCAACATCCCGACGATGATGGGTCTCAACGCCGCCATCGCGCTGGCCCAATCCATCGGTATCGAGCGGATAGAACGGCGCCACCGCTATCTTGCCGACTATCTCCATGCCGCGATGATGGAGCGCGGCGCGCAATCCTGGACCTCGCCCGATCCCGCCATGCGCTGCGCCATTGCAACCGTGAACGTTCCCCCGGTTTCGCGCATGGAATTACAGGAATGGCTCTGGAAGAACCACCAGATCCGCGTCCGCGGCGGCGAACCGAGTAAGCTGCGGCTCTGCACGCCTTATTACCTGTCAAAGGCGGACATCGACCGCTTTCTTGAACAGTTCGACGCCTTCCGAAAGATGAAGGGGATCGCCTAACCCATTGCCTTCAATGCTTGCGCGAAGTCCGCGATCAGATCATCCGCATCTTCGCAGCCGATCGAGATCCGCACCATATTGTCACCGATGTCCAGCGCCTTCTTGCGCTCCGCCGGAACCGACAAGTGCGTCATTGCGGCGGGATGGCTGGCGAGGGTCTCGGTCCCGCCCAGGCTGACCGCGAGTTTCGCAATCTTCAGCGCGTCGAGGAACGCAAAGCTCTCCGCCTCACCGCCTTTGAGATACAGCGAGAAGGTCGATCCCGCGCCGGTGCAGTGGCGGTCGTAGATGTCCTGCTGCCGCGCGTCGGATGGGAAACCCAGATAGACGATCTTCTCCACTTGCGGTTGATCGCGCAGCCATGCGCACACCTTGGCCGCATTCTCGCCCGCCCGGCTCATCCGCAATTCCAGCGTTTCGAGGCTCCGCAGCAGCATCCACGCGCTGTGCGGATCGAGGATGGTGCCGATGGTGTTGCGCATCATCCGGATCGCATCGATCAGCTTCTGATTGCCCAGCGCGCCGCCGGCGACCAGATCGCTATGCCCGCCGGCATATTTGGTGAGGCTGTAGACGACCAGATCCGCGCCATGCGCCAGTGGCTTGTGCCACAGCGGCCCGAGGAACGTGTTGTCGATCACGATCGGCGGCTGATGCCCCTCGCCCGAGAATAGGAAGTTGCGCCGCGCAACTACCGATTCTACATCGACAAGCACGTTGGTCGGATTAGCGGGGCTTTCCAGATAGATCATCGCGACGCGGCCCTTGGCCTTCGCCGCTTCAACGACTGCGCCAATTTCCCCTTCAGTCGCACCCGCAGGAAAGTCCATCCACTGCACCCCGAATTTGCCGAGGATGCGCCCGATCAATCCCTCCGTCGCGGCATAAAGCGGCGCGCTATGGACGATCACGTCGCCGGGCTGCACAAGCGCCAGCAGCGTGGTCGCGATGGCCGACATACCGCTGGAGAACAGCAGGGCGTCGTCAGCATCCTCCCACACGGCAAGACGATCTTCGGCGATTTCCTGATTGGGACCGTTGAAGCGCGAATAGACGAGGCCTTCGGAACCGCCCGGACGGATACCAGTCACGCCCTCGAAATGCCGCTTGCCTGCCGCGGCACTTTCGAAGGCAAAGGTGGAGGTGAGGAAGATCGGCGGCTTCAGCGAACCTTCCGACAATGCCGGGTCATAGCCATGCCCCATCATCAGCGTGGCAGGCTTCAGTTTGCGTCCGCCGATTTCCATGATGTCGGGCTTGGGGCGGCGGCGGGGCGTGGTGCCGGTCAGCTCCGCCTCAGTTGTCGCGGACGTATTCTCAGGTGTTTCGTTGGCCATGGTCATCCTCTCGGCGCAATAAGCGCTGTAATTTAATAACCCTGATTTGAAACCTTATGTCCTTGATCGTCAATCCCTGCGGTATGTCACTCCAGCCCAATCAACGATATCTGCCGCCCATATCCCGCCTCCCCATTCAGGCAGGAGCGCCGGTAGCTGAAGAAACGCTCCGGCTGGCCGCAAGTATCCTCGCTCATCGCCTCGACTCTCCCCACGCCTGCCTTGGCCAGCCGTGCCGCCACATAGGCTTCGATGTCGAACATCCGGTGGCCCGGCTTGCCCATACCGAAAAAGCGCTCATTTTCCGGGTCGGCGTCCTCGAACCGCTGCGCGAAATCGTCGCCAACTTCGTAGGAACGACGGCCGATACAAGGCCCGATTGCGCAGGCAATCCGCCCGCGATCCGCACCGAGCGCCTCCATCGCCGCAATCGTCCGATCCGTCACGCCATGCAGCGCGCCCTTCCATCCTGCGTGGGCGGCACCGACGACGCCCGCCTGCACATCGGCGAACAGCACCGGTACGCAATCGGCGGTCAATATGCCCAGCAGCAGTCCCGGCCGATCCGTCACCAGCGCATCGGCGGCTGGGCGCGCATCTTCCGCAATAGCCTCCGCCACCGTCACGACATCGGGCGAATGCACTTGCCGCACCGTCACCAGTGAGGAGCCCGGCAGCACGGCGTCGCGCGCCAGTTCCCGATTGCGCATTATTGCCGCCCGGTCGTCATCCGATCCCAAGCCAACGTTCAGCCCCGCATAAAGGCCCGTCGATACCCCGCCGCGCCGCCCGAGAAAGCCATGCGGCACGCCAATCGCAGCGGCTGTGATCCGTTCGATGCTCATGCAAATCCTTCCGGCAGCGCCCATTCAGGATGGACGAACGCCATCACCTTGAACAACGTCCCCATCTCTTCGGGCATGACCAGCCGCATCCGGGCCGCAGTGATCTCCTCCGCCCGGTCCGGCGATTGCCGCGCAAGCTGCGCCGCGCGCGCATCGATCCCAAGCGCTTTGAGGAAATCGCCTTGCCCGATCGGTCCCAGCACCTGCAACCCCGCCTGCCGCGCCATATGGCCGACAAGGGTAAAATCGACATGCGCGGTCAAGTCGCTCTCACCCACATCCGCGAAGGGATCGGCGTGTGCATGGCCACGCACCGCCTGAAGCGTGTCACCCGCCGCCGGACCTTCATAGCCATAGTCGATGATGAGCGCCGCGCCGCCCTGCTTCGCGATCCGGTTGGCAAGGGCGAGCGCCATGGTCGCGGCCGCCGGGGACACCTCGACGATCGTCCCGACTGCTGAATCGGCCAGTGCCGACGGAACAGCCGCATCCGTCGCCCGATACCCGGCCATGGGCACGAACTGCACTTCGTCACCAGCGATCACCACACGCTCCCGCCAGCCCGCCTCCGTCCGCACCATCTGCCGCACGGGCAGCGCGTCGAAGAATTCGTTGGCCACCACCAGCAGCGGTCCCTGATCGGGCAACGTATCAAGGTCATCATGAAAAGTCGCGGTCGGAACGACGGCCTGCTGCCGGTCGCGCAACACCGGACTTGTCTCGACGAAATGCGGCCTGGGCGTCAGCGCCGCCGCCTTCATCGCGCGCAAAGCATCGACGGCCAGCGTGCCGCGCCCCGGCCCCAACTCGACATAAAGCGCCCCCTCGCGGCGCCCGGACTGCTGCCACACATCGGCGAGGCACAGCCCCACAAATTCGCCGAACATTTGGCTGATCTCCGGCGCGGTGATGAAATCGCCCCCCGCGCCCAGCGGATCGCGCGTTCCGTAATACTGCGCGTTCGCCTCGGCCATGTAATGCGCGACGGAAATGGGACCGCCCGCCTCGATCTGCCGCCGCAGCCTTTCCCCCAAGTTTAGCTGAGGGAACAGCCTATCATCCGACACTGGCGCTTCCGGCAGTGGATTCGATCCGCACGCGACGCCCCTTGGCCGTAGCGATCAGGTAGAGGCCGCCGACGATCATCGGCAGCGTCAGCCACTGCCCCATGTGCAGCCCGCTTTCCTGCGCGAATTCCATGAGTTGCGCGTCGGCCTCGCGGAAATATTCGACGAAGAAGCGCGACAGGCCATAGCCTAGCAGGAATATGCCGACGAGCTTGCCCGGCTGATAGCGCGCCTGCGTCCGCCAGAAAGCGAACCAGAGGATTGCAAACAGCAGCAGGCCTTCCAGCCCCGCCTCATAGAGTTGGCTTGGATGGCGCGGGTCGGGTCCGCCGGTCGGGAACACGATGGCCCAGGGCACATCGGTCGCCTTCCCCCACAGTTCCCCGTTCACGAAATTCGCCAGACGCCCGAAAAACAGCCCGAACGGCACGCAGCACGCGACATAGTCATGCACACGCAGCCAGTTCAGCCCTTCTTTGCGCGACAACCACAATATGCCGCAGGTGACGCCGATCACCCCGCCATGGAAGGACATGCCGCCGTTCCACAGCTTGAAGATGTCGATTGGATTCTGGAGGATTGCGGGCTGATAAAACAGCACATAGGCCAATCGCCCGCCGATGATGATGCCGAGCGTCGCGTAGAAGATCATGTCGTCGGCATGGCGTCGAGCCATCGGCGCGCCGGGCTGCGCGATCAGCTTCAGCAAATACCAGTAGCCGATCAGAATGCCCGCAAGATAGGCGAGGCTGTACCATTTTAACGTGAAGAAGCCGAGATCAAGCGCAACCGGGTTCAACCCCAGACTCGTGAAATCGAGATGCCCCGTGGCAGTGGCGGCAAACAGTTCAATCAAGGCTTTTCCCCGAAAATTTTCGCCTCCCTAAAGGAGATCAAGCACAAGACCAAGCGCGCGCGTCACCGTCAGAACGGCACTTCGTCGTCCAGATCGTTGCCGAAGCTGGGGCCACTCGACCCGCCGCGGCTGCCTCCGCCGCTGCTGCGCCCGCCGCCGCCGCCGAAATCATCGTCGTAGCCGCCACTCGCGCCGCCCCAATCATTGCCGCCCGAGCGCGCTCCGCCGCCATAGCCGCCACCGCCGCCACCCTGACCGCCGCCGGCACCGGGCGCGCCGTCGAGCATCGTCAGCACCGAACCCAGGCCCTGCAACACGACTTCTGTGGAGTAGCGGTCATTGCCCGACTGATCCTGCCACTTGCGGGTGCGAAGCTGGCCCTCGATATAGACCTTGCTGCCCTTGCGCAGGAAGCGTTCGGCGACGCCGACCAGACCTTCGGAAAAGATCGCGACGGTGTGCCATTCGGTACGCTCTTTCTTCTCGCCCGTGTTCCGGTCTTTCCAGTTCTCGGAAGTGGCGATGCGCAGGTTGCATACCTTGCCGCCGTTCTGGAACGATTTGACTTCCGGATCGGCACCCAGATTGCCGACCAGAATGACCTTGTTGACGCTGCCTGCCATGTTGATTCCCGAAATGCGGTGCAAAAGCCGTTCTTATAGGCAGCCCATCCGTTCCGACAAGATGACGGCGAAGTTTATCCCAGACCGAGCGCCGTCGCCGTCCAGAAGGTGATCCCTGCCGCGCAATAGGCCAGCGCGAACAGGTATCCGACCATGAATGCGGGCCAGCGCCAGCCGTTCGTCTCCCGCCGCGTCACGGCGATGGTGGAGATGCACTGCGGGGCAAAGACGAACCACGCAAGGAACGCCAGCGCAGTTGGCAACGACCATCGCCCTTTCAGCCGGTCGCCAAGCGAGCGCTCCAGCGCCGCCTCGTCGTCATTGGCCTCCAGTGAGTAGACGGTGGCAAGCGCAGACACCGCCACCTCGCGCGCCGCCATTGCCGGGATCAACGCCAGCGATATGTCGCGATTGAAACCAATCGGCGCCATTACGACGTTCAACCCACCCGCGATCCGCCCGGCGATGCTGTAGGAGACGGGGGAGACCGTGCTGCCCACCGGCGGCTTCGGGAAACTCAGCAACAGCCACAGGATAACGGTCGAGGCGAAGATGATCGTCCCTGCACGCTTCAGGAAGATCACCGCGCGCTGCCACAGGCCGATCAGTATGTCCTGTGGCCGGGGGAACTGATATTTGGGCATCTCCATCAGAAAGCCGCTGCTTTTCCCCTTTGTGACCGTGATCCGCAGGACCAGCGCGACCACGAACGCACCGATGATACCGGCGACGTAGAGCGAAAACAGGACCAAACCCTGCAAGCCGATCCCCGGCCCCACGGTTCGCGCGGGAATGAATGCGCCGATAATCACGGCATAAACGGGCAATCGCGCCGAGCAGGTCATCAGCGGTGCAATCAGGATGGTCGTCAGGCGGTCCTTGGGATCGCTGATCGTGCGCGTCGCCATGATGCCGGGCACCGCGCAGGCGAAGGAGGACAGTAACGGAATGAAGGCACGACCCGACAGACCGACACGCGCCATCAGCCCGTCCATCATGAACGCGGCGCGGGTCATATATCCCGTCGCTTCCAGCATCAGGATGAAGAAGAACAGGACGAGAATCTGCGGCAGGAACACGACGACCGATCCGACGCCGTTGATGACGCCATCGACCAGGAAGGAACGGAGCAGCCCATCGGGCAGCGCAGCGGTCACTGCATCCGACGTGGCCGCCGCCCAACCCTCAATCATCGCAATCGGCGCTTCGGACCAGGCGTAGACCGCCTGAAACATGACGAACAACAGTGCGAGCAGCAGGATCAGTCCGAAAAACGGGTGCAACGCCACACGATCCACTGCCGCCGTCAACCTGCGTGAGGGCGTCTCCGCGACGATAGCCGAACGGGCGATACGCCTGGCATCGGCGCGGCGGGCGTCAAAGCCGACATCCGGCCGCGCTGGCCGCAAGACTCGCGCGCCGCCATCAAGCAAGCCGTCCAGCGCGCCGCGCAGATGGTCGAGACCACGCTTGCGCACAGCGACAGTGGCGATCACCGGCACGCCAAGATCGCGGCTAAGTATATTGGCATCAAGTTCCAACCCGTCGCGCGTCGCCAGATCGACCATGTTCAGGGCGAGGATTGTCGGCAAACCCAGCGCGATCAGTTCCAGCGCAAATCGCAGATGGTTTTCAAGGTTCGCGGCATCCACCACGATCACCAGCGCGTCAGGCAGGCGCTCGCCTTCCTGACGCCCCAGGATCACGTCGCGCGTCACCTGTTCATCGGGGCTAGTGGGATCGAGGCTGTAGGTGCCGGGCAAATCGACCAGTTCGACCGGCCGCCCATCCGAGAGCGATATGCGCCCGGACTTTCGCTCCACCGTGACGCCCGGATAGTTGCCGAGCTTCTGCCGCGCACCCGTCAGCGCATTGAACAGCGCGCTTTTGCCGGCATTGGGATTGCCGACCAGCGCCACGAGCGGGATCGTAGTCATTGCTCCGGCGCGTCCGGCCCGCTGCGCACATCGATGGCTTCGGCATGGTTCCGGCGCATAGCGATGGTCATGCGCCCAACCTTGCACGCCAGCGGTCCGCGTCCGAGCAGGCCACCCCGATGCAGCGCCTCTATGCTCGCGCCTTCGCAGATGCCAAACTCCCGCAGGCGCTGGCCTTCCGCCGCCGACAGGACGGACCAGTCCACGCTTTCCACATAGCCGGGCTTACGAAGAGGATAGAGATGTAGACGCAACAAAATGGCCTTACAGGACAAGCGGGCTGCGACTGATTATCAATAACTCACGGCTTGCGCCAGTGGGTATTGAGAAGGCCTGCTAGATTGCCGGGTAGCGCAGGCGGCCTATGAAGCGCGACAGGCTGAGGCGCCGGTCGCCAGAAGGCAGAAGACTCGCCTTCGCTTTTTCGAAACGCATAATCCCATCGATGCGGCGACCAAGGAAAGCACGCGTTTCCGTGTAACCTTCACTGTCATCATCGATGAAGGTCAGCAACGTGGCGAGATAGACGCCGCCCAGAATGGTTCGTTTGCTGTAATGGTTGTAGTCTGTCGCGACATCGCCTGCCAACCGCCACATAACATCCGCCGCCCGCCAGCCAAGCTGGGCCGATCGGGGTAGGTTCTGCGGCATCGCCAATATCGCAAGCGCCCGCCGCAACGATTCGCGATCACGCGCAAGCAGATTGAGCCTCGCTTCGACCAGAGCCGTGATGCGCTGACGGATTTTCATGGTCGCCAGAGTCTCAAGCGGCAACGCTTCGGCCATCTTCATATCGATGACCGCAAACCAGGCGTCGATCATCGCCACGGCACCACCGGTAAATGCCAGTTCGGCTATCGCGGGGTTCACGCCCGCTTGCTCTGCCGCGTTTACCACAGCCGCCTTGCGCCATCCATCGAATGCTGCATTGCGCGCGACCAGCGGGGCTAAAGCGGCTCGCAGTTCGTCGAGCGTCGGATCTTCGGGCAAGTCGATCATGCCGGTCAATCTAGGCGCGCGCGGGAAGACGGACAAGCACCAACGCAATGGCGATGGCGATCGCGCCGATAATATCAGTCGTCGACAAGGTCTCGCCAAACACCATCCATCCGGCCGTCGCGGCGATCAGCGGCTGCACCAGCAAGGTCAAGCCCACCACCAGCGGCGGGAAAAAGGCTATCGCATAAACGATCAACCCCTGCCCCAGAACCTGGCTTACGAAAGCCAGCATGACGATTGGTGTCCAGTCCTGCGGCCAGATGTTTTCACCCAGCATCATCGCGAACAACAGGATAGGCGCCGCACCCGCGATCGTCGAAGCCGCCAGCAACGACCAGCTATCCACCGCCTGCCGCACCCGCTGCACCAATAGGATATAGCCCGTATACAGCACGCCAGCCAAAATGCAGAGCAAGTCGCCCGTTAGATAACGTGGCGACAGTTCGTAGCTGCCGCCCATCAGAAGCGCCGTTCCCGCAATCGCCAGGATGATCGCCACACCCTGCAACAAAGCGGGACGCTGGCGCAGGACGATGATCCCCCAGATCGGAAGCAACAGGCTGGTGACGTTGCCGAACAAGGTCGCGTTGGCGATCTTCGTTTGCACGATCCCCACGTGCCAGCTTGCCAGGTCCGCCGCGAAGAACAGGCCGCCTGTGACAATGAAGACCCAAAGACCGCGCCCGATACGGGTGATGCCCTCTCCTTTCCATTGCGCCAGCAGCACCAACACCGGAATGGCCAGCAACAGTCGCCAAAATCCCGCCGCTACTGGGCCGGTGTCGGAAAAACGCACCAGTAACGGTCCAAAGGCCAGAGCAATATTTCCCCCCACGAGTGCGAGGAAAGCAAAGCGCGGCGCAGGGGATGGCTGAAGGTCGGACGCATCTATTGAAACGGTCATGCTCCGTCCCTAGCTGACAGCCTGCCGAATGTCCCGTTGCACTTTGCAACCCGCCTGGAGAATGCGCGCATGTCGTCACCCACTCTGTTCGATCCCATCAAACTGGGCGCGATCAACGCCCCCAATCGGATCATCATGGCTCCTCTGACACGCGGTCGGGCCACGCGCGAACATGTGCCGAAGCCATTGATGATCGACTATTATGCGCAACGCGCCAGTGCGGGTCTCATTATCAGCGAGGCGACGGGGATCAGTCAGGAGGGGCATGGTTGGCCATTCGCACCGGGCATCTGGACCGACCAGATGGTCGAAGGCTGGAAACCCGTGACCGATGCCGTACACCGCAACGGCGGGCGCATCGTTCTTCAGCTCTGGCACATGGGGCGCATGGTTCATCCTGACTTCCTGGGCGGCGCGGCCCCCGTTTCAGCGAGTGCAACGATGGCACCGGACATGGCGCATACCTACGAAGGCAAGAAGCCCCATGTACACGCCCGACCGCTTGAGCTTTCCGAAATTCCCAGGCTTCTTGAGGATTACGCCCACGCCACGCGCAATGCGATTCGGGCAGGGTTTGATGGTGTCGAAATTCATGCGGCCAACGGCTATTTGATCGACCAGTTCCTGCGCGATAACAGCAATCTGCGCACAGACGAATATGGCGGCAGCGCCGAAAACCGCATCCGCCTGCTCCGCGAAGTGACGCAGGCCGTTGCAGGAGAAGCAGGCGCTAACCGCACGGGCGTCCGCCTTTCGCCGAACGGCGACACTCAGGGCGTGATCGACAGCGACCCTGCCAGCGTGTTCAGCCTCGCGGCGCAGGCGCTGGACGAGATCGGCATCGCATTTCTGGAATTACGCGAGCCTGGGCCGGATGGCAGCTTCGGCCGTACGGATCAGCCGCGGCAGTCGCCTCTCATCCGGCAGCACTTCAAGGGACCGCTCATCCTGAACAGCGACTATGACAAAGCGCGGGCCGAGGCGGATCTGGCGTCGGGCCGGGCAGATGCCATCAGCTTCGGGCGGCCGTTCATCGCCAATCCGGATTTGCCGGAACGCCTGTCTACTGGCGCTCCGTTGGCTCAGCCGCCGATGGCGACCTGGTACAGCCAAGGTCCGGAAGGCTATGTGGATTATCCCACGCTGACTGAGGCCGCTGCCTGATAGAGCGCCGGGTATCGGAGCATGTCAGTGCGACATGCTCCGCCGCGGCTCAGGCGAATCGCTCGCGTATCGCGAGCATGGCGATCGCCGCCTTGGCCGCCTCGCCGCCCTTGTTCTTTTCCGTCTTGCGCGCACGGGCAAGCGCCTGCGCCTCGTTTTCTACTGTGATGATGCCATTGCCAATGGCCAGGCCATCCATCGTCAGCGCCATCAATCCCCGCGCGCTTTCGTTCGACACCACTTCGAAATGATAGGTTTCGCCACGGATCACCACGCCGATGGCGATGAAGCCGTCGTAGCGTCCGCTCTCGGCGGCGAGCGCAATTGCGCCGGGTATTTCCAGCGCGCCCGGCACCGTCAACACCTCATGCTTGTGCCCGGCATCTTCCAGGGCAGTGGCCGCGCCGTCGATCAGCATATCGTTCAGATGTTCGTAGAAGCGCGCCTCGACGATGAGAAACTTTGCCATACTCAATGATCCTTCAACAATACGCGCTCAATCGATGGGCCGTTCACCGACCACCGACAGATCATAACCGTCCAGCGCAATCAGGCTGTGATGGCTGTTGGTGAGCAAGACCATGTCATGCACGCCAAGCTCGGCAAGGATTTGCGCGCCTACGCCGTAATCGCGCAGTTCGTCCATATCGCTGGCAGTCGCGGTCTGCGCCGCTTTCATCTGAAACATGCGGGAAAAGGCGTCTGGCGCGTTGCGGTTCAACACGACGACGATGCCTGCCCCTTCCGAGCCGATAATCTCCATGCAGCGGCCAAGCAAACCGGATCGCGGCCCTTCCTCGCCGAAGGCGTCGACGAAAGGCGAAAGCTGATGCATACGCACGAGCGTCGGCTGATCGGGGTCGATACGGCCCTTCTGAAGCACGACCTGTTCCGTCTCGGTCGCCTTGTTGAAGAAGGTCATGGCCTTCCATTCGCCGCCCCATTTGCTCGTGAAGGCGACTTCTGCGCGCTTCTCAACCAGATGATCGTTGCGGCGGCGATACGCGATGAGATCACGGATCGTGCCGATTTTCAGGCGATGCTTCTGCGCAAAGGGAATAAGGTCGTCGAGGCGCGCCATCGTGCCGTCGTCCTTCATGACTTCGCAAATCACGCCGGAAGGATTGAGGCCCGCGAGGCGCGACACGTCGACCGCCGCCTCGGTGTGCCCGGTACGCACCAGCACGCCGCCGGGACGCGCCACTAGCGGAAAAACATGCCCCGGCGTCACGATTTCGCTTGGTCCTTTGGACGCATCGATGGCGACGGCGATGGTCCGCGCCCGGTCCGCTGCGCTAATGCCCGTCGTCACGCCTTCGCGCGCCTCGATCGATACGGTGAATGCCGTTTCATGCCGCGTGCCATTATGGCGGCTCATCAGGTCCAGGCCCAGTTGATCGACGCGATCCTTGGTCAGCGCCAGACAGATCAATCCACGACCATGCGTCGCCATGAAGTTGATCGCATCGGGTGTCGCCATCTGCGCGGGAATGACGAGATCGCCTTCATTCTCCCGGTCCTCGTCATCGACAAGAATGAACATACGGCCGTTGCGCGCTTCGTTGATGATTTCCTCGGGTGTCGAAAGCGCTGTGCCACCTTCACGGCGAGCTAGATAGGATTCAAGCTTGCCCAGCGTATCGGCGGTGGGATTCCAATCCGCCTCGCCTAACCGCCGCAGGCTGTTGGCGTGAAGTCCTGCCGCGCGCGCCAGTCCAGATCGTGAAACGCCGCCATCCGTCACGAGATTACGGAGGGTCTCGATAAGCGCAGTGGTCATGGAACTTGCCTTTGCTAGGACATCAAGCGATGTCGCAGCGGAATAATCACATTACGATGTGATTGCAAGGGCAGCTTATCACATTGCGCGTACAGCCAGCATCCTGTCGAGATAACGCGCCAGGATATCGATCTCCAGATTAAACTCCCGGTCCACTGGCAAAACGTTCAATGTCGTAGCTTCTGCCGTATGCGGAATGATGTTGAGGCTGAAGTGAACGCTGCCATCGGGCTGGTCTTCCACGCTGTTCACCGTCAGCGATATGCCATCGACGGTGATTGATCCTTTCGCGGCAAGGCTGGCCGCCAACAACTTCGGCGCAGCAATCGACAGCCGCGTCGAGTCGCCCTCCGGCGTCGCTGACACCAACATGCCCACGCCATCGACATGCCCCGTCACGATGTGCCCGCCCAGTTCATCGCCAACCTTCAGCGCGCGTTCCAGATTGAGGCGCTGACCTTCGACCCATTGCCCTTTCGCAGTGCGCGATAGCGTTTCGGCGGAAACGTCCACAGCGAACCAGTCCGGCCCCTTCTCGACAACTGTCAGGCAAACACCCGAACAGGCTATCGACGCGCCGATCGCAACGCCGTCCATGTCATAGCTGCAACCGATGGTAAGACGCATGTCGCCACGATGCTCGATCGAGCGGATATGGCCGATGTCGGTGATGATGCCAGTAAACATTGCCTTCCCCTAAGCGCTGCGGACCCGCACGTAAACCTCCAGCCGATCGGGACCGAGCATCCGGCTGTCACGCAACTGCCAGCGGCCATGCGCCTTGTCCAACTGCTCAAGCCCGATGTCGCCGATCGATGCGCGCCCTTCCCCGATCAGGATCGGCGCGCGGTACAGGATCAGCCGATCGACCAGGTCGCTGCGCAGGAAGGCGGCAGCCGTGGCCGCGCCGCCTTCGACCATGACGTCATTCACATCTGGCAGAGTCGCAACATCCGCCGGATCGCTGATGGCGCGCCATCCCTTTGGCGGCACGCCATGGCCCAACATGACTCGCATGGGAGAACGCCCCTCCAGCCCGGGAAGGCGCACGTCCAGTCCGGGCGTATCGGCGCGCATAGTACCCGCGCCCACCAATATGGCGTCATGACGTGCACGCTCCATATGCGTATGCGCGCGCGCCGCCGGGCCGGTTATCCAGCGACTGGAGCCATCCGGCAGCGCAATGCGCCCATCCAGAGACATCGCCAGCTTCAACGTCACACAGGGCCGACCAGTCAGATGGCGCAGGAAGAACCCCGCCATGGCGTCACGCGCTTCATCGGCAAGAATCCCCGTTTCGACCTTTATCCCGCGCGACTCAAGCAATGCGATACTCTGTCCATCGGTGCGTGGATCGGGATCCCGCGCGGCAATGACGACGCGCGACACGCCGGCCCGGATTAGCAGGTCCACGCATCGTGGCCCTCTTGGCGACAGATGGAAGCATGGCTCCAGCGTCACATAGGCCGTTGCGCCATGCGCCTGATCCAACGCCTGCTGCAAAGCCTTGGCTTCGGCATGGGGCCGCCCGCCTGTCTGCGTCCAGCCGCGTCCCACGATGCGGCCGTCGCGCACGATCAGACATCCGACATTGGGATTGGGCGTCGATACGCCGCGCCCGCGCATGGACAAGGCTATCGCCGCCGCCATGAACCGGCGATCATCGGAACGGGAAGGCGTCAACGGTGCGGTCAGGGCTGCGCCGTCGTCTTCGATGCAGGGCTGGCGGTCGTACTCGCGGTCTTGCCCGACTTCTCTGTGGCTTCGGCCTTGACCAACCGCTCGTCCAGCATCTTGTTGATCGCAGTCAGCGCTTCCTGACGTTTCGCGCGGTTGCGCGCTTCCTCGTCGCGCCATTCGATGCCGACCATATCGGCGACTTTCTGCATTTCCTTCTGCTTCTTCTCCAGGATCATTTCGCCCTTAGCCAAATCCGCCTTCTGCTTGGCGATGATGACGGCGTCGGAGCGATTGGCGTCCCAACTCTGGAAATACATGATCTTGTTCTGGCGCGGCCCGGTGTTGGTCTTGCCATCCAGGATGAAGACCCAGACGATGACCCAGGTGATCGCCATCGCCAGCCCCAGCAGCGGCCATTTATGCGCGCGCGGCTGCGCGAAATAGGTCCAGAAGTCGCCGAGCGCGCTTTTGGGCGAAACAGGTTTCGGAAAGATCGACATGGCCTGCAATATAAGGGATCGGCGCCTGCGATGCAAAGCCCACAGGGGCGGCGATTCATCCTCCTCAAAAAAAAACGCCATTGTGACCTTCGTCACGCTTCGGCCACCGCAACGGCCTAAAAGGATATTGCGACCCGAGGGGCATCGTGACCCGGTGCCTCTTCCCTGACCCGGCGGCGTGAAAATGTCGCCGGGTCTTTTTATACATCCGGGTTCTTATGTGAGGGTGAAGTGGACGGTCATCACCTTCTCCGACTCGACGGGCGCACCGTCGCGCGTGGCGGCCCTGAACCGCCACTTGGCCAGCGCCTGCTTACGCGCCGCTTCCCAGAACGCGTCGCTGGTGGCGAACAGCTTTTCGATGGCGGTCACGCGCCCGTCGGCGCCAATGTTGACACGCACCGTCACTTTTCCCTCCTCCTGCGCACGCTGCATGGCAGGGGGATAATCCGGCTGAAAATCGCGCATGTAACGCGGGTCGATCGCAACGGCGGTAAGGACCGGCGTATGCGACTCAGCTATGCCGGGATCGAATGGCTCGACCTTATACCCGTCCATGGCATTGGGAATGGTCCCTCCTATAATGGTATCGGTCGTCGGCTTGAGATCGACGGCATGGTTTGGCACGAAGGGCCGCTCCGTCACCGCCCGCTGCAAGGGCTTCTTCACCGCAGGTTTATCGACAGGGTTCTCCGGCGGCGGAGGATCGATGGGAACATTGGTTCCGGTCATGATCGTCGGAACATATTCCTTTATGACTTCAGCCGGGATCAACAAGTAACCACCCACCAGCAAGGCATGAACCGCAATTGTGCCGACGATCCCGGCGCGCGAAGGCCCGGAACTGGCATAGCCGCTGGCGGTGTAAGGGGTCGGCCGGGAAAACAGCATCATCGCATCATCCTCCATCCTGATTGGAGCCGGACCGTATTCAGCCTCGGCAATGCGATGTTACAACATTTCATTTATGCCGCAAGCTATATCTATCGGCCCAAACCTGGCAAAAAGCTCTTTAACGCTCCGCCACGCTCCAAAGCTTATACGTCGAGATTGGCGACGTTCAGCGCGTTATCCTGAATGAACTCGCGACGCGGCTCAACGATGTCGCCCATCAGGCGCGTGAAGATCTCGTCCGCGACATCGGCCTGATCCACCTCGACACGCAGCAGGGAGCGGGCGTTGGGATCGAGCGTGGTTTCCCAAAGCTGCTCGGCGTTCATTTCGCCAAGACCTTTATAGCGCTGAATCGATAAACCTTTGCGACCAGCCGCGAGAATGGCGTTCAACAAATCGCTGGGCCGGGACACGACCGCCCCCTTGGCGGGAGCGGCTGACACATCTTCGCCTTCGCTCGCATCTTCCTGCGCCGAGGCAGCCTTGGCCGTGATGAGGCGGCTGGCGTTGAGATAGGCGCCTGCCTGTTCCGTTGCGAGAGCATGCAGCTTACGCGCTTCGGCGGAACCCAGGAACGCTGCCTCGATGATGTGGTGGTCGGTCACGCCGCGCCAGAAACGCTGGAAGTGATAGCCCCCTTCCTCGCTGACGATGCCGCTCCACTTTCCTTCGGTGTCGGCAAGATCGAGCCACCGGACCGCCTCTGTCAGCGCGGCCTGCCGCCGCGGCGTATCGATGTCCGGGTCGAGCGCGCCGGCCAGCGCCAGCGCCTCGATAATGCGCGGATCGTACCGGCGCGGCATGTAGCGCATCAACGTGCGCATCCGGCGGCTGTGATCGATTAGCGCTCGTAATTCATCGCCGAAAATTCGGCCTTCGTGCGTCTCCAGCGCCATTGTCTCGACGCCATTGTCCACCAGATACTGATCGAGCGCGGCCTCGTCTTTGAGATACACTTCGCTCCGCCCACGTGCGGCCTTGTAGAGCGGCGGCTGAGCGATGAAGAGGTGGCCGTTTTCGATGATCTGCGGCATCTGGCGGTAGAAGAAGGTCAGCAGCAATGTGCGGATATGCGCGCCATCGACGTCGGCGTCGGTCATGATGACGATCTTGTGGTAGCGAAGCTTTTCGATGTTGAAATCGTCGCGAATGCCCGTGCCCATCGCTTGAATGAGTGTGCCGACTTCCTTGGACGACAGCATCCTGTCGAGCCGGGCGCGCTCGACGTTCAGGATCTTGCCCTTGAGCGGCAGGATCGCCTGATAATGCCGGTCGCGCCCCTGCTTGGCGGACCCGCCTGCCGAGTCACCCTCGACCAGGAACAATTCAGACTTCGCTGGATCGCGCTCCTGACAGTCAGCGAGCTTGCCCGGAAGGCTGGCGATATCCATCACGCCCTTACGCCGAGTCAATTCGCGCGCCTTCTTCGCGGCTTCACGGGCGGCGGCGGCGTCGATCACCTTCTGGATGATCATTTTGGCGTTCTGCGGATTTTCCTCCAGCCATTCCGCCATCTTGTCCGCCATCAGGCTTTCGAGCGGCTGGCGCACTTCCGAGGAGACCAGCTTGTCTTTGGTCTGCGAAGAGAATTTGGGATCAGGCAGCTTCACCGACACGATGGCGGTAAGACCCTCGCGCATATCGTCACCGGTCAGCGACACCTTTTCCTTCTTCAACATGCCCGATTTGTCGGCATAGTTGTTGAGCGTGCGCGTCAGTGCCGCGCGGAACGCCGCCAAGTGGGTGCCGCCATCCCGCTGCGGGATGTTGTTTGTGAAGCACAGCACATTCTCATAATAGCTGTCGTTCCATTCCAGCGCGACATCGATGGTCACATCGTCCCGCGTGCCGGAAATCGCGATCGGCTCAGGCATCAGCGCAGACTTGTTGCGGTCGAGATACTTCACGAACGCCGCAATGCCGCCTTCATAATAGAGTTCGACAGTCTTGCTTTCCTCATGCCGCGCGTCGGTCAGGAACAGCCGCACGCCGGAATTGAGGAACGCCAGTTCGCGATAGCGATGCTCCAGCTTGTCGAAATCATATTCCGTCACGTTCTTGAACGTATCGGTGGAGAACATGAAGGTGACCTTCGTGCCTTTCTTGCCCTCTGGCGCGTCGCCCAGAACCTTCAACGGCGCTTCGGCATCGCCATTGCGGAAGCGCATCCAGTGCTCCTGCCCGTCGCGCCAGATATTGAGTTCCAGCCAGTCGGACAACGCGTTCACTACGGACACGCCCACGCCATGCAGGCCGCCGGAAACCTTGTACGCATTATCGTCAGACGTATTTTCGAACTTTCCGCCCGCATGAAGCTGCGTCATGATGACTTCGGCTGCGGAGACGCCTTCTTCGGTATGGATGCCGGTCGGGATGCCGCGACCATTGTCCATGACGCTGACGGAGCCATCGGGGTTCAGCGTGATGTCGATCCGGTCGCAATGGCCGGCGAGCGCCTCGTCGATGGCGTTGTCGGATACTTCGAATACCATGTGGTGCAGGCCGGAGCCATCATCGGTATCGCCGATGTACATGCCGGGACGCTTGCGGACGGCGTCCAGCCCCTTCAATACCTTGATGCTGTCGGCGCCATAGGCATTGGCGTTGGGAGTAGCTTGGCTGTCTTCGTTCATGGTCGATCATATAGGGTGGGCGCGGCCAAAACTAAAGGAAAAACAGGTGTCGTTGCGGCCCCGATGCTTTAGAGTCGGTCCATGAAACATGTGCTCCTGCCAATCGTCGCGGTAATGATCCTGACTGCCTGTTCGGACAGCCGAACGGTGGCCGATGAGCTACCCAACAGCTCCATCGCCGGGGCACCGCGTGAGGCCATGTCGGAGACACAGATCGAATCGAGTTTGGCGCGTCCGGTGACGATAGGGGAGGACGGCCCGCGCCTTGATGCCTGTGGCGCGCTTGGCGTCGTGCGCGGTATTGCCGGAGGGCGAACGCTGGCGCTGCAGGCCGCTCCGTTTCAAAATGCGGCGGCCAGCGCGCAACTTGCCAACGGTAGCCGTGTTCATGTGTGCACGCGCAGTCTGGATCAGCGCTGGTTGGGCGTGGTGGTGCCGCCGTCTGCCCCCGCGCCTGTCGAAGGCAGTAGCAGAAACGCCGCCGCACCGGAGCCAGTGGATTGCGGTGTAACCTCGCCGGTCGATCACAAGCAGCCCTATGATGGACCGTGCCAGAGCGGCTGGGTGTCGAGCGGATTCGTTCAGCTTATTGCTAGGTAAAGATAAATAACAACCCGTTCGCCCTGAGCCCGTCGAAGGGTTCTCCTGAACGAAGTGAAGGTGCTTCGTGCCCTCAGCAGAAGGCTTCGACTGCGCTCTCCTGAGCCTGTCGAAGGCCGAACGGGTCTCCCTATGTCCCTACCGCTCCCGTGTGGCGCTGAACGTCACCTCGGGATGCCGCTCCTGCTGATACCCCACGTCCCACGCGCTCTTGGCCATGAACACGTTATTGCCGTCGCGATCGGTGGCGAGATTGGAGCGATTAAACTCCACAAACCCTTTCACTGCCGTATCACTTCCTGAGATCCAGCGAGCGGTGTCGAATGGCGAAGGCTCCAATACTGCCTCCACTTTATACTCCGCTTCCAACCGCGAAATCAGCACTTCCAACTGCAACTGCCCGACGACCCCGACGATCCACTGGCTACCGAACTCCGGGTAGAACACCTGAATCACGCCCTCTTCCGACAAATCGTCCAGGGCCTTGCGAAGCTGTTTGGTTTTGGTCGGGTCTTTGAGCGCTACGCGCCGCAATATTTCCGGGGCAAAGTTGGGCAGCCCGGTGAAGCGCACGTCAGCCCGTTCGCTAAGCGTATCACCGACGCGCAAGGTGCCGTGATTCGGGATGCCGATGATATCGCCGGGATAGGCTTCATCCGCCAGTTCCCGATCCTGCGCGAAGAACAGGATCGGCGAATGCACCGCCATTGGCTTGCCGCTGCCCGAAGGGGTCAGCTTCATGCCGCGCCGGAACTTGCCCGAACACAGCCGCATGAAGGCGATGCGGTCGCGATGTTGCGGGTCCATGTTCGCCTGCACCTTGAAGATGAAACCCGTTACATCAGCGCGTTCGGGTTCGACCGGCGCGGGTTCTGCCGGTTGCGGGCGCGGCGGCGGGGCGTGGGCGGCTAGTGCATCGATCAACTCGGTGACGCCGAATTTCTTCAGCGCCGACCCGAAATAGACGGGCGTTAGATCTCCATGCCGATACGCACCAAGATCGAAGGCGCTGTAGCCGCCCTGCGCCAGTTCCGCTTCCTCGCGCAATCGCGCCAGCGCGCGCGGCGACAGGAAGTCGGCCAGCTTCGGATCATCCAGTCCCGTGAACTGATGCCGGTCGCCCTCGAACTCCTTGCTCGGCCCGGTCGGCTGCGTCAGGCGATTGGTGGCGAAATCATAGACGCCTTCGAACTCGCCGCCCATGCCGACCGGCCAGCTCATCGGCACGACATCCAGCGCCAGCGCGTCCGCCACTTCGTCGATGATCTCGAACGTATCGCGGCCTTCGCGATCGACCTTGTTGACGAAAGTGATGATCGGCACGTTGCGCATTCGGCATACTTCGAACAGCTTGCGCGTCTGCGGCTCGATGCCCTTGGCCGCGTCGATCACCATCACGGCGGAGTCGACGGCGGTCAGCGTGCGATAGGTGTCCTCCGAGAAATCCTCATGCCCCGGCGTGTCGAGCAGGTTGAAGGTAATCGTCTCGCCATCCCGTGTCCGCTCGAACGTCATCACCGAGGAGGTGACGGAAATGCCGCGCTGCTGCTCTATCTTCATCCAGTCCGATCGCGCGCGCCGGTTTGCCCCGCGCGCCTTCACTTCGCCCGCCAAATGGATGGCGCCGCCTTCCAGCAGCAGCTTCTCGGTCAGCGTGGTTTTGCCCGCGTCGGGGTGGGAAATGATCGCGAAAGTGCGGCGTGATGGGATCGTCATGGTTCTTCTCTTCGTTATCCCTGCGAAGGCAGGGATCCCGCTTTGTGGGCGGCGTAAAATTCAGGCGAGCAAAGGAAGGCCGCGCTAATTCTCGACGAGCGTCACATCCATCCGAAACGAACGCACGGCACCCGGAGCAAGCCGCATCACGCCCGGCTTCTCCCAGACGTCACCTGTAAAACCAACCGGATCCGCCATTCCCGCCCAGGGTTCGACACACAGATAATGTGCGCCCGGCTTCTGCCAAAGGCCCAGCCATGGCGTATCGGGAAAATCGATCTTCAGATGCGGCGTATCCGGAGCACCCCAGGTCAAGCTGCGGCTCTCCAGTTGGTCCCAGATTAGCGCGTCGCCTTCGAACATCGCATAGGTGGGTGCCAGAACCTTGCCAACGACGGGCGAAGGCACGCTGTCGACCGCGATAAGCGCAGGCTCATCTCCCACTTTGCGGACCGGCGCAGGCTCCGGTTTTTCGAACACGATCCGATGATCCTCTACCGCCGCGCCATAGGGGAGCGGCCAGGCGAAGGCAGGGTGATAGCCGAAGCTGAACGGCATGTCGGCGTCACCGCGATTGCTGACGGTAGCGGTCATGGCGAGCGTCGTGCCGGTCAGCGCAAAGGCCATGTCCAACCGAAAATCGAAGGGATAGTTATCCTGTGTCGCGGCGTCCGCTTCCAGCCGGAACAGCGCGGACACGGCATTGCTCTCCACAAGAGTGAAATCCCGCTTCCGCGCAAAGCCATGCTGCGGCAGCGTGTATTCCGCACCGTTCACACGATAGCGATCCTCCCGCAACCGGCCCACGAAGGGGAACAGCAAGGGCGCGTGGCCTGTCCAGAATGCCGGGTCAGCATCGGTCATCAACTCGCGTCCTACGCCGTCCTTGAGCGACAGCAGTTCAGCGCCAAACGGGTCGATTGTCGCGGACAGTTCGCCTGACGAGAGGGCAACTGCCTCAGCCACGCAGAACGCCGCCCAACTTCTCCGCCGCCTTCACGACAGCCGCACTGATCGCGTTAAGATCTTCCTCGGTGAAGCTCTTCTCGCCCGGTTGCAGCGTCACTTCGATAGCGAGCGACTTGGAGCCTTCGTCCAAACCCGGACCGACGAACACATCGAACAGACGCGCGTCGACGATGCTCTTCTTGTCCGCGCCCTTCACCGCGCGCACCAGCGCATCGGCTTCCAGCGCCTCTGGCACCACGAACGCGAAATCGCGCTTCACGGCCTGCAAAGCGGGTGGCGTGAAGGGAGCGCGCATGAAGCCGCTCTTGCGCTTGACCGGGATTGCATCGAGGAAAATTTCCGCCACCACGATGCTGCCCGAAACGCCGAATTGTTTTGCAAGGCTGGGGTGCAGCACGCCATATTCCGCCAGCACGGTCTTCGGTCCCAACCGCAAAGGGCCTGATTGTCCGGGATGATAGGCAGCGCTCGCCTCCCCGAAATTCTGGAGATTGGCGACGGGCCCGCCTGCCGCCGCGAGCAGCGCCAGCACCTCGGCCTTCGCATCATGGGCGCTGAACCCCTGCGCCTTGCCGCCCTGCCAGTTTCGCGGCGTCTTCTCGCCCGCCAGCACAAAGCCTACCGTCGCTCGCTCGATGCTGGCACCGTCGACGCCCGAAAAGTAGCGCCGCCCAACTTCGAACAACCGCACCGATGCCGCCCCACGATCCATATTGCGCCGCGTGGCAGACAGCAGGCCGGGCAGCAGCGAGGGCCGCATGACCTTCAAATCCTCGGAAATCGGATTTGCCAACGTCCAGTCGCCACCGCCAACGGCAGCGGCTTCTTTTTCAGACAGGAATGACCAATTGATTGCTTCGGACAATCCGCGCGCTGCCGCCGTGCGCCGCACGCGCCGCTCGATCATCTGCTCGGGCGTTGCGGTTGGCTTGGCGACACCGGGGGTGCGGGGCAGGGGCGTCGATGGCACCTTGTCGAGGCCATGGATGCGCACGACTTCCTCGACAATATCCGCCGCGCCGTCGATGTCGCGCCGCCACGATGGCACGGCGATGCTCCAAGGATGCCCGCGCGTCACACCGAAGCCGAGGCTTTCCAGAATCCGCGCCTGTTCGTCTTCCTCCACATCGACACCCGCCAAAGCAAGCGCATGCGTGGGCGAGTAGCTGACCGCACGCGAGGCAACCGGCGGCTCCCCGGCGCGCGTCGCTTCGCTAGGTGTGCCACCGCACAGGTCCAGCACCATCTGCGTCGCGATCGACAGGCCATCGTCCAGAAACGCCGGATCGACGCCGCGCTCGAACCGCGTACGCGCATCGCTGGTCAGCCCCAGTTTCTGGCCCGTGACAGCAATGGCTTCGGGCGTGAAATAGGCGCATTCGATCAGAACCTCGGTCGTGCGATCCTGTGCGCCCGAATGTTCGCCGCCCATGATGCCGCCGATGTCATGCACCATCGCATCGTCCGCAATCACGGTCATCCGGGCGTCGAGCGTATAGGTCTTGCCGTTCAGCGCCAGCACCTGCTCGCCGTCCTTCGCCTTGCGCGCGACCAGCGGGCCTTTCAGCGCCGCCATGTCATAAACGTGCAGCGGACGGCCGAGATCAACCGAGACGTAATTGGTGATATCGACCAATGCCGAGATCGGCTTCTGCCCAATTGCCTTCAATCGCTTTTGCAGCCATTCCGGCGCGGGGCCGTTCGCCACACCCTTCACCGATCGCGCGAAGAAGGCGGGGCAGCCCGCCGGATCGAGCGTCAGCACGTCCGGACCCTTGCCTGCGCCTTCGATTACCGGGATGCCGAGCGGTTTCAGCGTGCCGATCCCCGCCGCCGCCAGATCGCGCGCGATGCCGCGCACGCCCATGCAGTCCTGCCGATTGGGCGTGATGGACACGTCGATGACCGGATCGTCCAGCTTCGCCCATTGCGCGTAGACCTGGCCGACCGGGGCGTCTGCGGCCAGTTCGATGATCCCGTCATGATCCTCACCCAGCTCCAGTTCGCGGAAGCTGCACATCATGCCGTTCGATTCGACGCCGCGGATGGCAGCGACTTTCAGCACCATGCCATTGGACGGCACCGTAGCACCGGGCGATCCGAACACGCCGACCAGACCCGCACGCGCATTGGGCGCGCCGCACACGACCTGCAGCGGTCCGTCACCGGCATCGACGGAGAGCACCTGCAGCTTGTCGGCTTGCGGATGCGGCGCGGCGCTCAGCACCTTGGCAATGCGAAACGCGGATAGCTTGTCGGCGGGGTTTTCCACGCCTTCGACTTCCAGCCCGACATTGGTCAGTGTTTCCAGGATCGTTGTCAGGTCGGCATCGGTTTCCAGATGCGCCTTGAGCCAGCTTAGCGTGAACTTCATGCGCCTACGCCTCCGCTCAATGTGGGTACATCCAGCGCCGAGAATCCGTAATGTTTGAGCCAGCGCAAATCGCCGTCGAAGAAGGCGCGCAAGTCCGTCATTCCATATTTCAGCATGGCGAGCCGATCGACGCCGGTGCCGAAGGCGAAGCCCTGCCACTCGTCCGGGTCCAGCCCGCATGCTTCGATAACCTTACGGTGAACCATACCGCTGCCCAGCACTTCGAGCCATCCGTCGCTGCCGCCGATGACGCGCTGCCTATTGACCATCGTATAGCCGACATCGACTTCTACCGAAGGCTCGGTGAAGGGGAAGTAGCTGGGGCGAAGACGCAGCACGATATCGTCGCGTTCGAAAAAGGCTTTGAGGAAGGTTTCGAGCGTCCACTTCAAATGGCCGAGCGTGATGCCGCGATCGATCACCAGCCCTTCGATCTGGTGGAACATCGGCGTGTGCGTTGCGTCGCTGTCCGACCTGTAGACGCGACCCGGCGCGATGATCCGGATCGGCGGCTTGTTGGCCAGCATCGTGCGGATCTGCACAGGCGAGGTGTGGGTGCGCAGCAGCATGCGCTTTTCACCGTCACCTTCACCATCCGGGAAATAGAAGGTGTCGTGCATCGCGCGCGCCGGATGCGTCTCAGGGATATTGAGCGCGGTAAAGTTGTGCCAGTCGTCCTCGATCTCCGGCCCGGTTGCGACCGAGAAGCCGAGGTCGGCGAAGATTTCCGCCAGTTCGTCCATCACCTGACTGACCGGATGCACACTGCCGACGGGGCCGCTATCGGCGGGCAGCGTCATGTCGAGGCGCTCCGAAGCTAGGCGCGCGTCGAGCACGGCCTGCTCCAGCGTGGCCTTGCGTTCCGCAATCGCAGCGGTGACGGACTCGCGCAGATCCTGGATCGCGGGGCCTTTCTCCAGCCGCTCGTCGGGCGACATGCCGCCCAGCGTTTTGAGCAGCCCTGTGATGACACCCTGCTTGCCGAGCGCGCCGACGCGCAATTCCTCCACCGCCGTCAGCGTATCCGCCGCCGCGATGTCGGCCAGCAGGCCGGATTTCAGTGCTGTTGTTTCGCTCATGGTTCGGTTCGGCCCAATTGGCAGGAGATGGTGTGGGCCTTAGCGGTGGGCGGCCCTCAAGAAAAGGGTCAGACCCTATGTCCCAGCAATGCCGCGCCGAAGCCGACAAAAATCGTGCCGATGGTCCGGTTGAAAAGCCGCTGGCGATTGGCTGGCTCAAGCCACCGCGCCAATGATCGGCCGCCGAGCGCATAGGTGGTGTACCAGAAGCATTCGATAACGGCGAAGGTCACGACCATGATGCCCATCTGCGGCGCGAACGGCGCGTGTTCGTCGACGAACTGCGGAAACAGTGCGGCGGCGAAGATGATAAGCTTGGGATTGGACAAGCCGATCAGCAGCCCGCCGCGATAGAGCGAACCCGCCGATTTGACGGCCCGCACGGCGCCTGCCTCCGCCGCGTCGGCGATCGGCGAGCGCCACGCCTTGATGCCCAGCCAGATCAGATAGGCAACGCCGCCATAACGCAGCACGTCGAACAGCCGTGGTTCGGCTTTCAATAGCGCGCCAAGGCCGAACGCGGACGCGAACAGGCACAGCACCACAGCCGAAAGGCAGCCCGCCATCGCGAACGCGGAACGCCGCGCACCCACCTGAATGCTCCGCATCATGATGTGGAGCATGTTGGGGCCGGGGGTCCCGGCGACGACGAACACGGTCAGCGCGTAAAGCCACCAGCTACTGATCTGCATGCCGATATTCCTTGTTCACGGCGTTAGGTAAAAGAAAAAGGCGCCGGAAGCTTTCGCCCCGGCGCCCTTTCGGTCTGCTGTCGCTGACCGCTTATGCAGCCGCGGGCAGAGCCGCTTTCGCCTGGGCGATGATGGCGCTAAACGCCGCGCCTTCGTGCATCGCGATGTCGGCCAGAACCTTCCGGTCCAGATCGACGCCTGCAAGCTTCAGTCCGTGCATGAACTGGCCGTAGGTGAGGCCTTCCATGCGGACTGCTGCGTTGATGCGCTGGATCCACAGGGCGCGGAAGCTGCGCTTCTTTACCTTGCGATCGCGATAGGCGTACTGGCCTGCCTTTTCGACAGCCTGACGGGCGATACGGATCGTATTTTTGCGACGGCCATAATAGCCCTTCGCCTGTTCCAGAATCCGCTTGTGCTTTGCGCGGGTGGTTACACCCCGTTTTACGCGTGCCATTGTCCTCTACTCCTTACTTCAGGCCGTAGGGTGCCCAGAGGCGGACGTGCGCGACGTCGGCCTCGGACAGCACGGAAGTGCCACGGTTCTGGCGGATATACTTCGCGTTATGCGAAATCAAACGGTGGCGCTTGCCGGCTACGCCGTGCTTCACCTTGCCGGTGGCGGTGAACTTGAAGCGTTTCTTCACACCGCTCTTCGTCTTGAGCTTGGGCATTTTCGTCTCCTTATCTAGCAGCGAGTAGCTGTTTTGACGATTACGGACTGACGCGGCAGCCCTACTGGCCGGCCCGTCCTATCGATTTCCCAAGACTCGCAAGAGCCGCAGGAACGCGGGCCTATATGCGTGAACGTCGGTAAAGGCAAGGCGGACGGAGCGATTCGATAGCCGATGCGTTAGAGCGCGCATGGCTGACCCTGTAATCTCCTCCCCACCGGCGACGCCTCCACAGAGAAGCGGGATGCGCCCGCACCTCCACGCTGCGCAGGAACGCTGGCGTCGATTGCCCCTGGCCGCGCGCATCATCCTGTGGATTGTGTTCGCGATCTTCCTGATCTGGTTGATCCTGTTCGTCACCAAGGGACGATTTCTCAAAAGTCCGTTTCAGCGGATCGTCTCCTCCTCGCTTCAGCGCGATGTGCGGGTGAACGGAGATTTTCAACTGTATTTCGCGCCGATCCGCATCAAGTTCCTTGCCGACGGTTTCAGCATCTCCAACCCGAAATGGGCGAGCCAACCCTATCTGTTCCGCGCGGACCGAATCGATGCGCGCATATCGCCGTTCAGCCTGATCTTCGGCGACAAGCGGCGAATCACCCAGTTGCTGTTGCAAAAGGGTGCCGCTGATCTGGAGTGGAGCAGGGATGGCAAGACCAATACCTGGACGATGGGTGACCCGAACAAGAAGGGCGAGCCGCTGGAGATGCCTGTCGTGCAACGTGCGCTGATCGCGGGCACGACGCTGCGCTATCGCGATCCGCGCCTGTTCCTGTCCGCCGATCTCGCGTTCGATACTGTGCGCGCGCAAAATACGCAGTTCGCGCATGATATCCGGTTCCGCGGCAACGGCACGATGCGGGACATACCCTTTACGGTGCGAGGCGGATTGCTGGCGCCGAACGAGACGATCACAGGCGGCCGCAATCAGTTGGTGGCGGAGGCAGTTTCAGGGGGGACGCGTGTCAACGTGGCTGGCACCTTGCCGGGAGCCACAGTGCTCGAAGGATCGGACCTCAAAGTGGTGGCGACGGGGCCGAACATGTCGCTGCTATTCGATTTTCTCGGCGCGGCGTTGCCGGATACGCGGCGCTATCGTTTCACATCGGACCTGACCAAGGCAGGGGAGGAATGGCGGTTCACACGTCTGAAGGGTCGATTTGGCGACAGTGACCTTGCAGGCAAGATGACGGTATCCCAACTTGGCGGCCGCCTGCTTATCAAGGCGGACCTCGCCACAGACACGCTCGACATGATCGATGTGGGTCCGTTCATCGGCTATGATCCGGTGCAGCTTGATGCGAAAGGATCAGCTGCGGTGGTCAAGACCGTCGCAGGGCGGCCACGCTTGCTGCCCGATGCGCCGTTGCGGATCGAAGCGATCCGGCGGTTCGATGCGATCGTGAATTATAAAGTGCGTACTGTCCGGGGCCGCAACATCCCGCTCAGCAATATCGGCGTTGCCCTGAAATTGGACAAGAGCCTGATGACGCTCTCACCGCTGACGTTCGATATGGCGGGCGGCTTTGTGTCTTCGGACATCAGCATCAATGCACGCGGCGCTCCGGTCAAAACGACCTACGACATACGTCTGTCGCCAACGCCCATGGGCAAGCTGCTTGGGAGTTGGGGTGTCGAGGAAGCAGGGACGAGTGGAACGATCAAGGCGCGCGTGCTTCTGACGGGGCTGGGCGATTCGGTCCATGAATCGCTTGCCAGTTCAAACGGGCGCATTGCCATCATCCTGCCTGCCGGGTCGATGTGGGCGCGCAACGTGCAATTGTCCGAAATTGATATCGGCACCTTCGCGCAAAAGATGTTCGAGGATAAACTGAAAGAGCCGGTACAGATCAACTGCGGGCTACTGGCGTTTTCCGTGCGCGGCGGCGTGGCGGCGGCAGATCCGATCCTGATCGACACGCGCAAGAACGTGATGGTCGGGCGTGGTGGCTTCAGCTTCCGTAATGAGAGCCTGGACCTTGCCTTCCGGGCAGACAGCAAGAAGTTCAGCCTGTTCGCCGGGCAATCACCGGTGGGGATCGGGGGCTATTTCGCAAAGCCCTCCATCGCGGCGATCAGCCCCGAACTTCTCGGTCGCGCCGGGGCTGGTCTAGGCTTATCGCTGGTCGGTACGCCGCTGGCGGGGCTGCTGGCGTTCGTCGATGTGGGCGACGCAAAGGGTGCTGCATGTGGTCCCGTGCTGGCCGGCGCGCAAGCTACGGCCCAGCGAACGACCAAGGGCGAGCCACGCGATGATGTTGGGCAGGGCACCACGGCGAAGTCGGAGAGCGGAAAGACGGATCGCAACGAGCGCAAAAGTCAGCGCAAGAAGTTCCTTGGCATCTTCTGAGCCGTGCTGCCGTCAGTGCGCATGATGTCCATGCGCCAGCGCCTCCAGCACGTCGTCGACTCGCGCGGCGTCTCCCACCGCAATGACACGGCCATCGCCTTTGGAGTCGATCGGTTCGCCTGCCCAGTCACACATGCGCCCACCTGCCCCTTCCACGACAGGCACCAGAGCAGCAATGTCGTGCAGCTTCAGCCCGGCTTCCACGACTATGTCGACATGTCCCGATGCAAGCAGGCCGTAATTGTAGCAATCGCCTCCCCAGACAGTGTCGCGGCACTGCCCCGCTAGAACGGAGAAGTGTTCGCCTGAGCAGCCAGGGAAATATTGCGGACCGGTCGTGGCGAGAATGGCTTCGTCCAGCCCGCGACACCGGCGGGTGGTGACAGGTTTGCCGTTGAAGGTCGTTGGCTGACCGATCATCCCGACCCAGCGTTCGCGGGCTATGGGCTGATCGATGATGCCGATGGTCGGCCAGCCCGCTTGCGTCAGCGCGATCAGCGTTCCGAAGATCGGGCGCCCGGCGATGAAGCTTTTCGTCCCGTCGATCGGGTCCAATATCCAAATCCGCTCAGCATCTTCGCGCGTTGTGCCATATTCCTCGCCGATGATGCCGTCACTCGGGCGTTCCTTCTCCAGGATCGAGCGTATCGCCGCCTCTGCAGCGCGGTCGGCTTCCGTGACCGGGGACTTATCGGCCTTGAATTCCGTGTCGTAGCGCGCGCGGAAGAAGGGGCGGATCGCATCGCCTGCGGCATCGGCAAGGCGCTGGGCAAGCAGGAGATCGTCGCGTGTCGTCATGCGCGTTCCTTCGCCTGCCACGCGGCTGTTGGCAAGAGGATGGGTTGATCGTGAGGGCTGACCGGCTAAACCGGAGGCATCGGCCTGCGCGGAGAATGTCATGACGACCCCACCCGGTTTTGCGACGGTAACGCCTTACATCTTCGTCAATGATGCGCCGGCGTTCCTGACGTTTCTTGTCGAAGGTCTCGGCGGCGTGGAAATAGGCAGGACGATCGGTGAAGGGGGGCGCATTGCCAATGCACAGGTGCGCCTGGGCAATTGCACGGTCATGGCCAGCGAAGCCGCGGCGCAATGGCCTGCCATGCCCGCGAGCTACTATTTCTACGTCGATGATGCCGATATGGCCCTGAAGAAAGCCCTGAACGCAGGTGGCACGCTCATCATGCCGGTGGGAGACATGCCCTATGGTGACCGGCAGGGCGGCGTGCGGGATGCGTTTGGGAATATCTGGTGGATTTCACAGAGGCAGGAAGAGGGCGGCTATTATTAGCCGTTAAGGCTGCGGCCCATGCTGCCGTTCTTAACGGCGAAGGGGAAGCGGCGTGGCGTTCATCGGGTGGATCATCAGCGTGTGCGCGATGTTGAGTGGTCTTGCCATGAAGCAGGACTTGCCGATTCCTTATGCCGATCAGATTGCCAATGGATTGCTGTTCGCGGCGTTTCTGGCGTGCCCAGGCTTCTGGAAGGACGCGCCGTTCGGCATCGGGCGAAAGCCGCGCGTGATGGCGTGCATCGCCATGATTTTTGCGCTGCCGCTGGTCCTGATGCGGCCCTGAGGTCAGCCGCGCTTAGTCGAACAGGCTGGAAACGGAACTTTCGTCGGCGATCCGCTTAATCGCTTCGCCAAGCAACGGCGCGATCGGCAACTGACGGATACGGCTGGACGTCTGGACGCCCTCGGTGCCCATGATCGAATCGGTGATGACCAGTTCCTTGAGGCTGGACGCATCGACGCGTGCCACTGCCCCGCCGGAGAGCACGCCATGCGTGACATAGGCCACCACGTCTTCCGCACCCGCTTCCAGCAGCGCGGCGGCGGCGTTGCACAGCGTGCCACCCGAATCGACAATGTCGTCCACCAGCACGCAGAAGCGGCCCCTGACGTCGCCGATGATGTTCATCACTTCTGATTCGCCCGCGCGCTCGCGGCGCTTGTCGACGATCGCGAGTGGGGCATTGTCGAGCCGCTTGGCAAGCGCCCGTGCGCGCACCACGCCGCCGACGTCGGGCGACACCACCATGATATTACGGTCGCCAAACCGCGCCTGAATATCCGCCGACATCACGGGCGCACCGAACAGGTTATCGGTCGGAATATCGAAGAAGCCCTGGATTTGTCCGGCATGCAGATCGACCGAGAGGACGCGGTTTGCGCCCGCCACCGTGATGAGGTTAGCCACCAGCTTGGCGGAAATCGGTGTGCGGGGGCCGGGTTTCCGATCCTGCCGGGCATAGCCGAAATAGGGGAGAACCGCCGTGATCCGCTTGGCCGACGCGCGCTTCAACGCATCGATGCAGATCAGCAACTCCATCAGATTGTCGTTCGCCGGATAGCTGGTCGACTGGATCACGAACACGTCTTCGCCGCGGACGTTCTCGTGGATTTCCACGAACACTTCCTCATCGGCGAAGCGGCGGACGCTGGCCTGCGTCAATGGCAGCTCGACATAATCTGCGATGGCGCGCGCCAGCGGCAGGTTGGAATTCCCCGTCAACAATTTCATGGCAGAAGGCACCCCGTGACGTTTCTGTGACGCGCTGGTCGGCGCCCCTTTAGCGAGGAGGGGGCGGAGAGGAAAGGCGCTTTTGCGTGACGCGCCAAAATGCTCTACCGGCGCGCCATGACGAACCGCCTCACCATCGCCCTAGCCCAAGTCACGCAGTCGGTCGGGGACTTGGCAGGCAATGCCGATGCCATGCTGGAATGGCGCGCGAAGGCGGCGGGCGCGGACCTGATCGTTTATCCCGAATTACAGTTGGTTGGCTATCCGCCGGAAGATCTGGTGTTGAAGCCTACGTTGGTCGAGCGCGCCGGTGCGGAATTGCTGCGGCTTGCGGAAGCGACGGCGGATGGCGGCCCGGCGATGCTGGTCGGTACGGTTGTCGCGGCGCATGGCGTGCTGTTCAATGTCGTGGCATTGCTGGATAGCGGCAAGATCGTCGCGGTCCGCCAGAAGCGCGAATTGCCCAATTACGGCACGTTCGACGAAAAGCGCTTGTTCGCGCCGGGTCCGCTGCCAGAGCCGGTGGAGTTTCGCGGCGTAAAGCTGGGCCTGCCGATCTGCGAGGATATGTGGTTCCCTTTCGTCACCGCGCATCTGCGGGCGCAGGGTGCGGAAGTCCTCATCACGCCCAATGGCTCCCCTTATGAGATCGGCAAGGACGACCGTCGCCTGCATGTCGTATGCGCCGCGCGCGTACAGGAAACGGGCTTGCCGATAGTGTATCTGAACCGCGTGGGCGGACAGGACGAACTGGTGTTCGACGGCGCCTCCTTCGTCATGGGCGCAGACCTTACCGTGCTGCACCAGTTGCCCGACTGGGACGAAGCACTGGTGATGACGCATTGGGAGAAGCGTGAGGGTGTCTGGACCTGCGCGCCGGGCGACCTGCACGCGCTCGATCCGCATCCGGAGGACACCTACAACGCGATGGTGCTGGGCCTGCGCGATTATGTGAACCGCAACCGCTTTCCCGGCGTGGTGCTGGGCCTGTCGGGCGGGATCGACAGCGCGCTATCCGCCGCCGTCGCCGTCGATGCCTTGGGCGCGGATCGCGTGTGGTGCGTGATGATGCCCTCGCGCTTCACCAGTCAGAACAGCCTGGACGATGCCGCCGAATGCGCGCAATTGCTGGGCGTGCGGCTGGACTCCATCGCCATCGAGCCTGCGGTCGAAGCGTTCGACATCATGCTGTCGGACGTGTTCGAAGGGCGCGGGCGCGATCTGGCCGAGGAGAATATTCAATCCCGCATCCGGGGTGTGACGCTGATGGGGATCAGCAACAAGTTCGGCCCGATGCTGCTCACCACCGGTAACAAGAGCGAGATGTCGGTCGGATATGCCACCATCTATGGCGACATGGCGGGCGGCTACTCGGTCTTGAAGGACGCATACAAGACGACCGTGTTCGACCTCTCGCGCTGGCGGAACGAGAATGTGCCGTCGCTCGGCTTTGGTCCCTCTGGTCCAGTGATGCCGGAGCGCGTCATCACCAAACCGCCCACCGCCGAACTGCGCGACAATCAGCGCGACGATGACAGCTTGCCGCCCTATGAAGTGCTCGATCCTATCCTCTATGGCCTCGTCGAGGAGGAACTGTCGGTCGAGCAACTCGTGGAACGTGGCTTCGACCGCGATACCGTGGCGCGGATCGAGCGGTTGCTCTATATCGCGGAGTATAAGCGGCGGCAGGCGCCACCCGGCGTCAAACTGGGCACGCGCAACTTCGGTCGCGACCGCCGCTATCCCATCACCAATGCATTTCGGACATTATGAACATCGTAGCCCTCCTCAAAGCCACAGGGTATCTCATTTCCACGATCAGCGTCCTTCTGCTTGGCGTCGTGGCATGGGACGGGGCCAAGGATGAGCCGGCCTTGCGGTTCTGTCTGATTGCCGGTGTCGCAGCCTCCGTGATTGGCATGGCGTTACGCTGGCTGTCCTTTCGTCATCAGCAGCGGGAAGCCTTCAAGTCATGACCGTCACACGCTTTGCCCCTTCGCCGACCGGCCACCTCCACGTCGGCAATATCCGCGCGGCGCTTCACAACTGGATGTGGGCGCAGAAGACGGGCGGGCGGTTCCTGTTGCGTCTGGACGACACTGATGCGGAGCGCTCGCGCGAGGAATATGCGGAGTCGATCCGCGCCGACTTGGCATGGCTTGGCCTGCGCTATGACGAGGAGGTGCGGCAGTCGGACAGGTTCGCGCTGTACGAAGCCCGATTCGAGACATTGCGCGCTGCGGGGCGTGTTTATCCCTGCTACGAGACGTCCGAGGAACTCGACTTGCGGCGGAAGGTGCTGCTTGGGCGCGGTCTGCCGCCAGTTTACGAGCGTACCGCGCTGTCGCTGACGGCGGATGATATCGCGGCACTTGAGGCGGAGGGACGGCGACCGCACTGGCGGTTCAAGCTGGATCATGACGCGCCGATTGCCTGGACCGACCTGATCCGGGGCGACCAGCATTTCGATCCGAAGCTGCTGTCCGATCCGGTGATCCGGCGGGCGGATGGTTCGTGGCTCTATATGCTGCCGTCGGTCATCGACGACGTCGACATGGGGATCACTCATGTCGTGCGCGGGGAGGATCATGTGTCCAATACCGCGACGCAGCTTCAGATGTTTGTCGCGCTTGGGGCTTCCCCGCCGCAATTCGCGCATGAGGCGCTGTTGACGGGTGCGGAGGGAAAGCTGTCGAAGCGGCTGGGGTCGCTCGGCGTGTCGGCGTTCCGCGAGGCGGGGATGGAGCCGATCACATTGATCGCACTGCTGGCGCGGTTGGGGACGAGTGATCCGGTCGAGCCGGTAGCCGATCCGTGTACTCTAATCGAAAGCTTCGACTTTGCCCGATTCGGGCGGGCGCCGGCCCGCTTCGATGAAGCGGAACTCGCGGCGCTTAATCAGAAAGTGCTGCATCTGCTGGACTTCGCGGCGGTGCGGGATCGCCTGCCAGAGAGCATGGGTGAAGCAGGCTGGCTGGCGATCCGGCCTAATCTTGAGACACTCACGCAGGCGGACGATTGGTGGCGCATCGTGACCGGGCCATTCGCGCCGCCTGTGCCGGAGGCTGAAGACCGCATGTTTCTGGTAGAGGCGGCAGATGCGCTGGCGGCTATACCCGAAGATGATAGTATATGGCGCAATCTGACCGAGGCGCTCAAGGCGAGCAGCGGGCGTAAGGGCAAGGCGCTGTTCCTGCCGCTTCGCCGCGCATTAACGGGGATGGATCATGGCCCGGATATGGCGGCTTTGCTGCCGTTGATAGGGCGGGATGAAGCGGTGCGGCGACTGAAGGCCAGCGTCTGAAGGCTTACGATTTTAGTCACCGGATCTGGATAGTGAAGTTGACGGTGATTCCCGATTTTTTTGCTCCAACAGCAGCTATGTCTATTCGCCTCAATTGGCGACACCAGCATCAAGACATTGAGCGTCAGATTGCCCATAGAGCGACCAACTCGAACGCGAGAGCCATAACAACGGTCAGCCACACGGGCACTCGCCGGGCAAAGGCAAGCCAAGCGCCATCCAGGCCAAATCGGTCACCGAGTTTAGCATGCCGTCGCCAGAATAGTCGAGCGCGATTGTCGCCTCGCGATAGCGATTTATGATGATCGGGAGTTCTCCAGCATTTCCCACGCTGCCTCTATGGCCACGGCTAACACCAGCCGTTCCCTCGACGTGCGTGACTGCAGGACCAGCCATCCCAAGCCGTAAAACGCGAAGCTATGGATGATATGGCTAAGTGTATACCAGTCGGCTATGTGCTGGCTGTTGCCGGAACCCAGTCGCGAATGCCACAGCTCCACATAATCGCACGCGCAGATAGCATTGCGGCCTGTTGCGAGTTCAAACGTCGCCGCTACGATAATATTGCCCGACCCGGTAACCAGTGGAGTGGCCGGAGGTCGTATATCGAAGCGCGCAACCCGGTTGCTTTCTGTGTCACAAGCCTTTTGCCCGGGTTGTGGACCATGCTGAACGATGTGCGTCATTTGCACTAGTCAAAAGGTGGTTAAGCGGACATATCGCCGCGATGGAACATCGTCCCCCTTTGCGCACTGCCCCAGAATTCACGCTCGGATTCAAAGAGTTCGTGGGTCTCATCGCGGCGTTAATGGCTGTGAATGCGCTTTCCATTGACCCGATGCTGCCTGCCCTGCCCGCTATGGGGGACACGCTGCACATTTCGAACGCCAATGACCGTCAGTGGATCATCACGCTCTATTTCATTGGGCTGGGCCTGGGTTCGCTCATCTATGGCCCGCTGTCCGATCGCTTCGGACGCAAGCCGGTCATGGCTGTTTCTCTTAGCCTTTTCCTGGTCTTCACCGCTGTCTGCGCGCTGGCGCCAAGCTTCACCGTGATGCTCATCGGTCGCTTTGCGTGCGGTTTCTTCGCCGCATCAAGCCGGGTGATCGCTGTCAGCATCGTGCGTGACCGGTTCCATGGCGACCAGATGGCCCGGATCATGTCTTTGATTTTTATTGTGTTCATGATCGTCCCCGTACTCGCGCCCGCATTTGGACAGGCCGTTCTGCTTATTGCGCCTTGGCGGTGGATATTTGGTGCGCTGCTGATCGTCGGTCTGGCTATCGTTTTATGGATGATGGTCCGGTTGCCTGAAACGCTCGCTCCGGAAAATCGGGTCGAGATTAACAGAGCCGACTTGGCGGCCACGCTGAAAACAGTGGTCACCAGCCGGGGTTCCATAGGATATATGCTGGCAAGCGGCACGGTGTTGGGCGGCCTGATCGGCTTCATAACATCCGTGCAGCAAATCTTCTTCGATGTGTTCCACAGCGAAGCCATTTTTGCGCTGGCCTTTGCCTCGATCGCCGGGTTCATGGGCATAGGCAGCTTCCTGAATAGCCATCTGGTAGAGAAGGTGGGTGCCCGAAGGCTTAGCCAGGGTTCGCTGATGCTCCTGATCCTGCTTTCCGGCACGCATGCGGTCTATGCGTGGCTGGGCATGGAAACCGTCTGGAGCTTCATTGCATTTCAAGCCGCCACGATGCTGAGCTTTGCCTTCACCGGCTCTAACTTTAGCGCCATTTCGATGGAGCCGTTTGCGAGGGGAGCGGGCATGGCATCTTCTTTTCAGGCCTGCCTGACGACCATTATTTCCGCGCTCTTGGGGGCATTCGTCGGCAGTCAGTTCGACGGTACTACTCTTCCGCTGGCGCTTGGCTTTTTCTGCTACGGGGCAGTAGCGCTGATCTTCATAGCGTGGGCTGAACATGGCCGATTTTTCACTCGGCCCGGCTTAGCAGCGCTACGGAGCGACGCCATCGTTCCACATTGACGAAACAAAGAGGGCTCCGCCATACATGCGGAGTCCTCTTTGTTTTAATTGAAGCCTGATTAATTGATCGGCGGCACAGGTACTGGCGGCGCGTCCCGGTCGGTCTCATGCACCTCTTCGAGACCAAGCCCGACGTGGCTGCGCTTGTAGCTATAGGCGAAGTAGACCATCAGACCGATCGCTGCCCAGATCACGAACATCATCTTGGTCTCGTAGCCAAGGCTCCAGAACAAGTAGAGGCAGCCCAGCACCGCTATCGGGGCCGTGACCATGATCGCCGGGGTCCGGAACGGGCGGCGGCGGTCAGGATCGCTACGGCGCAGCATTAGCACCGCTATTGAAACCGCCGCAAAGGCGAACAGCGTGCCCGAATTGGAGATATCCGCCAGAATGCCCACGGGGAAGAACGCCGCGAACAATGCCACGAAGATGCCCGTCAGGATCGTGATGACGTGCGGCGTATGGAACTTCGGATGTACCTTCGAGAACACAGCCGGAAGCAGGCCATCACGACTCATGACGAAGAAGATGCGTGTTTGGCCAAACATCATCATCAGAATGACCGAAGGTAGCGCCAGACCCGCGGCAAGCCCGATCAGATTGCCGATCTGCGGCCAGCCGATTTCGCGCAGCGTCCAGGCCAATGCTTCCTTGGAGCAGACCACAGCCTCCTTGCCAGTTGCGGCAATAGCGGCACATTGCTGCGACAATTGAACGCTGCCGGGTGCCAGCACTTCGCCCCCTGGACCCGCGACTGGCTGCGCGCCGACACTGCCGATGACGCCAGCGGCGACGAGAATGTAGAAGATCGTGCAGATACCGAGCGATCCGATCAGGCCGATGGGCATGTTGCGCTGCGGATTCTTCGTTTCCTCCGCCGCCGTCGAAACCGCGTCGAAGCCGACATAGGCGAAGAAGATGGAGGCCGCCGCCGCCGAAATTCCGCTAAAGCCAAGCGGCGAGAAGGGCGTGAAGTTCTCCATCTTAATGACGGGCAGAGCGAGAACGACAAAGAGAGTAAGCGCCGCGACCTTGATCGCTACCAGTACGGCGTTGACCGACGCACTCTCCTTGGTCCCGATCACCAGCAGCCAGGTCACGAGGCCCGCAATCGCCATCGCAGGCAGATTGACGAGACCGCCATCGAACGGACCACGCACCAGCATGTCAGGTATGTCGATATGCAAGGCATTCTCAAGCAGCCCGACCACATAGCCGGACCAGCCGACCGACACCGCACCCGCCGCGACCGCATATTCCAGGATCAGCGCCCATCCGACCATCCAGGCAATCAATTCGCCCATCACTGCATAACTATACGTGTAGGCCGAGCCGGAAACCGGCACCATCGCTGCCATCTCGGCGTAACATAATGCCGCTACGGCACACACAAACCCGGCGATGACGAAGGAGAGCATCATGCCCGGCCCCGCCTTTTGCGCGGCTTCGGCGGTCAGAACGAAGATGCCGGTGCCGATGACGGCTCCGATGCCCAGCATGGTAAGCTGAAATGCACCCAGCGACCGGGTCAGCGATTTTTTCTCCGCCGTCGCCAGGATCGCATCGAGTGACTTTATGCGCCCGAAGATCATGAAATATTGTCTCTCTGTCTTTAGTCGCGCGCCAAATGGTGCGCTCCCCTAATCTGGGTAACGAGACTATCGCCTAAATCCGCCCGTGCAAGCATGTTGCGCGGGCGGGCAATGATCTTTGAGGGAATGTCCCCGACTGGCCGCCAGTCAGCGCGCCAGCATCGGTCCCAGGGGACGACCGGCGAAGATGTGGACATGCAGATGCGGAACTTCCTGATGCCCGTCCTGCCCGACATTGGCGAGCAGCCGGTAGCCGCTTTCCACATAGCCCGCTTCCCGCGCGATCAGGCCGACTGCCCTTACGAAACCCGCAATTTCCCGGTCGGACCCGCGCGCCGAGAAATCGTCCCAGCTTACATAGCGTCCCTTCGGGATCACGAGGATGTGCGTCGGCGCCTGCGGGTTGATGTCGTGGAAAGCCAGCGCGCTGTCATCCTCATAGACTTTCTTGCACGGGATTTCGCCGCGCAGGATCTTCGCGAAGATATTGTCGTCGTTATAGGGAAGCGTCGGATCGATCGGCACGATATTACTCCTGAACGCGCGCGGCTTTTTCCGCGATTCCCGAGACACCCTCACGGCGATCCAGTTCCGCGCATACATCGTCCAGCGACAGATTCATGTCCGCAAGCAGGACCGTGAGGTGGAAGAGCAGGTCGGCGGCTTCGGACGTGACGCCCTCAGGGTCGTTCGCCATGGCGGCAATGACGGTTTCGACGGCCTCTTCGCCCAGCTTCTGCGCGATCTTGGCGCGACCCTTCGCCGTCAGCTTTGCCACATAGCTGCTGCTGGGATCGGCCGTGCGACGGGCGCGGATCGTGGCTTCGAGCCGGGAGAGGGTATCGGACATAGCGCTCATAGTGCGGTTGCCGCCGGAGAGGTCAATGCAAAAAGCGGGCGGCGGACGGGAATACCCGCCGCGGCAAGCGCAGCATGCGCCTCACCGATGGTGTGCTGACCGAAATGGAAGATCGATGCCGCCAACACTGCGCTGGCATGGCCTTCGATCACGCCTTCGACCAGATGTTGAAGCGTGCCCACGCCCCCGCTCGCCACCACGGGCACAGCGACGGCGTCGGCAATTGCCCGCGTCAGAGCGAGGTCATAACCCGCGCGTGTCCCGTCGCCGTCCATCGAAGTGACCAGCAATTCGCCTGCGCCGAGTTCCGCCAATCGTACTGCATGTTCCAGCGCATCGATGCCGGTACCGCGCCGCCCACCGTGCGTGAAGATTTCCCAACTGCCCTCAGCCACCCGCCGCGCATCGACCGAGGCGACGACGCACTGGCTGCCGAAGCGATCGGCGATGTCGGCCACGACTTCGGGCCGTGTGACAGCGGCGCTGTTCACCGCAACCTTGTCCGCCCCGGCGAGCAACAGCGCGCGGGCATCTTCGGGCGTGCGGACACCGCCGCCCACCGTGACCGGCATGAAGCAGACTTCTGCGACGCGCCGGACGACTTCCAGGATCGTGCCGCGCGCCTCATGGCTGGCGGTGATGTCGAGGAAGCAGAGTTCGTCCGCGCCCGCCGCGTCATAGAGCCGCGCCTGTTCCACCGGATCGCCAGCATCCGCGAGATCGACAAAGTTGACGCCCTTCACGACGCGGCCGTTCGCCACATCCAGGCAGGGAATGACACGGGTGCGGACGGTCACGCAGCCGCCGCCAGTGCCAAAGCCGTCGCGAGATCAAGACGGCCATCATACAGTGCCCGCCCCGTGATGACGCCTTCGATGCCGTCCTGAACGTGCAGGCTGAGTATCCGGATGTCCGCAATTCCCGCCACGCCGCCGCTGGCGATTACCGGAATGTCCGTGGCCCGCGCCAGATCGACGGTCGCCTCGATATTGCAGCCCTTCAGCATACCGTCGCGGCCCACATCGGTGAACAACAGCGCGGCGACGCCCGCATCCTCAAACCTGTGCGCCATTTCCGCGATCGGCATGTCGGATTTTTCAGCCCAGCCTTCGGTCGCGACGAAGCCATCGCGCGCATCCACAGCAACGACAATGCCGCCGGGGAAATCCGCTGCTGCCGCCTTGACGAACTCGGGGTCTTTCAGCGCCGCCGTGCCGATGACGACGCGTGACACGCCAAGGTCGAACCAGCGTTCCACCGCAGTACGATCCCGGATGCCGCCGCCCAGTTGCACATGCCCCGGAAACGCCGCGACTATACTCTCGACGGCGGAAGCGTTGACGGCCTGTCCGGCAAATGCGCCGTCCAGATCGACGACGTGGAGATGCTGCGCGCCCGCTTCGGCGAACAGCAACGCCTGCGCGGCAGGATCGTCGCCATAGACGGTGGCGCGGTCCATGTCCCCCTCCGCAAGGCGGACGACCTGACCGCCTTTAAGGTCGATGGCAGGGAAGACGATAAGGCTCATGGACGCCAATCCAGAAAACGGGAGAGGAAGGAAAGGCCATAGCGCTGGCTCTTTTCCGGGTGGAATTGCACGCCGATGATCGTGTTGCGCGCAACGGCGGCTACCAGCGGTCCCGCGTGATCGGTCGTAGCAGCAATATGCGCAGGATCGGCGGCGGCGAAGTGGTAGCTGTGCAGGAAATATGCCTCGCCCGGTTCCAGCAGGGCATGCGCCATAGCAGGCGCGACATCGTTCCACCCCATATGCGGCACCTTTGCGGCAGGATCGGAAGGCGCAATATGGCTGACGCTGCCGGGAATCCAACCAAGTCCGGGATGGCTGCCAAACTCCTCGCCCGTATCGGCAAGCAACTGCATGCCCACGCACACGCCGAGAAACGGAACGCCGCGCGCATGCACGGCCTCTCCCAGCGCGTCGACCATGCCATCAATTCCGACCAATGCATCGCGGCAGGCGCGGAAAGCGCCTACGCCGGGCAACACGATACGGTCCGCGCTGCGCACCGCATCCGGATCGGCGGTGATCGCGACGTCCTGCGCACCCGCCTGCCGCAGCGCATTGTGCACCGAGTGGAGATTGCCCGCGCCGTAATCGATCAGCGCGATCATGTTTTGAGGAATTCCAGCCCCGACGCCAGAAAGCTAGGATTGAATTCGGTCACCGTGACTTCCGCCGCGCCGTTGATCACGAACGGATCGGTCAGCACCTTCGCGTCGATGTCCGCCTTGTTTCCGCGCGCGATCAATATCCCGCCTTCTCGCGGCACCTTGCGCCCCGCGACGAGCAGCCAGCCATCGGCGAGGCCTTCCTTCAACCAAGCGACGTGGGCATCCATGTGCGAATCCACGATGTCGAGGTCGACGATATAATGCAGGGAGACGATGAACATGAAAGGCGTCCTTCTGCGTAAATCCGCGCGATCAGGCCGCGCCTAAAATGCCCTTGGTGGAAGGGATGCTGTCCGCCTTGCGCGGGTCGATCTCGACCGCCTGCCGCAACGCACGCGCTAGTCCCTTGTAACAGCTTTCCACGATATGGTGATTATTGCTGCCGTACAGCGTCTCGATATGCAGCGTCAGCCCCGCTGACTGCGCGAAGCTGTGGAACCAGTGCTCGATCAGCTCCGTGTCCCATTCGCCGAGCCGCGCCTGCGTAAACGCCGCCTTCCACACGAAGAACGGCCGCCCGGAAATATCGAGCGACACCCGCGTCAAAGTCTCGTCCATCGGCGAATAGACCGAGCCGAAGCGGCTGATCCCCTTCTTGTCGCCCAGCGCCTTGGCCACCGCCTCGCCAATGGCGATCCCGGTATCCTCGGTCGTGTGATGCTGATCGACATGCAGGTCGCCGATTGCCTTCACGTCCAGATCGATCAACGAATGGCGCGACAACTGTTCGACCATATGGTCGAGGAAGCCGATACCCGTCGATACGGTGTACGTTCCGGTTCCGTCGAGATTGACGGTAACGTCGATCGAGGTTTCCCCGGTCTTGCGATGGATTTCGGCGATACGCATGGCGCCCCTATAGCGACTGGCGCGACGGGTGCAACGATTCCACGCGCTGCGGACGAGCGCCCTTGACCGCACTCCATGGGGCGTTAGGAAGAAGCGCATGAGCGACACGCTTCCTGATAGCCTGATTCCCTACGACGAGATCGTGCAGGAAGCCCTACGCGCCGTGGTCGGCCGGGTGCTGGGCGAAGTGGAGCGCTCGGGCGGCCTGCCCGGCGGCCATCATTTCTACATCACCTTCAAGACGCAGGCAGCGGGCGTCGAAATCCCGCGCGTGCTGGTCGAACGCTTTCCCGACGAGATGACTATCGTTCTCCAGAATAAGTTCTGGGATCTGAAAGTCGGTCCCACGGGTTTCGAAGTCAGCCTGACGTTCAACCAGATCGCCTCGCATCTGGTGATCCCCTTCGCAGCGATCAGCGCGTTCGTCGATCCAGCCGTCAACTTCGCACTCCAGTTCCAGGTGCAGGATCAGGGCGACGATTTGCAGATGCACGAAGCAGCCGAGAATGACGGCCCGGTCGTCACAGCGGAAGACGGTTCCAATGTCGTCACCGTGGATTTCGGCAAGAAGAAATAGGACTGGTTTAGGAGCGGCTCGCTTCCCACATTCGCGCTAACCTGTTCATAGGAGCGCGCCGCAATGACCACTCGCAGCGAAACCGACAGCATCGGGGCAATAGATGTGCCCAACGACGCTTATTGGGGCGCGCAGACGCAGCGCAGTATCGAGAATTTCCCCTTTGGCGCGATGGAGCGCATGCCCATCGGCATCATCCACGCCCTCGCCATCGTGAAGCAGGCCGCAGCCCGGGTGAACCGCACGCACGACCTGGACGCTGTAATCGCCGACGCGATCGAAACCGCCGCAGCCGAAGTCGTCGCGGGGAGGCATGACGATCAGTTCCCGCTCGTCATCTGGCAGACGGGCAGCGGCACGCAGTCGAACATGAACGTCAATGAAGTGATCGCGGGGCGCGCGAACGAGGCGCTGACCGGTAAGCGCGGCGGCAAGGTGCCGGTCCACCCCAACGATCACGTCAACATGAGCCAATCGTCAAACGACAGCTTCCCGACCGCGCTGCACATCGCCGTTGCGCGCGCTGTCACGACTTCCCTGTTCCCCGCTCTGGATCGCTTGCATCAGGCGTTGGAGGCCAAATCCGCCGAGTGGCAGCATATCGTCAAGATCGGCCGCACACATTTGCAGGATGCGACGCCGCTTACTCTGGGACAAGAGTTCTCGGGCTATGCGCATCAGCTCTATCGGTGCCGCGCACGGGTCGAGCCGGCGGTGATGCACGGCATGATGGCACTGGCGCAGGGCGGCACCGCCGTCGGCACCGGCCTCAATGCGCCGGAAGGTTTTGGCGAAGCCATTGCGGCGGAGATCGCGGCGCTCACCGGTCTGCCCTTCCGCACCGCCGAGAATAAGTTCGAGGCCTTGGCGTCCAACGATCCGCTCGTGCACCTCTCCGGCACGCTCAACACGCTGGCCGTGGCATTGACGAAGATCGCGAACGATATCCGCCTGCTAGGATCGGGGCCGCGCTCCGGCCTTGGCGAGCTTGACCTGCCTGCCAATGAGCCGGGCAGCTCGATCATGCCGGGCAAGGTCAACCCGACGCAGAACGAGATGCTGACGATGGTCGCGGCGCAAGTCATCGGCAATCATCAGGCGGTAACGGTCGGCGGGATGCAGGGGCATCTCGAACTCAATGTGTTCAAGCCGCTCATCGGTGCCAATGTCCTCCGCTCGATCCACTTGCTCGCCGTCGGCATGGACAGCTTTGCCGAGCGCGCCGTCGAGGGGCTTAAGGCGAACGAATCGCGCATCGCGGAGCTGGTGGACCGCTCGCTGATGCTGGTGACGGCACTCGCGCCCGAAATCGGCTATGACAATGCCGCGAAGATTGCCAAGCACGCGCATCAGACTGGGCAGACGCTCAAGGAAGCCGGTCTCGCGCTGGGGCTGGTCGATGAAGCGACGTTCGACAGGCTGGTCAGGCCTGCGGACATGGTGTGATTACACCGGCCACGGAACCGGGAACATGCCGGAAACATTATACATGTCAGCAACAGGGAAAGAACACGCATGGGCATCTTCACCAAGGCCGCCGCAACGATCATCGGCACGCGCATAGCCGCCGATACAGGCAAATCGGGATTTCTGGGCGTGGCCGCAGGGATGCTTGCCACGCGCGTGATCGCCCGTTCGCCTATTGGCGCGCTGCTGGTTGGAGGAACCTATGTCGCGCATAAGCTGCTCCAGAAGAAGCGAGAAGTCGATGCGCTTGGTCCCCATGGCGCGGCGGTCAAGGACGGACTTGCGACGCCCAGCGTCACCTTATTGCCCGAAAGTGAACCGACCGGCGAGGCTCCCGCCATCGTCAATTCCGATGGCTCACCCATGGAAAAGGGGCGACGCAAGAAAGCGCAACCGGCCCCATGAACTGAGTTTCGCGTTACACGAACATTGACGTAACCGCGCGTCCGCGTCAGTAGCAGACATGCCTGATACTGCACGACCCGACCGCGCCAACGATCCCCATGGCTTCAAGCGCCGCGGCGTTTTGTTCGTGCTGTCCTCACCATCGGGCGCGGGCAAGTCCACAATCGCGCGGAAACTTCTTGCCGCCGATCCCACCCTCGTCATGTCGGTATCGGCCACCACCCGCCCGATCCGTCCGGGCGAAGTCGATGGCAAGGATTATCACTTCGTCGATCTGCCTGAATTCAAGCAGATGGTGGCGGATCACGAATTCCTGGAATGGGCGCATGTCTTCGGCCATCGCTACGGCACGCCTCGCGCGCCGGTTGAGGCGCTGTTGAAGGCCGGGCGCGACGTGCTGTTCGATATCGACTGGCAGGGCGCGCAGCAACTCTACCAGATCGCGGGCGGCGATGTCGTGCGCGTGTTCATCCTGCCCCCTTCGATCGAGGAACTGGAGCGGCGGTTGCGTGGCCGTGCCACCGACAGCAACGAAGTCATCGAAGGCCGAATGAGCCGCGCCGCCGGAGAAATCGCGCATTGGGATGGCTATGATTATGTGCTGTGCAATGATGACGCCGATGCCTGCTTCGAGAAGGTGCGCACCATATTGGATGCGGAGCGCATGAAGCGCAGCCGTCAGACCGGCCTCATCGGTTTCATCCGAAAGCTGGGCAAGGCGACCGGCGAGGTCGACTGAGTTTCCGGCTCAGGCCGTTCGTGATACGTTGTTCCAGCACCGTCACGGATAAAAGCGCGGAACTGGGCGTTCCTGCATAGCCGCTGATGGCAACAGGAGGGATTCGCCATGTTCCGTACATTGATCGGGGGCCTGCTGGGCGGCCTCGCGCTGTTCCTGACGGGCTTCGTCTTCTGGGGCACGCCACTGGCGAACATCGCCTATACGTCCGCCGATCCGCTGGCGAGCACCAATCTGCAAGCCACGCTGGCGCAGACGCTGACGCCGACCGGGACCGGCGTTTATCTCATCCCCTCCACCACGACGAGCGAAGGCACGATCCTGTATGGCAAAGGCCCGATCGCGCAGGTGTTGTTCAATACGCAGGGTTATCCGTCGCTCGACACGAATGCGCTGATCGGTGGGCTGATCCTTGCGCTGGTCGTCGGAGTCGTCATCGCGCTGGCGCTGCGTCTCGTTTCCAGTGACGGCGCCACACGCGTTCGCGCCATTGTGGCCTTTGCGGTTGGGGCAGTCCTATGGATGCACATCGGGCAGCCGGTGTTCAACCACGCCCCTTGGGGCTACTTCATCTATTTGGCATTGAGCGACTTTATCGGGTTGGTGCTGGCGGGCGTCATAGCCTCCAAGCTGATGCCCGACGTCAAAACCGTGCTCGCGGAACCTGTTGCCACGCGGCATGACCCAGTGACGGACGACAGCTTTGGATCGCCGCTACGGTCGGACAGCGACCACCTGCCCTGACGGCAGGTGGTCGCAGCCTTCCGGTTACTTCGCTGGAGCCGCCGCAGGCGCACCGCTCAAAGCCTGCGCCGAAGGCTTGTTGACGGCATCCACCGATCCATCGGCCAGCATCGCCTTGGACATGGTGACAGCTTCTTCCTTTACTTTCGGATCATCGCTGGTCTGACTTGAGCCGATGAGCGCGCTCAGCAGCAGGTTCTTCGCGATCGGATCCGCTGCCTGTTCGGTGGCGGACTTGCGCGCCAAAGTCAGCGCCTCGGCATAGAGCGGAGCCGCGCCAGCCTTGTCTTGCTTCGTCAGCTTGGCATTGCCCGACTGGACGAGGATACCGGCCAGGATGTTACGGCTGGTCGCGTCGGTTGGCTTGGCGGCGACGACCTTGCGCCAATGCGGCACGCTTTCGTCATAATAAGCGAGCGTCTTGTCCAACTGCTGCTGCGCACCTGCTGCGGCGGCGGCGGCGTAGAGCGCATTGGCAAGGAAGTTCACATTGTCGATGTTGGCGGGCTGGGTCTGCACGGCAGTACGGATCGCGGGCAATGCGGCTTCATATTTGGCAAGCGCACCGGCATTGTCGCCGCCCTGCTGCGCTGTCTGTCCGGCGGTGAAGTCGGTCACTGCCTGATTGAAGGCGGCGACCTGCGCCTGCGACATCTGACCAGCGGCTGGTGCCGTGCCAGCGGGCGCGGCGGGCGCCGCAGGCGCAGCCGCGTCCTGGCCAAAAGCAGGCGCGGTCGTCATCATCATCAGGGCGATAAGGGTGGTTCGGGTCAAGGGCTCTGTCTCCTAAAGGGGCGCATACGCACCCGCTTGGGGTCAGGAACGCATGCGTAACGAACTGAATAGGCCTAACGATCTGCTGACCATCAAGCGCGAACCATCCTACAGAAAGCAACGGCAGCGTCAAATTCGCGCCGGTGCGCTGCGGCCAGCACCTGCGCTTGGGAATCCTCCCCCCACATCTCCGCCTGCCATAGCGCATCCAGTTCGGCAGCGTTCCAGATCGCGTCAGGATCGGCCTCGGCATCAACGATCGCGAGGCCCAGTATCAGCGATCCGGTAATCGTGACGAGCGTGGATAAAGGCGCCAGTGTAAAGGGGTCGTAAGCGGCTACTGCCGTTGAAAGTCTTGCTAAAGTTTCCGGCGGCTGCGCGACATGAATGACGCCCGCCGTAGTTCGGAACGCGACGTCATAACGGCGGCGTGCCCACTCCAGCCAGGGGTTCCACTGCAATGCCTGCCGCTCCACCAGCGGCGCGGGATTTTCCGCTCTATAGCAGAGAAGGTCGGTTTCGGCGTAACGAGCGATATTCGCGGCGAAATCTGCGGGGTCTGGGGCAATCTGGTCGATGGCGGCGTTCGCGAAGCCTGTGGCAGGCATGGTGAGCGGATCGAGATCGTCTCCCTGTGCATCCCATTCCGCCGCGATGCCCTGCGCCAGAACCAGTGTCGGCAACAATAATGGCGCACGCGCAGGGGTGCGAACGATGCGCCCGTCGAGCGCGATCTGCCATCCCCCCTCGACTTCGCGTGGTTCGACTATCTTGTAGAAGCGCTTCATCTCGTCTGCCTCACGGCGCGGGCGGCGTGCGCCATGCGCGCAGCAGAACGCGCGGAATGACGATAGTCTGAATCAGGCCGACGGTTGCGATGATCGCGCCCAATGCCTTGGCCTTGCTGCCCTGTACCCAGCCGAAACGCTGCATCATGATGAGGAAGCCGAACATCAATATGAATACGCCCGACAACCGGAAGAGATTGATGAACAGCAGCCGCTGACGTGCGGCCTTGTCGGCATCTACGGGCTGTAGAGGTTCAGGGTCGGTCATGGTGCGCCGATATGGCGGCCAAGGTCTGCGCTGTCCACTGCTACCGCATGAGCGCCCGCGGCGATCAGTTCGTCCGGCAAATGATAGCCCCAGTTGACGCCGATGGCCCGCACCCGCACACCTACCGCCATGGCGATATCGAACGTGGTGTCGCCGATCATCACCGTGGTGTCCGGAGACGCGTCGGCATCCGCAATGGCTTGTAGCAGCATCGCTGGGTGCGGTTTGGAGGGGTGACGATCCGCCGTCTGCAACGTCACGAAGCGATCGAGGATGCCGTGATGCGTCAGGCATAGATTGAGGCCGCGATCCGACTTGCCGGTAGCCACTCCCAGCGACCAGCCCTGCACCAATAGGGTCTCGATCAGATCGGTAATGCCCTCATACAAAGGTTCGCTGACTTCCCCGTCGCTGCGCATCTGGCGAAAAGCGTCGCGATAGTGATCTGCTATATGATGATGAAACGCCTCGTCCGCGTCGGGCAACAGCGCCGCCATTGCGTGCGGCAGGGACAGGCCGACGATGGCCAGGATTTCGGGACGAGACGGGGGCGTGAGCTTCACAGTCTCGAACGCGCGGGCCATGGCCGTGCAGATGCTGTGCTGGCTATCGACCAGCGTGCCGTCGCAATCGAAGACGACCAGCGGGCGGTTCACGCGATGGTGCCGCGCATAAGCATCGCGATCTCGCTTTGGCCGTTAGCATGGAGCGCGTCCGCAACGGACGCCCGCACCGCTTCCGGCTTGTTCTGGCCGAGCTTGCGTGTGCCGCGCCACGCCTTGATCTCAAAGCTGTAGCCCGTGATGCCGCCCAACATCCGGTCGAAAAGCCCCTGGCGCATCTTGTCGCGCGTCCATCCGGGCTTGGGCGCGAGCATCGCCTCCTGCCGCGCGGACACTGCGTCGATCATCGCGATCAGGCCGTCTCGATCCGTTGCCGTCACATGCCCTTCCAGCTCGACCGTCACGTAATTCCAGGTCGGCACCTGATCGTCCAAGCCATACCAATCGGGGCTGACATAGGCGTGCGGCCCCTGCACCACGAACAGCGCCTCACCATCCATCAGATGCGCGGCCAGATCATTATGCCGCGACAGATGGAAGCCGATGCGATCGTCCGACAGGAACAGTGCGGGCACATGCGCGACGCGCGGGCCTTTGGACGTCTGCGCGAAGACCGCCCCCAGCCCGACCTGCTCTATAAATCCGCGCATCGCCGCATGATCCGCCCAGGCGAATGTCCGGTCGGGGTGCATCCTATTCGTTGCCGCGTCCGCGCCGCTCGCCACGCCGTTCCTTGCGGACCGCCTTGGCATGTTGCCGCGCGAACTTCTTTTCTTCCTCACGCGTCGGCGTCGTATCGATTTCGTCGTCTAACAGCATGTCGCCCAGCGACATGTCGAAGGCCATGTCGTTCAGGCTGTCGAGGAAGTGCGTGGGCAACTCGGCCTTCACATCCACCTTGCCGCCGTCGGGATGATCGATGCGGATGCGACGCGCGTGGAGGTGCATCTTGCGACTGATCGTGCCGGAGAGGAACGCATCCTTGCCGCCATATTTGCCATCGCCGACAATCGGATGCCCGATCGCCGCCATATGCACGCGCAACTGGTGCGTGCGGCCGGAGAACGGCTGCAATTCGACCCAGGCGGCACGATTGCCTGCCCGTTCGATGATGCGATAGCGCGTGCGGGAAGGCAGCCCCTCCTTCTCGTCCACATGCATCTTCTCGCCGCCGGTTCCCGGCTGCTTGGCAAGCGGCAAGTCGATGATCCCATCGCGCACATCGGGAACGCCGATCACGAGCGCCCAATAAACCTTGCGGGCGGTACGGCTGGAGAACGCTTTGGCGAAAAAGCCCGCCGAACGGGCCGAACGGGCGATCAGCAGCGCGCCCGACGTATCCTTGTCGAGCCGATGTACTAGCTTGGGCCGCTGCTCGCTGTCGAACATCAGCGCGTCCAGCAACCCGTCGACATGCGCGTCGGTCTTGGTCCCGCCCTGCGTCGCCAGGCCGGGCGGCTTGTTGAGAACGATCGCCTGCTCGTCGCGGTGGATCACCATGTCGAGCGCGAAGGCGACCTCATCCTCCGACAGCGTAATCTCGCGCTTGGCGCGGGCGGGTTTGTCGGGACGCGGCGCTTTGGCTTCGGCGGGCGGCACACGAATCGTCTGCCCCTCCGCGATCCGGTCGCCCGGTGCAGCGCGCGCGCCATCGACGCGCAACTGTCCGGTGCGCGACCAGCGCGAGACGATGTTGAAGCCCACATCCGGCAAATGCCGCTGAAACCAGCGGTCGAGGCGGATGCCATCGTCGTCCGCCGCGACCCGGAACTGGCGCACGTCCAACGTAACGCCTGCCGCCTTCGCCACTTTGGGTGCCGCTGCGGGCTTTTCGACTTTCGGCGCGGCGGCCTTCGCCGGAGCCTTGGGTTTAACCGCACCGGCGGCACGCGGCGGGCCGCTCTTACCGCTAGGCTTCTTCGCGCCGAACTTCTGCCCGAAGCTGTTGCCTGCCTTGCCGCCGTCCTTGGGCGCTGGGAAAGATTTGCCCGCGCTGCGGCCGCGTGCAGGCGGCTTTGCGCTTTTGGAGCCGGTGGGCTTGCCTGGGGATCTGCCCCCGGATCTACCCGATGGTTTGCCGGGCCCAGGGCCGGGAGGACCATTTCTCATGCTACGCTCCGCACAAACAAGAGGCCCAGCGCCAGCGCACCAAGCGCACCCAGCACCGATGCCAGCACATAGCCGACGGCCAGCACGCCCTGCCCGCGTTCGATCATCATCACCGTCTCAAGACTGAATGCGGAGAACGTCGTAAAGCCGCCCAACACGCCCACCCCCAGCAACAGTCGCACCTGCTCGCCATTGACCAGCGATGCACGCACCAGCCATCCAGCGAGCATGCCCATGGCAAAGCCGCCCAGCAAATTGGCGGCCAGCGTGCCCCAGGGAAAGGAAGTGCCCAGCAAGTGCGTCGATATGCGCCCGAGCTGATAGCGTAGCGCCGCCCCGACGGCGCTGCCCGCCATGACGAGGAAGGTATTGGTCATGGAAGACGCCGTAGAAGGTTTTGCTCCCCGCGTCACCCCTGAGCGGGCAATGGAGCCTCAGCGGCCCTTATTGGCCACGACATCGACGGCCGTGCCGCCATTCGGTCCCTTGGCGAAGGTCATGAAATAGGCGCCATCGTCGTGGCCATTCACGCCGCCCAGCACATGCTCGCCGTCCATCAACTGATGCTCGGCATCATAGCCTGCGCGCTTCGCCTGCGTGTAGTAGAAGTCGATGACGTCCTGCATCGGCGCGCCCGCGATGAAGCTCGCCGCGCGGATGGTACAGTTCTGGCCGTCCGCACCCGCCGCTTCGACCAGCGCTGCACCCGGATAGAGACCGAAAGGCTGCGGCAATTTCTGCGCCCATTGCATCCCGTAATTGAGCTTCCCGTTGCAGCCGCCCGCTATGGGCTTGCGCTTGCCCTGTTCGCGCGCAAGTGCGCCCAGAGTCGCCGGGCCATTGGGACCGCAATCGGGACAAGGCTTCGCCTGGGTTGGGTCCGGCGCACGCTGCAACTTGCCGCCTGCAATCTTGAGCGCCTGCGCCGTGGCGTCCGCCCCTTTGAGCATCGGCACGCCGCCGCTTACTGGCTTTTCGTTCGATCGCACGGCATTGATGTTCGATTGCCCCGTCAGCTTCGGATCGACGACGATCTTTCCTTCCAGCGCCCCCCGTAACGCCGGGTCGCTGGCGTCATTGGTGAGTTCGGCGTCCAGCTTCGCCAGCTTATCCTCTTCCTTGTTGCCGCCACACGCAGCGAGCATCAGCAGCGGTAGGATGCACGAAGCTTTCAGCGAGGCGGATCGAATCATCGGGCGGGTCATGGACAGGCTCCTTTTGCCCTATGCCATCGGCCCGGAAGGTTGATTTTTCGTTAGGGAGCGGGAATCCGAGAGCGCTCAATCCACGCGCATCGCCTCACGGACCAGCCCCTCGGCCTCCAGCAGCAACGCATCCTCGGTCAGGCGCGTGCCGACCTGCTCGCGCCCCAGCATGATGAGCGTCGGCACCGCAAGCGGACTGACGCGATCCAGTGTCACATGCAGCATCGTGCTCGCCGCCCGGTCGATCAGATCGCCCAGACGCCCCACATCAGTCATCCGCGCCCGCGCATCGGCCCAGGCCGCGTCCATCAGCATATGGTCGGGTTCATATTTGCGCAGCACGTCGTAGATGAGGTCGGTCGAGAAGGTCACTTGCCGCCCCGTCTTGCGCTTGCCCGGATGCTGACGCTCGATAAGGCCGCTGATGACCGCTACGTCGCGGAAGGCGCGTTTCAGCAGGCTCGATTGCTCGACCCAATCGACGAATTCCTCGGTCAATATGTCAGGCGTGAACAGCGCCTTGGGGTCGGTGACAGGCTTCATGCTGTTGATCGCCAGCGCATAGTCGTTCGACACGAAGCCCAGCGGCATCAGCCCCTGCGCCTCCATGCGCTTGGTCAGCAACATGCCGAGCGACTGATGCGCGTTCCATCCGGCAAAACTATAGCAGATCAGATGCTCGCGGCCTTCGTGCGGGAAGGTCTCGACCAGCAATTGTCCCGGCTGCGGCATGGTCGAGCGTGCCTGCTGCACCTCCAGCCATTCGCGCACATCGGCGGGGAAGCGGTGCCACTGATCGGGGCTGGCGAGGAACTGCCGCACCCGGTCCGCCAGCCGCGTCGACATCGCCATGCGCGTGCCGCCCCAAGCAGGGATACGCGCAGGGCGGCTCGTCGCCCGCACGATCAGGTCGGTCGTGTCCATCTTCACGACTTCCAGCGCGGTCCCGGCGAAGAAGAAGCAATCGTTCGGCGACAGTTGCGCGGCAAAGCCTTCCTCGACCGTGCCCAGCGTTCGTCCATTGGCGAATCGCACGTTCAATACCGGCTGATCGACGATAATCCCGGCGTTTAGTCGATGCTGCGCAATGAACTGCGGATGCGTCACGCGCCACATCCCGTCCTTGTCGCGCACCAGCCGCTTGAAGCGGTCATAGGCCTTCAGCGCATAGCCGCCGCCCTCGATGAAGGAGAGCACGCGTGCGAACGCCTCGTCCGTGAGCGCGCTGTAGGGGAGTGCCGAGCGCACTTCCTCCAGCATCGCGCTTTCCTCGAACGGCGCGGCGCAAGCGACGCCCATGATGTGCTGCGCCAGCACATCGAGCGCGCCCGGGCGGAAATCATCCTCATCGCGCTCGCCCGCCTCGACTGCGTCCAGCGCCGCGCGCGCTTCGAGATATTCGAAGCGATTGCCGGGGATCAGGATCGCCTCGCTGGCGCAATCGAGCCGGTGATTCGCGCGCCCGATCCGCTGGAGCAGGCGCGAGCTGCCCTTGGGCGCCCCCATCTGGATCACGCAATCCACGTCGCCCCAGTCAACGCCCAGGTCGAGCGAAGCCGTCGCGACCAGCGCGCGCAGCTTGCCCGCCGCCATCGCGCTTTCCACCTTCCGCCGCGCCTCGCGCGACAGGCTACCATGGTGGATGCCGATGGGCAGGTTCTGGTCATTGGCCGACCACAGTTCCTGGAAGATAAGCTCTGCGAGCCCGCGCGTATTGCAGAATACCAGAGTCGTGCGACGCCGCCCAATCTCCGCCATCACTTGCGACGCGGCATATTTGCCGGAGTGGCCCGACCACGGCACCCGCCCTTCGGGAATCAATATCTCGATCACCGGGTCCGCGCCCTGCTCGCCGATCACCGTCTCCACGGTGTCGATGTCGCCATAGGGGGCGAGCCAGGCGCGATAGGCATCGACATCCGCCACCGTCGCCGACAGCGCGACGCGCCGGAGCTTCGGGTTTATCGCCTGCAACCGCGCCATGCACAGCGCCAGCAAGTCGCCGCGCTTCTGCGTGGCAAAAGCATGCACCTCGTCCACGATGATGGTCTTGAGGTTCGCGAACAGCAGTGAAGCGTCGGCATAGCTGAGCAACAGCGAGAGCGACTCGGGCGTGGTGAGCAGGATCTGCGGCGGGCGCACGCGCTGTCGGGCCTTGCGATCGCTCGGCGTGTCGCCCGTCCGCGTCTCCACGCGAATCGGCAGGTCCATCTCGTCGATCGGTGTCAGGAGATTGCGCTGCACGTCCACCGCCAGTGCCTTCAGCGGCGACACGTAAAGCGTGTGCAGGCCCTCATGGGGATTGTCGATCAAATCGGCGAGGACGGGCAGGAAGCCAGCCAGCGTCTTGCCCGCGCCCGTTGGGGCCACCAGCAAGGCGTGGCGCCCGGCCTGTGCGGCACCGAGCATATCCGTCTGATGCCGCCGCGGCGCCCAGCCCCGGCTGGCGAACCAAGTGCTGAGGGTATCGGGAAGCGGCGCAATCACCTTGGCCATATAGGATGCTCAGCCGTCCGGACCAAATTGCCGATGTGCGCGCCATCTCCAATACGCAAAAAAAAGGGCCGCCCCGAGGGGCGGCCTTGAAAGTTTTAGGAGAGGATGCCTGAAAGGCCTGATCGTTGTGCATCGCAGCACGGAATACCGCAACTGCGAAAAACGAAACACCGGTTGCAAAAACTGCAACTAATTATTTTTGGAAGCGTTCCGTAGCGTAACATGCATTAGAAAAGTTCCAGGAACCTTCAAAGAATCGCTTCCGCCTTATCAATGACCCGCTTGCTCGCCCCGCTCTAGCCCTGAAGCCGCGAGCTGCGAGTCGATCTGCGCCAGTAGCTTGTCGAGTCCCGCCTGATCCTTTGCCTCTGCCCGTGCGACCAGAACGTCTTGCGTGTTCGACGCACGGAGCAGCCACCAGCCGTCCGGCGTGTTCACGCGCGCGCCATCGGTGTCATTCACCGTCGCACCCGATTCCTTGAGCCGCGCCAGCACTTCGTCAATCACCGCGAACTTGCGGCTCTCATCGACCTGGAAGCGCATTTCGGGTGTGTTGACCATCGCGGGCATCTCGCTGCGCAATTCCGTGACGCTCTTACCCAGCGACGTTGCAGCCCGGATCAGGCGAATTGCAGCATATAGCGCGTCGTCGAAGCCATAATATTCATGCTTGAAGAACACATGGCCGCTCATCTCGCCCGCCAGCGGGCTACCCGTTTCCTTCATCTTCGACTTGATGAGGCTGTGCCCGGTCTTCCACATTAGTGGCTTACCGCCCAGTTCGGCGATGCGATCATAAAGCCCCTGGCTTGCCTTGACGTCGGCGATGATCGTCGCGCCGGGCAGTTCCATCAATACAGGCTCGGCATAGATGGAGAGCAACTGATCGCCCCAGATCACCCGGCCTTCGCCATCGATCGCGCCGATCCGGTCGCCATCGCCATCGAACGCCACGCCAAAGTCGAGCTTCTTCTCGGCCACCAGCGCCTTCAAGTCGACCAGGTTCTTCTCTTCGGTCGGATCGGGGTGATGATTCGGGAAGTTGCCGTCCACGTCCGTGAACAGCGTGTAGTGCTCGCCCGGAATAAGCTTGATGAGCTTCTCCACGATCGGCCCCGCGACGCCATTGCCCGCATCCCAGCCAATCCGGTAGGCCGCGCCGTCAAAATTCTCGACCAGCCTCGCGACATATTGGTCCATGATGTCCACGCTCTCGGACCCGGCGCTGCCATCGTCCCAGTCGCCACTCGACGCCATCGTGCCCAGCGTCTGGATGTCCGCGCCGAAAAACGGGCGATGCTGGAACACCATCTTGAAGCCATTATAGTTCGCCGGATTATGGCTCCCGGTAATCTCGATACCGCCGTCCACGTCCAGCACGGCCTCGGCATAATAGAGCATCGGCGTCGGCCCTTCGCCGATCCGCACCGCGTGGATACCGCTCTCGTTGAGGCCTTTGACCAACGCCGCTTCCAGTATGGGTGAGCTGACGCGCCCGTCATAGCCCACGGCCACCTTCTTGCCGCCTGCGCGGCCGATCAGCGTGCCAAATCCGCGCCCGATCGCATAGGCGTCATCTTCGCCAAGCGTCTCGCCGATAATGCCACGGATGTCATATTCACGCAGAGAGGTGGAGTGGAAACTGTGCGTCATGCGTCGTTCTGCCTTTCTGTTTGGCCTTCTAATGGCCCGATTCTCTGCTCTTGTGCATGTGCGTTATCGCATAATGCTGCAATAGCACATCGCGCGCTGCGTTGATTTTGGCCGCTAAAGCCTGCGTGCCACCCTTGTCGGGATGAACCGTTGCGATCAGCCGACGATGCGCCGCGCGAATCGCCTCTTCATCCGCATGCTCGTCCAGCCCGAGCAACGCGCGCGCGTCCGCAACGTCATAATACTCCGTGGGGCGGGCGGGGGTCTTCGCAGGCTTCTGGGTCCGGAACGCGGCATAGGCAATCGAAGCAAACACCGGCAGCGCCCCGATCAGAGGCTTGCCCTTGGCCGCCATTACCGCGCCCAGGATCGCAAGGCCCAACATGAGCCCGTCCTTCGCGTTCATCCGCTGCAGGCGCCCGGTCCAGAGCATCCATCCCGCCAGCGCGATCAAGAGGAGCGCCAAGGGACCCATCAGGCCGTGCCGATTGCTTCCGCGTCCGGCTCAACGATCATTTCGGGCGTTACCATTTCACGCTCCTGCACGACGGAGGGCAGTGCCAGTCCGGCCACCATCTCGCGAAGCTCCTGCCGCGCCGCAATGTGGCTGACCCCTAATTCGCCTAGATGTCCCTTATCGAGCAGGGTCAGTCCCGAGGGGAACAGTTCGCGATAGATGACGCGCTCCGAAAGCCCCGGAATCACACGGAAGCCGACGCGCCGCGACAATTCGGTCAGCGCGTCGCCCACGCGCTTCTTGTTGCGCGCGTCATGATGCTGGACACGGTTGCGCAGTACCACCCAGTCGATCGACACGCCATCAGCCTTGGCGCGGCTCTTGCGCGCTTCGAAGATCAATTCGGAGTAGAAAGACAGGCGTTTTACCTTGAACGTCTCGGCATCGACCTGCCCGATCAGGTCGAAATCGACGAAGCTGTCGTTCATCGGCGTCACAAGCGTGTGCGCCCGCGCCGCCATATGGCGCGCGAACTCGTCATCGCGGCCCGGCGTGTCGACGATGAGGAAGTCCTTGCCCTGTGCGACGGCCGCTGCCTCGTCCTCCAGAGCGTCAAGCGTATTGCCCTTGAACACCGCGAATTCAGGCGTGGGCAAAGTGATGCTGCGCCGCTTCACCGTGTCGCCGCGATTCTCCATATAGCGCGTCACGGTACGCTGCCGGGGATCGAGGTCGATCATGCCGACGCGATGCCCTTGGCTGGCCAGTGCCACCGCAACGTGCACTGCTGTCGTCGATTTGCCCGTGCCGCCCTTTTCATTGGCAAAGACGATGGTGTGCGCCGTGTGGCTCGTCATCTTACCTGCGGTTCCCTTGTCCAAAGTTGTGTTTGTGGTCGTTTGTTTATTGACCCGCCGGGCCATCACGCCTTAGCGAAAACTGATTGTTCAGCCCTTATCGGAGCCTCCCGCCGCGTGCAAACTCTCCGTGATCTTCCTTCGCTTCGTTCTGCCATCGCGGCGTTGCGCCATGACGGCAAGCCCGTCGCTTTGGTGCCCACCATGGGGGCGCTACATGACGGGCATATGGCGCTGGTCGAGGAAGCGAAGCGCCACGCGGGGCATGTCGTGGCCTCGATCTTCGTCAATCCCAAACAATTCGGTCCGAACGAGGATCTTGACCTCTATCCGCGCCGCGAAGCCAGCGACAGCCGGATGCTCGCCGATGCAGGCGTCGCGATATTGTGGGCGCCCACCGTGGACGTGATGTACCCGGCTGGCTTCGCGACCAACGTGTCGGTCTCCGGCGTCAGCGACGGCCTGGATGGCGCAGCGCGACCGGGACATTTCGATGGCGTCGCAACGGTCGTGTCGAAGCTGTTCAATCAGGTCCGTCCCGATATCGCCGTCTTCGGGGAAAAGGACTATCAGCAACTTGCGGTTATCCGCCGCATGGCCGCCGATCTCGACATGGACATCGCGATCGTCGGCCTGCCCACGCAGCGGGCCGAGGATGGCCTCGCCCTCTCCAGCCGCAATGCCTATCTGACACCGCAGGAGCGCAAGGACGCGCTCGCCCTGCCCCGCGCTCTGGGTGAGGCGGCGCGGCAGTTGCACAAGGGCGTTGCGGTGGGCGAGGCGCTGGAGGCTGCGAGTGCTATGATATTGGCGCACGGTTTCTCCTCAGTTGATTATGTCCGCCTGTGCGATGCGGGGACGTTGGCGGAAATGGCGACGCTCGACCGCCCCGCCCGTCTCCTGGCCGCCGCGAGGATCGGCACCACGCGCCTGATCGACAATATCGCCGTACAGCCGAAATAGGGCTGTCTTAGCGCACGGGAGTTATCCACAGACGCATTAACCTTGCTTCCCCGTGGAATCGTTCGGCAATCCGACGAAGGTCTAACGCGCCGTTAACCATTTATTATTGCCCATCCGCCAAATTGTGCCTCGGGGAAGTTCACTGGGGGACCAACACAGCAGGGGTTTTAGATCATGGGTAACAGTATCAAGAGTGCGCAGTTTCTGATGGACAGTCGTTTGGCCGACGCCGCACGCGGCAATAGCCAGGCGCTTTTCGACCTCGGTATCGCTTACAGCAGCGGTAGCGGCGACATCGATATCGATTATATTGAAGCCCATAAATGGTTTAACCTCGCCGCGCTGGCGGGAGTCGAACAGGCCCAGTTCATGCGCGCCGAAGTCGCTGATGAAATGACCGCCCGCGAAATCGTCGAAGCCCAGCGTCAGGCCCGCGCCTGGATCAACGCCACGACTCGCGCGGCCGCCTGACGATCACGCTTTCCTGAAGGGCGTCCGCTCTTCCAGAAATTTGCGATCCTGCGCCACTGCGGCGCGCTCTTGCCGCAGGAACCCGGCTACAGCCCGGCGGAAACCCTCGTCGGCGATGTAGTGCGCGGACCATGTCGGCTGCGGCTCATAGCCACGGGCAAGTTTGTGCCCACCTTGCGCGCCAGCTTCGACTCGGTCGAGTCGCAAGGCGATGGCGACGTCGATCGCCTGATAATAGCAAAGCTCGAAGTGCAGGAACGGCACGTCCTCGCTGCATCCCCAATAGCGCCCGAACAACGCATCGCCACCGATCAGGTTCAACGCTCCGGCAATCGCCCTGCCGCCCCGATAGGCGAGGATGAGCAGCACCCTCTCCCCCATCCGCTCGCTCAACATCGAGAATGCCGCGCGAGTCAGATAGGGACTCCCCCACTTCCGCGCGCCGGTATCCTGATAGAAGCGCCAGAAGATGTCCCAATGCTCTTCGGTGATGTCCTTGCCAGTGAGATGGCGAATCTCCAGCCCCTCGACAGCCTTGGCGCGCTCCTTGCGGATGTTCTTCCGTTTCGAACTCGACAACTCATTCAGGAAATCATCGAAGCTGCCATAGCCGGGGTTGGTGAAATGGAACTGGCTGTCTTCGCGAATCAGCCATCCCGCCGCCTCGAACAGCGGCACCTGGCTTTCCTCCACAAAGGTCGCATGGGCGGAAGAAAGCTGATTATTCTCCACCAGCATCTCGATCCCGCCGATTAAAGCAGGCGCCAGCGCAGGATCGCGCAGCAGCAGGCGCGGGCCGGGCACGGGAGAGAAGGGCGAAGCGATCTGGATCTTTGGGTAATATTGCCCGCCCGCCCGCGTCCAGGCGTCCGCCCACTGATGGTCGAACACATATTCGCCCTGGCTATGCGTCTTGGCATAGCAAGGCGCGGCAGCGGCAAGCGTTCCGTCGGCGGCATCGATCAACATCGGTAACGCCTGCCATCCCGTATCGGGGCCAACGCTTCCCGACTCCTCCATAATGCTGAGGAATGCGTGGGACACGAAGGGGTTGGAATCGCCGGCGCAAGCATCCCATTGACGGGAGTCCACAGCGCTGACCCCGCCCGGTTCGACGCGGACTGTAACGGGTTCTTCCGAGAAATCGTTCATGGCTACCGGTTTCCCGGCGGGGAACCGTGCATGGCGATCACGTCGGCCGGCTCAGTCCCGCCGCACCGCGACGATGGCATCGACCTCCACGGCCGCGCCGCGTGGCAGGACGGGGACGCCCACGGCACTGCGTGCATGACGCCCCTTATCACCGAAGATCGCGACCATCAGATCGGATGCACCGTTGGCCACCACCGGCTGATCGGTGAATTCATCCGTGCTGACGACAAAAGCGCCAAGCTTCACGATTCGCTCGACCCGGTCCAGCGATCCCAGCGCCGCCTTCATCTGCGCGACCAGCATCAGCGCACATTTTTCCGCTGCCTTCTGGCCGAATGCGATGTCGCGATCCGCACCGAGCTTGCCGGTCAGGATCACATCGCCATCGAACGGCAGTTGCCCTGAAATGTGCAGCAGACCGTTGACCTCCACCGCCGCCACATAGGAAGCGATGGGGGCGGCAGGTTGCGGAAGAGTGAGGCCGAGTTCGGCGATGCGGTTGTCTATGCTCATCGCGCCTATCTGGTCCCGGCGCGCAACAGGGTCAAGGGCGAAGGATCAAGCGGCAGCCGGTGCAGGCTTACCTTCGGTAAAGCGCTCGCGAATCCACTCTTCGGCTTCGGCCCAGTTGTCGATTCGGGCGTGGGCATTGGGATCGGGAGGCACTTGCCCCGCAATTGCCGGCTCGCCGATCATGTGCAGCCGCCACACCTGGGGCGCGGCGCGCGCAACCGACGCATGATGCACGCCCAGGTCGTCAATGAACACCGTGACGCTTGGTTGCAGCCGCTCGACGATCTTCGCCAGCGGCGGTCCCTTGCCGCCCTGGTTCCAGTGCACGCGATGGTCTATGCCTAGCAGGCGCAACTGCTCGATACGCCCGGCATGGGCGCGCTCCCCGATGTTCGTTAATACTTCGATATCGGCCACTTGCGACAGCCGCGCCAGTGCCTGCACTGCGCCGGTGATCGGCTGCTGCCGATGCATCTCCGTATCGAAAAACGCGCTGAGCAGCGTCCATACCAATTCGCGCTCCAGTATGTCGCCGCTATCCTTGTGCCGCAGAGCGTCGGTAAATTCCTGCCCCCGCATATCGAAATGCACCCCATGCGCTTCGTCGAGCCAATGGCGAAATGGCACCACCATGTGCAGGAGGACTTCGTCGCAATCGGTGACGATCAGCGGGCGGCTCATGCGGCAAGGCTCCTTTGCGCGTCCACGATCGCGGCGGGCGAGCATCCAAGGTCGTCCGCGCATGCAAGAAGGTCGGGTTCGTAATTGGCAAGATGGTCCAGCACTGCCCCCAGCACAGCGTCGTCGCCGATACCGTCCCGCAACGCATCGGCATCCAGCCCCGTAACGGCAAGCAATCGTTCTGCGCGTCGCGACTCCGACAGCATCCAGACGACCACCTGTAGCGCAATCGTCTGCGCATCGGGCAAGCCCTTATTGCTTTCCATGTGCTTGGCGGGCATTAAAGATTTGCCTTATTAAGGGGATAGGGAATATTCCCGCTTCCCAGTGAGTTTTCTGGAGCTTCTGGTGGCAAAGCGCGTGCTCGTTGTCGAGGACAACGAACTCAATTTGAAACTTTTCTGCGATCTCCTCCGTGCGCATGGCCATGACGCGCTGCCGGTACGCGACGGGCGCGATGCACTAACGCAGGCTCGAGATTTTTCGCCAGAGCTGATTATCATGGACATCCATCTGCCGCATGTCAGCGGGATCGACATCATCATCGCGTTGAAGGCTGATACTACGCTGGCGCCTGTGCCGGTCATGGCGGTCACGGCCTATGCCGGAAAGGGCGATGAGGAAAAGATACGGGCCGCTGGCGCAGAAGCCTATGTGTCCAAACCGATCTCCGTGATGAAATTCATGGAAACCGTGAATGGGATGTTCAAGTCCGGCCGCGAGGTCGGTTCCTAAGCAACAGCAAAGCCCGCGCGAACATCGCACGGGCTTGATGCAGTACCAGCATTACCGGCCGGAACCGGCAGTAGCGGCTTACTTGATCTTGGCTTCCTTGAACTCGACGTGCTTGCGCACGACGGGATCATATTTGCGGAAGCTGAACTTTTCCGTCTTCGTACGCGGGTTCTTCTTCGTCACGTAGAAGAAGCCGGTGTCAGCGGTGCTGACGAGTCTGATCTTGACGGTGGCTGGCTTCGCCATGGCCGTATCCTTGCAAAATGGGCGGAAGCAAGCTTCCGCGAATCTGTTGAAAAATAAAGGCGGCATCGCAGCCGCCCCGTTTCAGGGCCGCCCAATGCGTCAGATTCTCACCGCTGTCAAGCTAAGCTGCGGCCCAACACACGCGTCTGCCGCACTTTACGGGCCATTAACCACCTGGGGCGCATGTTCCTGGGAGGACAGGTAGCGGGGAACGACGCTCATGAAACACGATGCCATGCTTATGATTCGCGCCGATGTCGTCAACCGTATTGATGCCTTGGCGGCGCAGCGCGGCCATATCCGCCTGTCGACAATGTGCGAGGAAGTGGATCAGATTCGTCACATCGCCCGCAGCTATGGCATGGAACCGCTGGAGCGATTAGCCTCGATGCTCGAATCGGCACTGGCGCTGGATGGTCATGGACCCATCATCCTCTCCTATCTTGATATGATGCGTGACGCTGCCGAATGCGAAGATGTGGGGCCGCAGGTCAGCAGCGCATATATGGCGGCGATATCGTTGCGCGTCGGCGCCTGACGCTCACAAGTTTAATGGACGCACTGTTATCGACCCTGCTGGCCTGCCTGCTCTGTGAGATCGGCGGCGGCAGTCAGAGGCTGGCCATGGCTCTGGCGCAGCGATTCGCGCGAAATCGCGCGATCCTTGCTGGAGTGGCCATCGCTGCTCTAGCTAATGCGATAATATCTGCCGGGGCTGGCTGGTACATTTCTACCCTGCTCTCTACAGACGCACGATCTCTGCTTCTGGCTGTTGCCATTGGGTCGGCGGGAGCAGGCCTTCTGCTAAAGGCGCGACAGCCTGATCTGCTGGAGCGGTGGCGTACCGGACCTTTCACGACCACTCTTCTAGGCATCTCCATCCTGAGCTTCGGTGACGCCGCGCAATTCATCATCGTCGGAATAGCGGCACGTATGGCTGACCCGGTTCCCGCCGCAGTCGGCGGGTGCTTAGGTATCTTCATGGCATGTGTGCCAGTGGTAATCACTCGGCATCCTTTAGCGAAAACCAGCGTCTTGGCAGCGGTGCGCCGGATAACCGGGGCAACTTTTATTATAATCGGTTCGGTTCTAGGGCTTTCCGCCACCGGACTTCTTTGATCGGGCGGAACGATTACTCTCTGCGAGTTTTCTTGACACAATCCACGCTTTTGAGGTGGCACTAATTCGCCACTGGCTCATTATGTCTGCGTAACCTTATCCCGACGATCAGGAGAACGCCCATGACCGATGCCGATACAAATGTCCCGTCCGATCTGAAGACTCCCACCGACCTCAAGAGCAATGAGACGAAGTCCGTGGCGGAAGCCCTGAACAGTGTGCTGGCGGATAGCTATGCCCTGTATTTCAAGACCAAGAACTTTCATTGGCATGTGTCAGGACCGCACTTTCGCGACTATCACTTGATGTTTGACGACCAAGCCAGTCAGATTCTCGCCACTACCGATGCCATCGCCGAGCGCGTGCGTAAGGCGGGAAACACCACTTTGCGATCCATCGGAGACATTTCGCGCCACCAGACCCTGTCCGACAACGACGCCTCCTTCGTAAGCGCCGACGACATGCTCGCCGAATTGCGTCAGGATAATTTGACGCTGGTTGAAGGATTGAGGGCCGTTAAAGAAGCCGCAACTGCGGCAGGTGACAACGCGACCGAAGGCATTGTGGACGATTGGACAGATGAAGCCGAAGAGCGCGCCTGGTTTCTGTTCGAGGCCAGCCGCAAAGGATGATTCAACGCTAGCTTGCTCGCTTGGGGCGGCTCAAGCGAGCAACAGTGGCGAGATCGCCGTGCAATTGAAAAAGGCTGACGCACCGTAAGATGCATCAGCCTTTTTAGTTAGAGCAACGTTCCAAAGAATGCCGCCGGATTAGTTATTCGGCCTTCGACTGCAGATTCACGGCAGCGTATTTGCCGCGGCGATCGACTTCAAGTTCGAAGTCCAGCCGATCCCCCTCATTCAGCGCAGCCATACCCGCACGCTCAACGGCGCTGATATGAACGAACGCATCGGGCTGACCATCGTCACGCTGGATAAAGCCGAAGCCCTTCATTGCGTTAAAGAACTTAACCGTCCCGCTTGCACGTTCGCCAGTAAGTTGCCGCTGCGGACCGCGATCACCGCCGGGGCCAGCCGGAGCACCACCGAAGCCGCCTGCGCGAGGCTCGCGCGGAGGTGCGCGATCGCTCACAGGAAGCGGTTCGCCCTCGATCTTCAGATCAGTAGCCGATACCTTGCCGCCACGATCAACCAGCGTGAAGCCCAGCGGCTGACCTTCGGCCAATCCTGTCAGACCGGCTTGTTCCACAGCGCTGATATGAACGAAAACGTCTTCCCCGCCGTCATCGCGCACCACGAAGCCGAAACCCTTCTGCGCGTTGAAGAACTTTACAACGCCGGTACCTTCGCCAACGACTTGTGCCGGCATACCGCGACCACCACCGCCGCCGCCAGCACCACCGCGAAAGCCGCCGCCAGCACCACCGCCGCCGAAGCGGTCACCACCGCCAAAACCGCCGCCGCCGCCGCCGCCGAAGCGGTCACCACCGCCAAAACCACCGCCGCCGCCGCCGAAGCGATCACCGCCGCCACCAAAGCGACCACCGCCTTGTTCCGCATACCCGCCGAAGTTCTCGTCGCCGAAACCGTCCCGCTTGTCCTTGCCGCGTCCGCGGCGGCCTCTATCAAAACTCATGCCCTGTTAGTCACTTTCGCTTCGCCCATCGAACTTCGGATGAACATGCCGGACGAAGGGACATGCAGAATCCGCCGCAAAACCACGGTTTGGGAATCACTATAAACAGATTTTTCCCCTTACGCGAACGATTTTCCGCCATTTTAGAAGGCGGATGTATTTTGCATCTTCATAACACCGAATTGCGAAGCCTGTTCCAGGAAACGGCGCATTGAGTTGCCGCACTTCCCTCTCTAAAGGGGGTGGATGACAGTCTATTTTCATGAAGAAGACCTTCCCGCGGACATACTCGCTGAAGGGTCAGTTGCCATCGACACCGAAACCATGGGTTTGATAACCCCGCGCGACCGCCTGTGCCTCGTACAGATCAGCGACGGAAGGGGTGACGAGCATCTGGTGCGCTTCAATCCGGACAGCCGCTACGACGCGCCTAATCTAAAAGCCATTGTTGCCGATCCGACGCGGTTGAAACTATTCCACTTCGGTCGTTTCGACATAGCGGCTATGCAGCATTATCTAGGCGTACTCGCTGCCCCAGTATATTGCACGAAGATCGCTTCGCGGTTGATACGCACTTACACCGACCGGCATGGCCTTAAAGAGCTAGTCCGCGAACTGCTCTCGCAGGAACTAAGCAAAGTGCAGCAAAGCTCTGATTGGGGTGGCCCGATCCTCTCCGATGCGCAGAAGGATTATGCCGCATCAGACGTGCGGTATCTCCACCTGCTGAAAGAGGAACTGGATCGCCGATTGATCCGTGAGGGCCGCATGGAACTCGCGCAGGCCTGCTTCGATTTCCTGCCACACCGCGCGTTGCTCGATCTTGCCGGATGGCCGGAAACCGACATTTTCGCGCACATGTGAGACGTAGATGTCCCTTCAGGCCGAACAACAACGCACCTATCGCCAGCACTGGGCATTACCCGGCGGCAGTCATGATCGCCTGATCGGGACGCTGAAGAACGTGCTTCCGGTTCTGGTCGGTATCCTGTCGGCTTTTCTTGCGATGGCCCCGTTCACCAATGCGGGCGACGTTAGCTTCGTGCTCGACAAGAATAAGGTGGCTGTGGCCAAGGAACGCATGCGCGTTACTGAAGCGCTGTATCGCGGCGAGGATACGAAAGGGCAGCGCTTCTCGCTGCGTGCGGGATCGGCGGTGCAGAAAAGCTCGCGTGAGCCGATCGTCGACTTGCGGGATTTGTCCGCGCGCATCCTCTTGTCGGATGGCCCGGCTGTACTGGTTGCGCAGAAGGGGCGATACGACATGAACGCGGAACGCGTCGCGATAGATGGTGCGGTTCAATTCCAGTCGGCCGCGGGGTATCGCCTGACGACACGTGATGTCGGAGTGGATCTCAAGACGAGACAGATGAAGAGCGCGGGCCGGGTCGATGGGCGCATGCCGATAGGCACTTTCAGCGCCGATCATCTGGAAGCCGATCTGGGCGCAAGAACCGTGACCTTGAATGGCCGTGCCCGCTTGCGCATCGATCAAAATGGTCTCAAAGGGCGATGACAATGAGCCGCCTGTCCGTCTTGATCGCCTGCACCGTCGTCATTGCTGGTCAATGCGCCATGAGCAGCGCCGCCCATGCGCAGTTCATGGCGAATCACAACAGCAACGCACCCGTCAATTTTTCGGCCGACCGAATCGAAGTGCAGGATCGCGCTGATCGTGTCGTCGTCTCCGGCAATGTCGTAGTCGATCAGGCTGGACTGACGTTGAAGGCGGCCCGGATGACGGTGGCCTACAGGCAGACCGGAAGCGTAGAAATCGACCGGATAGATGCGTCGGGCAATGTCATCGTGACACGAGGCGCGGAGACGGCGCGAGGTAACGTCGCTATTTACGATCTCAATCGGCGGCTAATCACGATGTTGGGTAACGTGCAATTAAATCAGGGTACGAACCGACTGACGGGTGGTCGTTTGGTGATGGACCTTGCCAGTGGACGATCGAGCGTGGATGGGCGCTCGTCGGGAGGGCCGCCGGGATCCGTCACCGGTTCAAGCGGTCGCGTTTCGGGCACCTTCACAGTGCCGCAGCGGACTAATCAGCCTTGATTTCTCGGCTTCAAGGGCAATTCCGCTAAAGCCTCTTGCCGATTTCTCTCCCGCCATGCACAAAGCCTGCCAGATTGCACATATGCGGAGCATGTGGGGTATATAAGGAAGACCCATGGACGATATGGCCAGCATCGAACGCACAACGTCGGTTGCGCCGCCGCGCGACATCACTGACGGGCTGTCGGTCATCTCCATCGCAAAGAGCTATGACCGGCGCGCGGTTCTTACCGACGTATCATTGACGGTCGGCAATGGCGAAGTCGTAGGGCTGCTCGGCCCGAATGGCGCGGGCAAAACGACCTGTTTTTATTCCATCATGGGATTGGTTCGTCCTGATAGCGGCAGGATCATGCTCGATGGGCAGGATATTACCAGTCTGCCCATGTACCGCCGAGCCATTTTAGGGCTTGGCTATTTGCCGCAAGAAACCTCGATCTTTCGCGGCATGACGGTCGAACAGAATATTGGCGCGGTTCTGGAACTGGCCGAGCCTGACCAAACGGCGAGGGCGGAGCGGCTGGAAACCTTGCTCTCCGAATTTGGCCTCGTCCGACTACGTGCCGCGCCCGCAATGGCGCTGTCGGGTGGGGAGCGGCGACGCTGTGAAATCGCGCGGGCGCTTGCCGCAAATCCTTCGATCGTTCTGCTCGACGAGCCTTTTGCGGGCATCGATCCGCTCTCGATCGCCGATATTCGCGATTTAGTGAAGGATCTGAAGAATCGGGGGATTGGCGTGCTCATCACCGATCATAATGTGCGGGAGACTCTGGAAATCGTCGATCGCGCCTGCATCATTTATGACGGGAAAGTTCTGTTCGCGGGCAGCCCGACGGAACTCGTTGCCAATGCCGAAGTCCGCCGCCTCTATCTCGGCGAGAGCTTCTCGCTGTGACATGATGATCCGGCCCGTCCTTCCTTGTAGCGGCAGGCAGGGATAATGGGCTTAGGTCCACGCCTGGATTTGCGGCAGAGCCAGTCGCTGGTGATGACGCCGCAGTTGCAGCAGGCGATCCGTCTGCTGGCGTTGTCCAACCTTGAAATCGAAACGTTCATTGCGGGTGAGCTGGAGAAGAACCCCCTGCTGGAAGCCGCCTCGGGCGGACCAGAAGATACGTCTCTCGGCGAGGGAGCAGACACAGTGTTCGATGCACCCATATTGTCGTCTGAAACGGCCAGTGCCGACTCGCTGATCGCGCAAGGCATGGGTACGTCCGACAACCCTCTCGACGTGGATTTTGGCGCCGAGACATTTATCGACGATGGTCCAGGTGATCGGGCGGCTGAGCACTCCCATTCGGCAGGGCTTGGCGGCGGTGTTGCTTCGGGTGAAATGGGGGCAGGTTTCGGCGAGGACGGTCCCGACTTCGACAGCTTTGCAGGCGCCGAGATGGGCCTGCACGAACATCTAGTGGCGCAGGCCGGGGCGCGGCTGTCGGGTGTGGAACTCATCATTGCAGGTCAATTGATCGGTCAGATCGATGATGCGGGTTATCTTGAAGCCGATCTCCTGCAAACGGCCCATAATCTCAACGTGCCGCTCTACGCGGTCGAGTCCGTGCTTGAGATCATCCAGTCGTTTGATCCCACTGGAGTCGGCGCGCGTACACTGTCAGAATGTCTCACATTACAGGCCAAGGAAGCGGATCGCTACGACCCTTGCATGCAGTTGATGCTGAAGAATCTCGACATTCTCGCCAAGGGCGCACTTCCACAGTTGCGGCGCATCTGCGGCGTAGACGAGGAAGATCTGGCGGACATGATCAGTGAGTTGCGTAATTATGATCCCAAGCCGGGCCTCCGCTTCGGCAGCAGTGCTACGCAGGCCGTGGTGCCCGACCTGTTTGTGACACCTCGCGGGAGCGGCTGGTCCATCGAAGTGAATATGGCGACGCTTCCGCGCCTGCTGGTCAACCGCAGCTATTATGTCGAACTGGCTGGCGGGACGCACGACAAGAACTCCAAGGCGTGGCTCGCCGACTGTCTTGCCAGCGCCAGTTGGCTGGTGAAGGCATTGGACCAGCGGCAGAAGACGATCATCAAGGTAGCGAGCGAGATCGTGAAGCAGCAGGAAGAGTTTTTTCGGAAAGGCGTCGCGCATTTGCGCCCCCTTACCTTACGCATGGTCGCGGAAGCGATCGGTATGCACGAATCGACGGTCAGCCGCGTCACTTCGAACAAATACCTCTCCTGTCCGCGCGGGCTGTTCGAACTCAAATATTTTTTCACTAGCGCAATCCAGTCGTCAGACGGCGGAGATGCCGTCTCTGCCGAAGCCGTCAAGAGCCACATCAAGGCGTTGATCGCGAATGAAGACCCGCGCAAGATCCTGTCAGATGACACGCTGGTCGATCTTTTGCGGGAGAAAGGCTTCGACATCGCGCGCCGCACGGTCGCGAAATATCGCGAGGCGATCGGCATTGGTTCCTCAGTCCAGCGCCGTCGCCAGAAGGCGCTCGGCGGCAGCAAGGCAGCCTAGCGCTGTAGCTTGATCTCAAACAGTTTTGGCCAGAATTTGCCCGTGACGAAAAGGCGGTCCTTGGCGGCATCATAGGCGATTCCGTTCAATACTGCGTCGCTATCCGTCAGCCGCACCTGTGCTGCGAGAGGCGAAAGGTCGATCCAGTCGATCACAGCGCCCGTCGCCGGATTAATCCGGGCGATGCGGCTTTCGTACCAGATGTTCGCCAGCACTTCGCCCTTCACATATTCCAGTTCATTCAGCCGATCGACGGGTCGGCCGTTCCAAGTCACTGTAATCCGCTTCTGCTCCTGAAGCGTCTGAGGATCTAGGAAGCGCAGTTGCGACGTTCCATCGCTCATGATGATCGCATGGCCATCCTGCGTCAGCGCCCAGCCTTCGCCTTCATAGCGGAAGTTCCCGGTGCGTTTGAACGTCTTGCGGTCCCAAACAAAACCCTGCCGATGCCGCCATGTCAGGCTGACGATACGATCACCCCAGTTTACGATACCCTCGCCGAAATATTGGGGTTCAATGGCAGTGCGGCGAACTACCTTGCCGTCCTTCAATCGGACCTGCCGAATGTCCGAAGAGCCATTCAGCCCGGTGCTTTCGTACAGGCTGCCGTCTGCCCAGAGCAGTCCTTCGGTGAAGGCTTTCGGATCGTGTGGGTAGCTTTTCACGAGCGTCCAGCGCGTTTCGGCCTGCGCCACGGCTGGCGCCACCACGAACCAAGCTAAAGCAGCAATGATGCGACGCACGAAAATCACTGTTCAATAGGTGCCGTTACGGCAGCGGCCAACCATTCCGGCAGAGGCAGGTCGATGATATCTTCGATGCGCCGGTGTTCTATCGATACGTCTAGATCAGGCAAAACCAAGCGCTGCCTTTTTGCATCCGCCTGCGCCACTGGCACCGCGACCAGCCGGCGGTTTACCTTGGACCGATAATGCATCCGGGCCGTGTTCTCCTGGCCGACATAGCACCCTTTGGTGAAGTCGACGCCGTTCAGTTCCTCGGCATTTGCCTCCAGCCAAAGCGTCTGGTCCTGACCAAGCTCCTCCGCACCCTCCAAAACCTGCAAAGATAAACGGTGCGAACGAAATGCCATCGATGCATCGCCTTCGCCAGGTCGATCAAGCCAACGATGGCCGAGTGCCGGAAGTCGCGGATCGAGCGGCTTGCCTGGTGCTTCCAGTGCCCAATGCACCGCTAATTCAGGCTCCCGCACGATCGTAACGGGTCGACGCAGCCTGTAGAGCGACAGTCGCCGCGCCAATGCATCGGCCTGTGCTGCTTCGCAATCGATCAGCACGTCCGCGCCAACAGCCCACAGGATGAAGTCGAACAAGGCCTTCCCCTGCGGCGTAAGCAGCCCCGACCAGCGAGGCGCGCCCGGTGTCAGGCCAAGGACATCTTGAGTGATAAGTCCTTGAAGAAAAGGGCGCGCTTCTTCGCCACCGATGCGAATGATCGCGCGATCCTGTAGAGTGGTGTTCGCTATAGTATCAGACATGGGCTTTAGGTAGGACGATCACAGTCTTTCTCCAACCCGAAGTTGGTATATCCGATGACCCAGACCTATGACCTCGTCCTGAAGAACGGCACCGTCCATACACCTGGAGGTCCGGCGCAGACCGATGTGGCGGTGCTCGGCGGCAAAATTGCGGCAATCGGCAGCGGCTTTTCGGCAGGCGAGACGATCGATTGCACGGGCCTGGATATTCTACCGGGCGTGATCGACAGCCAGGTGCATTTCCGCGAGCCCGGTCTCGAGCACAAGGAGGATCTGGAGAGCGGCAGCCGCGCAGCAGTGCTCGGCGGGGTGACGGCGGTTTTCGAGATGCCGAATACCAACCCCAACACCGACAGCGAAGAGCGAATTCGCGACAAACTCGCGCGAGCGCACCATCGGATGTGGTGCGACCATGCCTTCTATGTAGGCGCAACGGCCGACAATGCCGAGCAGCTTGTCAATCTGGAGCGGATACCCGGAACGGCCGGCGTGAAAATCTTCATGGGTGCCTCGACCGGCAGCCTGCTGGTTGACGACGACAGTGCCCTGTCCCGCGTACTGGGGTCGGGCAAGCGCCGTGTCGCAATCCATGCCGAGGACGAAACCCGCATGAACGCGCGCAAGCATCTGGCACTGGAAGCCAATCCTTCCACGCATCCGATCTGGCGAGATGATGAAAGCGCAATGCTGGCGACGAAGCGGATAATCGGCCTTGCCCGTGCGGCCCGACGGCGCATCCACATCCTGCACATAACGACGCCCGCCGAACTGGAATATATCGCGCAGAACAAGGATATCGCCACTTGCGAAGTGACGCCCCAGCATCTGACGCTGGCGGGCGAAGACGCCTATCCGCGCCTCGGCACGTTCGCGCAGATGAACCCACCGATTCGTTCAGGCGCGCATCGGGACGGACTGTGGCAGTGGCTCAACCAGGGTGTTCCCGACGTGCTGGGGTCAGACCATGCCCCGCATACGTTGGAGGAAAAGTCCAAGACGTATCCCGCGTCGCCCAGCGGTATGCCGGGCGTGCAAACATTAGTGCCGCTGCTGCTCAATCATGTGGCGAACGGTCGCACGACCTTGGCGCGGTTCATAGAACTGACCAGCGCAGGGCCACAGCGCATCTTTGGCCTCGTTGGCAAGGGCCGCATCGCTTCAGGCTATGATGCGGACTTCACTATCGTGGACCTGAAGAAGCAGTGGACGATCGACGGGGACTGGTTGGCCTCACGCTGCGGATGGTCGCCTTTTGAGGGCATGCAGCTTACGGGCAAAGCAATGGGCACAATCGTGCGTGGGCACCGAGTAATGTGGGAAGATACTTTGGCAGACGCGGCGATCGGTGAACCTATCCGCTTCGAGGCTACGCAGTTCTGATACCAACTACCTAATTGGAGCCGTCACGGATGAAGTGGGATTCTGCAGGTCAATAGCCCGCGCCCTACGCAAGTTCCCGACAGAATCCACGGTAAACAGCACCAATCCAGCCCAAATCAAGCCGAAGCTTACCATCTGGCCTCCGCTTAGTGTCTCACCATAGAGAATACCGATAATAAACTGAAGCGTGGGTGCTATGTACTGGAGCAAGCCCAACGTAGTGAGTGGCAGGCGGCGGGCGGCTGTGGCGAAAAGCAGCAGAGGAACTGAAGTGATTATCCCGCTCAACGCCAACAGAGTAGAGGTTCCGGCGTCAATGCCAAAGGTCATGGTGCTGTTGCTCGCCAGCCATATCATATAACATCCGGCGATTGGCGTCAGGATCAAGGTTTCGGCGGCTAGCCCCTGGCGCGGCCCCACGTCCGCCGTTTTACGAATTAAACCGTAAAAGGCGAAAGAAAGCGCCAGCACCAGGCTGACCCACAACGTCTGCAAAGCGGAAGCAGCCATCACGATCACGCCAAGCGCCGCAACGAAAATTGCGGCCATCTGTGCCCGGCGCAGCTTCTCCTTCAACACCAGAACGCCTAGCAGGACGTTTATCAATGGATTGAGGAAATAGCCAAGACTGGCGCCAACAACATGACCGCCATTCACGGCCCAGATGTACGTCAGCCAATTGATCGCTATTAAAGTTGCGCTGCCAGTCATTGCAATCATCGTAGCGCGATGGCGCAGCGTACGACCAAACTCCCGCAACGCTCCCGTCGCCGTAAGAACGACGCCCATGAAGATCAGCGAAAATAACACCCGGCTTGATACTAGTTCAAGTGGTTCAACATCGGATAGCAGCTTGAAATATATAGGCAGCAGTCCCCACATGCCGTAGGCTGCGATACCGAACGGCAAGCCGCTACCCTCTACAGCGTGAGCCTTGATCTCTGTCATGCGAGACTGCCCGGTTTTCCGATCAGATAAAGCCGCCGCCCAAAACCAGGCGAAACACGCCAAGCGCCGCAACGATCAGACAGAAGTTGCGACCGCCATTACGAGACGAGACCATCCCGATTAATGCGCCGAATAATGCGATGGGCACGATGAGCCAATTGGCCCACCCCAGAAAGGGGATAATCGTAGGCACCATCAGGATGAGAGCGATGAGACCGATCAGGCCGGAGAGTATGTTCAGCATCGCTTACACATGGCCTTCCTGAGCAGCGGCTTCAACCTTGATGGTACCAAACTGCTCTTATCAACGAACATCTTGCTGACAAACACCATCGGCATGCATAGGTGCAATAAGCGAATTCCCGTTGTTAGCCTCGCTATGATGCCCAAGCGCTGATTGCGGCCCACCCATAAGCGCCCGCATTTCGCAAGCCGCGCCAGCGTGCGTGGGTCATGCCGCCAAGAGCGACGGTCGGCGACGATGCACGCTGCGCGAGGCGGGCGAAGCCTATCCGGCCAAGCACGCGCGCACCGGGATGAGAGCGAGTGGCAAACACAGGTGAAACAAACAGAAGACATGCGTCGACCTGCGCGGCTTTGCGTAACTCTGGAACGCTGTGAACGGGCGCGCTGTGGAGCATATTGGAGGGTCCCCAAGTGCGGCCGTGCCAGCCATCCGCCTTCCACGCACGTGCGGTAGAAGCAGAGCCTGCCAATAGTAGCACAAGTTTGCGCCGCCTAGCCGTCGCACGCACTTGATCGAAAAGCGCGCGTCGTTGTTTGGCGGCAAGACTGTAGTGCCGGAACACCACCCCTGCCCCACGCGGTAAACGGTTCAATGCGCACATCAGCGACGTGTCGTCCATACGCTCATCCGTCATCAACCAGACCGTAGGAAGCTTTGCGGATTTTTGACAGTGACGCACGGGCATGGCAGCGCTTATAGCGAGCACCATGACCGCCGCCAGCCTTCCGAACGATCCCCCGCATGATGCAGCAACCCGGCTCGCTGCCATACGCAGCGCCATCACGCGCATTGCGTCACTCTCCTCACGTAGTGCGGCGGATGTAACGCTGATCGCCGTCTCAAAAACACATGGAGCGAGCGAGATCGCTCCGTTGATCGCGGCAGGGCAGCGGGTATTCGGCGAAAATCGCGTGCAGGAGGCGCAGGACAAATGGCCTGCGCTGCGGGAGGCAGTGCCCGAAATCTCGCTGCATCTCGTCGGGCAACTGCAATCTAATAAGGCGGCCGATGCCGTCGCGCTGTTCGACGTCATTCATTCGCTCGATCGCTCCTCGCTGCTCACCGCACTCGCCAAGGCGATGGACAAGGTTGGGCGGCAGGTGCCTTGCTTCGTGCAAGTCAATATCGGCGCAGAAACGCAGAAAGGCGGATGCCCGATTGGCGAAGTCCCATCTCTGCTTGAGCAGGCGCGAATGATCGAGGTGCCGATTTCAGGATTGATGTGCGTGCCGCCCGCAGATGTAGAGGCCGCGCCCTATTTCGCGCTACTTGCAAAGATGGCGCGAGAGGAAGGGCTTACGGGACTTTCGATGGGCATGTCGGGCGACTATGAAACTGCGATCATGCTCGGCGCAACGCACGTGCGGGTGGGCACGGCACTTTTCGGCGACCGTCCCAAGGCTTGAACGACAGCCCGCCCGCGCCTTTCAGGCGGGCTGTCGAGATTAATCAGAACTTGCCGCGCAGGGTAATGCCATAGGTGCGTGGTTCCGCGAGATAGGCGGAGATCAACTGGTTCGCCATAGGCGCGCCCTGCCGGAACTGGCCGGTGGTGGATGTCGCCGGGCTGCTCGATTGAAGCGGGCTGCTGAAAGCCACCTGCGTATAATCGGTGTTAAATATGTTCTGGCCCCAGAATTCGATCGCCCACTGCTGATCCCGCCCGCGCAGGCCGACGCGTGCATTGAAGATCGCGTAACCGTCCTGCTCCTTCTCGGGGAACAGATCGGAGCCGGTATTGTAGTCGCTGGTCATGCGGCCATCGACATAGAACAGCGCCGAAAGGCCACTTGTGCCGATGTCGGGGGTCCACGCAATGCTCGCGGTCGTGACTGCCTGCGGCGCGTTGGAGTTGATGCTGCCAGGCAACAGGAACAATGCGGGATCGAGCGGCACTTGACCGTTGGAGCTGCCGACCAGTCGGTTGGCGAACTTCGCGCGGGCATAAGTGAACCCGCCCGTCACACGCAAATTGCGCACGGGAGATGCTGTCATCTCCAACTCGACGCCTTGGCTGACCAACCCCGGCTTAACGTCGTCACTACCGCATGTGCGGGTGGCGCTCAGTGCGCTGTCGCAACCGTTGATGTTCTGTACGACGAAGCTGGTGCCGTTGAAGGTGTTGAGCTGGAAGTTCTTGAACTCCTGCCGGAAGGCCGCGACGTTGACGCTCCATTTAGGCTGGTTGAATTTGAGGCCCAATTCATACGCGTCGACCTTTTCCGCCGCGAAGCGCAACGACGCCGCGTCCGCATTGGAGCGGGGCGAGAAAACTGCTGGAACTGGATTGACGCCGGTCGTGCCGAGCTGGAAACGATCGAGATTGTAGCCGCCTGCCTTATAGCCCTTTGAATAGCTTCCATAGACGAGCAGATCGTCCGTCGCCTTGTAAGAGAGGACGCCGGTGCCGGACAACTCGCCGTCGCTGAACCTGTCGTTGAGGTCGAGAGCATTGAGGCTCGTACTGCTGTTCCCCAGGCAACCCAACGTTAGAATGCCGCCCGCCAACGTCTGTGCACTGCCCAAAGCCGGGTTTGTCGCAATAGTAGGCAAGCCTGACGCCTGCAGCGCCGTGCACGTGGCATTGTTATTGTTGAGATCGGCGGAGAAGCGCTTGCGCTCCCTTGTATATCGCAGGCCCACGGTCACATCGAGCCTGTCGGTGATGTGAAAGATGTTGTGAGTGAAGATGGCCCAGTTTCGGCTGTTCTGATAATAACGGCTGTCAGTGTCACCCGCGCCGCTCGGGATCGCAGCAAGCGCCCGCAAGCCATTACCAAGTCCAGTGGAAATTGCGCCAGCCTGTCCAGCTGCAACGGCGGCAGGCAATCCTGCCTGCTGAAACGCGGCGGTTAGGCCGGAATTCAAATTGCCCTGTGTCGCAGCAATCAACGGTGCTGTTGCCGCCCCGCTGGAACAGGCGGCCAGTTGCGCAGCGGTGAAGTTGCTGTTGACGCCGGCCCCTGCCATCAGGCGGCATGCAGCGAAACGGCCATAGTCCGCCCCGAAGCGAACGTTGTCTTCCAATTCCAGCTTTTCATTGGAATAATAGCCACCGATCAACCAGTCGAGCTTGTCGCTGAAGGCCGATCCCTGGAGCCGCAATTCCTGCGTGAAGGTCTTGAACTGGCGCGATGTGCCAGGATCTCGGTACAGCAAATCCGCCGTGTTATAATCGTAGTCGCCATAATCCTGCGACTTATAGTTGCGGTAGGCCGTGATGCTGGTCAGCGTCGCACCGCCGAAGTCGTAATTGATTTCACCCGAAACGCCCCAATCCTTCAGCTTGCTGACATATTCGCGGCCCGGCGTGATGCTGAGGTTCCGGTCATAGGGATCGGCAGGGAACACTGCGCCTTGCCCCTGCAGAATCGACACAATGCGATTGAATGGCGCGACGGTGTAGGCATTCCCACCACCGGCAGGACGACGTTCCCGTGTTTCTATGTAAGCGGCGCCACAGCAACTTTCATCGCGATTTGTATAATCACCGATCAAGCGCACCGAAAGTGCATCGTTGGGCTGGTACAGCATCTGGCCGCGCAAGAAGTAGCGATCGCGATCATTGGTATCGCCTACCTTGTTCCCAGCGCGATCAATTAGATCGTAGAAGCCATCACGCTTTGAATATACGCCGTCGAGGCTGACAGCCAGTCCTTCGGTGAGCGGCCCGGTGATACGCCCGGCCAGCCGCCAGTAATCATAATTGCCGTAGGTGACTTCGGCATTGCCGCCGAATTGGAATTCCGGCTTCTTGCTGACAATGTTAAGGAGGCCAGCGGACGCGTTACGCCCAAAAAGCGTCCCTTGAGGACCACGCAGGACTTCGACGCGCTCGATCTCGCCCAATTCGTTGAGACCCGCGCCCGTTCGGGAGCGATATACGCCGTCGATAAACACAGCAACCGAGCTTTCGAGGCCAGGATTGTCGCCGACGGTCCCAATGCCGCGAATACGGGCGGAGCCATTGGCTTCCGATCCTGTTGAGGACACAAGCAACGAAGGCGCAAGCTGGTTGAGCTGCCGGATGTCGCTTGCGCCGCTATTCTGTAGCGACTGCGCAGTTACGGCCGACACGGCGATGGGAACGTCGGACAGAGGACTGGCGCGGCGCGTGGCCGTGACAATGATATCGCTTTCGTTCGTTGCAGCATCCGCAGCGGGCATGTTTGCGTTTGACTGAGTCGCATCCTGCGCCTGAGCGGGATTCACAAGAACCATGGCGACGGCCAATACAGCCGCCGTGTGGAACAGAATCGTCTTATTCATGCTTGCACCCTCTCGCTGCGCGTGGCTGCGATGCCACGTCGTCTAAGCGTGGATGCTAAGTGGAAGCCGCATACTTAGCAATATACTCAAGGATTTCGTGCAGATTGCGGCAGTTATGCAACAGTATGATGATGCTGCATCGCAACAGTTTTCGCTTTCCGTAACGGCAACCTTGAGCGAAGTAGTTAACGTTACTGTACCGTAACTTTTAGTGGAAAGCGCAGTAACTGACTATGGATGGGCACTAGCGCTTCGGCTGCTTCCCCGACTAGCGCTCGAATTGCGTCGTGACCGGCGTCCAGTCCACCCGTTAATGCTCCAAAAGCAGGGAGGATTATCTTTCGTGCCCCCGCGACAAAGCAGGCTCGCGCCAAATGACGTCCCCGCAGCTTCAAACGAATTTTAGGATGAAAGTGCCCGGAGATCTCGTGTCGCGCGTCCGCAACATCGGCCTCATGGCGGAGCAGCACACCATCTACCAGCGCTTCATCGACAGTGCGTCCCCCAAGGGAGGAAAACGCTTCCGTTTGCGCCATTGCTGCATCATGATTGCCCGTCACCCAAGTCCATCTCAGCCGATTGGTGAGAGCTGCAAGTCGCGCGCGGACATCGACGGGCAAGCGCGCGGGTCCATGACTATCGTGGAAGCTGTCACCCAGGCACCAAAGCTCGGTCGCACCGGTTTGCTCTACAAGGGCTTCCACTGACTCAAGCGTCGCCATGCTATCATAAGGGGGGAGCATCTGGCCGGAGCGCGCGAACCAACTCGCTTTTTCAAAGTGCAGGTCGGCAACCAGCAGCGCACGACGCGCAGGCCAGAACAAAGCGGTCTGGGGCAACGCATGCATCTCATGCCCAGCGAACGAAAGGTGAACCATTGCTTCTCTATGCGCCGAGCCGCTAGGGGTTTCAACTCCCATCCCGCAGGATTATAGCGCGCGGATGATCGATCCGTCGCAAAATTCTTCGTTGATTACCGTGGCTGCGCTTTACCGCTTTGCCCACTTTGCTTCTCCCGAACAATTGCGGCTTCCCCTGCTGACGCTGTGCACGGTGCAAGGGGTTCGGGGTACGCTGCTGTTAGCGGAAGAAGGTATCAACGGCACCATTGCGGGATCGGCGGAGTGCGTCGCGATGGTGATCGCTTACATCCGCACTCTGCCAGATTGCGCCGACTTGGATGTCAAATATTCCACCGCAGAAACGATGCCCTTTGGCCGCATGAAAGTGCGTTTAAAGCAGGAGATCGTGACGATGGGGCAGGAAGGACTCGATCCGGTCAGGCAAGCGGGAACCTATGTGGACCCCGGAGATTGGAACGCATTGATCGACGATCCTGATACGGTCGTCATCGACACCCGGAATGCCTATGAAGTGGCGATAGGCACCTTTGCAGGAGCGATTAATCCCCATACGAAGTCATTCCGCGAATTTCCGGAATGGTTCGATACTTTCGCCGCGAATCTAGCAGCGCAAGGCCGAACACCCAAGATCGCGATGTTCTGCACAGGCGGCATCCGGTGCGAGAAGTCGACGGCATATGCTCGTGCGCGAGGAGTGTCAGAGGTGCATCACCTCAACGGAGGCATACTTCGCTACCTTGAGGACGTTCCGCCCAACGAAAGCCGCTGGCAGGGAGAATGCTTCGTCTTCGATGAGCGTGTGGCAGTGGGGCCGGGTCTGCGGCCGGGACATCATGTCCTTTGCAGGCGATGCGGTGCGGCCGTTCCTTCGTTAGCCGATCATGGTTGCAAGCGAGATTTGGGCTGAAGCGACGCCAACTGGCGATTATCCAGTGCACCCTGATCGGGTAACAGGAAGTCGACGCGCTTTGCGCCAAAATCGATCGCCACTCGTTGAAATGCCCTTAGTGCGCTGATTCCAAGCAGGAGCGCGGGCTTGTCCGTCAAGCCAAGCTCCGCGAACGGCGCCGCTTCTGCGAAAACCACCGGGAGATCGGTCATCTTTAGGCTACCCATCTTCACTGTCTTAATGGTGCCCCATTGACCGACAATCGAGTCGCCCGTCACGCTCACCATCGTAGCGCTTCCTTTGAAGCGCCCGGCTTTATTTTTGGTTAAGCGCTTCAACAAGGCGGCGTTCCCAATGCTGTAATCCGACCCGGTGTCGAGGATCACGTTCACTTTATGCCCTTCAGCGTCCGAATTGAGCAGGATCAACTGTCCCAACTTGCTCCGCGCCGTAACGACAATCGAATCCGCATCATCCCGCGATCTTTTTTGCCGGCTGGGACCAATCTCCATTCGACCTGATCGGAAATTAAGGACGAGGCGCTTTGATTGAAGCCCGTCCAATCCCAACAATCCTTCAGCGCCCAGATGCTCACCTTGAAAAACCGGTGCCTGAATACCGCGGAGCGACGTAGCGCCAAAGGACAGGTTGGGAACAATCACGGTCTGAACTTGCACCGATCCAGTCATGCTAATGACTGTAACGGGCACGTCGGAAACAAGCGCCAGCCTGTCGGCAAGTTCGCGAGACACGACGGTGCGTTGCGACCCCGTATCCACCACAAAGGAATATGGGCCTTTCTCGTCGATACGGATGGGAATGGTGACGCGGTTGTCGATGTCCTTGGCGGTTCGGACGACGACAGGCGGATCTTCGGGGTTCAAAGCCTGCTGATCCGTTACCTGCGCGAGCGCCGGAACGTTGAGGAGCGCGAATGCAAACCCCAACAGGGTGCGCCGCAGCCGCTTCATCACGCCCTCCTATTATAGCTATGTCAGCAGAATATCACATCCGCGGAGATGCCTCAATCTGCCCTGACGCAAGCAAGCGACGTAGAACATTCAACAAAAAATCGCAGGCACGCAAATATATTTGCTTTTTCGCACCAGATTGGAGATTAATCGCTAAGGGCGGGTAGGGAGCATACCGAATGGAGCAGAGCGCAAAACTTGAGCAGCTAAGTTTGGAGGTGCAGCGCCTGTCGCGGACACTGGATGAAATCCGTTTTCCGGCGCGGACGTCCAGCGAGGATCCCGCCGAACGGAGGCGAAGGCCATCCAATGATTCTACAGTAGCGGGAAAGAAACATACGAACTGGTCGGTGCGTTCGGAAGTGCGCAACCCCATCTTTGGGAACGGAAGCGCTATACTGACGGCTGCGATCGTACGCGATCTGCTCCGCGCCCGGCGCTTGCGCGATCAGTTCTTCGGTGGTGAGCTGTTTGCTGATCCTGCGTGGGACATGATCCTCGATCTCATGGCGGCGCGGCTGTCAGGAGAACGCGTCTCGGTGTCGAGCTTGTGCATCGCCGCGGCGGTGCCGCCCACCACGGCGTTGCGGTGGATACGCCACCTTACACAGGCAGGTATATTAGAGAGGCGTCCTGACACACAGGATGGCCGCCGCGTCTTCATCGCCCTTTCGGAAAAGACGGCCGCGGCTGTTCACCGTTGGTATGCGTCCAGTCTCGTGACGCACCGCGAGGATGGGGACTAAACCGCAGGATAAAGGAACACACAATCCCGCTTGACCGCCGCAACTATGGCCTTAGATAGACCAAATCCTCTAGGGGGCGATTAGCTCAGTTGGTAGAGCGTCTCGTTTACACCGAGAATGTCGGCGGTTCGAGCCCGTCATCGCCCACCATTTGCAATGCCCGCAAATGCTAGCTTTGATCACGGAATCTATTGGAGTGGCCCAAACGATATCTTCGCACAGCGAGCTAGCCTTGATGATGTGACCAGTAGTGCGCCATGACTCATGATCGTATGGCTTTGCAATTAAGGTCGATGTCGTTAATCGCATCCGTTGTTCGCGATGAGCCGATTGCATCTCTCATCACGGAGGCGCTTCAAGGGTTTGCCTCAGGCAGAGGTGAAGCGTTTCCTTGAATTGCATACGCAGGTTCCGAGTAAGCGACATGGTCATGTTACGTACCAACAGCTGCGCCCCGTTCTCACGGGTTCCTCTGTGCAGGGTACATCCAGAGCAGCTCATGAAATTTCAGTCTGCGGAAGGGCTTTCATAAAGGCTTGATTTCACTGGAGACATTCCAACGAATTCAGAAGCGGGGGCAGGCAAGCCGTTTGCTGTGGTAGATCCTGACATCCACGCTGATTTCCCCTCCGTGGGTTTCTGTCTTGGGGTTCCTGTTGCCATCCTATAACGGCGAACTGGACGAAGGGCAGAAACGCGATCTATCCGTATATGTGCCGCCTTCGTGGTTGTGAGCGATTGGAAAGTCGGTCAAGCGCGGAAGTGGCTGAAGGCGCTTTGAAGCGGTGCTTGGTCATCTGGTTCAAAGTCCGGCCAGGTTCGCCTTTTTCTTAAGGCTGTTCCGCAAACGCGGGGACAAGGCTTGCCGAGGCAAAGAATATCCGCAGAGGCGTTAATCTTTAGATTACGACGGTCGAGAAGAAAACATCTCTGCTGCTCGATCGCGTCATGGCAACTGGCAACGGTACAGGCATGCCACTACGGGCATGGGGCGGTCCGCCTCGTGTCGAGAAGCGCGGTCGCCGCGTCGCGATCGCCGGTGCAGGCATTACTTCACTGGGCCGAACCCTTGCGTTTCCACCGGCTCCGCGCCTCGTCTGGAACGCCAACGCCAACGCCAGCGCACCGATCCGCTTTAATGTGGAAACCCCCGGCGCGCCTGTTGGACTCGGTGACACGGTCATCACCCAGGTACCCGATCCATGTAGCATGCTGGCGGAGAGGCGTCGTTATATCCCGCCAACGTACCTTTGGGGAAATATGTCGCGGCGGCGGCGGACGGCGAAGTCTGCGCGCTCGGGCACGAGGTGTTCACCAACGGACGCTGGTGGCGGAGCGGGAGTCCGCCAAGCTGTACTGATATATAACAGTAATTTGTCGATTTTCGCATTTTCGTCATAAGTATGGTCATAAAATATTCTTCGTCATAAGTTTGGCATTTTTACGTCGCAAAAACAACATTGGTAAATAGGGTATTTGCTAGAACGCCGAAGTATCATCTTCGTTCATATCAAGTCACCTCTTCTTCGGTTTAACGCCTCCGCAGTTGGAATTGATGTTACACAACACAACGATAGGCTTCGGCTTGCGAACTTAATCGCATGATCTTTTCATTGCTGAACTTGCTCCCTTCCATCTTCGTCCAACTCCTTCGTGTAGGCGTCTACTTAGAATCCGACACATTCTTGAGGATCGCGTCAATATTATTTGATAAAGGTAGATATTCTTGTAGACGTAGTAGAAATTTCAGTTCAGGCAACGCTGAATAACTCACCATATCTGGCGAACCAATGCACAAGATTTTCTTTTATCATATGCCGAAGGCTGGTGGCACTTCAATCAACTCAGCGCTTAAGAATACATTTGACGTCTCATGTATTGCTCCGCTTATAGAAAATGATTCGGTAGGGCATCAGATTCACTCAGGCCAATATCGTAGTTTTCGTGGCTTTGATTTCTATTCTGGTCACTATGGAACGGACATTTTCGACGCAGTTGCGGATGGTCACATATCGTTGTCGAACTTCCGTCACCCCGTCACCCGAATTTATTCACTGTACCGCTACTTCCGTGGCATCGAAGTGAGCGCGCACGATCTTAGTCAGCGGCAATACGCTGCTGTGCGCAGAGCAAAGGACGCATGTTTTGCTGATTTCGTAGCTACGGATGATGAAGCTGTCTCAATCTACATTTCCGACCAGCAGGCACGACAACTGACCGGGTCGCCTTGGGCACTACAGAAGGAAATTGATACAAATGCGGCTAAAGCAAGAATTGACCAACTTGCATGGTTCTACGTTTGTGAGCAACCAGAAGCATCATTAGCGTGGCTTGGGGAAGTTCTGGGAATCTATTCCATCCCCGTCCTAAACGTGACCCCCCAAACATCCGTTTCAGAAGAACTTAAAGCATGTGAGGACACGATATTAGAGCGCAATCAAATTGATCTCGCTCTTTACAAGTATGCGATGGATCGGCTGAATAGCGGAGTTTAAAACCGGACAAATTAACGACCTTGCGTGAATCTATTGAGCTCCAAGAGCCCTCAGGCTGCCGCGAGATTGTCGGGGCTCAAGACCTCGATAGCCCCCTATTTAAGAATCCGCTAGGACCCGGAAGCATTAAATCATTTGCATTGGCGGTGATCGGTTGATTCGATGGTGGCCTGAGAAGGTGCCGCCATGAGTGATCTGATCTCGTTGTCGGAGACGCGGATGCGCCAGATCGAGCCTTATTTTCCGCTGTCACACGGAGTGCCGCGTGTCGATGATCGCCGGATCATCAGCGGCATCATCTTCGTAGTCAGGAACGCTTTGCGGTGGTGCGATGCGCCTGCGGCGTACGCACACTCCAAGACGATCTACAGCCGCTCCATCCAATGGAGCCGTCTGGGCGTGTTCAACACGATCTTCCCAGACCTCGCGGCGAAGGGTGGGAAGCCGGATCAATTGATCATCGACGCGATCCATCTCAAGGCGCGCCGGACGGCAGCCAGCCTGCTGAAAATGGGTCTGTTCCCCCGACGTATCGGACGCACCAAAGGTGGCCTGAACTCGGAGCTTCATGCCGTCTGACGATGGCAAGGGCAGGCCGTTGGTCATGTTGCTGAGCGAAGGCCGGATGAGCGACTATAAAGGGGCCGCCTTGGCAGACCGGAAGATCGCCGCCTGCATTCCGTCAAAAATGAACCGCAAGATGCCAGTTGGCACGACACGACGCTCTATCGCCAGCGCCACAAGATGACACTGGCGATGTCGAAGGTCTGGATTTCCATAATATACCACTAAAAATAACGGCGAGGAATCGCGTCAGTTGTTGCTGTTCTGAACCGTTTGTACCGCGCTGGTGACGGTAAGGATTGGGGAGAAGAGCTGGCTGATAAGCTGGATCAGCTTGCTGGGCTGGTTGGCCGCAGCATTGCCGAAATACAGCACATCCTTGTCCTGCATCACAAAACGCTGGGCCACGAAGTAAGAACCGGTTTTCATCATGTTGAGATGATAGACTATCGGCACTTCATTGCCTTGGTCGTCGCGCACATAGCGGAATACGAATATGGCGGCGGGATTACCGACGCCAGGATTGACACCTCCCGAAGTGGCGACGGCTTCAGCTAGCGACACTGTCGACCGGCTGAAAGACACCTGCTCCACTCGCCCTGAGGCACCCAGTACTGAATAGGTGCGTGGATTATTGATCAAGATCAGTCGGTCACCGGGATAAGCGCGGACATCCAGTCCCGGATTGTCGATAAGGTCATTAACGCGAACATCCACGTTCTTGCCGGAACGGGTTACCCGCAACGTCAAATCCTTGGCGCTTCCCCTGTAGCCACCAGCAAGAGCGATCACGTCGGACAAGGTTTCCCTGTTTGTTTGCAAGACCAAGCGACCTGGCTTTGCTACTTCACCTCCCACAATGATCGAATTTGTGATAGCTTGGCTAAGCGTGATCAACACCTGCGGATTCTGTGACAGGCTTCGCAAAGAATCGCGAACCATTGATTCAACTTGCCCGACTGTCAGGCCCGCCACGTGGAGCGTCGCTGCATAGGGAATGGAAATATCGCCAAGGTCATTCACGCGTGTCGGCGGCAGTTTTTGTACTTGCACGCCCGGCGTCGCGGTCGCCGCCCCGCCAACAGCGTTACCAGAAAACAGAGTGACGCCCGCTTCATATATATTGATGTCCAGCACATCTCCCGGACCAACGATATCAGTTGGTGGGGGTACAATATCCGGCAGCTGGGATGTAGGTGTTACGCTCACGCCTTTATCTGGCAGGTCTGCAACGGTGGCAATCTGCACCAAACGGATCGCCTCCCCAACCTGCGGTGCCGCCGCCGACTTTTCGATCTGTCCGCCAGTGGGACCGCTCGACGGAAGTGTGGCGCAACCTGCCAGCCCTGCGAGTAGGACCAGATAAACAGAATTCTTGGTCTGCATTGATTTTTGTCTCGAAGATCTTCAGATGTGACGGTGGCGTCCCTTAGCACCGTCATTGAAAAATGGACAATAGTTCCTCTGCCTATTAAGTCGCTAGTTCGATCCCGCTTGCGCCCCCAATCATGTTGTCCTAGCGCAAGGCGCTTGAGTCCCCTTGAGGCACCGTAAAGAGTTATGAACGTCAATCCCTCGTTTCCAGTCGAGGCGCAAGCACCGGTCGCGCCTTCTGCCTTATCGCGTTGGCTCATGAAACGGCGCTGGTTCCTGTTGATGGTCGGTCTTCCTACGCTGCTTGCTGCGGTCTATTATGGGCTGATCGCCTCAGATATCTTCATTTCCGAATCGCAGTTCGTCATCAAGAGCCCAGACCAGAAACGGTCGCAAATGTCGACGCTGGCTAATTTGGTGCAAACGACTGGCCTGTCCGGCGGACATGAGCAAACAAGCGAGGTACTGACCTATGTCCGATCCCGCGATGCACTCAAGGCACTGGAAAAGAATGTCGATATCCGTGACAAATTCTCGACACCGCAGGCCGATTTCCTGAGCCGCTTCCCCCGGCCTTTTGCAGAAAACAGCTTTGAAAATCTGTTTGCATACTATGGTAAACGTGTTGATGCACGCATCGACACCGAAACGGGAACGGCGACAATCAAGGTTGAGGCTTTCACTCCGCAAGACGCTTATGTGATCAATCGGAGGCTTCTCGACCTTAGCGAGACATTGGTTAATCGACTCAACAATCGCGTGCAGAGCAAGGGCATTTCTGAAGCACAGAGACAGGTCGAGTTAGCGACCCAAAGAGCCAAGGATGCGCGTATCGCTCTAGCCCAATATCGCAATGCTCAGTCGCTAATAGACCCCAGCAAACAGGCGGTCGGCGTACTGGATATCGCCAATAGCATGACGGCGGAGCGCGCTGCCCTGCAGGCGCAGCTTGATACCATGCAGCGCCTGACACCAAGAAATCCTTCGCTACCTGCGATTCGTAGTCGGATCAACGCGATCGCCGTGCAGATAGCCTCGCAAGGTAGTCGCGTCGTAGGCAACGGGAGCGGCATCGCATCTAAGCTCGGCGACTACGAAAATCTTCTAGTAGAACAGGAATTCTCGACCGATAGCTTGACTGCAGCCAACGCCGCATTAGTCCAAGCCAGAGCTGAGTCCCAACGCCAACAATTCTATCTGGAACGAGTTGTTGATCCAAACATCCCTGACACTCCGCTTTTGCCCAAGCGTTTCCTCAATGTCCTGATTGTGTTAGCTGCATCGGCCTGCCTTTATTTTATCGCTTGGATGTTCATGGTCGGCGTCCTTGAGCACGCGCCGGAAGACTGAACGTGGTAAAGAGCAGCTTGCATCGACTGCAGAATGGCTGGGCTGTTCAGGTTCGCGTTATCCACGCTTTGATGATCCGCGAGCTGATTACCCGCTTTGGACGTGAAAACATTGGCTTCCTATGGATAATGGCTGAACCGCTGCTGTTCGCTGGGCTCGTTGGTGCTGTTTGGCACTACACGCACGGTTCAACTGAACATGGAGTGAGCGTGATCGCGTTCGTAGCCACAGGGTATATCCCGATCACCTTGTTTCGACATGGCGTATCACGCAGCGTCTCGGTCTTCACAGCAAACCAAAGTTTGCTTTATCATCGTCAAATCAAAATAGTCGATTTCATTCTAGCGCGATTCATAATCGAGGCTCTTGGCGGCATGATGGCGTATTTATTTATGGCCGTCGTTCTGATCGGCTTTGGTGAATTCCCGATCCCATCGGACATCGGGCTTCTGATCGCCGGATGGTTCGTATACGCCTTTTTCTGCTTTTCCCTATGCCTCATCATTGCTCCGCTTTCAGAAGTGTCCGAAGTCATGGAAAAATTCATTCCTGTAATAACTTATATAATGATTCCTTTTTCTGGCCTATTCTACATGGTCTCTTGGGTAACCCCGGAGGCTAGGCAGTTTTTGCTCCTCTCACCCTTTGTGAACGGAATGGAAATGATGCGGAAGGGTATTTGGGGGGACGATGTAACGGCCTATTACAACATCTGGAATCCTATTGTCTGCTCAACCGTTGCAACTCTGATCGGTCTTATCCTTTGCCGTCGCGTCCGCCGCAAGCTAACGATCGAATGATCGTCTGCTCAAACCTGTCGAAATCCTATTCGCACGGCGGTAGAGAGAAGCACGTTTTTAAAGGCGTCAACCTTTCTATCGACCGGGGCGATCGCGTTGGACTTCTGGGTCGTAATGGCGCGGGCAAAAGCACATTGATTAAACTGATAGGGGAGGTGGAGATGCCGTCCTCTGGCAAAATCTCTCGAAGCATGTCGGTATCTTGGCCGCTCGGTTTCGCGGGAGGTTTCCAGGGAAGTCTGACGGGCTTCGACAATGCCCGTTTCATATCGCGTATATATCAGCGAGAATTTTCCGACATTCGGCGCTTCGTGGAAGACTTCACCGAGTTGGGAAAGCAATTGCGAATGCCGGTAAAGACTTATTCATCCGGTATGCGCGCTCGTCTTGCGTTCGCTCTCTCTTTGGCAATTGAATTTGATTGTTATCTGATTGACGAGATAATCCTCGTCGGCGATCAGAACTTCCAACGAAAGTGCCAGGTCGAGATGTTTGACAAGCGTGAGGACAGATCAATGCTTGTGGCTTCACATAGCCCAGAATTCATCAGAGGCTTTTGCAATAAAGCTGTGGTCATTCATCAGGGACAAGCCACGATGTTTCATGATGTTAACGAAGCCGTCGAACTATACGCCAACCTGTGATTGAGATGATCAAGTCTTCGATGCAATCTTAAATACGACCTACCCGGACGGAGATGTTGAGGACCCGGAACCGGCGATCCGCGACGAACTGGTCATGCACTAATGCGAGTTCCACCGCAGATTAGGCAACGCTTGTACCGGCGGTGCATCCGCGCCTCCACCGCTCGCTTACGGACCTTATGCGACCGTACCGTCAGGGCTTCCTGGCTGCAAGCCGCTGGGTTTCTTGCGGTTGATCATCACCCCGTGGCGGCGCAGCAGGTTCTCACTCCAGCTTTTCCAGCAGTATACAGTATATTGTGTGGCCCATTTTGCCCAGCGCATCCCACCAACGCAGACCGTTCCGATTTACGAAGATGATCCAATTCAGGATCGGCCGATCATCGACCCGCACTTACCTTGGCTCTTGGGGAAATACAGTCCCATACGCGCCATTTGTTCGCCCGTAGCCAATTCAGGCGTTCATACTCAATCTCCTCGCGCAGCCGAATCATTACGCAGCCTATCGATCAAGGGGTCCTGAGCCTAGCATCCATTCCAACGTATCATAAAAGGTGTAAGCCGGCCGCTGTCCGGTCATGTGCTCGATCTTGCTCCGGTCGCCCCAAAGCATCTTGACTTCATTCTGGCGAACAAAGGTAGGATTGACCGTAACTTCGAAATCAAGACCTGAGATGCTTTTTATCATCGAGATCACTTCCAGCAGGGAATGGGGCTGGCCCGAGCAGATGTTGATAATCTGACCAATGGCTTCGGGTTCAGCCAGCAAGGCTGAATAGGCCAACACGACATCACGTACGTCTGAAAAGTCGCGCGCTACGTCCAGATTACCCAATTCAATCGTCACGACCTTGCGGCGGACATGATCGACGATCTTGGGTATCACAAAATTGGTCGCCTGGCCGGCCCCGGTATAGTTGAATGGCCGCGCGATTATGATCGGTAACCGATCCTGATAAAGGCGGGCCACAAACTCCATCGCCAGCTTGCTGACCGCATAATCATTGACGGGGTCAGGAATTGCAGCTTCATTTATCGCTCCGCTAACGCGATTACCGTAAATGTTGGCGCTGCTGGCGAGAAGCACTGCTTCAGCGCCGCCGGCGGCGCTGATCGCTTCCAGCAGATTGCGCGTACCCACGATGTTGATGCGGTATATGTCCTCGACGATGCCATGGGATACGAACGCGATGGCAGCAAGATGCACCACCTTCTCGGGTCGCACCATGGCGACAATGTTCTTTAGGGCCTGAGCATCGGTCAGATCGCATGTGTGAGATGCAGTCAGCCCCCCTACCGGAACCGTGATGGCACTGTGCGAGATACCGACGACTTCATGCCCCTGCTCCGCCAGCAATGCCGTCAGATGGCGCCCTGTAAAGCCGTCTACCCCGGTAACTAATATTCTGCTCATGGCCATCTCACCATAAATGATGATGCGACATCCTGGCGGCGGCACTCGCCGTCGGGTGTCAGGTTCCTTGCTCCCATAGGGGGATCAGAAGGATGCGTTTACACTGTTCCGCACCAAGTCGGCATCGACCATCATCTTGCAAAGCTTTTCCAGTGTGGTTTCCGGTTTCCAGCCCAGCTTCTTGGTCGCCTTTTCAGGATTGCCTATGAGCAGATCGACTTCCGCAGGACGATAGAAGCGGGGATTGACACGCATCACAGTCTTGCCGGTGGCGGTATCGATCGCGACTTCTTGGTCCTCCTTGCCGGAAAACTCGACGGCGATGTCAGCCGCCTTGAAAGCCATCTGCACGAAATCGCGGACGGTTTCGGTGCGGTTGGTCGCCAGCACATAGGTGTCAGGCTCGTCTGCCTGCAGCATTCGCCACATGCCCTCAACATATTCCTTCGCAAAGCCCCAGTCGCGCTTGGGATCAAGATTGCCCAGTTCCAAGCAGTCCAGCTTGCCCAGCTTCACCTTCGCGACGCTGTCGGTGATCTTGCGCGTCACGAACTCTCGACCGCGCAGCGGACTCTCATGGTTGAACAGGATGCCGCTACAACCGAAAATATCATAGCTCTCCCGATAGTTAACCGTGATCCAGTGGGCGTAGAGCTTGGCGACGCCATAAGGGCTACGCGGATAAAAAGGCGTGTCCTCGACCTGGGGAACAGCTTGGACCTTGCCGAACATTTCCGACGTGCTCGCCTGATAAAACCGGATCTTGGGATCGACGATCCGGATCGCCTCGAGGAGGTTGAGCGGCCCGATGCCCGTAATCTCGGCCGTCGTGACGGGTTGGTCGAAGGACACCCCGACAAAGCTCTGCGCGGCAAGGTTGTAGACTTCCGTGGCGCCAGCGGTCTGCAGAAGTCGAATACTGGACGACAGGTCAGTGAGATCATATTCGACCAGCGTTAGATTGGGGTGATTAGCAATGCCAACCTCTTCGATCCGCCAGAAGTTTACCGAACTCGTCCTGCGATATGTACCGTAAACCTTGTATCCCTTGCCCAGAAGCAGTTCAGCCAAATACGCTCCGTCCTGCCCGGAGATTCCCGTTACTATCGCAGTCTTCATACTTTCCCTCATGTGGCACAAAAAGCCGGAATCAGGCCAAACAGCGCGAGCTGTGTCGTCGATCTACCCGCCAGATGCAACTCTAACGACTAATGCGGTTCCAATTGCCTCGTGCTGAGGCGACGTCCAAATTCTTCTCGGCAAAACATAGCCAAGCACTGTGGGAATGCGGCTCAACGACTGCAAATCTCACTTAAAAAAGGCTCGGCGCGCGGCCTAACAGCTTTGCCGAAAATGGCATTGACGAGCAGTTCTGTACAGTCACAGCCAGCCGGGCGAAGAATTAAACCGTCTGCGGCACCTTTGCAATGATGCCGAAGCAAGTGCTGGCATAGCCCGCAACTGCCGACTTAATATGTGCTGTGACAATTGATTGCTCCGCACTTTGCCCTTCCGGCCAGTGAGAACCATAAGGAGGAATATCGATGAAGCTGTCTAAAGGCTTGTTTCCGACAAAGAAATCAAGAGGAAACACCTCGTATCCTCTATCTGTTAACTCGTCTGCCAATTGCGAAAAATGCTTTTTTTGGAAGAGAACGCATTGAGGATTGTTATCAATCGTCTGTTCATCATTGTTGAAATTGAATTCCGTCGTGTGTACAGAAATGCCTCCGGGTCGCAATGTCTTCATCGTATTAATGACAAAATCTAGCCCGTGACGAGTTGACCCAAGATGCTCCATCGAACATATGGACCAGCAAAAGTCATATTCAACAAGATCCGATGGTATTGAATTCATATTAACAAAGCGATGTTTGACATGTTTATCAAAAATGGGGCGGTCAACCAAATCTTTCTTGAATGAAGACTCAAGCGTAGAGCTATGCTCGTTGCTATCGAGCCATCCGGCAGATTTGGCGATTTCTGTCTCGAGGTCAGTCACTAGGGTGTCGATGCCCTGCGAAGCGAGATAACTGGCTATAGGCTCTTCTCCGCAACCAAATCCGAGCGCCCTAGCTCCAGGCCTAAGTAATCCGTGCTCATAGACCGCTTGTAGAACATAGGCATACTCCCACAGCTTCCTGTGAAAGATAACTGGAAGCTTGAGTTCGCCCAGCCAATATGCCACCCAATCGCTTTCAAGATCCTCTTGGGTTGAAGGCTTCCAATTCAATCCAATGTGAGCGGGCTCGAGCCCATTGCGTATAGGCAGATCTGCGGCAAGCTGGATGGCCAATTGATATCCAAAATATTTCACAGTTTGTCGTAGCATGGCATAATCTTCAGGCGGAATCGCGACAGAACCTGACGAGACATTGTCCGAGAGCGCGGTATCCGTTCTCATCGGCGGTGTCTGCTCAGGGCCGCAGAAAGCCCGCTTGACCGATTCAATGACTGCGGGGAGGGCGTCTGCCGCTACTGTGTTGTTGGATAAGTACGACGAAAGAATTTGAGCAACCAAGGCATTAGAATCAGTCTCAGACATTCAATGTTCCAGTCCCACTTTCGAGAGCCACTCAATATGGCTTCGAACCGTCTAACAAATAAGAAGTCTCTCGTGTTCGCGCGCATTCGCGACGCTTCGATACTATTCACCCCAGGACGGACAGCAAGTCAAGGTTGGAGAATTCCATCCCGCCTAGTGTGCCAAAGTAGTGATCGATCAACTTATACTGAGATATCAAACCATTAATTGGCATCACATTCTACGCGATAATGCCGTCGGCCACTTTCAGTGCGCTGGGCGCGGATTTCTTCGACTAGCGCGGCTACCTGCGCGCTCAATTCCGCAAACCGGTTATTGAGATCAGCGATCTCCGTCGGGACCGAGCTTACAACGTTGGCGATAGCGCAAATCTGCCGTTCGCGGGCGTTGCTTCCTGTCGCATCGGTCAAGAGACGATAGATTGGGCCGAGCACCGGCAACTTTGCCAGGCGATAGCGCAAGATTGCTGTATCAAGACCGGGCAACAGCGCAGCCACTTGGCTACCTTCTTCCGAATTGCGCAATTCCATCAGGACAGAAAGTTTGGGCCAGCCTGAGTGCAGGCGCGACAGATAGTGCCGGGCACCTTCGGCGTCCGGTTCCCTTTCAAGAATTGTCTTGTAGGCAGAGCCTATGAATTCAGCATCATCACGGGCCAGCAAATCCGTAACGTTAACTGCTCGCATTGCCTCCTGCACCGCGATAACTCCCTCCCCGCCTTGATCAAAGAGCAAGCTTGCCCTCCATTCGTCCACCGCCTTTGCGTGGGCAATGAGGTGCTCATCGACTGATCGGCCAGTCAGCTTCGCGAGCCTCAAACCCAGCCTTCCCGGCCAACCGCGGATTGCTTTCGGGAAGGAAGTTAGCAACTCCACCGCTCGCCGAAGTTGGGCTTCGCGCCAATCGCTATGATTTTTCGACCTATCGACTTCAGCTTGTAGCCATCCGTTGTGCAGGATTGCCTGCTCATGAGCGTGATGCTGGGCTTCAATGCGTTTTTGCAGTAGGCCAAGCTCGAGCAATGTCGCTGCTAGCTTCTCTTCCTTCGCCACAAGAACCCGTCGAACGTCGGATAACGCATTTTCCCCAGCCGTTACCCGTGCTTCCAGGGCTGACGCGACTTTTTGAAGGGTATCGCTGTGTGTTGCTTTGAGATCAGCGACCCATGCCGCATGCACAGCAGCGTCAGATTCGATCTGGCCCTTGAATGTAGCAGCTTCCAACTTGGCCTGATCGCGAGTTTCGGCAAGCGCATGCGCTTCCTGCCTCAAAGTCTCGATCTGGCCCTTGAATGCAGCAGCTTCCAACTCGGCCTGATCGCGAGTCTCGGCAAGCGCATGCGCTTGCTGCCGCAAGGTGGCAACCTCACGTTCGGCGCTGTCAAGTGTAGCGACGTTTTCGGCCACTAGCGCACGGGCCGTGAAATGAGACGAAGTAACGTTAATATCGTCGAAAATATTGGGACCTAACGCTAGGTGCTCGGCCCGCCTCGCGCACGATTCATGAACGAAATAGCGGCTCAGGCCGTCAAACAGCACATCGCGATAGCCACGACTCGTAACCAGATCGTGCCACTTAGAATCTGTACGATCCTGTGTTAATGGCGCCGTCGCTTCTATCACCAGAACTTCAGGTCGGGCGGGGTGCGCCCCCCAGCTGGCGAGCACATCCGACTCCATGCCTTCAACATCGATCTTCATCCAGTGCACTGGGTCAGTGCCCATCTGTTCGAAGATATCGGCGAGGGTGATTGTTGGGACTATGATCTCGTGGCAGGGCCATCCCGCTTGAGCATGGCGTTCGGCAATATCCGCGCACCCTGTCGAAAGCCCGGTATCCTCAATGCTCCAGAAGTGAAGCGATCCTGACGTCGTACTGACAGCTGCCGCGATCACCGTTTCATCCGGACGGGCTTTCCGCATCGCCTCAGTATAGGTCGGAGAGGCATCGACGTGAACGCCGCGCCAACCGAGTTGGTAAAAAGCCAAACTGACCGAGTCCAGCACAGGATCCTGGGATCCAATATCGAGGTACCGCCCGCGCTCAACATCAAAGAACGCGCGCCACAGCCGAACATCCTCGAAATTTTGAGCATAGCTGGTAAAACTCATACTTTGATCACTCCGCAACCGCGCTGCTGGCGCACTCTTGCGCAAGGTGGATTTTTGTCCCCCTCATACGCACCGTCTGAACGCAAATGATGGACGCTCCCGCGATCCGGCATCGCCGGGCATCTAAGGCTTCTGCAGCGCCCGCCTTCCCGCATCGGAGAGTGATGCAAGCTGCAAAGCAGTCCCCAAGTCGGTTGACGCCGATGCGAATTCGGGCATCGCGATGTCGTGATGATGCCACACCATACATCGCATTCTCCTCAAAGCCCTTGCCAGTGCAAGACTATTATCTCCGCTCCCGGTTGGACCGGCGAGCGTGCCTTGACAAGACTCATTCTGGAAGTTGCGCAAATTCGTGCTGCCAAGATCGAAATCATCGCACCTAGGTCAAGCTGGCCTCAATCAGCCAATGCCTTAATTTGCGCCGTATCGAGGGAGGCCACGCCCGCACAAGTCGAGTGCTCAAACTGTCCGAACATTATTTGCCCTGCGAGCTGGCGCGAATTGCCTTCGCCGCTACGCTCTTCTAAGCATCGAGCATGGTTTGCCACAATTTTCGTCAACAGGAATTCATGAAGCGTCCTATTCCGATCCTGCTGGGCGCGTGCTCAACGCTTCCTTCAAGGGGGCCGATCGCCCGCGAGGTATTGCGAACATCGGCTGAAGACAAGCAGCTCGGATTGTCTGTTGTCTTTGCCAAGATCCTCCGATTCAGGCGGACGAGAAGGGCAACCTGGGTTTAGGTTTTCTGAACCGCCGTGCTTTTCGGCATCGGCCAGTGCTGGTCACTTGCCGGATACCGCGGTGAGCGGGGCAGTTGTTTCAAGTGTCATGAGGCGAGCTCGATCTGCCATTGTAGCGCGTTTATCAAAACAAGGTTAATCTCAACAGTTTTTATAACGGAGAAAAGAGATTAGTAATTCAGCCGAAATCCCGCATGTAGAAACCCTTCCCGAACTATTGTCACTGCCTAGTTCGCTTTTTCTTCGGGCGGCTTACAAGCTCGTGCTTGGTCGCGAGGCGGATGAGACCGGCTTGCGTAATTACATGGAGGCTCTTTCCCAAGGTTTTGGGAAAGATTCTATCCTGATAAGCTTAATGAATTCAGACGAAGCGCGACGGTTGACCGGCGAGAACAAGCCAGGCGTCGCGTCCGCCAAATCGGATGTGCTGTCGCGCGAACTTGCTCAACTATGTGAAGATCGGAACAAGAGGCGACTTACGGATCGAATTTTTCGCAGCGGAAGAAGTAGCGCGAAAAGAAAAGAATTAAATGTGCTGGAGTTCAGACTAGAAAGCATGTTTTTGTCGATGCTCAGCCAGGTGAAAAGCGAGATATTGCAGGGAATGACTCATCGCTTGGACCTCAATCACGAGGTGGGCAAACCTGCACAGAACAACTCGCGAACTGTCAATGTCATTCAGGCACAAAGGCGGTCGGTCTCTCGCCCGGGGAGAGACGGCTGATGCGTATCGCTATCGACCTTCAAGGAGCGCAGGGTGAAAATCGGCAGCGCGGCATTGGCAAGTATTCGCTGAATATTGCCCTGGGGCTGGCCCGGTTGCGCGGCGCGCATGAAGTGTACGTCGTGCTCAATGGCGGTCTCCCCGAATCGATCGGTGCAATTCGGGAAGCATTTGAAGGCTTGTTGCCGCAAGATCATATTCTGGTGTGGAACGCGCCGATGCCGGTCGAATGCACCGACCCAGTCAATTCGAAACAAGGATATGAAGCAGAATTGCTTCGCGAGGCTTTTCTGGCCGCGCTCAATCCTGATTGGGTGGTCGTCGTTTCGCATTTCGAGGGGCAGAGCGGCAATGCCGTGACGAGCGTAGGCTCGTGGCGGCGGTTGCGCACCGCAGTGGTTCTCTACGACCTCATCCCCTGGATACACGCCGATCATTATCTCGCCGAACGGCAAACGAAGTCTTGGTATTACTCGAAAATTGACAGCCTGAAACGCGCCGATCTGCTGCTCTCCATCTCAACCTCCACGCGTACCGAGGCGATCGAGCACCTCGGCTTCGATTCTGCGGACGTCGTCAATATTTCAGCAGCGGTGGATTCCTCTTTCACGCCTAAGCGTCCAACCAGTCGAGATATGGACAGATTGGCGGAGGTATACAATCTGACCCGGCCTTTCGCCATGTATACGGGCGGGATCGACCATCGCAAGAACATCGAGGGCCTCATCAAGAGCTATGCCATGCTGCCGCCCGCGGTTCGGGCGGCTCACCAGCTGGCGATTGTCTGTCATGTCAATGACGACTGGCGGCACAGACTGGCGGCCCTAGCCGACAGCTTGGGCCTTGAAAAGCAGCAAGTGGTCTTGACCGGCTATGTGTCAGACGCGGACCTGCACTTGCTCTACAACGCATGCCATCTGTTCGTCTTTCCAAGCTGGCACGAAGGCTTCGGCCTTCCGGTGCTCGAGGCGATGCAGTGCGGCAAGCCGGTCATCGCGGCCAACCTCACAAGCCTGCCGGAGGCCGTCGGTCGCGACGACGCGTTATTCGATCCTTTCGATCTCTCTGAAATGGCGGCCAAACTTGAACGCGGTTTGACGGACGATCCCTTTCGCCGCTCACTTGCTGAGCACGGCTTGCGACACAGCCAGAATTTCAGTTGGGACGCCACGGCAGGGCGAGCCTGGGAGGCGCTCGAACAAGCCCAACCTCTCGTTCTGGCCCCAGAGAGAAGGAAGCGTTTGGCGTTTGTATCGCCATTGCCCCCGGAGCGAAGCGGTATTGCCGATTACAGCGCATCCCTCCTGATGGAGCTTACTCGCTGCTATGAGATCGATGTTTGCGTCATAAATCCGAACGAAATGTCTGACGTCTACATCAGGGCAACGTGCGGCATTCTTTCCATCGATGAATTTCGCGCCTCCGCGGACAGATTCGATCGCGTCCTCTATCATTTCGGCAACTCCGTATCGCACGCCCACATGTTCGATCTCCTATCGGAGATCCCGGGCGTGGTTGTTCTGCATGACTTTTATCTCTCCGCCATTCAGATGTGGAGCGAAGTGCACAACTTGCGCTTCGCGGCTATGGCGCGCGCACTCTTGGCGGAACGTGGCTATCAAGCCGTAGCCGAAATGTTCGGGCAGACGAAGAAGAAGTTCAATTACGACGATTATCCCGCCTCTCTAGCGGTCATCCAGGATTCGCTTGGCGTCATCGTTCATAGCCAGTTTAGTTGCCAACTCGCCGAAGAGTGGTACGGCGAGGCCTGCCGTCAAAAATTCACCATTGTGCCGTTCCTCCACAGGATCGGCGTGGAGCAAAGCGCAAGGCGCGCCGAAGCGCGGAAGCAACTCGGCCTGTCGGCAGATGCATTCGTCGTTTGCTCGTTCGGATACGTGACCGAAGCCAAGCTCGTCGCGCGGTTGATCGACGCCTGGGTAGCGTCCGGCTTGGCGGACCGCGCCGACGCGCATTGTGTTTTAGTCGGCGACGCTCCCGGCGATTATGGTGATCGAACGAAAGAGTTTCTCGCCAAAACTTCGAGAGCGAGGCGCATTAAGATCACTGGGTGGGTGGACGAGGGTGAGTATCGCCTATGGCTCAGCGCGGCCGACGTGGCAGTGCAACTGCGCGAGAATTCGCGCGGCGAGACATCAGCCTCGATCTATGACTGCTTGGGCAGGGGCTTGCCTACCATTGTGAATGCGCACGGATTCGCTGCGGAGCTTGATCCCAAGGCGGTATGGATGCTGCCCGACAAGTTCGGCGAGGACGAATTGGTGGAGGCTCTCGAAACGCTTGCTGATGTCCCCGCCCGACGGAAAGAGATCGGCGCATATTCGCGCAAATTGATCACCTCCACCCAGAATTCGCGGCGATGTGCCGATCTGTATTTCAACGCCATAGAGAGCGCTTATGCGCGCGCTGAACGTGACTTTTTAGGGTTCGCCACAACGGTCGACAAAAACGGCGACGCACTCTCGTCGGAGTTCATCAGCGCGCTCGCCCAAAACAACCCCCTCCAGCCGCGACGAAGGCTGTTGTTTGTCGATGTTTCGAGCGTCAAATCGCAAGACGCGGGTGATCGGAGCCGCTCAAAGCGAGAAAGCCTGGTTCACCTGTTGCTGAATCCGCCGCAGGGTTTCAATGTGGAGCCGGTCTACGCCGACAATGCCGGGAACTACATGTTCGCCAGGCAGTTCACATTGCGGTTGCTGGGATGCCCTGAAGGCGTAGCGTTCGACGAGGTCGTGACGGCGTGCAGCGGCGACGTTTATCTATCGCTGGCGAGCGGCTCATCTGCGACCGATCCGCAAGTCGGGTTCATCGAGCACCTAAGTCTAATTGGCGTGCCCATCCTTTTTCTGCCTTTCGATGGCGCGAACGAACCATTTCCAGGAGTCAAGCGCGGCGACAGAAATGCGGCGCTCGCCTATCTTCTGCAAAGCGGCTTTACTCAAGTGATCGCTGGCGAATTGTACGACCGTATCGCGGCTTCTCATTCGGGCGCAGGCCGGTTCGCTCTTGGCTTCCTCCCGATCGGAACCGAGCTGCCGAAAGCGAAGGAGCCTTCTGAGGCTCGCACCTTTCTAAAGCCGTTGGTCAAACCGTTGGTCGACGAGACGCACGCCGCCCCAATGGACGCAGCTTTCGGCCGCGAAGCGCGCGGCGATGCCGTATCAAACGATGCGAACCTATTTCATATCTGCATTCAGGACGGCATGCAGCTGCCAAGTTCGTTTTCGGAGATGATCATCCGCAATGTTCAATCACTGAAAGATGCGTATCCGGGCTACCGTCACACGATTTACTCGGGGGAGGCGCTACGCGATTTCATTCGCAAGCACTACGATAATGAAGTCTTGCGGACTTTCGATACGCTGCGCCCTTACGCGTACAAGGCTGATCTCGGACGCTATTGCCTGCTCCATACTTTCGGGGGCGTCTATTCGGACCTTAGTAACCGTTTCCTGCGGCCTATCCCACTCGGTGGAGACAAGACCCTCGCGGCGTTCAGCGATACGAATGGCGGCCTTGGCGCACCGTGGTCGGTGAACAACGGGATTATCGCGGCCAAGAAGAACTCCGCCGAAATGGAGTTCCTCATTAAGAAAATTGTAGAACATGCCCAAACCAAGTTCTATGGGCGAAGTCCGCTCTCGCCGACCGGACCCGATCTGTTTGGACGTGTTCTCGCTCAGTGCAATAATCCCCAGAACTATGTAATAGGGGATATGGCCTGCATCACGAGAACATTCTCGCAAAACGTCACATTCGTTTTCCTTGAGCCATCGGGAACTATCATCGCTGCCCGGATGAAGTCAGAAGGGGGCGACTCGCGTGCGCTGGGAATCGATTTCAATAACAACTACAACGACATTTGGAATAGCCGAGAAGTCTATGTTGAGTAGGAGCCAAATTCCGCCCGTCGCGGCGCTGCATCTGCGGGCAGGTGTGAAAGTTTTGCCGCCTCGCTCCTAGCCAGGCGGCCAGCTTTTGAACCGCACGATGACCGCTAGCTTCGCTCCCGTTGCTCACGACGGGCGCTTATTCGGCCCCTCGACGCCAATCACACGGTAATTTTGGAATTAACGGCGGCGTTTCTTGTGATGCGTCTGCCGACAGGAGATCAACGATGACGCAGCGACGGATCCTATATATCAGCGACAGCTTGGGAACCCCGATCCCTCACCGAGGAATCTTCAACTTCAGTGTTGCACTGATAGAACGGCTCAAGACGTCTGGCGCAAGCGTAACGCTCCTCGTCGAACGGCCAGACGGCCATGGGATTCGTAAGGCCTGGCTTGACAGCCCGTTTGAATTCGAAAAAGCGATGGACCCTTGGCAAAACAACGAAATCTTTCGTTATCTCAACTCCGGCTCCTTCACCTTTTCACTCGACCTAAACGAACACCTAGATTTCACCGCGCGCGATGCGGCGCACTATCGCGTCCTCAAATACCTGAAGCAACAACAGGTCGAGCATCCTGATACGATTCTTCGCAATATCGACACCGATTTCTGCCTGGTTCCAGGAGATCCAGTTGAAACGGAAGCCAAGCGCCTTCGCAAACAAGTTCGGATCGATTTCATTGAAGAACATTTCAATAGCAAGAGCCAGCCATACTACTCCGGAGCGACAGAGATCGATAGCGAGCTGATCACGGAGACTACGCAATACCTCCAGCTGTTCGACGGATTTCTTTCTGTCAATTGCGTGTATTCGAGCGCCCTGACTAGGGCGCACAACTTTATTCCACCATACCAAGTCGATTGTAGTCAATTTGACGAAGTAATCGTTGACGGCCCTCATTATATTTCTCTCGTGAATAACAATCCAGATAAAACCTGGGTAACTATATATGATCTTATTCCACTATCTAATAGCTCTCTTGGCGAAGAGAGCCATCGCTCATTTTCGCAGAAGTTGTTTTCTAGCCTTGAGCTTGATGGAAACATCATCTTCATATCTGAAACGGCGCAGCGTCAATTCCACGATTGCTTTCCGAACCGGATCTTGCGCAGCGAGCGGATCATCTACCCGCCAGCGCGAACCTTGCTCAGCCAACTCGATACAGAGACGCCGGAAGCCAAACGATACATGGCCGAGTTACCCCGTGTACGGGAAACGCAGCGCCGAAGCACCGTCACGCAACGCGGGGGGGGCTGCGACGTCTATCTAAATTCAACCCCCTGCCCTGGCTGAATCCCCGTCAGCCGACGGCAGTTTGGGATTCAGGACTGCCCTATTTCGTCACGGTGCTCTCGGACGAACCGTACAAAAACGCCGCCCTCTGCATCAAAGCGTTTAGCAAACTGGAAGACCACGCAAACCTCCTTATCGTGGGACGGATGGATGCAAAAAAATATGTTGGCGAGGCCATGCCACGCAATATCCATTTCACCGGCTTCATTTCGGACACCCTGAAAAACGAGCTTATCGCCAACAGCACTGGGTTGATTTTTCCGAGCTTTTATGAAGGATTCGGCATTCCGGTACTCGAAGGCGCACTGCAAGGCGCCCCGGTCTTGTCCTCAGCCATAGACGTATTCCGGGAAATCGTCGACACTAACGGCTTGTACTTTGATCCCCGTAGCGCGGACGAGCTTGTCGCGTGCGTGATGGAGACTTTGTCTAATCCGACTGCGGCGAAAGCACGCGCTAGCGCCGCACAAGCTTTTGTTCGCGCCAAGTTCATGCAGGAGGTCGCATTCTGATTCCGATGCCCAGTAAGAACTCTATTAGAGCATTGGCATGTTGAGCCCGTTTTTCGAGACGCTGCCGTTCCGCCTTAGTCAGTTTCTGATAGGCAGACGGCTTCGCAAACTCCTCGTCCTCCGGCAGCGCAAAAGGACCTACAGTGCAAATAGGTCCGGCACTGATAATTTGCAACCTCGCCTTTTTATCGACGTCGCAGTGATTTACAAAAATGATGCAGGCACCGGGATCCAGCGGGTCGTGCGGGAGTTGGCGCTGGCGTTGACGAAGGAAGCGCCAACGCAGTGGGCCGTGCAGTTTGTTGCAGCCGATCGGCGTCGCCCGTACCACCGAGTTTCATGGCCTGATATCGGCCGGATTGTTGAACCCGCGACGATTCAGAGCCGCCCCGGCGACGTGTTTATTGGTCTCGACTTTTCGCTAGACACCGTTCGCCGCTACCGACGGCAGCTTGCTCAATTTAGGAAGGGTGGCGGGCAACTCTGGTTTCTAATGTACGACCTGCTTCCCGTGGAAAGGCCGGGATGGTTCTCAACATATAACGTCATACGTTTTAAGGCGTGGCTGGAAGTTCTCGCAGGAATAGCCGACGGATTTTTTTGTATCTCTGACCAAACTGCAGCCGATCTAAAGCGGGTACTAGCAGATCGGTTCGATTTATTGTCTGGATTTGAAACGAATACAGTGCCCATGGGTTACAGTATTAGTGAATCCTTGGGTCAGAAAACAACTGCTGCCACTGTTACTCGTTCGGTCGAATTTGATACGTCTGTACCTTTTTTCCTGATGGTCGGCACTCTAGAACCACGGAAGGGTCATGCTGAAATCGTTGATGGTTTTAGCGGACTGTGGAAAGGGCGCGGGGGTTATCGACTTGTAATTGTTGGACGCCGCGGTTGGCACACAGAGGATTTGTGTAACGCCATTCGCCTTCATCCTGAGCATGGGCGGAACCTAATCTGGCTTGATAATGTGGAAGATGCCGAGCTTGCACGAATTTACGAGGCTTGCAGTGGCGTCATTATCGGATCTCACGCCGAGGGCTTTGGTTTGCCGTTGATAGAAGCTCTAGGATACAAAAAACCAGTTTTGGCACGTGATATAGCAATTTTTCGTTTGCATGAGAAACTAGGTGTCCGCTATTTTCCCCAATGCTCGAATCCTTCGGCTCTTGGGACTTACATCCAAAACTGGGCGGAAGATGTTCTCGCCAATCGGATTACCGTGCTGAAGCCGGTGGGGGAGTGGAAGGACGCTGCCATCACGATCTTTTCCATCCTTACACGTGCGGCTGATATCCGAGCTAAAAGTAGCTTGTGACTAGAGTTCTCAAACTGTACTGGAGTAACAACACAGCATAACGCGTTTGAATGTCCATTCCTGACTTGTTATACGTATCTTCGGTCTGGTTTGACTGCTTACTGAAGTATTCTGAGTCAAGGTCTGCGTTAGACGGGAAGGACGTCCGCGTACGGTGTGCATCCCGTAGCGAACGCCGCGTCACTTCACGTCCCCTGCCCCCTGCCCGCCGCGCTCAATGAGCTTCCGCAAGCTGGCGACCGGCACCAAAGTCAGGGCGCCGATCTTCACCACCTCGATTTCCCCTGCGCCGATCAGTTCGTAGAGCTTGGAGCGCCCGATGCCGGTCATCCGGCAGGCTTCCCTGATCCGCACAGTGATGCGCTCTGGCTGTGGATCGATCATCTGCTGTCCTCCGTTGGGGTGATTTTCCTGACCAGCTTCGGTACGCCGCGATTGCCCGCGAGCCTGCGGGCAACCTGATCGACGAACTGCTGGTAGCGCCGCTGCCCAAGATGCTCGGTCTCGGTATCGAATGGCGGCTGATGGGCCGCGAGCGTCAACTGATGCGTCACGAGCAGGTCGAGCATTTCGGCCATGGCGTTGAGCGTGGTTTCAGTGCGCAGGGCAACCTTCTGCTGGCGGTCAAGTCTGGGTCCGAACTGGGTGTCGAGTGCATTGTGCCCTTTGCGTTCAAGCCAGGCGCGCAGCGCATCGGTCAGGATCGTGGTTTTCGATGCACCGGGCTTTGCCGCGAGCGCATCGAGCGCCTGCGACAGGTCGTCCGGCAGATAGAACTGGTGGCGGATTTTCCTGGTCTGCATGGGACAAGCCTAGGCTGGTTTCCGTATCCTGTTGATGGCGCTGATGGGCGCTGATGGGACCCGAACGGCTCAGTCTGGTTTGACGCTCGCGATGCGCGTGCTGCGCAACCCGCTCTCGCTTCCCACGCCTATTCGATACCCAGCCCCCGGCTGCGGCCGATGGTCCAGCTGATCCCGCCGGTGTCACGCATAACGCCCGAGACAGGCTTGCCGATGGCGCGTTCGAGCACAGGGCGCCAGGGGACGAGGGTGAAGTCGCGGCTCCTCTCTATCAGTGCGTACCTGGCAGTGCCCACCTGCACGGGGCGGCGGTAGGTTCCCTCAATGGTCTGCCCCGCTTTTGTCTCAACAAAGCTCAGCCCCAGTTCCTGCGATAACTGACCCGCCACGCGCCGCAGTTCGCGCTGCTGGAGCGTGCTCATGAGATTGGCACGCAGGCGGATAGTGTCGCCTTCTATTGTCGCCAGCTCCTGCTCGACCAACCACTGGCGGCGCAGGTCCAGCGCATGTCGCACCTCCGTCCCGAACCCGGGCCCGATGGGCGTCGGCCTTCGGGCCGTCCGCTCGCTGTCGAGCCAGGTCGGACCATCATGTCGGGCAAGCTCTTGCAGCGGTTCTGCCGAAAGCGTCTCGATCACCACCGGTGCCTTGCTGATCTTGTCGCGCTCCCACGCTTCGACCCGGGCCAGATGATCGGGGGCAATGACCCATGTTCCATTGGGCCGACGTTCTACGCTGTCGGTGGCGCGCCGCATTGCTTCAAGCCGCCGTTCATGGGTACGGGCAAAGGCTTCGGTGGCGCTGGGATCGTGCCGCAGATGCAAGTCGATACTGTAGCTGCCGTCATTGGCGGCGGCGATCGTCGCGATAGTGTGATCTATCGGCCGGACTGCGACGGTGTTCGGCGTAATCCTGACCACGCTGTTATTCCGCGTCGCCGGCGCATCGATACCGATATCCACATAATGGCTGAGGCCCTCGGTGCCATCCACGATCAGATACTGCCGATCGGCATGTTCATCGGACAGCCCCCGCGCGATGACCTTGCCGACGATCGGCCTCCCGCTGCGCGCAGGATCATGGATCGCATAATCGGCCGGTGATCGTTCGGGCAAACGCGTGAGCATCGCCCGCTGCATGGTGCGGATGATGTCGCCCCTTTCCCCCATCCGGCGCAGCGTCTGTTCCAGGTCAGCATCGAGCCGCCAAGCCCCGCGTCGTTCCTCGGTCGCCAGGCCCATTGCCCCAAGCGTCTGCAACCGCCCGGCCCGCAGCGCCTGTTCTACGCCGTCTTTATGCACAGGCCGCACCAGCCCATCTTCACCGACCGCGCAAGCCAAGCGACGGTCGATGCCGGTGAACCGCTCCTGCGTCATTTCGCGTTCGCTGGCCCGCTGGATTTCATGGGCTGACCGTGGTCCCAGATCGAGGTCGACCAGTTCGGCAGCGCGGACGCGCAGACCCTGCGTCAGATATTCCCGCGCGATGACCAGATCTTTGCCTTTGTCGTCTTTTCCCCGAACGATGACATGGGCATGGGGATGACCGGTATTGAAGTGATCGACGGCGACCCAATCGAGCTTCGTGCCAAGGTCCGCTTCCACCCGATCCATCCAGCGACGGACGAGGGGTTTCAGATCCTCATATTCCGCGCCATCCTCAGGCGCGACAATGAAGCGGAACTGGTGGCGGTCACCGCTACCGCGTTCGAGGAGTGTTTTGCCATCCACGGCATCGCTCTCGCGCCCGTAGAGCGTGCCACGTTCGCCTTCGCGCGTGGTGCCGTCGCGCTGCAGGTAGCGCAGATGCGCCACCGCCCCTGCCGCGCCCTTGCCTGCCAGCTTCACGATCCGCGCTTTCACCACCACCCGGCGACCGCCCGATGCGCTACTGCCGCGCGAGGCGATCAGCCGTCCGACGCCTGCGCCGCGACCGATCCGCGCGCCAGTGAACGTGCTCGCCTTCCTCGCCACTGTACCGCCCGCACGATTGACTACGCCGCGCATCCGGTGGGCGAAGGGCCGGTCCTGGCCCACCCGGCCAAGCCACAGGGTAAACGGATCGTCGGACATGGGCTGACCTCACGCAAAAGGAACATTGCCCAAAATGAGGGGAGCGTGTGCCAGTGCTTCAAGGGCCTCCATGACGGCACTGCTCTCAAGCGCAGAACTGCGCGTGTTCTCGGCAGGGCAGTGCCGCACCGGAGGCATTCCACTGCCCTGCGACACCCCATGCCTCCACCCAAAACGCCGTGCAGACGCCACATGCCGCGCCGCATGGAGGCATGGCTTTCTATCTTGCCTTCCGCGCCATCCCTATTCCGGCACCCCTTCCGCCCAAAACGCCATTTCCGTTGTTCATTCTATGTTCTATTCTTCCCTCCCGATTTTCCGAAAAGGCAGTGACGATGGGTGTGCAGATTGCGGCAAGGCAGGACGACCGATTGCAGCTCAGCGGCGACATTGAGACGCTGCTCGACTTGCCCGCGCGGGCACGCACGGAGGGCTTCTCGCTGGCGATTTCCGATGACAGTCTGATCCGGGGACGCGACGATCCTGCAAGCAATCGCAGCCATTTTACGGTCGCCGTCGATGGCGCGGCCATCATCGATATCGCTCGCGATGCACAGGGCGACCGGCTCGATATCGACTGGCGGATAGACTGGATCACGCTCGCCTGCGGCACCGACACGCTGTGCCCGGTCGATGCACAAAGCGTGGCTGATGACCGTCAGATGACGCTCGATATCGGTGTGCGGCAAGCGGCCTAAGCGGCTTTGGCGAGGCTTTCGATCCGCATTTCGCAAGCGGTGCGGACGAGTGATTGCAGTAGCGTCACCCGCGCGGCAATCCATTCAAGTTGCTCGGCAGTGATGCGGTAGGAGCGCGAGTAGCGGGCTTTCACATAGGCATCCCGCAGCAGCGCATAGCAGTGCCTTTCAAAGCGGCTTTCGCGCGGCCAGACGGCTTTGAGGGACGGTTCCAGTTCCTCGGCCAGGTCGCGCAGGCGGTTCAAGTTATGCGTCTTGGGACTGTACAAAGTACGGACCAGAAATAGGCAGTGGTAGAAGCGTTCAGTCGCCTGATGCAGCAGGAAAGCCGCGTACTTCGGCTCGTTGTCGGCCACACTGTAGGCTGCTAGTTTCAGTGCATATTCTGCGCTGTGAAACCACTCCTCGAAGTAGTCCTGCGTCTCCCGCAAAGCCTGCTCAGGCGACAACGGCTGCGGCTCAGTGAACGGGTGGCCCGGTTCCTCAAACAGGACGATGCCATCGCGGACGATGTCCATGAAGAAGTAGCGGCCAAGCCCCAGCTTCTCGTTCACATCCTCCAGACTGTGATAGATGAGGCCGACCGGCGTACGCAGCGTGGTGCCTGCCGACAGGTCGGCGAGAAGCTGGCTTTCGGTCTTCTCCCAGAACTCGGCGATGTCGGTGAGATCGTCGTGATTGACGACGACCAGCAGATCGTAATCGGAAAAATAGCGCCCGACCGGGTCTTCGACCCAATCTCCGCGTGCATAAGAGCCGAACAGGATGATCTTGAGCAGCGCGCCATTGCGGAAGCGCGGCTGGGTGCGCTGCGCGGTCGCGCGCGCAAAGCCTGCGCGCACGGTCTCGACCACATAGGCCAGTTCGCGCTGCTTGCCTTCGGGCAGATGATCGAGGCTAGTCTTCATGGACACAGAGTCGCCGTTTTGTGTGCCCGTGCCAAGTCCAAAGTGACGCGACGGGCCCGCTTACGGGTCGGTCGCGTCCTATTTACGAAGAGCAGCATTGCTCATGTCACTCCCGGTCCTTACCCCCGCCCCCGCGCCGGAACGGCCACAGCCGCCGCCACTGCGCGGCGCGGCGATACTGCCGGTCGAGCGACCGGGTAACGTGCAGAGCGACCCACGCCCGATGGCGCATGACATCGCGTTCGGTGATACCGAGCAACTCGGCGATGTCCGTGTCGTTGAGCTGGTCATCATACTTCATGCCATACACCATGCGGAGAATGTCAGGCAGCGTAGCCACCGCCCTTGCCTTCCGTCTTGCGTAGCGATCGGTGATGAACAGGCAGCGAATATAAGTGCCAAGGATGCGAAGGAGACGCATGTCCAGTACTCCAAAGGTACCGGCAACGGAGGTCCGCTGCCGGTGCATTGCGTGATCATGCTGCCTTGCGGATCGGCTCGGCGTCGGGGGTGCCAACATCGGGTGTAACGGCCACAAGCTCTGCCACCTGTTCCCATCGGCTGACGCTGCCAACGCCGCCGCGCTGGGTGTAGGCCGAGGGTGGAAAGGCCATCCACTTGGGCATCCAGCCTTCGACCTTCTGCCGTCCGTTTGTGCCAGCAATGCAATCGCGGATGATGCCACGCTGGACCTTCGCCGACTCCTTGGCATTGGATGCCGCCGTCTCCGATCCGGCAATATCCGCCAGCACATGCCCTACGATCTCGCGGTCTCGGATGCCATCGAGCAAGGCATCGTCAGCCTGCCAGACAGTTGCCATATCGACGTTCAGTTGGACGCCCAGCAGCTCGATCAACGCGCTGCCGCTCTCCAGCGTCTCGCCCATGACGATGGCAAGGATGTCAAGCACTTCGCTGTCGGACAGCGATAGAAGGTGCGTGAACAGTCCGGCTATGCCCTGCTCTCCATCATAGCCACCGGCGATGGTCGGCGTATCCGCATCGAAGCCCAGCAGCGCCAGCAGCCTGCGGCGTTTGGCATCGAAGCTGGCTTCGGACGCACAGGTCTCGACGCTCTCGCTAATGGCATCGCCCTGCCCGCGCTGGCGCACCACATCGATCCGCCACAGCGACGATCCAACAATGGCATGGGCCAGCATCACCCGTAAGGCTGTCGCTGGCGCATCGGCGAGCTTCGCGCGGACGGCCGTATGGCGGTGGAGGTCGATATAGGATTGCAGGGCGGAGGTCAGTTCGGGACGCTGGGGTTTGTCCAGCACTTCGCCTCTGGCAAGACGGCGCGCGTCCTTGCAGGTGACATAGCCTTCATGGAAGGTAACGTCGCCGCGATGACCCAAGGTTACATAGACCTTGCCGCCTTGCTTCTTCGCTGTCCGTTCATGCTCCCATGTATGGAATGGCTCTCCCCGGTCGAGGATGACGACATCGGACCATCCGGCATCGCGATACGCTTCGGCGCGATCTTCCACCGCTGCCATTTGCGCGGTCCAGAACTGCTCGGCGCAGGCGAAGTAGCTGTCCTCGCCGAACAGGTCGGATATGATCTCGCCACCATAATTACCTACATCGAACAGCGCGACCTTGGTGCAGATGGACGCGCCGCCGAACAGCCATGCCTTGAGCGCCGATCCGGTGGGGACATAGGCGCTTTCGTCATCCAGCAGAGCCAGCCAGTCGCGCTGCTGGCTGCGGGATGCCAATGTCAGATGCCGCACGGTAACGGCGTCGATCTTCTCGGTGCGGAACAGGCTGCGGATGCGTGGCAGCAGATTGCCGAGCGCCAGGGTGCGTTTGACCTGCAAGGCACTTTGCCCGAAGGTCAGCGCGATATGCTCGAGGCTGCGGCCTTCCCGCACCAGCCGGGTAAAGGTCTCGCATTGGGTCATCTCGTCGGGATCGAGGCGGGCGATGTTCTCGATCAGCGAGGCTTCCAGCGCAGCGGCATCGTCCCCCGGTGTCATCACCACGCAGGGCAGCGGATCGATCCCGCCGGTCTCCTGAGCGATGACAAGCGCGGCATGATAGCGCCGTTTGCCTGCGACGATCTCGTAAGCATCGGGCGTATCCCCTGCCCTCACGATCAGCGGCACCAATATGCCCCGTGCGCGAATCGAAGGGAGGATGTTGGCGAGGTCGGGTGCCTTCTTAACGCCCCGCATGTTGAGACGCGAGACGGACAGATTTGCGATGTCGATAGCTTTAAGTTCCATGACACTTTACTCCTTCTACCGCAGCAACCGGCGCCGGAATGGCGGGTGGGCGGCAGGAGCGAACCGAAAGGCCCGCCGAACGAGCCGGGTGGCACCCGCAGGGCCGGAACGAAGAGGAGGAGCGGCGCGCAGCGCCGCTTGCCGCCCGGCGCGGCGGGCCTAAAGGGCAGCGACGCCCACCCGCCAGATCGACGCCGCCAAGGCCAGCGCCGCCACCCGCAGGGTGGCGACCACAGGAACGGTGCGCCAGCACCGGCCCCATGCGTTACTGATCATCGCCCGACCGGGACGAGACGCGCGTCACGCGCGGTCCGGTGGAACGTCAAGCGGAACAGAGCCGGGCCGCGCCAGAGGCGCGGAACGCTCAATTTATATGGAGACAGTCCGCTGCACCACGAAACTTCATAAACTGTTTATAGCCTTACCCGCGTCCACACAGGGGGACTGACGGGTGCCGTGCGAGGTTGCAGCAGCTATCGCCCGACCTAGAACAGCTAGATGCCACGATAAGGCTGTTTGCGCCTGACTTCGTGCGAGAGAGTGTCGTGCCCAGGTTGTTCAAGCCGCCCAAGTCTTGGAACAGAGGGGGGGTGAACCGTCGCGGGCCGTCCTGGAATTTTGTGCGCAGGTTCGAGTCCGAAATACGCGGCAGCAATCCCGTGCGTTTTGGCTGGGCAATTGCACCAACCAAGACCTGCAAACGAACGAGTCAGATACTCTTGCCGACTTCGACGGCTCACAGGCCGGGTGCCTTTGCCGATGCCGGGTCGCTCCGGCATGAGAGGAGACCGCGCCGCGCAAAGAAGTATGCCGACTCTGCTGAACGAGGGCTAAAAGTCGTATCTCGTGGCAGTTCTGACGGCGTAGATCTGGCCCATCAACGTAGCGCCATGACTAGCGGTTCTTAAGTGCCTCGGTGACTTTCTTGACGTTCTGCGATTGGCCGCGACGCAGGATCATGATGTCGCCCTGGGCGACTACCACGATCAGATCCTCCACTCCCACCAGCGCGACACTCGGACCATCGCTATGGACGAGGCAACGGGAAGCATCGATCGTCAGCACGTCGCCGCGCACGGCATTGCCGTGGTCGTCCTTGTCGCTGATCGCATGGAGCGAGTCCCAGCTACCAACGTCGGACCATCCCATGTCCACAGGTACGCAGGCGACTTTCTCGGCCCGCTCCATAACGGCGTAATCGATCGAGTCGGACGGGCACAGTTCAAACGACGCGGCGTCGGGATAGAAGCGTTGGCCATCCTTGCGACCTTTGTTAAGTGAAGCCTTCGCGTGAGCGAGCATCTCGGGCTGGAAGGTTTCGAGCGCGGCGAGGTAAGCGTCGGCACGGAAGAGGAAGATGCCCGCATTCCAGACGTAGCCGCCTTCGGCCATCATATCGGCAGCACGAGCGGCATCAGGCTTTTCTACGAAGCGGGTGACGGCGTTGACAGCGCCCTGCACAGGATCGCCCATCTGGATATAACCGTAGCCTGTTTCTGGCGCGTCGGGCGTGATGCCGAAGGTCACGAGCCAGCCATTAGCGACCAGCGGCAGCGCCTGCGCAATCGCGGTGTGGAAAGCCGGCAGGTCGGCTATTACATGATCGCTCGGCATGACCAGCAGCGCGTCGGCGGGATCCTTTGCGACCAGAGCCGCCAGTGCAATGGCTGGCGCCGTGTTGCGACCGAACGGTTCCAAGAGGATGTGGCTCTCGGTGATGCCGATCTCGGCAAGCTGTTTCTCAATCAGATCGGCATGAGCAGCGTTGGCCACCAGAATCGGTACGCCGAAGGAGAGATAGGAGGCGGTGGTCGTGGTGTCTGTCCGCCGTGCCGTCAACTGAAGCATAGTCTCGGCGGCGGTCAAAGCCAGCAACTGCTTGGGTCGTTCCGGCCGCGACACAGGCCATAACCGAGTTCCGGAACCGCCGGAAAGAATAACCGGAACAACAGATGCACTCATGAAAGATAAACCCCCTTCAATATGTCGTTCGGTCCCCTAGCATGGGCAGCAATTCATCAGAAGACGCTGTTTAGCGTCTGTGAAGGTACTGCCGCCACAACGGCCCCAACTGGTATGTGGGGTTCAAAATAAAGATTTTGGTGCGTTCGGATCGCAAGCTATGTGCAGCACTCGCATGATTCCCGCGACCGTCGCATCCGACGTCTAGGCCGACGAGCAAATTTCTATTAGGGGACGCGAATGGAAATTCACGGCTTTGATATCACGGGCGTAAAGCTGTTGACACCTCGCCACATCGGCGATGATCGAGGATATTTCGCGGAAACGTTCCGTGCCGATCGCTTTGCTCAGCATTGCGGCCAACACGCCTTTGTCCAGGACAACGAGTCAATGAGTGGCAAGGCAGGCACGGTTCGGGGTCTGCATTTCCAAAGTGACCCGCATGCTCAAGGCAAATTGGTGCGTTGCACTGCAGGCGCGCTGTTCGACGTCGCTGTAGATATTCGGCTTGGTTCGCCCACCTATGGACAGTGGATCGCCCAAACACTTACGCCCGCGAACGGCAAGCAACTTTGGATTCCACCTGGCTTTGCGCATGGTTTCTGCTCACTCGAACCCAACACGGTTATCTGCTATAAGGTGACCGACTATTACAGCGCGGATTGCGACAAGGGTGTAGCGTGGAACGATCCAGCTATTGGCGTAACGTGGCCGGACATTGCTGATCCCGAAACCCTTTCAGGCAAGGACCGCAGGCAACCGCTTCTTTCTGAACTTCCCACATACTTTGCCTGGAGCCAATAGCATATGCGCGTGATTGTTACCGGCGGTGCTGGCTTTATCGGTTCGGCCTTAGTCCGCCATTTGGTCCTTGAAAAAGGCTACGAAGTTCTGACGGTCGACGCTCTGACCTACGCCGGTTGCGAAGCGTCGCTACGGGCAGTGGACGGCAAGGCCAATCACTGCTTCCTCAAAGCGAACATCTGCGACCGTGCTGCCATGGACGAGGCGATTGCTGCGTTTCGCCCGGATCGCATCATGCATCTTGCGGCAGAGAGCCATGTCGATCGTTCGATTACCGGCGCGGCGGACTTCATCCAGACCAATGTGGTCGGCACCTTCACCCTGTTGGAAGCAGCCCGCTGCTATTGGAACGGACTGGAAGCGGGAGCGAAAGACAGCTTCCGCTTCCTCCATGTGTCCACCGATGAGGTCTATGGCTCTCTCGGCGACACCGGACTATTCGAAGAAGTCACGCCCTATGATCCCAGTTCTCCCTATTCGGCTTCCAAGGCTGCGTCCGATCATCTCGCAAAGGCGTGGCACCGAACCTACGGGCTGCCGGTGGTCGTTTCGAACTGCTCGAACAATTATGGACCTTATCACTTTCCGGAAAAGTTGATCCCGCTCACCATTCTCAACGCGCTTGGCGGACACGCCCTTCCGGTTTATGGAAAGGGCGAGAACGTCCGCGATTGGCTCTATGTCGACGATCACGCGCGCGCACTTGACCTTATTATCGAGCGTGGGCGGCCCGGCGAGACCTATAATGTGGGTGGACGCAACGAACGTCGTAATATCGACGTCGTGCGCCGGATTTGTGCGGTTCTTGATAAGCTGGTTCCAACTGAAGCACCGCGCGAAACCCTAATCGATTATGTAACTGACCGTCCTGGCCATGATGCGCGCTACGCAATCGACGCGACAAAGCTGGAGTCCGAACTGGGCTGGCGTGCCCAGGAAACGTTCGAGAGCGGCATAGAGAAAACGGTTCACTGGTATCTCGAGAACGAATGGTGGTGGCGTCCCCTGCGTGAGCGTTACGACGGCCAGCGACTGGGTCTGGCAAGCGCAACGAGTGCCGGAATTGCTGCATGAGAATTGCCGTTACCGGACGGTCAGGGCAGATCGTCAGCGGCCTAGTGGAACGCGGCGGTCTTGCAGGTCATGATGTAATCGCAATTGGCAGGCCTGAGTTGGACCTTATGGACCCAGCTTCAATAGCCCGCGCATTGGCGATTGCCGCACCCGACGTGGTAGTCTCGGCGGCAGCGTACACGGCTGTAGACAAGGCGGAGAGCGAACCTGATCTGGCGCATGCGATCAACGGCCGGGGTGCCGGCGCGGTGGCAGAGGCTGCACGCGCGCTCGGCGTACCGCTGGTCCATATCTCGACCGACTATGTCTTCGACGGCACGCTTGATCGCCCTTATCTTGAGGCTGACCGGACTGGGCCGACCGGTGTTTATGGCGCTTCAAAGCTGGCGGGCGAACAGGCTGTGTTGGTAGCCCATGGCGACAACAGTGCAATCCTGCGCGTGGCATGGGTGTACAGCCCCTTTGGCGCAAACTTCGTCAAGACCATGCTGCGGCTCGCGGCTGACCGGGACGAAGTCTCCGTGGTCGGCGATCAGGTGGGCAATCCCACCAGTGCGCTCGACATAGCTGACGGCATAATGCGCGTCGCCATCAATCTTGTTAGTAGCCCGGACCCAGCTTTGCGTGGCATATTCCATATGACTGCTAGCGGGGAAGCGTCATGGGCGGATTTTGCCGAAGCCGTCTTCGCCACGTCGGCGGCGCAGGGCGGGCCACATGCCAAAGTGCGCGGGGTTGCCACGGCGGAATATCCGACATTGGCCCGTCGTCCCGCGAATTCGCGCCTTGATTGCGCGCTGATTGCGGACGCTCACGGCATCATATTACCTGATTGGCATCAATCGCTGAAAACAGCGATCGCCCGCCTATAACTTTCGACGCGTTGACCCGCTTCTCTAAAGGAACGAACATATGAAAGGCATCATCCTTGCCGGCGGCAGCGGTACTCGCCTCTATCCGATGACGCTGGCGACCTCCAAGCAACTCATGTCGGTCTATGACAAGCCGATGATCTATTATCCTCTCAGCACCCTGATGCTGGCAGGCATTCGTGAAGTGCTGATCATCTCGACACCGCGAGACCTCCCGGCGTTTCGGGAATTGCTAGGCGACGGGTCGCAATGGGGTATGACCTTCGAATATGCCGAACAGCCGAGCCCAGATGGACTGGCGCAGGCGTACATAATCGGAGCCGACTTCGTGGCGGGTCACCGGTCTGCCTTGGTACTGGGCGACAATATCTTCTATGGCCATGGCCTGCCCGAGTTGCTGGAAAGCGCGTCGTCCCGAAAAACTGGCGCAAGCGTATTTGCCTATCATGTCCAAGACCCCGAACGTTACGGCGTGGTCAGTTTTGACGCGTCCATGAAGGCGATGTCGATCGAGGAAAAGCCGACACTGCCGCAATCCAATTGGGCAGTGACGGGACTGTACTTCTACGATGAGCAAGTCGTCGATATTGCTGCCAATCTGAAGCCCTCCGCACGCGGAGAGTTGGAGATTACGGACGTCAACCGCGCCTATCTAGAACGTGGGCAGCTTAAGGTAGAGATCATGGGACGCGGATATGCGTGGCTGGACACCGGTACGCCGGACAGCATGCTGGATGCGGCTGAGTTCGTCCGGATCCTGGAAAAGCGACAGGGCTTCAAAATTGCTAGCCCTGAGGAAATTGCATTTCGGAATGGCTTTATCAATTCGGCGGAGTTGGAGCACGCAATTAGAAAGCTCGGCAAATCAGATTATGGACGATATCTGGCTGGGATATTGTCAGCGACCTAGTTCTCATAATCTCCTTGGCCGCGGCTGATTAACACGGCGGACGCAGAGAGAGCTGGCACGCGACCTTCGCAGCATCGCCGCACATGTATCGGTAAAACTATGCAGCAGTGCTGTGCAATTGCCTAGAAATTGCACAACCCGCGTGCTGCATAGTCGAAGTTGAGCTTAAGATGTGGTTTGTCAATTGTAGGCGCTTTAATCTTTAGCACTAGGAAGGGCATCGTTTGATGCTATATTACATGCCTAGCAGCGAGGATATCTTATGCGTACCACGATCGCTCTCGATGATGAACTTGTTACAAAAGCGCAGGCTTTTACCGGCCTTACTGAAAAGTCTTCGCTGGTTCGAGAGGCGCTTAAGGCGCTGATCGAGCGTGAGAGTGCTTCACGCCTCGCCCGCCTTGGCGGTACTGAGCCCGATATTGGTGATGCGCCTCGGCGCCGTACCGACCCTAAGTGATATTGGTCGACAGCTCTGTTTGGATCGACCATCTTCGCAAAGATGATCCTGCCCTCAGCAAGCTTCTCCATAAGCGTCAGGTTCTCACTCACCCGTTCGTAATCGGTGAGTTGGCATTAGGTAGTATACGTCAACGGGATATCGTTTTGGATGCGTTGCGAGGATTGCCCAAGGCGCTGGTCGCCAACGATAAGGAAGTGCATGGCTTTATCGACCAGCACAGCCTGTTTGGGATAGGCATAGGTTATATTGATGCCCATTTGTTGGCAGGAACGCTGTTGTCGGTCGGCGCAAGGCTTTGGACTCGCGACAAGCAATTGCGCAATGCAGCTTTGCGCCTGGGTCTGGATGCTGCCCAGGACCATTGAATGGATTCTATTTCCATTAGTTAGTTTCATTGGTTCGAAAAAAGACCCCCATGCAGAAGATGCACTATTAATCCGGGGATCTTGCGCTTTTGAGGCAAGTACGTCGGCAACAAGATGCGCCTGATTGCTCACGCTACGATCAGTCGGCGCTGGCTTCAAGTCGGGTCACTTTCTTGTTTGCCACAATAACTGGCCCAAGCCTTCATAATTTCTCGTCTCTTTTCCAGTGCAGTACCCCGGCGATATGCCCGCTCGGTCTTGGACGTTACGGTATGGGCAAGAGCCGTCTCAACATCCTCTCGAGAAAAGGCAGTCGTCTCGCCGGCCCAGTCCCGGAATGTTGACCGGAACCCGTGGACGGTGATGCCATCATGCCCCATTCGGCGCAGCAACATGCTCATCGCCATGTTGGAGAGGGGCTTGCCGTGGTTTCCAACAAAGACCTTCGCATTCGCGTGCGGGTGGCTCGGCCGAAGATCCTCCAGTATTCGAAGAGAAGCTAAGCTGAGCGGCACTTGATGTATTCTGGCTGCCTTCATGCGTTCTGCTGGCAACGTCCAGATCGCCACATCCAAGTCAATTTCTCCCCACGTCATGCCGAGCGTCTCGCCGGATCGAGCCGCTGTAAGGATCGTTAATTCCAATGCGCGTGCGGCCGATGCCGGACGTTCGGCCAGCTCTTTCATGAACTCGCTGATCTTACCAAATGGCAGGGCTGCATGGTGCGCTGGGCCAATTTGCGGCTTTCTGGGTAACAACAGCTCAAGATGCCCTTTCCAACGTGCAGGATTCTCTCCCGTTCGAAGCCCCTTGGCTTTTGCGGCGTCCAAGACACGTTCGATTCGGCCGCGCACTCGCGAGGCGGTTTCTGGCAACGCCAGCCAGATCGGCTGCAAGACTTTCAATACAGCCGCTGCGTCGATCTGATCTATTGGCTGGCCCCTTAACTGGGCAGCGTGAGTCTGTAATGTCGAGCGCCATTGCTTACGATGTTTTTCGTTCCGGAAGCCGTCTTCGATGTTATCAAGCAGCGCGTCCGCGAACTCCCCGAACGTCTGCGTCGGGCGTTCTGCCGCTCTTGCGCGCTCCTTTTCGACCACAGGATCAATTCCAGCCCGAAAAGAGTGACGTAACTCTCGTGCCATTTCGCGCGCTTGCGCCAGTGAAACATCCCGCACGGAACCCAGCCCGATTTCCCGTCTACGCCTATTCAGCATCCCGATGTAGAGCCAGGATTTGGTGCCCGTGTCCCTCACACGCATGTAAAGTCCATCACCATCGGAATGCACACCGGGCCGCGATTCCGCCTGAACCGATTTTACAGAAAGCCGCCTGTAGAGCCTCACGTCAATCTCCCGCTGCGCTGGCTTCCACAAATTTAGTCATAAAACCGGTCATAAATCAAGGCGCGGTTTGGCACGAATAATGGCGGACAGGCGCAACCTGAGGAATCGTGAAAACCCAGCAAACGCGGGGTTTCTCATGTCCGTAGCCGTTCATAGCGATCCATGAAAAAGGCAAAATGGCGGAGCGGGAGGGATTCGAACCCTCGATACGCTTTTGACGTATACTCACTTTCCAGGCGAGCGCCTTCGACCACTCGGCCACCGCTCCGCATTGCACTGGAAGGTGCGCTCCCTATCGCGGGTGGGGCGTGTAGGCAAGGGGTGTGGTGTTTTGGCATGGCTTTACTTTGGCAGCGCCTTGACGTTTATCTTCGCCATGCGCTTTTCCCTTCGCTCCGCATTCCAAATCCTGCTTGTCAGCCTCGCTGCGCCTGCCCTGGCGCAATCGCCCGCAAAGGAGGTGACGCCTGCTTCCGTTATCGCCGATGCGCCCGCCGCAGCCTGGAAAGCCATTCCCCCTGCCGACCTTCTCGTGATGACACTTGCGGGGGGCAGGGGCGTCGTCATTCAGCTCGCACCGCTGTTTTCGCAAGGACATGTCGGAAATATGCGGGTGCTGGCTCTGGCGCATTGGTGGGACGGCACAAGCGTCTATCGCGTTCAGGATAACTATGTCGCGCAATGGGGCGACCGGTCGGAGAAGAAGCCCCTGCCGCAAGGGATGAAAGGGCCGCTGCCCCAAGATTACAGCATATCCTATAACGGTGCGCGGAAGATGACCCAGCTGCCGGGGCGAGACAGCTACGCACCGGTGGCGGGGTTTATCGACGGCTGGCCCGTGGCGAGCGATCGCAGGCAGGCCTGGCTGACCCATTGCTATGGTTCAGTAGGCATCGGGCGCAACGGACCGCCCGATGCGGGGACGGGCGCCGAGTTATATGCCGTGATCGGCCATGCTCCGCGGCAGCTTGATCGCAACATCGCCGTTGTAGGGCGCGTGATCGACGGCATCGCTCATCTCTCCAGCCTTCCGCGCGGCACGGCGGAGATCGGCATGTACGGACCACAACAGGAAGCCACGCCGATCCTTTCCGTACGGCTTGCCAGCGACATGCCGGAAACGGAGCGGCCGAAATTCGAAGTCATGGACACGGGCTCCAAAAGCTTCGCCGACTATATGCATGTTCGGGCGAACCGGAAGGATGACTTCTATATACTTCCGGCGGGGGGCGTAGACATTTGCAATGTGCCGGTGCCAATCCGGACTGTGAACTAGAGGCATGAATCGCGGAATCCGCTTTTCAAATGTTGGAAATTATCTTATCAAATCGGGTAACATAATTACGGCGCTCTGATGCGCCTGTTCAGGAGCCTGGGATGATTGTCGGCACCGTCAAGGAAATCAAGAACCACGAATATCGCGTCGGCCTGACGCCCGAAAGCGTGCATGAACTGGCCTCGCATGGCCACGAGGTGCTGGTCGAGACGAATGCGGGGATCGGCATCGGTGCGAGCGACGTGGCCTATGAAAAGGCCGGTGCGCAGATCATCGCGACCGCCGCTGAAATCTTCGCGCGTGCCGAGATGATCGTGAAGGTAAAGGAACCGCAGCCAGGCGAACGTGCGATGCTGCGCCCCGGTCAGATCCTCTACACCTATCTCCATCTCGCTCCGGACCCGGAGCAGACGCACGATCTGGTGAAGAGTGGCGCGGTGTGCATCGCCTATGAGACTGTGACTGATGCCAGCGGCGGCTTGCCCTTGCTGAAGCCCATGAGTCAGGTTGCAGGCCGCATGTCGATCCAGGCGGGGGCGACGGCGCTGGAAAAGGCCCATGGCGGCCGCGGCGTTTTGCTGGGCGGCGTGCCGGGCGTGTTGCCTGCCAAAGTCGCGGTGATCGGCGGTGGGGTGGTCGGCTTCAACGCAGCGCAGATGGCGGCGGGGCTTGGCGCGGACGTTACCATATTGGACCGCAGCCCCGAAGTGCTTGAGAAGCTAGGCATGTATTTCGAGGCGCGGGCGAAGACGCGCTTCTCCAACCGCGCCAATTTGGCAGAACTGGTGGCGGAGGCGGATCTGGTGATCGGCGCAGTGCTGATCCCTGGCGCAGCCGCGCCCAAGCTGGTCACGGCCGACATGCTCAAAACGATGAAGCCGGGCGCGGTGCTGGTGGATGTCGCCATCGATCAGGGCGGCTGCTTCGAAACGAGCCACGCGACGACGCATGCAGAGCCGACCTATATCGTTGACGGCATCGTCCATTATTGCGTCGCGAACATGCCGGGCGCAGTGGCGCGCACCAGCACTTATGCGTTGAACAACGTTACTTTACCCCATGCGCTGCGCATTGCGGAACTCGGCTGGAAGGGAGCTTTGCGGCGCGACAAGCACTTGCTCGCAGGCCTTAACGTGTGGGACGGCAAGGTGACGTATGAAGCCGTCGCGCAGGATCTGGGCCTGCCCTACACCCCGGCGGCGGATGCGGTCGCATAGCCAAGCTTTCACAGGAACTTTGCAGGCGTTTCGCGGATTGAGGTGACAGGCATCTTGAAAGGCCCGTCATGCTCAAACTCGCCATCATCTCTCTCGTCATTGCCGCCGTTTTAGGCTTGCTTGGCTTCGGCGGCGCGGCTGGCACATTCGTCGGGATCGCGAAGATCCTGTTCTTCATCGCCATAGCGGTGTTTGTGCTGTTCCTGATCCTTGGCCTGCTGGCTGGTAAGGGCATCAAGGACGCGATAGACTGACCGGATGACTGAAGCTGCCCGATCGTCACCTGATGTCATCACCGAAACCGGGCGGCTGATCCGTGACGAAGGCGGGTTCCTCCTTCAACGTGATCGCGGCGGCCAGTGGCGGCTGATTCTCCACCGTGTGCCTGTGGATCTGGTGGAGAAACATGTGCGGGTGCAGGGCGTCTTGGCTGCCGACAACGTGCTGGAGGCAGATGGCGTCGCAGCCGCTTAGCATCTAACGCGCGGTGATGATGGGATAGCGCTCCCGCAGCCTGTCGGCGACGCGTTCGATCTCCGTCAAGTCTCGCAAATTTCCCGATGGTGTGACGGTCCAGTTGCAATGTGGATGCGTGTCCGTGCCATATACTTTGACTTCGCCCAGCGTGAGCCGCCAGTGTCGGCGATTGCTCCCCGCCTCCCGCAGCAAAGTGGTGATGAAGATTTCGTGGAGATCGGCCGCCGTCATGGCCGGGCCTCTATCATTACCGCGCGCGAAGGACACAGGGCAACCTTGCCGTTCGTAATCATGCGGCGGCGGCCGCTTCCTCCCGCACATGACGGCGCAGGAATTTAAGCACGGCGATCTCCCCCGGATCGAGCGCGTCCCCCTCTTCCTTTTCAGTGGCAGGAATTCGGATGTCCAACTTACCGTCCATATAGCTGTCCATAACGGCAGGGTGGATGTAGCAGGCGCGGCACACCGAGCGCGTATTGCCGAGGCGGGTGGCCACACGGTCGATAGCGGCAACCAATTGACGCTTGGCGGCCGTGGTGCTGGTGGAGGGCGGACAGGCCGCAAGTTCCAGCGCGGCCGTCACGGTGCCGTGCCATGTCCGGAAATCCTTGGCCGTTATTTCCGCGCCGCTGATCTCCTTAAGGTAGGCGTTGACATCGCCGGAGGTGACTTCGCGCGGCTCACCGTCATCGTCAACATACTGGAAGAGATGCTGGCCCGGCAGTTCCTGTATCGCCTTCATCAGCCGAGCGACGCGGCGGTCGCGGATCGTGATGTCCCAAGGCTTGCCGCTCTTGCCCTTGAAGCGCAGCCGCAGCTTCGATCCTTCCACGGCGATGTGGCGGTTTCGCAACGTCGTCAGGCCATAGCTGCTGTTCTGTTTGGCGTAGTCGATGTTGCCGACACGAACCATCGATATGTCGAGCAGGTGGACGACCGTCGCGAGCACCTTTTCGCGCGGAAGGCCGCGCCGCGCCATATCGCTACGCACGGTCTCCCGTATCTTAGGGAGTGCGCGCGCGAATTCGATCACATGCCCATATTTGCTGCGATCCCGTTCCGCCCGGAAATCGGCATGATAGCGATACTGCTTGCGGCCTTTGGCATCGCGTCCGGTCGCTTGCAGATGGCCGTTGGCGAGCGGGCAAATCCACACGTCGGCATAGGCAGGCGGTATAGCCAGCGCCCGTATGCGCGCCAGCGTCGCCTTGTCCTTCACAGGCTTGCCGTCCGGATCACGATAGGAAAAGCCAGTGCCCGAACGGCGTCGGGTGATGCCCGGCATGTCATCGCCGACGAATACGAGTTCCGGCTCCGCCTCTGTCTGTACGGTGATGGGTGCGGGGTCTTTCACGCTTCCTGTGACCTGTTCATAGGAAAGCGATACGCGCGTGCGCGATACAAGGTTCCCGTTTCCCCGGTGCTTCACCGGCACGGCTGCGGCTCAACATCGGCAGGAAGCCAGTCCTCGACCGAAGGAATAACTTCCTGTGCGCGATGGATGATCCGCGTTACCGCCTTGAGGCTCGATGCGCACTTTAGCGTTGAACGAGCTGGACAGCAGGTTTGCGAGTAATCGTCAGGCCAGCATCTGCCCATTCTTCCTTGGTGCGGCACTCGGTATGGGGAATATGGGAATCTTCGCGGGCTTCCTTGAAGCAGTAGGTGTTCGTCTTCTGGTTGAAACTGACCGTTGCACGCCCGAAAGTGCCCTGCGGCTTTGCGAAGGCGGGGCTGGCTACCGTCATGGAGGCGGCTGCGATTGCGATAATGGCGATGGCTTTCATGATGATTGTTCCCTGAACTGATGTGTATGCGATCCTATTTGGATCGTGCTTTCATCATTGCAGGAGGCGTGCCAGTTTTTGAAAATCAAGGAAATCGAGCGCTTTGACACACAGGAACATCAAAACTGAAAGAAATTTATCCTACTGATTAGCGATTTTTCCGCTTCTATAGGAATATTACCAGAGACATTTGCGACTGAATCCAACGACCGGTCCTAGTCGTTACCGCCGATCAGGTCTCCAAGCCCACCGAGCACCGATCCTTCTCCACGATTCTGTCCGCCCCTGCTCCCAGCAGCAGCCAGCATACGGCCGGCAAGGCGTGAGAAGGGCAGCGACTGTATCCACACTTTTCCCGGCCCAGTCAGGCGCGCGAAGAAGAGGCCTTCGCCGCCAAACAGTACGCTCCGTACGCCCCCCGCCCGCTCCAGATCGAAATCGACCGTATCGGTGTAGGCGGCAAGGCACCCGGTATCGACATGCAACTGCTCGCCCGCCGCCAATTCGCGTTCGACCACGGTGCCGCCCATCTGGACGAACACCCAACCATCGCCTTCCAGCTTCTGCATGATGAAGCCTTCGCCACCGAATAGGCCGGTCATGATACGCTGCTGGAAGTGAATCCCAATCGACACGCCTTTGGCGGCGGCAAGGAAACTATCCTTCTGGCAGATCAGCCGACCGCCCAGATCGTCCAGCCGCAGCGCCAGGATCGCACCCGGTGTGGGCGAAGCGAAGGCGACTCGTGCCTTGCCGGTGCCATTGTGCGTGAACACTGTCGTGAATAGGCTCTCGCCAGTCACCAGCCGCCTGCCTGCGCCAAGCAGCTTGCCCATGAAACCCGCGTCACTTCCGCCGCTTCCGTCGCCGAACACGGTCGTCATGCCGACGTTGGCATCCTTCCACACCAGCGCGCCGGCTTCGGCAACAGCGCTTTCGCCCGGATCCAGTTCGATCTCCAGAAATTGAAGTTCCTGCCCCTTGATCTCAAATTCGATGTCGTCCGCGACACCGGCTTTACGATGGTGCTGCCAGGGGCTGGGCGTAGGCATCTTCACATCCTCTTTGACGCATGTTCAGGTCAGGCGTCAAAATGGCAAGCTTCGATCATAATGCAAGGTGATGCAGGCTGATCCGTGCAGCTTGGGAGCAACTAGCGAAAGGCCTTACGTTCTGATAGCCGCAGGCAAAATCGGTGCGGCGTCGGCGCCCGCTCGCAGGAAGGTCACAGAAAGCTATGTCGTCGACTGCCAGTCCGGCCGAAAGTGTAGCACCATCCCGCACCCGGATCGTCGTAACGATTTGCACCGGGTCGTTCCTGCTCTTCCTCGTTCAGCCGATGGTCGCGCGCATGGCGTTGCCGCGCGTCGGTGGTGCGCCGTCCGTCTGGAACTCCGCGATGCTGGTCTATCAGGCGTTGTTGCTCGCGGGCTATGCCTATGCGCATCTGCTAGGACGCGCCAAGCCGCGCGTGCAGGGGATGATCCATACAGCGCTCTTTGCACTGGCGGCGCTGACCTTGCCGATCGCGCTGATAAACGGCGACCCTCCCGCCGGAACCGACCCGGTGCTGTGGGTTCCATGGTTGTTGATCGTGTCGATCGGACCGTTGTTCTTCGTCGTCGCGGCTCAGGCGCCACTGATGCAGCGATGGTTCCTGTTGTCGGGCGGCAAAGATCCCTATCCCCTGTACGCCGCATCCAATCTGGGCAGCTTTGGCGGACTGATTGCATATCCGCTACTGGTCGAGCCCTTCATGCCTGTGGCGGAGCAAAGCTGGCTCTGGTCAGGCGGCTATCTGCTGCTGCTGGCTCTGGTCGCCTGGTGCGCCTGGTCGTTGCCACGCGGAGATAGCGGTACTGTATCGCGTCGGCCCACATCGCCTTTGAAAGCAGCACAAGTCGGTCAATGGATCGTCCTGGCCGCGATCCCTTCGGGCCTGATGCTGTCCACCAGCCTGCACATGACGACCGATATCGTCGCGATGCCGCTCCTTTGGGTGTTGCCGCTCGGCATTTACCTGCTCAGCTTCTCGGTTGCCTTTGCGGCGCAGCGATCGCTTGCTAATGCCATTACGACGATCCTGCCGCTGGTCTTGCTGATCGGAGCGACGCCGACCTTTGCCGGCCTCACCGGATTTCCCGTGGTTCTGGCGGTACTCGCGCTGCTGACATTATTCGTCGTCGCGGTGGGACTTCACGCGCACATGTACGACTCACGGCCCGCGCCGGAGCAACTGACTGCCTTCTATCTGGCAATGTCCGCAGGCGGGGTACTCGGCGGCATCTTCTGCGCACTTATCGCACCGGTCGTGTTCGATTGGACCTACGAACATCCGCTGCTGCTGGTAGCGGCAGCGTTCTGTGCAAACCGCAAACCGCTTTTCTCCTGGGCGGCCGAAGCGTGGAGTGGACGCCATCGCCACATCATCGCGGCTGTTCTCCTCATCGTCGGTCTGTTTCTATCGACGATCGCAGAAGGGGTTATTTTGCCTGCACTGAAATCCGACGCCATCAAGGCTGGCGTGATAGTGCTGCTGTTCGCAATGGCCCTGGCGGCGATCGGCAACAGGCTGCTCTTCGCCGGGTTGCTCGCCTATATCATGCTGTGCCTTGGCGGCTGGAACAAGCTGGCGCTAAGTGCATCGGACGGCGCTCTCACTCGAAGCTATTTCGGCGTATATCAAGTACGCAACAACGGACCGGATGTACGCGTACTGGTGCACGGCACGACATTGCACGGCATACAGAACCTTAAGCCGGGGACGGAAACTCAGCCGACCAGCTATTATGCGCCGCTGTCCGGTGTAGGTCTCGCCATGCGTGCCGCGCCGCGCCTGTATGGACCACATGCGCGGATTGGCGTCGTAGGTCTCGGCACGGGCACGCTTGGCTGCTATCGTCAGCCCGGCCAGTCATGGCGCTTCTATGAAATCGACCCGGTGATGATCCACATCGCCAGGGACTCAGGCTCTTTCAGCTTCCTCACACGCTGTCAGCCTCATCCCGATATAGCCTTGGGCGACGCGCGGATCATGCTGGCCCGGGAAAACGGCGCAAAGTTCGATCTGCTTGCGATCGATGCGTTCTCATCGGATTCCGTGCCCATGCACCTCCTGACGCGGGAAGCCTTCGCCACCTACGCGCGGCGGCTTGAACCCCAAGGTCTGCTGCTCGTCCACATATCGAACCGGTATCTCGATCTTGAACCCGTGATCGCCGCGGCCGCGAAGCAGGGAGGATGGGACGCGCGGATGCGTTATTATCGCCCGGCGCTAAAGGATGCTTCGCGCCATTATTCGGCCTCGCTGTGGATTGCGATGTCGCGGGACAAGGAAGCACTTGCCCGGCTCACAGAAATATCCGGCGAAGACCTTTGGCAGGACCCCACCGCCAGAGCGGGATTCCTGCCATGGACGGACGATTACGGTAGCATCCTGCCGATCATGAAGCTGTGGAAATAGGACGCAGCCGCCCCCACGCGCCCGGTGCTATTTCGGCCCCATGCGGATCGCTCCGTCGAGGCGAATGACATCCCCGTTCAGCATCGGGTTCGTCACGATGCTCTCCACCAGCTTCGCATATTCCTGCGGCTGACCCAAACGACTGGGAAACGGCACTTGCTTGCCGAGCGAATCCTGCGCCTCCTGCGGAAGGCCGGCCATCATCGGCGTCCAGAAAATGCCGGGTGCGATGGTCATCACCCGGATGCCATAACGCGCAAGTTCCCGCGCAACCGGAAGCGCCATGCTCACCACGCCACCCTTGGATGCTGCATAAGCGGCCTGCCCGATCTGTCCCTCGAACGCGGCAACGCTGGCGGTGTTGATGATGACGCCCCGTTCTTCATCAAGCGGATCGGCGTCATGAAGTCGTGCTGCGAATTTCGAAAGCACATTGAACGTGCCCACAAGATTGATCGAGATGACCTTGGCGAAGTCCTGAAGCGGCGCCGCCTTGCCCGCCCTGTCGATCACCTTTGCCGGAGGGGCAATGCCCGCACAATTCACAAGAATCCGTGCTTTCCCATGGGCGCTTTCTGCGTCCGACAGCGCTGCGTCGACGGCTTCCTCGTCAGTGACATCCACCTTTGCGAACCGCCCACCGATCGCAGCGGCGTGCTGCTTGCCCAGTTCGGCATTCATGTCGAAAATGGTGACTTTCGCGCCTAGGGCAGCAAGCCGCTCTGCCGTTGCGCCGCCCAAACCCGAAGCGCCGCCCGTGACGATGGCACCCAATCCTTCGATATTCATTCTTTTTCCTCCGGTGCTTAGTTGAGCTGTATTGCCATGGCGGTTGCCTCGCCGCCGCCGATGCAGAGACTTGCCACGCCGCGCTTCAGTCCACGTGCTTCAAGCGCAGCGATCAGCGTTACGAGGATTCTCGCGCCGCTTGCCCCAATGGGATGGCCCAATGCCGTCGCGCCGCCATTCACATTGAGCTTCTCGGGCGCAATGGCCAGCTCTCGTGCGGCGATCATCGCAACCACTGCAAACGCCTCGTTCACTTCAAAGAGATCGACATCGTCCGTCGACCAGCCTGCCTTCTCCAGCACCTTCTTGATCGCGGGAACAGGCGCAGTCGTGAATTTCGTCGGCTCATGTGCATGAGCGGCCTGCGCTACGACGGTCGCCACGATCGGCAAACCCAATCTCTCAGCGACGCTCTGCCGCGTCATCACGAGCGCTGCCGCGCCGTCGGAGATAGACGATGCATTCGCTGCGGTGATCGTGCCATCCTTGACGAAGGCAGGCTTCAATCCGGGGATCTTATCCGGCTTCGCCTTGCCCGGCTGCTCATCGATCTCCACCAGCGTCGAACCACCGCGTCCTGGGACGGTCACAGCCGCGATTTCCCTGGTAAAGCCGCCGCTGGCAATTGCGGCGTTCGCCCGCTCCAGCGAGCGCACCGCATAGGCATCCTGCTCGTCGCGTGTGAACTGATAGTCGCGCACCGCATCCTCCGCGAACACACCCATGGCCTTGCCTGGTTCATAGGCGTCTTCCAGACCGTCCATCATCATGGTGTCGACGATGCGATCATGGCCAATCCGCGCGCCCGACCGATGCTTTGGCAGGGCATAGGGCGCATTGCTCATGCTCTCCATGCCACCGGCGATCACCACGTCAGCACTGCCCGCAGCCAGCGCGTCATAGGCCATCATCGCAGCCTGCATTCCCGATCCGCACATCTTGTTGACGGTCGTGGCCTCGACGGAATTCGGTAACCCCGCGCCCAGCGCCGCCTGCCGCGCAGGCGCCTGACCCAGTCCGGCCGGCAGAACGCAGCCCATATAGATGCGGTCGATCATTGCCGGGTCTACACCCGCACGGGTAACTGCCGCTTCCACAGCCGTGGAACCCAATTCCGTAGCTTTCAACGTAGACAGTGCGCCTTGAAATCCGCCCATAGGGGTTCTGGCGTAGCTCGCTATTACGATCGGGTCGGTCATGACTGATCCTCTACTTGGATAGTGAAATTGATGCTCGAAAGCGCACAGCCCGATTGTACGCGGAGAACACGGAATGCAACTACCTGAGAGGTGTCTCACGGCTATTCACGCCTTCAAGGCGGGAAAGCTGCGTTCCAGATGCTTGCAGATCGTGCCGAAGGCAGCCGTTTACATATTCTTAACCATGTTTTCCTATTTAAAAGAAACAGGTTACGCCCTCTCGCCGGAGTTGTCCCAGTGGTACATGCGCTTATTTCGCCCAGATTGACGAACGCCTTCCATGCGGCACGTGGCATCGTCCTCATGTCTCTGGCAGTAGCAGGCATCGCCTGCATCGCGGCGGCATTCTATCTTGTTGATGGACGAGCAGCGCGCCAGATTTGGAATGCTGTCGGGGTTCGCCGAGGCCTCGCGGCCTAACTTCATTTCATTCATAAGCTGACGCGCTTTCGCATGTACGGCTATTGCAGCATCATAGACTCTGTTCATCCGGCGTAAAGAAAGCACAGCCCAGCCCCTCCCTATTGTCTACTCTCTTTATAGATATACGTTCATGACGAATATCATGCTGGAAGGAGACTTTATGCCTGCCTCTTCATCGCACGAAACGCCTTTCCGGACATTGACGCTCGCCGGTTCGGAGCAACCTGACGCCGATCACTGGCTTTCGCATTGGGAAAGGGAGCGAGAGGACTGCCATCGCCTCAATCTTGGCGTATGGGACCGGCCCCATCGCAATAGCTGGATCACTGCGATCGACCATGCCGTGCGACAATCGGACCGGCCCGTCATTCTGGTCGCGCGCGGCCTGGCCTGCCTGGCCGTGGCATGGTGGGCCAGCTTCGAAAAACCGGCTTATGGCAAACCGGTCGCCGGGGCACTGCTCGTTGCGCCGCCGAATGTCGATGTTGCAAGTCCGGATTTGCGGCTGATCGGCTTCGGTCCTGCCCCCAAGGCCCTCCTCCCCTTCCCCTCCGCAGTAGTTGCCAGCCGCAACGATCCGCGTATGGATTTCGGCGGCGCCCATGCGCTGGCGGGGTTCTGGGGGAGCCGCTGCTTTGACGGTGGCGCTATCGGTTCGGCAAGCGGAGTCGCCGATCTGGGTGCCTGGGCAGACGGCGCAGCAATACTCGACTGGGTGATTGACGAAGCCGCGCGCGCCGCCGGCAATATACCGCCCCGTGCCGAGGAATTAGCATCCTTGCTGCCCGTTCCCGCCTTACCGTCAACGGCCGATCTTTCGCTCTGAAGCCAACCGCCCTGCCGCGAAGCGCGGCATCACAAAGCTTTTAGCCGGTGTGGTGCGCTCACCACGGCGCGATCCTTGACTTCGTGTACCGTGCTCGCCTGCTGAACGTTGCTGGTGGCCGGTACGCTCTTGGTCAACCATACATTGCCTGCAATGACTGATCCCCTGCCGACGATGATCCTACCCAATACAGTCGCACCGGCGTAGATAACCACGTCATCTTCGATTATGGGGTGCCGAGGCACACCGCGGTCGACAAAGCCCTGCTCATTGAGGAGGATGTTGCGTGCGCCCAAGGTGACGCCCTGATAAAGCCGCACCCGGTTGCCGATTATCGCTGTCTCGCCGATCACCACACCATTGCCGTGATCAATGAAGAAACTATGGCCGATCGTTGCGCCGGGATGAATATCGATCCCCGTGCGGCTATGTGCCACTTCCGATATGATCCGTGCAACTACCGGCACGCCCAGCAGGTAGAGGCTGTGCGCAAGCCGGTGATGAATGATCGCGCTCATGCTGGGATAGCAGATCAGCACCTCATCGACACTGCGCGCCGCAGGATCGGAGGCAAACGCAGCGTCTACGTCCGTATCTAGCAGGGTTCGTAGCGCAGGCAGTCCGGCCGCGAACTTTCCGATGATCTGCCCCGCTTCGGCGTCCACATCTTCGGGCGTGGCCCCTTCACGGGCATAAGCGAGTTCGATCCTTATCTGCCCATACAAGCGACTGAGGACAGTATTGAGGGTTTCCGCGACGAACGCATTCTCATTATGCTGCCGAACGAATTCCGGTCCTAATCTTAGCGGAAAAAGCGCACCACAAAGAGCGTCTATAATTTTCGTCAGATTCGGCCGAGACGGGAAACCAACAGACCCGTATTCCACGTGCCGCCGTTGCGCATTGCGCCAAGACGATCGTGCTGCATCCAGCTCGTCCACGATCGCATCGATATCCCAATAAGCTGTCACGTCACCCTCGTGCGGCGCTCCCGTCAGTGACAGCGCATTTTCTATCTCTTTAATAGAGATATGTTCATGCCCACCAAGATAGGGATTGTTTCCAGCGGATAATCTGCATTTGCTAATGGAGTCACGAGTGGCCCGCTGGCAAACCTAATGCCTGCCCCATGGCGGCTTCAAATGCGCTCGCCGGAGAGTCGCTGGCACAACATGTCTAGCTGATCGAGCGTCGAATATTTGAGGCTCAGGAGGCCACTACCCTGCTCGTTATGTGCAATATCGACTTTCAGCCCGACGATATCAGCCAGATGCTCTTCGAGCGCAGCGATATCGGCGTCTTTTCCCAACCCGCTCTGCCGGCGAGTGGATGGTCGGGCTTCGACGTTGCCCGTCTTTGCCTTGCGTACCAGAGCCTCCGTGTCCCGAACGGAAAGCCCCTTCTGTTCTACCGTAAGCGCCAGCGCCTCACAGTTATCAGCCCCAATAAGAGCGCGAGCATGGCCCATGGATAGGCGCTGCTCCATGACCGCTTTTTGTACCGTAGATGGCAGCTCCAGCAGGCGCATCAGATTGGCGACGTGGCTGCGCGACTTGCCGACGATTTTGCCCAGTGCGTCTTGGCTATGACCAAATTGATTGATGAGCTTTCGGTAGGCGTCAGCCTCTTCGATCGGGTTGAGATCCTCTCGTTGAATGTTTTCGACCAACGCAATTTCGAGTGTTTCTGCTTCATCAAAGTCCCGCACGATGGCTGGGATACGGTGAAGCTGTGCACGTTGCGCGGCGCGCCAACGGCGCTCTCCCGCAACGATCTGATAAGTAGAACCCTGCGGGCGTACTATGATCGGTTGCACGACACCGCGCTTGGAAATGCTATCGGCCAGCTCCTGTAACGCTGCGTCATCGAAATATCGGCGCGGCTGTTCAGGGTGCGGATGGATCAGGGCGATCTCGATGCTCTGCACGGACGATCCGGTACGCGCGGGCGCACTCACTGACTCTTCCTGTGACGTTTCTCCCAGAAGAGCGGATAGTCCCCTCCCCAAGCCGTGTGGCCGCTTATTCGCTTTGGTCGTGGTCATATTCTTGTCCGAACGGTCAGAACTCATGCAGCAATCTCTTCTCGTTGCGGCAAGCGGCCAATCAGTTCTCGGGCCAACTGCATATAGGCTTCCGACCCGGCGCAACGATAGTCATAGATCAAGGCTGGCATCCCATGACTTGGCGCTTCCGACAAGCGCACGTTGCGAGGAATGACGGTATTGAACACTACGTCTCCCAAACATGCCCTCACATCGTCCGCCACTTGATCAGTGAGGCGATTGCGTCGATCGTACATGGTGAGAGCTACACCCATAATAGAAAGTCCGGGATTAAATCGGCCGCGAATACGATCCACTGTTTGTAAAAGCTGGGATAACCCTTCCAGCGCAAAAAATTCGCATTGCATAGGCACGAGCAAGGCTTCGGCAGCCACCATGGCGTTTATCGTCAACAATCCCAGTGAAGGCGGGCAGTCGATAAGGCAGATTTCCCATCTACCTTCCGGAGCAGCATTCAATGCCTGCGATAACCGGTGAGTACGTTGCTCGTAATCGATCAATTCGATCTCCGCGCCGGACAAATCCTGCGTCGCTGGCATGACGTCCAGCTTCGGAACGCGGGTCGCCACAACCGCTTCTTCGGCCAAGCAATCGCCAATCAACACGTCATAACTGGATCGATGACGTTCATTTTGCGTGATGCCCAGGCCCGTCGAGGCATTTCCTTGGGGATCCAGATCAATCAACAATGTCCGGTGGCCCGTCGCAGCCAAAGCGGTAGCGACATTGATGGCCGTAGTGGTCTTGCCCACACCGCCTTTTTGATTGGCTATGGCGATTTTTATCATCGCTTAGACCTTCGCTTTACACCTTGTGCAACGATGATGGCGCTCTCACTGTCAGTGACACTTTGTTCCACGTGAAACGAGCCCTTCCATTCGCGCGATGCCGCGTCGAGATCACTTTGCCAGCTTTTGCCTTTCGGTAACAGCCAAAAGGTTTCGGAACCTGCAACATGCGATGTCGTTTCAAATATTTTGCTTAACGGCGCATAAGCCCGCGCGCTGATTATCGATGCGGATTCCGAGAACGAAAGGACTTCAACGCGGCTACCCATTATGCTGACATTGTCCAATTGCAGGTGACAGCTAACCTTGTGTAGGAAATCCACTCTCTTCCGGCGCGATTCCACCAACGCCACATTCCAATCGGATAGCAACGCAACGACCAGTCCCGGCAGCCCCGCCCCCGACCCTATATCTATCCAGAGCTTAGCGGACTCCATCTCAGGCACCCAATCCAATAGCTGTGCCGAGTCCACGATATGACGCGCCCAAACTGAATCACGCGTCGAAGCCGAAATCAAATTCTGCCGATCGGCTTCTTCAAGAAGAAGCTCTACGTATGTTTCCAATCTGGCATATGTTTCACGTGAAACACCTTTTTGTATGAGCCAGTCTCGGGCTTCATCCTCCGTCACGCTGCACGTCTGCGTAGGTGAACCATGATTGCCGCGAGAGCTGCCGGGGTGATACCACGAACCCTTCCGGCTGCTGCAAGTGTCTCAGGCCGGGCGATAGCCAATCTCTCGCGCATCTCGTTCGATAACCCGTGAACCACTGAAAAATCGAAGGTAACCGGAATCTCGATCATTTCGTTAGCGCGCAGACTCTTGATCTCCGCTGACTGCCGTTCCAGGTAGGGCGCATAACAAGCGTCCTCAGTCACTTCATCACGCACATCCTTCGGGACATCATCCCAGCCCGGAATGAACTCCGCAAACAGCCTTGAGAATTCCGGATAACGCGCCCATTCACTCAATGTCCGGCGGGAACCGTCCTGTCGAACAGCTACTCCTAACGATTCGACAGCAGACGCACTGACCTTCTGCTGCATCTTGTCCAACAGCTCTTTTCGGCTACGTTCACGTTTCACAAACCAGGATTGCCGCTCACGCCCGACAAGGCCAATAGCGCATCCCGTTTCCGTAAGACGTGTCGTTGCATTATCCGCACGTAAATGGAGCCGATACTCCGCTCTGGCGGTCAACATGCGATACGGCTCCGTCACGCCTTGCAGCACCAGATCGTCGACCATAACTCCAATGTAGCTGCTGGCACGATCCAGCACTAATGGCGCGCTGTTCAGGGCAAAAGCTGCTGCATTGGCACCAGCCACCAATCCTTGTGCCGCAGCTTCTTCATAGCCGGTAGTACCATTGATCTGCCCGGCACAATATAGTCCCACTACCTCACGCGCAGCTAGTGTGCTGGTCAGCGCCCGCGGGTCGATATAATCATACTCGACGGCATAGCCAGGAACTACAATATCAGCATGTTCTAGTCCGCGCATGGTCCGCACCAAGGCAAGCTGTACGTCCGTCGGCAGTGACGTACTTATTCCATTGGGATATACAAGAGCATCATCCAGACCCTCGGGCTCCAGAAAAACCTGATGTCCTTCCCGATCGCCAAACCGCACGACCTTATCTTCAATGGAGGGGCAGTATCGAGGCCCGCGACCCTCGATCGCTCCGCCGAACAGCGGCGATCGTTCCATGGCACCCCGAATTATATCATGAGTATCCACGTTCGTTCGCGTGATAGCACAGGATATCTGGGGTAGCGCCCTCCCCGACGACAGGGGAGAGAACGTCCACGAGGAAGGATCAGAGGCTTGTTCTTCTAACACGGCCCAGTTTATCGTTCGTCCATCCAACCGGGGTGGAGTGCCGGTTTTCAGCCGCGCAATTGGGAGTTCTAGCGCCCGAAGTTGCTTGCCCAGGGCATTGGCCGCACGCTCGCCAATACGGCCACCGATCAATCGCTCCTCACCACGAAACATCTTGGCACCTAGGAACGTACCCGTGGCGAGAACCACAGCGGGTGCCAGCACTGTCGCTCCGTTTTCCAGAGATAGCCCAGTGACTGCACCTGCTCGCATAAGGAGGCGTGCGGCTTCACCTTCGACGATCGTAATGCCATCCTGCGCATTCAATGCCGCTTGCATCGCTGCTTTGTAGCGCTTCCTGTCGGCCTGTACGCGCGGTCCCTGAACAGCAGTGCCCTTGCTGGCGTTCAACATTCGATAATGGATGGCAGCTTCATCTGCGCAGCGCGCAATCAAGCCGTCGAGAGCATCCACTTCCCTGACGAGATGCCCCTTACCGAGTCCTCCGATGGCCGGGTTGCACGACATTGCCCCTACCGTATGCCGATCAAACGTGACGAGGGCCACGCGGGCACCTTTACGTGCTGCGGCGGATGCCGCCTCGCAACCCGCGTGACCGCCACCCACGACGATTACATCAAAACCGCTGTCCACCATCCGTGCTCTTTAGCGGTTGAAGGGTTGGGCGTCAAAGTGCCAGATGTTTCACGTGGAACAGCGACGCTATTTTCCGATACAAAAAGTGCCGAACAATGCGTCCAGCATTTGCTCCGTTCCCGCTCTACCTGTCAAATTATCAACAACAAGCCGTCCACGTCGCAACTGTTCCGCCACTATGAGCATGTCTGAACTTTTCTCGGCTTCAAACAAGACGGCCGCCAATTGCCAGACGGCGTTCCGCTGCCTACTATGAAGCGCATACTCACCTTCACGCGGTAACAATGAGCGAGCACGTTGAACAACAGCGCTGATTAATTCGCTCATGCCTTGCCCGGTAATGGCCGAAATAATAAAATCGGCGTTTGGGTGATGTGTGTAATCTTCAATGTCAGCTTTTCCTGAAACCTTCATGGAGTCATGTCGCGGGCAGCCTTCACTGTCCCCCATCCACAAAACGATATCCGCAGAAGAAATAGCAGATGACGCGCGTTCTATTCCGATGGTTTCGATCACGTCGGCAGTATCTTCGCGCAGACCCGCAGTGTCAGTTAGTAAAAACGCGATACCAGAAAGAGCTACCGGCACATCGATCAAGTCGCGCGTCGTACCGGCAATATCGGAGACAATCGCCGCATCGCGTCCCGCAATGGCATTCAGTAATGTCGACTTGCCGGCATTCGGTGGACCCGCGATGACCACGCGCACGCCATCCCGCAATCGCTCCGCCGAAGGCTTTTTGCCTTCCCGCTGAACCTGCAAAGCAAGTTCCGCAATCTCCCGCATTATCTCGCTTTCAATACCTTCGCCGGGGACATCATCCTCGTCCGAGAAATCCAGTGCCGCCTCCGCCATGGCAGAAAGCTTCAGCAGCTTTTTCTCCCATTTCGCCAAGGTCTTGGAGAAATGCCCCTGCATCATTGCCATCGCAGCTTGCCGCTGAGTCTCTGTTTCTGCGAACAGCAAATCGGCAAGACCTTCAGCCTCGTTCAGATCGATCCGGCCATTTTCAAAAGCGCGCCGCGTAAACTCGCCCGGTTCGGCCATTCGACAGTTGGGGAGGCGCGCCAATACATTAAGTACGGCGGTCGTCACAGCCCGTCCCCCGTGGCAATGAAGCTCAGCCAAGTCTTCGCCAGTCGCCGTATTCGGCCCGGGAAACCAGAGCGCCAAAGCCGAGTCCAGTGCAGGACCGCCAAGACCATCTTTCACCGTAGCCAACGTCGCTCGTCGTGGAGCGGGCAACTTTCCAGTCAGATGGTGAAGCGCCGCACTTGCATCCGCGCCGCTAACTCGAATGATCCCGATCGCTGCCGGAGGTTGCCCGCTCGACAGTGCGAAAATCGTATCCTGCGTCACAAAGCTTATTGGTCTTTCTTGCCACCCATGCCGCTACCGGACAGGCCCAGATCCATCATCTGCTTGAACAATCGCATCCCGGCATCACCCATCGGGGAAAAACTGCGAAACAGATTTTCCATCTGATCGAGGCTGACGGTCCCGTCCATCGTCTCCAGCATCGTCTGCACATATTTATCATGGATGGGCGATACATCGGGCAGGCCAAGAAATGTCCGCGCTTCTTCAGGAGTGCACTCCACATTCACGTTTACTTGCATAGTCGATCCTTCGTACGCTGACCCTGCCCCGCCGCAACCGCAACACAATGGCGCAATCGGCGTTGGAATACCAGTTGCTGAAGTTTTCGGTAATGAGGTTATTGAACTGGCGCGCACCTGTGCCACTATCACGTCCGCTCGAAAATTGGAGACCATCATGATGCAATTCGTTCCCGTGACGACATTCGAAGCAGATGCGCAGTTCGACGCCTATGTTGCACGTCCAGAAGGCACACCAAAAGCAGCCATCGTGGTCATCCAGGAAATATTCGGCGTAAACGAAGGCATCCGCACTAAATGCGACAATTGGGCCAAGGCAGGGTACTTGGCTTACGCACCCGACCTGTTCTGGAGAATCCAGCCGCACATCGAACTGGACGCCGACAAGGAGGATGAACTCCAGCAGGCGTTCGGCTTCATGAAGCAATTCGACCAGGACAAAGGCGTTCGTGACATCGAGGCTACCATCAGGGCAGCCCGCGCAGATCTTGGCGGGAACGGGAAAGTAGGCTGCGTCGGCTACTGCCTGGGCGGTCGCCTAGCGTTCATGTCAGCATGCCGAACCGATGGTGATGCATTCGTTGTGTATTATGGTGTCGGCATCGACGAGCTTCTGGGCGAACAACATGCCATCGGGAAGCCTGTACTGCTTCATGTTCCCACAGCCGATCACTTTGTCGGACCCGAAACGCAGGCTGCGATGCATAAGGGGCTGACGGATAACCGTCACGTGACGCTTCACGATTATGAGGGGCAGGACCATGGGTTCGCCGCCGAGCTGGGTCAGCGCCGGGATGAAGCCGCAGCGCAGCTTGCCGATAGCCGCACCGCAGCGTTTTTCAAGGCGCATCTATGAGCATCGATGCCTCGAAAATCGTTGTCCGGAAAACGGGCGGCCCCGAAGTTCTGGAACGCGAGAGTTTCGATCCGGGCATACCGGGGCCGGGCGAGGCGCTGATCGCCCAGGAGGCGATCGGACTCAACTTCATCGATACTTATTTCCGCACCGGACTTTATCCCCTGCCCCTCCCCACCGGTTTGGGATCTGAAGCGGCAGGCATCATCTTGGCTGTCGGCGAGGGTGTTAGCAACGTCCGCAAAGGCGATCGAGTGGCCTACGTTGCTCAATCGCCAGGTTCCTATGCGACGCATCGCATACAGCCTGCCAACAGGCTGCTCAAGCTGCCCGACGCCATCTCCTGCGAGACAGCGGCGGGAATGACCCTGAAAGGCCTTACCGCCGCTTTCCTCGTGGAGGAATGCGCGAAGGTCACCGCAGGTCAGACCGTTTTGGTCCATTCGGCCGCTGGCGGCGTCGGATCGATCCTCGTGCCGTGGTTGAAAAGCATCGGAGCCAAGGTGATTGCGCATTCCGGCTCACAAGAGAAAGCCGATCGAGCAACTGCCGCAGGCGCAACGCACAGCCTGCATGACGATTTCGATGCACTTGCCGCCACCGTACGTGACCTGACAGATGGAAAAGGCGTGGACACCGTGTTCGACGGCGTTGGCGCGGCAAGCTGGCAGGCCTCCCTCGACTCACTCAGGCCAAGAGGTCTGATGATAAGCTTCGGCAATGCGTCAGGACCGGTCCCGCCGTTCAGCGTGCAGGAACTGGCAAAGCGCGGTTCGCTGTTCCTCACTCGCCCGACCATGTTCGACTACATCCGTTCCGATGAGGAGTATCAGCAACTAGGTGCGCGCCTTTTCGAGCAGATCGCCCGAGACGTCGTCAAACCCGACATCAATCAACGCTTCCCGCTCGACGAAGCTGCCGACGCGCACCGAGCGCTGGAATCGCGGCAAACCGTGGGATCGACGATACTGATCCCCTGATTGTCTTCAGGAGAACAGCGTCAATATGCCGACCTGATGATCCACAAACCCTTCGTAGATCATCTTAACGGCAACATAGATGATGACTGCTAAGCCCACATAGGCGATCCAGCGGAAGCGCTCGATGTACTTCGCGATGATGTTCGCTGCGACGCCCATCAGTGCGACCGACAGGATCAAGCCGATGATAAGGATGCCCGGATGATCGCGCGCCGCGCCCGCCACGGCCAGCACGTTATCAAGGCTCATGCTGACGTCAGCAACGGCAACGGCCCATGCGGCGGCGGCGAAGCTCTTGGCGGGACGCACGCCGGAAATGTCGTCATCGCTGGGATCGTTTGGAGTGTCCCCACCCCGCTTCGGGTGAAGCTCGCGGTACATTTTCCAGGATACCCAAAGCAGCAACAGGCCGCCAGCAAGGATCAACCCGACGATCTGCATCAACTGGCTGACGACCAGCGCGAAGCCGATCCGCAGCACCAGAGCGGCAATGATGCCGATCATGATGACTTTTTTGCGTTGCGCCGTGGGCAGTCCAGCCGCCAGCGCGCCCACCACGATCGCATTGTCGCCCGCCAGCAGAATGTCGATCATCAACACCTGACCAAATGCAGCCAAAGCACTCGGCGAACCGATATTGGAAAAGTCGTTGACGATGTGGTCCCATATTTCAGCCGGCGAACCCATCGAAGGGGCGGCAGCGCTGGCCATCATCAACAAGTCGATCACAATGTCTCTCCGAAATAGATCACGTCGGGCATAGGCTCGTAAAAACCGTGCAGCAAACGCCGCCACTCTTCATAGCGTTCCGATTGGCGAAAGCCATCCCGATGATCGGCAATAGAGGCCCATTGCACCAGCAATAGATAAAGGCCGTGTCGTTCAAGGGCAGGACGTACTTCCATGCCAAGAAATCCCGGCGACGCGGCAATCAATGGCCGCGCCTCCCACATCGCCGCTTCGAAGGCGTCTTCCTGACCGGTGCGGACATGCAGTAACGCGTGTTCCAGCACCATATCAGCGACTTACTGGTTCATGGAATCGAAGAAGTCTTCGTTGGTCTTGGAATCCTTCATCTTGTCGAGAAGGAATTCCATCGCGTCGATCGTACCCATCTGCATCAGGATACGGCGCAGCACCCACATCTTGCTGAGCTTGGCCTTGTCGACCAGCAACTCTTCCTTGCGGGTGCCGGACTTGCCGACATCCAGTGCCGGGAAGATGCGCTTGTCCGCAACCTTGCGATCCAGCACGATTTCGGAGTTGCCGGTGCCCTTAAATTCTTCGAAGATCACTTCATCCATGCGGCTGCCCGTGTCGATCAGCGCCGTCGCAATGATCGAGAGCGAACCACCTTCCTCGATATTACGCGCGGCACCAAAGAAGCGCTTCGGCCGCTGCAACGCATTAGCATCCACACCGCCGGTCAGCACCTTGCCCGAAGACGGCACAACAGTGTTATAGGCACGACCCAAGCGCGTAATCGAGTCCAGCAGGATCACGACATCCTTTTTGTGCTCGACCAGACGCTTTGCCTTTTCGATAACCATCTCAGCGACTTGCACATGGCGCTGTGCGGGCTCGTCGAATGTCGAGGAGACGACTTCGCCCTTCACGCTACGCTGCATGTCGGTGACTTCTTCGGGCCGCTCGTCGATCAGCAACACGATCAGGAAGACTTCGGGATGGTTGTCGGTGATCGCCTTCGCGATGTTCTGCAACAGCACGGTCTTACCAACGCGCGGCGGCGCAACGATCAAGGCGCGCTGGCCCTTGCCCTGCGGCGAGATGATGTCGATCACCCGCGCAGACTTGTCCTTGACCGTCGGATCGAGCGTATCGAGGTTCAGCTTCTCTTCGGGATAGAGCGGCGTCAGGTTATCGAAATTGACGCGATGGCGAACGGCTTCGGGATCATCGAAATTGACCGAGCTGATCTTCGTCAGCGCGAAATAACGCTCGCCATCCTTGGGCGCGCGGATTTCGCCTTCCACCGTGTCGCCGGTACGCAGACCGTGCTTGCGCACCTGATTGGGGGAAACATAAATATCGTCGGGACCGGCCAGATAGTTCGCCTGGGGGCTGCGCAGGAAGCCAAAGCCATCGGGCAGCACTTCTATCGTGCCCTCGCCCATGATCTGCGCGCCATTTTCAGCTTCCGCTTTCAGGATCGCGAACATCAGATCCTGCTTGCGCAGAGTCGACGCGCCTTCGACCCCCAGTTCCTCGGCCATGGAGACGAGTTCGGCGGGCGTATTCTTCTTGAGGTCTTTAAGATGCATCGGGTGAGTTCCGGCAGATATGCGATATGGAAAACGCCGGCTCGGATCAGACAGGAAAAGAAATTCTCAACGCCCGAGCGGCAAAGGAGACTGCCGAGCGTTAGGCCGCGACAGTAGTCAAGTCAAGGTGGCGCAGCACACTCCGCCGCATACCATAATATGGATTAGAACGGCTTCACGATAACTAGCACCACGATAACCGCAACTGCGATTCCGGGCACTTCGTTCAACAAGCGCAGCTTTTTGTCAGTCAGCGACCGCTCCCCACGGGCAAGTTTCTTCGCGTAACCCGTCAGCCAGCCATGATAGCCCGATAGCGCCAGCACGAGCAGCAGCTTCAGATGGAACCAGCCCATCGTCCACGCGCCGATATCATAGGCCAGCAGCAGCCCGAGCACCCAGACAAGTATCAGCGAGGGATTGAGGATGATCTTGATAAGCTTGCGCTCGCGATCGATCCATTTGCGATCCTCGTCCGACCCGGCAGGCGCTTCCTGATGATAGACGAAGAAGCGGGGCAGCATGAACAGGCCCGCCATCAAGAAAATGACGAAAATGAGGTGCGCAGCCTTCACCCAGAGATAGGCCGCTCCCAGAAATGTCATGCGCCTCTACTCACCTTCACCGGAATTACTGGCCACGCACCAATGTAAGCAGTGCCTCGACATGGTCAATCGGCGTGTCCTGCAATATGCCATGGCCCAGGTTGAAGATGTGCGGACGATCGGCAAAGGCTGCGCGGATATTCGCGACGGCATCGGCCACGCCCTGCCCCCCCGACACGAGCGCCAGTGGGTCGAGATTGCCCTGCACCGGCAAACCCTTGGGCAACACAGCATTGGCCCAATGCGGATCGACGGTTTCGTCCAGTCCCAAGGCGTCGACGCCCGTGCCAGTAGCGTAGTCGACAAGCTTGGCGCCTGCCCCCTTGGGAAAGCCAATGATCGGGGTTCCCGGTCGCCGCGCCTTCACCGCCGCGACGATCTTGGCATTGGGCGCAATTACCCACTTTTCGAACTGGAGCGGCGCGAGACTTCCTGCCCAGCTATCGAACAACTGCACAGCTTCGACACCCGCATCGATCTGCCCGCATAGATATTCAACCGTGGCGTCAACGATAGCATCGATGATCGCCCCGAACCGTGCCGGATCAGAATAGGCCAGCCGCCGCGCTGTGCCCTGATCCTTACTCCCCTGCCCCGCCACCATATAAGTCGCGATGGTCCATGGACTGCCCGCAAAGCCCAGCATGGTGACGTCTGGCTCGAGTTGGGCTCTCACCTGCCGCACCGTCTCGTATATCGCCTCAAAACGGCTGAAATCAGGTTTAAGCGTAGAGAGGTCCGTCGTGTCGAGTGTAGGCGCCAGTCTCGGTCCCTCGCCAGCCTCGAACCACAGATCCTGACCCATGGCATAGGGCACGATCAAAATGTCGGAAAACAGGATGGCGCCATCGAACGCGAAACGCCGCAAGGGCTGTACCGTCACTTCGGCAGCAGCCGCGCTGTCATACACAAGCGCCAGAAATCCGCCCTTCTCAGCACGAAGCGCGCGATATTCCGGGAGATAGCGCCCTGCCTGTCGCATCAGCCACATCGGTGGGGGATCAAGCATCTCGCCGCCGATCACGCGTAACAGCGGTTTAACCGGTCGCCCTTCTGCTGGCAGGCCCGTCTCGTTTCCAGTCATATACTCTATCTTAATATGTAATGAAGAATGATGAAGATGATGTGCAGTGGACAGCGGGGTTAATCCACGCTCAACGCAATTGCTAACAGTTTGACTCCCTCGACCGAGCCTTTTCGATCAGAGTCGCGATGTTTATCCCCGTTATCCACAGGATGTGGATGAAATTTCGGGCCTGTGGGAGGGCTGTGGACGAAAATCCTGGCAGTGCGGAGTGAATCCAGACCATAACTTACCCACTCTTTCCTCCCTTGCTTTATCCACAGTTCCTCAACACAGTCCGCGCCATGACACGCCTGCACCTGCATCTGTTATCGGACTCTACCGGAGAGACGCTGGAGAACATCGCCAAAGCCGGGATTGCGCAGTTTGAGAATGTGGAAGCGATCCGGCATTTCTGGCCCATGGTCCGATCGGAACTGCATCTCAACCGAATATTGGAAGAGATCGCCATCAACCCCGGCCTCGTGCTGTTTACCCTGTCCAGCAGTGACCTTCGCCGTAAGCTTGAGAACCGTTGCCGGGCCTTGGGCTTGCCGCATGTCGCCGCGCTCGATGCCGTAACGGATGCGATGTCGAACATTCTAGGCCAAGAAACGCGCAATCGTCCAGGCCGCAAGCATATCCTCGACGAAGCCTATTTTGCACGTATCGAGGCGATCCAGTTCACGATTGCCCACGACGACGGCGTGGCGCACGAGAATTGGGAGGAAGCAGACATCGTGCTGGCTGGCGTATCCCGCGCGTCCAAAACCCCGACCTCCATCTATCTTGCCAATCGCGGCTATAAGACTGCAAATATTCCTCTGGTAATTGAATCCCCGCCGCCGGACAGCCTGTATCGCCTGAAACACCCTCTCGTCGTGGGCCTCACGATCAGCCCCGAACGCCTAGTGCAGGTTCGCCGTAATCGCCTTCTTTCTCTCAATCAGGCGCCGGAGACCGCCTATGTCGATATCGAACGCGTGCAGGCCGAAGTCGCTTTCGCCCGCCGCATCTTCGCCGATAATGGCTGGCCCGTTATAGAGATGACGCGCCGCTCCATTGAGGAAGCCGCTGCAGCCATCATCAACCTGTTCAATGAACGCGTGCTGACGACGCCGGAATCGAGATCCGCATGACTGCCTCCCTCATCCTTGCGTCGCAAAGTGCCAGCCGCCGTGCTCTGCTGACGGCCGCCAAAGTCCCTTTCGACGCGGTGTCGCCCGGCGTCGACGAAGAAGCGGCAAAGGAGGCCCTGCGCGCTGACGGCCTCGACGCACGCGCTTTGGCGGACGCATTGGCGGAATTGAAGGCGCTTCGCTTCTCGCGCCGAGCGCCTGCCGATCTTGTGCTAGGTTGCGATCAGACCCTCAGCCTCGACACCGGCGAGATGATCGACAAGGCCGTGGACCGCGACGACGCCGTGCGCATCCTGACGATGCTGTCCGGCCGTAGCCATTATCTCCATAGCGCCGCCGTTCTCGTGCAAGGCGGCACGCCCGTCTGGCGGCACATAGAGCGCGTCAAGATGACAATGCGGACCCTATCGCCCGATTTCATCCAGTCCTATCTCGATCAGGATTGGGACGAATGCCAATGGTGTGTCGGTTGCTACCGGATCGAAGGCCCCGGCGCGCAGCTTTTCACCAAGATAGAAGGCAGCCAGTTCGCCATTCAGGGGCTTCCACTTCTGCCCTTGCTTGACTTCCTGCGCATCCGTGGCTTTCTGCCATCATGACTCAAGGCCTTCCCTATGCCGAAGTGATCGGCGACCCGATCGCGCACAGCAAGTCGCCGCTGATCCACAATTTCTGGCTGGAGAAGCTCCAGATTGAAGCGGAATATCGCAAGGCGCATGTGACGCCCGAAGGCCTCGCTGCGTATTTCCTGCAACGCCGCGCCGATCCCGATTGGCTGGGGTGCAACGTCACGATCCCGCACAAGATTGCGGTCATGGACTATACTGACGATCCCGGCGGCGTTCGCACGCGCATCGGTGCGATGAACACGATCGCCAGCGAAACCGGCGGGCCGTTGATCGGCACCAACACCGATGCAGGCGGTTTTCTACAGGCACTGATCCACCGCAAATGGCGCGGCGATCACGCCCTCATCATCGGTGCGGGCGGCGCGGCGCGTGCCATCCTGTTTGCGCTGACGACATTCGGGATCGCGAACATCACCGTGATGGCGCGCGACCCGGCCAAGGCGCAGGCTTTGCTCGATCATGCCGGAACGCCGGGAAATGTCATCGGCATGACGGACCCACTGCCGTCCGTCGACTTGCTGGTGAACGGCACATCGCTCGGTATGGTTGGACAGCCCGACCTCGCCATCGACCTGTCGCCACTGCCCACGTCGGCTTTGGTCTATGATATCGTCTATGCGCCTCTCGAAACCAGCCTGCTTGTGGCGGCAAAGGCGCGCGGCCTTGCCACCGTCGATGGCCTGGAGATGCTGATCGGGCAGGCCGCGCTGGCGTTCGACATCTTCTTCGATGCCGATGCGCCGCGCGAGCATGACGAGGAACTGCGCGCCTTGTTGACGGCCTGACGCAAACGTCGTGGCGAAAGTCTGGGGCCTCACCGGATCGATTGGCATGGGGAAATCGGCCGTTGCGAAGATGCTGCGGCGGGAAGGCGTGCCGGTATTCGACGCAGATGCCGAGGTGCACAAGCTCCAGGGACCTAACGGCGCGTTGATCCCCGCGATCGAGACGCGTTTCCCCGGCACCACCGGTCCGGAAGGCGTAAATCGCGCCAAGCTTGGTGCAGCCGTCTTCGGCCATCCACAGGAACTGAAGGCGCTCGAAGCCATCGTCCACCCCGCCGTCCAGAGATCCCGCGCCGACTTCCTGCGCCGCAATCGCGCACGCCGCCTCGTCGTGCTGGATATTCCGCTGCTGTTCGAAGGACGCGGGAAGTACCGGCTGGACGGGATCATCGTCGTCACTGCCCCTGGCTGGAAGCAGCGCGCGCGTGTCCTGCGCCGTCCCGGCATGACGCCCGCCCGGTTCAAGCATATCCGCCATCTCCAGACGCCCGATGCCGAAAAACGCCGCCGGGCGGACTACATCATCGACACCGGCACGACCTTCGAGCGCACCCGCGCGCAGGTTAGACGTCTGGTTACTTGCCTTCACGCCAAAGGGGGCCGATAGTATCGATCCAGAGTCGGAAGGCCCAATGCGCGAGATCATATTTGACACGGAAACCACGGGGTTCGACCCTGCGACCGGCGACCGGCTTGTCGAGATCGGCTGCATAGAACTGGTGAATCGCGTGCCTACGGGGCAGACGTTCCACGCCTATTTCAACCCGCAGCGCGCAATGCCTGCCGCCGCAGAAGCGGTGCATGGCCTTTCGGACATATTCCTCCGTGACAAGCCGCTGTTCCATCATGGCGTCGATGCATTGCTGGACTTTTTGGGCGATTGTCCGCTCGTCGCCCACAATGCGAAGTTCGATTTCGGCTTCCTCAATCATGAGTTGAAGCTGATCGGCCGCGATTTGATCTCGTTCGACCGGATGATCGATACGGTGGCGATCGCGCGCACCCTTCACCCCGGCGCCAAGCACAGTCTCGACGCGCTCTGCACGCGCTACGGCATCGACCGCAGCCATCGCGTAAAGCACGGCGCGCTTCTCGATGCCGAACTTTTGGCGCAACTTTACATTGAATTGACTGGCGGGCGGCAGATCGGGCTCGTCCTGGCCGCTGAGGACACCATCAAGGCCGGTTCGATGGAACGCGCCATCGTCTCGACCGTTCGCCCTGTCCGTCCTGCGCGGCCACATCAGGCCAGCGCTGCGGAACTGGAGCGGCATGCGGCGTTCATTGCGACGCTCGACAAGCCGCTCTGGCTAGACGGCGTGGCCGCCTGACGGTCGCTACGTCTACTCCCGGGCCCGTTTGCGGCTGGTCCGGTACGCCCACCGGTCCGTCTTTCAGGCGGAGCGGCTCGCATAAGGAGAAGGCAAGATGGATATTCGTGTTTCCGGTCATCAACTCGATACAGGCGACGCGCTCAAGCAGCACGTCTGGACGCGTCTCGAAGCAGTGGCCGAGAAATATTTCGCGCGGGCGATTTCTGCACAGGTAACTTTCAGCACAGCGCCCCATGGCGCGTTTCATTGCGATATCGTTTCCCATGTGATGACGGGTCTCATCCTCAAGGGCACCGGCGAGGCGCAGGATGCTCATGTCGCGTTCGATCAAGCGGCCGACCGCATCGAAAAGCAACTCCGCCGCTACATGCGCCGCCTGAAGGATCGCCATCTGCAAACCCAGGCGGCTGAGGAGCAGCGAACCAACGGTATCGACGCGTTGGCTTTCGATGGCGCCGGCTATACTGTGTTCGCCACGCCCGCAGAAGAAGACGAGCCGGAGGAAGCGCCGCTGATCGTTGCCGAAACCCGCGTCGACATTCCCGAAGCATCCGTTTCCGACGCTGTGATGATGCTCGATCTGCGCAACACCAATGCGCTGTTGTTCGTCAACGCAGGCACATCAGCGTACAACATGGTGTATCGTCGGCATGACGGTACGATCGGCTGGGTGGAACCTCGAACCTGATAGAGATCGGCGCTGGATAGCGCTCCCAAAGCCAATTTCATTGACGTTCCGGCCCCATAGCTCTATGGGGCCGGGCTTTGGTTCTGGCATTGCAGGATGGTCTGACATTCCAGTCCAGACACGCCGGATGACCGTTTAGGTACGACATGGCTCACTTTGACGACATATTGACGTCGGACGCACTGGCAATCGGCGTTTCGGTCAGCAGCAAAAAGCAACTGTTCCAGAAACTCGGCGAAATCGCAGCGGCCAACTATGGCATGGCTGCCGATGTCGTATTCGACCGGCTGACGGAGCGGGAGCGGCTGGGATCGACGGGCTTTGGCGGTGGCATCGGTATTCCCCATGCGAAAATCCCCGGTCTGGATCGGGTGCGTGGCATCGTGGTTCTTCTGGATACGCCATTGGGCTTCGACGCCGTGGACAATGCGCCAGTAGATGTGGTTTTCGCGCTCCTTTCACCGGTCGATAGCGGCGCGGAGCATCTCAAGACCCTCGCGCGCGTTTCCCGATATCTGCGCAATGAAACGCATATCTCGCGTATGCGCGGCGTCGGTTCACGTGAAGCCCTGTTCGCTCTGCTTTCGGGTAACGAGGCGCGTGACGCAGCCTGACGCGACTCCGCTGCCCAGTGGTGAAGCGGCGCACTTTCGGGCTTTGGAGCAACTCTACCGCTCAGCCCCTATCAACGGGCTGTTCCGGTCCGACCTTAGCATCCCCTCCGCCGGTCAATCGCATATCGACTTCGAAGTCGATGAAGGTGTCTATCATGCCGCCGGTGCCGTGCATGGCACGGTGTATTTCAAGATGCTGGACGACGCCGCCTTCTATGCCGCCAACAGCCTGGTTAGCGATCGCTTCCTTCTGACTACCAGCTTCAACCTGCTGTTCACGCGCCCGATTCATACAGGGAAATTGCGCGCAGAGGGCCGTTGGATCAGCGGCCGTCGCCGGGTGTATGTGGCCGAAGCCAGCCTGATCGACGCGGACGGCGAGGAAGTCGGACGCGGCACCGGCACCTTCATGCGTTCCCAATTCCCTTTGTCGTCGCTTCCCGGGTACCGCACCGCCACATGACGGCGCGACTCGCCGCACACATGTTGGTGAGTGCTCTGATCCGGCGCGTCCAAGACAGTGGCGGCTTTGCCAGCGTGCTCCACAAGGGCGATGCAATCAGCGGAACGATTCTGGTCCAGTGCCTCGACAAGGGCAAGGAAACCGGCCTTTTCGAGCGTATTTCAGACTATGCCGGAGGCTATCGGCTGGTTGCCTGCGGGCCGGATAAGGACGGCGGTCCGCACCTTGTCGCCGATTACATCGCTCGCCGCCGTCGCTCCGATCCCGACTTATGGTTAATAGAACTCGATATCGTGGATGCGGAACGGTTGGCCGTGGAAACGCTCTGCTGATCGTTGACTATGTGGAACGGCGCAGCCATAGGCCTGCCCACGCCAACGCGCAGGTTGCTGTGACTTCACTCAATGAGGGGGAAGACGGTAAACACGCAGACGGGGGGCGACCGGACGCAAGAAAAGCCCATCCATAAGGATACGGCGTCCTGGCCGACTCACCGCACTAACTTGAGTAGTGATGAGTTTCCGATTGAAGGCCGCGACATTGGCCGCATTTACTTTATCTGCGATCGCCGCCGTAAGCGCGAGCGACGCTTCCCAAGCCGCTGGATCGATTGAGACGCTTCCCGTCACCATCCCGGTTTCTTCCACTCCGCAGGCCGCAGGTGTAACCTTCGCAGCGCCGCGTGAAGTGGTTCAATCTACAACAGCATCAACGCCTCAGCCGGAAAAAGTTTCCGCATATGCAGATGATGCGCAGGAACAGCCCGCGACGTCGCTCGCCGCTCTGGTGGATGCCCAGCCCTTCCCCGCCGACATGACCGAAGATATGCGTTGCCTTGCGAGCGCCGTCTATTATGAGGCGAAGAGCGAAAGCCTCGCCGGTCAGCTCGCCGTCGCCCGCGTCATCATCAACCGTTCGCATTCGGGCCGTTTCGCCAGCAGCCTTTGCGGCGTCGTGCGCCAGCCGAGCCAGTTCAGCTTCGTTCGCGGTGGCAATGTGCCTCAGCCGCGCACGGACAGCGTCGATTGGCAGCAGGCAGTCGGCATTGCGCAGATCGCGCTGAACGATAGCTGGAAGAGCCAGGCTGAGGGCGCGTTGTTCTTCCACGCTCGCCGCGTTTCGCCGGGTTGGGGCAAGGCCCGTCTGGCATCGATCGACAATCACATTTTCTACCGCTGAGACTGGAGGCCCGCTCCGGGCCGACGAGCAGCAAAGATGATAAAGGCCGGCCCATACGGGTTCGGCCTTTTCTTTGTTCCTCTATTGTTCTAATATCATGCCATGTCACAGACGGTTTCCGATTGCTCCCCTCTTACTGACGGCACGGCTATGGCCGTCGCGCGTGGGGTGCTGCGCCTCTTCCAGCGCCACGATGTGTTCGGTGTGGTGGAAGCCCCGCTTCCCAATGGCCGTCGCGCCGATATCATGGCGATCGACCTGTCGGGGCATCTGGTCATTGTAGAGATAAAATGCAGCCGGGCGGACTTGCTCGGAGACGCGAAGTGGCCGGACTACTTCGATTATTGCGATCGCTACTTCTGGGCCGTGCCGGCCGGTTTTGACCTGACGCCATTCGATGGCGAGGCGCTTTGGCCCACGCGCACGGGGCTGATCGTTGCCGATCAATATGACGCGGAAATCCTGCGCCCCGCGCCTACAGAGCCGCTGCCCGCCGCTCGTCGCAAGGCGGAAACACTGCGCTTTGCGCGCCGGGCCGCTCGGCGGCTGACTGCACTTTCCGACCCGGACTACGCTGCCGAAATCGGCTTCTGATTATGTGTGGGTGCGCCCGAAATCGGGCGCGGGATCGTCCTGCCCCTGCTCAATAATCGACCGGCGGATGGCTCTGGTTCGCGTGAAAAGGTCGAACAGCGCATCACCGTCACCCCACCGTATCGCCCGCTGCAACATGGTCACGTCCTCGGTCAGCCGTTGCAGGATCTCAAGTACCGCCTCGCGATTGTTCAGGAACACGTCGCGCCACATTGTTGGATCTGACGCCGCGATGCGCGTGAAGTCGCGAAAGCCACCAGCGGAGAATTTGATAACTTCGCTTTGCGTCACGGTCTCCAGGTCCGAAGCCGTGCCGACGATCGAATAGGCGATCAGATGCGGCACGTGACTTGTCACCGCCAGCACCAGATCATGATGCTTGGGGGTCATGATCTCAACATTCGCGCCCAATGTCTCCCAGAAGCTGCGCATTCGGATGACGGCCGCTTCTTCTGTATGTTCTTCCGGCGTCAAAATGCACCAGCGGCCTCTGAACAAAGTGGCGAACCCGGACTCAGGTCCACTATACTCGGTTCCCGCAACCGGATGACCCGGAACGATAGTGGCGTGCGGCAGCACCTCGCGTAGCGCTGCGATCACGCTTTCCTTCGACCCGCCGACATCGCTGATAATCGCTTCGGAGGGCAATTCCTCAGCGATCTCCGCGGCGACCGCTCCCATGGCGCCTACTGGCACGCATAGGATCACGAGGTCTGCATCCGTAACCGAAGCGCCCGCCGTGTCGCTGACATCGTCGCACAGGTCGATCCGCCGCGCGATTTCCCGCACCTCGTCGTTCGCATCGTGGCCCGTCACACGGACGGTCGGCATCGTTGCCCTTATGCCGCGGGCAAGCGAGGAACCGATCAGACCCAGCCCGATAATGGTGACACGCGCGAACGGCAGCATCAGGCGGCTTCCGCCATCGTGCGCAGGATGCGCGCAATGTCACGTGTCTGCGCTTCGGTGCCGATGGTGATGCGCAGGGCGTCCGGAAGCCCCTGCCCCGGCAGCCAGCGCGTCGCATAACCCTCCGCCATCAACCCGTTCAGCGCCGCTTCGGCCGTCAGTCTGCCTTCGAACAGGATCAGCAGGAAGTTTGCCTTGCTCGGCACCACGCGCAGGCCATGATTGCTCATCGCCGCGATTTCTCCGGCAAGCCATTCACGCCATTGGCGGTTATGCGTACGGCTCGCTTGCACCCACTTATCGTCTCCGACAGCGGCGATCGCAGCCGCCTGCCCCGCCGTGGTCACATTGAATGGCGCGCGGATGCGGTGCAGCACGTCAACGACTTCACGCGTGGCATAGCCCCAGCCGATGCGTTCGGCGGCAAGGCCATGTATTTTGGAGAATGTGCGCGTGATAAATACGTTGGACGCCGTGCGCGCCAGGTCCAGCCCGCCGTCTTCCTCTTCCGGCTCCAGATATTCTGCATAGGCTTGATCCAGCACCAGCAGGATGTCGGATCGCAGTCCGGCATGCAGCCGCGCGATCTCCGCTGCCGACGTCATCGTTCCCGTCGGATTATTGGGATTGGCAAGAAACACCACGCGCGTCCGCTCCGTCACCGCCGCCAGCAGTGCGTCCACATCCGTCGCATAGTCCTTGTCCGGCGCAACGACCGGCGTCGCGCCCACGCGACGGGCCGCGATGTCGTAAACGGAAAAGCCGAAGCGGACGTACAGCACTTCGTCGCCCGGCCCGGCATAGGCACTGGCGGCGAGGTGCAGCAGCTCGTCCGACCCCGTGCCGTAAATGATCCGTGCGGGGTCCAGCCCGAACTTCGCGCCGATAGCCTCGCGCAACTTGGTCGCGCCGGGATCGGGATAGGTGGCGAGGTCCGCCGTCGCCGCAGCCAACGCCGCGCGCGTGTTCTCGCTGGTGCCGAGCGGGTTCTCATTGGCGGAAAGCTTGATGAGCGGGCGGCCATCGGCAGCCGCCGCCTTGCCCGGCACATAAGCGGAAATGCCCAGGATCCACTCCTTGGGCTGTGGCGAAGTATGCGTCATTATTGTGCTATCTGTCATGCCACGCGCTTTAGCGGGGAAACCTCGCGCGCGCAAAGGGTGCGGCCTTGGACCGGGCGCGGAGATTGACACCCCTCGCCCCGCGTCCTAGCGGCGAAGCATGGCTAGCGTTCCCCTATCGACCGACAGCCGGTTCGGCCTAGGCCGGCAGGTCCGCCTGCCCGGCCCCTTATCGCTGGACAGTGGTGCCAGCCTGACGCCGGTGGACATCGCATACGAGACGTACGGCGCGCTGAATGCCGACGCCTCCAACGCGATCCTCATTTGCCACGCGCTGACGGGCGACCAATATGTTGCCTCTCAGCATCCGCTGACCGGCAAACCCGGTTGGTGGTGGCGGATGGTGGGCGAAGGCAAGCCAATCGATCCGGCGCGGCATTTCATCATCTGTGCCAATGTGCTGGGTAGTTGCATGGGGTCGAGCGGTCCCGCCAGCATTGATCCTGGCCGTGACGAACCTTATGCGATGCGCTTCCCGGTCATCACGATCGGTGACATGGTGCGCGCGCAGGCGATGTTGCTCGATCATCTGGGCGTCGCCCGCCTCCATGCAGTAGTCGGCGGTTCGATGGGCGGTATGCAGGCACTGACTTGGCCGACTTTATATCCTGACCGCGTGGAATCGGTGCTGGTGATCGCATCGACGGCGCGCCATTCCGCCCAGAACATTGCCTTTCACGAAGTCGGGCGGCAGGCGATCATGGCCGATCCACGCTGGCGCGGCGGCGACTACTATGCGGACAATGACGTGCCGAGTTCCGGCCTCGCCGTTGCCCGCATGGCCGCCCATATCACCTATCTTTCCGAAGCAGGCCTCACCGAAAAATTCGGCCGCAGGCTTCAGGCGCGGCCGGACAGCCCCGGCGGGCAGAAGACCTTCGGCTTCGACGCGGACTTTCAGGTAGAAAGCTATTTACGCCATCAGGGCTTGAGCTTCGTCGACCGCTTCGACGCCAACAGCTACCTCTATATCACGCGGGCGATGGACTATTACGACATTGCCGAAGACCATGAAGGCAGCCTTGCCCGCGCCTTTGCCCGCACGAAGGCGCGATTCTGCGTCGTCAGCTTCGATACCGACTGGCTCTATCCCACGGCGGAATCGCGGATCATCGTCCATGCGCTCAATGCCTCGGGCGCGCCTGCGAGTTTCGTAGAGCTTTCCAGCCCCTTCGGTCATGACGCCTTCCTGCTCGAAGCGCCGGAACTTAATCGCGTGGTCGATGGATTTCTGCGGGCGGGCGAACGATGAGGGTTATCGAAACTGCCCTGCCCGGCGGCTATTCGCTATCGGATGATCCGGCAAGGCTTCAGCCGAACGCGATTCATGCCTACCTCGCGAGCACCTACTGGTCGCCTGGCATCGCGCTGTCGGTAGTCGAACGAGCGATCGCGGGATCGCACTGCGTCGGCATCTACAAGGACGACGCTCAAATCGCCTTTGCCCGCGTGATTACCGACCATGCCACCTTTGCGCATCTCGCTGACGTCTATGTGCTGGAAAACTATCAAGGTCACGGCCTCGCCTCGGCGATGCTCCGCTACTTCCACGACCATCCCGATCTTCAGGGCTTGCGACGCTGGACCCTCAACACTCGCGATGCGCACAGCCTGTACGAACGTCATGGCTGGCAGCGGATCACCGGCATCTTCATGCAGCGCTATGATGGCCCGGCGGTGACAGTCTGATGGAACTCCGTCCGGACCTTGCGCTTATCGCGCGCAACGTCACGCCCGGCGCGCGCTTGCTTGATGTCGGTTGCGGCGACGGTGGCCTGATGGCGGCGCTCCGCGACCAACGCCAAGTCGATGCGCGCGGATTGGAGATCGACCCCACGAACGTTGCTTCGGCAGTGGGCCGCGGCCTGTCTGTGGTGCAGGGCGACGCCGACACCGACCTCCATTATTACGCCGACGCCAGCTTCGATTATGCGATTCTCAGTCAGACGCTGCAAACGACGCGCCGCCCCGACCGGGTCGTGGAGGAATTGCTCCGCATCGGTGCTCAGGCATTCGTCAGCTTCCCCAACTTTGCGCACTGGCGCGGACGGCTTTCGCTGGCGTTTGGTGGCCGGATGCCCGTGACAAAGCTGTTGCCGGACACCTGGTACGACACGCTCAACATCCATCACCTCACCATCGACGACTTTCGCGCGCTGGTGAAGGATCGCGGCTGGTCGATCGACGGCCAATGGTTCCTGAACGGCGAGAAGGAAACGACGCACACCAACGCGAATCTCTTCGCGCAGCATGCGGTATTCCTCCTGCGGCATTAATCGGCTGGTGCGGCGGTAGGGCTCTACAGGGCGATACCGCCCGCTGCGAGCACCGCCAGCGTCACCAGTTCGCTCGCCGTCGACGCCATGGTAGCCACCTGCACCGGCTTCTCCAGACCCACCAGCATAGGCCCGATCACCGAATCGCCGCCCAATTCGCGCAGCAGCTTCGCCGACAGGTTGGCGGATTGCAGTCCGGGCATCACCAGCACATTGGCGGGACCGGACAGGCGGCAGAACGGATAATTCTTCATCACGGCAGGATTGAGCGCGACGTCCGGCGCCATCTCCCCTTCATATTCGAAGTCCACGCCGCGCTCGTCAAGGATCGCAACGGCGTCCCGCAGGCTGGCCAGCCAGTTGCCCGGAGGATTGCCGAAGGTGGAGTAGGACAGGAACGCCACGCGTGGCTCATGCCCCATGCGCCGCGCTACAGCGGCCGTGTCGATGGCGATGTCGGCCAGTTCTTCTGCGGTGGGTCGCTCGTTTACCGTGGTATCGGCCATGAACACCGTGTGGCTCTGCCCGACGAGTACATGAATACCGAACGCGGTGCGGCCCGCCGCAGGATCGATCACGCGACGAATGTCGCGCATCGTCTGCGAATAGGTGCGCGTCACGCCGGAGATCATCGCTTCCGCTTCGCCAAGCTGCAAAAGCAGCGCGCCGAAGATGTTGCGTTCCCGATTCACCATCCGCTCGCAATCGCGACGCAGATAGCCGCGTCGTTGCAGACGCTGATACAGGAAATCGACCATCTTGGGCACCAGCGGCGAGTTGACACTGTTGTGCACTTCGAAGCTGTGAGGGTCGGTGACGCCCAGCGCGCGCAACCGGTCGTAAACATCCTGCCGCCCGACGAGCACCGGAATGCCATAGCCGCCATCGCGGAACTGGATCGCGGCGCGCAACACCACTTCTTCCTCGCCCTCGGCAAAGACGACGCGCTTGGGTTCCGCCTTCGCGCCTTCATAGGCGAGCGTCAGCACCGATGTAGTCGGATTGAGGCGCGCCTTCAGCGACTGGCGATAGGCGGCGATGTCGGGGATCATCTTCTGCGCAACGCCGCTATCCATTGCCGCCTGCGCGACGGCCGCGGGCACGATTTCCATCAGGCGCGGATCGAATGGCGTCGGGATGATATAGTCCGGGCCGAAGCTGTGCGATTTGCCATAAGCCTTGGCGACTTCCTCGGGCACGGCCTGCCGCGCCAGCGCCGCAATGGCCTGCGCCGCCGCAATCTTCATCGCTTCGTTAATCGCGGTCGCCCGCACATCCAGAGCGCCGCGGAAGATGAAGGGGAAGCCAATCACGTTGTTGACCTGATTGGGATAATCCGACCGGCCGGTGGCGACGATAGCATCCGGGCGCGCGGCCTTGGCTTCGGGCGGCGTGATTTCCGGGTCCGGATTGGCCATTGCGAAGATGATCGGCTGCGGCGCCATATCCTTGACCATGTGGCCCTGGAGCGCGCCAGCGGCGGACAGGCCGAGAAACACGTCTGCGCCTTTCAGCGCTTCTTCCAGAGTACGCGCGTCTGTCTTGGCGGCATGTGCTGACTTCCACTGGTCCATGCTTTCGGTGCGCCCCTGATAGATGACGCCGCTGCGGTCGCACATGATGACCTGATCGTGGGGCACGCCCATCGCCTTGATAAGCTCGGTACAGGCAATCGCCGCCGCGCCAGCGCCATTGACCACGATTTTCGTATCTTTGAGTTCGCGTCCGGTCAGATGCAGCGCATTGATCAGGCCCGCCGCGCAGATGATCGCGGTGCCATGCTGGTCATCGTGCATGACCGGGATGTTCATCTTTTCCTTCAGCGCCTGCTCAATGATGAAGCATTCGGGCGCCTTGATATCCTCAAGGTTGATGCCGCCGAAACTCGGCTCCATCAGCGCGACCGCATCGATGATCGCCTGCGGGTCTTCGCTGTTCAACTCGATATCGATGGAGTCCACGTCGGCAAAGCGCTTAAACAGCACTGCCTTGCCTTCCATGACCGGCTTAGAAGCCAGCGCGCCCAGATTGCCCAGGCCAAGGATTGCCGTGCCGTTGGAGATCACGGCGACCAGATTACCCTTTGCGGTATAATCATAGGCGGTTGCGGGATCTTCCGCGATGGCGCGCACCGGCACGGCAACGCCGGGCGAATAAGCCAGCGCCAGGTCGCGCTGCGTCGCCATCGGCTTGGACGCGATGATCTCGATCTTGCCCGGGCGTCCCGACGAGTGGAAGAACAACGCCTCGCGCTCGGAAAATTCCACGTTCGATTTATCGCTCATCAGTCCTGTCTCCGCCGCGTTGCAGGCTCGCCCTAGCGGCTTTTGATGACATTCTTCAAGGGCCGCTTCTCTATTTCAGTGCTGTTTCCCACACCCCTTCCGCCCCGGCGTTCGACTCGCTATCGCACGATGGCATGGGTCACAGTAGTTCTTCTCCCGCAGGCGCGTCGCCGACGCCGATGATGGCGCAATATCTTGCGCTGAAGGCCGAGGCGTCCGACTGCCTGCTTTTCTATCGCATGGGCGACTTCTTCGAGCTGTTCTTTGACGATGCCAAGGCGGCTGCGGCCACGCTGGACATCGCCCTGACGTCACGCGGTGAGCATGATGGAGCGCCTATCCCGATGTGCGGCGTGCCGGTGCACAGCTCGGAAATGTATCTAGCCCGCCTGATCCGTGCCGGTCACCGCGTCGCCATCGCCGAGCAGACCGAGACCCCTGCCGAAGCCAAGGCACGCGGCTCCAAGTCGCTCGTCGCCCGTGCCATCGTCCGCTATGTGACGGCGGGCACGCTCACCGAAGACGCACTGCTCGATGCCCGGACCGACAATATGCTGGTGGCCGTGGCGCAAGTCGGGCAGGAATATGGTCTTGCCGCCGCCGACATCTCCAACGGTCGCTTCGAAACGATAAGCATCACCGAAGCGCAATTGCCTGCAGAGTTGGCGCGGCTGCGACCCAGCGAATTGATAACACCCGTCAACTTCACAGTCCAATTCGCGGTGCCGTCCCATCCTTTCGATCGCGCGGCCTTTGACAGCAGCCGCGCCGAGGCATTGCTGAAACGCCACTATGGCGTTGCGACGCTAGACGGTTTCGGTACTTTCGCGCGCGCTGAGTTGGCGGCGATGGGCGGGCTGCTCGGTTATCTCGATCATGCGGGCAAAGGCACCCTGCCATTCCTCGGGCCGCCAGTCAGGCGCAGCACAGATGCGCATATGGCGATCGACGCCGCTACGCGCGAAAGTCTGGAGATCGTTCAAACCATGGCCGGTCAGCGCGGGGGAAGCCTGCTCGCGGCCGTCGACCGCACCGTCACCGGCGCAGGCGCCCGCCTCCTTGCTTCCGACCTCGCCTGCCCGCTGCTGGATCAGCCGCAGATCGAGGCGCGGCTGGCGCTGGTCGCCTGGCTGCATCGTGACGGTGGCCTTCGCGATCACCTTCGGACCGCCCTGCGTGCACTCCCGGACATCGGCCGTGCGTTGGGCAGAGTCGCCATCGGGCGCGGCTCACCGCGCGATTTGGGCCAGTTGCGCGACGGCCTGCGGGAAGCGCGTATCCTGCGCGAGCGGCTCGTGACTTTGCCGGACCGTCCCAAGCTGCTGGACGATCTGCTTCCCGCCCTCGATGGCCATGCCGACCTCACGGACCGGCTCACCCGTGCGCTTGTCTCCAGCCCGCCGACGGAAAGCGCCAGTGGCGGCTATATCGCCGACGGCTATGATGCGGCCCTTGACGAACTGCGCCGCCTCGCGGGCGATGGCCGCCGCGCCATCGCCGCCCTCGAAGCGCGCTATCGCGATCAGACCGGCATCGCCAGCCTGAAGATCCGCCACAACGCCGTCCTCGGCTATCATGTCGAAGTCCCCGCCAAACATGGCGACGCACTCCTGCGCGACGGCAGCGGCTTCACGCATCGTCAGACGCTCGCCGGTGTCGTCCGCTTCAACTCGGTCGATCTCCACGAACAGGCAAGCCGCGTTGCGCAGGCGGGCGGCCACGCCCTCGCCGCCGAAGCCGCGCACTTGGAAGAACTGATCGAAGCCGTCCTCGCTCGCAAGTCCGCCATCGATGCCGCTGCCCGCACGATCGCCCGCCTCGACGTGTCGGCGGGTCTGGCCGAGCGCGCGGCGGAAGGCGGCTGGTGCGCACCCGATTTTGCGGAAGGCCGCTGCCTCGATATCCGCGGCGGACGCCATCCCGTCGTCGAGGATGCGCTGTCCCGGGAAGGCCAGTCCTTCGTTGCGAACGACTGCTGCCTGTCCGAAACCGACCGGCTCTGGCTTGTCACTGGCCCCAATATGGGCGGCAAATCGACTTTCCTTCGCCAGAACGCGCTGATCGTCATCCTCGCGCAGGCGGGCAGTTTCGTGCCCGCCACTTCCGCCCGCCTCAGCCTTGTCGACCGCCTGTTCAGTCGCGTCGGCGCGTCGGACAATCTGGCGAAGGGCCGCTCGACTTTCATGGTGGAGATGGTCGAAACTGCCGCCATCCTCTCGCAGGCGACCGAGCGCAGCTTCGTCATCCTCGATGAAGTCGGGCGCGGCACGTCCACCTATGACGGTCTTGCCCTTGCCTGGTCTGTGGTCGAGGCCGTGCATGAGACGAACCGCTGCCGTTGCCTCTTCGCCACCCATTATCACGAACTGACGCGGCTCGCCGAAAAGCTCGATGCCCTTTCGCTTCACCATGTCCGTGCACGGGAATGGAAGGGCGACCTCGTCCTGCTCCATGAACTCGCGCAAGGCCCGGCGGATCGCAGCTATGGCCTCGCGGTGGCGCGCCTCGCCGGCCTGCCCCCGGCCGTCCTCGCGCGGGCAAAGGACGTGCTGAAACGGCTCGAAGCGGGCAAGGCCAAGACCGGTGGTATCGCGGCCGGGCTGGACGATCTCCCGCTGTTCGCCGCGTCGCTGGCCAAGGAAACGCCGCCTCCCGATCCCTTGCGCGAAGGATTGGCCGCTCTCGACGTGGATGCGCTCAGCCCCCGCGAAGCCCTCGATGCGCTCTACCGCTTGAAAGCCCTGCTGGACGAGGCGTGAATCAGCAGTTCCCTAGGGGGCTGACACACCCTACATAGCGTCCATGTCCACTCTCTTCGACACGCTCCCCAACCGGCGCGCCATCATCGACCGGCGCATCGTGGCTGACCGCATCGCCATTGTTGCAGGACAAGAGGGGCAGAATGCGCAAGCATTGCGGGCCGCCGTCGTCGACGAACTGCGCTCGGCGCTTGAGGCAGGCCGCGCGGAGGCCGCTCGCCGCCTTGCCATGCACCCGACGCGCGGGCGCGAGACGGTTTCCGCCTTCGCGTTCCTGATCGACCAGATCCTGCGCATCCTCTACGATGCGACGACGCAGCATCTGCACCCGTCCGGTAATCGCAGCACCTCGGAACGCATCGCCCTGATTGCAGTCGGCGGTTATGGACGCGGCGAGATGGCGCCGCATAGCGATGTCGATATCGGCTTCATCACGCCGTGGAAGCCGACTGGCTGGACCGAGCAGGTCATAGAGTCCATGCTCTATTCGCTTTGGGATCTTGGCCTCAAAGTGGGGCACAGCAGCCGGTCGGTCGATGAGACGGTGCGCATGGCGAAAAGCGATCTCACCATCCGCACGGCGCTTCTGGAGGCGCGCTATGTATGGGGCGATCGCGCGCTGTACGAGGAAACCTCGCGCCGCTTCGACGAGGAAGTCGTCAAGGACACGGGGCGCACCTTCGTCGCAGAAAAGCTCGCGGAACGCGATGCGCGGCACAAGCGAATGGGCGACAGCCGCTATGTCGTCGAACCAAATGTCAAGGAAGGCAAAGGCGGCCTGCGTGATCTCCACACGCTTTTCTGGATCGGCAAATATGTGAATCGCGTCCGGTCGGTGGCGGAACTGGTCGATGCCGGGCTGCTGACGCGTCAGGAGTTGCGTCAATTCCAGAAGGCGGAGGATTTCCTCTGGGCCGTCCGCTGCCATCTGCACATGATTACGGGCCGCGCCGAAGATCGCCTGACCTTCGATTTGCAGGTGGAGATTGCCGAGCGCACGCACTTTTCCGCCCGCAATGGTCAGTCCGCGGTCGAGCGCTTCATGCGCTATTACTTCCTGAACGCGAAGACGGTGGGTGATCTGACTGCGGTGTTCCTGGCCCATCTGGACGACCGCCTGGCGGCACGCGGGCATCGTTACGTCCCCAGCTTCTTCCGCCGCCCTAAGAAGCTCGACGGCTTCATTCTCGATCGCGGCCGCATCGCGCTTCCCTCCGACGACTTCTTTCAGGCTGATCCCGTCCGGATGCTGGAAATTTTCGCGGTCGCCGATCGTCACGGCCTCTCTATCCACCCGTCCGCCATTCGCGCTGCCAGTCGCGACGCGCACTTGATCGACCGCCACATCCGCAAGGACGTGCGCGCTAACGCCGCATTCCTGGACGTGCTGACCTCGCCACGCGATCCGGAGACCGTGCTGCGCTGGATGAACGAAGCCAGTGTCTTTGGCCGCTTCATTCCCGATTTCGGACGCGTTGTCGCGCAGATGCAGTTCGACATGTACCACCACTACACCGTTGACGAACACACGATCCGCGCCGTGGGCCTGCTCGCCCGCATCGAGAAGGGCGATATTCAGGTCGATCATCCGCTTTGCACGTCATTGATGGAGAAGCTGCTGTCGCGCCGCGTGCTCTACGTGGCGGTGCTGCTGCACGACATCGCCAAGGGGCGCGGCGGCGATCACAGCATATTGGGCGCGGAGGTGGCACTGTCGCTCTGCCCCCGCCTTGGCCTGACCGCAGCAGAAACCGAAACGGTCGCGTGGCTGGTGCGCTATCATTTGCTGATGTCAGCCACTGCCTTCAAGCGCGACCTGTCGGACTATAAGACCATTATGGACTTCACCGATGTCGTCCAGAGTCCCGAGCGTCTGCGCCTGCTGCTGATCCTGACGGTCGTGGACATTCGCGCCGTGGGACCGGGCGTCTGGAACAGTTGGAAACGGCAGTTGCTGACCGACCTTTACGACGCGGCGGAAGAAGTGCTGCGCCTGGGCCACAAACAGAATGGCCGCCGGGAAAAGGTGCAGGCGAAACAGGAGGCGCTTCAGCACGCGATGGAGCTGTCCGACGAAGTATTCGCATCCCTTAAGAAGCGCTTCCCGGAATCCTACTGGATTGCCGAGCCTGATGACATTCTTCAGCAGAACGTCGGGCATGTGATGGCGGCCGGCAATGAGCCGCTGTCGATCGCCGCAGAGGTTTACCCGCAGCGAGGCGCGACGCTTGTGACTGTCTATGCGGCCGACCATCCGGGGTTGTTCTATCGTGTCGCCGGCGCCATTCACCTCGCAGGCGGCAACATCATCGACGCACGCATCCATACCATGCGCGATGGCATGGCGATCGACAATTTCCTGGTGCAGGATCCGTTCGGCGGCCGCTTCGACAGTGCCGATCAATTAAACCGGATCAAACGCATGATCGAGGATGCTTTGGCCAATCGGCATAAGCTGATTACCAAGCTGGAGGCACGCCCTCTCCCCCGCACACGCGCGGAGGCCTTCCACATTGTCCCGAACGTGCTGATCGATAACAAGGCGTCCAATCGCTTCACCGTTGTCGAAACCACCGCCCGTGATCGCCCGGCGCTGCTGTTCGCGCTCGCTAATGCGCTGTTCCAGTCGAAAGTCACTGTTCACAGCGCCCATGTCGCGACCTATGGCGAACGCGCCGTGGACACCTTCTATGTCACGGATTTGCTCGGCGGAAAGATCGAAAGCAAGGCACGGCTACAGACACTCGAACGCCGCCTGCTCGAAGCAGCCAGCACGGAATTTGCCAATGTGACCGAGCGTAGCCGCCAAGTCGCCTGACGATCAGCGTATCCGCATCACCGATTCAGGCGTCAACTTCAGCAACAACTTCAGCATGTCGCCTTTCGCAATCGCGACGCAGCCTTCGGTCGGTCGCCCCTCGACCCAGCAATGGAAGAAGATAGCGCTGCCCTGCCCAGGCACAGGTGGCGAGTCATTATGGCCCAGCACCACAATGACATCATAGGCTTCGTCGGCGCGCTGCAATGTCTCCGCCGAATAGCCGTGCGGAAGCTGCACCGGCCGATTGTACGCCGGATCCCCAACGCCGTCCGACCATCCATCCCCCGCTCGTGTCCAGCGCCACGGGATCGAAGGCGAAGTTGCCAGAGCAACACGATCGGGGCGCAGCAGCACGCCACGGACTGGCCATTCTCCTAATGGTGTGCAGCCATCACCCTCGCGCTTGTCGCTTGGCGTACATGTCCCGCCCTTGCCGATTGCGCAGGGCATCTCCGACGCACCAAAGCGAAGCCGCCGCGCAACGCTGGCGACGTCAATTACGCTCATAGCTGATGCCCGGTACGGTCCCGCTTCGTCGCCAGATAGCGGTTATTATGCGGATTGGATTCGATTGCCAACGGCAGGCGCTCCGCCACCGTAATGCCCGCCGCTTCAAGGCCAGCAACCTTGGCCGGATTGTTCGTCAGCAACCGCACTGTTTCAATTCCCAGTAGATCGAGCATTCGCGCTGCCACCGAAAAGTCCCTCGCATCAATCGCGAACCCCAATCGCACATTGGCGTCCACGGTATCGAACCCCTGATCCTGCAAAGCATAAGCGCGCAATTTATTGACCAGCCCGATCCCGCGCCCTTCCTGCCGCAGATACAGCAGCACGCCCCATGGCGCGTCGGCGATCCGATGCAGCGCCTCGTGCAGTTGCGGTCCGCAATCGCACTTCAGCGACCCCAGCACATCGCCGGTCAGGCATTCGCTGTGCAATCGAACGACGGGCGGTGAGGCATCGCGCTTGCCGACGATCAGCGCAACATGCTCCCGCGGTTCTTCCGGGCTACGGAAGGCGATGATCTCCGCATCCTCGCTCGCCGCGACCGGAAGTCGCGCGCGCGTCGCAATCAACAGCCGCGCCGCATCGTCATAGGCCTCGACATCCTTTGCAGATACGACGCAATCGCTTGATCCATGGTCTCCAATAAAGAACGCCGGCAATATTCCCGCAAGTCGTGCCAGCCTCAGCGTCGCGGCAGCAGCATCGGGGGCGGCGAGCGGACGCGCCTTGAACGGGCCCTTCAACGGCGAAGCGAGATCCCGCACCGGATCGGCGATTGCCATGGCGACATCCCGGTCGATCCAGGGCACCCGCGCGACCTGCACCGGCATCTCGGGATCGGCGGCAGCGCGCTGATTGGTAAGCTTCAGCGTTTCCGCCCGCGCCGCCGAAATCAGGATATCGGCCTGATCGCCGGGATCGAAAGCCGCCAGCGTCACCGCGTCCGCTGCCTCTACAGCCATGACGCGCAACGATCCGTCAGACCCCTGCACCGTGACCGGCCATCCCCGGCGCAGCGCATCAATGGCGCGGGCGGCGGCTCTGGCGTCGCTCACATGCGCCTCAGAACGAGAACTCTGTAATCAGCGGAACGTGGTCGGATGGCCGCGCCCAACCCCGGATCGGCTCGACGACGCGATGGCTGATCGCCTTCTCCGCCAGCGCCGGGCTCACCCACATATGATCGAGCCTGCGCCCCCGGTCGCTTTCCGACCAGTCGCGCGCGCGATAGCTCCACCATGTGAACAGCCGTTCCGGTGCCGGGAAAAACTTGCGACCTAGATCCACCCAGTCATGGGACGCCTGCAACCGCGCCAGGATTTCGCATTCTATTGCAGTGTGGCTGACCGTGTTGATGAGTTGCTTATGGCTCCACACATCGCATTCCAGCGGCGCGATGTTGAAGTCGCCCGTCAGAATTGTTGGCTTGTCCGATAGCCCGGACGACCATTCGATCATCCGCTCCAGAAAATCGAGTTTCTGCCCGAACTTCGGATTGACGGTCCGGTCCGGCAATTCGCCGCCCGCAGGCACATAGACATTCTCAAGCCGTACGCCATTGTCCAGCCGCACACCGATATGCCGCGCCTCGCCATTCGCCTGCCAGTCCAGCCGATCGTCCTCGCGGATCGGAATGCGGCTGACGATCGCGACGCCATGATGCATTGGTTGCCCGTTCAGCTTCTGGTGGTTGTATCCATACTGCCGGAACAGACCTGCCGGGAAGGTGTCGTTGACGACCTTCGTCTCTTGCAAACAGAGGATGTCTGGCCCTTCTTCGGCCAGAAAACGCTCAACTATATCAAGGCGGGCGCGAACGGAGTTGATATTCCAGGAAGCAATAGTGACGGTTTCACTCATGCGACATCCACTAGGGTCCAAAGGCGTCAAGGGCAAGTCGCGAGCGCATGGTCGCCGGGCAAAGAAAGACCCCCGCTCCGGGGGCATGGAACGGGGGTCTCGATCGCGCCATTATGCGCTTCGCGACACAAGCGGCAGCCGGGGTAACAGGGGGGAAATCCCGGGGGCTGCTCGTGCCGTAGGTCTTTATTTAGAGGCCATCATATGAGCGGCAGATGAACGAGTTTTGTAATAATACCGATTTTACGATTTTCGTCGCAAGCACCGCCCGGATCGTCAGCCTGACCGCCCCCGTGGACGAGGATCGGTCCACCGGAAAGCAGAGTCGGCAATTGGCATTCCGTAGCGATGATTGGTGAGGCGGATAGTGGTACGATTGCTCTGCGCATCCAGCGCCACCCAGCCATATAGCTCCAGCCCGGCAGGAGCTGTTGGCTTGCGCTTGAACACCAGCGTAATGGTGCCGAATTCCGGCCGCTTGGGGTCGCGCGCTTCGACGCTCAGCACAGTCGGATCGCCGGTCTGTACGACTTTCCCGAATTTCGAGAGATCCTTGTTGGGATCGAGCAGCGCACCGAGCGGCGAACTGCCGATCGGCCACCGCTGCACCTGCCGCACCTCGTAATCGATCATCGTCAGTGCCTTGCCATCGCCTACGATCAGCAGCGGCACGCCTTTCTGATACTGGAACCGGATCTTGCCGGGCTGTTTCAGCGTAAGTTCTCCGGTAACGACGCGGCCATTGCGATCCGTCTGCGAAAAATCCGCCGTCATGGTTGTGACCGCCCGAATATAGGCATTCACCTTGGCAAGGTCGGATTGCTGCGCGACGGCCGGGGTAAGGGGCAAAGCCGCGACAACCGCCAACGGCGCGGCTGCAAGAGCAAGCGCTATGCGCTTCATGATTGTATCTCCATTTGCATCATGCAGTGGATGTAAGAGGGTCGCGTTGAACCCGCCGTGAACCCATCCTGTTCGGTTAAAGCGGATTGCCCGCCTCGTCCCTCAGCACTTCGCGACGGCCGACATGATTGGGCGCGCCGACCAGGCCCTCCTCTTCCATCCGCTCGATCAATCGCGCGGCACTGTTGTAGCCAACGCGCAACTGGCGCTGGAGCCAGCTTGTCGAAGCCTTTTGGTTCTCAAAAACGAGTTGGCACGCTTTCCGATACAGCTGTGCATCCGGGCTATCATCACCCAGATCGACACCATCGAGGGCGAAGCTGCCTTCTTCCGGTTCTTCGGTCACGGCGGAGATATAGTCGGGCTTGCCCTGCGCGCGCCAGTGGTCGGCAACGGCGCGCACTTCGTCGTCGCTGACGAACGGGCCATGCACGCGCGTCAACTGCTTGCCGCCTGCCATGTAGAGCATGTCGCCCTTGCCCAGCAATTGCTCGGCCCCCTGTTCGCCCAGGATAGTGCGGCTGTCGATCTTGGACGTCACAAAGAAGCTGATGCGCGTCGGCAGGTTCGCCTTGATGACGCCGGTGATGACGTCGACCGAAGGCCGCTGCGTCGCGAGGATCAAGTGGATACCCGCCGCGCGCGCTTTCTGCGCCAGCCGCTGGATCAGGAACTCGACTTCCTTGCCCGCCGTCATCATCAGGTCGGCCAATTCGTCGACCACCACCACGATCTGCGGCAGCGGCTGGAAATCAAGCTGCTCTTCCTCGTAGATCGGCTGGCCGGTCTCGGGGTTATAGCCGGTCTGAACCCGACGACCCAAAGGCTTGCCCTTCGCCTTCGCTGCGCGCACCTTCTCGTTGTAGTTGGCCAAATTCCGCACGGAGATCGACGCCATCATCCGATAGCGGTCCTCCATTTGCTCCACAGCCCATTTCAGCGCGCGGATCGCCTTTTGCGGCTCGGTGACCACCGGCGATAGCAGATGCGGAATATCGTCATAAGTTGAGAGTTCCAGCATCTTCGGATCGATCATGATGAGCCGCAGCGAATCGGGAGTCATCCGATACAGCAGCGACAGGATCATGCAGTTGAGGCCGACCGATTTGCCCGAGCCGGTCGTACCCGCGATCAGCAAGTGCGGCATGGGTGCCAGGTCAGCGATCACTGCATCGCCCGAAATATTCTTGCCCAGCACGATCGGCAGCGATGCCTGCTGGTCGCCGAACTGCTCGCTCTCGATCAACTCGCGCAGCACCACCGACTCGCGCTTGGTGTTGGGCAGTTCGATGCCAATCACCGTCCGGCCCGGAATGGTCGCGACGCGCGCCGACAGCGCCGACATGTTGCGCGCTATGTCGTCCGCCAGCGCCACCACACGGCTCGCCTTGATGCCCGCCGCCGGTTCCAGCTCATACATGGTGACGACCGGGCCGGGCTTCACTTCGGTGATGTGGCCCTTCACGTGAAAGTCGTCGAGCACGCTTTCCAGCAGCCGCGCATTGCGCTCCAGCGCCGCCTTATCGATCTTCACGACCTGACTCGGCGCGGCTTCGGTCAAGAGATCCGTGGACGGCAGCGAACTCGCGCCGAACAGATCGTCCTGCCGCGACACCGGTGCGAAGGGGCGGGGCGGGGCGGCGGGTTTGGGCGTCTGGATATTGATCGGAGGCTTCGGTTCGTTCGACACAGCCTTGCGCGGCGTGATTTCACGGTCCTCGACGAGCGTATCGCCCTGCGGAATAGCCACAGCACGCTTGGGCAGGCTGAAGCGGGGCAGGGTAGGGCGCGTCAGGTGGATCAGCGGCTTCTCAAGCGCCAGACTGCGATACCAGAGCCAAATCCCTGATATTAGCGTCGCGATCACGAGGATGCCGACGATCCACTTCTGCCCCGCTTCCGGCGCCATCGCGGTCAGGCTCAATACGCCACGCGCGGTCAGCATGCCAACGATGCCACCCCAACCTGCGGGCAGTGCGACGAGCGGCTGCGTCTGGAACAGCGACAGGCTGATGCCGATCAGCACGATCCCGGTCACGCACTTGCCGACCTGCCCCTGCCATCCGCTCATGTCCTGATCGCCCCAAAGGCGTCGCGCGCATACCAGAATCAGCGGCAGCAGCAGCGCGGCAGGCACGCCCAGCAGCCACAGAAGGAAGTCGGACGTGTAGGCGCCCGGCGTCTGCATCACGTTCTGCGCAAAGCCGCCTGCGACGGTATTCAGCGACGGATCGCTGGGATGATAGCTGAGCAGTGCCAGCAGCAGGAAAAGGCTGAACAGATACAGCGCGATGGACCCGATCATCGCGCCACTGCGAATCAGGCTGCGCTTCAGCATTTGCCGCCACTCCGGCGTGCGCTTCGATGCCCGGCTAGCCACTCTAATCCCCGCTTCGTGCTTCAAATGTTCTACCCGCGCCCTTGTCCCTTAACCACGACTCCCCGTCAATAGTCAGGCACCGGCAAGTGCGACGAGCGCATCGCCGTCCATCCGCTGGATCGTCCACTCCTCCATGGGTTTCGCCCCGATGCTCCGATAGAAATCGATGGCGGGCGCGTTCCAGTCGAGCACCGACCATTCCAGCCGCGCGCAATCCCGCTCGATCGTCAGCCGCGCGAGGGCCGCCAGCAACGCCTTGCCCGCGCCTGATCCACGCGCGTCCGGCGTGACGAACAGGTCTTCCAGATAGATGCCGGGCCGCCCCTCGAACGTCGAGAAATTGTGGAAGAACAGGGCGAAGCCGATGCCGGTCCCGTCTCGTTCGGCAATCAGCACCTCGGCCATCGGGCGGGCTCCGAACAGATGCCGCGCCAGCACATCCCGGTCGGCGCGCACCTCATGCAAGAGCTTCTCATATTCCGCCAGTGCCAGAATGAAGCTGTGAATCAGGCCGATATCCTGCGGTTCGGCATTGCGGATCGTGACGGTCAACTGGCGCTCCCTTCGACATGCGCGGTAATCTGCGGATCGCGCCGCGCCGCGATCAGGCATCCCGTAACGATCAGCACTGTCCCGGCAAGCGTGGTGATCGTCAGCCGCTCGGCAAAGAACAGCCAACCCATGATCGCCGCCCACACAAAGGCGCTATATTCCACCGGAATGAGCTTCTGTGCTTCGGCCCGCGCATAGCCCCAACTCATGAACATCAGCGAGGCAAAGGCGAGGGCTGCTGCGCCCAGGATCATCGGCAGATGGTTTGCCGTCGGCACCACCGCCAGCAGTGGAGAGAACGCCCCGAAGACGATGAGCATTACGAGATGCTGAAAGAACGCGACTTCGACCGGCGATGCGACTCCCGCCTGCTGTTTCTGGAGGATCAGGTTCCACGCGAACAACACGGCCGAGAACAGCACCGCGCCTGCGCCAAGCACCGCCTGCGGATCATAGTCGCCCCGCAACCGCCCCGACAGGATCACCCCGACCCCGATCAGACCCAGCACCGATGCCGCTATGGCGTTGCGCCCGATCCGTTCTTTCAGGATCAGCGCGGCCAGATACAGCGCGATCAGCGGCGCGATGAAGGACAGCCCGATCGCCTCGGCCAACGGCAATATCTTGATGCCGTAGAAGAAGAATAGCGCCATGACGGCCACTACGCTGCCCCTGAGCATGTGGATTTTCAGCACCTCCCGCACGGGCCAGGGATTGCTGAGCACCACCATGCCGACAATCCCGATCACTGTCCCGGCCAGCGCCCGCCAGAGCAGCGCATTATACACGCCGATGGCAAGGCTGAGCCCCTTCATCACTGCGTCCATCACCGAAAACAGCGCCACGCCGACGCAGCACGCGCCGAAGGCCAGGGCCAGCGGGACAGGGCGGCTATTCATGTCAGGATGAAGGATCGAAGCGGTGCAGGCTTATTCCGCCGCCACGCTGTCCGCCGCTCCCGCATCGGTAGTGAAGGCCTCGATCTCGGCGGCCTTTGCCTCAACGAGTTTCACAATATGCTCGATCATGTCCGCGTCCTGCACATGATGGTCGGTAACGCCCGACAGATAGACCATGTGCTTGCCCGCACCGCCGCCGGTAATGCCGATGTCGGTCTCGCGCGCCTCGCCGGGGCCGTTCACCACACAGCCCAGCACCGACAGAGACAGCGGCGTCGAGATATGCGCCAGCCGTTCCTCCAGCGCCTGTACCGTGCGGATCACGTCGAAGCCCTGCCGCGCGCAACTGGGGCAGGACACTACGCGCACGCCGCGCGTCCGGATGCCAAGCGATTTCAGCATCTCATAGCCGACGCGGACTTCTTCTTCGGGTTCGGCGGAGAGCGACACGCGGATGGTGTCGCCGATTCCCGCCCACAGCAGATTGCCCATGCCGATCGCGCTCTTGACCGTGCCGCCGATCAGCCCACCCGCTTCGGTGATGCCCAGATGCAGTGGGCAATCGACCGTTTCGGCGAGTTGCATATAGGCGGCGACCGCCAGGAACACGTCGCTGGCCTTCACCGCGACCTTATACTCGTGGAAATCCTGATCCTGGAGCAACTTGATGTGATCGAGCGCGCTTTCGACGAGCGCCTCTGGGCAGGGCTCGCCATATTTCTCCAGCAGGTCGCGTTCCAGTGATCCGGCGTTGACGCCGATACGAATCGCGCAGCCATTGGCTTTCGCCGCTTCCACCACTTCCTTGACCCGCGCTGCCGATCCGATATTGCCCGGATTGATGCGCAGGCACGCCGCGCCCGCATCGGCGGCTTCCAGCGCATGCTTGTAGTGGAAATGAATGTCCGCGACGATCGGCACCCGCGCCGCCCGCACGATCTGCTTCAGCGCCGCCGTCGATTCCTTATCGGGGCACGACACCCGGATAATATCCACACCCACTTCCTCGCAGCGGCGAATCTGGTCGATCGTCGCACGCGGATCGGACGTCGGCGTGTTCGTCATCGTCTGCACGGTGATCGGCGCGCCGCCGCCCACCGGCACGTTGCCGACCATGATCTGACGGCATTCGCGCCGCGCGATATCGCGCCACGGACGCAGGCCGGGGTTATGCTCTGACATGAAGGGGCTCCATTGGTTGGAGCCCCTATAGCCGTTTAGAAGCGGGCCGTGAAGGACGCTGCGATCTGATCCGCGTTGCCGCTGGTGCGCGCCACGGTGGTGGCCGTCACCGCCGCCGGGCTGCCTGCGTAATAGACGTCCGGCCGCACGATATTCGCCTTCTCGACGAAGGTATGCGCATAGGAGAGGTTCAGCGCCAGCGCGGGCGAGAAGTTGTAGGTCGCGCCTGCCGTCAGCCAATACCGATCGCCATCGGGCACGCGCGTTGTCAGAAATTCTTCGTTCGTCGGCGTCTTGTCGTACATCGCGCCCGCACGCAGCGTCAGCTTCTCATTGAGATCATGCTCGCCGCCCAGGGCGACGCTGAAACTGTCCTTATAGTTCAGTTCCTTCACCGACGTCGCTGCACCCACGGGCCGGATGGTGATATTCTTGAACACCGACCAATTATACCAGCGCGCTGTGAACATCACGCGATCCTGCGGCGTCAGCTTATGCGCGACACTGGCGGTGACGATATCGGGCAGGTCGACCGGCGCGGTCGCGTCGAGCGTCACATTCCCCGCCGCCAGCGGCCCCTGCAATCCGGACACGGCATAGCTGCCATTCAGATTATGCTCGATCTTCGAACGGTAATGCAGGCCGAAGTTCGTGTTGCCGGTCGTGTAGAAGATGCCGGCATTCCAGCCGACCGACCAATCATCGCCACTTACCCGCGCGAAACCATCCGGCTGTAACGGCGACAGGTTCGGTAGGGCATTGGTCAGCGTCACCTTGATGTACTGCACATCCACCCCGCCGCCGATCGACAGATTGTCGGTCAGCTTATACGCGGCGCTCGGCTGAATATTATACGTCTTAAGGTTGGTATAGAGCGAATCATATCGCCCAAAGAAGCCAGCATCGTAATCAAGCTTCAGTCCGAATGGCGCATTGACGCCCAGGCCGACCCACAGCTTGTCCGTGACCTGCCCCGACGCATAGAAGCTGGGGATCGGAATCACGCTTTCAAAAGGATTGCCGCCGTCTCCGCCAGTCACCGGCACCGGCGTGGCAAGCGTCGGCACGGTGCGCGTCGATCCGCGATTGCTCTGCTTTGCCTTAGCGAACAGCAACACGCCGCCTGCAGACGTCTGGATGCCGGACAATTGTGTCATGGCGGCGGGATTGAAGAAGATGACCGATGGATCGTCGGCCGCCGCCGCGCCGCCGGACAGCGCGCGGCCAGTCTCCTTGGGAGACTGCTCCTGAAGGTAAAAGCCGCCCGCATGAGCGGCGGGAGCCAACAGGAAGCCGCTCGCGATCGCGGTGGTGGAAGCGAGCAGCGCAGCGGAATGACGGAAAAGCATGTTTTGCGAACCTCTTATTGTCGTTATGGCGTGAAGCGCGGAACCCCTGAGCAGGCTATCGGTTGCACCGCAAGCCTTTGGAACCACCGGAATTCAGCTTTTTTTACGTTGCCGTTACGGAATGTGGAGGCGGCGTGAACGGCAATGCGTTGATGATTTTTCGGGCCACGCTAAAGGGCAGTCTTCCTCTTGATATTTCCGAACAACGGAGTCGCAGCCATGCCCGCCAACGTCCCTGGAACATGGACGCTCGCCATTCACGGCGGCGCAGGCAGCATGTCGCGCCAAAATCTCTCTGCCGCGGAGGATGCGATTGCTAGGGCAGGCCTGGCGGCGGCACTGGACGCAGGTGTTGCCATTCTCGAACAGGGAGGTTCCGCGCTTGATGCCGTCGAGGCGGCGGTCAAAGTGCTGGAGGACGATCCGCACTTCAATGCCGGGCGAGGGTCGGTCTTCACTTACGAAGGCCGCAACGAAATGGATGCGGCGATCATGGATGGCGCGACTCGCGCTGCCGGGTCCGTTGCTCAGTCGACTCGCACGCGCAATCCGGTGACTCTGGCCCGTGCGGTCATGACGGCCAGTCCGCATGTGCTGCTGAGCGGGGAGGGGGCCGATGCTTTTTCCGTCGAACAGCACCTGGAGCAGGTCGACCCCGCCTGGTTCGCGACGCCGGAACGGCTGCGCCAGTTGGAGGAACTGAAAAATCGTCGCTCAGGTCATTTTGACATCGACATGAAGTACGGCACGGTGGGCGCAGTGGCCACCGACGCACAAGGCCATGTCGCTGCGGCAACCTCAACGGGCGGCCTCACGGGAAAACGCTGGGGCCGCATCGGCGACACGCCGCTGATCGGCGCAGGAACCTATGCTGACGATCGGGCCTGCGCAGTGTCCGCAACAGGCGCGGGCGAATATTTCATCCGCATCGGCGTCGCTCACGAGATCGCGGCGCGCGTTCGCCTCCAAAAGGAAGCGCTGGAGCAGGCGGCGGCAACCGTATTTAGCGAACTGACGGAAATGGGCGGCGTCGGGGGCGTCATTCTATGCGCGCCGGACGGGCAGCACGCGTGGCTCTTCAATACCCCCGCCATGTATCGCGGGTCGGCCAGCGCAGACGGCGCGCGTCGCATTGCCATCTACGGAGACGAAGGCTGATGCGCACTCGCCTGATCGGGCTGCTTGCCATCCTCTTTACCCTCATACCGACACCCGCATTCGCCTGGTGGGAATATGGCCATGAGACGATCGCGAGCATCGCGAAAGCCAACGTCGCGCCGCACACACGCCAAGCCATCGCGTCGCTCCTTCGTCACGGGCCGGAGCTTGCGACGCCGACGTGCCCGTTGCGCACGATCGAACAGGCAAGCGTATGGGCCGATTGCATCAAGAATTTGGGCGACCGGTTCAGCTACGCCTATAACTGGCACTATCAGAACGTGAACATCTGCAAGCCGTTCGACGTGAAGGCGGCCTGCCCGGACGGCAACTGCGTCTCCGCACAGATCGACCGCAACGCCCGATTGCTTAAGGACAAGGCGCTTCCGTCAAGGGAGCGGCTGATGGCGCTTGCCTTCCTGGTCCATTTCGTCGGCGATTTGCATCAGCCGCTGCACGCGGGGGACAATGCCGATCTTGGTGGCAATCAGGTGAAGACGGACTATGGCATCGTTACTAATTCACGGCTCAACCTGCACAGTATCTGGGATGGCTACCTGTCGGAGCGCAGCATTTCACAGGCCCCTTCGCTCATCCATAGCTATAGCCAAGCCGACCGTGCGGTCATGAGCGCCGGAACCACCGAAGACTGGAGCCGCGAAAACTGGCAGATCAGCCGCGACATGGCCTATGCGCCCGTTCGGAACGCCGCACCCTGTGGCCCGCCCTCCAGCGTGCGCGGCAAGCTGACTGAAGCGCAGATAGAAACGCTTGTCCCGGTGGTGCGCCTTCAAGTGGAACGGGGCGGTCTTCGCCTCGCCCGGCTTCTCGACGACGCTTTGGGGTAGCGCTTCAGCCGCCGAACTCCCATTCGGGCAACCCTGGCACGTCCACCTGAAAGCTGAATAACGCCCCCGCCAGCGGCTGCTCCGCCAACTGATCGTCGGCAAGGCCGGTGCGCGCCGTCGTCACATACGCGGTCCGCCGAGCAGCACCGCCGAAGGCGATCATCGTCGGACGCGTGACGGGCAGGGGCACTTCCATCAGGACTTCGCCGTCGGGCGACAAACGCGCCACGCGCCCCCCGTCGAACAACGCGGTCCAATAACATCCCTCTTCATCCACCGAACCGCCGTCAGGGCGTCCTGTGCCAAACGGGAATTGATGAAGGATGCGCCGCCCGGACAGCGTACCGCTTTCAAGATCATAGTCATAGCCGCGCAACGCATGGCTCGGCGTGTCGGCATGATAGAAGCGCCGCCCCGCCGCATCGAACGCCGCGCCGTTACACGTCAGCATACCGCCCTCGACTTCGATGATGCGGCCATCCTGATCCAGCCGGTACAGCGCCGCATCCTGCGCGGACTTCGCCGTGTTCACCGTCCCGGCCCAGAACCTGCCCGCCGGATCGGTCCGTCCGTCATTGAAGCGAATGTCCGTACGCCCTGTAAGAAGCTGTTCCCCGAAAGGGACCGGCGTGGCGTCCCAGTCGCTCAGTATCGCAAACCCATCCTTCATGGCGAGCAGCAAACCGCCCGATCGCCGGAACGCAAAACACCCGACGGGGGCAGCAAAAATGCGGGATTCATTGATCCGGCTTACAGGGTCGAACCGGTGCAGCGCATTGGCGGCAATGTCCACCCAGTACAACAGTGACTCCCCGGCGTGCCAGCGCGGGCCTTCTCCCAGCATCGCGTCAGCCTTGAGCGCTACGATGGGCGAACATGATCCCGATTGTGTCATAAAGGCTGCACTCTCCAATATCCGACGGCCTAAAGCGCGCACATAATTGCATATTGTATGGCTGTGGCTAAGCAAGGTAACATCTCGACCATCGGGGCGTTCCTGCCCTGAATTGCGAAAGGCAGACATGGCCAAGCCCGAATCCTGGCGCCTCGAACTCGATCGCTATCCTTTCGTTACATCCACCGACACCCGCTTCCGCGATCTCGACATCATGGGCCACATCAACAATGTCGCCATGGCGGGGATATTCGAAACTGCTCGCGTGCGCTTTCACCGCCATCTTGGCCGCCATCCGCAGGATCAGGGCGTCCGCTGGCTCGTCGCTTCGGTGCATCTCGAATACCTTCAGGAAGCGCATTATCCTGATGAGATCACAATGGGTTGTGCGATCGGGCATGTCGGCAACACCAGTTGGCAAGTCGTCTCGGCCGCCTTTCAAAATGGCGAATGCGTGGCGATTTGCGATAGTGTCGTCGTGACGCACGGTCCCGATGGCCGCCGCCGCGTGGACGACTACCTGCGCGAGGCCATGGCGGCAAATGCTATCCGTGAAGGCTGAGACCCGGATGTGGTTGACGGCGAGTTAACCATTTCTTCGGATTTCACTGTCTAGGCATTGGGCACCGAAGTTTCGGAAGGTTCCCTATGTCTGACCTGTTGCGCAAACTGTTCCTTAAGGGTGCCGTGGCAAACGCCGTGACGAGACGCCTGCGGCTTCTGGTTGTGGAGGAGAATGCCGATACGCGCTCCATCATCGGGCGCCGCCTGTCGCACATGGGCTATGACGTCGCGCTGGCGGAAGGTGGGCCATCGGCTATGTCCCTGCTGTCGGAACAGCACTTCGACCTTGTCCTCATCGATGCGAGCATCGCAACGGCTGGCATCGCGACTCTGCGGAAGATGCAGGCCTCGGGCCTCATGGAGTACGCGGGCGTGCTGCTCATCATCGGTCGCGCCGATTCCGCGGCGATGATCGAGGCGCTGGATGCTGGTGCCGACGACACCATCGTCAAACCCTTCGACTTCGACGTGCTGGATGCCCGTATCCGCCACATCGTGTCTCGCGCGCGCTGTGTTGCCGATCTTAAAAGGCAGAACGCGCAACTCGACGCACGCGTCGCGCTCCGCGCCGTCGAACTGGGCGAAGCGCGCAGCCAGATTGCCGAGCTTTCCGCCGATCGGGGTCGTTATGCCGATTCGATCCTGACGCTGAAGTTGACGCTCGATTCGCTAAACGCAGCCCGCGCCTAGTCCTAGTCCATCTAGTCCCGGTTCATCTCCAGCCAGAGCGACAGCCCCGGTCCCGGTTCGGTTGGCAGGGCGTCCGCGATGATGCGCTGCGCATCTGCCCGTGCACGATCGAGAATAGCGGCTGGCACATCGCCCGCATGGAATATGCGATCCGCTTCACCCAGCAGGCGGGCAGTGCGCAAGGTCATGTCGTCGGGATTTCCCGAAACCAGGGTGATCGCGACAATCCGGTTCGCCACCGGCTCCTCTGCGGCTTTAAGCCAGCGCTCTACCGCGCCTTCGCCATGTGCCGCCAGCGGGTCGAGCGCCCCTCCCGCCGCCAATGCCGCGTCCAGAGCCCTGCGCCGCTGCGCAGGCAACGGCCAGCGTGCTTTCATGGCCGAACGCGCTATTTCCAACGCCCGCGCCAGATGCCCCAGATTTGGCGGCAGCAGCGCCTCGATCCGCTGCCGCACCGCCTTCGCCAATCCCGCCGACGCACCGCCCGTTCCGACGGCAATCAGCACCGGATCGCGATCGACAATGGCAGGCAGCGTGAAGTCGCACAGCACCGGCCGATCCACGGCATTCACCAGCACGCCCCGCGCCTTCAAACGTGCGATTTGAGCCTCAGCTTCAGCATCATCTTCAGTCGCCACGATAGCAAGCGCGGCTTGCGCGTCTTCGCCCACAATGAGCGCGTCGGCGCGCTCAAGCAGGCGGCGTTTTGCATCGGCCGCTTCGCCATCGCCCAGCAATATAACCGGCCGCCCCGCCAGTCGGACAAACAGCGGCAGGCTGTGCACGGTGCTCTACGCCACCCAGGCGGGAATGATGTCGCCGTCGATCAGCGATTGGATCGGCGGACGCGGGCGAACCACCGCCCATTTATTGCCCGAAACCAGCACTTCAGGCGTCAAGGCGCGGCTGTTGTACGTGCTCGCCATCGTTGCGCCATAGGCTCCGGCCGTCATGAAGGCCACCAGATCGCCTGCCTGAACCTGCTGCATTTCGCGGTTCGTCGCGAAGGTATCGCCACTTTCGCAAATGGGTCCGACTATGTTCGCTACCGTCGACTTCTCTGTCTTGTTCACGGCCCGGATGTCATGCCACGCATCGTAAAGGCTGGGGCGTAATAGGTCGTTCATCGCCGCATCGACAATGACGAACGGCTGCGCCGCGCCCTGCTTCACGCGAACCACGCGGGAGACCAATGCCCCTGCATTGCCGACGATCACGCGGCCCGGTTCGAACATCAGGCGCACGTTCCAATCCTGCGTCACCCGCGTCACCATCGCGCCATAAGCGGCGGGGCTTGGAGGTATGGGCAGGGCAGGGTCATAGGGCACGCCCAAACCGCCGCCAAGGTCGGCGGTGCGGATGGTGTGCCCCTCGTCAATCAGCGCCTCGATCAATGCACCGACCTTGACGAAGGCCGCTTCGAGCGGGGCGAGATCTGTCAACTGGCTGCCGATGTGAACCGCCACCCCCTGCACATCGAGCCCCGGCAATTGGGCTGCCCGGTCATAGGCGGCGAGAGCGCGATCATAGGGAATGCCGAACTTGTTGTCGGACTTGCCCGTGGATATCTTGGCATGCGTGCCTGCGTCGACATCGGGATTAATGCGATAGGCGATGCGCGCCACCTTGCCCGCTTCCACCGCAACCTGATTGAGCATTTCCGCCTCAGGTTCGCTCTCCAGATTGAACTGAAAGATGCCATTGTCGAGCGCCAGCCGCATTTCCTCGTCGGTCTTGCCCACGCCGGAAAACACGATGCGGTCCGCCGGTATGCCAGCCGCCAGGGCGCGCAACAGCTCTCCGCCAGAAACGACATCCGCGCCAAGGCCGAGCTTTGCGAGAGTCGCCAGCACCGCTCCATTCGGGTTCGCCTTGACGGCGAAGGCGATCAGCGGATTGTCGAGCGCGCTCAGCGCCTCACGAAATACGCCGACATGACGCGTCAGAGTCGCCGTCGAATAGACATAGACCGGGGTGCCGACCGCGTCGGCGATTTCCGCCATCGGCACCTGTTCGACGTGCATGACGCCGTCACGATATTCGAAATGATCCATGAAAACTCGCTTAGTTGGCGCGGGGCGGCAAGTCGAACGGATCGTCCTGCCGTTCTTTCGACTGCGTCAGCAATTCGGCATTGCGCTCAGGCCGGGACTGGGGGGAGGGCGTCATCAGCTCCTGCGGCGTCTGCGGCGCACTCGCGCCTCGCGCTGTGGGAACCGCCGCCATGCCGTCAACAGGCTTCAATGCCTGCCTGCCACCACAGGCAGCAAGCCCCATGAGAAGTGCAATGCCGGTTGCGAGCCTCAATTTCATATGCTGCTTTCCTTCGTCCGCGCTTCGGCAATGCGGGCGCGCACCTGTCCGGGCGCCGTGCCGCCATAGCTGCGCCGGCTGGCGACCGACGCATCGACCGTCAGCACGCCATACAGGCTTTCGTCGATCCGCGCATCGATCGCCTGCAAATCGGCAAGCGGCAGTTCCGCAAGCTGGACGCCGCGATCTTCGGCCAGCTTGACCGCGTGGCCAGTGATATGATGCGCCTCGCGGAACGGGACATTCGCTTCACGCACCAGCCAGTCTGCCAGATCGGTGGCGGTGGCGTACCCGCTCTCCGCCAACGCCCGCATCCGCTCTGTCCGGAACGTCACTGTCTCGATCATGCCGGACATCGCCGCGATAGACAGACCCAGCAAGTCATGCGCCTCGAACACCGGCGGCTTGTCGTCTTGCATGTCCTTGGAATAGGCGAGCGGCAGGCCCTTCATCGTAATTGTGAGTGCCGTCATGCACCCGGCAATCCTTCCCGCGTGCCCGCGCACCAGTTCCGCAGCGTCAGGATTGCGCTTCTGCGGCATGATCGAACTGCCGGTCGAGTAGGCGTCCGGCAGTTTCACGAAACCGAAGGGCTGGCTTGCCCAGATGACGAACTCCTCGGCGAGCCGCGACAGATGCAGGCTGCATTGCGTCGCCGCCATCAGATAATCGAGCGCGAAGTCGCGGTCGGACACGCTGTCGAGGCTGTTAGCCGTCGCACGGTCGAAGCCAAGCGCAGCGGCAGTTGCATGCCGGTCGATCGGGAAGCCCGTGCCCGCCAACGCCGCCGCACCAAGCGGACATTCGTTCATCCGCACCCGCGCATCGGCAAAGCGTGACCGATCCCGCCCGATCATCGCATGGTATGCCATCAGGTGATGCCCCAGCGTCACCGGCTGTGCCGATTGCAGATGGGTGAAGCCTGGCATTACTGTGTCGGCATGCTCCTCGGCCCGCAGCAGCAGCACTGCTTGCAAGGCGAAAAGCCCCGCCGCCACTTCGTCGATGGCATCGCGGACCCAAAGGCGGAAGTCCGTCGCCACCTGATCGTTGCGCGATCGGGCGGTGTGCAGCCGTCCCGCGACCGGCCCGATCAACTCTGCCAGCCGCGATTCCGTGACCATGTGGATGTCTTCGAGATCAAGATTCACCGGAACGCCATTGGCGGCATATTCCGCCGCAACCGCGTCCAGCCCGGCGCTGATCGCCGCCGCGTCTTCGCCCGAGACGATACCTTGCTGCCCTAGCATCGCCACATGGGCTTTCGACCCGGCGATGTCCTGCCGCCACAATCGCTTGTCGAAGGGGATGGAGGCGTTTATCTCGCGCATGACTGAAGCCGGGCCGGCGGCAAAACGCCCACCCCACATGCTATTGGAGACTTCCTTGCGATCCGTAATGGCCTTGCTCCTGATGACCGGCGTTCTCGGCGCTTGCGATAGGCAATCCCCGGCGTCCGGGCAAGCCGCTGCCGGTAATAGCGCCTCAACGAATAGGACTGCATCCGTGACGCCAGATGAAGTGCCGAGCAGCGGTGCGGCGGATGAGGACAAAGCCTTCAAGTTCACGCTCGACCGCAGCAAGGCGGGAACGCCCGCGCCGACCTTCACTTTTGCCGGGCCGGGAGGCGACGACGCAACGCTGCAGGATTTCGCGGGCAAGCCGCTGTTGGTGAACCTGTGGGCGACATGGTGTACGCCCTGCGTAGCCGAAATGCCGACTCTGGATGCCGTCGCGGCAAGCTATGCGCGCAAGGGCCTACAGGTTCTGACGATATCGCAGGACAGCCAAGGGGCAGAACGCGTCGATCCCTTCTTCGCCAAACGCAAATTCAAGCATTTGAAAGCGTGGCTCGACCCAGAAAACCAGTTCGGCTTCCACTATGCGACAGGCTTATTGCCGACGAGCATCCTCTACAATGCGGAGGGCAAGGAGGTTGCGCGCGTCATCGGCGCGATGGACTGGCAGGGCGCGGAGGCGAAGAAACTGCTGGACGAGACCGTAGGCTAGGTCAGGCCCTGAAAGCGCCACCCGTGCGCGAGCGGCAAGGCCGTCTCGCAAAAAGCGCATTGGGCCATGACGCGACCCACAAGCCAGTGGCTTTTCCCGCAACCGGGACAGGCATTCGCCATGTCGTCACGATAGAGCAGAGCCGACTTCGCGATCAGGGGCCGGTGAGGGGCGCTCGCCGCACGTCTTGAAAAAGATCCGCTCAACATATCCATAACGGGCCTCCCTGCGTGTATATCCAGGTGTTAACGTGCAGGGGGTGAATTGTTTCCTGTGCACGACCAGTTGTTTCATCATATGCATTATGAGCCGCTATCCTGCGACCGCGACCACACATGTTATTAGCCGCCGATTAGCAGCGGGCCGTTGACTCGCGGCCTCTATGCGCTATGGCGCAGGCGCACCGGGATTCACCCGCTTTGACCGCCGGTTGATGCATGGTGCGGCCAGGGTCGAGGGCGCCCTTCGCAAGACGCTCCGCCGATTTGGCCGTGCTGTCGTATCCTCCCCATCCGCGCGGCCGCAAGCTTTTGCGACGGAGACGCACGACCTATGACAGCCATCGGACAGGACACACTCGGCACCCGTGAGACGCTTAGCGTCGGGGGCAAGGATGTCGCCATCTACAGCCTGAAAAAGGCAGCCGCGAAGCTTGGCGACGTGTCGCGGCTCCCCTTCAGCATGAAGGTGTTGCTGGAGAACCTGCTCCGTTTCGAAGATGGCGTGACGGTCACGGTGGAGGATATCCAGGCGATCGTCGACTGGCAGAAAGAGCGGAAATCGGTTCGTGAAATCCAGTATCGCCCAGCGCGCGTGCTGATGCAGGATTTTACCGGCGTTCCGTGCGTCGTCGATCTCGCCGCAATGCGCGACGCGATGAATGCGCTCGGCGCCGATGCCACCAAGATCAATCCGCTGGTTCCCGTGCATCTCGTCATCGACCACTCCGTCATGGTCGACGAGTTCGGCACACCCAAGGCCTTCGAAGATAACGTCGAGCTGGAATATCAGCGCAACGCAGAACGCTATGAGTTCCTCAAATGGGGTTCCAAGGCGCTCGACAATTTCAAGGTCGTGCCTCCGGGCACCGGCATCTGCCATCAGGTGAACCTGGAGAACATCGCGCAGGCCGTCTGGTCGTCGGTTGGTCCCGATGGCGTGACCGTCGCCTATCCCGATACATGCGTGGGCACCGATAGCCACACCACGATGGTGAACGGCCTTGGCGTCCTTGGCTGGGGTGTGGGCGGCATCGAAGCGGAGGCTGCGATGCTGGGTCAGCCCGTGTCGATGCTGATCCCCGAAGTCGTCGGTTTCAAGCTGACCGGCACGCTCGCGGAAGGCATTACGGCGACCGACCTCGTACTCACGGTGACACAGTTGCTGCGTGCGAAGGGCGTCGTCGGTCGCTTCGTAGAGTTCTACGGCCCCGGTGTTTCCGCGCTATCGCTGGCCGATCGCGCAACTATCGCGAACATGGCACCGGAATATGGCGCGACCTGTGGCTTCTTCCCGATCGACGGCAAGACACTCGACTACATGCGTCTTACCGGCCGTAGCGAAGAGAACATCGCGCTTGTCGAGGCTTATGCCAAGGAACAGGGTTTCTGGCTGAACATCTCCGATGCGGAGCCGGTCTTCACTGACACACTGGAACTCGACATGGGTACGGTAGAACCCTCGCTTGCCGGTCCCAAGCGCCCGCAGGACAAGGTGATCCTGAGCAAAGTCGATGACGTGTTCAACGCGGACCTAGAAAAGATCTACAAGAAGACCGCGCCTGCGCGTGTCGACGTTGAAGGCAAGGACCATGGTATCGGCGACGGCGATGTTGTGATCGCCGCGATAACCTCCTGCACCAATACGTCTAATCCCTCGGTGCTCGTGGCTGCCGGTCTTGTTGCCAAAAAGGCGTTCGAGAAGGGCCTGAAGCCCAAGCCTTGGGTGAAGACGTCGCTCGCGCCGGGTTCGCAAGTCGTCACCGACTATCTGAACAAGGCGGGTCTCACTCAATATCTGGACGCCATCGGCTTCAACCTTGTGGGCTATGGCTGCACCACCTGCATCGGCAACTCCGGTCCGCTGGCGCCGCCGATCAGTGCCGCCATCAACAACAACGATATCGTTGCGGCTTCGGTCCTCTCGGGCAACCGCAACTTCGAAGGCCGCGTCTCAGCCGACGTTCGTGCGAACTTCCTCGCCTCACCACCGCTGGTTGTCGCCTATGCACTGAAAGGTTCGGTCACCACTGATTTCGTGGCGACACCGATCGGCGTGGGCTGCGATGGCGAGGATGTCTATTTGAAGGACATCTGGCCCAGCAACGATGAAATCCGCTCCGTCATGGACGGCGCGCTGACGCGTGACATGTTCCAGAGCCGCTATGCGTCGGTCTTCACCGGTGACGCCAAGTGGCAGGCGATCGACGTCACGGGTTCGGACACCTACACATGGCGTGCGGGTTCGACCTATGTCGCCAACCCACCCTATTTCGAGGGCATGGGCATGACGCCCGCACCGGTGGCCGACATCATCGACGCAAAGCCGCTGGCTATCTTCGGCGACTCCATCACCACCGACCACATTTCACCAGCGGGCAACATCAAGGCGTCGTCGCCTGCTGGTGTCTGGTTGCAGGAGCATCAGGTCGCACAGGCCGACTTCAACAGCTACGGCGCGCGTCGTGGTCATCATGAAGTGATGATGCGCGGCACCTTCGCCAACATCCGCATCAAGAACCAGATGCTGGACGGCGTCGAGGGCGGCATGACGCGCTACAACGGCGAAGTGATGCCGATCTATGACGCGGCGATGCGCCACAAGGCCGACGGCACGCCGCTGGTCGTGATCGCGGGCAAGGAGTATGGCACCGGATCGTCGCGCGACTGGGCGGCAAAGGGCACCAACCTTCTCGGCGTGCGCGTCGTCATAACCGAAAGCTTCGAGCGTATTCACCGTTCGAACCTCGTCGGCATGGGCGTACTTCCGCTACAGTTCGCCGAAGGGCAGAGCCGCGAAACGCTCGGTCTCACGGGCGATGAAACCTTTACCATCACGGGCGTCGCCGGTCTCAAGCCGCGCCAGATGGTGTCGGTGCAAGTCACGCGGGCGGATGGTTCGACCTTCAGCTTCGACGCGCTGTGCCGCATCGATACCGTGAACGAACTGGAATATTTCCTTAACGGCGGCATCCTGCCCTACGTGCTGCGTAAGCTCGCCGCCTAAGGTAAGCCGGAATTAGAGACAAAAGGCCCTCATTCTTCGGGATGGGGGCTTTTTTTGTGCCCTGCAAAGGCGGCTTGCCCGGCGCAAAGATTTTACCAATCGACAAGGGCCGGTGCATTTCCCTAATCGAAGGGGTGAGCAAGACAGCCCTGATCGTAAGACATGTCCCCCGCGAAGGTGCGGCCGGATTCCTCGCGCCAATAGAAGCCGCAGGATTCCGGATTGAGCGCATCGACGTCGCCGACCCGGCTTTCGAGGCTGTCGATCTCTGCGCACCCGACCTTCTCATCATGATGGGCGGCCCGATGGGCGTGTATGAAGCGGACATCCACCCCTGGATTCCGCTTCAGATAGAGAAGCTGGCTGCGCGGCTGGAGAAGGACAGGCCCACATTGGGCGTATGCCTCGGCAGCCAGATGATCGCCGCTGCCTTGGGTGCGCGGGTCTATGCCGGACCGACGTTCGAATTGGGATTTGCGCCAGTGGAGATACTCCGGGCGGGCTTGGATTCTCCGCTGCGCCATCTTGCCGAAGTGCCTGTGCTCCATTGGCACAGCGATACGTTCGACCTGCCTGCTAGTGTCGAGCTACTGGCATCCACGGCGCATTATCAGCATCAGGCGTTCCGGCGCGGCCCCAATGTGCTGGCGTTACAATTCCACGCCGAGATGGGCGAAGACCCCCGCTTCGAGGATTGGCTGACGCATTTCTGGGCCGACCTCGACATCGCGACCCAATGTCCGAACATGTTGCGGAAGGATCATGACGCCCACGGCCCCGGCGCAGTCGCCGCTGGCCGTGCGATGATTGGCGAATGGCTGGCGGGCTTGCGTCCGTAATCGGCGGCTAGCCGAAGCTTCCGCAAGGACGCCGTCAAGCAGCCTAGAGGTTCGGCTGCGTCGCTCCGGGCCGTTCCCTTGGCTGGCGTTCGCGGCCCAGAACATTATCGATCCAGTTCTGATCCATCTTCGGCGGGGCGACCACCTCTTGACCACCGTCGTCAACCGCAGGCGGCGGGTCCGATTCTTCTGAGGGTTCGGAGCTGCCATGGTCTATGGGCATGCCGTTCTCATCGACATACATGCCGTTGTCAGGCTTACCGAAATAGGATTCCTCGTCCGGCTCAAGTTGCCATTCGGGCAAGGTGACTTGTGTATCGAAGGGTTCGACAGGGCGTTTCGCGACCGCGACTCTCATATATTGCGCAAAGGCCTGTGCGGGTGCACGTCCACCTTGCAAGCCGCCAACGGCGCGGGCGTTGTCCCGGCCCATCCACACGCCGGTGGTGATGCCGCTGGAAAAGCCCATGAACCAGCCGTCCTTGTTGCTGTTGGTCGTACCAGTCTTGCCAGCGACGGGGCGACCGATCTGCGCGGCCTTGCCGGTGCCGGTGTTGACGGCCGTCTGCAACAAGTCGGTGATACCCGCTGCAACCCATGGCGCAACCAGCGCGCGGCTGGTGTCGTCCTCATGTTGGTAGAGCATCCGGCCATCGGCAGTCGTCACCTTGACGATGCCATAAGGCGTGACCGCAATGCCTTTGCGCGACACGGAGGCGAATGCGCGCGTCAAGTCGATCAGGCGCACGTCCGAGGTGCCTAGCACCATCGAGGGGTGGGTGTTGACCGGGGTCGTAATGCCGAAGCGGCGGGCCATGTCGGCGATAGTCGGGAAGCCGACTTCCATGCCAAGCTTCGCCGCAACGGTGTTGATCGAATAGGCGAAGGCCGTCCGAACGTCCATATCGCCCGAATAACGACCCGAGCTATTGCGTGGTTGCCAGCCATCAATGTCGACCGGCTCATCCTTAACGGCGGTGTCGGGCGTATATCCCGCTTCCAGCGCGGCCATGTAGACGAACAGCTTGAACGCGGAACCGGGCTGACGGACGGCCTGCGTCGCGCGGTTATAGTTGGACGTCACATAGTCGTTGCCGCCCACCATCGCGCGCACGGCCCCGTCGCGGTCGAGCGACACGAGGGCGCCCTGCGTGCCGGAGGGCGTATTGGTCTTGATCGCGGCGGTGGCGGCGCGCTGCATGTTGAGGTCGATCGTGGTCCACACTTCCAACGGCTCGTTCGGCTCGTCGACCAGCGTATCGAGTTGCGGCAACGCCCAGTCGGTGAAGTAGCGCACGCTGTTCTGCGGCGGTTCGGGCGAAAGCTTGACACCCGCTAAATCGGCATCGGCGCGCTCCACCGCAGTGATCGCGCCATTGTCGCGCATCACGTCAAGCACCACGCCCGCGCGGCCGATAGCAGCCTCGGCGTCGGCGGTAGGGGAGTAGCTGGAAGGCGCTTTCACGAGGCCAGCGATGATTGCGGCTTCGGGCAGACTAAGCTGCGCCGCAGAGTGGCCGAAGAACTTGCGGCTGGCGGCGTCCACGCCATAAGCGCCGCCGCCGAAATACACCTTGTTGAGATATAGCTCCAAAATCTGCCGCTTGGAGAATTTGCGCTCCAGCGCCATCGCCAGGATCATCTCGCGGACCTTGCGGCCCCAAGTGTAGCTGTTGTTGAGGAAGATGTTGCGCGTCACTTGTTGGGTGATGGTGGACGCGCCCTGCATACGGCGGCCGGTTCCGCGATTCTCGACCGCGAGCCATGCGGCACGGGCGAGGCCGATCGGATCGACGCCGGGATGATGATAGAAGCGCTTGTCCTCTACCGAGACCATCGCGTTCACCATCACGTCGGGAATCTGATCGAAGGAGAGCCAGCGTCCGAAACTGGGGCCGAGCGACACTATCACGCTGCCATCGGCGGCATGGACGCGGATCATCTGCCCATTGGGAGAGGATTTCAGCGCCTCGTAATTGGGGAGCGACTGCATCGCCACGACGACCGCGACCGCAAGTGCGATCAGGCCCGCGAGCAGCGATAGCCCGCCGATCTTCAGGCCGCGGATCAACCACAGCTTCACGCTAGCCGAAGCTCCACCCGATACTGCCTTCTTGCTGCCCGCTCGTGCCATCTGTTCGCCGGATACGCGTTAACCCTGTCCGCTACAAGCGGATGACGGCTTTATGGCGGCTGAACGTATTTATTCGGCTTCCTCGCGTGGCTTGAAGTCCAGCGAGGCGCTGTTCATGCAATAGCGCAGGCCGTTTTCACCGGGGCCATCAGGGAAGACGTGGCCAAGATGCCCATCACACTTGGCGCAGCGCACTTCGACACGCCGCATGCCATGGCTGCTGTCGACGACTTCCTGGACCACTTCGGCGTCGACCGGGGCGGTGAAACTGGGCCAGCCGGAACCGCTGTCATATTTCTCGCCTGCGTCGAACAGTTCCGTACCGCAGCCTGCACAATAATAGACGCCGTCACTCTTGTTCGCGTTGAGTTCGCCGGTGAAGGCCCGCTCGGTGCCCGCTTCGCGCAACACATGATAGCGTTCAGGGGAGAGGCGCTGGCGCCATTCGGCGTCGGTGAGATGCAGTTTTTCCATACAATGAATATGGGACAGCCATGTGACGCGATCAAGTCACGCGAGTGAGGCGTGCGACGAGATTGGCAGCGCCGGGGAGGGCAGTGAGCGCCTTCGCCAGCGCCGGACGATGGCCAAGGGTCTTGACGAAGCCTGCCAGCGCAAGCGGCTGCGCCACCCGCCGGGCAAAGGTCTGTTGGTGCAGGCTCGCGCCGTCGGGGCCGTGTTTCAACCAGTGCTCGACTGCGCTCTGTGCGCTGGCCAGGGCTATGCCGATACCCTCCCCGGCGACGGAGGGGATCACGGCCGCCTGATCGCCCAGACGGAACAGGCCGGTGCGTGTGTCCCTTGCGCGCCAGCCATAGGGCACATTGCCGATCGCGTCGATCTGCGGCTTGGCGGGCATGTCGGCAAGGCGATCGGCAAGGGCGGGCATTTCGTCGGCGAGCCGGGCGAATAAGGCTGCGGGATCGCCGCCAACGTCGGTGAGGCGGCTTTTGCGCACGGCCATGCAGGCGTTGACGCTGCCATCTTCCTGACAGACTAGGCCGAGATAGCCGCGTTCGAACAGATGCAGTTCGATGCGCCCGCCCACGAGCCGGGTCAGTGCGGGCGTGGGGACAAGGCGAAGGCGCAGGCCAAGTTCCGGATCGTCGCCGGTCCCGCCGCGAGGGGGCGCTACGCCGCGCAGGTCCGATTTGCCGGTGGCGAGGAACAGGCTCTGCCAAGGGATTGTCTCGCCATTGTGCAGCGTGGCGTCGAATTCTCCAAGCGCGCGAACCGTTATGCCACGTTCGACTGTCACGCCATCGGCTTCGGCACGGGCGAGCAGTGCGGAGTCCAGGCAGCGGCGCGAGATGCCCATGGCGGGCGCGGGGAGGCGGGCAATATGCTCGTTGCCTCCGACATAGAGTGCCATGTCGGTGACGGTGTGACCGCCCAATATTGCTCGGTCGACGCCCAGCGCGGCGATGCGCGCTAACGTCCGCCAACTGAGGAAACCGCCGCAGATGGCGTCGCCCGGAGCCTCGAGACGTTCGATCAGGCGAGGCTCAATCCCGGCCTTGGCCAGCGCAATGCCTGCGGCTGCGCCTGCCGGACCGCCGCCGAGGATCAGCGGCGCATCATGCGTCACTTGTGCCGCTCTACACAGAGCCGGAAGGGGAAGACTCGCTTTACCTGCGCCACGCCGCTCAGATGCGTCGCGGCAAGCATCGCCTCCCATTCGGCGGGGCGGAAGCTGCGCGCGATCGACAGTTGCCCGTCCTCCCGCACGATCCGATGCACGCCTAGCAAGCGCGCGAGCAAGGGAAAGCCGCGATAGGCGAAACCATGGCGGTGCAAATCATTCACGAACCAGCCGCGCGCGCTCACCTGTTCCATAAAAGTCAAGAAGTCGAGGCGCTGACGGTCACTCATATGGTGGGTGACAAAATTGGAGACGACGAAATCCCATGGCTCGCCCGCCAAGTCCGCATAGTCGCCGGTCCGATAGCGGATGTTCGCGCCGGGAATATGCCGCGCCTCTGCCACCGCTTCGCTACGGGGGTTGAGGTCCACGCCCACCAGTTCACAGGCGATGCCGCGCTTTTGCGCCCACTTCCAGATCGCGCGCAACATGCCGCCGTCTCCATAGCCCACGTCCAGCAGGCGGAAGGTCTTGGCGTTTGAGCGCTTCAGGAAAGCTAAGGTGGATCGAGGGGTGAGCGTTGCGATGTTGACGCGCGCGAGCCCTCTCAGGACGTCCGCATACACCGCTGGCGAAAGCGTCTCGGCATCCATCTGCTCCTCTTCTTCGGCGCGGATGGACAGGTCGCGAGTCACTCGCTGGCGCCGGTGAAAAGAAAACCTTCGGCGGCAAGGCCCGGTCCGAAGGCAATGGCGAGACCCTGTTTCGGCGCCGGTTCGGCAAGAATGCGGGCGAGGACGAACATCAGCGTGGCCGAGGACATATTACCGAACGCGTCCAATATGGCGCGGCTGTTGTCCAGCGCCGTACCGGGCAAGCGCAGCGCGTTGGCAACGGCGTCCAGGATCGAGCGCCCCCCGGCGTGGACGGCCCAGCTATCGACGGCGTGCGGATCGACCGGCAGCATGGCGGGATCGGCGAGCGCCGCGCCGATGGCGGCAGGCACTTCGCCCGACAGGTGCATCGCAAAGCCATGGTCGCCCATGTCCCAGCGAATGAGGTTGCCGCTATCTGGCACATTGCACGAGAATGGCTGTCCCATTGCGAGTCCTTGCGCGTCAGACGTCACCAGAGCCGCCGCCGCGCCGTCGCCAAATTGCAGCATCGCGAGCAGTGATTCAAGGCTGGCGTCCGCCTGCAAATGCAAGGTGCTGAGTTCGACGCAAACGACGAGCACGCGGGCGGCTGGCTCCGAACGGACGATGTGGCGCGCGGATCGCAGCGCCGCGACCGCTGCATAGCATCCCATATACCCGACCAGCAGCCGCTCGACGGAGGAAGACAGACCGATGCGCTGCGCCAGCAATTGGTCGACGCCGGGTGCGACGAAGCCGGTGCAGCTTGCCACCACCAGATGTGTGATGCCTTCTACCCGGACTTTGGTTCGTAAATCCTCGACCGCCTGTGCGGCAAGAATTGGCGCGGCATCTCCGTAGATCGCCATGCGCTGCGCTGTGGTCGGCCACGCGTCGGCGTAGAAGCCCCCCGTAGCGACCGGCGATCCGCCGATCTTCGGCAGTACGGACCAGCGGTGGCTGATTCCACTGCGTTGCGCCATGCGGTCGAACAGCTTTGCTTCGCGCGGATCGTTCAATTGCGCGCGCGCCCAGCCGATGAAGGCGTGGTGGATATCCTGATCGGGAACGGCGGTGCCGATGGCGGTGATATGAGCAGTCACGAAATCGGCGACACCTTTGGTGATGTAATCGCGAGGATACGCCAATCACCTAATGTATCAACAGATCACGTGAGGTCGCGGTTCCCCTTCAGGCGGCACGTTCTCGCGCCGCCTGCCGCGCTATGGTGAGCAACTCATGCGTCACCATGATGTCGCCTGCGTTCCGGCTGGAGCGGCTGGCGCGTTCTGCGGCACCCAAACGGCTGATGACACGGGCGATGCCGTTCGCATCCCATAACTTCACCTGGCGCGTCACAGTCGCCTTGTCCTTCCAGAACACGGCTTTGCCCGCACTCTCAATGGCGGCGTCGAGTCGGCCCGATACGTCGAATTCGGCGCGAATGTTGGCGAGCAGCATCGCGCGGTTCTGCAATGGGCGCAGGATCGTGCCCATGTTGGTGCCCATGACGCGCAGGCCCGCCAATTCGCTGTGCATGGCCTTGAGGTCGCCGCCCAGCACCGCGTTTACCAGCGGACCAACATCTTCCTCGAACGATTCGGCGGAGAGAGCATTCAGCGCTTCGGCTGTCGCCTCCACCGGATGCTCGGGCGCTGCGTCGAGGAACAGCGCCAGCTTGTCCACCTCGCCGGCCATCAGCGCACGATCGCCGCCGGTTAGTTCGGTGATGCGCCGCGCGAGGTCAGGCGGCAGACGCAGGCCCAGCTCGCGGGCAATGCCGATAGCAATCTGATCGGCATCGCGGCCTTCGGGCGTGTAGCTGATGCACGCCATGGTAGCCTTGTGATCAAGCGCCAGCTTTACAAGTTTCGACGTGCCTTTCAGCGCGCCTGCAATCGCGACTACCGGATTGCCCGCATGTTCGGCCTGCAACAGTGCTTCTATGGCGGGCAGCGCTTCATCGCCCAATGGCGTGACGCGAATCCATTGTTTGTCCCCGAACATAGATATCGAGGCGGCTTCGTCGGACAAGCGCGCGGGATCATTTTTCAGTGTAGCGCCATCAAGGTCGATGCGTTGCGCGTTGGCGCCCATCGCGCGTTCGAGCCGCTTGGACAGGGCGATGCTGCCGGATTCATCGGGACCGTAGAGGAAGAACAGGCGGATATCGGCGGGCGGCGCATCAAGCGCTCGCTCGATCTGCCCTTTATTGGCCTTCACGGGATTTGGCCGCTGCGGCGCGCTGTTCCTCTACCGCGAACAAAGCGAGGCGGGCGATGATCTGGTCGGCCACGGTCTGCGATAGTCGCTCTAGTGCCGTGTCCTCGGCGGCGATCGTCGCATATTCGCTGGAGGTGACGTCGATGCCTGCGTCCGATCCGGCGGTGGCGTCCACCATCTGGGTGCCGGTGGCTTCGTCGACGAGCTGGTACCGCGCGCGCAATGTGCGGCGTTCGCGGGTGATCGCGTCATCGGCACGGACGCCGAAGCCTTCGATGCTATCGTCCAGCTTTACGACAAGGCGGTAACGCGGGCCATTGCCATTGTGGATCAGTCGGTCCTGCAGCGCGTTGCGGACGAGCCATCCGCCTTTGCCTTCGATCGGCGCGACTTCGATATTGGACAGCGCCTGCGCGACCGGGCCGCTGCTCCCGCCGCTATAAACCGGGCGTAATCCGCAGGCGGACAGCAGCGCCGTGGCCGCGAAGAGAAGTGCGATGCGTTTCACAGGACCAGATTGACCAAACGATCGGGTACCACAATCACTTTCTTTGGAGCAGCGCCATCGAGCGTGCGCATCACATTGGGCGCAGCGAGTGCGAGGCGCTCCAGTTCATCCTTCGGCGTGCCTTTGGGCACGGTGATCGTGTCGCGCAATTTGCCCATCACCTGACAGGCGATGGTGACTTCATCCTCCACCAGCAGCGCCGGATCGACGTCAGGCCACGCCGCGTCGGCAATCAATCCCTCACCGCCAATATCTGCCCAGGCCTCTTCGGCCAGATGTGGCGTCATGGGGGCAACGAGCAGCGCAAGGTTGCGGATCGCGGTGGTGCGCGACGCGGACGGCGCCGCCTTTTCGACAGCGTTGGTGAGTTCGTAGACCTTGGCGACTGCCTTGTTGAAGGACAATGCCTCGATATCACGGGCGATGCCGTCGATGGTCTGGTGCAGCTTGCGGTCGAGGGGTTTGTCCTGCCCCTGCGCGTCCGGCTCGATCTGCCCGAACAAGCGCCACAGGCGGTTCACGAAGCGCCACGATCCCTCGATGCCGCTCTCGGTCCAGGGCAAGTCGCGCTCCGGCGGACTGTCCGACAGCATGAACCAGCGCACTGCGTCCGCGCCATATTGTTCGATGATGTCATCGGGATCGACGACATTCTTCTTGGACTTCGACATCTTCTCGACGCGGCCAGTGATGACCGGCGCGCCGCTTTCGATGTGGACGTAATCGTCGCCGTCCTTGCGCACTTCCTGCGGAGACAGCCAGCTACCATCGCCAGCCTTGTACGTCTCATGCGTCACCATGCCCTGCGTGAACAGGCCAGTGAACGGCTCGGCAATATCGAGCGCGCCGATATGCCGCAGCGCGCGCGTCCAGAAGCGGGCGTAGAGCAGATGCAGAATCGCATGTTCGACGCCGCCGATATATTGGGCGACCGGCAGCCAGCGTTCCGCCGCGGCCTTTTCGAACGGCTTGTCCTTCGGCTGGCTGGCGAAGCGGATGAAGTACCAGCTTGAATCGACGAACGTGTCTAGCGTGTCTGTCTCGCGCCGGGCAGGCTTGCCGCAACTCGGGCAGTCCACATGCTTCCACGTCGGATGCCGGTCCAGCGGGTTGCCCGGAATGTCGAAGGTGATGTCCTCCGGCAGAACGATCGGCAGCTGATCCTTTGGCACGCCGACCGGGCCGCAGCCTTCGCAATGGATGATCGGGATCGGCGTGCCCCAATAGCGCTGGCGCGACACACCCCAGTCGCGCAACCGCCAGACGGTCGTGCCCTTGCCCCAGCCGCCCTCTTCGGCGCGGGCGATCACGGTTGCTTTCGCGTCCTCGATGCCCATGCCGTCGATGAAGCGGCTGTTCACCAGTTTGCCGGGACCAGTATAGGCCTCATCTTGGATCGGCTCATCGGCATCACCGACCACGCGCGGCACGGGCAGCATATATTTGCGGGCGAAATCGAGATCACGCTGGTCGTGCGCGGGCACGCCCATAACTGCGCCGGTCCCGTAATCCATCAGCACGAAGTTCGCGACGAACAGCGGCAATTTGATCGCGGGATCGAACGGGTGGATCACCGACAAGCCGGTGTCGAAGCCCAGCTTTTCCTGTGTTTCGATTTCCGCTGCGGCGGTGCCGGACTTGCGGCACTCGTCCGAAAAGGTTGCAAGGTTTGCATCGTCTTTCGCCAGCGCCAGCGCGATCGGATGGTCGGCGGCAATGGCGGCAAAACTCGCGCCGAAAATCGTGTCGGGCCGCGTTGAGAAAACCTCCAGCCGGTCGATGCCGTCCACAGCCTGATCCAGCGCGAAGGAGAATTGTAGGCCGACCGATTTGCCGATCCAGTTCTCCTGCATCAACCGCACCTTATCGGGCCAATGATCCAGCGTACCGAGACCTTCGAGCAGTTCGTCGGCGAAGTCGGTGATCTTGAGGAACCACTGGCTCAATTTGCGTTTCTCGACCGGCGCGCCGGAGCGCCAGCCCTTGCCATCGATGACCTGCTCGTTCGCCAGCACGGTCATGTCGACCGGATCCCAATTGACGGCACTTTCCTTGCGGTACACGAGCCCCGCCGCATAGAGGTCGAGGAACAGCGCCTGCTCATGCCCGTAATAATCGGGTTCGCAAGTCGCCAGCTCGCGGCTCCAGTCGAGCGCGAAACCAAGCTTCTTCAATTGCGCGCGCATCGACGCGATGTTGGAACGCGTCCACTCGCCGGGATGCACCTTCTTTTCCATCGCCGCATTTTCGGCGGGCATTCCGAACGCGTCCCAGCCCATCGGATGCAGGACTTCGTGCCCCGTCATCCGGCGGAAGCGCGCCAGCACGTCGCCCATCGAATAGTTCCGGACATGGCCGATATGGATGCGGCCGGAGGGGTAGGGGAACATCTCCAGCACATAAGAGCGCGGCTTGGCGCTCGCGTCATCCGCGCGGAAACTCTGTCGTTCGTCCCAGACGGCCTGCCAGCGGGCATCCGCCTCAAGCGGGTTGAAGCGCCTTTGCATTCGTCACTCCTGAAGCGGGCAGAGAGGCCCGTCCGGTGGATTAATCCTTGTTGATCGCCGTGCGGCGCAGATCACGCGCCTTGGTGAGGATGATCTCCTCGATCTTCTGCACTGTCGCAGCCTGCATTGGCGCGTCGACCCACTGACCGGTCTGATTGACCTGGCGACTGCCTGCAACGCGCAGGGCGTCGGCGCGCAAATCCTGGTCGAGGATGGTCACAGTCAGCTTGATGCGCTCTCCGGGCGAATTAGGGTTCGCGTACCAGTCAGTGACGATGACGCCGCCATTCGAATCGGTCTGCACCAATGGCATGAAGGACAACGTATCGAGCGTGGCGCGCCACAAATAGCTGTTGACGCCAATCGTCGTGACCTTCGCCGCCGCAAGATCGGCTTTGGGCCGGTCCTTTGCGCCGCCACCGCAGGCACCAAGCGGGAGGACCGCCGCCATGACGAGAGCCGTTGCAAGCGAGCGGGCCGAAAGAGGGCGCATAAGCCGTGTCCTGTATAAATTCTGGGGCATTGTGCGGCATCTATAGGGAAGATAATGGAGGGAGCAAGCCTTCCGTGTACGGGTGTCGCACACCGTCATATCTGCACTATCGATGCCGGAAGACCGCAAATGTGTGAACTATGCAACAGCCATGACTAAAATGACTCGCCCTCTAGCCATTAGCGCGCGTTAGGTGTTATGCCTTTCAGCAAGAAAATATCGGGGCGGTAGAGTCGTTTAGGGTCATGGCAATCAAGGGCGGACATCTGGGGTGGTTGAGTGCGGCGGTAGCTGGCGCGGCTCTCGCTTTGTCTCCCGCCGTTGGTGCGGCTGCTGATCTGATCGCGGTGCGTAGTGCGAAACCCGTTTCCCTCAACAATCTTGGCAGTATCGGGTCGTTTACTCCAGCGACTCAGGATCCACGCCTGTCCTCCGCTTATGCAAGCGCAATCATGAGCGGTAGCCGGAAGACCTTCCGCTTCACGCCGACCAGCGGTTCGACGAGCGGTCGTCGTTCGATCACCGTACTGGTGCGCGCCGGGGATGACATGCCTGTCCGTATGGACCGGACGCTGCCGTCGGTCGGCATCACGCCAGTGGCCTTTAATCTGAACGTCTCGCGCGGCTGGCGCAAGTTTGCGCTCCCGGACGCAGTTGGCCGCAAGGCGCTCGATCCGATTCCTGTCGAAACGCCTGCGGCTGCGCGCAGCTTCTCGCTCGATCAGGGCAATAAAAAGCAGCGCTTCAGTACCAATGTGCTTGTCGACAGCAAAGGCGACGTGGGCGCGGCGGCACCAACGTTGGGTGATGACAAGAGCTATTCGGTGGAAGTCGGCAGCTCTTATTCACTTTCGCGCAACCTGAACGTGACGGCAGGCATGAAGTACAGCGGCCGCGTCAATCGCCTCGCGCCGATAACCGGGGATCGGCAGGACGCACAAGCGTTGTACCTGGGTACGGTCTTCAAATTCTGATCCTGCGGCATTCGCCGGAGCATCTTCTACAAGCTAGCGCTAATTGTTTGACAGCTTTGCTGCTTTCGCGAACAGCCGTCGTAGGTTTATCGCGCTTTTGTTATTGTGCCTTCCCCTTGCTTCAACAAGTTTCGCTGCGGCGCACCATGAAACTTTTCACCTACTAACGCATTATAGCAGGATGTGTTTTTCAACTATGATGGACACCTCTCTCGAAAGTTAGTCGATGAATCAGATATCGTTCGACGCGCACTTTGTCTTGCCGGCTCCAAAGCATGTGGCTTTGATTGGTAATGCGATGCCTCGACGATGCGGTATGGCGACATTCACCAATCATTGCCGCGACGCGCTTCTCGAGCAATTTCCAGACGTCCGCATTGACCATTATGCGATGGACGACGGGCGCGGCGAAATAGAATATCCTGCTGATGTTCACCTCATCAACGACCGGGATGCTCGTGCCTATGCCCGTGCGGCGCAGCAGATCGAAGAGAGCGGCGCGGAAGCGATCTGGCTTCAGCATGAATTTGGCATTTTCGGTGGTGCCGCGGGCGACCTCATCCTCCATCTCCTTGCCCGCACACGCCTGCCGTTGGTCACGACGTTCCATACCATATTGGAAAAGCCGAGCGCCGACGAACGTCGCGTCATGGATCGCCTGCTGGATCGGTCGCGGGACATCATCGTCATGTCCGAATTCGGTCGTGAAATCCTCCAGCGCGTCTACAATGTCGACGATCGCCAGATCAGCGTGATCCCCCACGGTGTGCCCGACCGTCCGCTGATAGAGGCTGAAGCGATGAAGCCGCAGTTTGGCTGGGCCGGACGCAAGGTAATATTGACATTCGGCTTGCTTGCCCCGGACAAGGGCATCGAAAACATGATCGAAGCCATGCCCGCGATCGTCGAGCGCTGCCCCGAAGCGCTCTATGTGATCGTCGGCGCAACACACCCCAATCTAATCCGGGAGCAGGGCGAAACGTTGCGTGAGAGCTTGGTCGCGCTGACACATCATCTGGGAATTGCCGATAACGTCCAATGGATTGACAACTATCAGGAGCAGGAAGAACTGCTTGATCGGCTTCAGGCGGCCGACGTTTACGTGACGCCCTATGTCAATCCGGCTCAGGTCACGTCAGGCACGTTGAGCTACGCCGTTAGCATGGGCAAGGCAGTGGTTTCCACGCCTTATATCCATGCCACTGAAATCCTGGATCAGGACCATGGCATATTGGTTCCGTTCCGCGACAGCGCTGCGATAGCCGACGCGATCATTCGGCTGCTGACAGATGATAAGTTGCGCCGCGATTATGGCGAGCGCGCTTACGCACGCGGACGTGAAATGCTGTGGCGCGAACTGGCGCGCCGTGTGGGGTTGTTGCTGGTGCAGAGCCAGGGTGCGCAACCTGCCAAGCTGCCGATGCGCCGCAATCACCTGATACTGGAGCCGAATCTGTCGGCGGTCTTTCGGATGAGCGACGGCACCGGCATGTTGCAGCATGGCATATTGTCGGTGCCGGACCGCCGCCACGGCTACTGTATAGACGATAATGCACGTGCGCTGCTGCTGATGACGCAGGTTCCTGTGATGGATGAGGAACTGCGGGATCAGTGGATCAGCACCTACGCCGCGTTCGTGCAGCACGCATGGAATCCGGATAAGGGACGTTTCCGCAATTTCATGTCCTATGATCGCAGTTGGTGCGAGGATGAAGGATCGGAAGACAGCTCGGGCCGTGCGATGTGGGCGCTGGGCGTTACTGCCCGCGATGCGCCGCTTGAAAAGCAGCGCGAATGGGCTGCGCGCCTGTTCAACGAAACCATCGAGCCAATGCAGCGCCTCGCCTCGCCCCGCGCGCAGGCATTCGTCATGCTGGGGGCCAGTGCAATTCTGGAGACTGAACCGGGTCATGTTCTGGCAAAAGAAGTGCTTCGAGATTTTGGTCGCAATCTTCTGGCGCTGATTGCTGAAGCGCGCCGCCCGGACTGGGCTTGGTTTGAAGCAGTGCTGGCTTACGATAATCCCCGATTGTCCGAGGCGTTGCTGCGCGCAGGCGTGGTGTTGCAGAACGCCGACTTCATCGAATGCGGCCTGACTACGCTGGAATGGATCTGGGCGCAGCAGACCGCACCTACCGGCCACTTCCGTGCGGTGGGATCGGAAAGCTTCGGCGAACCTTATGCGCCGCCGCTACCGTTCGACCAGCAACCGCTGGAAGCGCAAGCGATGATCGACGCAGCGGAAGCCGCCTTCGCCATCGATCAGTCGGGTCGCTGGCTCGATTGCGCGCACACTGCCTATCGCTGGTATCTGGGCGACAATGACCTTTCTCTTCCCCTCGCCACGCGGCAGGATGGGGGATGCTATGACGGCCTCACACCTACGGGCGTGAACCGGAACCAGGGTGCGGAATCGCTGTTGGCATTGCAACTATCGTCTTGTGCGATGAACAGGCTTTCCCAAATCGGCGCAAACGTGGCAATAGGGGCCACCCTGGGGGATGAGATCATCCCTGCCTGACAACGGATGATCTCTTTTGCTTGAATGTCATACTCTTAAGCTCAGGCTTTACGCCGATCCCGCGCGCGTGGTCGTCCGGCCGTTTCACCTTAGTTGGCAGAGCAACGGCAAAGGCCCGAGCCGCTCGCAGCGGATCGCGACAGCCGTGCTTGAACTGGACGAGAGCACCGTCGAGGATCAATTGACGCACGTCCTGCGCGATTTCGAAGCGCGGCACTGGCAGACGCGGCGTGTGTTCCGCACTCGCTACGACGAGATTCGCGCACAGCTCAAGTTGGACGACAGCAACTTGTCGGAATCGCGACGCCTGCTGATCGGCGCCTACTTTTGCCATGAGTACAGCTACGCCGCCGCCGCACTGATGAACCCCAGTGTCGTGCCGCACTATGACCAGACCGGCATGGCAAAGGGCGATTGCCGTATCATCATGTCGCTCCGCGCCGTCGGCGAAGGGCATATCAGCTCGGTAGCCTTCCGCGAGGGCGTAATCACTGACGACGGCGAATTGCTGTTGGCGCACCAGCCACCGTTCGCCACTGCCGCTGACGCCTATGGCGGCGAGAATGTCGTGAAGGAAGGCGAGGTGTCGGTTTTCCGGCATCCGGACAGTACCGTGTCCGGCACGGTGCTCTTCCCGATCACGGCCGCACAGGCCAATGGACTTGAAGACTTGCGGCTCGTGTATTTCCAGCATTCTGATGGATCGATGGAATGGCTGGGCACCTACACCGCGTATAATGGTCATCAGATCCAGTCGGAAATGCTGCGCACGCGCGACTTCCGCCGCTTCGACATGGTGCCGATGACCGGTAGCGCTGCACGGAACAAGGGCATGGCGCTTTTCCCGCGCAAAGTCGCAGGCAAATATATGATGATCGGGCGGCAGGATGGAGAGAACCTCTATCTCATCACTTCCGATACGCTGACGCACTGGGACGAGGGGCAGTTGATCCTGACGCCCCTTTACCCCTGGGAACTTGTGCAGATCGGCAATTGCGGCCCGCCGATCGAAATCGACGAAGGTTGGCTGCTATTGACCCACGGCGTCGGGGCTATGCGCGAATATTCGATCGGCGCGGTGCTGCTGGACAAGGACGATCCCTCGATCGTCTTGCGCCGCACAAAGACGCCTATCCTCGCTGCATCGGAGGACGACCGTGAAGGCTATGTACCGAACGTCGTCTATACTTGTGGCGCGATGAAGCATGGCGAGAACATCTTCATGCCTTATGGCGTGGCGGACAGTTCGGTGGCGTTCGCCTTCGTACCCATCGTGGACCTGCTGGCGCTGATGGATTAATGCGCTTTCCTCAAAGGCGAAAGCGGGCCTTGGGGATGGTGCTGATGCGACAGGCGAGGTCCGCCTCGCCGCTTGCGACGATGTAGTGATCGTCATGGTCGACAATGCCGGTCGTGAACACGACGGTATCCAGATACATCTGGTGTGAAAGTGGTTCGGTCAGCGACGCCTGCGGCGACAGGATGGGATCGGGACAGGTGTAGAGGATTTTCGACGGGTCCTTCGCGTCGAGCAGCGACCAGTAGGTGCGGTAGATGCCGATACCATCGTCCGGCTCGACACCATGCCACAGGCTGAGCCACCCTTCTGCTGTCCGCACCGGCGGCGCACCGCCGCCGATTCTCGCACTGACAACGCCATCCATCGACGATCGAATGCCCGGATTGCGCACCGGCTTCCAGTGCAGCGCGTCGGGCGATGTCGCGAGATTGATCGACGGCCCCGCGCGCCAAGGGCTGCCCGGCGGATAGGCGAAGTAGCAATCCCCCAGCGGCCGGGTCTGCGCCCAATAGCGCCCGTCGATTCGCCCTTCGAAGATCAGCATGTCCTTGTTCTGATGATCGAGCACGATGTCCTCGAACGTCCAATCTAGCCCATTGGCGGAGCTGTAAAGCGTCGTGGATTGGCGCTCCGGACTGACCGAGCAGGTGGTCATCAGCCAGCGGTCGTCCACCTTGCTGATGCGCGGATCTTCCACCCCATAGCATTGCCAGTCACCCTGCGGCGCGATGGCGCGATCATAGTGCATGGCCACGACCTCACGCGCATCGGGCGACAACTCGACCGGCAGCAGCCAGGACAGCGACGTCAGCGCCAGTACCGACCAGCCGCTCCCCCGTATTCGCAACGTGCGCGGATCGGTCATGTCCACGTCGGTTAGCGGCCAAGCATCGACAACATAACTGCCATCGTGCCACCGGATAGAATGGGCACTATTCCCCCGCACCGGCTCCCGCAGCGCTTCCGCGACACGAACCATCAGCAGCAGATTGCCATTTGGAAGGCGCGTCAGTCCGGGGTTGAACGCGCCCAGAACATAGGTTTCCATCGGCAACCGCCCGGCCAGGGGAGAGCGGCGCAGGTCGATATCGTCGGGCATGATAATCAGATGATCGTCGAACATGGCATCGGTCATCTCGTTCTCCCCGGAGGCGTTGCCCTGATGCCATAACCGTTTCCGCTTCGCATGGCTCCGTTGTCATCACTGGCAAAAATAAAGACGGGCGCTATCGTCGCACCATGCCCGAAGGTGAATCAGGTCCATCGATACGCTTTGCCGATGTGTCAGTGCGTTTTGGGGATGTCGTGGCGCTTGCCGGTATCGACGTGACGCTGGCGGGCGGAAGTTTCGTTGCCATCGTCGGCGCGTCCGGCTCGGGGAAATCCACGCTGCTACGCACGATCAATCGGCTGGTCGAGCCGCAGTGCGGGGATGTCCTGCTTGGGCAGCAGTCCGTGATGGCAAGCGATGTCGTGCGCCTGCGCCGCCGGATCGGCTACGTGTTCCAGAACATCGGCCTTTTCCCCCACATGACCGTCGCGCAGAATGTCGCGATCGGCTTGCGCATCTCGGGCGCGCGACACACGAAGGATCGCGTTGCCGAACTCCTCGAACTTGTGGATCTGCCGTCGCGGATCGGCAACCGTATACCGGACCAGCTTTCCGGGGGGCAGCAACAGCGAGTCGGTGTCGCCCGCGCGTTGGCGACGGAGCCACATGTGCTGCTGATGGATGAGCCATTCGGAGCGTTGGACCCGGTGACGCGAGACGCCTTGGGCAAACAGGTGCGCGCGCTGCACGACAGATTGGGCCTTACGACCGTGATGGTCACGCATGACATGGCCGAAGCGCTGCTTCTGGCAGACCGCGTGCTGGTAATGGCGGCAGGGGAAATCGTCGCCGATGGCACGCCGCATGACCTGATGGCTGGCAAAGGCGGCACCGCTGCCGATGCGCTGCTCGCCGTGCCGAGGGATCATGCGCGTCGTCTGGCGGAACTGGGCGCTTGACCGGCGTCGCGGAACTTGCCGGGCCGCTGGCTTCGCATGTCCAGATCGCTGCCGCAGCCTTGCTCCTTGGCCTGTTGATCGCACTGCCGCTTACGTTGTGGGCGGCGCGTAATGCGCATGTGGCGCGCATAGCGCTCGGCGCAGCGAGCCTGATCCAGACAATTCCGGCGCTTGCCCTGCTGGCGCTGTTCTACCCCATATTATTGTGGCTGTCGTCTTGGGTCGGTGGCGGCATTCCGGCCCTTGGGTTCCTGCCCGCATTGCTTGCGCTGGCGCTCTACGCGGTGCTGCCGATCTTGCGCAACGGGGTGACAGGGCTTGCGAATCTCAGTCCCGCAGTGCTGGAGGCAGCCGATGGCATAGGCATGTCCGCTTCGCAGAGGTTGCGCCTCGTCGAGCTTCCGCTAATCGCCCCGATCCTGATGGCGGGGATAAGAACGGCGGCGGTGTGGACGATCGGCGCGGCCACTCTCTCGACGACCATCGGCCAGCCGAGCCTGGGCGATCCGATCTTTGCGGGGCTTCAGACACAGAATTGGGTGCTGGTGCTGAAGGGTTGTCTCGCGGCGGCGGCGTTGGCGTTGTGCGTGGATGCCTTACTGGCGCTTGCAGAGCGCGGCATCAGGAATCGTAAGCCTTGGATAGCGTGGCTGGCGCTTGCGGTGTTGCTGATCGGCACGGGCGCGGCGTGCCTGCCATTTCGACGCGCCGATGGCTCGGTCGTCACTATCGGCGCGAAGAACTTCTCGGAGCAATATATCCTCGCCCGCCTGATCGGTGGACGCTTGCAGGTGGCGGGCTATACGGTGCGCTACCGCGAGGGACTCGGCTCAGCGGTCATCTACCGGGCGCTTGCGAGTGGCGATATCGATGTCTATGTCGATTATGCAGGCACGCTCTGGTCGAACGAGATGAAACGCGTCGACGTCGTGCCGCCCTCACGCATGATACCGGCCATCAACCAGTGGATGCAAGGCTCGGGGGGCGCGCGAGTGCTGGGGCCGCTCGGGTTCGAGAACGCTTATGTATTTGCTATGAAGGAGGAGGACGCAAAAGCGCGGGGCATCGTGACGCTGGATGATCTCGCGCAGGCCTCACCAGACCTACGGCTTGGATCGGACCTCGAATTTTTGGAGCGCCCCGAATGGAAGGCTGTAACCGCCAAATACCCGATGGCGTTCAGGCAGGCGCGCGCCTTCAGCCCGACTTTCATGTATCGCGGGCTGGAAAGCGGGGCAGTGGACGTTATTTCGGCTTTCTCCTCCGATGGCCGCATCGCCGCCGACCGGCTAACGGTCTTGCGCGACAACAAGGCCGCGATCCCGCGCTACGATGCCCTGCTTCTTCTATCACCCCGCCGCGCGAAGGACGCGCGTTTCGCAGCGGCGCTGCGCCCGCTCATCGGACATGTGACGGTAGAGGCAATGCGCGCCGCCAATCTCCAGGTAGACGCGAATACGAACAAGGCAACGCCTGCACAGGCGGCAATCTCGTTAGATCGCGTCATTCGCCGATCTCGGCCCTGATTTCCTGATGAACTGTTCCGCACCGGGCATAATCTGCGACCTGACGCGATCCACGACATAGGCGGAGCCGGCCAGCGACAAGTGCCCGTAGTCAAACTGCATGGCTTGTCCCGGCCCTGCCCAAATCGTGCATTCATCGGCGCAGAGCGTTTCGTAGAGCGAGATGTAATTGCCGCCAGCCGCTGTCACTGAGCGGGCGAACAAGCGATCCAGCGGCTGCACTTTCTCTTCCAGATAGCGGCTTGCCTTGTAGGCATCGGGACTATCGGCCCCAAGCGCGAGAATACGGGGAAGCGGTTGGGTATATTCGATGATAGGCCCGAACACGACCACGCGCTGAGTATAGCGCTGTAGCTTCTGGATCGTCGCACCCATCCGCTCCGCTTCGGCCGGTCGCCAGCGCCCCGCAAGTACAACCACGTCGATACCTCTGTTCGCGGGTAAAAACTCCTCGAACACATAGCGCATCAGGTCGGTGCACCGCTCATCGCCCTCGAAATCACCGACCGGCCGACATCCCGACGACGTCGCTTGCAGCACATTTGCATTCGGGAAACTATGCTTCAGCCCCGGATAATATTGGGCGGCATGGCTGTCCCCGATGAGTAGGATGTCGGGCTGACTGTCCGATCGTTTCAGACAACTCGCACGATCATATTGCTCGAATCCGGATGCGGCGAGGGTGAGGAAGCATTTGCCGGTTCGCCATTGTGCGTCCGGTTGTTTTTGCTGGGCCAGCACGTAGGATGCGGCTTCGCTGGTCGGCAAGACGATGGCCGATAACGGAGAGAAGAGCAGGCCCACCACGGCCACTGCCGCCAGTGAAGCGCCGCTCCAACCGAGGATGTGGCTCGGGCGATGATCGGTGCCACCCGACGGCTTCCGAAAGGGCCGCTCGATGAAGCGCCAGGAGAATGTGGCGAAGGCGATGCTTGCTACGAGCAAGCCAAGTTTTCCCGCCACGGTCATCTTGCCGAAAACATAAGGGTAGAACACCACTAGCGGCCAGTGCCATAGATAGAGCGAATAGGAGATCAGTCCTATGAACCGTAGCGGCGGCAGCGAAAGCGCGCGCGCAATAAGCGTATCGCCATGCGATGAACCCGAATGGATAATCATGGCAGCGCCGATGCAGGCCGGAGCCGCCGCCCAACCGGGAAATGAGGAACCGCTGTGCAGGAACTGGATCGACACCAGAATCATCACAAAGCCACTGATAGTGATAAGCTCCGCAGCTCTTCGGTTCGTGATCGGCGGAATGATGCCGACTGCAATTATGGAACCGATCAGCAACTCCCACGCGCGGAATGGCAACAAGTAAAACACCGCTTCGGGCGCTTGCCCTAACAAAGCACATGCCGCAACGAAGGATAAGGCGGCCATTGCTAGAAAGGTGCCGTTACGCACCTTAGCGGTCTGGCTCTTCAGGGCATAGATCACGACCGGTAAGACGATGTAGAATTGCTCCTCCACCGACAGCGACCAGGTGTGAAGAAGCGGGCTGCTCTTTGCGGCCTGATCGAAATAGCCGGAATTGAGATAGAAAAAGATATTCGACATGAAGGTCAGCGAATACAGCAGCGCCTGTTCGACCACTTTGCGTTCGGATGGGAACAATAGCAGTCCGGCCATCAACATACAGAAGAGGTAGACCGGGATAAGTGCAGGCAGGATCCGCCTGGCGCGCCGGACATAGAAGTCCATCACGCTGTAGGTTCTGGCATGGATGCCATCGAAGATGATCCGGGTTATCAGGAACCCTGAGATGACGAAGAATATGTCAACGCCGACGAACCCGCCTGGCGCGATTGGACCGAAGCCGATGTGGTAGATCACGACCGGTAGAACGGCGATCGAACGCAGGCCATCGATATCGCTGCGATATTTCAGCACAAGTTCCCCCTACTTGGCAGCTAATTTCCAATGGCCGGCGAACGTTGCGCCATATTGCCATCAGTCGAATTTCGGCAGGCGCTTCCCCGGTGCCGTTCGCGCGCGACCGCCATTTTGTTTCGCAACCGCAAAAACATTGGCGCTGCGACTTGATCTACGCAACAATTAAATCCGTTTTGGATTAAAAGGCGTCTTAAGAGGCTGCTTTTGTAGCGTTAATTGTTGGATGTAGGGTTAACGCATCAGCCCCGCAGCTTTCAACGCGCCTTCGATGACCTCCTGAACGCCCTGTGCCGCCTCGCGGTGCGGCTGGGGCGATGATGGCACTTTGGCGTGCGGATCGGCAACGACTTTGAAGTCCGCGTCCGGTGGCACTATCCCCCAGCTTTGCGCTATTCTTAAGGTAGAGGATGTGCCGGCTTCCAGCATGTAAGGGCCGATATTGCCGAAGCGTGCATCCTCCGCAGTGCTAAGCGGGGTGCCGTGCGCCATCCCGGCGATGATATGCTCTTCGACGACTGTTTCGCCTTGACCGTTTCGCCAAATACGCCGGGAATGACCGTCCATTACGTCCGTCTCTGGAGCTATCCGGCCCAGCCCATGCAGGGGGAGCCACTGATCGATGATCGCCTGCGCATTGCTGACCGCGACCGTCTGGTCGCCGCTCCCGTGCCAGATCGCGATGGAAGGTAGACGCTTTGAGGACTCCGACGGAGCGATCAGGCGGGCCAATGCCTCGCCTTGCGGTCCGCCTTGTCCGCGCATCCGCTCGAGCGCTTCGGGAACGCTCGACGCCGTCCCGTGCGGAAGCCCGGCGATGATGGCGCCGCCCTTGAAAAGCTCAGGGTAGCTCGCAAGAAGCGAAGATGTCATGGCGCCACCCGCCGACAATCCCGTCACGAATATCCGGTCGATGTCGAGACGGTGCGTTTCGATCATCCAGTCAATCATTTGCCGGATCGACAGCATCTCGCCCGCATCCCTTCGCGTGTCGTCGGGGCTGAACCAGTTGAAGCACAGGTTCATGTTGTTGCCGCGGCGCTGTTCCGGGAAGAGCAGCGCAAAGCCATATTGATCCGCCAGCGCGGACCAGCCGCTGCCATGATCGTAGCCGGCGGCGGTCTGCGTGCAACCATGCAGAACGACCACCAGCGGGGCCGCTTTGCTCAGCGCATCGGGTACATAGTAGCGGGCACCGAGATTGCCAGGATTTGATCCAAATCCTTCGATGTTACTAAGGCGATCGTTGATTGGGCCACCGACGCCTGCCGCCAGCTTGCTCTTTGCCAGTCGCTTCAAAGTGCTTGCTAGTCCCGCCATACTTGAATTCCTGTTCAAAGCGGCACTACGCCGCCTGGGATCAACCAACCGGCTTTCAAAGAGTTGCTGCACCGCACAATAACTTGTGTCAGCTACCTTCAGCACTGTCCAGCGGATTGCGGTGAAGTCAGGCAGCGCGACGTAGGCGCAGGGAAGATCCAAACGCCTCAATCGGCAGGAAATCGAGATAATGGCGAATAGCGAGATTAGCCCCGATTGCGATCACAACTGCGGTAGTTACCGTCGCCCATGCTGCGCCATTTGCCCCGAATAGCGGCGTCAGCACCGCCAGCGAAAGACCGAGGCACAACGCAGCCGCCAGGTTGATCCGGCGCAACATGCTGCCATGTCCTGCCATCCCCAGCAACTCAGGCGCACCGGCGGAAAGCATCGCGACCAACTGACCTAGCAACAGGATCCGCAGCGTCATCGCGCCGTCGCCATAGCCGCTACCAAAAAGCTCCAATATCGGCCGCGCACCCGCCATCAGCACGATCAGCGGCGGTGCCCCGAGGGCAAAGACCATGGCAAGCGCCTGGGCCGATATCGCCATCAACTCTGCGCGGTTGCCCTGTGCATGGGCGCGGGCGAAGCGTGGCGACACCATCGCCGCGACCGCGCTGACGACGAGGTTCAGGATCAGCGCAACGCGCCATGCCAAAGCGAAATAGCCGACCTGCTTCTCGCTGGTGACGATTCCAAGCGCAAGCGTGGGAGCAGAGGCGAGCAGCAACTGCACGATCTCCGTCGTGAAGAGCGACCAGCCAAGGCCGAACAGCGGCACGCGCTCTCCCGCTGGGGCACCCGCTTCAGCTTTCGGCAGCATCAGCGCGAGGATTGCAAAGCCGATCACCGCATTGATCGAGGTTGCCGCAAGCAAAAGCCACAGCGCGCTCGACACCGTCAGCGGTACGACGAGGGCGCAAAGGCAGAAGATCGCGGGCCACAGCCACGAGTAGATCGCCTGGCTGTAGCCGACACGCATCAGGCCGAGCAGTGCGCCGCCTGCCACCACGCTGAGGCATAATGGCGGGATCGACAACGCGCCGATCATCAGCGGCCTCGCCAGCGCCGGATTGCCGATCAGATGCCGCGCGACCGGATTTGCGATCAGCAGCATCAGCAAGGTCGCGCCGATGCAAAGGAACAGCACGCTCCGTACACCATGGCCGATGATGAGGCGGGCGCTATTGGGGGAATGCCCGGCCATGGCGCGGGCGACTTCGCGCGTCAGTGCGCGGTCGATGCCGAGGCGTCCTGCGCCCGCCGCCAGCGTCAGAACGCTGAAGACGATGTAGAACAGCCCCGCATCCATCACGCCTAGCCGGAAGGCGACGATCAGATGGAAACCATAGCGGCTCGGCAAGTCCAGCAGCCGCGACCCCAAGGTCACGAAGGCGGCGCGCAGGAAATCCTGCCGCGTTCGCAGGAATGTCGTGATGCTCATGCGCGCGCGGTTTTCAGGACCAGCATCGTCGCGCTCTGCGGCGGGGCGGTGGTGACGATCCGGCTTTGGAACTGGCGCTGTGTCGGCAAGGTCTGGAGTTTCCCCTCGGCAAGCCTGATTGTCTGCAACTCCGCCTCCTGCGCCATGCGGCTTGAAAGATCAATCGAGAGGCGGGCAGGCCGATCACGCTGTTTGTTCACGATCAGGACAGTCAGCGCGCCGTCCCGGCTGCGGCGTGCGGCAAAGGCGGAGAGCCGGTCGTCGTCAGGAAGGATCGCCGGGAGGCTTCGCTCTCCGAACCCGGAACCTCTTCCATCATAGTTGCGGATCAGCTTCATCGCGAGGTAGGTCGGCGTGCCCTTTTCGGGGGCTTGCCACCGGTTCGCGATATCGAGCCGTTCGCGCCCGAACAGACCCCATATCTCAGCCTGCGCCAGCGCTCCGCTCATGCTGTTTTCGCCGCCCCAATTATATTCCGTGATCGCGATCGGCGTACCCGGCCGATAGTAGCGATCCACCCACGCCCGCAGCGACCGGATCAGCGCGACAGGCTGCGCAATCCAGCTTTCCTCGGCATATCCGATGTCCCATAGCAGGCGCGTCGAGCGGCTGCGCAGATCCTGCATCGCTGGCGACCCGGCGTCATTGCCGGAGCTATACTCCCCGCCCTGCGGGTAGAAGTGGACGCTGACGACATCCACCGGATATCCCGCGCGTTTCCATGTCTGCAGGAGCCATGGCAGATAATCCTGCCCGCCGGTTTGCAGGACGCGGTCGGATTGCGGCTTCGCACCACCTGCCGCTATGAGCTGCTGGTCAAACCCGCTGTTGTGGTATCCGCCCCAACCCCATTCCTCTGGCGCGACGATCTTCGCCGTGGGATCGACGGCCTTTATCATGGCGGCGGCTTCGATCACCTTATCCGCATATTCCTGCGCGTGTAGGCCGACTGGACGAACGTCGCGATGCGTGCGGTGCCAAAGGCTCGGCTCATTATCCATCAGGTAGAAGGCCGGGCCACTTTGCGCCGCCGTGCCCCATTCGGCGACAAGCGCGCGTATCCACGCCTGCTGCTCGGCAACCGATGTCGGCTCTGCGGCATCAAGCGGATCATTGCCGGCAATGATCCACCCATCTTTCCCAATGCCGCTTCCCGCATCCGGCATCCAGCGGTCGGTCGCCGCCTGCGCGCCGTATTTCTGTACTGAGAAGCTGGCGAGCGGTGTCCGGTTCGGTCCCAGCCGCGCCACCCAGCCGGTCAGTGGGACCGTCAGCAGCGCGCTCGCGCCGCCTGCACGGCTCAGCGCCATGAAACCCCGCCCAAACTGATCGTGAAGTTGATGCGTTATTGGCAAACTTTCGAAGAAGTAGTCCGCACCGGCGTTTCGCGCATCGGATCGCCAGTTGTAGAGCGAGGCACTGTTTCCACCCGTCCGGTTCACCGTCAGGTTAAGGTCGCGCAGTACCTCGGTCGACGCAAAACTTGCCCCGTATATCAGCGGGTTGATCGGATGGCCCTTCGCTGCGGTGTCGATGCGGATATGGATCGGCTTGGCTGGCGGCGTCGCGGCACACAGCAGCAGCGCCATCGGGAGCAATCCGCCGATCCTCATGCAAAGGGTCGTTTGCGGGCGCGGAAATCCTTGACGGCCCAGCGGCAGTAAACCGCAGTCGCCAGGATCACCGCGACCTCCCCCGGCTGCAATGTCAGTGAGGGATAAAGCCCGGAAATCAAGATCACATACAGCAGATAATCCTGCATCGCGGCCAGCAGCGGATGATCGATCCGGTTGCGCAGCTTGCGCAGGAAATACATGCCGCGCGCCGGCATGGCGAGCAGCAGCGCCGCGCCTACCAGTCCGAATTCAAAAATGATGCCGAGCCAGGTGATGTCCGCCAGAAAGAAATAGTGGCTGAAGAAATGCGCCATTCCCTTGGGATCGATCGAACTGATCGACCCTACGCCGAACAGCCAGTTGATCCAGTCCTCGCCCAGGAAAGCGGTGGCCTTCTGCGCCGTGATGACACGTACCTGCAATCCTGAATTCTGGTCGGTGTCGAACACGCTGGCGACGTAGGGGATCTGGAACATCGCGATCAGCAGAATCGGCACGAGGATCAGCACGATCATCCGGCGGCGCGGAGTCGTCGCGACCAGCATCGCCGCCGCCAGCGTCGCCACGCTGCCCAGCACCAGCGCCCGCGTGCGCACCAGGCCCATCAAGCAGGCGAGCACGAGCGCGACCAGCACCATATATTTCATCTGCCGCTTCTGGTTGGCGATCCTGTACCAGTAGAACATCGCCAGTACCGCGAAGAACATCGGCATCCGGATGCGATTGCCCCGCGCGTCAGCGGATAGCAGCGGAGCGTCTCCCACTTCGATCGTGCCGACATACCAGCTTTGCGGCGCAAGGAGCCAGACGGCCAATAATACGACCAATGTGGCAACGCCGCAGATCACGAAAGCGGCGGTGAGTTCCCGTAAGGTCGGCTTCTGCCAGTAAAGCAGGCCAAGGAAGGAGAAGAAGGAGAGGATTGGCAGCAGCTTGATCTGCCCTGTCAGGCCCATGAAGAAGCTCTGGCCGAAAGCCGGCACTGCCGCGAAGCTGGAGATCAGCACCAGCCAGAGGAACGTGAAACCCAGTTGCCGAGAGAATGGCGAATACGGACGATAGAGCAGCACCGGCGCCAGCGGCAGTGCGACCAGCGGGAATGCCTTGGACAATGCCCAGAGTGGCGGCAGATCCTTGATGTAGTGAAAGCTCTGCCCAAACAGCGGCAGCATCAACAACAGGATCGTGACTTTTCCCCAGTCCAACCGGGCAGGCATGGGCGGCGGTATCCTCATCCAGGCGAATTGCGCGGGCGAAAAGCCTTCTGCCGAAGACTGAACGCGCGCGGATGTCTTGTCTTGTGGCGTCAGGCGATGCCGATGATAGACTTGCGGGAGCGGTGCGGGCGGCGCAATGGTCATTGCGCGCTCATTCCGCTGCGACGGCAGCATGCCTCTCGTTCAGCAGCGCATCGATGAACGCCACGACCCGGTAATCGAACACGGCTTCGTTGAAGCGAGTCGAGCGCTCCCAGATATGCTGCCGGTCGAACCGGTGCTCGAACGCCTCGAATTCGTGAATGGCCTGCGTGATCGCTTCGCTGGTTTGCGCGGGGAACAGGACGCCGGTGGGCGTGCTCGGCGCACAATCCACGATTTCCAGCGTACCGCCGCTCTCGTAAGCGATCACCGGCAAACCATAGGACTGTGCTTCGACCGTGGCGATACCGAAGTCCTCATCTCCCGCGAACAAAAAGGCACGCGCGCTGCGAAAATGCCCTTCCAGCACGTCGTCGTCAACACGCCCGGCAAAGCGGATGGTCGGCCCTGCCATTGCCTTGAGCTTTGATTCTTCCGGCCCGGAACCGACGATCAGAAGAGACCGGCGTAACCGGTTGCAGGCTTCGATGACGAGGTCGACGCGCTTGTGGTCCACCAGCCGCCCCACAGAGAGATAATAATCACTTGGCGTAACGGGAACATAGACGGGCTGGACCGCGACCGGAGGATAAATTGTCGTGCTTTCGCGACCATAAAAGCGGCGAATCCGCTCTCCCACATAATCGGAGTTGGCGATGAACGCATCGACGCGCTGCGCCGCCAGATAATCCCATTTGCGTAAGTAGGCGCAGCTTGCGCGATACAGGGGCCGGGCGATGGCAGGCAGTTTCGCCTGCCACACCGGAAATTGGTCCCAAAGAAATCGGACCGGTGAATGACAGTAATGCACATGAACGGCATGAGCGCCGATTTTCACATTCTTGGCGGCAGGACCGCCCGAACTGATAACCAAATCATATTGCGACACATCAAGCGAATGTGCGGCAATAGGATAAAGCGGTGAGAGGTGCTTGTAATATTGCCGGGAGCGGGGGACATAATCCAGAAAAGTCGAATGAATAGTCCTGCCCTGAAGCGTCGGCGGGATGTGTTCTGCGGAAACCATCAGCCCAAAGAAGTCGGCATCTGGATACAGGCGCGCAAATGCTTCGACGACTTTCTCACCGCCGCCGTTAGTAATGAACCAAGGATGGACAATCGCCACTTTCACGGCAAGAGCCCCGTCACCATGGCGTCGTCATGAACACGCATGGTATTCTTCGTGTTAGGCGAACGCATATACTGCTCTGTCTTTCGATGGCGCAGCTATGGTCTACGGGAAGAGCCTTAATTTTTAATGCACCGAAACAGATACGATATTCATCCAGAACGGATGCAGCCGCCGCTGCTCATTTTTGGCCGCTTGCTGGTGCTGCCGCGAGACATAAGGGGCTCAGGCGGCAGCAACGGGAATGGCCGGGCCGGTCGCCGCTTCAACGTTGCGGCGGGGTTTTGTTCGGCCCAGGAATATTGCTCTGCTCCAAGCGAATCGTTCAAAGAAGATGACCGATAGGGCAGGAAGAGAGAAAGCGAAAAGGATCAGGATCCAGGTCGTCTCGACGCCCACCCTGCGGAGGCTGAAATGCACGAACTGGTGCAGGCACAGGATCACCAGCGAACGCTTTCCCGCAAAGCCGAGTGCATGTGAAATCCCCGGAACGACCGCCGTCAATCGATAGATGGATATTGCAAGCTTGGCGGTGACGAAGCCCACCAGCAGCCCTATTACCGGCGGCTCGATCTGGCGGCCCTTCATGGCGATCCAGAAATGAAAACCTTGCGAAAGCGCGACGAGCGTCGCCACGCCAATCGCGGCAAGGCCTGCGTAGATCAGCGTACGATGCTGCTGCTCCCGCTGAAGCAGATGCCCAAACCAGAACAGCGGCACCGTGTAGGGCAGCAAGTGGAGGCTCCACGGCAATGCCCAGCCCTTTGCGAGTTGATCCAGCGCTGTTCCCCCCAGCAGAATGCCAGAGGCCAGCAGGACCAGGGGCAGCCCTGTCGGATCGGGATGACGCGAGGCCACCAGATTGTACAGCAACTGCGTGAAGAACAAGGCGGACAGGAACCAGAAGGTGCCGAAGTCGCCTTTCAACTCCTCGCCGCCCCACAGAAATTGCCAAAGATGCGGCATGCTGGGATTCGGCAGGACGACGTCCCGCGCTGCGACCAGCAGAGTCACCAGCAGAAGGAACGCGAAGTAAGGCACGGCGATCGACCGCACGCGTCTGGCGAAGAAGCTCCCCATCTCGGCCGGCCTGAACATCGTTCCCGACAGCACGAAGAAGGTCGGCATGTTCACCAGGCCCATGACCATTTTGTACGTATCGCTGGGCAGCGTCTTGTCGTGAACGACAACGTGGCTTGTTACAATCGCGAGGATGCCGACACCCTTGGCGATATCGCCCCATGCTTTCCGGTCGGACGCGATCTGCATGGCGGCCGTTTTAAGCGGCGCGCAACGAACGGTCGATCAGTAGCAACGCCTAGGGAGTTACTAACCTAAGACGCTATCCTGTGCTTGCCTAACAGGTTAGCTGCATCATTATTGGTAGCCGCCTTCCTGTTCGCGCAGCTTTGCCGCCGTTTCCTGTGCATCTTCCATCTTCTCCAACACGCTGTCGGTGGTGGCGTTCGCGTCCGTTGCATTGCTATCTGGAGGCGGGGATGCGGGACCAGCCCGTCCTGTCTTGATGGGCGAAAGCGCGGCCTTGAGCAGCAAGCCGGCGGTGACCGCGCCTACCGCCAGCAACGACGTTATTCCGGGAGAGGTTCTTGCGCGAGTGTAGAAGCTGCGACGAGGTACATGGCCCCTTGTATCGCCATGGACGGCATTGTGCCGGGAAGGAGCGTAAAGATTGTCTGCCTCGACGCCCGCGGCCTTCCGCGTCCTAAATGTCTTAGGGCCGACCGCTGCAAAAACCTTATCCGATACATGCGGCATCGCATGCGCCGCCATCGTGCCCAGCTGCGTCGCGCCCCCGACGAACAGGTCGCGAGAGGGGTGCTGGGCGGCGTGCAGGATGGCCGCCGCGACATCCTCTGGCATATAGAAGGGCGGCGGCATCGTTGCCTTCCGGTCCAGATAATTGCGCTGATGCTCTAATATGGGCGTGGCAACCGGGCCGGGCTTTATCAGCGTGACGGAAACCGGCGCGTCTTCCATCTCTAACTCAATGCGAAGCGCGTCGGTAAAGCCTTTGATCGCCTGCTTCGAGGCTGAATACATGCCCATGAAAGGTCCAGCCACATCCGATGTAATGCTGCCCATGTTGATGAGTGCGCCGCCCTTTGCCTTCAGGATCGGCAGGGCGACCATGGAGCCGTGCACCATGCCCCAGAAATTGACGTCGAACAGACGCCGCGCATCTTCCACGGGAATGTCCTCTAACCGGCCCGAGATCGACACGCCGGCATTGTTCACCCATGTGTCTATTGTGCCGAACTGAGAGAGCGCTTCCGCCGCCAGATTCGCGACGGCTTCGTGATCGCTGACATCGGCAATGACCGCGTGCGCTATCCCTCCATTTACCTGGATCTTGCGGGCAAGCTCGTCCAGAGCATCTGCTCCCCGTGCAGCGAGAACGACTCGCGCGCCTTTGGTGGCAGCGGCAAGGGCAGTTGCCCTGCCGATCCCGCTGGATGCGCCGGTTATCACAATGACCTGTTTGTTCAGTGGTCTAAGCTTGCGCATGCATGTCTCCTTAAAAGACACAACGCACCGGCGAGACACAGGTTCGAAAAATTCGATGCAGGGGGATATGGCTCGTTCGCCGTTCATTTACACAAAGCTACGAACTGGCGGAGGACACGAATGACACGTAGACCTTACCTATGGTGATCCGAACCGCTCTTGGCTACGATCCTTGCAGCCGATGACTTCTGTCCCCTCCACTTCAGCGTCCACGTCTGCGTTTAGCATACCGATCTTCCGTGCAGTGTGGATCGCAAGCGTTGCGTCCAATCTGGGCGGATTGATCCAGTCGGTCGGCGCATCGTGGATGATGACATCTCTCACCGCTTCGGCATCATTTGTTGCTCTGGTGCAATCCTCCACGGCGCTGCCGATCATGTTACTGTCCCTACTTGCGGGGGCTATCGCCGACAATCTGGACCGACGGATCGTCATGCTGACATCGCAGATTTTCATGCTGGCGATTTCATTGGCGTTAACTGTGTGCGCATGGGCAGACATTTTGACGCCAGTCCTGCTTCTGGTTTTCACCTTCTTGATCGGTTGCGGCACAGCCTTCAACGGGCCGTCGTGGCAGGCGTCCGTGGGCGATATAGTGCCCCGCAAGATACTTCCCGCGGCGGTCTCGCTCAACAGCACGGGCTTCAATATCGCCCGGAGCGTCGGCCCCGCGATTGGAGGTGCGATCGTATCCGTTGCAGGCGCCGCGGCAGCTTTCGCCATTAATGCTGTCAGCTATATCGGGCTGATAGGTGTTCTGGCGCGCTGGCGGCCCGAGCGGGCTCCGCGAGTCGTCCCGAGGGAAAGCATCGCTACTGCGATGGGCGCAGGTGTACGGTACGTTGCGATGTCACCCAATCTACGCGGCGTCATGGCACGGGCGGCGGTTTTTGGCTTCGCCGCCAGCGCCATTCCCGCCCTTATGCCCCTGATTGCGCGCGATCAGTTATCAGGTGGCGCGCTCACCTACGGTATTCTCTCCGGAGCGTTTGGTGTGGGGGCTGTGATCGGCGCTCTTTCAAGCGGAAAGCTAAGACGTAAGTTTTCGAGCGAATGGATCGTCAGGATTGCGGCTGCCGCGATCACTATTGGTGCCGCAGCAAGCAGTTGGAGTACGCTTACGCAAATAACCATGTTGGCCCTGGTCCTTGCCGGAGCCGGATGGGTGTTGGCGTTGTCGACATTCAACGTGACCGTCCAGATGGCTACACCTCGCTGGGTTGTCGGTCGCGCCGTGGCACTATACCAGATGGCCGCATTCGGCGCGATGGCCATCGGAAGCTGGCTGTTCGGAGAAATTGCCGAAGCGCATGGGGTCGCCTCTTCGTTAGCGTGGGCGGCCGCGCTCCAGGCCCTTAGTGTTCCAATCGGCCTCTTCCTAAAGCTGCCGCAAGTCGAAACCCTCAATCTGGACCCGCAAAATCGCTGGCGGGAGCCGGAACTTACAGTGGAAATCGAGCCGCGCAGCGGGCCGATTGTCGTGACCATCGAGTACAGAATAGCACCCATCCAGATCAGGGACTTCCTTGCCGCCATGAATGAGCGGAGGCGTATTCGAATGCGTGATGGAGCCCGCCATTGGACATTGTTGCGCGATTTGGGCGAAGAGAACTTGTGGATCGAGCGTTACAATGTGCCTACGTGGCTGGATTATGTGCGCCATAATCATCGGCGAACGCAGGCGGACGCGGCAAATTCAATCCGTATCGGCCAATTGCATCAAGGTCCGGAGGGACCGCAGGTGCATCGAATGATCGAACGGCAAACCAGTGGCCTCCTGCCGACGCGAGACGAAGTGCCACCCGCAGCCATGGATCCGCTCACCGATCCGACCCGATCAACCTGAGCGTTATTCCGAACGCACGTCAATGGAGGGTTTTCCCCGGCGCTGATCGCGGTACGCGGTCGCATGCGGCATGATTTATCGCGTGCGGCGATTGCCCGTAAGAACCGGTGCAATTTGTGAGGAGCGAGTATCTCGCCATGCGCCTCATTCCTATATGACGAGATTGTAAGTTAGCTGTCAGGCATATGACCGATGCAACTGGCACAACTCACTCAGCCTTGGCGAGATTCCACAGATGATCCAGACCGGCGAAGAACTGAAGGAAAATCCGAACCGGCCGAAAGGTTTTAGCGCGTCATGAAGATTCTCATCGTCGAAGATGAGCCAAAGACGCGGGATTACTTGCGCAAAGGCTTGTCGGAGGAAGGCTGGATTGCCGAAGTCGCTTCGACCGGGCCGGAAGGTCTCTATCTGGCTCAGACCGGCATGTACGACGCGGTCATCCTGGATGTTATGCTCCCCGGCCTCGATGGTTTTGGCCTGCTGCAACAACTGCGGAAAGACTGCGCAACGCCGGTCATCATGCTGACAGCGCGCGACCAAGTGGATGATCGAGTGCGGGGTTTAAGGGGCGGAGCCGACGACTACCTCGTCAAGCCCTTCTCCTTCCTGGAACTGCTCGCGCGCCTCGATCTGATGGTGCGTCGCCATCAGCCGCAAACAACGGCCGATCTGCAAATTGGAGATTTGCACATCGACTTCATCGCACGTCGGGTCACACGACAGGCTCGTCGGCTCAGCCTTACGGCGAAAGAGTTCGCGCTGCTTGAAGTTCTAGCCCGGCGCCGCTCTCACATTGTCTCGAAAACGGCGATTGCCGAACTCGTATGGGACATCAACTTCGATACGAACACCAATGTGGTCGAAGTTGCCGTCAAGCGCCTTAGAGCAAAGCTCGAACAGCCGGGAGAGGAGAAGCTGCTGCACACTGTGCGGGGTATGGGATATACGCTTGAGCCTCGTGGCGAGGCGGTTGCGGAATGATGCGGACCCGATCCATCTCGCTACGCCTGGCGATCATGTTCGGCCTCGCGACGGCCCTAGTGTCGCTGATTGCGAGCGTCGGGCTCTTCATGCAGCAGTCGGCGGAGTTCAGCAGACACAGCCGGGAGGAGTTGCACGGCAGGTATATTATCATAGCACGCATGGCTGCATCCAACGAAGGTCATGGCGGATGGCGGCGCCTCACCGGAAAACTGGCTGACTTTGAAGCCACCGATCGCGGCTTGCATTTCGTAACGGACAGCAGGAATCCCTCTTTCCGCTTTGGCACCAGCCTTTTGGCGCAGGCGCAGTTCGCACGCGCAAATAACGGCCATGACACAATAGATTTTGGCGGCCGGACTTACTCGACATTTGCCGGAACCATCCCTGCCAAACAGCAGCGGCCGGAAACTCGTCTCATTATCGCCCTCGATCAGGAACCTTTGCATCAGGCCCGGAGGACACTTGCCCTTGGTATCATCGGCACATCGCTGTTGACCATCATAGCGGTGTCCGGACTTGGCTGGTGGATCGCACGCCGGGGCCTTGAGCCTGCCGATCGCCTTTCCACGCACGCCCAACGGCTCGGAGAGGGCGATCTGGCGCTAAGATTGCCGACTGACGGACTGCCATCTGAGCTGGAAGGTCTTGTGCTGTCCTTCAATGATGCGCTCGGTCGCCTCCACCAGTCCCATCAGAAACTGTCCGACTTCAATGCCGATGTCGCGCACGAACTCAGGACACCGCTCACCAACCTGATCGGAGAAACCGAACTGGCGCTCGCGCGGGAGCGTTCTCGGGACGAGTTGGCGCGAGTGCTGCGATCAAATCTGGAGGATCTGAACCGCCTTCGCACGATCATCAACGACATGCTTTTTCTCGCCCGCGCCGACGCTGGCGGTATTGTCAGCAACCTGGTGCTGGTGGACCTGGCAGCCGAGTGCAAGCGGACTACGGAGTTCATGGAAGTTCTCTTCGAAGAGAGCGAAACGACCGTCAGCATTGAGGGGCAGGCGACATGCTGCATCGAGCGAGCCCTGTTCGGCCGTGCCTTGGCCAATCTGCTCGACAATGCGATACGCCATGGCGCCGCGAAGGGGCCTGTGCTCGTCAGGGTGGAGACACTGGACGACGAGGTTGCTGTGAGCGTGACCAACTCGGGTCCACCGATTCCCGAGTCCGCGCTCCCGCGTATCTTCGATCGCTTCTATTGTGCCGACCCATCGCGCCGGTCCGATGGCCACACGCACGGCCTCGGCCTCGCGATCGTCAAGGCTGTTGCCCGGATGCATGGCGGTGGTGTCAGCGCCGTGAACGGCGTCGACAACGTGACGATCGGCTTCACGATAGCGCGCAGAATCGGTGTTGGCGCTTATCAACCCGCGCGTTCGGGGGCGCAGGACGCCCCGAGCGAAGTCCTGCTTCGCGGCTTGAGCGGCAAACGACATCTGGCGCGGAACGGGCAGCGTCCGGCGCGCCGACTTTTCGATATTTCTCACTTCCATTTGCGAAGGAAAAGGGCATCCCCATGACTATAAATCTCGTGAAGCTCCAAGTTCTTCAACTCTCCTTCAGGCAGCTGATAGACGCTTCGATAGGAGCCGGACTGTGAGGCCGCCGCAGGATCCGCCACGGCCCGAGAGCATGACCGGAGCCGTCAGCCGCCGCGATGTTCTGGAAGCCGGCGCCGCCGCCCCGCTTGTGGGGATGGCCTTGGCCGACGGTGCACAGGCGCAGGAGACAGGCCCGGCCAAATTGCCGGAGAATGGCATTACCGTCCCTATCGCCACGCGCATCAACGGCCGTGCAGTCAAGCTTGAAGTCGACGCAAGGGCCTCGCTCCTTGACACCCTGCGGGAACGGCTGGCGCTGACTGGCGCGAAGAAAGGCTGCGATCATGGGCAATGCGGCGCCTGTACGGTTCACATCGACGGCCGCCGCGTGGCATCCTGCTTGACGATGGCAGCAAAGGCCAACGGACGGGAAGTCACCACCATCGAGGGCATTGCCGATGGCGAGGCGCTGCACCCGATGCAGCAGGCCTTCATCGACCACGATGCGTTGCAATGCGGTTATTGCACGCCGGGGCAGATCATGGCGGCGATCGCCTGCGTGCGCGAAGGGCACGCCACGTCGCGCGATCAGATCCGCGAGTATCTGAGCGGCAATATCTGCCGCTGCGGCGCCTACGTGGGCATCGTCGCCGCGGTCGAACAGGCTGCTGCCCAGATGAAGGAGGCCTGACTCGTGCAACCACTCCAATATACGCGTGTCCAAACCGCTGCCGAAGCCGTGCAGGCATTCTCCGGCGCTAGCGGGCAGGCGCGCTACATCGCTGGCGGCACCACCTTGTATGACCTGATGAAGCTTGGTGTCGAGCGGCCCACTCACCTTATCGACATCGCCGACCTGGAAGGCTCCACCCGGATCGAGACACAAGGCGACCGGCTGTTCTTCGGTGCTGGCGCCCGGATGGCCGACGTGGCCGAACATGAGGTCGTCCGTCGCGACTATCCGGTGTTGGCGCAGAGTTTGTCGAAAGCCGCCTCACAGCAATTGCGTAACATGGCGAGTGTGGGCGGCAACCTCATGCAGCGGACGCGCTGCCTGTATTTCCGCAACGGCGCGGGGGGCATCTATCCCTGCAACAAGCGCGAGCCTGGATCGGGCTGCGCTGCAATCGGCGGCCTCGACCGCGGTCAGGCGGTATTGGGGACAAGTTCCTCCTGCACCGCCGTCTCACCGGGAGACTGGCCGGTGGCGCTAACGGCGCTAGACGCGGTAGTTGAGGTGCTCGGGCCGAGTGGCATTCGCATGGTTCCGATCGTCGACTTTTATCGACTGCCAGAAGCAACGCCGCACATCGAGTTCAACCTTACTCCCGGAGAGGTGGTCACCGGTATCTCGGTGCCGAAGACAAAAGCCGGCCGCCGCTCTACCTACCATAAAATCCGTGACCGTGAGTCTTTTGCATTTGCTTTGGCTTCGGCGGCTGTCGCGCTTTCGATGGATGGTGACCGGATCGAGCGTGCACATATCGCAATAGGTGGCATGGTCACACGTCCCTGGCGGGCGCTGGAAACGGAGGCGCAGCTTGAAGGGCAACGTCTGACCTATGACCATGCGATTGCCGCAGCCCGTGCGGCGTTCGCCACGGCCCGAGCCGGGTCGCAAAATGGTTTCAAGATCGAACTTGGCGCCCGCACGCTGGCGGATGCCATCATGATCGCTGCAGGAAGGAGCGCATGATGCCTCTCGAACAAAATCCTGATCGTCCCCGCTTCGATGCACGGGACAAGGTGTTGGGCAAGGCCCTGTTTGCAGCCGATCGGCAGGTTCCCGGACTGCTTCACGCCATGACGGTTCCCGCAACCATTGCCAAAGGTGACATCGAGTCGATCGACACGGAAGCCGCCTCACGTATTCCGGGCGTCATCCGGATATTCACCTGGCGCGACTTTACTGACCTCGCCGAAACGCCGGCCAGCAGAGGGGGTGGGGGGCAGAAGCCAGGTTATCAGCCGATGAAGCGTCCATCGGTTCGCCACCGGGGGGAGCCGGTCGCGCTTGTGGTCGCCGAAACGTTAGAGGCGGCCATCGAGGGCGCCGAGACCGTCCGCCCTTACTATCGACCGGCTGCATTCGCCGCTTGGCACGACCAACCGGGGGCCGAACGGGAACCCTTCGCGGTCGACGAAGAGGCTGGCGACGCACAGGCCGCGTTCGATGCTGCGGCGCACAAGATAGACGTTCGCTATCTTCACCCTCAGCAGCATCACAATGCAATGGAGATGATTTCGACAACGGCTGCGTTCGTCGATGGCAAGATCGTCGTTATGGAAGGCACACAGAACGCAGCCGCCTTGAAGTCGGGCCTTGCGGCCGTGCTGGGTGTAGAGCCGGATATGCTGGAGGGGAGCAGCCCCTATCTGGGTGGCGGTTTCGGGCAGAAGAACGGGCTGCAGGTGCAGAGCGCGCTCGTCGTCAAAGCAGCGATGCTGCTGAAGCGTCCGGTCAAGCTCGTCATGCCACGCGCCCAGCTTTTCCACACCGCCACCCATCGGCCTTACAGCGGCCATCGCATGCGGATCGGGGCTACGCCGCAAGGAAAGCTGCAAGCGGTTCTCTACGACACTGAGCAACAGAATAGCCGCTATGACCAGTATGGCGGCGCGCACGGCGAGCATGTCAGCCGAATGTATTCAACACCGAATTGGCGATCGACAAATTGTCGCATCCGCGTGGACGCGCAGCCAGTGGCGCACCAGCGGGCACCGCACGAACACCCGTCCAGCTATGCCACCGAATGCGCCTATGATGAATTGGCCTATTCACTCGGCGTCGACCCGGTCGCGTTCCGGCTAGCGAATGATGCGCTAAAAGATCCTATCGACGGCAAACCTTATTCGACACGCCGGCTTGCGGACTGCCTGCGGCGCGGTGCGGCGCTGTTCGACTGGGAAAGGCGCAAGTCCGAACCCCGGTCGATGCGGACCAAGGACGGACGACTCGTGGGACTGGGTGTCGCTGCCGGGGCTTACGCCGCCAGAACGAGACCTTCCGTGGCACGCCTCAGGCTGCGCGCAGACGGCACCACCCGCATTGCCATAAGTGGTCACGAGATGGGTCAGGGAATGCGCAGTGTGGTGGCCGCCGAGCTTATCAACATATTGCAGATCGATCCCGCCCGCCTGACCATTGAACTGGGTGAAACCGCAGCCGCCCCGCAGAGCCTGACTGCCGGTTCCTGGGGCTGCTCCAGCGCTGCGCCTGCGGTACGTGCGGTTGCGCTGAAAATGCGTGAGCAACTGGTGGCACTTGTCGGCCCCCAGGAGGCCGAAGGGCCTGCGCACGCAGTGCTTGCGCGAGCGCGACGCCCGTTTCTTGACGTCGAGTTGCCACAAGCTTCGCCGGGCGGCGCTTCAGCAGGCGGTGGGGCATCGGGCGGTCCAGGTGGTGGAGATCCGCCGTTCAGCGCATGGAGCTGGATAGCCCATTTCGCTGAGGTACATGTCGAAACGACGACCGGCCGGGTGCGAGTTTCGCGTGTTGTCAGCGTGGCCGATTGCGGACGTGTGATGAACCATCGCACGGCGGCGAGCCAGGTTCGGGGTGGCGTTGTCTGGGGTGTCGGTGCGGCGCTCCGTGAGATCGGCGAGGTCGATCCACGTTTCGGGCGAGTTCTCAACAACGATCTGGCCGACTATATCGTGCCGGTTAACGCCGATATTGGCGACATCGAAGTTGAATTGCTCGATCAGCCGGACACGGCTCTCAATATCTCAGGCGCCAAGGGTGTTGGAGAGGTTGCCATGGTTGGAGCCACGGCCGCGATTGTGAATGCCGTCTATCATGCTACCGGCAAGCGCATACGACATCTACCGATCCGCGTTGAAGACTTGCTCTAAGATATCACTGCTGCGGTCAATGTGATGACGGGAAGATGTAGCGATGATAGTATCATTTACAGGTTCAAGACGGAGCCAGCAGGCAACACGCGCTCGTCGTCGAGCGCGTGTTGCACCGTGGTTTATATGGCCTTTGTCGTGTAACTACGGCGCCGGGAAATTTCGCCACCACTGATTATCCAATCCGGTAGCTGACGTTACAGCACCTCGAACAGGCCGGCTGCTCCCATGCCGCCGCCGATGCACATGGTAATGACCACGTGACGGGCGCCTCGCTTTTTACCCTCGATCAACGCGTGGCCGACCATGCGCGCGCCGGACATGCCATAAGGATGGCCGATCGAAATCGCGCCTCCACTGACATTCAGCTTCTCGTCGGGGATACCCAGTTGCTCCTGACAGTACAGAACCTGAACCGCGAAAGCCTCATTCAATTCCCAAAGATCGACATCGTTTACGCCCAGCCCAAAGCGCGACAGCAATCTGGGCACTGCAAAGACCGGACCAATGCCCATCTCGTCGGGTTCGGTACCTGCCACTGCCATACCGATATAGCGGCCGATCGGCGAAAGGCCGCGTTTCGCAGCGAATGCGGCGTCCATGACGACGCAGGCTGAAGCGCCGTCGGACAACTGGGAAGCATTGCCGGCGGTAATTACGCCGCCGTCCACTATCGTTTTAAGTGAAGCAAGACCTTCCGCAGTGGTATCCGGCCGATTGCCCTCATCCTTGGATAACGTGATGTCTTTACGCGAAGTTTCACCCGTATTCTTATCGGCCACTGCCATCGTCGCGGTGACGGGGACAATCTCCTGGTCAAAGGCACCGGCAGCTTGCGCCTTTGCCGTCAGCAACTGCGAACGAAGTCCATAAGCATCCTGCCGCTCGCGTGAGATGCCATAACGCTTGGCAACGACCTCGGCGGTCTGCAGCATCGGCATATAGATGTCAGGCACCATAGCGAGCAGTTCAGGATCACGGTCAACCCGCAAGTCGGGCGTCTGCACCGTCGAAATAGATTCGACACCGCCGGCGACAACGACATCCATCCGGTCGACAATCACCTGCTTGGCAGCCGTCGCTATGGCCATCAGGCCTGACGAGCATTGCCGGTCGATTGTCATGCCGGCCACCGTGGCTGGCAGACCAGCGCGCAAGGCGGCGGTGCGACCGATCGTATGCTGCGTACCCTGCGGCAGCGCCGCGCCGAAGACGAGATCGTCAATTTCGGACGGATCAATGCCTGAACGCTCTACGGCCGCGCGGATCGCGTGGGCGGCAAGAGTGGGGGCAGGGGTGGCGTTGAAGGCGCCGCGATAAGCTCGGCCGATAGGCGTACGGGCGGTGGAAACGATAACGGCATCGCGCATGATGTTCTCCTGAAAAAATTATCAAATGAAAAGTTGGGAAAGCCATAAAGCGGTCAGTGCTGGCTTCTCGATATGTTCGATTTCGACGCAAACCTCGTGGCTCTGCTGGAACTGGCCTGGACGCTTCTCTTCGATGCCCGTGAGTGTGAAGCTGCCGCGAATGCGGCTTCCGGCCCGCACGGGATGAATAAACCGGACTCGGTCGAACCCGTAGTTGACGGACATCTTGGCCTCGATGAGATCACCATCAGCGATCACCGCCTGAAGCTTGGGCAATAATGAAAGTGTAAGGAAGCCGTGCGCGACTGTGCCCTCAAACGGGGTCCCAGCGGCGCGAACCGGATCGACGTGGATGAATTGATGATCGGAGGTTGCATCCGCGAAGCGGTCGATCATCGATTGATCTACGGTAATCCAACCCGAGCGACGCGGGATTGCAATTTCAGCGCGAAGAGCGTCCACCCCCGTGCTCATGCCAGCACGGCATCCGGAACGTCCCGGACGAGAGTGCTATGGCGGCCGACAATGGCAAGCCAAGTGCGTGCCTGTGGCAGTTCAGACTCGAAGAAGAAGCGGCAGGCGTAGCGAAGCCCGTCATGTAAGGCAGCACTGGCTTGGGACTGCCCAAGTAGCGCCTGATCGAGCCAGAGCCAAGCGACCACACCATGACCAAAAGCCCGCAGGAATAGCGTAGCGTCATCATAAGCTTCAGGTTGCTGGCGGCTACGCAAGCCTGCGATGACTTCGTCAGCATAGCGCCAGAAATCGAGCAAATCTGTGGCGAGCGATTGCCACTCAGGCCGTTCCTGACCCCTGGCCGCAGTAGCGGTGATCCGGTCACGCAGCAGGGCAAGAGAGCGCCCATCGGACAGCAGGATCTTGCGGCCAAGGAGATCGATGCCCTGTATCCCTGTGGTGCCTTCGTGGATCGGGTTCAATCGGTTGTCACGCCAAAGCTGCTCAACATCAAAGTCGCGTGTATAGCCGTAGCCGCCATGAACTTGGATCGCGAGGTCATTGGCGATTAGTCCAAATTCAGACGGCCAGGTTTTTGCGACAGGTGTAAGAAGTGCAAGCAGGCTTTCTGAGTCCGCATCGCCCTTGTCCACGAGGTCGGCACAAAAAAGACAGAGCGCCAACGCTCCCTCAGCATAGATTTTCTGTTGCAAGAGCATCCGACGTACATCGGGATGGCTGAGAATAGGCAGTGGTGCGCCTTTTTTAGTGCCGGCCGCGCGTCCCTGTGTTCGCTCACGTGCATAACGGGCCGATTGACGAAAACCGCGATAAGCGAGCGCGGTCGCGCCCATCCCTACCGAGATGCGTGCTTCGTTCATCATCATGAACATTTGAGCAAGCCCTTGCCCTTCAGCACCGATGCGCCAGCCGATAGCGCCCTGGTCTTCGCCGAAGTTGAGCAGGCAGTTGGAAGTGCCCCGGAACCCCATCTTGTGATTAAGGCCCGCGACCGCGATGTCGTTACGGTCCCCGTCGGACAACAATTTAGGTACTATGAAGAGCGAAATGCCCTTCGATCCTTCAGGCAGGCTGCCGTCGTCATGCACAATTTTGGCAAGAACGAGATGTATGATGTTCTCGCTCGCATCCTGATCTCCCCCCGATATCCACATCTTGTTGCCAAAAAGACGGTAGCGTACACCAAGGCCATCTTCGCCGTCGGCGACAGCTCGGGTTCGGATGTCTCCGAGACTTGACCCCGCTTGCGGCTCCGACAAGCACATCGTCCCAAACCAGCGACCTTCGATCTGAGGGCGAGCAAAGCTGTCGATTTGCGCAGCTGTTCCAAATGTCGCGATCAGGCGAGCATTGGCGGACGTGAGCATCGGGTAGCCGGCAGTCGAGATATTGGCGGCGGCGAAATTGCCGTAGATAGCGAGCGAAGCTGCAAAAGGTAGACCAAGGCCACCGAGTTCCTCGGAAAAACTTGCGCCGAACAGCCCGAGTTCTGCGTAGCTCTGCAGTGCCTGACGTATTGCGGGCAGAATATGGACGCCGTCCCCATCGAGCTGCGGCTCCTCGATGTCTGCCTGCCGATAATGCGGAAGGAACACGTCTGCCGCCAGGCGCTGAGCCGTATCAATGGCAGCCGTAAGAGCTTCCCGGTCTTCAGGCTGGCCGACGCCTAGCCAGTCGAACAACTGAAAGGAAAGCAACTCTTGCGGCAGCAGCACGTCGGCGGCTGCCGTCATGCTACACGACCCAGCGCCACGAAGCGATCAAGATGATGGTCCTCATCCCCCAACTGATGGCCGATCATGGTCAACCGCTTGGCATAATGCGAGAGAGGCAGTTCCCAAGTCATACCGATCCCACCGTGCAATTGAATTGCCTCTTCTGCAACCAGCGTTCCGACACGGCCAATGGTGAACTTGGCCGCGGAGACTGCGCGTTCACGCGCGACACGCGTCTCATCAAGCGCCGCAGCGGCATTAATACCTGCCGAGCGCGCCTGCTCTATTTCCAAAGACATGTTCGCCATGCGGTGTTGGAGTGCCTGAAACTTGCCGATCGGCACGCCGAACTGCTTACGGGTGCGCAAATAGTCCAGCGTGGCTGCCTTAAGCACATCCATCACACCGATGGCTTCCCAACTCAACGCGACGAGACCTGTCGCTACCGCATCTTCGATCAGAGAATAGCCATTCTCGGCGATCAGAGTCGCTCGGCTGCCTGCCAATATCAGTTCGCCGCCTCGTCCGCCGTCTACCAGCGGGTAGCCGCGCACTTGAGAACCGGAACTGGCAACATCGGTGAGGAACAGGCCAATGCCGCTCTCCTCTCCCGGTGTACCCGCGATCCGCGCTGAAACCAGGATTTGGTTGGCGGCTTCCAGTTGAGGGACAACAGCCTTGCAGCCAGATAATGTCCAGACGCCACCGTTCTGTTCCGCGCGTACAGCAACCTGCGCAAGATCATAGCGACTTTGAGGTTCCTCATGCGCGAAGGCGAGTGGCACAGTACCCGCAATCACTTCCTCTAACAGTTGCTTTTGCCCCTGTACTTTGGACAGTATGCGGCCGGCCAAGAGCGTTCCAAGGAACGGCTCAACGACAAGCGCTTTACCGAACTGTTCGAACACTGCGGCGATATCGAAGCCAGAGCCGCCAAAGCCTCCAGCCTCTTCAGGGAAAAGCGCTCCCACGACACCAAGTTCGGCAAGGGCGCTCCAATGCTCTGAGGACCAGCCGGTGTCGGAGCTGCTGATCTTGTGGCGAACTCCTGTTGGATAACGCTGCTGCAGGTAGCGAGCGAGCGTGTCGGCGAGCATCTGCCGATCTTCACTATGGTTAAAGTCCATCGGTTACAGCTCCAAGATTGCTTTGGTGATGATCTCGCGCTGGACCTCGTTCGAGCCACCGAAGATCGAAAGCTTGCGATTGTTGAAATAGTCTACCGCAGCAGACGCCGCATATTCAGGACCGACGGGTTCGCCATTAAAGCCCTCGTCCAGTGCTTCGGATATGAACGGCTGCGCGTAAGGGCCAAGGGCGCGACGAGTGAGGCTTGTGATCTCCTGCCGAATTTCGGTGCCGCGAATCTTCAGCATAGCGCTAAATTCCAACGATGCGGCGCCACCGCCGGATGCTGCCAACACGCGCAGGTTGGTCGTCTTCATATTTTCAAGATCGATTTCCAGCCTGGCTAGGCGCGCAGCAAACAACGGATCTTCTGCCAAAGGCTTGCCGTTCTTACGCTCGGTCGCGGCAATTCGTTGCAGTTCCTTGAAGGCGGCCATCGAGCCGCCAACCCCGGCAATATTGGTTCGCTCATACGTCAGCAGATATTTGGCATATGTCCAGCCCTTGTTCTCCTCACCAACAAGGTTCGCGACGGGCACACGCACATCAGTGAAGAATACTTCGTTCACTTCTCGCTCGCCATCGAGCAGCACGATCGGCCTGACCTCGACGCCCGGCGTATTCATATCGATCAGCAGGAAAGAAATGCCTTCCTGCTTCTTGCCCGTGGTGGACGTGCGCACAAGGCAGAAGATCATGTTGGCGTGCTGGGCAAGGGTGGTCCAGGTCTTCTGCCCATTGACGATATAATGGTCGCCGTCGCGCACAGCGCTGGTTTTCAGACTGGCAAGGTCGGACCCTGATCCCGGCTCGGAATAGCCTTGGCACCACCAGTCGGTGCCGTCGAGGATACGAGGCAGCCAGTGGCTTTTCTGTGCCTCTGAGCCATATTTTATAAGGACGGGGCCGAGCATCGAAACGGCGAAGGGAATTATGCGCGGAGCGTGTGCCAGCGCGGTTTCAACATCGAAGATATAGGCTTGCGCGACGCTCCAGCCCGGCCCTCCATATTCCTTCGGCCAGTGATTGGCGAGCCATCCGCGTTCATTTAAGATCGCATGCCATGTCTCATGATCCTGCTTTGTGAGCCGTTTGCCTTGGCGCACCTTCTCTGCAATGCGGGTGGGCAGCTTTTCCTTCAGGAATGTACGCACTTCCTCGCGAAATGCTTCTTCCTCGGGTGCGAAACGAAGATCCATCAGTTGATCCTTTCAAGAATGCTACGCGATGCTGACGGCATGAGGATAATGCGTCATGTGATGTGTTAGCGATAAGAGCGGAGAGGATCGGCTACGGCTTCGCGTCTGCATTCCATCTCTTCCATCTGCGCCGAGATGGGGAGCTTGCAACCAACGAAGGAGCGCATCACCTTTGCGCTTCCGCTGCGTCGGAGTAGCGCGCTCTCAGCACCTTCTTATCGATTTTGCCTACGGTGGTTCGTGGAAGCTGATCGACAATCTCGAACCGGTCAAGCTTGGCATACCGCGTAATGGCGCCTGCCGCGATCGCCCTTTCTATCGTTGCATTCAGCATGTCGAGCGTGGGCGTGACACCATGTGCGGGTACGACAACCGCCAAGGGGCGTTCGCCCCATTTTGCGTCGGGCACGGCAACTACAGATGCTTCGATGATACCGTCGGTCGTCGCTACTAACTCCTCAAGCTGGATCGAATCGATCCATTCGCCTCCCGTCTTGATGACGTCTTTTAACCGATCGCGGATCTGGACATGACCTTGACCGTCAATCGTCGCGATGTCTTGTGTGTGCAGCCAGCCGCCACGCCACAACGCCTCTGACGCTTCGGCGTCTCCCGTGTAGCACGGCGTCAGCCATGGAGCGCGCAGCACGAGTTCGCCGCGGCTATGACCGTCCTGGGGCACGTCGTTCATCGCTTCATCCACAATCCGGACGCTCACCAGTGGAGTCGGAATACCGGAGCTTGTAAGCGCCGCGAGCGCTGCGTTCTCGTCCGCGGTTTGCTCGGGGAAGCGGAGCGCTGCCTTCGATATCATCGGGCAGGTCTCTGACATGCCATAGCCGGCCCCAATCAACATGCCACGACTTCGACCTTGGGCGCATAATGACTTGGTCAGTGCCGAGCCACCAATGGTGATCTTCCAGCCGCTGAGGTCCGTGCCAGCCTGGTCCGCCCCCTGAAGCACCATTTCAAGAATCGTAGGTACGCAATGCGAATAGGAAGTGGCGTGTTCGCTGCGTAACCGGCAGATCATTGCAGCTTCGTAACGACCCGGATAAACCTGCTTCACACCCAACATCGTTGCGATGTAGGGGACGCCCCAGGCATGGACATGAAACATCGGCGTAAGCGGCATATATACGTCGCCGACACCTATGCCCGGCGATGCCAGGGAAGCGCCAAACGCACCTGCGGCCGCCAAAGTATGTATCACGAGTTGACGATGGGTGAAACACACGCCCTTCGGATTGCCGGTCGTACCGGTAGTGTAGAACGTCGTCGCCAGCGCGTTCTCATCAAAGTCCTCAAAGGGGAAATCCGGCGAGGCGGAAGCGGACAGAGCCTCATACTCGCCGCAGCCCCAAGCCGGCACATCGTCTTCGGTCCCGTCCGTGATCGCGATAATCGCCTTTAGCTCAGGTAGGGCTGGCCGGATGGCTTCGATGATGGGAAAAAAGTCGCGGTGGACCAAAAGAATCTCTGCTCGCGCATGCTGCAATGTATAGGCAATTTGCGGCGGAGGCATTCGGACGTTTACCGTTTGAAGTACGGCGCCCATCATGGGTATCGCAAAATAGGCTTCGAGATAGCGGTGGCTGTCCCAGTCCATGACAGCCACCGTCATACCTTGATCGCCTCCGACATCCTTTAACAGGCTGGCAAGCCGGCCGATGCGCTCGACGAGGTCCCGATAGGTGAAGCTTGCCTGATCGCGATAGACGATCTGCTGATCCGCCGCTCGAGTGAGGACGCCATCCAGCAGATGCCGGATGGTAAGCGGGTACTGATAAACTTCTTTTGCCGGTTCGGCGAAGCGCAATGGCATGATGGTGCTTCCTTCCAGTCGTGGTTTATCGAACGTCCGGACGGTCCAACGGCTTACCCTCAGCCGCGCAACGCACGAGAAGGGGCGAGAGACTGAAGGTTTCGCCTAATGCATTTTCGTACTTCTGGAGCGCTGCAACGACATGGCTCAGTCCGACCTGCTCCGCCCAGAACATGGGGCCGCCTTTGTAACGCGGCCAGCCATAACCATAGTTCCAGACCACATCGATATCCGACGCGCGCTGCGCGATCCCTTCTTCCAGGATTTTCGCGCCCTCGTTGACCATCGTGTACAGGGTGCGGGTAACGATTTCCTCGTCCGAAATCTCTCGAGGCGTGATCCCGGACTTTTGCCGGAACTCCTGCACTATTTCGGCAACAACGGGCGATGGTGTGGGCTTCCGTTTCTCGTCATAATCGTAATAGCCGGCTTTTGTCTTTTGACCCCAACGACCCTGCGCACATAGTGCCTCCCGCACATTTTCGATCCGGCTAGCGTCGCGGTGCCAGCCGATGTCGACGCCCGCCAGATCCGCCATCTGGAATGGCCCCATCGGCATGCCGAAAGTGGTGTGAACGCGATCGACCTGTTCCGGCGTAGCACCCTCCAGCAACAGAGCATTGGCATTCTCTTGCCTGGGAATCAGCATTCGGTTGCCTATGAAGCCATAACAAACGCCCGAAACCACCGGCACTTTGCCGATCCTGCGCGCGAGGTCCATGCCCGTTGCCAGCACATCCTGCGCGGTCTCGGCGCCGCGGACGACCTCGACCAGCTTCATGATATTGGCGGGTGAGAAGAAATGCAGCCCCAGCACGTCCTGCGGCCGGGCGGTGGCCGACGCGATTTCGTCAATTGAGAGGTAAGACGTGTTGGAAGCGAGAATAGCGCCTGGCTTCGCGACCTTATCCAGCCGAGCGAAGATCTCTTTCTTCACATCCATATTTTCGTAAACGGCTTCGATAATCAGATCGCAGTCATCGAGCGCCCCAAAGTCGAGCGTGGGGTTCAACAGACCGACGGCCTTTTCAACCTGTTCGGTCGTAAGCCGCCCCTTGGCGGCAGTAGCCTCATAATTCTTGCGGATCAGTCCTGCGCCGCGGTCCAACGCCTCCTGCGCCATTTCAACTATCGTCACAGGTATCCCGGCCGACAGGAAGTTCATTGAAATCCCGCCGCCCATTGTTCCGGCACCAATCACGCCAACCCTTGCAATCGGTCGAAGCTGCACGTCCTTGGACAAGCCTTCGATCTTCGCGGCGGCGCGCTCGGCAAAGAAGACGTGTCGCAACGCTTTGGACTGATCGCCTGTCACCAGGGCAGTAAACAGCGCACGTTCCTTTTCCTGCCCCTTGTCCAGCGGCAGTTCGGCTGCTGCCTTGACTGCTTCGATACAAGCCTTCGGCGCATCGAGGTTCTTGATGGCACGGGCATTGTCGATGGCAAACCGCTCAAAAAGCGCGGGATCTGCCGAGACGTTGCGCTCTCCCGTACGCCGTGGGCCATCAACAGTGCGGGCAAAAGCAAGCGCGTCTGCCGCAAGACTTTCGTCGGTCGACAACTGGTCAATCAAGCCGATCTCTGCGGCTTTTGACCCAAGGATGGGGCTGCCCGTTACGATCATACCCAATGCAGCTTCGACACCCACCAAACGCGGCAGTCGCTGTGTGCCGCCCGCACCGGGCAATATGCCTAGCGTAACTTCCGGCAGACCAAGCTTTGCCTTAGGCGTGGCGATTCGATAATGGCAGCCGAGGGCTACCTCTAATCCACCGCCCAGCGCCATGCCGTGAATTGCCGCCACGACTGGCTTCCTGCTCGCCTCGATCGCGTCCACTACTTGCGGCAGGGAGGGGTGGGCCAATGGCTTGCCGAACTCAGTGATGTCAGCGCCGGCAGAGAATAACTTGCCATTACCCCGAATGACAATTGCCCTCACGCGAGCATCCGACTGCGCTTCATCAACGGCTGCGGCAACAGCTTGCCTCACCCCCGCCCCCAGTGCGTTCACGGGCGCGTTGTCTAGGAGAATTTCAAGGACGTCGTCGTGTAAGTGCGTCTGGATCATGATGCCCTCTCGTTAGAAGGTTGTTTCACCAAGCACGCGGGGCTTGGCAAAAGGGTGGGATGTGGAAAGGCCGCCGTCCACGACCAACGCGTGGCCGTTAACATAACTCGCTTCATCAGAGGCAAGGAAGCCAATAGCGTTTGCAATTTCAACTGGGTCACCGCCGCGCTGCAGTGGGTTGAGCTGACCAATCATATTTTCCCGGTTCTTGGCGCGAGCCAGGTCATAGAGGGCCTGGGTCATTCCCGTCTCGATCAGACCGGGGCAGACGGCATTGACGCGAATGCCGGACCCTGTGAGTTGCTGCGCCGCCGTTTGTACAAGATTGATTACGCCAGCCTTGGCGGCTGAATAAGCTGGACCGCCAGCCCCTGCACGCAAGCCCGCAACGGATGCCGTACAGATAATCGCTCCAGGTCTTTCCGCGGCGAGCATCGCCTTGGCACCATGCTTGATCGCCAGAAATGGACCGATAAGATCGACCCGCAGCAATGTTTCCCAGTCTTCCGCAGTTTGGTCGAATAAGCCCTTCATGCCTCCGCTGATGCCGGCATTCGCGCATATGACATCAAGGCCGCCATGCCGGTCGACGGCAGCGGCGATCATAGCCGTAACGTCTGCCTCGCTACCGGCATCGCCACGCATGACAGTGATGCTGGGGTTTTCCCTGAAAGCGCCCTCTATTTTTTCGTCGAGGTCGACCGCGAGCACGCTCGCGCCTTCCCTGGCGAACAGCTCGGCCGTAGCCAGCCCGATCCCCGAGCCGGCACCCGTCACGAGAATGCTCTTACCGGTAAAGCGCCCGCTCATAAGCTACTCTTGATCGTAGAGCCGCCGTCCACGACGATGCCTTGTCCGGTGACATAAGCCCCACCCTTGGACGCGAGGAACACGGCCGCACCAGCAATTTCGCCCGGTTCGCCAATCCGTTCTAAAGGAGTTGCCCGTTGAAGCGCCGCTTCAGCCTTGGGATCTTCCCACAAAGCGCGCGCGAAATCCGTGCGGATCACGCCCGGAGCAATTGCGTTCACGCGGACATTGTGCTGGCCGAATTCAACCGCCAGGTTTCGGACCATCTGAAAATCGGCTGCCTTGGAGATATTATAAGGTCCGATCACATCGGAACCGATCAGGCCACCGATCGAAGAAACGACGATGATCGATCCATCCCGGCGCTCCACCATCTCTGGGGAGACCATGGTGATGAGCCAGTGGTTGGCGAGCACGTTATTGTCGAAAATCTTCCGAAACTGCTCATCGCTGATACCAGCCATCGGGCCGTAATAGGGATTGGACGCGGCATTGCAGACAAGGATATCAATCTTGCCGAACCGCTGGCGGGTCTCAGCAACCAGGGCTTCAAGCGCCGACTTGTCGGAAATGCTCGCAGCGATAGCGATTGCGCGTTCTTCATTATGCTTAGCGTTGATCGCCGCAGCAACCTCTTCGCAGCTGGGCTGCTTCCGGCTTGAAATCACCACCCGGGCACCGGCATCAGCGTAAGCTTCTGCTATCGCACGGCCGATGCCACGTGTAGATCCGGTGACGATGGCGACTCTGCCCGTCAGATCAAACAAATCCATTCGTTCGCTCCTCTTCCTTATTCGCGGGCACCGGCTCTGCGCGCCTCTTCCCATGCAGCGCGGGCGAGAGGCGTCACCTTTTCAGCCATTTGCGCGGCGCGTTCATTCGATGCATTGCCATCGGCAACCCGCTTTTTAATGCCCTGAAGAATGCCAACGAGCCGAAAAAGGTTGTAGGCGAAATACCAATGCAGATCAGGCAGCCCATCACGCCCAGTAGCCGCGCAATAGCGCGTGACAGCATCGTCCAGTGTCGGAAGGCCGCCGGCAGCCAAATCAACGCCCCCCAATCCCGATCGTCCATCACGGGGCATGGACCAATTCATGGCAAAGTAGGCGAAGTCTGCGATCGGATCACCAATTGTGGCGAGTTCCCAGTCGAGCACCGCACCGACCCGCGGGGATGTTGACGTGAATATCAGGTTGTCGATGCGGTAGTCGCCGTGGATGATCGACGTTCTGGATTGTTCGGGGGCCGTGCGGGGCAGCCATTCAATCAGACGTTCCAATTCGGGAATGTCGTCCGTTTGAGCCGTGCGATATTGGGTGGTCCAGCGTTCAACCTGCCTGGCGATATAGTTTCCCGGTCGTCCGAAATCGCCCAGCCCCACAGTCTCGTAATCGACGGTGTGAAGCGCCGCCAGCGTGTCAATCATCTCGTCATAATAAGCTCGCCGATCTGCCGTCGGTACTTCAGGCAAAGTTCCGTCCTGACAATTGCGGCCCTCGACCATTTCCATCAGATAGAATGCCGAACCGATCACGCTGACATCCTCGCAAAGAGCCAAGGGGCGAGGGACGGGGAAGCCAGTGGGATGTAGGGCCGTTAGCAGGTGGTATTCGCGCTCGATCGCATGAGCTGAGGGCAGCAATTTTCCGAACGGCTTGCGGCGCAAGACATATGCTCCGGCGTCGCCGTCTACTCTGTAGGTGGGATTGGACTGACCGTGCGTAAACTTTTCCAGCCGCAGTAAATTGGTAAAGCCGGGAACTGCCTCGCACATCCAATGGGCAAGCGCGGTCAGATCCAAGTCGCTCACCGACTGATGTCCCGGTAGCGACCGAACTCTGCACGTGCGATCGACCGTTCATGCACTTCATCGGGACCATCCGCCAAGCGCAACGTGCGGACATGCGCCCAGTCCGCTGCCAGTGCGAAGTCGCCCGACACGCCGCCGCCGCCAAAGGCCTGCACGGCGTCGTCGATGATACGTAGCGCCATTTGCGGAGCCTGTACTTTTATCATGGCGATTTCATTACGGGCAGCCTTGTTGCCAGCCCGATCCATCAAATCCGCTGCCTTCAGGCATAAGAGGCGCGTCATTTCGATGTCGATGCGTGCGCGGGCGATTCTCTCCTCCCACACCGAATGATCCGCGATACGCTTGCCAAACGCGGTGCGCGAAATGAGCCGCCTCGTCATGGCTTCCAGCGCCTCTTCGGCTGCTCCAATGGTGCGCATACAATGGTGAATGCGCCCCGGCCCCAGTCGCCCTTGCGCAATCTCAAATCCACGTCCTTCGCCAAGGAGCATGTTTTCGATAGGAACGCGAACATCCGTCAGGGTGATCTCACCATGTCCGTGCGGCGCATGATCGTAACCGTACACAGAAAGCATGCGCTCAATCTTCACGCCTGGCGTGTCCAGATCGATCAGTATCATGGCTTGCTGACGGTGCGGCTCGGCATCGGGATTCGTTTTCCCCATGACGATCGCCACCTTACAGCGCGGATCGCCAGCACCCGACGACCACCATTTCCGGCCATTTACAACATAATGATCCCCGTCACGACGGATCGACGTGCGAATGTTAGTCGCGTCTGAGGATGCGACCTCTGGCTCCGTCATCAGGAAAGCGGACCGGATTTCTCCTTCCATCAACGGCTTCAGCCAGCGATCCTTCTGTGCTCGCGTACCGTAGCGATGGAGAACCTCCATATTGCCGGTGTCGGGTGCGGAGCAGTTGAAAACTTCCGATGCCCAAGCGATCCGCCCCATCTCTTCGGCGCAAAGGGCGTATTCAAGGTTGGTGAGGCGTTCACCCGTGAAGGTGAAGCCGTCCTCGGCGCTCCTGCTTTCCCCGGCCGGAGGCATGAACAGGTTCCAGAGACCAGCGGCTTTCGCTTTGGGCTTTAGGGCTTCGATCGTCCGCGACGGGTTCCATCGATTGCTGGGGTCAAACTCGTTCGCATAGTCGCTAACGCGGGCGCGTACCTCATCGTTGATAAACTCTCGCACGCGCGTCTGGAAGTGCTGTTCGCGACTGGAAAACGAAAAATCCATGCGCCTTACTTCCTCTATCCTACATACTGCTGATTCGAATTATTATAGTTCATAATCCTTCGCGCATACAAAAATGTCCAGAACAAAACGATGTCAGCGTAAATTTGCGTCCTTTTCATAGAAGGCATATATCGGTATGGAGGAGCCGACAGAATGAATATTCAAATTTAGGATTTGCGCGCGGCCTTGATACCGTTGGTCCGCTAGGGAGAAAGCAGCAAGGGTGTCCATACAACCACGCCTCGATCATCTGGATGGTCCCGGAGCGCGTTCTGCACGGTATGAGAAGCAGCGGGCGCGGATCGTCGATGCGGCCGTGACTTTGGTCAATGATAAAGGCGTGGGAGGCATGACGCTTCAGCAGGTTGCGCAGGCGCTCGATCTGACCACCACCAGCGTCACTTATTATTACCGTTATAAGGAGCAGCTTGCTGCCGCCGTGTTCGAAGACACGTTGCATCGCTTGGCCACGATGGTTCGGGATGCTGCGAAGGAAGCTTCGCCGCGGGCACGTGTTGCCAGCTATGTCCAATCCTATTTCGATCAGTTCGCGCGGGTGATGAGAGGGGAAGATCGGCCGCTTGCGATCCTTTCCGAAATTCGGACGCTGGAGGAACGGACTCGGCGACCCTTGATCGAACAGTATCAAAATATATTCCGCGATGTGCGTAGCCTGTTCGGCAACGTCGATACTCCAGAGCGCAAACGTCTCTATTCTGCGCGGGCGCAGCTCCTTAATGAGGCCCTATTCTGGTCCGCAATGTGGTTGCGACGGTATCCATTAGGCGATTTGCCCAATATTCGTCGTCGGATGTTAGACGTTCTCGAGAATGGAATTGCCGGGCCGAACGCGTCATGGCCGATGGAAGTAATTGATCCGGACGCTGATGTACCAGACGACGCCAAGCATGAATTTCTACGTGTCGCGAACCGCCTCATCAACGACATCGGCTACAAGGGCGCCTCTGTCGATCGGATTGTGGGCGAATTGAAGATTACGAAAGGCAGCTTCTATCATCATCTTGACGCAAAGGATGACCTGATCCTGGAATGCTATCAAAACGACTATCGTCGGTTGGGGCGGCTTCAGTTGCTGATTAGAGGGTTGGGAGGGCCAGTAGCGCGCAAGCTGGCCAGTGGGATCGCCTCTGTACTGAACCTCCAGTTCGATGGCGTGCATCCGCTCTTAAGGACCACTGCACTTCAAGCCATGCCAAAAGTAGTTCGTGTGGCGGCGATAGAACGTTTCGACCGTAGCGCTCTCTGGCTTTCGGGACTGCTGGTCGACGGCATGGCGGATCGTTCCATTCGTTTGGTAGATCCCATGATAGCCGCGAACATCATCATCTCCACGATCAATTCCGCATATGACCTTCGGAGTTGGGCAAGGCAGCAAACGCGTGACGAAGCGATCGACATCTACGCTGGTGTGCTGATGCGGGGGCTACTGGACCATGATCGCTAATCGAGTGGCATCCAAGACCCCGCGATTGACGGGAATGCGGCTGCTTCGCGATTTCCGCCAAGTGCAAAACGATTTTTGAACAGACCTAACGTTTCAGGCGGAGTGAGGACAATATGGACGGCAGCTTTTCAGCAATAATGATCGACAAGAATGATGTGGGTCAAACTGTCGAAATTCGTCAGATAAGTGAAGCAGAACTGCCCGAGGGTAACGTGCTGATCGATGTTGAATTTTCGACGCTCAACTTCAAAGACGGTCTCGCAGTTACGGGTAAAGTGCCGGTAGTTCGTAAGTACCCCATGGTTCCCGGCATCGACCTGGCTGGAACAGTGAAGGAATCGAGCCATCCGGAATGGCATGTAGGCGATAAGGTTGTCTTGAACGGCTGGGGTGTTGGGGAAGCGCACTGGGGAGGTCTGGCTCAAAAGGCGCGGCTTGACGGCGACTGGCTTGTGCCCCTGCCGGCTGCATTCACATCACGGCAAGCCATGATCCTGGGAACGGCTGGATATACAGCAGCCCTTTGCGTGAACGCATTGGTTGAAGGCGGCCTCACGCCTGACAAAGGTGAGGTACTCGTCACTGGAGCGACTGGCGGCGTCGGAAGCGTGGCAATCGCGCTGCTGCGTAAAGCTGGCTTCACGGTTGTAGCCGCCACCGGCAAGGCGGCTGAAAGTGACTATCTAAAAGATCTGGGTGCATCAGCAACCATTGATCGCGCCGAACTTCTAGACGCCGGAAAAGCGATGCAGATGGAACGGTGGTCTGGCGTCGTTGATACTCTTGGCGGTCGTGCGCTTGTAAATGCCTGCGCCCAGACGCGTTATGGTGGCATCGTAGCCGCATGTGGCCTTGCCGCCGGAAGCGACTTTCCGGCTACCGTCATGCCTTTCATTCTTCGAAGCGTTCGTCTGCAGGGTGTTGATAGCGTCATGGCGCCCAAGGCAGCACGGCTGGCCGCATGGAAACGGCTTGCGGACGATATGCCGATCACGACGTTGGAGAAAATCGCCATCGACATCGGTCTGGATGATGTCGTTGCAGCTGCCGAAGCACTAATGAATGCGGCGGTGCGTGGGCGCTACGTCGTGAATGTTAATGCATAGCTTCGATTTCCCGATCTCGTCATTTATACCACCCCAGGTGAGGTGAGTGACGAGACACCCTACTCAATCTTTAATTGCGGAAGCTGGGATCGAGCCTGTCGAGCTTCCGCAATAGCGCTGGCCAAGCCAAGCTTTGAGCGAGCGCACCCATGCCTTCCGGACGTGACTGCAGCTTTACCTTATCCGCGACACCTTGGTGAGGGTTGTTCAGCCCATTGGGGCCTGCGGCTAACATCATCACCTGGGCCTCGCACGCACGCTCAAGGAAATACATGCGCAGAAAGGCTTGCGCCACGGTCGCTCCAATCGTCAGTGTTCCGTGGTTGCGCAGGATCATCGAGTTTTTCTCTCCCAAGTCGGCGACCAGGCGCTCACGTTCGTCGAGGTCAGTCGCGATACCTTCGAAATCATGGTAGGCCACGTCATGATGCGCAATCATGGCAGTCTGCGTGTGGGGCAGCAATCCGCAGGCCATTGCCGAAACGGCCTGCCCATGCGGGGTGTGCAGATGCAGCACCGCCCCTGCATCCGCGCGGCCAGCATGGATCGCAGAATGTATGACAAATCCGGCTTGGTTCACGGGTGCCGGCGTGTCGTCCACCTTGTTGCCGTTTATGTCGATCTTCACCAACGATGACGCAGTAATTTCCTCGAACATATGCGTATAAGGATTTATCAAAAAGTGATGCTCTGGGCCGGGAATTCGAGCCGAGAGATGGGTGAAGATAAGGTCATCCCAACCATATAGCGCCACCAGCCGGTAAGCTGCGGCGAGATCAACCCGCAATGCCCACTCTTCCTCCGGAATCTGCTGCCGGATTTTGGGCGAACCTTCCAATGTAGTAGCCATGATCCTTCTCCTAAGTTGATTGGAGATATCCTAAAGCATTTGGAAAGAATGCCATATAGTTGTCACTTATAATCCATCTTTAGAGCTGAAGATGAGGCAGTGGTGGAAGCAGTGATAGTAAAGGCGCATGTAACAATGCATATTTCCGCTTTACCCTCTATATGTCTCTCGTTTGTTCTATACGCTCTCAACAGTTGGTTGACTTCTCGCTCCTGAATAGAGGTTGATAGAGCTCTGGTTGAGGGAACTTGATCATGAATAAAAACAGGGCGTGGATCCAACTATAAGGTATCCGCGAAGGGGAGGATATATGATGAAGTTCCGGACGAACGTGCCGCTGTTCGCGTCTGCTGCGACCCTATTGATATGTTCGGGGTCGGCGGTTGCCCAAACCGGGAATGAGGCGGGCTCGCGACCTGAGGCTCAGCCATACTCCGCTATTGAAGACATCATAGTCACAGCGCGCCGCAGGGCGGAGTCGTTGCAGGATGCGCCTGTTACCGTGACCGCTTTTAGCGGTGCAGACTTGCAGCAGAAGGGTATCACCGATGTTGCGCGGCTTGCTCAATTAACTCCGGGAATCAACTTCGACGCGTTCCCCAAGACAGCGCCACGTATATGGTTCCGCGGCGTGGGCGGCGGCGGCAACAGTGCAGGCGGCGATCCATCGTCAGTCGCCTTTTTCGATGGTGTGTATCTAGCTCGACCGGCGATGCTCGGCATCGATTTTTATGACCTGGAGCAGGTTGAGGTTCTTAAAGGGCCACAAGGGACGCTTTGGGGGAAAAACGTCGTTGCAGGAGCCGTGAATTTCATCACGGCCAAGCCTACCGATACGCTGGAGTCTTCCGCGCAACTCACCTTCGGAGAATATGGTCAGTTAAACGGCAATTTGATGATAAATAGCCCTATTGCAGACGGGATTGCTGCACGGCTGGTAATTGGCGCAGAATCGAATGACGGTTATCGACGTACGTTCGACGGTCGTCCTCTCGATGACGAGAACAAGCTCAGTGCCCGGTTGCATGTTCGCGCCGAACTGGGACCCGATACCTGGCTGCTCCTCTCGGGCGACATCTCCGATCAGAATTTGTCCGATACTTCGCGCTTCAATCTATTTCGGCAGCCTTTCACTCCGGGAAAGGGCTATGCCGATCTAGACCAGCCGCTTCGTGCCAATCCGGATCGTCTTGGCTTTAACACGTCAAAGACCGGCGGCGCGCGTATCGAACTGTCTACCGACTCACTGGGATTTGCCAACTGGACTACGACTGCAGCATGGCGGACGCTCGACTTTGACTATGAGAACGATCTCGACGGCACTGATGCGGCTACCAACGCCGCAATCGGTGTGCCGGTAAGCGGCTTGCAAACATTTCAGCGGGAATGGGCAGATTCCTATTCAGTTGAGACCCGCTTGACCTCCCAAGGTGCTGGGCCGCTAAAATGGGTCGCAGGCCTCTATTACAATCACGATGACATCCACAGGGAGCGGGAGACACAGCAGTCTGCAACGCCTACTACGATCAACCGCTTCTTCGGCGACTCGACGAACGACAGCTACGCAGCGTTTGGCGAAGCAGAATACGGCTTTGACTTCGGGCTGAAGCTACTTGCTGGCGGACGATATACGAAGGAGAAAAAGTCATTTAGCGCGAAGCGTTTGACGGGTCCGATTGCCGCGCCAGTGACGGCATATGATACTGCGGCGTCTCCTGGCATATACGACGATGGCGTATTCACCTACCGTCTAGGCGCTAACTGGCGCTTCAACGAAAATATCTTTGCATTTGGAACCATCTCCACAGGGTTCAAGGCGGGAGCGTTCCAGGAGCAACCGAGTAGCGCTGCTTTAGCCAGGGTTCCCACTGATCCGGAAAAAGGGACGAACTATGAAGTCGGCGTGAAAACCGACTGGCTCGACCGCCGGGTGCGTGCGAACGTTTCAGGCTTCATAATGAAATATCGCGACTTTCAAACGGCAAAGGTGGTGCCTGATTTAAGCCAAGGCCTCACCGGAACGCGAGTCACCGTCGACACTGGCGACGCAACAATCAAGGGCATCGAGACCGAAGTGGTCGTGGCACCGGCACCTTGGTTCGATGCTACCGTGAGATACACCTATATCGAGCCGTTCTTTACCAGATTTATCCAGACATCCTCATTTCGTGCCGATGGAACGCCCGTCTCAACTGATGGCGCAGGCAACCGCCTGAGCCGGACCCCGCAACACGCCGTTGTTGCCGACATCGGAGTGCAAACGCCGGAAGATGCTGACTGGGGCTGGCTACGTGCGCAAGTGACAATGGATTATCAGAGCGATGTTTTCGATAACAACATCAATGATTTCAAGGAATACCGAAAGCCCCGGACACTGTGGGATGCAAGTGTCACCTACCACTTCGATGAACGCTTTTCTGTAAAGCTATGGGGCCGCAACCTTACAAACAAGACCTATCGCATTTGGCAGACCAACAATGATGCAGCACGGTATCACATGGTGCAATATGGCGCACCGCGTCAGCTGGGCGTCACGTTGAATGCGGCTCTGCGCTAAAGGTAAAAGTGCCCGTACCAGATCTGCTGGTCAGTTGGAGTAGCGAAGAATGCAAATTTCACCTGCTCCAACAGGCGATCTGGTAGGGAAGCCATCGGTCGAGGCGCATCCCGACTTGGCAGCGGTCCGCATCATGCTGCGCAATGCGAACCTGCTTCCTCCGACGAGCGGTGATGTTCATGCGGTGCGGGATTATCTAAACCGCATGAATGGTCTGACGGGCGCCGACAGCGTGGCGCTTGCGCAGGAGCAGATACTGTACCTCACCGTCAATGGACGGAATGTACCGTGCAAGCTTTATTGGCCCGACAAAGCGCGTCGGCCGCCACTGATGTTCTATTGTCATGGCGGCGGCTTTCGTCACGGTGAACTTGCCGGCTGGGATGCGCCGCTTCGTCAGATCGTGCGCGATAGCGGAACTGCAGTTCTGTCGATCGGTTACGCGCTTTCGCCCGAGTACAAGTTTCCGACAGCATTTAACGAGGTCGTGGAGGTCATGCGCCGCATCATTGCGGATGGCGCTGTGGATGGTTTGGAGGTCGGCAGCTTTGCCGCGGGCGGAGACTCTGCCGGGGCGAATCTGGTCCTGGCTTCGACAATAGCCTTACGGGAGGCTCGTATCAGCGTCTTTCGCCACTTGATGTTGCTCTATGGTGTCTACTCCAAGAATCTCGCAAGTCCCTCCTGGCAGCGGCTTAGTGGCTACGGAGGGCATGGTCTGTCGTCTGCTTCAATGCGGACCTACTGGGAAAGCTACCTCACGCAGGACGAAGCCGATTGGCGCGTACAGCCGCTGTATGCTGATCTTGCAGGGTTGCCGCCTGCCAGGATCACCGTTGGCGATATGGACCCGCTACTTGACGAGAACATTGCGCTCGCCGAGAAGTTGAAGGCGGCCGGCTGCGTCGTTCAACTGACCGTTTTGCCGAAAATCATTCATGGCGTGGTGCGGTTTAATGAGGTGGCCCCCGTCATAAAGGAAATGCTTCGAGTCGAAGCTGACGCCTTGCGGCATGCTCTTGCCTGATTTCCTTTCCGTTATCGCCACCTCTCACGCAGGACTGTTGAATCTATGTTGATGCTTCTTGGCTACCTCATGGTGCTAACTTTCATGATTATGATCATGACCAAGCGCCTGTCCGCTCTGGTGGCATTGACAATTATTCCCGTGATATTCGGCCTGCTTGCGGGCCATGGCGCCGATATTGGCGCGATGGCTGTAGAGGGCATTTCAAACCTTGCTCCGACTGCGACATTGCTTCTCTTTGCGGTGCTGTATTTTGCGGTGATGATCGACGCCGGTCTGTTCGATCCGCTGGTTAACCGGGTTCTAAAATTCGCGGGCGACGACCCAGTGCGCGTTTCGTTGGGCACCGCAATCCTGGCGCTTGTCGTTTCGCTAGACGGCGACGGCGCTACAACGGCTTTGATTACAATTACGGCATTCCTGCCAGTCTATCACAGGCTGGGCATGAATCCCCTCGTGCTGTCAGTTAATCTGGGCTCGGCTGCCTGTGTCATGAACCTTACGCCCTGGGGAGGACCTTTGGGCCGGGCGGCTGCTGCACTCCATGTTAACCCCTCCGATATCTTTATACCCTTGTTGCCGACCTTGGCGGCCGGAATTGCAGGAACTCTTTTGGTCTCATGGCATCTCGGACGTCGGGAGCGATCACGCATTGCCGTGGAAGGGACCGGAAGGCACAGCCATAACAAAGGACTTATCTTCGAACGGGATGAGGCGCTGCTCCGTCCCAAAATGTTTTTCCTGAATCTGGTGCTCACCCTAATGATCCTCGGTGCGGCAATCTCGGGCATTTTGCCTCTGCCGCTCCTGTTCATGATCGGTCTCTCGGTCGCTCTACTGCTTAATTACCCCTCGGTTTCGCAGCAAAGCGCACGTATCAAAGCGCACGCCGAAAATGGTTTGCCAATCGTTTTGCTTATTTTGGCGGCCGGATCATTCACTGGTGTGATGCAGGGGACCGGAATGATCGACGCCATGGCAAAGGGCGCAGTTACACTCGTCCCCCCCGCTTTAGGGCCATGGATGGGTGTAGCGACCGCTTTTCTGGCTATGCCGCTAACGTTCGTGCTATCGAATGACGCCTTCTACTTCGGCGTGGTTCCCGTAATCGCTGAAACCGCCAGCCACTACCAGATAGAGGCAGTCGTGATCGGACGCGCTTCTCTGCTCGCCCTGCCCATTCATGGTCTAAGCCCTTTGATCGCCGCAATATATCTGATCGCTAGTCTGCTGGGCAGAGATGTCGGCGCCATGCAGCGGTTCGGACTTAAATGGGCGATTCTCCTGTCACTTGTTCTGATTGGCGCTGCGACATTGACGGGCGTGATTATCTGACGCGATGGACCTTGCTTTCGAGCAGGGCGGCCTTGGAGTACTCGTCCGCTACGGCGCTCGCCACATCGAGCACCGCATACCCGCCAGCATTGCGATGCTGACGGGTATGGGGGCTAGGTAGGCATCAGAACGCCAGCCAGGTGCCATCTTTCAGACGATTTGCCACTGCCCTTTGGCACTGGCCAAAGATGCCAAGAAATCGATCGACGCCATCAGGGCCCATAGCAAACGGGTTGGGCGACGCAGGGTTGGCTTTGAGCTGACGGAGATGATAAAACATCGCGCTTTGATAGGGGTGCGTGTTGATTACGGTGTCTGCCCCTAACTGCGCTGCCACTGACCGCAGATAGTCCATTGAGATGGCATATTGCATTGCCTCTTCAGGATTGTCGTTGCCGCTCATGACTAAGAGCTTACGCATTGTGCCTTGGTGAAGCACGGGAACAACGACTGACATTTGCCCTGGCGTATGGCCTGGATCAAGTATTGCGGCGACTTCCGTTTTGGCGCCAGTGCGGATCATCATTGTGCCGGTTTTCAGCCCTGGCTCCGGATGCACCAAGATGTCGAATTTTTGGGGAATCGACAGTAGCCGGGTGGCGTGAAGTTCCTTAGCCTCTTCGGGTGTTTTGGGCTGCGCGCGGGGCGAAACTAATGCGGAAGGATAAGGCGACTTGTTCCCAGCCAGCAAGGCTGCGCGTGACTGATCGACAATGCGGGCGTCAGGTTCGCTGATGACGACCTTTGCTCTTGGTGCGATCTTGCGGATCAGATTGACGCCGCCTGTGTGGTCCCAGTGATAGTGGCCGACGAAAACATAGCGAATATCCTTGGGGTCGAGACCAGCGGCGGGCATTTCCGATAAAATAGCCTTCTGAAATTCCTCAGGCGTACTCATTGTGTCAAATAGAAGAAGGCCTTCTGGCGTTTTGACAACAACGACGCCAAGCCCGTCGGCTCCAAAATACCATGCATTGTCGAGGAATCGAACACCCCCGGCTGGCATGAGCCGCCGCGCTTCCGTCGAATGAAAGAAACCCTTGGGCGAAACATAGTCGCGCGTGATGTCAACGGGATCGTCCACCGTTTGCCCGGTGCCTGCGTCACGAGGGCTCCTATAGCCGGTTTCGCACCAGACTCGATATTCCCAACGCATCAATGGATTGTCGTCGACCAGGGAAAGCGCCTTTGCGGCATCATTATATCCGCGCGCTAGCGGGAGATCGGGTTTGATGGGGCCGCGAAAAGGTTTCGCTTCCTCTTGGGACGCTTTTTGCCCAGCACCGGACGTTGCGAGTCCAGCGGCAATGCACATTGCAAAGCCTGTACGAATTAGATGCCGCCGCATTCCGTATCTCCGATGTTGCGCGTGGCTGCGGCCCAATAGGACGCACCTCACGTCGTTTTGATGTGTGACGTGACTTAAGGACAGCGCTCGCTAGGCGCCTCCTCAGGGAAAAGAGCCCCGTGATCGGAATATCGGTGGAAGGCATCTTGCTCAATCATGCCTCAGCTATGAATTGATGCATGGCCTGCGAGACGCTTTTTTTTGTTGCCCTATGAGGATAGCGGAACACGTCATTGGATCATGAACCGTCGGGAGCTGCTCTCCACTGACTGTTGTCTAAGACTTATATAAAGGAGGCGAACAGTGGAATTGACTTATCAGAACCGTACGGCGCTGGTGACCGGCGCAAGTCAAGGGATCGGACGCGCCTCCGCCCTCGCTTTGGCGCGTTCCGGTGTTCGTGTTATTGGTGCGGCGCGACGCACCGAAATGATCGATGCGCTTTCTGAGGAATCGATAGCGTCCGGAGGGCAACCGATCGTCAGCTTGTCATTCGACATGTCACTTACCGGAACCTCCAGGCTACTCGCGACTCAGGCGGAACATCTCGCCGGCGGCGCAATCGACATCTTGGTCAACGCTGCCGGTGCAAGCCGACCGATTGCCTTGGAAAGCCCTGATGAAGAATGGCGGGATGCTATGCAGATTGGCTTTTTCGCTGCCCGGGAACTTACTCACGCTTTGCTGCCGAAGATGCGTATGAAGGGCTGGGGCCGTGTCATCACCATTACGGGAACGTCCGAACCTCAGTTTCTGAGCGCTTCGACGCCAGCCAAGGCGGCGCTGCATGTCTGGTCGAAAGGCGTTTCGCTTGAAGTTGCTCAAGATGGGGTGACAATGAATTGTATTCAGCCGGGCCGGATACGAAGCGAACAATTGATGCGCAAATTTCCTACGCCGGATCACGAAAAGGAATATGCCAAAAATTTGCCAATGGGACGTTTGGGAGAAGCGGAAGAACTGGCTGCGGCAGTCCTGTTCCTAGCTTCTGCCGAAGCTGCCTACATTTCCGGCACTGTTTTACCTGTAGATGGAAGTTTTCGACGCTTCGCATTTTGAACGCCCCGTCATCCGTCATTAAACAAGGCGTCCGGCCCTGCGCGCGCCAACGCCGTCACCTGTTCATTCCTTCGTGCGACGGGCAATACCTCGTTGCACGATAAAACGCGCCAAGGGTGGGGCTACGATTAAGACTACAATCAACCGGACGATTTGCGCCGCTAGCACTAGTGGCAGATCGACATGAGTGCTTGTCGCGATGATAATAACAGAGTCAAGTCCGCCAGGGCTCAACGCGAGATAGGCTGAAAGCGCATCTACTCCCAGCAGCCAGGACAATAAAACGGAAAGTGCGCCGCACAATCCGATCATCGCAGCTATCAAAACAGTAATTCGGGGCATCAGCTTAATAGATGCGGCCAGCGAAGCGCGGGTGAATTTAAGGCCTATGTTCCACCCGATAACAGCGAATGTAGCTGCCAGAAGAAATGCAGGAAGTTCTAACCTTCCAAGACCCGTAACCTGGAGGAGTGCGCCTCCAAGCATCGGCACGAACAGAACTGCCACTGCCCGGCCACTGACCCAGGCGGCCAACGCCCCCGCCAGGGCTAATAAAAGCGTCTCGGTAAATGCAAGACGGTCAATGGGAGGAAACCATATCATGGCTGCGCCCGTCATCGGGATGCCGTGCCCATGTGCTTCGGGGCTTCCTAGTAAGGTGCCGACCAGGATAGCGATCAGCGCGGAGGCAAGGACGCGCAGATATTGCATGATGGCAACGATGCGCGGATCGCTTCCATATAGCTCCGACAGCATTACCATTGCTGACGCCGCGCCCGGTGACAGCCCCCACACAGCGGTGCTCTCAGGGAACCAGCCCGCGCGGCTAACGCATACGGCAAGCGACACGGTTATTAGGATAATCAGGAGAGAGAAGCCGAAAAGTATCGGTAGATAACCCAGTGCCGCGTGCAGCAGGTCAGGTGAAATGGCCATGCCCAGCCGACAGCCAAGTAGCGCCTGCGCCGCCATCACTACAGGCCGACCGAGTTTTAATTGCCCATGGACCTGGGCAAGCGCGACTGCTGAGATCATTGGCCCGAGCATCAACGCTGCCGGGACGTGAAGCGTTCGCAACGTCCAGGTCATGGCAATCGACAGGAGCACCAGTATTGCCCAAGCGCCAGCACGTATTCCCATTACTCGCGATGCCGCTGAAAGCCCGCTTCGATCCTCGTTATTGGTCACGTGGATTTCCTTGCCTTGATGCTTGTCAGTTCCCGCTGGGACTCAGGCGAGGAGCTGTTGGAGATCGAATGTTGATGTGGCGTATCAGCTGGCCATGTCCGCCAGCGCCTGCTGGTTAAGTACGTGAATGCAGCCATAAGATGTCTCAATATCACCGTTGATTTTTAGCTCGGAGAGGAGCGTGCCGAGGTGCTGTCGCGATACACCAACCCTTCCCGCGAGATCCTCCTGAGTAATCTGAAGAACGGGATGGTCGAAAGCCTCACCGAAAGACGCCATGCCTAAGATCATTCCGGCCAACCGCGCACGGCTCGATTTGGCCAACACGGCGCCGATGAAGGAGAGTGCGGCGCGCTGATGCTCGCAGGCGATCAGCGCCACATGGCCATATATTTCAGGGTGATCCCTTGAAAAGGCGACGATCTCCCGCAACGGCAGGTGCCACAAGCTGACTTTGCCCTGGCATACTGCATCGTGTGGCCGAGGGCCGCCATCGATCACCGAAAGCTCCCCAAACCAATCCTTGGGCCTGACAACAAGCGTCAGAAGCTGCCGCCCGGCCGCGGGGTATGCCATGAGTCGAACGCGGCCGGAGACCACTTGGTACAACCCATCCGCTTGGTCGCCCACCGCATATACCAGAGCGCGATCGGCAAAGCTCCTTAGCCGCATATGCGCACGAACAAAGTCGCGAGTTGCCTGCGGCAGGCGCGAAAGCCATTGATCGTTGTCGCCTATAGTCTCATCCAACTGCTTTGGCATTATCGGATCTCACCCAAAACCGCTTGATGATCGATCAAACTGCAAGGCAATCTGACAATTTCTTGCACTTTGCTTTCGGGACGGTTCTCAATCACCGGCGTCTGCTGGTTGCCCTCCGGCATTGCCAACCTGCTCCATACAGTGAGCAACCCACCCTGCCGATCGACCGACAAGATACGGCGCCTCACTTGAACTCAATCCGACAAACTCTCGCCGGGACTGAAGGCCTGTGAGCGCTTCGGCGAATGTGCTGACAAACGCAAAATTGGGGCGGAGCGCCCGGAATTCGTAAGCCAACTCTATAGCCCGACGCAATTTCCGATAACCGGGATGATCGTGGAGCGCGCGTTCGCAGAATGCGATCAGCGCGGTGGCACGAGGATCGCCGTCAGGATAGATCGGGCTGCCGAAACCAGGCAGTTCCTGCCCTTCCTTTAACTGGCGTGTCACCACTGCTTCTGAGTCTTGAACGGACAGAATTTCTGCGATGAAGCGGCGCAAGGACTCGTTCTGGCCGAACTTACTCTGTCGCCCAACGGCAAGTGCCAGCCCTACGGATACGGAACGCCAGGGTGTGACGCCCGTCTTGGCGACCATACGCACCGCATAGGTGCTCTCGGTTATGCCATGATCGGCGGCGAGAATTAGCACTCTTCGCAGCAAATCTGTTTGTTCAGGCTGCAACGATAATGAGCGTTCGAACTGGAGGTGGATCGGCTCCTCCGATGCATTTCCCTTGTTCAAAATGATGGCCGTCAACCAGCGGACGATATCCACTCCTGTCGCAGCCATTCCTGCTGGACTAAGATCATACGCGCGCGGATTGGCCTGCTCCAGAAACGGAATATGAGCAAGCGCCCGGTCAACGCCCGCTTCCGCAGCCAGTAGCTTATCAAGCTGCAAAAAGAGTTTTGGACTCCGGGGTGGTCGACGGTCGAAGATTGTCTCATCCACATCCCACAACCTGGCAGCAACCTGCTCGAAGGTTGCCGTCTCGGATAACTCAGCGGCGCTTTTTCCGCGATAGAGTAATTCGTCATCTCGGATGATCGTGATGCGGCTGGTTATCTGAACGTTATTGGGGGAACCAGCCGTTTGTCCGGCTCGTGCTTTGATCTGCTCGATATCGACCCGGCGATACCGATGTTGCCGCGTACCTGGGACCGGACGCGACCGAATGCCTTTCCTACTGACATACGCATAAATCGTTGCACGTGACACGCCCAATATTGCCGACGCTTCGTCTGCGGTTACATAGTCATCTTCCATGCCAAAGTTCTTACATGTTGATAGCATTGCGTCAACCTTGACGCCTTGAATCGAGTGGTACATTTCAGCGATCTTGTGGAGGTGAAGATGACCAGCATGCGGGTGTCCGAAGCTGCTGCAGAAGTTTGCGAGGAGGAAGTCCTTCTTGGTCCAGATGTGCGTATCGAAGGCATGCGAGATGCCCGCTATACGCCGCCAAACCGCTTCCGCTGTAGCAGGCTTGCGAGCGGCGAGGTACGTATCGACAATATTGGTGATTACTCCACGCGCTTCAAATCAATGAACGCGGCGCTCCTTTACTGGGCGACAGTCGCACCAGATCGAGTCTGGTTGGCCGAACGATCAGGTATAGGCTGGCGCACGATCAGCTTTTCCGAGGCTCGAGAGCGGATCGACCGACTTGCTGGTGCGCTGAGCGAAATGGGGATTGATCGTGTAAGTCCGCTTCTGATCCTGTCGGCGAATTCGATCGATAATGCGTTGATAAGTTATGCGCTGATGCGGCAAGGCGGCATAGCGGCCCCGGTTTCACCCCAATACGGTTTGGCGGGGGCAAATCCGGCACGCCTGACGTCGGCTTGCGCCATTTTAAGGCCTAACGCTGTCTATGTGGAAGATGCGGCTCTGTTCGCTGAAGGACTAGCGCTGGATTGTCTCGCAGGTCTGCCGGTCATCGCGTCAAAAAATGAAAGGGCCGGCGATCTCCCGTTCCAAGCGTTGTACCAATCGTCGGTTACTGCGGCGTCCGAACGACCAGATGATATTGCGCGCTATCTCTTGACGTCAGGTTCGACGGGCGAACCCAAAGCAGTGATATGCACGCACGCAATGACTGCGCTCAACGCGGCGCAACTCACTGCCTGTTTTGACGACACAGACCCGCCGGTTTGGGTCAATTCGGCCCCATGGAGCCACAGCATGGGCGCGCACGCGGTGCTTCACCAGTCGCTGCATCGTGGAGGAACATTGTATATTGATCGTGGCCTGCCCACGCAGGCGCGCTTCGGCGAAACACTGCGAAACCTGTCAGAAATTTCGCCAACAGGCCATTCAATGGTCCCGGCGGCATGGATGATGCTGACAAATGAACTGGCGCGCGACCGGAACTTGGCCAAGCGCTTCTTCGCACGCGTTCGTGTCGTTCAGAACGGAGGCGCGGCGTTGGGTCAGGACGTGGTCGACCACTTCGAAGCGACGGCGGTGAAGACAGTAGGGGAGCAAATCAGCTTCGGCAGCGGCTATGGTGCGACGGAGACGGGGCCATCGATCTGCAATGTTCATTGGCCCAATACGCGGATGGGAATGTTGGGACTGCCGATTCCGGGTACTTCCGTAAAGCTGGTGCCTGCCGCAGGAAAGGCCGAGTTGCGGGTGAGGGGGCCTCAAGTCATGCAGGGTTACCTGGGCTTGCCCGCCTTGTCTGCTGCCGCGTTCGATGAAGAAGGCTATTATGGATTGGGCGATGCTGTTCGCCTTTCTAACCCAGCGGACCTGACCAGCAGCCTCATTTATGAGGGACGGTTGTCGGAGAACTTCAAGCTAGCCAGCGGCACGTTCGTCGGCGTGAGCGAGCTACGTCTTGCGATATTGTCTGCTGTAGGACCGGCCGTATCCGACGCAGTAGTCTGTGGCGAAGGGCACGCTCAAATTGGCGTGCTCTTCTATCCTGATCTTAATTGGAATCGTTCTGAAGTACGGGCTGCGGTGGCAGAGGGTCTCCACCGACTTAATGCCGGAGCAAAGGGCCAAGGCAGTCGGGTCGGTCGTGCAATGGTCCTGTCGGATGCTCCTGACCCGCGCCGAGGTGAAATTACCGATAAAGGCTATATTGCCCAGGCAGTTGCACGTAGCGTCCATGCACTACTGATTGAGCAGCTTTTCGCGGCGAGAGCGGGTGAAGATGTAGTTGTCCTATCTTCACCCTAATGGCCAAGGACCGACGGACATAAAATCCGTCGGTCGGCAGATCACTTAATCGAGTTCGATATCGAGCAGGCGGACGAACATCTGGCCGCTATGCAAATCCCGTTCGACGCGAGAACCCGAAGGCGTGGGACGCACGCAGGAAATTTTCACCATCTCCAGACTTTCGACCGGAAAGCTCTTTACGAGTTCCGGATCTGCACCGAAAAGCCGCTTGAAAGTATCGGGTCCAATTGCCGGGCTACGAGAATAACGATCGAAAGCCTCCTTGTTCTTGAAGAACAGGTCGAACGTCACCCAAAACGGACCCGCATTCTTCGAGCGGACATAGTGGCACACTTCACCAACCGTAGTCATTACGCAGCCTCCATCACACTTAAATCGACCCATTCAGTCCGCACCAGTTCCATTGGATCGTCGCATTCTACGACGTGATTGAGGCGGAATTCATATAATTGGCCGCGCGGAATGTCGGCCGGGCTAAATGCGAAGCCATAGCTAGGCATATGCGAATCGTGGCCGGGCATATACATGTGGAAGAAGATCGGATTGCACGCTTTGGCAATCTGAGTGGCCATATCCTGCGTATCAGCGGTGGCAACGAAAAGAACGCCCACATCGCGGGGCGCAGGCGTGCCTGCAGGCACTTTATCGCCCGACGTTCCATTCCAACCATACAGACGCAGAGAAATGTGGAAGTCGCCGGCAGCATCACCAATCGTGCTGCGTACGCGGTCATAAAGCACTTTCGTCATCTTTTCTTCGAATGCATCGAGATCGTTCAGTACGACCGGATCCTGGATACCGACCAACATGACCGTCTGATACTGACCGGCGGAAGCGCCCTCCAGCTTCATTGTGTAAGGCTTCTCTTCCCATACTGAGCCGGACACTCTGGTGACGCGAGGGTTGATCTGCTCGTAATGGGAATTGGTCACGTTGAGTACACCGCCCGGCTCAACCAGCATGAACGGGTCGCTGTTCTCGTACAGCATATGCGCCGATACACTGTGCGGTGTACATCTATTAACAGGGTTCAGCGCCTCGACATCGAAGCTGTCTTTGTTAATCCGCAGCAGAATTCCACGGCCATCGATGTCCTTCACCGATGCTTGGCCGCCACATTCGCCAATCTTACCCGCGTGCCAACTTGGTCCCAATGGCGCGCCTTTCCATAGCGCGTAGCAGCAGATCGCGGCGGTGTCGGTCGTTCGGCCACCCAACACGATGTCGGCACCAGCTTCAAGTGCGGCCACAAACGGTTCTGGACCCATAGCAGCGACGATATGGGCGCAATCATCTATGGTCGTGTCATCTAGCGGGCCCATCGGCGCAAGCGGACGGATTTTGCCTGCCGCATTCTTGGCTTTCAGAATCTCCTTGCTTTGCTCTGAATAGAGGCAGGCGATCTTCGGCTGAATGCCAAGCTCCTTGGCGATCTCGACAGCGATATCTCGCGTCCAGTTCAGATTGGCGTCGCCGCCAGCCTGGCCGCTGGTTCCCACCACGATGGGAATGCGGGCTTTGGCCGCAACTCGCATGAGTATCGTGAGGTCGCGTTTAACCGCTGCTCGATTGTTCTTCGACATACCAAGGGCGAGATAAGCGGCCCCGCTATCCGTGGATCCGGCGTCAGTAGCGATCACGTGCGCGCCCTGGGCGGCGCCATATTCCATCTCTTCTTCGTTCGCGCCTGCGCCTAATGAGCCGTTGGGGACCATGATCACAATTGGGCCTTCGAATTCCCGCTCCATAACATTCTCCTCATCAATTTCGGATCAGATGAGGGCCGGTAATTCATCAATGCAACATGTTCGTCAAGATGTACGGCAGTCGTCAACATATGTATCATAGTCTTAAAGGCTGCCGTACATCTTTCAGGTTCCTGCCTGCCCAACGTCACCCGCATCAATTAATACCGAATGTTGGATTGCGATTGAGGCGGCAGGCCGATACCCGGTCAGCAATGGCTTTAAGCAGAGGGAGGGTCTAAAGTGCACAACCGGCGCGTCGTGGTAACTCAACGTTTTTTTGACGATAAGACGATTACCTTCCTGGAAAACGCTGGGTGCACCGTTGTCCAAGCAGAGCTTCCTGCGGGTCAGGCCGACGGCAATCTTTCTCATGACGAATTGGTCACATTGCTCCAAGGTGCGGCGGGCTGGATCGTCGGCCACGCGAGGGTGACGCGGGAACTCCAGGCCGATCTTCCTGACCTTCAAATCATCTCGCGACGAGGCGTGGGCTACGAACGGGTTGATCTGGAGGCTGCAAAGGACTTCGGGAAAGTTGTCTGCATAGCTGCGGGCGGCAATGATGCTTCGGTGGCCGATCACACGATGTCGCTGATGCTGGCGGCTGGCCATCGCTTCCGCGAAACGCAGCAGAACATGATTACGGGTAACTGGTCTATCCTGATGGGTTCGGATCTTTACCAGAAGACTGTCGGCATTGTCGGCTTGGGCAGAATTGGGCGCAGCTTGGTCCAAAGGTTGAAGGGGTTTGACGTTCAGATATTGGCTGTGGACGAAGATCGCGGCGACGGCTTCGTGCAGCAAAATGGGATAGAGTTGGTTAGCTTGGATGACCTGTTGACCCGTAGTGACTACATCTCGCTGCATGTGCCGCTTACGCCTGAAACCAAATTCATGATTGATGCGTCGGCACTGCTGCGGATGAAGCGTGGTGCAATCCTCGTGAACGCGGCGCGTGGAGGTCTGGTTGATGACAAGGCGCTGCTGGATGCGCTGAAGTCCGGACATATCGCCGCTGCGGGGCTTGATGTATTTGTGAGTGAGAGCGATCCTGAATACAAGTCGGTCACGCAAGAGTTGATCGAACTGCCAAATGTCATCGCCACGCCACATGCTGGTGCATCTACTAGAGAGGGGCTTGACCGTACCAATATGGTCGCGGCCCGTTGTGTGGTCGCTGTTCTCAATGGAGAAAATCCGCCAGCGCAATGCGTAGTTGCGGATGGCAGGCGTGCAGGTTAGTCCATTGGACGCTAATCCCGCACCGGGTGTTGCGGTTACTACACCGGTGCCGCCACAGGTGGTTCTGCGGCGGATGTTTGATGCGGCTGTGGCAAGCGCATTACCGGAATTATGCGTGCCCCCTGCGTTGCCGCTCAGGCCATCCGGTCGTACAATCGTGGTGGGTGCCGGGAAGGCTGCGGCTGCAATGGCTCGTGCCGTAGAAGCCAATTGGGATGGTCCTTTGTCAGGGCTGGTGATTACCCGCTATGGCCATGCAGTGCCTTGTCGACAGATTGAGGTGGTCGAAGCGAGACATCCGGTTCCGGACGAGGCTGGCGTGCAGGCAACCGAGCGGTTGTGCGCGCATCTGCAGGGCCTAAGCCGCGACGACTTGGTTATCGCCTTGATTTCCGGGGGCGGATCTGCGCTGCTGACTGCACCTCCTCCCGGCGTGCCGCTGATCGATGAGCAGCAACTGGTGAGTTCGCTCCTGAAATCGGGAGCCACGATCTCGGAAATGAATTGTGTGCGCAAGCACCTCTCGGCCGTCAAGGGCGGTCGATTGGCGCTCGCTGCGGCGCCAGCGCGTGTCGTAACCCTTATCATTTCAGATGTGCCCGGCGACGACCCGTCGACGATCGCATCAGGTCCCACGGTGCCTGATAGTACGACGCGCCAAGAGGCATTGGAGATACTCACCCGATACGATCTGGCAGTTCCCGGCTCAATCCTGAAGTGGCTGGGCGATCCGGCGAGTGAAACGCCTAAGCCTGGCTCATTCGAAAGCCAGCATCATATGATCGCGACGCCGCAGATGGCTCTTGAGGCGGCCGCTGCCGTCGCGCTTGATGCGGGATATGCGCCACTCATCATAGGAAGCGCGATCGAAGGCGAAGCGCGAGAGATTGCAAAGATGCACGCCGGCATTGCTCATCAGGTTCAGAATTACGGCCAGCCGTCGGTTACGCCATGCGTCCTTATCTCTGGTGGTGAAACGACGGTTACGGTTACTGGAAAGGGGCGAGGTGGGCGTAACGCTGAATTCCTCCTTGCCTTGGCGGTGGCGCTGAACGGCGCGAGCGGTATTCACGCGATCGCCGCAGATACCGACGGCATCGACGGAACAGAGGACAATGCAGGGGCCATCATCGGCCCTGATATACTACAACGCGGCAGTGTCCTGGGGATTTCCGCAGCGCAAAGTTTGGGCAGCAATAACGCTTATCAATTCTTTAAGCGCACAGACTCTCTTGTGATGACGGGCGCGACGATGACCAACGTAAATGACTTTCGCGCAATCCTGATTGATGGATCGCGCGGCTAGGAGCCGATGAATCATGAGTAAATCAAATATCCATAGGATCGCAGTAATTCCCGGTGACGGGATCGGCAAGGAAGTCGTCCCCGAGGGTATTCGTGTATTAGAAGCTGCTTCCGCCAAGTACGGATGCGGGTTCGAGTTCGACTACTTCGATTTCGCGTCGTGCGATTATTACCAGAAGCATGGTCGGATGATGCCGGAAGACTGGAAGCAGCAGATCGGCGGCCATGACGCGATTTTCTTCGGCGCTGTTGGTTGGCCGGAAACTGTGCCAGATCATGTGTCTCTTTGGGGCTCGCTGATCCAGTTTCGTAGGGAATTTGATCAATATGTGAACCTGCGCCCCGTAAAGCTGATGCCGGGGGTGCCCAGCCCACTTGCCAACCGCGAGCCGGGCGACATCGATTTCTTTGTGGTCCGCGAGAATACTGAAGGTGAATATTCATCGATCGGTGGCAAAATCTTCCCTGACACGGATCGTGAGATCGTAATGCAGGAAACGGTCATGACTCGTGTCGGGGTCGATCGCATTCTGCGCTATGCCTTTGAACTGGCGCAACGCCGTGAGAAAAAGCATTTGACGTCGGCTACCAAGTCGAACGGCATTTCGATCACCATGCCTTATTGGGATGAGCGTGTGGAAACGATGGCTCGGAATTACCCGGATGTGCGCTGGGACAAATATCATATCGATATTCTAACGGCGCATTTCGTGCAGCACCCCGATTGGTTCGACGTAGTGGTCGCTTCGAATTTATTTGGAGATATTCTCTCCGATCTGGGACCTGCTTGCACGGGCACCATTGGAATCGCACCAGCCGGGAACATTAATCCGGAGCGGCATTTTCCTTCACTGTTCGAGCCAGTTCACGGCTCTGCACCCGATATTGCCGGCCAATGGATCGCCAACCCCGTTGGGCAAATCTGGTCGGCGGCCCTGATGCTGGACCATCTTGGAGAATTAGAAGCTTCTCGCGCCATTCTAACTGCGATCGAAGATGTGCTATCGGAGCCAAAGTTACGTACGCGCGATCTCGGCGGGGCTGTGGGAACGATTGAGTGCGGCAAGGCAATCGCCGACGCACTCTCCTGAACGTCTCCGCGGTGGCTTTTGATCGGCAGTCGACTACATGTGCCGAAGTGGGGAGTTTCCGCTGCTATGAATGACGTGATTAAATTTGACTGGTCTGACCCATTTTTGCTGGAAGCCCAGCTGACTGAAGAAGAACGACTGGTCCGTGATGTGGCACGCGGTTATTCGCAAGATCATCTGGCTCCGCGGATTATTGAAGCCTTTTCGAAAGAGCATACTGATCCCAAAATTTTTCGCGAAATGGGTAAGCTGGGGCTTTTGGGTCCAACTGTTCCGGAGGAATATGGCGGGGCGGGAGCATCCTACGTCGCTTATGGCCTGATCGCCCGCGAGGTGGAGCGTATCGATTCCGGCTACCGTTCGATGATGTCGGTACAATCGAGCCTCGTCATGTTCCCCATCTACGCTTATGGTTCGGAGACCCAAAAGCGGCAGTATCTGCCGCGACTGGCTGCGGGCGATGCTATCGGTTGTTTCGGTCTGACCGAGCCTGATGCTGGCTCTGATCCTGGCGGCATGAAGACGCGTGCGGTGAAGACCGCAAACGGATATCGATTGATCGGTAGCAAGACCTGGATCTCCAATGCGCCGATCGCTGACGTCTTCGTGATCTGGGCGAAGTCCGAGGCACATGGCGGAGCGATCCGCGGCTTTGTGCTAGACCGGGGCACACCAGGCATCAGCACTCCTAAGATCGAAGGCAAGTTGTCCCTGCGCGCGTCGATCACGGGCATGATCGTGCTGGACGACGTTGAGGTGGGAGAAGACGCACTGCTGCCGGGTGTCGAGGGGCTTAAAGGTCCATTCGGTTGCCTCAACCGCGCTCGTTATGGCATCTCATGGGGTGCATTGGGCGCGGCGGAGTTCTGCTTTCATGCCGCGCGTCAGTACGGACTCGACCGTCATCAGTTCGGCCGACCGCTTGCCGCAACGCAACTCTTCCAAAAGAAGCTTGCGGATATGGAGACGGAGATCGCGCTGGGCCTCCAGGCGAGCCTGCGTGTTGGGCGCTTGATGGATGAAGGGCGGTTTGCGCCGGAAATGGTGTCAATCGTCAAGCGCAACAATGTAGGGAAGGCGCTCGACATCGCACGTGTCTCACGCGACATGCACGGCGGCAATGGCATATCGGGTGAGTTCGGGGTGATGCGTCACCTCATGAACCTAGAAACGGTGAACACCTATGAGGGAGCGCATGATGTACATGCTCTCATCCTTGGCCGTGCCATCACCGGAATTGCCGCATTCTAGCACTGGAGAATAATCATGCGCGAGGCAGCGATTGTTTCAACGGCGCGGACAGGTATTGGCCGCGCCTACCGTGGCGCGTTCAACATGACAGAAGCGCCTGTCCTGGCTGGGCATGTAATGAACGCTGCTATCGAGCGGGCGGGGATAGACCCGGCACGAATTGACGACATATTCTGGGGCGTCGGCAATCAGTGGGGAACGCAAGGCGGCAATGCGGGCAGGATGGCCACGTTCGCTGGCGGTCTGCCACAAAGCGTTCCGGCGTTTACGCTTGATCGAAAGTGCGGCTCGGGCCTGACCGCGCTGGCGCTTGCGGCGCGATCCATCATTGCCGGAGATATCGATATCGCGTTGTCAGGAGGCATGGAGTCAATCAGCCTCACCATAAATAAGGACGCGCCGCGCTACGTTAATCAATCTGTATCGGACCGTGAGCCGCACGCGTACATGGCTATGATCGAGACCGCCGAGATCGTCGCGGAGCGCTACGGCATAAGCCGCGAACGTCAGGACGAGTATGGCGCGATGAGTCAGCAACGCGCCGCCGCCGGTCTGGCGAGTGGTGCGTTTGCCAAAGAAATTGTGCCGATCACGGTTGAGAAAGCGCTCTATGACAAAGAGGGCAATCGCACCGGTAGTGAGAGTGCGACCGTCACGCAGGACGAGGGCATTCGGCCGGATACTACAATAGACGCCCTACGCAATTTGAAGACAGTTTGGAAAGACGGCCAGGTGGTCCAGGAAGGGCGGCATATCACCGCAGGCAATGCCAGCCAGCTCTCCGATGGTGCAGCGGCGCAGATCGTGATGGACCGTGCCACCGCCCAAGCGGAGGGGCGAGAAATCCTGGGGATTTATCGTGGGTTTCAGGCAGCAGGATGCGCGCCGGAAGAGATGGGCATAGGCCCGATTTTCGCCATCCCCAAATTGCTTAACCGGGCCGGGCTTTCCGTTGCCGATATTGGGCTTTGGGAACTGAACGAAGCCTTCGCCAGCCAATGCCTATACTGCCGCGATCACCTTGGCATTGACCCGGAAATCTATAACGTCAATGGAGGCGCCATCGCGGTCGGCCATCCATTCGGCATGACTGGCGCGCGGCTGATCGGCCACGCCCTTATCGAAGGCCGCAGACGGGGCGTCCGCTATATCGTCGTTTCCATGTGTACCGCAGACGGCATGGGCGCTGCAGGGTTGTTCGAGATCGTCTGAACTGTAAACACGGAACATCTGCGTAATTTCTCCAACATAATCTTCAACTGCGATAAGTGCAGGCTCTGGCACTACCTCGAGTGCAGAGTTAAAGCCCATGCGCTGCACGCGCATTGGCATCGCCAGCCGTTCAGCCCGCGCCAAATTACTGTGCAGTCGAGCATCAGCATTCTTCGTTGCCTCATCCGTGTGCAGGCGCGAAAGTCTTGCCAATAAAAAGGCTAAATGGAACAAATGCGTCATGCTAATCAGGGAAGGATCGTTCATTCCATAGATAGCTGAGCATGGGCTTTGAGCACCGGCATGGGGCGGCAAGATACGACCGCTGAAGAAGGGGAGGATTGATGAAATTGAAACCGTTAAATGCTGCACTTTTGGCGACTACTGCCTTGTGGATGGCAACAACCTGTACGGCCTCGGCGCAGGCTACGGCAGATCCCGCAGGTTCCTCGCTCGCTCAACCAAATCAAGCGCAAGAGGCTCAGCCCATAGGTGGTATCAGCGACATCGTGGTTACCGCACGACGCCGCGAGGAATCCTTGCAAAATGCTCCGGTAACTGTGACGGCCTTCTCGGGTGCGGAACTTCAAAGCAAGGGCGTGACTGATGTCACGCGACTCCTACAGATATCTCCTGGCGTGAATTTCGACGCATTCCCTCGGGCCGCGCCTCGCCCATTCTTCCGCGGGATCGGCAGTTCCAATCAGGGTGCCGGTGGCGACCCGTCCTCTGTGGGATTTCTGGACGGCGTGTACCTCGGTCGGGCCGCGATGCTGGGTATCGATTTCTACGATTTGGCTCGTGTCGAGGTACTTAAGGGCCCGCAGGGCACACTGTTTGGGAAGAATGTGGTGGGAGGGGCCATCAACTTCATAACTGCAAAGCCAAAGCTCGATGCGGAAGGCAGCGCTGAACTCACACTGGGTGAATATGGTCAGCGCGACGCGCATATGATGCTGAACGTCCCAGTGACCGACTCCATAGCAAGCCGGATCGTTCTGGGCGCAGTGACCAATGACGGCTACCGGCGCACGCCAACGGGTCGCCCTTTGGATGACGAAAATAAGCTTAGCGCTCGCTTTCAGACTATGTTCGGCCTCGGATCGGGGACGACTTTCTTGTTATCAGGTGACATTGCTACACAAGATCTTGCTCAATCTTCCCGCTTCAATGTCAGGGTTTTACCCGACAACGGGAGTACCAAGCCGCGAGGTTTTGACGATTACGATAAGCCGCGTGTTGCCAATCCCGATCGCTATGGCAAGATCAAGGCACAAACTGGAGGTGTGCGTGGCGAATTCGTCACCGACATGCTGGGTTTTGCAGCGCTAACGGCCACTGCGGCGTGGCGTTATGTCGACTATGATTCATCTGATGATCTTGATGGCGAGTCCGCCTCCGTCAATCTGGCGCGGGGGCTCCAAGTGCCTGCGATTCAAGCGGTTCAGGTGGAGCATGCGGATTCTTACTCCGTCGAAACCCGGTTGAACTCAATAGGGTCTGGCCCGCTCACCTGGGTGGTGGGCCTTTACTATAACAATGATGAGATCGATCGAGATCGCGAAACGCAAACGCAAGTCATTCCCACGACGATCAACCTCTTCCGGGCGCACGCTTCGACGCACAGTTATGCCGCCTACGGCGAGGCGCAGTATAAGTTCGATTTTGGCCTCGGCCTGTTCGGCGGAGCTCGTTACACCGACGAGCGGAAAACCTATGAGTTGATGCGTCTGACTGGAAGCCGCGCAGCACCTACGGTTGGCTTCTCAACATTCGGTACGCCCGGCGAAGCGCATTCGAAACTGGCAACCTGGCGGGTCGGCGCTGATTTCAGAGCGAATAACAACATCTATCTTTTTGGCAGTGTTTCGACCGGGTTCAAGGCTGGCGCCTTCCCTGAACAACCGTCATCGGCGGCGCTGGCACGGCTACCCACTGCCCCGGAAAAAGTGACCAATTATGAGATTGGTTTTAAGACTGACTGGCTAAATCGCCGCCTGCGCTTCAACGTTTCGGCATTCAACGCCGTGTATGACGGCCTTCAAACAATCAACGTTATTCCCGACGCGAGCGCCGGTCCTGGCCAAACGCGCGTGAATGTGAATAGCGCCGACGCGACGATAAAGGGAATTGAGACAGAAGTCATCTTCGCTCCCGTGAAGCTCATCGACCTTACTGTCCGATATAGTTATATCGATGCTACCTTTGATCGATTTGTACAAACGACGGCGATACTTGCAAATGGTTCAGCGGTGCAGGCTGATCTCGCAGGCAATCGGCTGACGCGAACGCCGGAACATGCGGTTACAGCCACCTTGGGCCTCAACACGCCGGAAATGGATTGGGGATGGCTCCGTTTTGAAGGAAGTCTGGATTACCAGTCCGAGATTTTTGACGATGCGGTCAACGACCTTCAGGAATATCGGCGGCCCCGTACATTATTTGACGCCAGTGTGACCTACAATGTCAACGACCGGTTCTATTCGCGCCTTTGGGTAAGAAACTTGACGGATAAGGAATATCGGACTTGGCAAGTCGATCAGGCAGGCGGCCTCTTCGTCCAATATGGTCCACCGCGCCAGTTCGGCGTCACGCTTGGCGCGAAATTCTGATGTCAGGCGGCAGAAAGGCGCCGGAAGTACGATCTGCTCTGTCATCGTGCCCGCAAATGGCTGAGGAGCAACAGCAGGAAAGATTACTGGCATCAGCACGTGCCGTAAATACTCGATGCGCCGCTAATGAAGCCAGCATGTTTGAGTCAGATTTCCGGCGCAGGACGTTAAACATTGTCGACCGCCGGACCTGTGCCTAAGTTTGACGCGCGAAGGATTCTGACGGTGGAGCAACCATGAATAGTTCCAAGGCCCGCCCCGCCGCAGAGCGCCCGCATGTCGGATGGGCCACCTTGCTTTTTTATGGTGTCGGAGCGTGCTCGTCAGGAATAAAAATGCGGGCGCTCAGCAGTTTCTTGCTGATCTTTTATAATCAGGCGGTTGGAATGAGTCCGGCATCCGTTGCCTTGGCCATTACCATTATAACCATATTCGATGCGATCGTTGATCCACTTGTCGGGTACTTGTCAGATAACTTCAAATCGCGGTGGGGCAGGCGACATCCATTCATGTACGTTTCTGCCTTACCACTGGCGCTTTCCTTCTTCTGCCTGTGGAATCCCCCAGCCGGGATTTCGAGCGAGTTGCTCTTTTACTATCTCCTGGCATGCCTCATGGTTCTCAGGCTGTTCGACACCTTTTTTGAGCTGCCCTCGATTGCACTCGCGCCTGAATTGATCCACGATTATCACAGGCGTACGCTTATCGTCAGTATTCGGATATTCTTCCGAACTGTTGCCGGCGTGCTGTTCACAATCGCCGCGTTTCAGATTTTCCTTTCGGACGATCAAGGGGGTGTCACCAACAGATCGGGCTATTTCTCGTTCGCCGTGGCCGGTTCTGTCGTTATGGCTATCTCAATCCTCGCATCGACAATGGCCACACATCGCTTTATCCCTTGGCTACGTAAACCGGAGGCCACTACTTCGGGGCAACGGCAATTCTTCGCTGACATCATCCGATTGCTGAGAGATCCCGCAGCACGGATCATGCTTGTCACAGGTATGCTAGTTGCCATCGTAAGCGGGGCGCGTAACGGCCTGGACCTCTATTTTGGGCTATATTTCTGGCAGCTAACTCAGACGCAACTGGCGCTTGTAGCAACGTTGACCGCAGTCGCGACATTGCTGGGCACCGCGATTTTGCCGCCCCTCGCTGTCAGATTGGGTAAGCGCAGCACGTTGATTGCGGTTTATATCATCGGCTTCTTAAATATGGCTGTTCCTGTCGTTCTCAGGCTCTTTGATGTTTTGCCAGAGAACGGTACAAATACCATCTTCGCAATTATTGCAGTGGAGTCCTTTTTGCAGGGAATGCTCTATGTAATGAGCGCTGCCATGATGAATTCGATGCTATCGGACGTGGTTGAGGAGCTTGAAGTAAAAACCGGAAGACGATCCGAAGGGTTATTGTTTTCCGCCGACGCCTTCTTCAGCAAAGCCGTGTCGGGGGTGGGCATCTTAATTTCCGGCGCGATCCTATCGCTGATCCAATTCCCCACTAAAGCGAAGCCTGGTACGTTGCCAGCAGAAACATTATGGAATCTTGGAGCGGTTTACGTGCCGGCAGTTGCCGTATTTACTATTCTCGTTATCTTCGTAGTGAAGAATTTCCCGATTAATCAGGCACGTCATGAACGTAACCTGGCAATTTTACGGGAGCGGGAAGGTGGAGAGGCGTCGTTACCGACGGTTACCGTGGTCTAGCATCGGCTTCCCCGTTATTATCATGGGGCAGTGGCCCGGTATATAATGCCGGCGGGCGGGATTGCTCGCCGGCGCAATAGCGTTCAATGGCATGGGCGATCCACCCCGCCGAACGCCCCAGCACAAATAATGTGTCGCGTTGATGGGGCATGACACGTTTGCTGATGAAATGCGCGAACAATGCCAGATTGGGTTTGACCCCGAGTTCACTGGTAACGAACGTCACCGCTTCCAACAACGGCCGGAACGCCGGGTCGGCCCGAAAACGCTGGGATATTACCGCCAGCAGAGCAGCTCCGCGAGGGTCGCCCTGCGGATACAGAGTTGAACTGAAACCGGGAATACGGCCGTCATGACGCAGGCGACGAAGTATGACATCTTTGACATTTTGCTTGTCAATATCGTCGATGAACCGTCGAATTTCTTCGCTCCTGGTCGCAGCGCTCTGACGTCCGCCCATGACGATCAATCCGCCCGTTATGCAACGATAAGGTGAGATGCCCAGAGCCGCCATGGATCGGACGGCAAGGGTGCCTGGTTCCAGCCCATTATCGGCTGAGAGGATCAGCAGGCGGCGTATCAGGTCCGCCCAGCCATCGGCCAACCCCATCGATTGTGCCACAATTTCGTGCAGAGGCCCTTTGCCTAAGCTGTCCTGCCGCAAAAGTATTGCGGCGAAGGTTCTTATGGCTTCCGCGCCGCTGGTAGCCATGCCCGACGCGGACAGATCAAACGCTCTGGGATTATCCGCTTCGATCAGAGTAAGCGTTGCTATTGCGCGTTCCAGTCCACTGGAACTGCCCATCGTTCCAATGATGGCCTGAGCCATTGGCGGCAACTTAATCGGGCGGTAGCTTGCAGCATGCCCTACGGGCATTTTGCATAGCAAGTCGATAACGTCTTCGAACGTTGCCTTTTCCGCAAGGTCAACGGCCAGCTCCCCACGATAATAAAGGGCTCCGGCATCGACTAACGAGACGCTGGACTCGGGTAGCTGAAATTCAGTTGATCGTTGCGGTCGCCCTTTCGGTCGCCGAGCGTTCAATACATCGCTCTCCCAATAAAGACGCTGGCGCGTTCCTTCCACAGGAATCGATCTGATCCCGCGACGGCTGACATATGCATAAAGCGTCGCACGTGAGACACCAAGCAGGTTCGCGGCTCGTTCGGCTGTGATGTAAGACATGAGCGGGTATGTAGACTAAAATGATCAATGTTGACAGCCTTCACTTGGGTCGCTTTGTTCATGTGAGTATTAAGTTGCCGGTGGCTCCACACTGGCTTTGCATCACGAGAGAAGGTCAGGGCATGAACATTGTTAAAAGGGGGCGAGCGATGTGGCCCAAAGCGCAGTTCGCATACCGGGGTGATCCACGCTTTTCCTACTGCATGCATTTGCCAGCCTCGGCACACAGCGTCGGAAGCAAGCCCCGCTTGCTGGTTGCGATGCACGGGTCGGGCCGCGGTTGCATGGCATATCGCGATGCCCTTATTCCTTTTGCCGAAGCCAATAATGTAGTCGTGCTGGCGCCTTTGTTTCCAGTCGGCGTGCTTGGCGACGACAATGCTGACGGATACAAGTATATCGCTGAGGGCGAGCTTCGTTACGATCATATCTTGTTGGGAATGGTAGATGAGATCAGCGAAATCGTAGGTTGCCCGTTTGACCTCTTCCATCTGTTCGGGTTCTCAGGGGGGGGGCATTTTGCTCACCGCTTTTATTATCTTCATCCTGATCGCCTGGCGTCAGTGACGGTGGGCGCCCCTGGAGGCGTGACTTTGCTGGACAATACGCGCGACTTTTGGATTGGAACCCGTGATTTCGCAGCTCGCTTCGGCACTTCGCCGAATCTTGATGCGATGCGGCGGGTGCCGTCCCAATTGCTAGTGGGTGCCGAGGATACTCAGGAATTTGTTTATCCTCCGGCGGTGGCTCACCATGCGGCGGATATGGAGTCACTCGGTAAAAATCGCCTTCAGCGTAACGAGACGCTTTTTCGTAACTGGCTGGATCATGGGCTGCCTTCCGAGCGATCGGTGCTGCCCGGTATCGCTCACGAGGGCTTGCGGGTCATCCCTGCCGTCGAGGATTTTCTCGCACGGACGATATCAACCACGGGGTCGTGACATGCTCCAAGGAATATTGAGTGATGAAAACTGGATCGCGGCGCTCCCGTCTGCGCTTCAATCAATCATTGAGACCCGCAGCATCGATCGGTCCTACGCAGTGGGCGAAACAATCGGTAAGGCCGGATCGCCGCCACCGGGAGTGATGCAGGTGCGATCTGGATATGTTCGGCTTCATGGACTGCAGGAAGACGGGAGGCAAACTCTCATTGCCATCTATTCACAAGGCAACTGCTTTGCAGAAACCGCAGTTCTAGGACGCAGGTGCCTGAACCATACGACAACGGCGCTATCGCCTACCGAAATTCGCATTTTGCCGGCGAAGGACTTCTGGGAGTTGTGTAGCGCCTATCCGGAAATTCCGGAAGCTCTATGTAGAAAACTTGCTGCCGCACTTGGCCGTCAAATAGCAAATCGTGAGTTGAAAGCCTCCAAGCGGCTGGGTCAGTGCATTGGAGTAATCTTGCAAAACGCTTCCAATGCCTTCGGTCGGTCCTATGTTGATGGCGTAGAGATTACTTGCCCGATTTCTCAGCAGGATCTCGCCGACCATCTCGATGTCACCCGGCAAAGCGTGCAACGCGAAGTCTCGCAATTGAAGCGGTCGGGTATGATTGCGCGCAGCGGCCGTAGGTGGATGATACGGGATGGAGAACGACTTCGGGATTTTTGCTCGGCCTGATGGGTGAAAGGTTAAGATAGACTGGGCAGTTTGGTTAGATCGACGACCCAACCGCATGATTGTTTGATGATTGATCGATTGGACTTGAAGGAGGATAGTTCGCGCTGAACGCTTTGCCGAGTTACGCCAAAATGGGCAGCCAAGTCGAATTGAGTGAAGGGGATGCTGATGCGGAGTCGGCCATCAGCCTCGACCGAGCCCGTCCGCGTGCCAAGATCGGCAAAGAGCGACGCTATCTTCGCGTTTAATCGTGCTGAAGCGAACTGTTCCCGCTCAGCTACCTGACGCCGCAGTGACTGTGCGAATTTGCGACAGAGCGCGTCAGATACCTCGGGACAATTGCGGTACAACCTCCAAAAGGCCTGGGCGGGAAGGCATTCGACTGTGGCATCCGTCAAGGCGATGGTTGTGTGGTTCAAGGGTTGTCCCACAATAACAGCGGTTTCGGCGAAGCATGCTCCCGCGGCATAGATTGTCAGCAGCGTTCGCTCACCATCTTCCTGAAGGCCCGTTTGTTTGAGATAGCCTGATTTAACACGATAAATGGCTTCCGCAGGATTGCCTACGCGGGCCAATTCCGCACCTGCTGCAATCTGGCGCACTGACATTTGGGCCATGGCTTCCTGGCAGACCAGTTCCGGCAGAGAGCTTATCCAATCTTCCGCCACGACAAAGCCGCTCATACCTTCGTTTCCTGCAAGATTCTATGCGCACAATAATGCAACATTTGTGGCATCCGTGAGACGGCTATGCAGCTTAAATCCTGTCGTCAATAACCGAAGAGTTCGATAGTAATGAGAGGACACTTGTGGTGACACTTTCCAATGAAAACGTGGCGAATGTCGTGTCGCCTGGTTCATCCTTCGAATGCGGCTTGAGGCGTACTGGCTATGCAAGTGCGCGCATCAGGCGTATGTTCGCGTGAATCTACCAGCATCCGTGACTGGCTCGCATAGGCCGGTGGGATCACCCGATCCTGCCCCTGATAGCGTCACGAGAGAACGCGCAGGACGTGATGCTTGGTGGACCGTGATAGTGCTCACCGTCCTCTATGTATTTTCGTATCTTGATCGTTTCATCCTGACGATGCTTGTTCCCAGCGTTAAGGCCAGCCTTAAACTGAGTGACTTCGAAATGGGCATTATACTTGGCCCCGCTTTCGCTATTGTATTTGCTATAGCGGGTGTGCCGCTCGGGTGGGCTGCAGACCGCTATTCACGTCGCTGGGTTATTCTGATCGGTGCGCTGATATTCGGCATCGCGACGGGCGTTTCCGGACTTGCCACATCGTTTGCGGCCCTTTTCTTGATGCGAATTTTCGTCGGAATAGGGGAGGCGTCGCTTACGCCTGCCGCCATGTCGCTGATTGCCGACAAGATGCCGCGTGCACGATTGACGACTGCAATCTCTGTTTTTTCAATGGGGCCTAAAATAGGTTCTTCCGCCGCCTATGCCATCGGCGGGCTTGCTCTAATCGCGGCTGGCGCTATCGAGCGGTCGTTTCCAGCAATGAACCTTAGCGAGCCTTGGCGCTTGACGTTGGGGGTCGCTGCCTTCCCTTCTATTCTGTTTGCTTTCCTCGTCTTCACTTTTTCCGAACCGCGCCGTGCTAAACGCGCTGTTGAGGCATCGGAAAGTGGAGCGGTGGCCTTCATGGTGGCCAAGCGTGGATTGATGATCCCGCTCACGCTTGGTTTTTGCTGCATCATCATTTGTGGACAAAGTTTGATCGCCTGGGTGCCTACTTTCATCGATCGCCAGTTTCATTGGTCGCCTGCTATTTATGGCCCCACCTTGGGGGCCATCAGTTTGGCGGGCGCGGCAACGCTCGTTCCCAAGGGCATGATTATCGACTGGTTGTTCAAGCGCGGCGTTCGGGACGCTCCAATCCGGTTTTATACATGGTTGTTGATGGGCACCTTGCCCTTAGCCATGGTCGTATTCCTGTTACGGAACGGCACCTTGTTTCTGCTGTTCTATTCAATCGTTGCCGTGGTGACGATCCCGCTGATAGCCTATTTCACCACCGCGGTGCAGATGGTAACGCCAAAGAACCTGCGTGGCCGCGTTACGGCACTCACCTCAATACCACTCGCGTTGTTCGGAAGCCTGGGTCCGTTGATCGTAGGAGCCTTAACCGACTTCGTGTTCCGGGATGAAGCACGTCTTGGATGGTCGCTTACGGCAGTAATGTCGACGATGATTCCGGCAGCTCTTATATGCATGCGATACTGCCTTCCTGCCTTGCGTGAAGCAGTGGATGCTAATGAAGATAATAATTAACCTGGACCTCATCTATCTAGCATCAATGATATTAATTTAATGAAGTAATTGTTGGTCATCAACCAATTCATTTTCAGTATATTTTTATTTAATGACAAAAAACAAATTTATTTGGGGATAGGATCATGAGAAGCAAAACTTCGTGCGCAGTTTGCGCGCTGATGATCGGTGCTGCAACTTTGCCTGCGTCAGCGCAGACGGTGGAGGGCCAAGCCACTTCCACCAGTGAAAAGGTAGCCTCGACATCTGACATCATTGTGACCGGGTCGCGTATCGCCAGACGCGATTTCACATCGACTAGTCCGATTACGACGATCGGAAAAGAATTTATCAGTAAAAGCGATTCCCCGACGCTCGAAAGCAGCCTTAACCAGTTACCGCAGATAGCGGCGTCTGCCAGCTCATCGACAAACACCCAGGCGCGGGGCGGCCAGGCAAGCATAAACCTGCGCGGATTGGGGCAACAACGTACGCTCGTGCTTTTAGATGGTCGACGGATTCAACCCTCTTCGCCTGATGGCGCGGTTGATCTCAATATCATTCCGGCGGCATTGGTCGGCAGTGTGGAGGTCATTACCGGGGGCGCCTCGGCAATTTACGGTTCAGATGCCGTTACAGGCGTGGTGAACCTGAAGCTGCGCCGTAATTTGGATGGCTTGGAGGCGAGTGCAAAGTTTGGCATCAGCGACATGGGAGATGCGGCTACACGCGACTTTAACATCATCGGGGGGACGAAATTTGCCGAAGGTCGCGGATCGATCATCGCTTCGATCAACTATTCGCAACGCGACGATGCGCCGTTTACAAACCGGCCGCATCTGCGCGGACAAGTTCTCGCCCCGGCAATACCAAATACTCTGGTCAACGTTGCCGCTTCAAATTTGCCGAGCCAAGCTGCGGTCAACACGATATTTTCTCGTTATGGTGCCGGGCCAGGCGCTGTCTCGCGAACTACACAGCTGTCCTTCAATCTTGATGGCACGCTCTTTTCACCGATCGGCGTAGTCAACTATCGTGGTAGTAGGGAACTGCCCTATCGCATCTTCAATAACAGCCTGAATTATGCCTTGTCGGAAACCTATACGGCGCAAACGCCGCTGGAGCGGGTCAGCGCCTTTGGACATGCGGAATTCGAGCTAGCCGATTCTTTGAGCATATTTGCCGAAGGGCTGTACACGAACTATTCCGTGACGACTGGCGGCGCCTATGCAAATGCCGGCTCGACATCAGGTCGATCCTTGTCCGTTCCCGTAACTAATCCGTTTATCCCCACCGATCTTCGCACTTACCTTGGGTCACGGCCCAATCCCAACGCGCCATTTACAGTCTCACGTTTCACCGTTGAGGCCGGTCAGCGCCAAGAACGAAATGAATATGACGTTTATCAGTTCACGGGTGGAGTGAATGGGAAGCTCGCCAGCGACAGCATAAGTTGGAGCTTGGTTGGAAGTTATGGGAAAACCATTCAGGCCACCACGTATCGCGGCTATCCCAGCGCGGCGGCTATCCAGACGCTGCTGAGTGCACCGGATGGTGGTCGCAGCATTTGCGAAGGGGGCTATAATTTGTTCGGCCCGCAGCCGGTGTCGGCATCCTGCTCAGACTATATTTCGCGCGTGGCTCGGAACCGTACCAAACTCACCCAGATGACAGTGGAGGGCAATCTTTTCGGTGACTTGTTTGATCTGCCTGCCGGCAAGCTCAAGTTCGCCGCTGGCGCTTCTTATCGCAAGAATACTTATGCTTTCGCCGCTGACCCGTTAATTTCCAGTGGCGAACTCGCTAATTTTCTTCCGGTATTTGGTTCCAGCGGTAACACCAAAGCAGTGGAGGGGTACGTTGAATTGCTTATCCCGGTACTTCGTGACGTTACCCTCATCAAGGAATTCAATCTCGCACCCTCCTATCGCTATTCGGATTATAATACAGTCGGGGGTATCTCGACTTACAAAATCGATGCCGATTGGCTCGTCATAGAGGGCATGCGCTTGCGGGGGGGCTATTCCCGAGCCATTCGGGCACCAAGTGCCGGCGAGTTGTTCGCCGCGACCAATTTGGGCCAATCGCCCATCGGTTCTCCGGGCCTTATCGGGCTTGGAGATCCGTGTGACATTCGCGGCGCATACCGCGCTGCAGGATCAGCCACCAGCGCCCAAGTTCGCGGACTCTGTTTGGCTCAAGGTGTTCCGGCAAATCTGATCGACAGTTTTACCAACACCAACCCGCGCATTCCTTTCCAAGGAGGAGGCAATACGGGCCTCGCATCGGAAAAAGCCGACACCTATTCGGTCGGCGTGGTGCTAAACCCCAAATTTGCATCACCTTGGCTGTCTCGCGTCAACCTGTCGGTCGACTACTACAATATTGCGATTACCCAAGCCATCGGGCAAATCACCAACAACGTTGCACTCTCCCAATGCTTTGATCCGGTGGGCAATCCCAATTTCTCGAACAATAATTATTATTGTGGATTGCTGACCCGCGACCTGAACAATGGCCAGATTTCATTAATAGGAAACCCGCTGCTTAATCTCGCCAGTTATTCGTCGTCAGGGATTGATACTCAGATCGACTGGCGCGTTAACTTCGATGATATTGGTCTGGGTGGCAACGGCAGCTTCGCCCTGAATTCAATTGTCAGTTATCTGGGCAGCTTCAGAATACAGAATCTGACGGGCGCGCCAAAGCTGGAATATGCGGGGACAATTGGTAACCAGCAGATCGACCTGTTCGCCACGGCGCATCCAAAATGGAAGGCGACTACGAGTGGAACCCTGACGTTCGGGGACATGTCAGCATCCATTCGCTGGCGTTTCCTCGACAAGATGGAAAATGCGGCAAATGTCGGTACGGGTGGAACGGCAAGAGGGGTAAAGGCCGTAAGCTATTTCGATCTGGACGTCGGCACCAAGGTTGCCGATCGTATCGAACTACGTGCAGGAGCCGTCAACTTCTTGGACAAGAAACCTCCCATCCTGTTTGAAAACCCCACGGGCGTCCTCATGACCGAGCCTTACACTTATGATCTGATCGGACGCCGCTTCTACGTATCGGTAAATACCAAGTTTTAGATCATGTGCCTTGACCCGCCTCTATTTTGAGGAGGCGGGTCCAGAGCGCCTCCGCTGCGGGTGATTGACGTGCTTTGGGGCGCCAAAGCCGGATTTCGATAGGCACTTCATCTTCTGGTGATCCTGCGCGCGCCAGTCGCCCAGAAGAAAGGTCGGCTTCAACCAAGCTAAGCGCTGACCATGCGACACCGCGGCCGTCGCGCGCCATTGCCGTCAAAACGCTGGCGAGATGAGAAGCGAAGCTGGGTTGCGGTGGAGGAGGTAACCCTTTTGCCGACCAGGCTGCCGCTAAAATGCGGCCCATTCCAGAATCGCTGGTAAAGGCAAGTTGCGGAGTTTCCGCCGTCGGACCGGACGCGATCACCTCGGGTGCTGCGACCGGCAATAATATGTCGCTGCCAAGACGAATGGACTTGAAGTCAGATCCCAAACGGACATTGGCGGCTTCATGATGGTGACAGAGGAGGAATTGACCGCGACCTTCGATCATCAGGCGCTCACACGCCACCATATTATCGGCGATCAGCTCAATCGTAGCATTGGTCTGCGCGTCGATCTCAAGTGTACGGAGCCAGTTCGGGAAAAAGGTAAGGGAGAGCACATGCGTAGATGCGAAGCGCAGTGTTTCTGACGCAGCCTTGGCCGTTGCCCGCGCTTCCTCCCGCCCTAGCTGCAAGCGACGTAGCGTTTCCTCGGCAGTATTGCGGAAGCGATCTCCCGCGGCAGTCAGACGGATGGTATGTGTACTGCGGTCGATCAGCGTAGCGCCAACCCACTCTTCCAGGGACTTGATGCGACGACTGAAGCTGGGCTGGCTCACTGCGCGCTTCTCGGCGGCTCGGGAAAAGTTTCCGCAGTCTATCAGGGCAAGGAAATCTTCAAGCCAGTCAGAATCCATCGATTTACTTCCCATATGCCAATGTCGGTCAAGATACCTGCATCTTGCTCCCTAGACGCAAGATGCTCAAGCCGCATGGATGAAATGATGCGGACTGTGAACTGGAACCATAAGGCCTTGCCCGCTAGGAAATCGTCAAGCTCGCCGAAACTGAAGCATAGATGAGGATAGGATGGCGGAACGTTTTGACTCGATTACACTTGAAATTCTGTGGAGCAGGCTTGTGGCCGTGGCCGATGAGGCTGCAACGACATTATTGCGAACCGCTTTCTCCCCGATCATCCGGGAGTCAAACGATTTCGCCACGTGCCTGATGAATGTCGATGGTGAAACGTTGGCAGAATGCAGTGGCGGCATCCCGACTTTCGCAGGCTTGCTAGGCCGCACCGCGCGTGCCTGTCTTGCCAAATTCCCGCTCGAAAGCTGGCGGGAAGGCGACGTCATTCTGACTAACGATCCATGGATCGGTACAGGTCATCTTCCCGACGTGGCCATGATTGTACCGGTATTCTATCGTGGCAAGCTTGTCGCCTTCTCCGGTACTGCGGCGCACACGCCTGATATCGGCGGCAACGTCAGCCCGGAAAATCAAGAGATATTTGGTGAGGGCGTTTTTATCCCGCCTATCCATCTTTATCGTGCGGGCGAGCGTAGCGAAACTATGCTCGAACTTTTCCTTGCCAATGTGCGATATCCCGACTTGCTGCTCGGAGACTTGGAAGCACAGGTTACGGCCAACGAGGTTTGCTGCCGTCGAACCGCTGATTTCCTGTCCGATACTGGATTGGAAGACCTCGTCGATCTTTCGCGCGAGATACAGGCCTTGTCCGAGCGTTCAATGCGGGAAGCAATCGCCGAAATTCCGGATGGCATCTATCGCTCCGCCATCGACTTGGATGGATGGGATGATCACCCCACGCACATCGAATGCAAGATCACCGTTTCCGGTGATGAGATGACCATCGATTACACTGGCAGTTCTCCGCAGAATAATCGCGGTACGAACTGTACGATGAACTATACGCAGGCTTACTCGATATATCCTCTCAAGTGCGTGCTGGATCCGCGGACGAGGCGCAACGAAGGATCTTACCGCCCAATCACTGTTACGGCGCCTTCCGGATCGATTGTGAACGCAGCGTTCCCGGCTGCGGTTTCGGCGCGGCATCTTACCGGGCATGTACTCAGTTGTGCGATCTATCAGGCTTTGGCGACCGTAATGCCCGACCGGATCATGGCCGACAGCGGCGGCGCACCGGCCTTGCGCGCCAGGATTTCCGGTATGCAGGACGATGGTGCCCGGTTTGGCACGATTCTATTCGCCAGCGCCGGAATGGGCGCATCATCGCAAGGCGATGGATTGGCTACCACTGCATTTCCCACCAATTCCGGCGCAGGTAGCCTTGAGGTATTAGAGGCAGTCGCGCCTATTCTCTTCGTCCGTAAGGAGTTTCGATTGGATTCCGGCGGGGTGGGGCGACATCGCGGTGGACTCGGGCAGACCTGTGAAATCGAAAATGTGTCCAAGAAGCCGATGCAGGTTCTTGCTCTAGGTGACCGTGAAAAAAATCCGGCGCAAGGGATCGCGGGTGGCCGTCCCGGTGCGCCTGCGTCGGCAACAATCGGAGACCAGCCTTTGAGACTTAAATCCCGTGGCCAATTGACGCCAGGATCAACGGTGACCTTCAATTTCGCCGGCGGCGGCGGGTTTGGTGACCCCGCAGAACGTGATCCGGCAATGGTCGAGCGAGACGTGAAATTGGGCTTTGTCTCCGCCGAATTAGCGGCGCGCGAATATGGAGCGGGTAAATGACGGAGAAGACGGCACGCATCGGTGTCGACATCGGCGGAACCTTCACTGACTTTGTCTTTCATGACGAGGCGCGTGGCATCACCCGGACCGGCAAGCGCCTGACGACACCCGACGATCCGGGCAGAGCCATAGTCGAAGGCGTCAAGCGCTTGCTTGAGGAAACGAATTCACAGGCCGCCCAGATTCATAGCATCGTTCATGGAACGACCCTGATTACCAACACCGTATTGGAGCGCACGGGAGCCAGAGTCGGACTGATCGCGACCAAGGGTTTCGCGGACACGCTCGAAATGGGGCATGAGACCCGTTACGATGTCGACGATCTATTTCAGCCTGCTGTTCCCGTAATCGTGCCACGCAATCTACGGCGTGGGGTGGCTGGCCGCTTGTACGCTGACGGACGGGAGCGTGAACCGCTTGATGTCTCTGGACTTGAGCGTGAAGTGCGGAGTTTAGTTGAAGACGAGAAGATTGAAGCTCTCGCAATCGCCTTTATGAATTCCTATCGCAATCCCATGCATGAACTTCAGGCGAGGGAGGTCGTGAAGGACCTTTATCCTGATCTGCATCTGACCCTTTCATCGGCGGTAGCGCCCGAGATACGCGAGTATGAGCGGACCAACACGGCATGCGTTAACGCCTACGTGCAGCCGCGTGTTCATGGTTATCTCGATAAGCTGGTTGATGAACTGGCTGATCTCGGTTTCGACGGAGATTTGTCAATCATGCTGTCCAGCGGCGGCCTCACCACCATTGAGGATGCCAAGGCGTTTCCCGTTCGTCTTATAGAATCTGGCCCCGCAGCTGGCGCCATGGCGGCCGCCTACATCGCTCGTCAGATCGGGGAAGATCACCTTATTTCGTTCGACATGGGTGGGACAACCGCCAAGATGTGCCTGATCGAAGAAGGCGAGCCGCACGTAAAGCACGACTTTGAAGCGGGCCGCTTGGAACGCTTCAAGAAGGGATCAGGTCTCCCGCTGAAAGTGACGGTCGTTGATATGATCGAAATCAGCGGCGGTGGCGGATCGATCGCGTCAATCGACAGGTTGGGGCTGATGAAGGTCGGACCGCGCAGCGCATCGTCAGTGCCTGGGCCCGTTGCCTACGGACGTGGCGGCACCGAACCTACGGTGACCGATGCCGACTTGATGTTGGGCTACCTTAACCCCCAGTTCTTCCTCGGCGGAGAAATGGAACTGGCTTTAGGCGCGGTGCAGGAGGCGATCACAACGAAGTTGAGCACTCCGCTCAAGATCGATGACGAAGCTTCCGCACGGGGCATTCAAGAGATCGTCAACGAAAGCATGGCTGCGGCGACACGCATGCATATGGCCGAAAAGGGTAAGGATCCACGTCGATATTCGATGCTAGCGTTTGGCGGTGCCGGGCCTGTTCACGCTTATGGCCTGGCAAAACTGCTAAAGGTGGAAAAGCTGATCGTGCCTATGGGCGCGGGCGTGATTTCCGCTTTCGGCTTCCTTGTCGCGGCGCCCGCCGTTGATGATGCACGCGGTTATCTCGCCCGGATCGATCGGATTGATTGGCAGCAAGTCAACGACCTGTTTGCGGACATGGAAAAGCAGGCGAGGGCGCAACTCGCCGGGGTCGGCGCCGGTACGGGAGAGGTGACGTTCGGATGGCAGGCAGATATGCGCTACTTTGGGCAGGGCTTTGAAGTCACGGTCCCATTGCCCACCGGTCCATTGGGTCCGGAGCATGTCGGGCAGGTTCGCGACGCTTTTGAAGCGACATACCGGGAGATGTTCGATCGCGTTGTCAAGAACCACCCCATCGAGGCAGTCAACTGGAGGCTTACCGCGTCGCTCCCAGCGCAATCGATCAGCTTGGCCCACGTACCGATTGATGCGCCTGCAGAGCGGCCTTCGCGGGATGTAAGCTTCCCCGGATTCGGACGGGTCACAACACGCGTATTCGACCGTTATGCATTGAAGTCCGGTGATGAGATACCCGGTCCTGCCGTTTTCGAGGAGCGCGAAACGTCATTCGCAGTGGGTCCGGATGCCACCGTCCACGTTGACGAGCACGCCAATCTGATTGTGGCAATTAAGTACGCATCGTAGATCGATGCGTACTTAATCTGACTTCTTATCCTGTGGCGCGAGGAAGTTGGGTGGGGTTGGCCGCTCTATTTGACCGGCTGGCCTGCCAGGCGCAACGCGACGGCAGGCCGCGCTTGGATTATTGTGATGCCTGTTCGGAAGAACGGGACATGGCTGCGAAGAGCAGCGCATAATCCTTCTGTTCTTCCAGCTTTGCTGTGAACTGCAATATGCTTCGTTGCGCCCTATCGGAAATATGCGCAGCCGCCATACGCCTGAACTTGCGTTCGAAATCGTTGTCGGTCATCGGGTTTTCAAGCGAACCCGGCCCACTTATCACTTCGTCGATCAGCGACGCTCCTGACGCTAGCTTAACTGTTACCCGGTTCGCCAAGTGCCTCGGGAATAGCGCGGTCAGGGCCGGATCTTCGGACACGGTAGTGACGGCCATAAGCGCAGCGATTTTTGGGTCAGCAATCCTTTCAGGAGTGTATGTATCGAGTGAAACGTCGCCATCGATGAGTGCACAGGCGACATTGTAAGGGAGGCTGTGGTCCGCGGTTTCACGCGTCTTCGGCTTGAACTTGTCTTCATCGGCCAGGACGCGGCGGTTGAACTCGGACGTCTCGATGTGGATGGCGGTGATATCATCGCCTGGTGCAATCTGTGACTTCAGGTTGATCCCAGCCCAGACTGCGGTGTGCAGTTCGCCATTCGTCGGGAAGGTCTTTGTAAGGGAACGCAGGATACTATAATCCCCGTTATCCGGGTTGCCGAAGGCCTCTACATCGAGTTCGAAGGCCCCCGACAATTGTGCGAAGAATCCCATTTTCCCTTCGAAAATGGGGGAGGGACCAGTCATTCCGTGCCCAGCGAGTTGGGCCGCAAAAACGGCATTGCGCGCAGCATTTGCCGCCGAACAGCCTTTCCAATCCGACAAGGTGCCTGACCTCACCTGACGCATCGCGATGTGGCCATTAAGCGCCAGATTGATGGCCTGTTCGGTTTGCCCAACATTTAATTTCAGTAAACGAGAGGCCGCAGCCGCTACGGCGATGTTCACGTAATTCACATGATCCCAGCCGTGTTTGTTGAGGCTTGCCGCATCCTGCAGGCGCATCTGAATTTCATATGCTACTACGATTGCCGCCATCAATTCCCTGCCGGGAATATTGCCCATTTCGGCAAGCGCGAGGCAGGCGAAGATGCTGTCGCTGGGATGCCCTGGTTCACGGCCCATGTATCCGTCATTATAGTCGAGAAACCTTACCATCGCACCATTAGCGAAGGCGGCAAGATCTGGGGTGGTGCGAAGTGCCGTGCCGAATATTCCGGATGCCGAAACTGGCACCGTGCTGGCAAGGGCTATAGCGGCCTTGATCGGTGGAGCGTCATACGCGCCAAGCACACAAGCTAGGCTGTCCAAAAAACGTTGGCGGACACAAGCCAATACCCCCTCAGGCAGGGCCGTAGCATCCAAATTGCAAGCATAACGCGCCAGGCGCGCGGCAAGCGGTTCTTGGGCCGTCATATGTTTCTCCGGAAAAGAGCAGAATGAACAAGAGTGGGCGGTCATCGCCGCTCCGGCATTGCTTCCAGTAGGTCGATCTCAGGCGACGATCGGTATTGCGCCGGTGAGGACTGCCGCGATCAGCAGAATGAGGCAGATCAATATCGCATACTTGAGCGCAAACCGCTGAACCTCGCCTACCTCCACTCCTAACAAGCCGCACGCCAAATAAACTGGCGCGAGTAGCGGGCTAAGCTGATGAACTGCCTGACCCATCAGGGAAGCGCGCGCGATCACTTCCGGTGGAATGCCGTGTACGGCCGCAGCTTGTGCCACCACGGGAACTATGCCGAAATAATAAGCGTCATTCGACATCACGAATGTCAACGGCATGCTGACGATTGCCATGACTGGGGCCAGATAAGGCCCCATCTCGTCTGGAATCCCGGCAAGCAAGGCGCGGGCCATTGCATCAAGCATGCCCGTCCCCTCGAAGATACCGGTGAAAGAGCCTGCCGCGAAGATAAGCGCCACGATCATCACGACGTTGCTGGCATGGGCTTCGATACGTTTGCGCTGGTCGTTCAGACGCGGGTAGTTTATGGTTGCAGCGATAGCGAAGCCGCCCATCATCAAGATCGGAAGCGGTGCGATTCCCAAGGATAAACCCACCATTAGTCCGAGAGTGAGCAACAGATTCGCCACGAACATATGCGGACGGCGTTCCGGCGGACTCGCTATCTCGACCATGGCACCCTGCCGCATGGTATCGTGAGTCCAGCCTAATCTCTTTCTTTCTCTACGGCCAAAAAGCCAAGCCAAACCGAACGTCGCCGCTAGCGTGATGAGGAGGGCGGGCAGGAGCGGCAAGAACACCTGGGAGACGAGATCGACCTTCAGTGCGGCAGCTACTCGAGCGCTTGGGCCTCCCCAGGGGACAAAGTTCAGCAGAGAATTAGTCAGGCTCAGTAGGGTTGCGAGGATTAAGGGATTCATGCCCAACGAACGATATACTGGTAGAAGGGCGGTAATGACGATCAGGGCGGTCGTGGTACCGTCGCCATCTATCGAAACCAAAGCCGACAGAGCGGCCGTGCCGATGGATATCCGCATCGGGTCGTTGCCAACGGAATGGATAATCCGTCGAACCAGTGGATCGAACAGGCCGGCGTCCATCATCAGGCCAAAATAAAGCACCGCAAAGGCAAGCAGCAGGGCAATCGGTGCGACGGCTATGATGCCCTTGATCATCATAGGTCCCAAATTGGACCCCGCACCGGCCAGGAGCCCAAACAGAATCGGGATCGCAATCAGCGCCACCAATGCTGAAAGACGCTTGGTCATGATAAGTGAGATAAAGGTCGCGACAGTGGCGAAACCCAGCAATGCAAGCGGCATGATCAGATTTCCATAAGTGCGTTTGGAGGAAAGGTAGAAAGCGATTGTCGCCACCAAGGCACATTGTGCCATTCGCATAGTTGTTCGGAGATGCTAACGGTTCGTCCATTATGCAAAAAAACAACCCAAGAGATCATTATGGCAGGGATTCTGGCCAGCGTGCCGAACCCGCTACACTTACGGTCCTCACGTCGGTACGTGAGTTGATTGTCACGGGCCGCGTTCCGGCTGGTACGCGGCTTGCGGCGGAAGCCATTGCCAAAGAGCTGGGCGTGTCGCGGACGCCGGTCCGCAGTGCGCTTGCCGTGCTGACAGCGGAAGGCCTCGTTTCCTACCATATCAATCGAGGTTACGCCGTGCGCGATATCACGCTGCGTGATATTCTGGATGCAATTGAAGCCCGCGCTGTGTTGGAGAGCCGTGCTTGTGGATTGTCTATAGATTATGGTTGGACAATCGGAGAACTTGAAAGTCTTCGCAACATGGTCTGGCAGGGGCGCGCGATCGTCGACCGCGGCGAATGGTCTGAAGAAATCGAAGGAGTGTGGTACAAACTTAACCGCGATTTTCACTCGATGGTAGTTCGCGTTTCGCGGAATCTTGCCATTCGCAATGCGATCCGCGTATGTCTGATCTATCCTGTTTTCGGGGACATAGCGCGGCTGTGCCCCGCCGTTGCCCCTTATGTGCCGCAGAGGTATCGAATCGTCCCGACAGCGCCTCCTGAGCACATTTGCAATTCCCAAGCAGATCACGAGGCAATCCTTGCGGCGATTGACGCGGAGGAAGCAGCAGTCGCTGAGCAATCCATGTTAGTCCATGTTATGAAATCAAAAAATAGGCTCGCTACTGTAACAACGCGCCGTTAATACTCCACTGCCCTATGCATCCACAACTGTCAATATTGCATTCAATTGCTGTCAGGTGCACCGCAACAGGGGGCAGTTTTTGCTCAACGCGATAATTCTATATAGATTTTATTACTGCTCTAATGCGGGTGGCCCATATGCATCACTCCTTGCAAATGAAATGATAGGATTGCATCCAGTTATTGACTTTTTGAATCCCTAAACATAAATCCGGCCTCGAAACCTAAAAAGTGGCGGGAATAGAGGGATGAGGATGGCATTGAAATCAAAGGCGGGTTTGTTCGGAGTGGCGGTGATCGCTCTTGCTTGGACCCAGGTCGCTTCGGCGCAAGAGATAAATTCCGGGACGGTAAATCCTCAGGGTCCGAGCAATGGCGCGGAGGGTAGCGTCAGCTCGTCAGCGCCGCAGGACATCATCGTAACTGCGCAACGGCGCAGCCAGAGCCTGCAAGATGTGCCGGTCACCGTTACTGTGTTTGGCGCGGAGCAAATCCAGAGTGCGCGGATACAGCGCGTGGAAGACGTGGTAACGCGTACCGTCGGCCTAAACTTCGATGCCTTTCCGGCCTCGCAACCTCGCTTGGTGGTGCGCGGTATCGGTTCTTCCGATCGGGGTGCTGCAGGCGATCCGAGTTCAGCCGTTTTCTTGGATGACATCTATTTGGGCAGGCCTGCTGCAATTGCTTTCGACGCATTCGACATTGAGCGCATCGAAGTTCTCAAGGGGCCGCAGGGCACACTTTTCGGGCGCAATGTGGTTGGTGGCGCCATCAACGTCATCACGCGCAAGCCGGACGTATCGGCTGTCGATGCGTCTTTTGAAACGACCTACGGCAATTATGATCGCTTCGATGCTGCTGGCTTCGTCAACATGCCGTTCGCGAACAATAGCGGTGCCATTCGGGCTAGCGCCTCTTATCGCAGCCATGATGGATATGTGCGTAATGCATTCCTGAATAGGGATGTAGACGATCAGGAAACGCTCAGTGGCCGGTTCCAATTTTTAGCCGAACCAATCGAGGATCTGAGGGTTCTCTTTACGGTCGATGGCACGCGAGATCGCGCGACTGGACCGGCCAACCACGTTCTGGAGCGTGATACGAGCGATCCGCGTTCGGGGCTTTACAGCGTCTATCAGGATCCCGATTTCACCTACGGATCGGATGTAGGCTATCAGAACCGCGATACGGTCGGTGTCCGTGGTGAGGTCAGTTATGACACGTCCCTTGCAACTGTAACTCTGCTCGGTTCTTACCGCGATCTGTCCTACGGATTGCGTTATGATTTCGACGGCGGGAATGCGGTGTCGACGTCGCCTGGGTTCAACAGGCTCAATATCGGCGGCGGCAATGACGAGCAGGCCGAGCTGAGCAGTCAGGAAATCCGTATATCCTCCCTGCCCACAAGCCCAGTGGAGTGGGTGGCTGGTTTTTACCACTATAATCAGCAGGTAGACCGGTCGGACATATTCATACTTGACTCCCGTGCGGTTGCGCCAATCGCGCTGACTGAAATCTACAACCAGGACTCGTCGCTCGACAGCATCGCGTTCTTTGGCGACGTAACGGTGCCGCTTACCGATCAGTTCTCGGTCATAGGCGGCGCGCGTTATACGAAGGATGACAAGACCTATCGCGTCCGCAACACTGGCAGTCGCGTGCCTTTGCGTGGAAGTGAATTGTTCGATGTGACCACTTCTGCGTCATTTGATGCGGTTACCTGGCGCGCAGGTCTGAACTTCAAGCCTAATGCGGATCATCTGTTTTACGGCATGGTATCACGCGGATTTAAGAGCGGCGGTTTTCAGGAGACGCCGACTTCTGCACTCGATGCAGCGGCCGCCTATAATCCAGAGACGGCAACGCAGTACGAGATCGGCCAGAAAAGCAGCTTTTTCAACGGTCGGCTGATCTGGAACAACACCTTGTTCTATCTTGACTACAAGGATCTTCAGACCCGCCAGGCTGACCCAACGACAGGGGGCATCTTCACAACCAATGCGGGTGCGGCAACGATCAAGGGCTTTGAGACCCAACTGCAAGCGCGATTGTTTACCGGATTCAATTTGTCGGCTGCCTATGCCTATACCGATGGAACGTTCGACGTATATGTCGAGGATGGCGTTGATTTTGCGGGCAATCGCATCTCCCGTACGCCAAGGCACAAAGTATCGTTATCGCCGTCCTACACCTACGAATTGGGAGGTCGGACCAATCTTACGATCGCGGCAGACTATCGTTACGAAAGCAAGATTTTCGACGACAATAGCAACCAGCCGCCCGAAATTCGCCCCGCGACGCACTTTATCGATGCGCGAGTAATATTGAACGGCATCGCAGATCATTTCTCTATGTCCCTCTGGGGTAAGAATTTGACTGATGAGCGCACGCGGACATTTCAGTCAGTGTTCCTGGGCGCCAACTTTGGCGCTTACAATGAGCCACGTACTTACGGGGCAACGCTCCGGTGGGAATACTGAGCAATTTACGGGCATCGCAGGCATGTGCCTGTCGCCTGTGCGCTAACATCTAGGGAGCTGCCATGAATGATCGTTTTGCCGAGGGTATAAAGGTTATTGTACCCTGCGGATCGCTCGGAGCGGGTGTTCGCGAAGAGGAGATTGCTTATGGCCTGGCGCGCGGTGCCCATGCCATTGCGTCCGATGCTGGATCGACTGACAGCGGCGCCGCTTATCTGGCTCTCGGCAAATCGAAGAATAATCGTGGTGCGGTCAAGCGAGATCTAACGATCTTGATGAAGGCCCATGCAAAAACCGGCATTCCGATCCTCATCGGCACTTCTGGCCAAGCCGGCGGCGACCTCAACCTCGAATGGACGCGCGACATTGTGGTTGAAGTTGCCGCTGAATTGGGAATCTCGCCCAAAGTGGCGTTGCTTCACAGCGAACAAGATAAGGAAACGGTCAAGCGTCTGAACGCGGCGGGGCGGATTCGGCCCCTCCCGCCCCTTGGCGCGCTAGACGAAGCCACGATCGATGAATGCGATCACATCGTAGCTGTCATGGGCGTTGAGCCTTTCGTCGCTGCTTTGGAAGCGGGGGCTGATATTGTGTTGGGGGGACGGACCACTGATCCGGCGGTCCTTGCATCGTATCCGATTTGGAAAGGGGCACCTTGGGGTCCAGCCTGGCATGCCGGAAAGACTGGGGAATGCGGTGCGCAATGTGCTGAAGGCCGTGATGGTGCAGGCGTGCTGCTGACCGTCAGGTCTGATGGATTTGAAGTCGAACCGCTGAGCGATCATAATCGTTGCAGCCCGCACAGCGTATCGGCGCATATGCTGTATGAAAACACCGACCCATATCGTCTTACGGAACCAGGCGGCATAGTTAATGTAACGCAGGCGAGTTACGTTCAGTCGGATCAACGCACCGTGAAGGTTACGGGATCGCAGTGGGAGCCGAAGCCCTATACGATGAAGCTTGAAGGAGCCGGTGGCGGGCGGTTTCAGACGCTTATGCTCGTCGGCGTTCAAGATCCCGACGTGTTGGCCGATGTCGATGGTTTTCACGATAAACTGCTTGCCGCGCTTTACGAGCGCACTCGTAGCACGATCCCTGCCGACGAGCTTGGCGACTTCCATATTTCCCTTCGAATGTATGGGTGGAACGCAGTATCAGGGAGGCCCCTGCCGGAAGGAACGCCTCCGCCCCCGGAAATCGGGATGCTGTTCGTCTCTACCGCGGCGACGCAGGAAGTCGCCAACGCAATTGCGCACGCCTGCAATCCGTACTTCTTCCATTATCCCGCGGATATGGAGAAGGAACTACCCAGTTACGGCTTTGCTTTCACGCCCGCCGACGTACCACGCGGACGCATCTACGAATTCAAACTGAACCATGTTGTTGAGGTGGACGATCCACTTGAACTGGTCAGGATCGAATGGGTCGATCTTGGAGAGGCGCGCAAGTCGGAAACTCGGGAGGTGGCCCATGGTTAAAGTTAGGGACGTCTGCCGTCATATAAGGTCCAAGCAGGCTGGACCGTATTGGGTTACTTTCGACATCTTTTTCGACGGGCCTGAAAGTTATCGGAAATATCACGCCAGCACTGCGCTTTCGTCGGATTTGTTCGCCCGCTTATACGGTACGAACGCCGACATGGTGAAGACAATTCCAGTAGAAGACCTTTGCATGGTGAAGATCTCCTACCCGCGCGCGACGCCACAAGGCGGAATGGAGGAACGCGATATGCATTCCGGCCAGCAATATGTGCGTCTACTCGACGTAGAACTGATCTGATATGGAGCGAAATCCGCAAGTTCTCACTGAGTTGCTGGACTATGCGGCGCATGATTATGGGGCCAGCGCCGCGCTTGATTTCATGGGGCGGCGCTGGACATATTCGCAGCTTGAGGATCTTTCGGCTCGCTGCGCATTTGCCCTGCAAGCAATGGGTGTTCGTCCGGGCGATCGCGTTTGCCTTTGCCTGCCGAACACGCCTTATTTTGTAATTGCCTATTTTGCTGTCCTGCGTGTGGGCGGCATCGTCGTTAGTATGAACCCGCTTTACACTGAGCGGGAGATGAATCATCTCGTCACGGATTCAGGCTCGAAACTGGCATTTGTTCCGGATCTGCCCGGGGTCGTCAGTAAAATTGCTGCAATCAATACATTAGAGCATATTATTATTTGCCCCGTCGACCAGATTTTGCCAGCTGCAAAGGGTCTCGCCTACAGAGTATTCAAGCGCTCGCTTCGGATGCCGAAGCCTTATTCAGCCCCGCGTATGACGGCGTTCGCAAAACTGGCCTCCAATCCACGAGATTTTGCGCCACACGACAATCGCCAGGAGGATGTGGCGGTACTTCAGTATACAGGCGGAACGACTGGGCTGCCAAAGGGCGCCATGCTGACTCATGGCAGCCTTATCGCTAACTGCCTACAGATGGCAGAACATGATCGCGGTCGGCCAGCCACGCAGGAAACGGTAATGGCCGTTTTACCGATGTTCCACGTGTTCTCTCTTACCAGCGTCCTTAATTACGCAATTCACACCGCCGCCTGCATCATATTAATGCCCCGTTTTGAAATGAAGCCGTTCCTCCAGGCGATGCGTCGCACGCGGCCCGAAAGGTTCTTTGCGGTCCCCACTATCCTCACGGCGTTGAACGAATTGCCAGCGGAGTCGCTTCCACAGATGAGTCAACTTCGTTTGTGCGTGTCGGGGGGAGCGCCGCTACCGTCGGAAGTGCGTCTTCGTTTCGAGCAGCGCACAGGCTGCAGGGTCGTTGAGGGATATGGCTTATCGGAAGCATCGCCGACGATTGCGTGCAACCCCATCGTCGGCGTGGTGAAGGATGGAAGCGCAGGCGTTGCATTCCCCCGCACATCAATAGAAATTCGTTCATTGGAAACCGGCGAAGTCGTGGGGACAGGAGTGAATGGAGAAGTTTGCATTCGCGGTCCCCAAGTGATGAAAGGATATTGGAACCGCCCTGAAGAAACGGCTGAGGTGCTTTCCGATGGCCTATTGCGGACCGGCGATGTTGGCCATCTGGACGACGAGGGTTATTTATTCCTTGTCGATCGTATCAAAGATCTTATCCTTTGCGGCGGATATAATGTTTATCCCCGAGTTATCGAAGACGCACTGTATGAACATCCCGATGTGGTGGAAGCCGTGGTGATTGGCGTCCCCGATGCGTATCGCGGTGAAGCGCCCAAAGCTTTCGTAAAGCTGCGTCCGGGAGCGGCCATCGACTCTGCTGCGCTGTCCAATTTTCTCAAGGACAAGATCAGCAAGATCGAAATGCCAAAAGAGATTGAGTTACGGGATGAGCTTCCGAAAACGCTGATAGGAAAGCTTTCGAAAAAGGAACTCCGCGCTGGCTAGGCGCGGTCGTCTCAATATCTGACATTCAGATCGTACGAAGTTGCGTCGCTCACTCGCGCCAAGATCTAATTCATCCCTCTATCAGACAGTCCGTCACTCTAGAGTGGATGCTGCGTATCGGGCAATGCAGCAATAATAAAGGTCATTGATCCAATGTTAACAGAAGATCCACATTGGAAATTGGTGACCTTTACGAATGCCGTCGTAAGTGAAGTGCCGATTTGGTCTCCTTCAGATCGATCTGTGTATTGGGCAGATCTTTATTCGCCAGCATTGCAACGAACGAATATCGACACGGGAACGACTTCGACTTTCCCCGTGCCTGACCGGCTCGGCTCCTTCGGGTTACGTGAAGGCGGCGCTCTGCTCGCGATGAAGAGCGGGATTTATGACCTCGACTTCGCCTCGGGCAGTATCATCAAGCGACTGGAGCCGCCCTATGACAAGAATGAAATGCATTTCAACGATGGGCGGACCGACTCCGCGGGGCGCTTCATAGTCGGCGCAAATCAGGACCCAACAGATACTGTGCGCGGGCGCGGCCATTATTACCGTATAGACGGCACGGGTTTAACGCCCATCATCTCCGGAATTACGACTGCCAATGGTACGGCATTTAGCCCCGATGGCCGGACTATGTACACGGCCGAGACCCGCGATTTCGTGATTTACGCCTATGACTATGATCCTGAGACGGGTACGCCCACCCGCCAACGGGTATTCGCACGCCTTCCCGCTGGACATTTTCCTGACGGCGCAGCGGTGGACAGCGAAGGAGGCTACTGGATTGCTCTGATCGGCGCCGGGGTCATCTGGCGGTTCGCGCCGGACGGCGTACTCGACCGGGTAGTCAACACGCCCACTCTTTTTCCAGCCATGGTTTCCTTTGGCGGAGACGATCTCTCTACAATGTTCCTGACCACCTCCCGCAAATATGTGGCGCAATTAGGAGAGCAAGAACAGGCAAAGGAACTTGGCGTCGCCGGCGGCATCTTTAGCTGGCAGTCGGACGTTCGCGGCTTTGCCGAACCGACATTGAGTTTCTGAAAGTTCCCTAACGGCTACATTCGCGCGGCGTCGACAGCCGCTTAACCATAGTAATGGATCGTTCTACCCCCTTCTTCAGTCGCCAAGCTTAGCCGGCTAATGCATCAATGTGCACCGCTTCGACGGCGCTGCCATAAGGCACGGTCCATCTTGTATAACGTCACACGCGAATTCGCCTACTCTGCGTGATCGATAAAGTTTTCCATATGCAGAGCCTCGACGCATATTCGCGGGCACGAGGCTCTATAGTTCATTCAGTGTTCAAGATACCTGCGCGGGTCTGTGATCATCATCGAGCGCGCGAGGCGACCATGAGCGCACGAACGGGATGGCGGGTTGATCCTGCTCCACCGTTCGTTGAGACTGATGTGGACGAGCCTTGAGCAACAACATCGTGGGGCAGATCAAAGTGTGCGATCCACTCGCATGATTTGGAGGACAATGGGTATAGGCTTGCGGATGCAGGTGTGGACGCGGATGATGAAGAGGAAATGCGAATGGAAGCGCTTTTGACCTTACGCGGGACGCAGGCATTGAGACGTACCGCCCTGCTGTTTGCCGCAGCATCCTCGCTCATGGCGCCTCCCGCACCTTCCGCTACTCCCGATTACGCGACCCGTTTAGCCAAGGTGCTGCGAACCACCCCGTTGATCGATGGTCACAACGACTGGCCTGAAGCCTTGCGGGAGCGGGAAGGCGATGCGCGCTGGACGATGGACCTCACTGATCTGTCGCAACGGCCGCAACGTTATAACACCGATATTCAGCGACTCCGCAAGGGCCAGGTAGGTGCGCAATTCTGGTCGGTGTGGGTATCGGCGGATTTGCCGGGCAAGGACCAGGTTGAGCAGACGCTGGAACAGATCGATCTCGTGAAATCGATCGCCGCGCGTTATCCGCAGGCATTCGCCATGGTGCGCACGGCGGAGGATGTCGAGCGCGCATACGCATCCGGTCGAATCGGCTGTTTGATTGGAGTCGAGGGCGGAGGACAGATTGACGGTAATCTGTCGGTGTTGCGCACTTACGCGGCGCTGGGTGCGGGTTATCTCACCCTTACGCATTCGCGCACGATCGAGTGGGCGGACTCAGCGACCGACAATCCAAAGCATCAGGGGCTTACTGACTTTGGGCGAGAAGTGGTGCTTGAACTCAACCGGCTGGGTATGCTCGTCGACCTTAGTCATGTGAGTGAAGCGACCATGCGCGATGCACTCGCTGTTTCGAAAGCGCCGGTGATCTTTTCGCATTCCAGCGCGCGGGCGCTCGTCGATCATCCCCGCAATGTTTCGGATATCGTCTTGAAACTGGTTCATGAAAACGGCGGCGTGGTTATGGTGAACTATGCGCCCGCCTATGTTTCGAACGCCTATCGCTTGTGGTCGGCGGATTTGTCGGCGGAGAAAACCCGCCTCAATGCCCCGCCCTTTGGCGGTATCGATATCGGACAGCCGGAAAAGGCCGCTGCCGATTTGGCGTTATGGCTAAAGGCGCATCCAGCGCCGCGCGTGACATTGTCCGAAGTTGCGGATCATATCGAGCATATCGCCAAGGTTGCGGGCGTGGATCATGTCGGCCTGGGTTCCGATTTCGACGGCGTTGGCGAAACGCTCCCTAGCGGCCTTAAGGACGTGGCGACCTATCCCGCGCTGCTGACTGAGTTGATGCGGCGGGGATGGAGCGATGCCGATATCGCGAAACTGGCGGGAGGAAACGTTCTGCGAGTGATGAAAGCGGCCGAACAAGCGAAAGCGCGCCTAACCCTATCGAACCCGGCATTTTCTCCGATGAACAAGAGCATCAAGCGGTAGCCGATTAGTAGCTAGGTAGATCCAGCTCTCTGATTGAAGTCGCGATCAGATCAGCAGTTCTAGCGTCGACCGGCCGCGCTTTGCCGCGTCATACCCGCGCGCCTAAATCCGTCTCCGCGCCGCCCGCAGTAGGCAAGATGCTCATGCTGCCTTAGACCGAGCTTCTTGCGCGATCAGGGAGGAGGTTTGCAGGGTGCGCGCCTTCCGCTATCCCCCCTGCATGACCGAACAACCGACCCAGAATCACCTCTACCTCGTCGACGGCAGCGGCTACATCTTCCGCGCCTATCATCAGCTTCCTCCGCTCACGAACCGGCACGGGCAGCCGGTGGGGGCGGTGTATGGCTATACGGCGATGCTATGGAAGCTGGCGGCGGAGCTGGGTGCGGCGGAAGGGCCGACGCACATGGCGGTGATCCTGGACAAGGGATCGCACACGTTCCGCAACGACATGTACGATCAGTATAAGGCGCACCGCCCGCCGCCGCCTGAAGATCTGGTGCCGCAATTCCCGCTGATCCGTGACGCCACTCGCGCCTTTTCGCTCCCTTGTATCGAGGAAGCGGGGTTCGAGGCGGATGACATCATCGCGACCTATACGAAGCAGGCCGTCGCGGCGGGCTGGCACGTCACTATCGTGTCGTCGGACAAGGACTTGATGCAGCTTATCCAGCCCGGCGTCGACATGTACGACACGATGAAGAACGAGCGGCGCGGACCGGAATATGTGATGGGGAAGTTCGGCGTTAGACCTGAGCAGTTGGGGGACGTCCTCGCATTGATGGGTGACAGCGTCGACAATGTACCGGGGGTGCCGGGCATCGGGCCGAAGACCGCGTCGAAGCTGATTACCGAGTTTGGCAACCTGGAGAGCGTGCTTGCCGCCGCGCCGTCGATGAAGCCGTCAAAGATGCGAGACAATCTGGTCGAGCATAGCGAGATGGCGCGGCTGTCGCGGCGGCTGGTCGAGTTGCACAGCACGATGGACTTGCCCGAGCCGCTCGAAGACCTGACGCTGAAAGGTATTCCCGAAGACCCTTTGCGCGACTTCCTGGAACATCATGGCTTCAAGGCGCTGCTCAATCGTCTGACCCCCGCGGCAGCGGCAGTGGCGGTAGCGTCCGTGTCGGCCGCCGTGAGCGCGACCACTGCTCCGGCGCCACCGGTGGTGGAAGCGCCGCCGCCGATCGATTGCTCGTTGTACGAGACAGTCGTGACGGAGGAGGCACTGGACCGCTGGATCGCCGATGCTCATGCGGAAGGCGTCATCGCCATCGATACCGAAACGGACAGCCTCAACAGCATCAGCGCGCGCTTGGTCGGTGTCAGCCTCGCAACCGGCCCCAATCGCGCCTGCTACATCCCTCTCGGCCATGGCGGCACCGACATGTTCGCGGAAAAGCCCGAGCAACTGCCGCTCGATCTCGCTCTAGCCAAGCTAAAGTCGCTGCTGGAAGACGACAGCGTGCTGAAGGTCGGGCAGAACCTGAAATACGATATGACCGTCCTCGCGCGGCACGGGATCGCCATCACGCCGTTCGACGACACCATCGTCATGAGCTTCGACCTCGACGCCGGGCAGAGCCTTGCCGGGCACGGCATGGATGAAGGCGCGAAGACGCATCTTGGCCATACGTGCATCACGTTCAAGGATGTGGTCGGCAGCGGGAAGTCGCAGATCAGCTTCGCCGAAGCGCCGCTGGACAAGGCCACCGCCTATGCCGGCGAGGACGCTGATGTCACGCTGCGCCTCTGGAATGTGTTCAAGCCGCGCCTGCATCAGGAAGGCGCGACGCGTGTCTATGAATTGGTCGATCGCCCGCTGGTGCCGGTGATCGCGGGCATGGAGCGCGCCGGGATCAAGGTGGATCGCGAGCATCTCTCGCGCCTGTCCTCTGAATTTTCAGACAGCATCTCGATCCTGGAGACCGAGATCCATGGTCTCGCCGGACAACCCTTCGCCATCGGGAGTACGCAGCAACTTGGCGCGATCCTGTTCGACAAGCTTGGCCTGAAGGGCGGCAAAAAGGGCAAGTCCGGGGCCTATTCGACCGACGTCACGATCCTTGAAAAGCTGAAAGCCGAAGGGTCGGAGATTTGCGGCAAGGTGCTCGACTGGCGGCAATTGTCGAAGCTCAAATCCACTTACACCGACGCGTTACAGGCGCAGATCAACCCGGAGACGGGCCGCGTCCACACCAGCTACAGCCTCACCGGCGCGCAGACGGGGCGTCTGTCCTCGACCGATCCTAACCTGCAGAATATCCCGATCCGTACTGAGACCGGGCGGCAGATCCGCCATGCCTTTATCGCGGAACCGGGCAATGTCATCCTCGCCGCCGACTACAGCCAGATCGAGTTGCGTCTGGCCGCGCACATGGCCGACGTGCCCGCATTGAAAGAAGCGTTTGCGGGGGAGGAGGACATCCACAATCGCACGGCGCAGGAACTGTTCGGCGAAGTTAATCGCGACACGCGCGGGCGGGCGAAGACCATCAACTTCGCCATCCTTTACGGCATCAGCCGCTGGGGCCTCGCCGGGCGGCTGGAAATCACCGCCGACGAAGCGCAGGACATGATCAGTCGCTATTATGAGCGCTTCCCCGGCATCAGCGTCTATATCAACGAGACGCTGGAGAAGGTGCGGGCAACGGGTTACACCGAAACGCTGTTCGGGCGGAAAACATGGTTTCCCCGCATCAAGGCGCCAATCCAGCACGAACGGCAGGGCGCCGAACGCGCCGCGATCAACGCGCCAATTCAGGGTACCAGCGCCGACATCATCAAGCGCGCCATGGTCCGCATGGGACCGGCTCTGACGGCAGCGGGTCTCGACCAGGTCCGCATGCTGCTACAGGTCCACGACGAACTGGTCTTCGAACTTCCGCAAGGCGATGTGGCCGCCGCCAGCGCTGTGATCCGCCAAGTGATGGCAGGTGCGGCAGAACCAATGATGAAGCTATCCGTGCCGCTGGGCGTCGAGATCGGCACCGGCCCAAGCTGGGGCGCGGCGCATTAGGGCGAGGGCTATGACTGGGACCGGTGAGTCGCGGAATGGTTGCTTACGCGAAGGCTTAGGCCGACACCGGACATTTGATGGTGACGAAAAGCCTGGCTCCGAGAAGTTGTCGCACTTTAGCAACTCGATAGTGTTTTTTCGAACAGTCGAGTAAGCACGATGGCTGCCTAAACGCCGGGAGCAAGGCGATTATTAGGGATCTACGCGACTTCCGCACGCCTGTCATTTGAAAGCCCTTTGCAGAGCAGTGGTGATTTTCTCTTCAGTTTTGAAATGGATGCTGCCAGCAGAAATCGCTAACGCGATCGCGATTATAGCGACGGGAGCCACCAAAGTGACGAGCATGATCTTGAGCGGGGTCTTACAGTCGCCCTTTTAGATGATTTCCCTACGAACAGGAAACAGGTGTTTTCCCGCCACTGTCAGCTTTAGCGTATGAAGCAAGATCGGATGATGGTTAAGATGGGCGTTAGCGGACGAATTGCTCTGAATGCTCTCACAGGCTGAGCATCACGCCTGCACCGCACCCCCCACCGGCTCCGGCAGGAGGCGCAGGCTCTCCTCCGCCGTCGGCTCCCGCGCAAGTACATCCAGCGCGTCCAGCGCCTCGAGTTCCTTGCCGCCGGTCTCGATATCCAGATCGCGGAAGCGTCGCCCGGAGGATAGCACGCGCGTTTCGAAGCTGCCGATGAAGCTGTTGTAATTGGCCACGGCGCTGTTGAGGCCGGATCCCAGCCGCTTCAAATGCGTCGCCGCGACCGACAGCCGCTCGTACAGTTCCTTGCCCAGCGCGCCGACCTGCTTGGCCTGATCCTGCATCTTCGCCTGTCGCCAATGCCCCGCCAGCGTCCGCGCCAGCGGCAGGAACGTCGCGGGGCCGCAGATGATGACGCGGTTCTTGGCGGCGCGCTCCCACAGGTCCATGTCCGCTTCCAGCGCGGCGGTGACGAAGTTATCGCCCGGTACATACATGATGACGAAATCGGGCGCCTGCGCAAATTGCTCCCAATAGGCCTTGCGTCCCAGCGCGTCGGCATGGGTCCGCACGGCCCGCGCATGGTCCAGCAGATAGCGCTCGCGCAGCAATTGCTCGGTCTGCTCGACCGCGTTCAGATAGGCCTCAAGCGAACATTTGACGTCCACCACCAATTGCTGTCCGCCGGGTAACCGGATCACGAAGTCCGGGCGCAGCTTGCCGTCATCGGTATTCACCGACACTTCCTCACGGAAATCGACAAAGGCCGAAAGCCCCGCCGTCTCTATCAAATTCTTGAACTGCTGCTCGCCCCAGCGCCCGCGCGTCTTGGGCGCGGCCCGCAGGGCATTGACCAGCTTCGCGGTCTCGTCGCGCACCTGACCCTGGCCCAGCTTCACTTGTTCGACCGCTTCGCGCAATTCGTGATAGCTGCCGACGCGATCCTTCTCGACGCGCTGCAACCCTTCCTCATAGCGTTTCAGCGTCGTTTCGACCGGCTGCAACAGCGCTTTCAACTGCGCCTCGCCCTTCTGGTTCGCCTGATCGAATCGCTGGTCGGCGCGCTCCAGAAATGTCTTCTGTGCCTGCTCCAGCAGCTTGCCGCCGATCTCACTGAACTGCGCGGAGAGTTGCTCCTTCGCCTGCACCAACCCGCGTATCTGCTCCTGAAACGCCTCGGTGCGCGCTGCCTGCTCTGACCGGAACGCCGCCAGATCGCGCAACGCCGCCTCGCGCTCCGCCTGTGCCGTATCCAGCCGCCCGGAGAGCAGCGCCGCCTGCTCAGCCCGCTCGCGCGCCACTGCCAGATCACGCTCGGCACTGTCGCGCTGCGCCGTCGCCGCCTCGACTCGTGCGGCCAGCGCCGCCATGCCCTGTCCACGCAGGAGCCACCCTGCAATCAGCCCAGCGACCAGTGCGACAATGATAAGAACGACGGCAATCAGATCCATGAGCACTTTCCGCAACAAAGAACGAAAAGTGAACCTACCGGACTAGCCATGGAGTGGCAAGCGCAACGGGCTTCAAGCCGCCTTGGCGGTTTCCTTGCGCAGCTTCGCCAGCTTCTTCAACACCATGTCGCGCTTCAGGCGCGAGAGATGGTCGATGAACAATACCCCTTCGAGGTGATCCATCTCATGCTGCAGGCACGTCGCCATCAGGCCGTCCAGCTGCTCTTCGCGAATTCGTCCGTCGCGATCCATCCAGCTTGCGCGAATGGCCGCGGGACGCTCGACTTCGGCATACTGCTCCGGGATCGAGAGGCAGCCCTCCTGATAGACCGACAGGTCGGGCGATCCGTCAAGGATCTGCGGATTGATGAACACCATCGGGCGTTTGACGGGAGGGCCGTCCTCGACCTCCGGCTCCTGCAAATCCATCACCAGCACGCGCTTGGGTACGCCCACCTGGATCGCGGCAAGGCCGATACCCGGCGCATCGTACATCGTTTCGAACATATCGTCGATCAGCCGGTTGAGATCGGCGTCGATCGTCTCGACGGGCGTGGAGATGGTGCGCAGCCGGGGATCGGGCGCTTCGATGATCGGAAGAATGGCCATGCCCCTAAAATATGGGCGGATCGCAATAAGATCAAGTCGCCGCGCGATCGGTTCATCCCGCCGGACCTATTCCCCCGGCATCAACCCACGGGCCGCCGCGCGCGCAAAGCCTGCGCCAACGTCCCCTCGTCCAGATAATCCAGCTCGCCACCCACCGGCAGCCCATGCGCCAGTTGCGTCAGCCGGATCGGAAAACTCTCCAGCCGCTCGGCGATATAATGCGCGGTCGTCTGCCCCTCCAGCGTCGCGTTCATCGCCAGCACGACCTCGTCGATTCCACCCGCTGCCACTCGCCCGATCAGCGTGTCGATCGAGAGATCCTCGGGCCGCACCCCCTCCAGCGCGGACAGCCGCCCGCCCAGCACATGAAAGCGTCCCGGAAACAACCGCGACTTGTCGAGCGCCCACAGGTCCGACACATCCTCCACCACGCACAGCGCCCGCGCGTCGCGGCGCGGATCGGTGCAGATGCCGCACGGATCGACGGTATCCACATTGCCACAGAGCGCACAGGTCGAAAGCCGCTCCTCCACTGCCTCCAGCGCCCGGCGCAACGGTGCCAGCGCCAGCTCGCGCTTCTTCAGCAAATGCAGCACCGCCCGCCGCGCCGATCGCGGGCCAAGGCCGGGAAGGCGGGAGAGCGCCTGCGTCAACGCGTCTATTTCGGGAGAGGCCATGAACGACAACATAGGGGCTTGCGTTGCATGGCGACAAGGGCTTGAGAGGACGCCATGCGCATCATCTACATGGGAACGCCGCAATTCGCGGTGCCGGGACTGGAACGACTGGTCGAGGCAGGGCATGAAATCGTCGCCGTCTACAGCCAGCCGCCGCGTCCGGCAGGGCGGGGGAAGGGGCTGCGCGCCTCTCCGGTACAGGCGCGGGCAGAGGCGCTGGGCCTGCCCGTCCACACGCCGACGGGCCTGAAAGACGCCGCCGCGCAGGCCGCGTTCGTCATGCACGAAGCCGATGTCGCGGTGGTCGCCGCCTATGGTCTCATCCTGCCGCGCGCGATCCTAGATGCGCCGAAACGCGGCTGCTTCAACATCCACGCGTCGTTGTTGCCCCGCTGGCGCGGTGCCGCGCCGATCCAGCGCGCCATCCTGGCGGGCGATCACGTTACCGGGGTCACGATCATGGACATGGAGGCAGGCCTCGACACCGGTCCGATGCGCGCCAAGCATGTGACGCCACTCGAAGCCAAGACGGCAGGCGAACTCACCGACGAACTGGCCGAAGCCGGCGCGACTCTGATGCGCCAAGTGCTCGAAGACCTCGACGCCTTTCCGCCCGTGCCGCAACCGGAGGAAGGCATCACCTACGCCGCCAAGATCGACAAGGCGGAATCGCGGCTGGACTTCACCGCCGACGCGCATGTCGTGGAGCGGCAGGTCCGCGCCTTCAATCCCGCCCCCGGCGCATTCTTCAGCTATCGCGGCGAGCGTTTCCGCGTCCACGCCGCGCACTGCGAGACGCGCGACGGTCCACCGGGCGAATTGCTCGACGATACGTTACTGATCGGCTGCGGCACGGGCAGCCTTCGCCCCACTCTGATCCAGCGCGCGGGCAAGGCGGCGATGCTGCCTGGCGAGCTGCTGAACGGCTTTGACATGCCCGCCGGATCACGCGTGGATGATTGAAGCCCGCCCACACCATACCTTATCCTCCGTTCGGTTCGAGCTTGTCGAGAACGCGTCTCGCGCCAATTTCTCGACAAGCTCGATCCGAACGGGGCAGGAGCAACAGCCTAATTCATGACCCGCTATGCTTTCACCGTGGAGTATGACGGCCGCCCCTTCATGGGCTGGCAACGTCAACCCCACGGCCCCACCGTGCAGCAGGCGATTGAACTGGCGATCACGCAGATCACCGGCGAAACCGCCACCGTCAACGCCGCCGGACGCACCGACGCAGGCGTCCACGGCATCGCCATGCGCGCTCATGTCGACATCGCGAAACCGTTCGCCCCCTTCCGCCTGCTGGAAGCGCTCAACGCCATGATGCGCGATGTGCCGGTCGCAATCACCGACTGCGACATCGTACCCGACGATTGGCACGCGCGCTTTTCATGCACCGGGCGCTCTTACGTGTACCGCATCGTCAACCGACGCCCGCCGCTGACATGGGAAAAAGGCCTCGCCTGGCGCATCGGCCAGCCGCTCGATGCGCAGGCGATGCAGGACGCTGCCGATCTCCTCATCGGCCTTCACGATTTCACCACCTTCCGCTCTGCGCACTGTCAATCCGCCAGCCCCGTCAAGACACTCGACCGGCTGGACGTGATCCGCACCGGCGACCGCATCGACATTCACGCCGCCGCGCGCTCCTTCCTCCATCATCAGGTCCGCTCGATGGTCGGTTGCCTCTCGCTCGTGGGCCTCGGCAAATGGTCGGTGCCGGACATGCGCACAGCGCTCGAGGCTGCGGACCGCACCGCGCTCGGCCTCAATGCGCCGCCCGACGGGCTATATTTCGTGGACGCGACATACCCCTGACGATGGGATGCGCCACACCCATTTGCACCCCACCGCACTTTCGTCTATTGGCCGCGCTTACAGCCCCGGCAACCGCTGATCCTTTTCGATTCGCGTCTGCCGGGGCGCATTGTTTTTGCAAAGCAGGGATATGCCCATGGCCCGTCGCCGCCAGATCTACGAAGGCAAAGCCAAGATCCTGTATGAGGGTCCGGAACCCGGCACGCTGATCCAATATTTCAAGGATGATGCGACAGCGTTCAACGCCCAGAAAAAGGGTACGATCAGCGGCAAGGGCGTCCTCAACAACCGCATTTCGGAGCATATCTTCACGCTCCTTGCGCAGATCGGCGTACCCACGCACTTCATCCGCCGCCTCAACATGCGCGAGCAGTTGATCCGGCAGGTCGAGATCATTCCGATCGAAGTGATCGTCCGCAACGTCGCGGCAGGCTCGCTCAGCAAGAAGCTCGGCATCGAGGAAGGCACACAGCTTCCCCGCACGCTGATCGAATATTGCTACAAGGACGATGCGCTCGGCGACCCGATGATTTCGGACGAGCATATCGCCTGCTTCGGCTGGGCCAGCCAGGAAGAGATGCACGACATCGCCGACATGGCGATCCGGGTGAACGACTTCATGTGCGGGCTCTTCGCCGCGATTGGCATCCGCCTGATCGACTTCAAGCTGGAATTTGGCCGCCTGTGGGACGGTGAGTTCAGTCGCGTTATCCTCGCCGACGAAATCAGCCCCGATGGCTGCCGCCTGTGGGACGCGGTCACCAACGAAAAGCTCGACAAGGACCGTTTCCGCCGTGACCTCGGCGGCGAAGTCGAAGCCTATCAGGAAGTCGCCCGCCGCCTGGGGCTGCTGCCGGAGGGTGCCGAAAACGCGATCCTCGACATGGAAACCCACCGCAAAAAGCGCGGGATCTAACGACCAGACCCGTTCGGTTCGAGCGTGTCCAGAACGCTCTCCGCACCCCGTTCTCGACAAGCCCGAACCGAACGGACGGAGGGTGTTGCCTAACCGGACGCGCAGTTGCGAACAGATCGCCAAACCCCACCGAACCCCTTCATCTCCGCGCCAAATTGGTCTAGGGGCTTGGCCAACGCGCAAGCCCCAAGGAGTCTCGCCCATGAAAGCCCGTATTTTCGTCACTCTGAAGGGCGGCGTGCTCGATCCGCAGGGCCGGGCGATCCATCACGCGCTAAGCGGTCTCGGCTTCTCAGGCGTCAATGATGTCCGCGCCGGAAAGCTCATCGAGATTGACCTCGCGGACGACACCAGCGACGCGGATATCGACGCGATGTGCCAAAAGCTGCTCGCCAACACCGTCATTGAAAACTACCGCATCGAAAAGGTCGCCTAGGATGAAGAGCGCCGTCATCGTCTTCCCCGGCAGCAATTGCGACCGTGACCTCGCCGTCGCCTTCGCGCAGGTGACTGGCCACGCGCCGACGATGGTCTGGCACGGCGACAGCGAATTGCCCGAAGGCATCGACCTGTTCGGCGTCCCCGGCGGCTTCTCCTATGGCGATTATCTCCGCTCCGGCGCGATGGCCGCGCGCTCGCCGGTGATGCAGGCGGTGGCGAAGGCGGCGGAGCGCGGCGCCTACGTCTTCGGCGTATGCAACGGCTTTCAGGTGCTGACCGAGACCGGCCTTCTCCCCGGCGCGCTGATGCGCAACGCAGGCATCCACTTCGTCTGCCGCGACGTAGCGCTGACGGTGGAGAACACCCAGTCCGCCTTCACTGCCAAATATGACGCCGGCGAGACGATCACGATCCCCGTCGCCCACCATGACGGCAACTACTTCGCCGACGACGCCACGCTAGACCGGCTCGAAGGCGAAGGCCGCGTCGCCTTCCGCTACGCCGAACCCGTCAACGGCTCCGCCCGCAACATCGCAGGCATCCTGAACGACGCAGGCAATGTCCTGGGCATGATGCCCCACCCCGAACGCATGATCGAACCCGCCCACGGCGGCACCGACGGCCGCCGCCTGTTCGAAGGACTGGTCGAGGGCCTGCTGACGCGCGCCTGAACGCCTATCCGCGGCACCTCATGACGGCATCAGCGTCGTCGTGGTCTGCACCGCATCCAGCATTCCCGGAACCCACCCCGTCTTGGTGTAGAGCGAGAAGCCGTTGGTGAATGACCAGGCGCAGCTTTGCACCCCGATCGAGGCGAAGGCGGAACTGACCATACCGTAATATTTCACGCGATCCGCGACGTTGACTCCGTCGATGTCATAGGCGCCATATTCGCCCAAAAACGGCACGCGCCCGGTGCGGTTCATATAGTCCTTCACCCGCGACACGGCCAAGTCGATGCTGGTGCGATCGCTATCCTGTAACGGCCGACCCATGGGATAGTTTATCGTTGTCCAGCCCGCGCCCTGATGCGTGAATTCCTTGGGATCATAGAAATGGAAGGTCGGGATCAGGTTCGGATCGTCCATGGCGATGTCGAACGTGGCCAGCGACTGGACGGAACTGCCGTAATTGCCCGCAACGATGATCGGCCGAGTGGGATTGGTACGCCGGATTTCGCGGATCGCGGGCGTGAAGATGTCCCAGGTGCTCGCCTTGTTCCAGAACTCGTAACCCGGTTCGTTCAGCAACTCGAACCACAGCTTCGGCCCGTCATTGCGATGCGCCTCCGCGATCTGCCGCCAGATCGCAACGAACCGCTCGCGCTCGGCGGCGGGCGATTGCTGGACATCCACATAATGATGCAAGTCGATGATGATGTTGAGATCAGCTGCGACCGCTGCGTCGACGACCTGCCGGACGCGCGCCATCAATGCCGGATCGACGGCATAGGGGGACGTTGTGGCGGTATGTACCGAATATTTGACTGGCAACCGCACCGTATCGAACCCCGCGGCGCGGATGGTCGCGAAATCGTCATCCCTGATTGGTCGCCCGAACATATCGCCTTCGACATCGCGCTCCAGCATGCCACCCATGTTCACGCATTTGCCCAGCGGTAGCGGATTGCCCTTCTCCGGCTTCGCGGCAGGCGCCAGTGTATAGCCGAATGCCGTCACCGCAGGCTTGGCGGCGATATTCTCGGTGGGCGGGGGCGCTGGCACGGACACGGGGGCCGATGGCGTTGCGGAGGCAGGCGTGGCTGCCACCGGTGTAGACTCGCCGCCACCGCAGGACGCCATGAGAAGAGCATAGAGGGGCAGTGACAATGAGCGCGCGCGCATGAAGGCTGTTCCGATCGCAGACGGCCGACGTTCGCGCGAGGCGATCATCTACCTGATTTCGCATCAGAAAAGCTCTATTTGAATATAGTTAACGACCGGTTGAGCATGGCCGTTCATTTTCGACCCAGATGCCCCGTGACGCTTTCGCATCGGAAAAGAGATGAATAAGGTTAAAAGGCCGCCAGAGCCGAACCACTGTCATCCCGGTAAAGTCCAAGTCTTGCTATTTCGCTGCAAACCGACAGGAGATGCCTGCCCTCGCGGGAATAACGGAACGTAGCCATTCCGGCCCGGATACAGGCTGACATCGCACACACGTTGGGAAGGACTTCCCGCAATTTCCGCATTCGCGTGTCAGAATTGTCGTATCCACATGAAGTGACATTCGGCACGTGAAGATCGGGAGGAGTCGGTAATCACAATTGGCAGATGCACATGGTTCATTTGCGATGCGCCGCTCTTTCCTACTCCCGCGGGCTAGCCTATGTCTTTGCCTATTGTGACTTAGGATGCGGCATGACACGACACCTTCCCTGGATCGCGCTGGGCGGCATCGGCTTTTTCTGCCTCACCATGGTCGCTACCCTGCGTGGAGAGCATGTCAATGCGCTGTGGATCGTCGTCGCTGCAGTCAGCATGTTCCTCGTCGCCTATCGCTATTATGCCCTGTTCATCGGTCGGCGCGTCATGGGCCTCGATCCGGACCGGGCTACCCCCGCCGTACGCCGCGCCGACGGCCTGGACTATGTAGCGACCGAAAAATCCGTTCTTTTCGGCCATCATTTCGCGGCAATTGCGGGCGCAGGACCACTGGTAGGACCCGTGTTGGCGGCGCAAATGGGCTATCTCCCCGGCACCTTATGGATCATTTTCGGCGTAGTGCTGGCGGGCGCTGTGCAGGACTTCATGGTCCTGTTCATCTCCATGCGCCGCGACGGGCGATCGCTGGGCGAGCTTATCCGCATGGAAATGGGACAGGTTGCGGGTACGGTGGCGCTGGTCGGTGCCTTCGTCATCATGGTCATCATCCTCGCCGTGCTGTCCCTCATCGTAGTGAAAGCGCTGGCGGAGAGCCCCTGGGGCATGTTTACGGTGGCTGCCACCGTGCCGCTGGCGTTCTTCATGGGCGTCTACACACGCTGGATACGCCCGGGCCGAATTGGCGAAGTATCCGTGCTCGGTCTTATCGGCCTGCTGCTCGCCATCATCTATGGGCAGTCCATCGCCGCCTCTCCGCTTTGGGGGCCGGCTTTTACCTTCACCCCTATTCAACTTTGCTGGATATTGATCGGTTATGGCGCGGTCGCGTCCGTGCTGCCGGTCTGGCTGCTGCTCGCGCCGCGTGACTATCTCTCGACCTTCCTCAAGATCGGCGCGATCGCGGCGCTTGCGATCGGCATCGTCGTGATGGCCCCACCACTCAGGATGCCCGCGCTGACCCAGTTCATCGGCGGCGGTGGCCCAGTCTGGGCAGGCGGCCTCTTTCCGTTTCTGTTCATCACGATCGCGTGCGGCGCAGTATCGGGCTTTCACGCCCTGATTGCGAGCGGGACGACGCCCAAGCTCATCGCCAGCGAGGCGCATGCTCCCTTCATCGGCTATGGAGCGATGTTGATGGAGGCGTTCGTGGCGATCATGGCGCTGGTCGGCGCCTCGATCCTCGACCCCGGCATCTATTTCGCGATGAACAGCCCCGCCGCCCTGATAGGGACAAATCCGTCCAGCGCAGCAACCGCCGTTACCGCCATGGGCTTTCCCATCGCGCCCGACCTTCTTGTCCAGACGGCAAAGGACGTCGGCGAGCACAGCATCATTTCCCGCGCAGGGGGTGCGCCGACGCTGGCCGTCGCTATGGCAGAGATCTTCTCCCATGTCGTCGGCGGCCCGGCCATGAAAGCCTTCTGGTACCATTTCGCAATCCTGTTCGAGGCGCTCTTCATTCTCACAGCAGTCGATGCGGGCACCCGCGCAGGACGCTTTATGTTGCAGGACCTGATCGGTATGCTCGCGCCCTCCTTCCGCAACAATGAGGGGCTTGCGCCAGGCCTGATCGCCACTGGTCTGTGCGTCGCCGCCTGGGGTTTCTTCCTATATCAGGGCGTCACTGATCCCCTGGGCGGAGTGAATACTCTCTGGCCGGTGTTCGGCATCTCCAACCAGATGCTCGCCGCCATCGCGCTGATGCTCGCCACCACAGTGTTGTTCCGCATGAAGAGGGACCGCTATGCATGGGTGACAGTGGTGCCAACCGCATGGCTGCTCGTCTGCACAATCAGTGCGGGCTGGCTGAAACTATTCTCCAGCGACGTACAAGTCGGCTTCCTTTCCCATGCCTCAAAGTTCAGCGCAGCGTCGCAAAGAGGTGAAATCCTCGCCCCCGCCAAATCGATGGCGGAGATGGAGCGGATCATCTTCAATGACCGGATCGATGCCGCACTATGTGGGCTGTTCCTGGGGGTGGTGCTTTGCATATTGGTCTCCACCGTGCGCACATGCCTGCGTGCTCGCAAAGCCGCCCTTCCCACTATAACCGAAGTTACTGGTTCTTCCGGTCCCCATCTGGCGGCAGCGCAATGAGAAGTCGCGCCGCTACTCTGCTAAGCACCTTACGCCGCACTGCACGGCTGATGGTCGGCCTGCCTGACTATGACGCATATCTGGCACATATGGCGCAGCAGCACCCCGATGACGCCGTGATGAGCAGGGTGGCGTTTTTTCGCGACCGGCAGGAGGCGCGGTATGGAGGAAAGAACGGCGGGCGATGTTGCTGAACGGCTTGGTCCCTCCCGATCACTCAAGGGAGAGATTTGGATGCTTAGGTCCGGACAAGCGTCGAGAGCGACCAACGCTTCCGTTGAGGGCGCTCCTAAACTTTCCGAACGCGCATTTTTATTGGCGGGATCATGTGTATCAACATTCCTATCGCTCTACTCAGGTTAATTGACGGTCGCTCGCACCTAAATTATCTTTCTCGATCTGACACGATCAGGTGGAAGAGGCCGAAAGTCTAAGCCTGACCGATGCCCAATGTGAGGATGTTCGGTGATTGAAAAAGGCTTTTCATCCGCTTTCAAAGCCGCCCTCGCTGGTTTAGTTCTCCTGCTTGGCTCCAGTGCGGTTGGACAGCAATCACCAGCCGAGCTTTACGGGGATCTTTTTCGTCGAACCCAGACGGAGCATTTATTCCCCGACGGAAAGACCTTTGTCGATGCCGTACCCCGGCGCGCTTCGACGGCAATAATGGCCGATTATGGCCGACAGGCACCCAAAGACAAAGCCGCGCTGCGTGCCTTTGTCCTCGCGAACTTCATAGTGCCGGGCGTCAACGATCATCAAGCAAGCGACCTGCGCGAACATGTCCGTGCGCTGTGGCCGATGCTGATTCGTCAGCCAGTCGTGCCGAGCCCTGGCAGTTCCGCTTTGGCTATGCCCGAGCCGTTCGTGGTGCCCGGCGGACGCTTCCGGGAGATGTACTATTGGGATAGCTATTTCACGATGCTGGGTTTGGCCGTCGATGGCCAGCAGCCGCTGATCGAGTCGATGATCGCCGATTTCGTCGCAGTGATCGATCAATACGGCCACATTCCCAATGGTATGCGGACTTATTATCTCAGCCGTTCGCAACCGCCCTTTTTTGCATTGATGCTCGATCTGTCGAAGGATCAGGATTCAGCGCGTGCGGCACAGCGGCTGGCGGCGCTTCGCAAGGAACATGCTTACTGGATGAGAGGTGCATCTTGCGTCGATGCCGCTGGTGCCTGTGAGCGGGTGGTGCGGATGCCCGACGGAACGTTGCTCAATCGCTATTGGGACGACAAGGACACGCCGCGCGACGAATCCTATGCCGAAGACGTGGCGTCTGCCGCCAAAGCGGGAGGTTCGCCCGCACAGACATACCGCCATCTGCGCGCAGGGGCGGAGAGCGGCTGGGACTTCAGCGCGCGGTGGCTTGCCGATCCGGAGGTGCTGGCGTCGATCCGCACGACGGACGTCGTGCCTATCGATCTGAACAGCCTGATACTCGCGATGGAGGACCGTATCGCGGCCCGCTGCCGCGCGGCAAATGACCTGCCTTGCGTGAAGCAATACTCGACCCTGGCGACGCGGCGGAAAGCGGCGATCAATCGGTATCTCTGGTTGGCGCGTGAACGGCGCTACGCCGACTGGGATCGTATTGCCAAACGGCCGACTGCGGTGATTTCGGCGGCCACGCTATATCCGCTGTTCGTCCGCGCATCCTCGCCGGCCCAAGCGAAAGCGGTTGCCGCGACTGTCCACAAGACTTTGCTGGCAAGCGGAGGTTTAAGGACGACGTCCATCCGCACGGGGCAGCAGTGGGACAGTCCGAACGGGTGGGCGCCGCTGCAATGGGTCGCGATCGAGGGTCTGTCGCGCAACGGCGAGGATGCGCTCGCGCATGACATCGCGCGACGGTGGATGGGCACCGTCACCGCCGCCTATTCCGAGACAGGCAAGATGCTGGAGAAATATGACGTCGAGGAGCGGCGACCGGGCGGCGGCGGCGAATATCCGCTCCAGGACGGCTTCGGCTGGACCAACGGCGTCGCCAGCGCGATCCTTGAGCGCTATCCCGATCTGGCGAGTAGCGCCCAGGTCACACATTAGGATCGCGCGATCCGACGCGACCTCAGAAGCTGTAGGCGGCGCTGAACCGGAACGAGCGGCCCAGGATCGGCCGCGCAAGGATCGGGCCGCTGCCCTGCGATCCGATGATGCGCGGATTGCCCTCGGTCAGGCCAATTTCATTCGTGAGGTTGTTGGCTGTCGCCTGCAGCTTGATGCGCTTGTCGATGTCCACCGAAATGCCGGCATCCAGCTGATAATAGCGCGGCAGCAGTTGGTTGTTCTCAGGATCCGAGAAACGGTCGCCGGTGTATTGCAGAGTCGCAAATACAGATGGCGTGAGGCTGCCGATCTCCATCTCATATGCGGGCGTCACACGCCACATCCACTTGGGCTGGCGCTGGACGCGGTTGCCGGTGTTGTCGATCGTGCCGTTCCCGGTGAAGAAGCCTCGGTAGGTGGCGTCGAGATAAGTGCCTGCCGCCGTGATGCTTAAACCGTCGAATGGCCGGAGTGCGCCCTCCAGTTCCACGCCGGTTGCTTTCGCTCCGCCAATCGCACTGGTGGGCACGTTGTTGATGATCTGCGTGGTAGCCAGACCATCGAACTTGTTGTGGAACACGGTCGCGTAGAGGTTGACCATCGACATCGAGACCTTGAGGCCGCCCTCATAGGTGTCGACCTTCGACACCACGGTCAGACCTTCGCGGAGGTTGTCGAACTGTGGAAAGCTGTGGCCTCGGCTGTAGCGCGCGAACACTCCGATCTGATCGGTGATGTCGTAATTGGCGCCCGCGGTCCACGACCATTTGGAGTCGCGGTAGGTGAGCGCACGGCTGGGTGCAAGGATGGTGGTGGCGTTGTCGTAGAGCGTCGCGGCATTGCCATCCTGGTCAAATGTCGCGTTAGAAGTGGCGACATTTGCGTCCACTTCATGCCGCTGCCAGCGGATGCCGCCGTCTACGCGCAACTGATCGGTGATCTGGAGCTCGTCCACGCCGTAGAGTGCGTAATCTCGGCCCTTGTAGAAGGTGTCGACCTGGAAGCCGTTGCCGGACGTAAAGCCGTCACGGGTCGCGATCCGGCCATCGCCCAGCACAAGATTGAGCCGCCGCGCATTTTCTTCCGCTGCGAGCAGCACCTCATTACCAAGCGCCCAGTTGTCCCGCGTGGTGTATTCGGCGTAGTAAAAACCCCCTGTCAGCTTGTTTCCGCCGGTGGTCACTTCCAGTGCGAGGTCATTGACGAATGAGTCGATGTCCTTGCGCACTTCCCAGATTCCTGCACGCATCACTTGCTGCGTGGGCGAAACCGCACCACCGCCCGAGGCGAAAGTGAGGCTACCGACCGTCGAGCCGATACCGCCAAGCGTCACGGCCATCGCCGACGCAGATGTGGGGGCTTCGGTTGGGACCAACCCGACTGTGTCGGCACTGCCCCATAGATAGCTCATGCGCTCTCTCACGCGCAGATTATCGACCAGTTCATAATCGAAGTTGAGGCCGATGTTCCCGACATTTGCGCCGCGGCCATCAGCCAGATCAACAATGCGGCCGCTGTTGTTGGTAACACGCCGGGTGTCCCGGCCCGGCAGCGCACCCGTCCCGGCATCGAAGCCGGGATACTCGCTGATCCTGCGCCCATTCTGGATGATCGGGATCGGCAGGAGCCACTGGCCATGATCGTTCAGGTAGCGGCCGTAGAACAGGACAGACCCGCGGTTCCCGAAATCGTGGCGCAGGCTAGCTGTGATCTGCCCGCCCTTTTCGGCGCGGAACTGCGGGTCGCGAATGCCATTGCCCCGCGCATAATAGCCGCCGACCATGAAGCGCGTATCTTCGCTGATCGGGCCGGAGATCCACGCGTCGCCACGCACTTCGTCATAATCGGTGTAAGAGACTTTGCCGAGGCCGTGCAAGACGTCGCCGCCCTCGCGCGGAACCACGTTGACGGTCAGGCCGGGCTGACCGCTGGAGAACAGCGAACCCGTCCCGCCGCGAACGGCCTCGACACGCTCCACTGTCTCGTCCAGGCGGATGAGCTGTGAGTTTTCGAGGAACGACAGAGTGGATGGCGGGAAAATAGGAACGCCGCCCAGTTGGAAAGTCACGAACTGCGCGTCACCGGCTGAGGGATAGCCGCGCACGAAGATGTTCGCGCCGTTCTGCCCGCCCGAGCTTTCTGCGCTGACGCCGGGAACCGTGCGCAGGATGTCGGCAGTGCTGTTTGGCGCGGCCCGAGCGATCGCCTCGCTCCCGAGCGTGGTTACGGCAAAGGACGCGTCCTGCCTGCGCGTGCCGCCACCCGCCGTGCCAACGACGATGATGTCCTCGCCATCCTGCTCCGCCGCCGCTGCTTGCGGCGCGGCGTCAGTGGCCGTTTGAGCATATCCTGCGGAAGCGCTCAGAAGGAGGGCAACAGGTGCCGCTCCCTGAAGCAGGCGAGTTCTTTTTCCAAAAGAATTGAGCATGATACCTCCTGTCGGACCGGCGTTCTTCGGAGCCGTGTGATTAAGTGCAAACTAAAGGCGCCGCACTATACCGGCAAGGGTCGGCGGTCGTTCTTCCAGCGAACTGATGCATTCGAGTCACAGTGAGTTTGGTAACACCGTCGATGAGGTTCGGGATTTTGTTGCCCGCCTTTAGAGCCGCTTCACAGATCGAGGGCGGCATCGGAGTATTGCGCGGGCCGAAGGGGGCGCTTAGGCTGAATGCTCCCGACCCGCCAGCGCGGAGGCAGCATGATTACGCCCAGGCAATTGCAGGATAGTGCGGCGGTGGCGGATCATTATGATGAGCTTGACCCGATTTATCGACAATTGTGGGGCGAGCATGTCCATCATGGCCTGTGGCGGACGGGGCGGGAGGACAGCGGGCACGCTGTCGAGGCGCTGAGCGATCTGGTCGCCGACAAATTGCGATTCAGTGCAGGGGATCATCTGGTCGATATAGGCTGCGGCTATGGAGCGACGGCGCGGCGGTTCGCCACACGCGGTGCTAGAGTTACCGGCTTCACGCTTTCCACTGAGCAGCTTACCTATGCGCCGCCCACCCAGAATGTCACGCTGATCCGGCAGGACTGGCTTGAGAACGGGATGGAGACGGGGAGTGCTCGGGGTGCCTACTCTATCGAGAGTTCCGAGCACATGACCGACAAACCCGCCTTCTTCCGGCAGGCGCGGCGCGTGCTGGAGATGGACAGGCGGCTTGTAGTGTGCGCGTGGCTCGCCTCCGAAACGCCCAAGGCATGGGAAGTGCGGCATCTGCTGGAGCCGATTTGCTACGAAGGGCGGCTTCCTTCGATGGGCAGCGAAAGCGAATATCGCGCGATGGCGCTGGCGAGCGGCTTTGTGTGCGAGGACTTCGAGGATTTGAGCACATCGGTGCCGAGGACATGGTCGATCTGCCTCGGGAGATTGCTCCGGGGCTTGGTACGGGACGAGGCGCTCCGCCGTCAGGTGCTCCGCTCACGCAACCGGCTGTTCGCGCTCAGCGTGCCGCGATTGATGCTCGCTTACCGCACCGGCGCGATGCGCTATGGCATATTCACCTTCGTCGCGCGGTGAGCGCTTGGAGTTTGGGGTGAATCTGCCCGCGTTATGGCCTCGCTCCTTATCTGCACCTGCATTAAAGTGGATCGGTAGCGATGTAGGACAGCGCGACCTCTCAGCCGAACTGATGACAAGCGGGCAGTTCTCAGTCGCCGCCCCTTGCTCCATGTTCGATCGACGCTAAGGAAGGTCCAGTATCCGGAGGATCATCATGAAGACCCGTGCAGCCGTTGCTTTTGAAGCGAAGAAGCCGTTGGAAATTGTTGAACTCGACCTTGAGGGTCCCAAGGCCGGCGAGGTTCTGGTCGAGATCATGGCGACGGGCATCTGCCACACCGATGCCTATACGCTGGACGGGTTAGACAGCGAAGGCATCTTCCCGAGCATATTGGGCCATGAAGGCGCAGGGATTGTGCGCGAGATCGGCGCCGGCGTCACCAGTGTAAAGCCCGGCGATCATGTGATCCCGCTTTACACGCCTGAATGCCGCCAGTGTAAGTCATGCCTGTCGGGGAAGACAAACCTGTGCACCGCCATCCGCGCGACGCAGGGTAAGGGCCTGATGCCGGACGGCACCACGCGCTTTTCCTACAAGGGCGAGCCGATCTTTCACTACATGGGCTGCTCGACCTTCTCGAACTTCACGGTGCTGCCCGAGATCGCCGTCGCGAAAATTCGCGAGGACGCGCCGTTCAAGACGAGCTGCTATGTGGGCTGCGGTGTAACGACCGGCGTCGGCGCCGTGGTGAACACGGCCAAGGTGCAGGTAGGCGACAACGTCATCATCTTCGGGCTGGGCGGCATCGGCCTCAACGTGCTGCAAGGCGCGAAGATGGCGGGCGCGAACATGATAATCGGCGTCGACATCAATCCGGATCGTGAGGAGTGGGGCCGCAAATTCGGCATGACGCACTTCGTCAATCCCAAAGAGATCGAGGGTGACATCGTCGCGCATCTGGTCGCCCTGACCGATGGCGGCGCGGATTACACGTTCGACTGCACCGGCAACACGACCGTGATGCGGCAGGCGCTGGAAGCCTGCCATCGCGGCTGGGGCACCAGCATCATCATCGGCGTCGCCGAAGCGGGCAAGGAAATCAGCACGCGACCGTTTCAGCTTGTAACGGGCCGCAACTGGCGTGGAACGGCGTTCGGCGGGGCCAAGGGCCGCACCGATGTGCCCAAAATCGTCGACTGGTACATGAACGGCAAAATCCAGATCGACCCGATGATTACGCATGTCCTGACGCTCGACGACATCAACAAGGGCTTCGACTTGATGCACGCCGGCGAAAGCATCCGCTCTGTCGTGGTGTATTGATCCAGAACATGCCTATCGAGACGCTTTCCCTCAATCGCGCGCACGGCGGCGCGCAGGGTGTGTACCGGCACATCTCATCGGCAACAGGTACGGACATGGTGTTCTCCGTATTCGTGCCGGACGCCGCGAAGGAACGGCCCTTGCCGGTGGTCTGGTATTTGTCGGGTCTCACCTGCACACAGGCTAACGTGACGGAGAAAGGCGAGTTTCGCCGGGCGTGCGCCGAACTCGGCCTGATCTTCGTTGCGCCCGATACCTCGCCACGGGGCGAAGATGTACCCGATGATCCGGCGGGGGCGTATGACTTCGGGCTGGGCGCGGGATTCTATGTCGATGCGACACAGGAGCCTTTCGCCAGGCATTACCGGATGTGGACCTACATCACCGAAGAACTGCCGGAACTGATCGCGGCGGAATTTCCGGCGGACATGACGCGCCAGTCGATCATGGGTCACAGCATGGGCGGCCACGGTGCATTGACGATCGGGCTGACCTATGCGGACCGCTATAAGGCCGTGTCGGCCTTCGCCCCGATCGTCGCGCCGAGCCAGGTTCCTTGGGGGCGCAAGGCGTTAGGGGGCTATCTGGGCGCGCAGGAGAACTGGGCGGCGCATGACGCGGTGGCGCTGGTGCAAGCGGGTGCGCGCCGGACCGACCTGTTGATCGATCAGGGAGAGGCGGATCAGTTCCTTGAGGAACAGTTGAAGCCGCAACTGCTGCTTAATGCGTGCAAGCAGGCGGGCATCGAGATCACGCTGCGGATGCATCCCGGTTATGACCATAGCTACTACTTCATCTCGACGTTCATGGAAGATCACTTGCGCTGGCACGCCGTCCGGCTGGGTATCTGATAAGCCCGCAGACGCTGGCAGGAACAGAAACGGCCATGTTCCGTTTTTGATAATGCAGGAGAAGCTTGGATCAGGCGATTTTTATGAAGGATATGTCCGGGCCTCACATGAAGCGGGGCGAGAAATTCGCTGCGGTGTTCGTCCTGCTCGGCGCACTCATAACGTTGGGCTATGCCTTTGGTGAATCCTGGATCGGGTGAGCGACGCGGTAGTATCTGCCATGCGGCTGAAAATGACCAACCCTCCGAGAACATTAACATAAGTAACTGAAACACGGAAAGGTTCAGCGCATCTCTCGCCGTTGGAGCCCCGCATGAAGCCGGGGTATATAAGGGAGGCGGTGCTGGCCGCAGCGCGCAGACGGACGTGGCTTTGGGCTGGAGTGCTCCTCCTGCTCGCCCTGGGCATAGTATTCGCGATCGTGCGCCTGGCGGGGCATGACTCTCTGCCTTCAGAAAGCGTCACGACCACGCCTTATGCAGGGAGCACCGGCGCAATAACGGCGCGCTCCATAGGCGATGGCGACGACGGCCAATGGACGATGGCCGCCAAGAATTACGCCAGCACGCGCTTCTCGTCCGCGCGAGAAATCGACACCCGCAATGTGCGCCGCCTGCACGTCGCATTCACTTTCTCGACAGGTATCGTGAAAGGGCATGAGGCCGCGCCACTGGTCATCGGCGGCATGATGTATATCGTGACGCCGTTCCCGAACTATGTCTACGCGCTTGACCTCACGCAGCCGGGCGCGCCAGTGAAATGGACGTTCAAACCCAAGCCGCTGTCCGCCGCGCAGGGCGTCGCCTGTTGCGATGTGGTGAACCGGGGCGCGGCCTATGCGGACAACCGCATCTTCTTCAACACGCTCGACAACCGGACGATCGCGCTCGACGCCACGACCGGCCGGATGCTGTGGGAGACGAAGCTTGGCGACATAAACCGGGGCGAGACCATGACGATGGCGCCGCTGGTCGCAGGCGGCAAGGTGCTGGTCGGCAATGCCGGAGGCGAGATGGGCGTGCGCGGCTGGTTCGCGGCGCTTGATGCCGCAACGGGCCGAATTGCGTGGAAAGCCTTTGCGACCGGACCCGATCGTGATGTGCTGATCGGGCCTGCGTACAAGCCCTTCTACGCGATGGACCGGGGCCGTGATCTGGGCGTCACAAGCTGGCCTCCGGATGCCTGGAAAATGGGCGGCGGGGCGGCGTGGGGATGGGTCAGCTACGATCCGCAACTGCGCCTTGTCTATTATGGCACCGGCAACCCGGGGCCATGGAATCCCGAGCAGCGTCCCGGCGACAACAAGTTCGCAACCGGCGTGTTCGCGCGCAATATCGATGATGGGCAGGCGCGCTGGTTCTATCAAAGCTCGCCGCATGACTTGTTCGACCATGACGGGATAAACGAACAGATCCTCCTCGACATGCCGGTCAAGGGGCGGATGCGCGGTGTCATGGCGCGGCCTGAACGCAACGGATATTTCTACATCATGGACCGCGCGACAGGCGAAGTGCTGTCGGCCAAGGCGTTCGGACCCGTCACAGCCTACAAAGGTGTCGATCTCAAGACCGGGCGGCTTGCTCCCAATCCCGCGATGGAACCGAAGGAAGGGCGCGTGGTACGCGGCATCTGCCCCTCGGCACCGGGCATGAAGGACTGGAACCCCGCGGCGTTCAGTCCGCTGACGGGCCTCGTCTACATCCCGCACAACAATCTGTGCATGGATTGGGGCTCCTACGAAGCGAACTACATCGCTGGCACGCCCTATATCGGCGCGGACGTCAAATATTATGCCGGGCCGGGCGGCCACCGCGGCGTGCTCACGGCTTGGGACCCGGTGCACCAGCGGCCCGTCTGGCGGATCAAGGAGGACCTGCCGCTGTGGAGCGGTGCGCTGACTACGGGTGGTGGGTTGCTCTTCTACGGGACCATGGACGGCTGGTTCAAGGCGGTGGACCAACGGTCGGGCAAGCTGCTCTGGCGGTTCAAGACAGGATCGGGAATCATCGGCCAGCCGATCAGCTATCGCGGGCCGGACGGGCATCAATATATTGCGATACTCTCAGGCGTGGGCGGCTGGCCTGGCTCGATCGTCAGCAATGCGCTCGATGCGCGCGATCCGACGGCGGGGAACGGATGGGGTTCGGCTGTCGGCGACTTACCGCAGAAGACGACGGCGGGAGGGATGCTGTATGTATTCGCGCTCCCGCATTAGGGTCGTCATGATCGCGTCTCTCGTATCGCTGAGTGCATGCGACCGGGAGGAGCGTGAAAGCCGGGGGCGTCCGCTGGCAGAAGCCGCGGCGGGCGGACCGTTGGTCAGCACATTGCGGGCGGGCGAACCGCCGCATCCACGGCCCGATCCGCGCGCTGCCGAATATGAGAACAACGCCTATGCCGTCAGTCAGGGGCAGAAGCTGTTCCAGGCGATGAACTGCTCGGGATGCCATGCGCATGGCGGCGGCGGCATGGGTCCGGCGCTGATGGATGACCAGTGGCGATACGGCGGCAATATGGAGCAGATCGTCGCGACGCTCGATCAGGGCCGCCCCAACGGAATGCTCTCATGGCGCGGACGGTTGACCGCGCAGCAGATGTGGCAGCTTGCGGCCTATGTCCGCTCGCTTTCCGCGCAGCAGCGTCAGGATGTGCTGCCGGGCCGCGCCGACGAGCCAAGCAATACCGAGCCGCAAACGCTTCGGAGCCGCGAGGAGATGCACTCTTCTTCGCCCGCAGGCGTTCAGGGCACCGCCCAATGAGCGACCGGTCGTGAGCGCGTGGCTGAACGGCATCCAGTCCGCGACCAGCGGGGCGGGGCTGCACGACCAGCAATTCAATGGCCTGTTCCTGCTGTTCCTGGGCATCACCGGTTTCTTCTACCTGATCGTCATCGTGGCGTTGATCGCTGCAATCATTCTTCGCCGCCGTCGGACCGGGAGCGAACCACTGGCGCGTGCGGCGCTGTTCGGCTGGGTCGGCGCGGTGGTGGTGGGGCTGGCTGTGCTGAGCGCCGCGAGTTTCCTAGTCGACCGGCGAGTAGACGCGGCGACCATGGGGAGGCCGCCGCTGAAGATTGAGCTGGTGGCGAACCAATGGTGGTGGGACGTGCGCTATCACGGCGCCTCGCCATCCGATGAAGTGCATACCGCCAATGAATTGCATCTGCCGGTAGGCGTGCCCGCACTGGTGACGCTCAAATCCAATGATGTGATCCACAGTTTCTGGGTGCCGCCGCTTGCGGGGAAGCAGGATCTGGTGCCAGGACGCACGAACGACATCCTGCTGCTTCCCAGGCGCACAGGGCTGTTCCGCGGCCAGTGCGCGGAGTTTTGCGGTACGCAGCATGCGCGGATGGCGCTGGACGTGACGGTGGAATCCTTGCCGGATTTCAGACGATGGCAGCGCGCGCAGCGGGCGCCGGCCTTCGCGCCCCGGACGGCGCTTGCGCAAGGCGGCTATGCCTATGTAACGCAGCGCGAGTGCGCCAATTGCCACAATATCACTGGGACGCCTGCGTCCGGGCGCTTCGGGCCGGACCTGACGCATCTCGCCAGCCGCCGCTCGATCGGCGCAGGCACTTATCCGATGACGCGGGGGCATCTTTATGCCTGGGTGGCTGATCCGCAGGGTGCGAAGCCGGGCAACAACATGCCCTATATCGGCTTCGAGGCGCAGGATCTGCACGCCGTCGTCGCCTATCTCCAGAGCCTGAAATGAGCGATGTGGCCCGCGATGGCGAAGCCCTGCAAGGCGCAGAGCTTGAGGCGAGGCTGCATCGTACATGGTCGCGCGCGCCCGGATTATGGGGCTGGCTCACCACCGTCGATCACAAGGATATTGGTCGCCGGTACATCTACACCGCGATGACTCTGCTTATTCTGGGTGGAGCGCTGGCGGCCGCGATGCGCCTGCAACTCGCGACGCCCGAAAGCGGCCTCATCAGCGCAGCGCGCTACAACCAGATATTCACGATGCACGGCACGACGATGATGTTCCTGTTCGCCGTGCCGGTGATGGAGGCCGTGGCGATCTACATCATCCCCTTAATGGTCGGCACGCGTAATATCGCCTTCCCCCGGCTCAATGCATTCAGCTACTGGACCTATCTGTTCGGCGCGCTGCTGCTGTGGGTGGCATTCGCGCTCAATGTCGGTCCCGATGCCGGATGGTTCATGTACGTGCCCCTGTCCGGGCCGGAATTTACACCCGGCAAGCGCACCGACATCTGGGCGCAGATGATTACCTTCACCGAAGTCGCGGCCATTGCCGTCGCCGTCGAGTTGATCGTCACCATCCTCAAATTCCGCGCGCCGGGCATGACGATCGCGCGTATGCCGCTGTACGTGTGGTCGATCCTCGTCACGTCGATCATGGTGGTGCTCTCGCTGCCCGCCGTCGCGCTCGCGTCCGGTATGTTGCTGGCGGACCGGCTGATCGGCACGCAATTCTACAATCCGTTCGAGCATGGCGACGCGCTGCTGTGGCAGCACCTGTTCTGGTTCTTCGCGCATCCCGAAGTCTACATCATCTTCCTACCCGCCATGGGTTTCGTCAGCCAGATCGTCGAGACATTCACGCAGCGTCCGGTATTCGCTTATGCCGCACTCGTCCTCGCCACCGTCGCCATCGGGCTGCTGAGCTTCGGCGTATGGGTGCATCATATGTTCGCGACCGGCTTGCCGCGTCTGGGCTACGACTTTTACACGGCGGCGAGCATGGCGGTGGCAGTGCCGTCGGCTATCCAGATATTTTGCTGGATCGCAACGATGTGGCTCGGACGCCCGCGCTTCGCGGTGCCGTTGCTCTATGTCGTTGCGTTCATCGTCACTTTCGTGATCGGCGGGCTGACCGGCGTCATGGTCGCCAGCGTGCCGCTCGACCTGCAACTGCACGACAGCTATTTCGTGGTGGCGCATCTGCATTATGTGCTGATCGGCGGTGGTGTGTTCCCATTGCTAGGGGCGCTGACCTACTGGTTCCCTAAACTCACCGGGCGACTATTGTCGGAGGGTCTCGGCAAAGCAGCGTTCTGGTGCGTGTTCCTGGGCTTCAACGCGGCCTTCTTCCCGATGCACATAACGGGAATGCTGGGGATGCCGCGCCGCGTCTATACTTATCCCACCGGCATGGGGTGGGACGCGCTCAACATGATGTCCTCGCTGATGACCGGCGTGATCGTGATCGGCGGCATATTGTTCGTGACCAATGTCGTGCTGGCGCTCCGGCGTCCGCCCGATGCGGGTCCGAACCCGTGGAACGCGCCGGGCCTCGAATGGGCGGCGGACTCTCCGCCAGCGCCCTACAATTTCGAGCATATCCCTGTGGTGAGCAGCCATACTCCGCTTTGGGAGGAGGGGCCGCTCAACGTCATGACTGGCCTGCGTGTCGATGATCGCGAGCAAGTCGTCACGACCGCGATCGAGGCGCAGCCCGACATTCGCTACCCCTCGCCCGAACCGACGCTGTGGCCGTTGCTCTCGGCAGTCGCGCTGGCGGCGTTGTTCATCGGGTCGATCTTCACCCCTTGGGCGGTTGTGATCGGCGCGGTGCCGTTGGCCGTCGGCTTCACCGTCTGGTTCTGGCCCAAGAACGCGCCAGATGGCGAGCCGGTGATCGAATGAGCGCGCCTGTCCGCTTCGTCGGCGACCTCGCTCATTTGCCGACACATGCCTTCGGGCCGCGCAGCATCACCTGGTGGGGAATATTGGGCTTCATGGTGGTGGAGGGCATGGTCTTCGCGCTCGCCATCGCCGCCTATTTCTTCATCATGGACAAGGAGCAAAGCTGGCCGCCCATCCCGATCTCCCCGCCTGACCTGCGGGCGGGGACGCTGTTCACCGTGCTGATCCTGCTAACAGAGCTTCCTAATCGCGTCATCAAGAACGCGGCGGAGCGCTATGATATCTCCACGGTGCGCTTTGGCCTTGTGCTGATGAGCATCATAACCTTGCCGCTGCTGGTGCTGCGCGGTTTCGAGTTCGCATCGCTCGGCGTCTATTGGACCGACAACGCCTATGGTTCGGTGATCTGGATGCTCCTGTTCCTGCACGCGACGCACCTCCTCACCGACTATGGCGATACGCTGGTGCTGACAGTGCTGATGTTCACGGTGCACGGCAAGGAGAGCAATCGCTTCGTCGATGTCAGCGAGAATTCGCTCTACTGGCGGTTTGTGTGGCTCTCGTGGTTGCCGATCTACGTCCTTTTGTACTGGATACCACGATGGCTACCCTGATGCGGCAGATCATGCCATGGTCCGGCGTCATCGGCGCGGGCGCGGGATGGTATGTGAGCCAGCAGGCCGCTGCGAACCTCGTCTTTGCGGACTGCGGATCGGGGCAGTGGTGGAGTGTCACGCTGATCGGCCTCCTGGGCCTCGCGCTGGTGATCGGTGGCGGACTGCTGTCATACCGAAGCTGGCGGCGCGAGACACAGGGGAGCGATACGCAATGCTTCATCGGGCTGCTGGGCCTGATGGTGGCAGGGGTGCTGGGTTTCCCCGTCCTGATGCAGACCATTGCCGGGTTCATGGTGCCGGGGTGCCTATCATGAGGCGGCTCGCCATCGGCGCGGCAATGCTTGGATTGCCTGCCGCCGCTGCCGCGCATGAAGGACATGCACATGCGCCGATCGGCTGGACGTTCGACGCGACAATCACGGTGCCGCTGCTTCTGTCGATCGGGCTGTATGTTGTCGGTTTCGTACGACTGTGGCCACGCGCGCAGCGAGGCCATGCGCGGATGCTGCGCGAGGGGCTGGCGTTTGGATCTGGATGGCTGGTCCTTACAGCGGCGCTCGTTTCACCGCTGCATCAGGCGGGGGAGCGGTCCTTCACGATGCACATGATCGAGCATGAGGTCATCATGCTGATCGCGACATTGCTGCTGGCCGTCTCCCGCGGCGGTCCGGTGTTGCTGTGGGGCCTGCCGGTTCGTCCACGGCGCGGCGTAGCGCGGATCATCCAGGCGCCAGCGTTTTCCAAGGGGTGGCGCGCAATTTCGGGCCTCTGGCCCGCCACGATCCTTCAGGCGACGGCGCTTTGGCTGTGGCACGCGCCCTTGCTGTTCGATCTCGCGCTGCGAAGCGAGGGCTGGCACGTGGCGCAACATTTGAGTTTCATCCTGACGTCGCTGCTATTCTGGTGGGCCGTGGCCCAGGGGGAGCGGCACGGGCACGAGGGATTGGCCGCCCTGTGCCTGTTCGTCACCGCGACCGTGGGCATGGCATTGGGCGCACTGATGGCGCTCTCGCTCAGTCCCTGGTACGCGGGCTACGCAGCCATGGGTCTCACGCCTTACGGCCTGACGCCCGAACAGGACCAGCAGCTTGCCGGCCTCATCATGTGGATACCCGGCGGCGTCGTGCATATGGGCGCGACGTTGGTCTTGCTCTATCGATGGATCAATCGTGCGGAGATGAGCCATGCTCTCGCGGCGCGATAGCCGGGTGCTGCTCGGCGGAATCGCAGTGGCGCTGGTCGCCGCCGCGGGCCTTATCGGGTTCGAATATGTTTATGAGCAAGGCGATCTGCGCGATCGGGCGGAGGCGATCACCGGGGGTGACGCGGCGCGCGGCAAGCAACTGCTGTCAAGCTATGGCTGCGGCGGTTGCCACAACATTCCGGGGGTGGCGCAGGCACAAGGCATGGTCGGCCCGCCGCTCGACACGATCGGCGCGCGCGGCTTCATCGCAGGGCGACTGGAGAATACGCCCGCCAACATGGAGCGCTGGATCGAGAATCCGCAAGAGATGTCCCCTGGGACCGCGATGCCCAATCTGGGGGTGGGGCACAGGGACGCGCGCGACATGACTGCCTATCTCTACACGCGCTCATGAAATGGCCGATGCTGCTCCTCGTCCTGCTGGTGGCCTGTGACCGTGGTGCGCCCAGGACCGGCATGATCTACGTCTCGGATGAGGCGTCGAACGTCGTGCATGTGATCGATGCCGCAACGCTGGAGCAGCGCCCGCCGATCGCCGTCGGCAGGCGACCGCGCGGGCTGGCGATGTCGCCCGATCGCCGCTTGCTTTATGCCGCAACCAGCGATGACAACCGCATTGCTGTCGTCGATCTGGCGCGCAACCGCGTAGTGGGTACGCTGCCTTGCGGGCCGGACCCCGAAACCATTGCGCTCTCGCCTGATGGCAAGCGCCTGTATGTCGCCAATGAAGACGACAATCTGCTCTCCGTGGTCGATGTATCGGCCCGGAAGGTTGTGCGGCGCATTGCGGTTGGCGGCGAACCGGAAGGCACTGCCGTCAGCCCCGATGGTCGGACCGTCATACAGGCATCCGAAACTGCAAGCATGGCGCATGTCGTCGATGCGGCGCGGGGCGAAGTGATCGACAATCTGATGGTCGATACACGGCCGCGCTATATCGCCTTCACCCCCGATGGAAAGCGCTTCCTGGTATCTTCGGAGATACGGGGCACGGTGACGGCCTTCGACACCACGACGCACCGCCGCGTAGGCAGGATCGACTTTCCCGCCGCCCTGCCCGGCGATCGTCCTCCGGGTGAGCAGATTCAGGCGGTCGGCATCGCCCTTACCCGCGATGGCAAGCGGGCTTTCGTCGCACTAGGACGCGCGAAGTTGGTGGCGGAGATCGATCCTCGATCCCTGGCCCTAATCCGAACGTTTCCCGTCGGATGGCGCGCATGGAACCTCTCGCTCAGCTCCGACGAGCGGCATCTTTATACCGCAAACGGTCTCAGCGGCGACGTGTCCGTGATCGACCTCACTGCCAATCGCGTGGTTGGTCGTGTCGCGGTCGGCGGCAAGCCATGGGGCATTGCAGTCCGATGAGGCGTGCTCTCGTGCTTGCCGCTCTGTTGCTTACTGCGTGCCATACCGCCCCCGAAAAGCCGGTGCTGCGAGTCTGCGCTGACCCGAACAACATGCCCTTCTCCAACCGAAAGGGAGAGGGATATGAGAATGCGCTGGCAAGGCTTCTTGCGCGGGATATGGGGGCGGAGCTTCGCTACGTCTGGTGGGCGCAGCGGCGCGGCAATCTGCGGGAGACGCTGCGCGCGGGGCGGTGCGATCTGGTGCCGGGCGTGGCGAGTGCGCTGGAGAGCGTAGCGACCAGCACGCCTTATTACCGGGCGAGTTACATGGTCGTCACGCGTACCAGCGATCGGCTGACGATCCGTTCGCTCGACGATCCGCACCTGAAGCGGTTGCAGATCGGCGTGCAGCTCGTGGGCGACGACGGGTCTAACACCCCGCCCGCTCATGCCCTGACGCGGCGTGGCATCATAAGCAACGTACGCGGCTTCATGGTACAGGGCGACTATCGGCGCGCCTTTCCGCAAGAGGCGATCCTCGACGCGCTGGCGGCGGGGCAGATCGACATCGCCTTCGTTTGGGAGCCTGTCGCGGCCTATTATGCGATCCGCCATCCCGGCATGATCCGCCTGACACCGGTCTCGCCTGCCTTCGATGGTCCGGCGCTGCCTATGATCTACGATGTTTCGGTCGCAGTGCGAAAGGACGATCTGCCTTTAAGGCAGCGCATCGACACCATTTTGCAACGTCGCCATGGCGAGATCGTGCGCCGTCTACGGTCCTATGGCCTCCGCGCCGACGAAGTATAGCCTGCAACGGATCCCCTCGGCTATCGCCCAAGAGTGGCTTGGCGGATCGGCGTTCAAGCCGCCTTTTACGACAGCAACTGGATGATCGCGGAGAAGTCGCGTCCGCCTTCGCCCTTGTTGGCGAGCAATTGATAGAGCGCTTCGGCGGCGTGACCCATCGGAACGCTGGCGTTGACCGAGGCTGCGGCTTCCGTCGCAAGTTTCAGATCCTTGAGCATCAGCGCCGTCGCGAAGCCGCCCTTATAGTCATTGTCCGCCGGGCTTTGTGGGCCAACGCCGGGGAGCGGGCAGTAGCTCGTCATCGACCAGCTTTGACCCGACGCCACGCTGGAGATGTCGTAGAAGGTTTGTGGATCGAGGCCCAGCTTCTGCGCCATGGCGAAGCTCTCGCACGTCGCGATCATCGTTGCGCCAAGCAGCATATTGTTGCAGATCTTGGCGGCCTGTCCGTTGCCCGCGCCACCGGCATGGATCACGGCCTTGCCCATGGCGGACAGGATCGGCTTGGCCATATCGAATGCCTCATCGGTGCCGCCGACCATGAAGGTCAGCGTGCCGCCATTGGCGGCGGCAATGCCTCCGGACACTGGCGCATCGGCCATCAGGAAGCCTTTGGCGACGGCTGCTTCGATCACCCGACGCGCAGTCGCGACATCGATGGTCGAGCAGTCGAGGAGCAGGGCACCGGGCTTGGCTGCCTCGAACACTTCTCCATTATATACAGCGTCCACATGCTTGCCTGCCGGCAGCATTGTGACGACGGCGTCCGCGCCTGCCGCTGCGTCGGCGGCGCTGGTGGATCGGGTCACGCCCGCAGCCTCCGCCTTCGCAAGAGCCTCTTCCGACAGGTCGAAGGCGCGCACGGCATAGCCGTTCTTGACGAGGTTGGCCGCCATGCCGCCACCCATATTGCCAAGGCCGATGAAGCCGATCGTCTTGGTCATGTCAGCGGCCCTTCCATGTGCCGGGGCGTTTCTCGACAAAGGCGGCCATTCCTTCCTTCTTGTCCTCGGTTGCGGCGAGAATCTGGAACAAGCGGCGCTCCGTCAGCAGGCTTTGGCTGAGGGTGGTATCAAAGGCGATGTTCACCATCTCCTTGTTAATCAGCGCGGCCATGGGCGGCATCGACGCGATCGTCGCGGCAGTCTTCAAGGCATCATTCAGCAGATCGGCGGCAGGCACGATGCGCGCGACCAAGCCCGAGCTTTCGGCTTCCTTGGCGTCCATCGTCCGGCCCGTCAGGCACATTTCCATTGCCTTGGCCTTGCCCACGGCGCGCGTCAGGCGCTGCGATCCGCCCATGCCGGGCGCGACGCCCAGCTTGATCTCCGGCTGACCGAACTTCGCGGTGTCCGCTGCGATGATGAAGTCCGCCATCATCGCCAATTCGCATCCGCCGCCCAGTGCGAAACCTGCAACGGCCGCGATCCAGGGTTTGCGCGTCGCCGTGACCCGGCTGGTCCACTGCGAAAAAAAGTCTTCGAGGAAGAAATCCGCTGCGGCCTTGTCGGCCATTTCCTTGATGTCCGCGCCCGCAGCAAACGCCTTTTCGCCGCTGCCGGTCAGTACGGCGCAACGCTGCGTGGGATCTGCGTCATAGGCGGCGAAGGCGTCGATCAGGTCGGCCAGCACCTGCTGGTTCAGCGCGTTCAGCGCCTGTGGGCGATTGAGAGTGATGAGCGTGACGGCGTCGCGCTTTTCCACGAGAATGGTTTCATAGGACATGGCGGTTGGGCTCCAGTTCGGGAAGCGGCGTCCATTCCTGATCGGCCGCAAGGGGGGCAAAGAGCGAATCAATGAGCGCGTCGCTGACCACCTCGGGAGAGGACGGGTTCCATTGCGGCGCATTGTCCTTCTCGAAGATCAGTGCGCGCACGCCTTCTACGAAATCCGGACGGCGGATGACATGATGCGCGATGCGATATTCATTGCGCATATTGTCCGCGAAATCGGTGAACCGTGCGCCGTCGGACAGTTGGCGGAGCGCGACCTTGATCGTCTGCGGCGACTTGGTGGCAAGGACGGAGAGCATCTTGTCCGCCCATTCCGAACCTTCGGCCTTCAGGCTGGCCAAAATATCCTCGTAGCGGTCCGACGCGAACAAACGATCGATGTCCGTGCGCTGTGCCTCAAGCGCTGACGGTGGCGGCGTTTCATCCGCCTGATCGAGGACCGCCGAAAGCGTTTCAGGATCGGTCAGGATGTGATCCTTCACCTCCTCCAACCTCTCGGAGGACATATAGTGCGTGGCAAGGCCGATCGCCTTTGCATCCGCGCCGTTGATCCGGTTGCCAGTCGTCGCGAGATAGACGCCAATCCGTCCTGGCAGGCGCGGCAAGAACCAGCCGCCGCCCACGTCCGGGAACAGGCCGATCCCGGTTTCCGGCATCGCGAACACCGTGCGCTCCGTCGCGACCCGGTATCGCGCGGGCAGCGAAATACCCACGCCGCCGCCCATGGTGATGCCGTCCATGAAGGCGACGATCGGTTTTTCGTAGACGAACAGCAGATGGTTCATCCGATATTCGATATGGAAAAAGCGCTCCGCATCCTTGCAGTCGCTTTTCGCGCTGTTCGCGATCAGGGCGATGTCACCGCCAGCGCAAAAGCCGCGCCCTTCGGCATGGTCGATCATCACCGCGATGATGCCGTCATCCTGTCGCCAGTCGAGCAATGCCTGAACGATGGCTTCGCACATGCCGGGCGTCAGCGCGTGGATCGCCTTGGGCCGGTTGAGGCGGATGCGGCCTACTGCGCCTTCGACCGATATCAGAACCTCGTCCGTCATTGGCGCAGCATGTCCCGTGCGATAATCATGCGCATCACCTGATTGGTCCCCTCCAGAATCGAATGGACACGCAAGTCGCGCCAGAAGCGTTCGATCGGATAGTCCATCAGATAGCCATAGCCGCCGTGAAGCTGAAGCGCGCGGTCGACGACCGACGAACCGGTGTCGGTGGCAAGGCGCTTGGCCATTGCAGCAAAGGGTGTCTTGTCCGGCGCATTCTCGGTGACTTTCACTGCCGCTGCATAAAGCAGCACGCGCGCGGCCTCAAGCTCGGTCACCATGTCCGCCAGCGTGAACTGCGTCGCCTGAAAATCGGAAATGCTCTGGCCGAATTGCTTGCGGTCCTTGGTATAAGTGACGGCTTCGTCCAGGCACCGCTGCGCGCCGCCCAGCGAGCAGGCGCCGATATTCAGGCGGCCACCGTCCAGCCCCATCATCGCGATCCGGAAGCCTTCGCCTTCGCCGCCCACCCGGTTGGTGGCGGGTATCCGCACGCCGTCGAAATTGACTTGCGCGGTCGGTTGCGAATGCCAGCCAAGCTTGCGCTCCTGCGCGCCGAAGCTGACGCCGGGCATGTCCTTCTCGACGACGAAGCAGGAAATCCCCTTCGCGCCATCGTCGCTCGTGCGGGCCATGACGACATAGACTTCATTCTCGCCGCCGCCCGAAATGAACTGCTTCGATCCGGTAATGACGTAATCGTCGCCGTCCTTCACGGCCTTGGTCTTGAGGCTTGCCGCGTCCGACCCTGCGCCCGCTTCGGTCAGGCAGTAGCTCGCGAGGCGCGTCATGGACACGAGGTCGGGCAGATAACGCGACTTCACCGTATCGTTGCCGAAGCGGTCGATCATCCACGCGGCCATGTTGTGGATGGAGATAAATGCGCTGGTGGAAGGACAGCCATAAGCCATCGCCTCCATGATGATCGCCGATTCGAGCCGCCCGAGGCCGATGCCGCCCGATTCCTCTGACACATAGATACTGCCGAAGCCCAGTTCGGCGGCGGCGCGGATCGTATCGCGCGGGAAGATATGCTTCTCGTCCCACTCCGCCGCATGCGGCGTAATGGCGTCTGCCGTAAAGCGGCGCGCGAGATTCTGTATCTCGCGCTGGTCGTCGGTAAGGTCGAACTGAGTCATCAACGGTTGCCTGTTACTGGAAGAGGGCGGACCTGTGCCCACCCTCCATTCATCCGGCGGTTTACCCCATGGTCGGGATAACGAAAGCGCTATCTCCGGTGCCGCCGCCGTCCGGCCAGCGCTGCGTGATCGTCTTGACCTTGGTCCAGAACTTGACGCCTTCCATGCCGTGCTGATTGGTGTCGCCGAAGGCCGACCGCTTCCATCCGCCGAAGGTGTGGTAGGCGACGGGCACGGGGATCGGCACGTTGATCCCGACCATGCCGACATCGACGCGCGCGGCAAATTCGCGCGCGGCGTGGCCGTTGCGCGTGAAGATCGCGACGCCATTGCCATATTGATGCTTCGACGGAAGCGCGACGGCTTCCTCGAAGCTCTCGGCGCGTACGATCTGGAGCACAGGGCCGAAGATTTCTTCCTTGTACGCCGACATATCGGTCGTGACATGATCGAACAGCGTCGGGCCGACGAAGAAGCCTTCCTCATGGCCCTGCAGCTTGAAGCCGCGGCCGTCGACCACCAGCTCCGCGCCTTCATCGACACCGGTCTGGATCCAGTTCTCGATCTTCTGCTTGTGCGCGGCAGTCACGACCGGGCCGTAATGCGCTTCGGCATCGGTGGAGACGCCGACACGCAGCGCTTCGATCGCCGGGATCAGCTTTTCGCGCAGGTTGGCGGCGGTCTTCTCACCCACCGGCACGACGACCGGCAATGCCATGCAACGCTCGCCCGCCGAACCGAAGGCTGCGCCGGAGAGGTCGTTGACGACCTGGTCGAGATCGGCGTCGGGCATGACGATGCCATGGTTCTTCGCACCCCCCATCGCCTGCACGCGCTTACCCGCTGCGACGCCGCGGTTATAGACGTAGTGCGCGATGTCGGACGAGCCGACGAAGCTCACCGCCTTGATGTCGGGATGATCGAGAATCGCGTCGACCATTTCCTTGTCGCCATGCAGAACCTGAAGGATGCCATCGGGCAGGCCTGCTTCGCTGAATAATTCAGCAAGGCGTACGGGGACCGAGGGATCGCGCTCGGACGGCTTCATGATGAAGGCGTTGCCGGTGGCGATCGCCACGCCGGACATCCACAGCGGAATCATGCCGGGGAAGTTGAAGGGGGTGATGCCTGCGCCAATGCCGACCGGCTGACGAAAGGAATAGACGTCGATGCCCGGACCCGCGCCCTGCGTATATTCGCCCTTCAGCACATGCGGGATGCCGCAGCAAAATTCGATGACTTCAAGACCGCGCTGAATGTCGCCCTTTGAGTCCGCGATCACCTTGCCATGTTCGGAGGAGAGCAGATGCGCCAGCTCGTCCATGTTCTTCTCGACCAGCGCCTTGAAGTTGAACATGACGCGGGCGCGACGTTGCGGATTGACCGCGGCCCATGCTGGCTGCGCCTTCTTCGCGGCCTCGACGGCGGCATCGAGCAGTGCCCGGTCGCCCAAGGCTACGCGGGCCTGCACGCTGCCGTTGTTGGGGTCGAAGACATCGGAAAAGCGCTGTGCCGGTTCGGCATGATCGAAGGCTAGGCTGTGTGAAATCTGGCGCATGTCATGGGACTCGTGCAGTTTGAAAATATCGTGATTCGACAGTGAGCTATTGCGGCTTTGCACGCAATCGGCTAAATTTGCAGGCTGAAGCTGCAATAATGCAGCATAGGGGCCGAATGTTCGATTGGGACGACCTCAAGATATTTCTGGCCGTCGCCCGGTCGCGAAAGATTTCTCCGGCAGCGCGCTCATTGGGCGTGGAGGCGACGACCGTCTCGCGACGGCTGGCGCGTCTCAGCAGTACGATCGGCGTCGAATTGTTCGAAACGTCGGGAGGCGAACGGAGTCTGACCGAACAGGGCCGGGCGCTCATGCGGCACGCTGAACAGGTGGAGAGCGCGGCGCTGGCCGCGGCGGAGGATATGACCGGCACGCCCGGCGGCCTGTCGGGCCATGTGCGGCTGTCCGTTGCCGAAGGGTTCGGAACATGGGTGCTGGCTCCTGATCTGGCGGCGTTCCATGTCGATAATCCGGGCATCCGCCTCGACATTGTGACTGCATCCGGCTTCCTCAATCCCTCCAAGCGAGAGGCCGATATGGCAGTCATGCTGGGGCGTCCGCAGCGGGGCCGCCTGACGGTCAAACGGCTGGGCGATTATCGGCTGCATCTTTATGCGACGTCGGATTATCTCGCCAAGGCCGGTGTGCCGACGACGCGCGGCGCGTTGAAGAACCACCGCCTGATCGGCTACATCCCTGACCTGATCTTCTCGCCTGAGCTTGATTATCTCGACGACATCGAACCGGGCCTCGAACCCCATCTGCGCAGCACGAGCATCAACGTCCAATATCGTATGATCGCGAGCGGGGCAGGGATCGGTGTTCTACCGGCCTTCATCGGCAGGACCGATGCGCGGCTGGTGCCGATCCTTGAACATGACGTGGAACTGATCCGCAGCTTCTGGCTCGTCACGCATAGCGATCTCACGTCCCTCGCCCGTATCGGCGCAGTCCAGAACTGGCTCCAGCAACGCGCGGCCCTGCTGCGTTCATAGATCGGCGAGGGAATCCGGCAGACGGCACAACGCATGTGAATGCGTGATCCCTCCCTACATCGGAAGGCGCACTGTGTCCCATGACGATCGCAAAACCCGGTCAAGAGCGGGCGCACCGCGCCGCGCGGCTTCCGTGCCTGGCGCGTTCATATTGGGGATGGCGCTCAGCGGCTTCTTCGATGGCATATTGCTGCACCAGATATTGCAGTGGCATCATTTCCTGAGCCTCGTCGGGGGCGGAGGTCTGCGCGATGTCAGGATGCAAATCCTTGGCGATGGCCTGTTCCACGTCGCTGTCTACCTGCTGATGATTACCGGTCTCTATACTCTTTGGCGGCGGCGGTCGGTGTTGGCGCGGCATGGTGCGGGGCGGCGGCTGCTCGGTGGTGTGCTGATGGGCTTCGGCGTGTGGAACATGATCGATGTCGCGCTGGTGCATTGGATGCTCGGCCTGCACCGGACTCGCATCGATGTTCCCGATCCGCTGCTCTACGATCTCATCTGGTTTCTCGGCTTGGGCCTTGCGGTCGCGCTGGTCGGCTATAGGCTCTGCTGTACGAAGGCCATCGCGGGCAGGACCGGCACCGGGGCCGCTTGGCTGTTGCTGGGCGTGATTGTGGCGTCTTCCGTCGTCGCCAATATTCCCCCGCCAATGCGAGTACGCTGATCCTGTTCCGGCCGCAGACCAGAGCGGCTGACGCACTGAATGCCGTCGTCGGCGCAGGTGGGCAGGTCATTCTGCTGGACCCGGAAGGCAGCTACGTGCTGGCGGCCAACATAGGCCCGTTGCGCTACTGGTCCCTCTACCGCGAGGGTGCGTTGGCGATCACGAGCGCGCCAGCCTTAACCGGCTGCCTCGCTTTCACAAAGGCCGAGCCAAAACGCTGAATAGCGTCCCGCACGCGACGAAAACGCCAGCGTCTAACATGGGCAATGGCGCCGCGTCGCTGCAATGACAGGTTCTGGCGCAGGAGACTGGCAATGGCAGGCGAACAGCAACAGGCGTCGAAGCAGGGCCATGTGCTTGGCTGGAAACTCGACGCCGCGGAGCGCGAAGCTTTGCTCCAACGCTTTCCGCCCGAGTGGCCCAATGCAGTCGCGGATCATGTCACCCTGGACTCCAAAGCGCCGCAGGGCACGCCGCTGCCTACGAAGAGGGTTGGAGAGATCGTCGGCGGGATTAGCGATGGTGAGGGGCTTCAGGCGATGGTGGTCCGCATCGGCGGCACGACGGATCGACCGGATGGCGGCACTTACCACATAACCTGGGCGCTGGACTCGGGCCGCGATCGCCGCGCAGTGGAAAGCAACGATGTGATCGCAAAGCTGGGCTGGGTGCCGCTGGATGACCCGGTTCCAATTACTCTGATCCCGGCCTGGTTCTGACGGTGCAACTGTATCTCGATTGCGACGGCGTGCTGGCCGATTTCGATAGCGCCGCGACTCGCGTGCTGGGTTTGCCGCCGCGGGCATTTGAGCGGCGACACGGCCTTTCCGAGTTCTGGAAGCGTATTGCCCGCACACCGGATTTCTACGCAACTTTGCCGCTGATGCCGGACGCCATGCGGTTATTCGATGCGGTGCGCCATCTCGATCCGATCATCCTGACCGGATGCCCGAGCGGCGGATGGGCGGAGGCGCAAAAGGAGCGCTGGGCCGCGCAGCACTTTCCGGGCACCAGGATCATCACTTGCATGGCGGCAGAGAAGCGGCGTCATTGCCGCCCCGACGACATATTGGTCGACGACACGCTGAAGCACCGTCACTTGTGGGAAGCTGCGGGCGGCACCTTCGTGCATCATCGTGATGCGGAGAGCAGCCTGCGGGAATTGCACGGCCTGCTTCCATCCATGCTCGCCCAGGGAGCGGCATCCCCTTTGTCAGCATAGACAGCCACGTAGTACGATCCGTTGAACTTGCCGATCCCTATTGCGCTGCCAAACGAAAATGGCGTAGCGCACCGCGCATAACCGGCGTTTCGGCTCTGCCGGGTCAAGGAGTTGACGGTCACCATGACGGACATTCAGGACATCTTCATCGTGGGCGCGGCCCGCACGGCGATCGGCGACTTCGGCGGCGCTCTCAAAGACGTGCCGCCAGCAGAGTTGGGACGCACCGTAGCGGTAGCGGCGATCGAGCGTTCCGGCCTGACGCCCGCCGCTGTTCAGCACGTCATCATGGGGCAGGTGATCCCGACCGAGCCCAAGGATGCCTATCTTGCGCGCGTGGTCGGCGTGAACGCAGGGGTGCCGGTCGACGCGCCTGCCCTGACGCTCAACCGCCTGTGCGGATCGGGTGTGCAGGCCATCATCTCGGCGGCGCAGACTTTGGCACTGGGCGAGGCGGACGTGGCGCTTGCGGGCGGCGCGGAAAGCATGAGCAATTCGCCGCACATCGTGAAGACGGCGCGTTGGGGCACGAAGATGGGCACCGTCAAGATGCTCGATGCGCTGCTGGACACGCTGGCCGACCCGTTCGAGGGTATGCACATGGGCGTGACCGGTGAAAATGTCGCGGAACAGTATCAGGTTACGCGCGAAGATCAGGATGCGCTGGCATATCAGGGGCATCAGCGCGCTGCGGCGGCTATCGCGGCAGGCCGCTTCAAGGATCAGATCGTGCCGGTCGAGGTCAAGACGCGCAAGGGTGTCGTCGCCTTCGACACGGACGAGCATGTCCGCCCCGACGTCAGCCTCGAAGACCTCGGCAAGCTGAGGCCCGCGTTCAAGAAAGAGGGCGGCACCGTCACTGCGGGCAACGCCTCGGGCATCAACGACGGCGCAGCCGCGGTGGTGCTGGCGACGCAAAAGGCAGTGGACGAGCACGGATTGAAGCCACTCGCCAAAATTCTTGGCTGGGGCCATGCCGGTGTCGATCCGACCATCATGGGCATTGGTCCGATCAAGGCCGTGCCGATCGCATTGGCGCGGGCAGGGGTGACGCTGGACCAGATCGATGTGATCGAGGCCAATGAAGCCTTTGCGGCGCAGGCTTGCGCCGTGGCGAACGAACTGGGGTTCGATCCCGACAAACTCAATCCGAACGGAAGCGGCATCGCGCTTGGCCATCCCGTCGGCGCGACCGGTGCAATCCTGACGGTGAAGGCCGTTTATGAACTTCAACGCAGCGGCGGGCGCTATGGCTTGATAACCATGTGCATCGGCGGCGGTCAGGGCATCGCCATGGTCATAGAGAACCTGACGGCGAAGTAGACGGTCGTTTCCGTTTTTCGGCCTGCTAGAGTTTGCGTCGAACTACAAAGCGGTAAACCGGAAATTCCGGAATCGTGCCTCACCTTCACCGGCAACATAGAGGCCGGGGCGAAGCATCAGAAAGCCGCCCCGGACATTGTGATGGTAGCCTGAGACTTCCATGCCCCGGTCGAAGCGCTGCCAGTCCTTGCCATCGCGGCTCAGATGATAGGCGATGATGTGCTCACGGCTGGTCACACGCATGTGCAGCTTTCGGCCATAGGGATTGACCGGGCGGCCACGCTCCATGCCATATTGGTGCGTGACGAACTTCTGCGCGTCGAAGCCGAGGCCACAGTATAGATGCTCGTCGTAGAACAGCAGTAGCCCCGCGACTCCCTTCGGCGCGATTTCGATTTCACATTCGAACTGGTAGTCCTGATCTCCGGCGATCAGCAGCAGCGGCGCGCCATCTCGGGGGCTGATACCGGCTGGTTGCAAGATAAGCGTGTTGTTCACCACGCGGACGCGGCGCGCTTCGTCCGGCCGGGGTTTGAAGAAGTTCCATTTCGTGCCGAGCGCCAGATCGTGAAAGTTGTCGCTCAGGGCCAGCCCATGCGGTCCCTTGCGGCCGCCGCGCGGCTTGGCGATCGGCTGCGACAAATCGCCGCCCTTCATCGCGAACCAGCCGTCGTCGGTCCACTCGACCGGATCGAGCAGGGTCTGACGGCCCAGCGTCCAATAGCCATTCTCATAGCCGTGATAGACGGACCACCAATCCCCGGATGGCCCTTCGATCAGCGTGGCGTGCCCGCGCGACCACCATTTCTCCGCCTTGCTCGTGGTGCGCACAATCGGGTTGCCGGGATGATGTTCCCAAGGGCCGTTGATCGAGCGGGAGCGGGCGGCGATCACCATGTGCCCGGTGGGTGGCCCGGCGGTTCCGCCCACCGCCGTCACAAGATAAAAGTACGCGCCATGGCGCATCACCTTGGGGCCTTCGGGGGAGAAACCCTCGACATCCCAATCGTCGGGATAGCGCCACGGATCATAAACATGCTCGACTGCGCCGACCGTCGAAAGCCCATCGTCGGTCAGCCGGATGCGATCCCCGCCCGACAGGAAAAGCCAGCGCGACCCATCTTCGCCAACCGCATGTCCAGGATCGATATGATCGGGCAGGTGCAGGTCGATCGGCTCGCTCCACGGCCCGTCGATATGATCCGCCCAAATGACATAGCTCGTATTGGGCGACGCCTTGACGGGTATGTAGATGTAATAGCGGCCCTTGTGCTTGCACAGTTCGGGCGCCCATACCGAACCAATGTTCTTCGTCAGCGTCGCCTTGCGCGGGGTCCAGTTCACCAGGTCGCGCGAATGCCAGATGACAAGTCCCGGATAGGAATCAAACGTCGAGAAGGTCATGTAGTAATTCGCGCCGTCCTTCAGGATAGACGGATCGGGATGGTCCCCCGGCATGATCGGATTGAGGAAGCGGCCATCGCCCAGGTCGGCCATGCGCTGATTATCGAGACCGCGCCGCCAGTTCGTCTCAGACGGTGCGGTCGCATCAGGCGCGGCGGTTGCCGGAGCGGCGGCACCGCCCGCCATCCCGGCCGCAGCCGTAGCGGTGGCGGACGCCAGAAGATCGCGGCGAGTAAGCGGCATTACGGAAACTCCTTTTAAGCCTCGAACAGTTTTTGCGATGCCGCCCAGTTCAGGAACAGCTCGGGCCAGATCGCGGCGGGCTTGCCCTTGGCGCGATTCACACCGAAGCCGTGACCACCTTCAGTGAACAGATGCGTTTCGACGCGGATGCCTTTGTCCCGCAGCGCCTGACGGAACAGCAGGCTGTTTTCCACCGGCACAGTCGCATCGTCCTCCGCGTGGACGAGGAAGCAGGGCGGCGCGTTGGCGGGCACATTGCGGTGGGGCGAGTGCGCGCGTTCCTGCTCGGCGGTCGGTGTCGCGCCGAGCAGGTTCTTGCGCGACCCACCATGCGAGGCGGGAGCGGTCATTGAAATCACCGGATAGATCGGCGCTGCAAGGAATGGACGCGCGGACTGCCGGTCCGCCGCATCGACGGGATCGTAAGTGGTGGCATCGAACCGCGTCGCGACGTCCGCGCACAAATGTCCTCCGGCGGAAAATCCCATGAAGGCGACGCGCTCCGGATCGATGCCATAGGCCGCAGCCCTGCTCCGCACGATCCGCATGGCGCGTTGCGCGTCCGACAGGCACACGTCCGGCCCCGCCGCCCAGCCTTCATGCGGCAGGCGATAGAACAGCACGAATACGGTGATGCCTCTGGCCGCCAGAAGCGGGGCCACTTCATAGCCTTCCTTGTCGACCACGACCCAACTGTAGCCGCCACCGGGCGTGATGATGACCGCCGCCCCATTGGGTTTGGCGGCACGGAATACCGCCATGTGCGGGCGGGCGATCTTCATGACGGCGCGATCGTTGAAGCTTGGGTCCGTACTGCGCTCCTGCACGGCCTCCTCCAGCCCCCCTGCGGGCAGCCCCGGCGCGCCCTTTGGCCACAAATCGATGGTTTCCTGCGGCTGCGGCAGAACGGACTTGCTGCCCGGCCGATTGCCGGGCGCTGGCGTCTGTGACGCTACGCGGCCCGTGGCGATCATCGAAGCGCCCAGCAAAGCTCCACCGACAATGGTTCGCCGACTGATATCGCTCATCCTCGTCTCCTGACAAAAAATGGCCAACCGCCGTGTGCAGACAGCGGTTGGCCACATCTCTCACCTTAAAGGTGAAACTGGTGACTCACATCTTGAACCGTGCGCCGACCTGAATGGTGCGGCCGAAATGGTTGTATTCATAGTTTCGATTGGCATCGACATCCGTATAGCGGTCGCGATATTCGTCGGTCAGGTTGATCCCTTCCAGCGACAGCTCGATGGATGGCAGGATCTTGTAACGGATCGAAGCGTCCACATTGACCGTCGAATTATAGCCCTCGAATACGTTTCCGGTGCCGCTGTTCTGATCGACGAAACCGCTGCGATAGCTGGCCGACACGCGTGCGCTGAACTTCTCGTCCTCATAATACAGCGTGCCGTTCAGCGCTTTCTTGGAAAGGCCGAAAAGCGTGGAACTCCGGGTAGTGGTCACGTTGGGGCCAAAGCCACAAGGCGACGCCGGATTTGCTGCCGGCACACAGGCGTTTACTGTCGGGCCGGTCACAAGATAATCGGCGGACGACTTCACATAGGTCGCGTTCACGATGCCGCCGAAGCGGGACAGGAAGCCCGGCAGGAAGCTGAAGGGGCCTTGGACACCTATCTCGATGCCCTTCAGGCTCGCGCCCTCGCCATTGGCAGGGGTCGTGATGTTCCACAGTCTCCCTTCGGGATTGGAGGCGGCTTGAGAGCTTGGCGGGATAAGGGATAGCGGCAGACCCGTCGAAGCATAGGTGCCGCTAGTGGTCAGGCTGATTGGGAAACTTGCGACATCCTTTTTGAAAAGGGCAATCGAGAAAATAGATTGCGGAGCAAAATACCATTCAATGCCGATATCGTAAGACGCTGCACGAAAAGGTAAAAGCTCGGGATTGCCGAAGTTGATGTTGTAGTTGAAGCCATCCACTGACCCGCCCGGAGTTAGACTACCTAAGCTAGGCCGTGTGATGACCTTCGCCGCTGACGCGCGAATGATAAGGTCACGCATAGGGAACAGCGCGACGTTCATCGCGGGCAGCCAGTCATCATAAGAGCGCTTGATGGTGCGTGCGATCCCGCTCGCCAATCCGGTGGAGCTTTGATTGGTCTTTACATAACGGACGCCCGCATTCGCCGCATATTCCAGGCCGAACAAGTCGCCCTTCACGTCGAACTGGAGATAACCGCCCGTCGTCTTCTCGGTGACGCTACGCGTATTGCCCGGATCGATGGCGGCGGTGCGATCGTACAGGCCGGTGAATTCGGTTCCGGCAGGCAGGTTCGGGATCAGGAACTGCGTCGTGGTGCCGGCTGACTGGCCCGCTTTGCCCAGATCGAAAATTTCGCCGAGAGCAGAGGTCGCCTGATAGCCATATACTGCCGAAGGACCAAAGACGCTGGAACCGGTGCAGGTAATGGTGCCGAGCACTGCGTCGCGCCCGCCAGTGGCGGTTGTCGGGCAGATGACGGCATCGCGCGTGAAGCCGATCGTCGAGAAATCGAACTGACGGTGCACCGCACCGGCCTTCACCTGAAAGCCTTCGGTCATGTCCCATTCGGTACGCAGTTGCAGCGTCTTGAACTTGTTTGTGGTGGTCGATGGACGGTCGCGAATTTCCGAAAGCTGGAAATTGGCGGGATCTGTCACGCTGGTGCCGAAGCTCAGCACCGGCTTGCGCATATTGGTGTAATCGTAAGTGTAGCCCTGCGCGTCGCGATCGTCGAACACGAGCGTCGTTTCGAGCGGAATGTCGGCTTCGGACTTGGAGAAGCCACCTAGCAGCGTGAAACGGAACGTGTCGGTGACATCCTGATCCCAGGTCGCGCCCAACTGATAGAATTCTGTCGTCGATTTACGCAGATAATGTTCGGTGCGCACCCATGCGTCGTTGAGCGTCGCCTTCACCAAATTATTGTCGCCATCGATCGTGTAGTTGCTGACGTCGATGGAACGCTCATTGCCACGCAGCAGGACTTCGCCCCACTTCTCCTCGCGTGTCGCTTTGAAGCGCGAATAGAGGCCATCGATGGAAATCTTGGTGGCGTCGGTCGGCGCAAACTGCACCGAACCGGTGATGCCCAGCCGCTCGCGGTCATGCTTGACTTCGCCGTAGCGTGGAATGCGTGGATGGAAGGCGAGGGCCGCGGCATCGCAAGTTGCGGTAGGTCGATAGTAACCGCCGCTGTTTGGGCGCGGTCTGTCTGTATAAATATAGCCGGTTGGAGGCGTGCCGACGGGAGTCGCGTCGTAGAAGCAGGGTGCCCCATTCACCGAGTCGAAGCGGCCCTGCTGCCACCGGACTGTATTGTTGCCGAGTTCCAGCGTCTTCAGCTTAGAATAGGCTGCGGAGACGGCGACGCCAAGGCGGCCATCGGGAGACTTCCACGACGCAATGCCCGCAAGGCGCGGACCCCATTTCTTCGAAAGATCATTATAGCTGCCGGTGGCCGAACCGACCAGCGTCAGGCCGTATTTGCCGCCCAGCGGATTTCCGGTGTTGAGGTCCACGACCGCCCCGAGCGATCCTTCGTCGAGGCTCGCTTCGGCAGTCTTATGAACCACCAGAGAGCTGAACAACTCCGACGCGAAGACATTGAAGTCGAAAGAGCGGTCACGATTGGGGCTGGCCCCGTCGGTCGAGGTCGCCACCGTTTCGAGGCCATTAAGACGAACGCGAGTGAACTGCGAACCGAGGCCGCGTACCGTGATCGCACGGCCCTCGCCGCCGTCGCGCTGAATCGAAATGCCCGGAATACGCTGCAACGACTCGGCAAGGTTCTGATCGGGGAACTTGGCGATATCCTCCGCCACGATCGCGTCTACGGAGCTCACCGTTTCGCGCTTCAGGTTGATTGCGGCACCCAAAGACTGGCGGAAACCGGTGACAACGATATCCTGCGTTTGTTCCTCTGCCGGAGCCGCCTGATCCGCTGCCGGCGGCGACTCGGCGCCCGTGGTTTGTGCAAGAGCGGGGGCGACGGCACCCACCGCCAGCGCCGCTCCAGACACCGCGCACAGCCACTTTGCGGGCCGCGAACGGATTTGAGCATTCTCCATCGTCTTCATCTAGGCATCCCTTCCCAATTACCGGCCTTTGTCCAAACTGACGATCTCGCACGGATCTGCCGACTTTTTAGACACCGGTGTCAATCAAGACTTGCAGCGAGTTGCGCCCAATGTCAAGAATGGTTGAGAGAGGAGACTAACATTGCTGCACTGGACCCTTAAGGGATTGATAAGCCTTGGCTACGCGCTGGCCCTGCCGTCTTTGGCGATGGCCGCCGGGCCAAAGGCAACGCCTCCTGCGGCGATTGCGGCAAAGGGGCAATTTGCCTTTCCAGGTGCAGTCGGCTGGGCGGCTACGACGCCGGGCGGTCGTGGCGGGCGGATCATCCGCGTGACCACCCTCGCGGCGGGCGGGCCGGGCAGTTTCAAAGCGGCGCTGGAAGCCGAAGGGCCACGCATCATCGTATTCGAAGTCGGCGGCGTCATCGACATGGCGCGCCAGACGATCACGATCCGCAATCCTTATGTCACAATCGCGGGACAGACGGCCCCATCGCCAGGGATCACGCTGATCCGGTCGGGCATCGATATCGCCACGCATGACGTAGTGATGCGGCATATTCGCGTCCGCACCGGCGTGGATTCGCAACCTCTGCTAAGCGGCTGGGAAGCGGATGCGCTTTCGACCGTCGGCGGTCACGATATCATCATCGATCACTGCACGTTCAGCTGGGCAATCGACGAGAACATGTCCGCTTCCGGCCCACGCTTTACTGGCAAGACGGTGGAGGAATGGCGCAAGGCGACATCGCACAACATCACCTTTTCCTATAATCTGGCGGCGGAAGGATTGGCGAACGCAAGCCATCCTAAAGGCGAGCATAGCAAAGGCACGCTGCTTCACGACAATGCGACCAATATCCTGATCTACCGCAACATCTACGCGCATAATGTGGAGCGCAATCCGCTGCTGAAGGGTGGCGTGCATGCGTCGGTCGTCAACAACATCATCTACGATCCGGGCGAGCGGGCGGTCCACTACAACCTGATGGCGCTGGAATGGGGGGAGCATCCCTATCAGAACGGTAGGCTGTCTGCGGTTGGCAATGTCATGCGCGGCGGTAATTCCACAGCGGCGGGGCTGCCGTTCCTGACGCTGGGCGGCGACGGCGACCTGGAATATTATGGCAAGGACAACATTGCGGTCGACAAGTTCGGCAAGGCGCTGCCCATGTTCGGGCGCTATGGCGAAACCCGCGCCAAGCTGATCGAGAAGAACGAGCCGCTCGATTGGTGGACTGGTCTCGACGTGCTGCCGTCGCGCGATGTGGAGACTCACGTCCTGTGGCACGCGGGTGCGCGCCCGTGGGATCGCGACGCCGACGATTTGCGCGTGCTGTTCTTCGTGGCGGAAGGGCGCGGATCGATCATCGACGACGAGAAAACGGTCGGCGGCTATCCCAAGTTTACGCCCACGCGCGCGCCCTTCGTCGAAGCGCAATGGAACCTGGATACGATGGAGCCGAAGTCGGGCCGCTATCCGGGCCAGAAAGAGGACATCGCGGAACATCTGTCCGACCGCGACAAATTGATGCGGCAGGAGGCGAAATAATGGGCATGATCCTGGCGCTGATGCTGGCCTCGGCCCCGCCGATGGCGGTCATCGACGAACGGCAAGTGGCGCGCGAGGAGCCGCCGCCGCACGGCCAGATCGGGATGAGCACCGCCTATCGCATCAGCGACGCGGTGCCTCAACCGCGCACCATGGAATTCCGCAAGCGCGTGCTGCACGTGGGCGCGGCGATCGGCATCCACCCGATCGCGCATGACGAAGTGTATTATGTTCTCTCGGGAGAGGGCGAAGTGGAGTCCGATGGCATCCGGAAGGCCCTGAAGCCTGGCATGGCAGCCTATCTTTACACCGGCGCGAAGGTCGGTATCCGCCAGTTGGGGAAAGAACCGCTGTCGCTGATTATCAGCTATCCCGTTGTAAAAGAATAGATCAGCTTCCGGGTTGAATATAGGGCACGCGGGCGAACAATTCGCGTTCCCAGCCGCGCGGGTCGTTCTCTACCCGGCTTCGCGCGTCGAAGATCATCGTCGCCCTTTGGTCCAGACGATATTGCGGCCACGGCATTGATGCGTCCACTTCAGGGTCACCTTTGCGCGCGAAGGCGATGAAACGGTCCATCATCGCATCCGATGCAGCTTTGGCGTACGATCCTGTGCCGGTCAGCGATCCGGATGCGTCGAGCGTTCCGAACGAGAGCGGAATGTCCATGGTGTGCGGCGCGCCGCGTTCGGGTTTGACGGGAGACGCGAAGTCGACCTGATATACCCAGGTCGGCGCGCCGGCGCGGGCGCGGGCTTCCGCCTCGATCACTTGTCCCGGCCAGCTACGCCCTGCCGTCGTTGCCGCGTAGAAGACGCGTTCGGGCGACCAGTCGGGATACTGCGCGCGATACTGCGCCACGATCCATTCGGGCAGCAGGTCCATGCGCAGGTCGGACGCCATGCGCTGCGCGAGATTGTCCCAGTTCAGCCCAGTTAGCTTGGGGCCATGCGGGTCGATGAACGCGCGCGTCTCGTCATGGGTGTTGCCCAGCATCATCGGGATGCCGTTCCCCTGCGGATTGGCGTCCGGCCAGAAGGGGTGGCGGAGCAGCCACTTCATGTCCAGCACCGGCCCCATGTAGACGCCACCGCCCAAGATAGGGTCTTCGGCTGACAGCGCATCGATCAGCCGCTCGGTGGGCAGGGAGAGGAGGGGAGCCAAGTTGGTCTCCGTGACCCCCAGCTTCCCCAGATAAGCGGCGGTACGGCGTGAGGCATTCATCGGGCCGGACGCCGTCACCTGCTGCCCGCTCATCGTAATGGCGCGATGAAACAGGCCGGCGGCGGCGGGCATGCCCATCATCGTCGCGATCTTCGCGCCGCCGCCCGATTGTCCGAAGACGAGCACATTGCCGGGATCGCCCCCGAAGGTCGCGATATTCTGCTGCACCCATTTCAGCGCCAGTATCAGGTCGAGCTGACCCACATTCCCGCTATCGGCGAAGCGCGGGTCTAGGCGGGCGAGATACAGATAGCCAAGCGCGTTGAGCCTATGGTTCACCGTCACGACCACGACATCGCCGCGCGCCGCGAGTTTGTCGCCATAGTTCAGCGGATCGACGACGCTGCCGTTCGAATAGGCACCGCCATGGATGTAGAGCATGACGGGGCGCTTTGCCTTCGGCTCCAGGCCGGGCGTCCAGATGTTGAGGAACAGGCAATCCTCGTTTTCGGGGTCTTGCTTGCCGAGTTGGGGGCAGGAAGGGCCGAATTGTGTGGCATCCGCGGTCCCGCTCCAAGGCACGGGCGCTAGCGGTGCCTGAAAGCGTCGTTCGCGGGTGTTTTGACCATAGCGAAGGCCGCGAAAGACATGCAGGCCACCTTCTCGTGTGCCGCGCACCCGTCCGGCGCTGGTACGGACGACAGTGGAGGCGGTAGCTGCGAAGGACGGCATGACCATTGTCACCGCCAATGCGCCAGCGCCTGCCAGCACCTTGCGACGATCAGCGGCGAACATCTCGATCCCCGTCGAGGAAGGCCGCGATATCGGCTTGCGAAAAGAGCGAGGCGTCGCCAGGAAGCGAATGTTTGAGCGCCGTCAGCGCAAGGCCCGCTTCGGCCGCCATTTCGATGTCCTGCGGGTTCGTCAGCAAGCCATGCAGGACTCCCGCGGCGAAAGCGTCGCCCGCGCCGATCCGATCGACAATGCCGGAGACCGCTATTTCGTCCGTCTGGTGCGAGCCGGTCGGCGTGTCGATGCGGGCCGCGATCTTGTGCCGGTCGCTGTCCTCGACATGCCGGGATGTAGAAGCAATATAATGCAAGTTCGGGAAGGCGGCGAAACCCGCTTCGGCGGCTTCCCGGCGGCGGTCGGGACCATCGCCATGGAAGCTCTTGTCGAGCAGCAGCGACATGTCCCGGTAGTTGCCGAACAATATATCGGCCATGCCGATAAGCTCGCTGAGGATCGCGCGCGGATCGCTGTCCCACGCTTCCCAAAGGCGGGCGCGATAATTGCCGTCGAAGATCAGCGTCATGCCGCGCGCCTTGGCCGCCCTTGCAGCGGCAATAGCGGTGGCGGCGGATCGCGGACCTAGCGCAGGCGTGATGCCCGACAGGTGCAGGTGGGTGCCCCCCGCCAGCACCACATCCCAATCGAAGTCGTCCACGCCTGCGAGCGCAAACGCGCTATCGGCCCGGTCATACACGATGTCGGATGCACGCACGCCCGCGCCAGGTGTAAGGAAGTACAGCCCCATGCGGCCCGCCGAGCGCGCCACATCTCCGCAATCGACGCCCGCGCCGCTCAATGCAGAGACAGCCATCTGACCGAGAGCGTTGTCGGGAACCAAGCTGACCATCGCCGTCGCGTGGCCAAGGCTTGCAAGCCCGATTGCCACGTTCGCCTCGGCGCCGCCGACATGCACGTCAAGACTACGGGCGGAGCGTAGCAGCAGCTTGTCGGGTGCGGAAAGGCGAACCAGCAACTCGCCAAAAGCGATGAAGCGGGTAGGTTGCGTGGCGGTCGTGGTCATGGCCTTACTCTACTAGCGTGCGAGCCAACCGCCATCCACGGCCAGGATGTGACCGTGGATATAGTTTGCGGCACTGGACGACAAGAATACGGCCGCCCCGCCGATATCCGCCGGAGTGCCCCAGCTTCCTGCGGGGATACGCTCCTGTATCTGGCGATTGCGAGTCTCGTCCGCCTGCAACGCAGCAGTGTTGTTGGTCGCGATATAGCCTGGCGCAATTGCGTTCACGTTGACGCCCTTTGCCGCCCATTCATTAGCGAGCAGCTTGGTGAGGCCTGCGACGCCGCTCTTCGACGCTGTGTAGCTGGGCACCCTGATGCCGCCCTGGAATGACAGCAGTGACGCGATGTTGACGATCTTGCCGCTGCCCTGGGCAATCATGTGCCGCCCCGCCGCCTGACACAGGAAGAACAGGGATTTGAGATTGGTGTCGATCACCGCGTCCCAATCTTCCTCTGTGAAATCCACGCTGTCTGCACGCCGGATAATGCCTGCGTTGTTGACCAGGATATCGAGTCCGCCGAGCTTCTCCAGCGCCTCATCGACGATCCGCTGGATCGGTTCGATGCTGGACAGGTCTGCGGATATGATTTCCGCTTTCCGGCCCAATGCACGGACCTTCTCGACAGTCTCCTGTGCGGGTGTGCGGCCCACCGCCGCGATGTCGGCTCCGGCGCTGGCGAGCGCGACCGCAATCGCCTGCCCGATGCCGGTGTTCGCGCCGGTCACGATTGCGACTTTGCCCGTCAGGCCGAAGGGATTGTTCATCGCGCCGCTCACTTCAACTGGCAGATATCGAGCACATTCATGTCGGTATAATCGAGATTCTCGCCACCCATCGCCCAAATAAAAGCATAGCTCTTCGTGCCCGATCCCATGTGGATCGACCACGGCGGGGAGATGACCGCCTCTTCATTGCCGATGACGATGTGACGCATCGCTTCCGGCTCGCCCATGTAGTGGAAGACCTTGTCGTTACCGTGCAGGTCGAAATAGAGATAAATCTCGCTGCGGCGGTCGTGAAGGTGCGGCGGCATGGTGTTCCAGACGCTGCCGGTTTCCAGGACCGTAAGGCCCAGCAGCAATTGCGCGCTCTCGCAAACGCCGGGGATCACGAGCTGATAGATTGTGCGATGGTTGGAATTGTCGAGATCGCCGCGTTCCAGCGGATTGGCTTCCGCCAGCGTGATCTTCTTGATCGGGCACACCTTATGCGCGGGCAGGGAGGCGATGTAGAAGCGTGCTTCGGCCCCTTCAAAGGTCACGTCAGTCGATCCCATGGGGACGTAGAGACATTCCTTGTTTCCCAGGTCGAATCGCTGGCCGTCCACCGTTACCGCGCCTTCGCCGCCGATGTTCACGACAGCCATTTCGCGCCGTTCAAGAAACGGCTTGCCCGCTGCCGAAGCCGGGACAGTTTGCACAGGGAGCGGCAGCACACTGCCTGCCGGAACCGCGCCACCGATCACGAAACGTTCATTGTGGGAATAGTTTAGGCGGACTTCACCGCTCACGAACATGTCGGTGACGAGATAACGATCTCGCAACTGCCCATTATCCACGCCGTCCATCATATCCGGATGCGTCGCGTGGTAGGTCTTCTCAAACATGGTAGATCCTCAACTGATTATTTGGAAACCGGTGTCATAGCTAACCGAATATCAGGGTTGGGCAAGTGGCGCAACCGATCCACGACGAATGAGCGTCGAACTAAAGGTGGACGGTTCGGCGACTTCGGCCTTTTCTCCAATTGCTGTTCCAATCAGCTTGAGCGCGGCGGCTCGGCCCATCGCCACGATCGGCCAGCGCACTGTGGTCAGCGGCGGCCATACGCGCATCGTTAAAGGGGTGTCGTCGAAGCCGATGATCGACAGTTGCTCGGGCACCTCTATGCCGCGCAGTCGTGCGGCATAGAGCACGCCCGCCGCCATTTCATCGTTGCTGGCGAAGATCGCGGTTGGGCGGGATGACAGATCGAACAGGCTTTCCGACGCCGAAACGCCCGATTCGAAGGTATAATGTCCATCCGCGATCAGGCTACGCGGCAGGCTTATACCCGCTTCGGCCAAGGCAAGTTCAAATCCTTCGCGTCTCTCTTTCGCCGAACGGAAACCATGCGGCCCCGCAATCAGCCCGATCCGCCTATGCCCTTGCGCGATCAGATAGCGCACGGCGTCCGCCACGGCATCGCGATCATTGGACGCCACCATATGCTCAGGATCGTCCAATATGGCCGAGCCCATGCGGACGTAGCGGCATCCTTCCTCATCGAGCATCCGCGCAAGCTGATCGTTTTCGGAAATTGGCGGCAACACGACGACGCCGAACAGCCGCTGACGCGTTACAAAGCTTTTGATGTCGTCCATCAGACCGTTCGAACCCCGATCCACTGGCCTGATGACGAGTTCGAATTCAGTGCCGTGCAGCGCCTCCAATATACCCTGCTGCATATTGAGGATCATCTGCTGATTGGGGTTGTCGTAGATAAGGCCGATCAGGAAGTTGCGCCCCAATGCCAGAGCCCGCGCCTGCGGATTGGGAACATAGCCCGTGTCACGTATGATTTCCTCAACACGGTCGCGGGTCTCTTGGTTCAGAAGTGGCGATCGATTGATGACACGGCTCACCGTTTTCTTGGACACGCCCGCCATGCGGGCAATATCGTTGATTGTCAGCTTCGGACTGGCCCCGTCATCGTTCAGTTGTTTTGCCATGCGGCTTTATAGCCCAGCTTTGTAGAAGCGCCAGCGTTCCTGCAAACGCGAAAGAAGGAAGATTATGGGGCGGATGCCAACGTATTGACACCGGTTTCCTTTAATAGCAGATATGAACCTATGAGCGAGACGAAAACCGTAAACACACCCCCGCACGCGGTAGAGACCGCAAGTCGTTTTTTGGAGGCGCGTCGTTCGGCTGCTTCTTTGCCGGATTATCCCGGATCTCCACCCGTTTCGCTGGACGAAGCCTATGTCATTCAGGATGCCGCGCTGAGTCAAAGTGCAGAGACCGTAGGCGGCTGGAAGGTGGGGCGGATCAATCCGCCGCTTTCCAATCAATATGGTGCGGATCGGCTGGCGGGGCCGATCTTCGCCTCCACGATCAGCAGGGTAGAACCAGGATCAACGGGCCGCATTTTTTCTAAAGGATTCGGGGCAGCGGAGGCGGAGTTCCTGTTCAGGATCGGCAACGCCCCGGACCTTGGCAAAACCAGTTTTACGCTTGAAGAAGCGGCTGCGCATATCGACGCTGTCCATATCGGAATCGAGATTGCAAGCTCGCCTTTTCCGGGCATCAACGAACTGGGACCGGCGGTGACGGTCTCGGACTTCGGCAATAACAATGGCCTCATCATCGGCGTGCCGGTAAATGATTGGAAGTCAGAAGCTTTTGCCGATGTCGACGTCCACGTGAAAATCAATGGTGTGGTGGTGGGAACGGGCCGCGCTAGCGGCTTTACGGACGGGGCTGTAGGATCGGTGCGGTTCCTGCTCGAACATCTCGCACGACGCGGCATAGCCATCAAGGCGGGGGACTGGATATCGACTGGCGCAGTGTCGGGTGTGCATCCTGTCAAGGAAGGCGACCGAGTGGAAGCGAACTTCGGCTCTTTAGGCATGATGGAATGCACCATCGTGGCGCAGCAGGCACAATAAACAGCCGACGGTACATATAAGGCCGCGGCAGGAAAGAGGACAGAATGGCAGAGGCGGTACAAAGGGCGAGCGAGCGCGTGGGCCGCTATCGGTGGGTGGTCGTAGGATTGCTGTTCGCAGCCACTGCGATCAACTATGTCGACCGGCAGATGATCGGCGTGCTGAAGCCGACGCTCGCGGCCGAAATGAAATGGTCGGAAACCGACTATGCCAACGTCGTTTTCTGGTTCCAGGCCGCTTATGCCATCGGCTATATCGGGTTCGGTCGGATCGTTGATCTGATCGGTGCGCGGCTTGGATATACGATCGCCGTCGCTGTGTGGACCGTCGCCCATGTCGCGCATGGCGGCGTGAACAGCCTGATGCAATTTGCTGCAGTGCGCTTTGGCCTTGGCCTTGGCGAGGCGGGCAATTTCCCTGCCGGCATCAAGGCTGTAACGGAATGGTTTCCGCAGAAGGAGCGCGCCTTCGCCATTGGCCTGTTTAATGCGGGCGCGAACGTGGGTGCGATCATCACGCCGTTGCTCGTACCCTGGATTACCGTGCATTATGGCTGGCGCATGGCCTTCATCATCACCGGCATATTCGGTGTGCTATGGCTGGCCGCATGGCTCATCGTCTATCGCCGCCCGCAGGATCACAAGCGCGTCACGCCTGCGGAAATCGCCTATATTCAGCAAGATCCCGCTGACCCCATCGTGCCCATCGGCTGGCGCAAGATCATCACGGTCCGCGAAAATTGGGCCTATGCGATCGGCAAGTTCTGCATCGATCCGATCTGGTGGTTCTTCCTGTTCTGGCTGCCGGGTTATCTCGGCACGCGCTACGGCCTCGATCTTGTCAGCTTTGGCCCGCCGCTCGTCGCGATCTACATTTTGTCGGACTTCGGCAGCATCGCGGGCGGATGGCTGTCGAGCCGATTGATGCGCGCAGGCATGACGGTGAACGCAGCGCGCAAGATCACGATGTTGATCTGCGCCTTTGCTGTCCTGCCGATATTCTTTGCCCAGTCCATCGACAATCTCTGGGTGGCCGTATTGATTATCGGACTCGCAACTGCTGCACACCAAGCGTTTTCCGCCAATCTCTACACACTGCCCTCCGACCTGTTTCCGCGGGCCGCTGTGGGGTCTGTCGTGGGTATCGGCGGTACGGCAGGCGCGATCGGCGGCATGTTGATGGCCAAATATGCAGGTTACGTATTGGACAGCATCGGAAGCTACGCACCTCTTTTCGCGGTGGCGGCGAGTGCCTATTTTGTAGCCTTGCTGGCGATCCATCTGCTCTCGCCCCGGCTTGAGCGCGTCAATGTGTAAGGTTTACCCGAAGCCGTGAAAAAAGCCCTGCAGATTCATTCCCGCGATAGCGTAGCTGTTGCCCTGGCGCCTCTGCTTGCAGGGGAAGTCCTGGAAATCGCTGGCAAGCAGGTCATGCTGCGGCAGGATGTCCCCTCGGGCCATAAGTTTGCCATCGTCCCTGTCGCCGAGGGCGAAGAGGTTCTGCGCTACGGCTTTCCCTTCGGACGGGCCACAGCTTCGATCGCTCCTGGCGATCATGTGCACAGCCATAACGTGCGTACGGCGCTTGGCTTGGGCGGGGAGTACCGGTTCGAAACAGAACACGTCGCGCCGCCAACCTCACCGCAGGCGGCCACACGTCATTTCGACGGCTATGGTCGTGAAGATGGGACGGTGGGGACGCGGAACGAGATTTGGATCATCCCGACGGTCGGCTGCGTCGGTCGGACGGCGGAGCGGCTTGCTGCGATGGCGTCGGCGGAATTGCCCTCCGGCATCGACGGCATCCTCGCGCTGCCGCATCCCTATGGATGTTCGCAGCTAGGCGACGATCTTGACGGGACGCGGCAAATCCTGGCGGCGCTGGCGTGTCATCCCAATGCGGGAGGCGTATTGCTGATCGGTCTGGGATGCGAATCCAATCAGCTTTCCGCTTTGATGGAGCTCATTCCTGCCAGACGCCGGCATCGCATCCGGACGCTCGGCGCGCAGATGTCTGAGGACGAGATCGAGGAGGGGCTTAAAGCTATCTCCGAATTGTCTGCGATAGCGAGTCAGGACAGGCGGGAGCAGTTTCCGTTGTCCAAATTGCGGCTGGGCGTAAAGTGCGGCGGTTCGGATGGGTTGAGCGGCGTCACCGCTAATCCCCTGATCGGTCGGATGGCCGATGCCGTGGGTGACGCGGGCGGCAGTGTGATCCTGACCGAGATACCGGAGATTTTTGGCGCTGAGCAGTTGCTAATGGATCGTTGTACGGAGCGCGAGACCTTCGATGCGCTGGTCGGCCTCGTCCATCGCTTCAAGCAGTACTTTGCCGACCATGGCGAGCCGGTTTCCGAAAATCCCAGCCCCGGCAACATCAAGGGCGGGATCACCACTCTGGAAGAAAAGTCTTTAGGCGCGGTGCAGAAGGGCGGTCATGTCGAAGTGACGGACGTGATACCCTATGCCGGACGTGCGTCGCGGACCGGGCTGACTATATTGGAAGCGCCTGGCAATGATGCCGTGTCGATCACGGCATTGACGGCGGCGGGCGCGACCCTCACGCTCTTTTCGACAGGACGCGGCACGCCACTCGGTAGCCCGATCCCGACGCTGAAGATTGCTTCGAACAGCGCGCTGGCGCAAGCGAAACCGCGCTGGATCGACTTCGATGCAGGGGCGGTGCTGGAGCAAGGGCTGGACGAAACCTCCGACGCACTGCTCGATCTCGTCATCACCACGGCGTCGGGGAAACTGAGCCGTAACGAGACCAACGCCGAACGCTCGATCGCGATCTGGAAGAAGGGCGTGACCCTGTAGCTCTAGGTTCCGGCTTCCAGTCTCTGCGCTTCCAGTCTTTGCAGGGCGCCGCGTGCCCCCCGGCGCTCCAGTATGTCGAGCCACCCTGTCAGCGTTTCGCGCAGCGCGTCGTTCTGCCGCAGCGTTGCCGGGAAGATCGCATCGACGTCCATGATCCGTGAAACGCGGTCGGCGGCATAATCCTGCCCGGCGATGCGCGAGGCGAGTACATCCGCCAAGGGATCGTCCACGACGTAGGACTTGCCAAGATCGTCGCGCCCGCTTTGCCATCTGATCCACGCGGCGACGGCGAGCGCCAGCGCATCGATGCTCCCGCCCGTCCGCAGCCTTGCCTCGATCGGAGCGAGTAAGCGTTGTGGCAGCTTCTGTGAGCCGTCCATAGCGATCTGCCGCGTTCGATGCAGCAGCGTGGGGTTGTCGAAACGTGCCATCAGGGCGTTGCGGTAGGCGGCAACGTCCAACTCGGGAGGCGGGGAGAGCGTTGCCTGCGCTTCATCCCACAGCCGTTCGACGAAATGGCGGGCGGCAGGAATGGCCAGCACTTCATGGACATGATCGATCCCGGCCAGCCCGCCAAGATAGGCGATACCGCTATGTGCGCCGTTCAGCAGGCGCAACTTCGCCTCTTCCCAAGGCGCGACGGCCGATGTGAGCTGGACGGAATCGCCGAAGTCGGGGCGTTCTCCGCAAAACTTGTCCTCGATCACCCACTGGCAAAATGGCTCGGTCTTGACCATGGCACGGTCCTCGACGCCCAACATTTCGCGCGTGGAGGCTATGTCCGCCTCTGTCGTAGCGGGTACGATCCGGTCGACCATGGTCTCCGGGAACGCGCCTTCGGCACCGATCCAGTCGGCAAGAGCTGCGTCATGCCGGTGCGCCAGCGCGATAACGGCGGCGCGCAGGCGGGAGCCGTTATGCGGCAGGTTGTCGCAGGAGATTGCAGTGAATGGTCGAAGACCCGCCGCCCGCCGCATCGCCAGCGCGGCGACCAGAAATCCGGGAGCGGTCTGCGGGGTAGCCAGGCTTGCGAGATCCGCGGACATCTGCGGATCGCTTTCGATCAGGGCACCCGTCGCGGGATCGAGCTTATACCCTTTTTCGGTGATCGTCAGCGTGACGATATGCGTGTCGGGATGGGCAAGCGCCGCGAGCACGTCCTGCCGCTGCTCCGGCGCGACTAGCACGTCGTGCACTGCGCCGATGATGCGAACGCTTTCGCTGTGCCCGTCGCGGATGAGAACGGAGTATAGCCCCTCCTGGGGGGCCATCTGTTCACGGACCGTTGGCGAGCGGAGCGAAACCCCGGTAATCCCCCACCGCAGGTCGCCCCGGTTCAGCACGTCCTCGAAGATTACCGCCTGATGCGCCCGATGAAACGCGCCGATCCCCAGATGCACGACGCCGCGCCGGACGGCGTTACGGTCATATGTGGGGCGCTCGATCTTGGCTGGAAGGCTGTCGAGCGTGGCAGCGGATAACCGCGTCACAGCTTATACGCCTGCTTGGCCAGATCGTAGGCAAGGGCACGGGCGACTTCGAACGCTTCGTCCTCTTCCAGCCGGTGCTCGGCGACGAGCCTTGCAAGAAAGGCGCAGTCCATCCGCCGCGCAACGTCGTGCCGGGCCGGTATCGACAGGAACGCGCGAGTGTCGTCGTTGAAACCGACGGTGTTGTAGAAGCCCGCCGTTTCCGTCACGCGCTCGCGGAACCGGCGCATTCCCTCCGGGCTGTCATGGAACCACCAGGGCGGCCCCAGCCGGAGCGCGGGGTAATGCCCCGCCAACGGGGCGAGTTCGCGCGAATAGACATCCTCGTCCAGCGTGAAGAGGATCAGCGTCAGGCGCGGATCGTTGCCGTAGCGGTCAAGCAGGGGCTTGAGGCACGACACAAATTCACCGGCGGTCGGAATGTCGCCACCCTTGTCACGGCCGAAACGGGACAGCACCGCGTCATTGTGGCTGCGATGAACGCCCGGGTGCAACTGCATGACCATGCCGTCCTCGATCGACATGCGGGCCATTTCCACCAGCATGTGACCACGAAACAGTTCTGCGTCTTCGGCGCTGGCGGGTGCCGTTAGCAGCTTCTGATACAGCGCTTCGATCTCGCCCGGTTCCAGCCAGGTCGTAAATGCCGAAGGATGTCCGTGATCGGTCGATGTCGCCCCGGCTTCCCGGAAATCGGCGCGGCGCTTGACATGGGCACGCAGGTAGCCTGCGAATGTGGAAACGTCTTCGCCCGCGACTTCCCCAAATCGCCGGATGTTGTCGGTGAAGTTGACGGCTTGCGGGTCCAATACGGGGTCCGGACGATAGGCCGTGACGACGCGCCCCGGCCATCCGCTCTCCCTGATGGCGCGATGATGCATCAGCGGATCGAGCGGTCCCTCGGTCGTCGCAAGCAGCTCTATGTTGAAACGCTCGTACAGCGCGCGCGGCCGGAACTCGGGCGTTTTCAGGGCAGCGTCGATGGTGTCGTAGTACAGGTCGGCCGTTTCCGGCTCCAACCGCGCGTCCAGGCCAAAGGCTTCGGCGAAGACCCAGTCCAGCCACATGCGTGAAGGCGTCCCGCGCAACAGATGATAATGGGCGGCGAACAGATGCCATATCTTGCGCGGATCCTGTTCGGTGGCGCTTCCGTCGACCGTCGGGATGCCCAGTTGGTCAAGCGTTATGCCCTGGCTCATCAGCATCCGGAACACATAATGATCTGGAATGATGAGCAACTCGGTCGGATTGGCGAACGCCTCATTATTGGCGAACCACGCCGGATCTGTATGCCCATGCGGACTGAGGATCGGCAAGTCCTTTACAGTGGCATAAAGCGCACGGGCGACGTCGCGTGTATGCGGATCGGCAGGGAAGAGGCGGTCAGGGTGTAGATATAGGGGGCGGGGCATGATCTAATCCGTTGATACCGGTGTCATGGTGGATATTACGCGATGTTTGCGAAGGACACTAGGGTAAAGTGGAGGAGGCGTTGAAGTCGACGCTAGACGCGATGTTGCGAAAATCCTTGACGCTCCTATAGCGGCGCGATGTCCGCACCCGCTATTTTTGCATCATCGCTTGCTGCTCTTGGAGCACGCGGACGGCTACGTCAGTTGATGCCCAATGCCGGGCGGGACTTTGCATCGAACGATTTCCTAGGACTTTCGAGTGATCCGGAGATCGCGCGAGCCGTTGCCGAAGCGGCGCTGGCGGGCGTACCGGTTGGCTCTGGCGGCTCCCGGCTGTTGCGGGGCAATGCGCCGGAGCATGAGGCGCTGGAGGCGCAGGCGGCGGCATTCTTCGGAAGCGAGGCGGCGCTATATTTCGCCAACGGGTTTGTCGCGAACATGGCGCTGCTCTCGTGCCTGCCGCAGCGGGGTGACCTGATAGTCGCGGACGAACTGGTGCATGCCAGCGCGCATGATGGTATCCGGCAATCGAAGGCCGCACATCTCTTCGCGCGCCATAATGATCCGCAATCCTTTGCTGATCTCATCGCGGGATGGCGGCAGGAGGGCGGCACCGGGCGCGTATGGATTGCTGTTGAAACGCTCTACAGCATGGATGGCGATATCGCACCGCTTGATGCTCTGAATGAGATTGCCGCGCAGCATGACGCGATGCTCCTGATTGATGAGGCCCATGCAACCGGAGTTTTTGGTCCCAGCGGGCGGGGTATTGGTGCATCACTGGAGGGGCAGGCGAATGTCGTCTCGCTGCATACCTGCGGCAAGGGTCTGGGCGTTGAGGGTGCGCTGGTGTGCGGCACCCGGAATGTGATCGACTGGCTCATCAACCGCGCGCGGCCTTTCATCTTCTCGACCGCGCCTTCGCCGCTAATGGCGGTGGCAGTTAGTGCGGCATTGCGGCGGGTCGAGGCAGCGGACGATTTGCGCGCGCAAGTGACGGGGCTGCGGGACCGGGCTGCGCAGGCGATCTGTGCGCCCCTCGGGCTGCCGATGCCACAGAGCCAGATCCTGCCGGTGATACTGGGCGACGACAAGCGCACCATGGCGGTTGCCGCGACGTTGCAGGACGCGGGGTTCGACGTGCGGGGGATCAGGCCGCCGACGGTTGCGCCGGGCACGTCTCGGCTGCGCATCTCGCTGACGTTGAATGTTGGTCCCGACGATGTGGATGCGCTGGGCATGGCGTTGCAGGAGGCTTTGGCATGACACGCGCAGTGGTCGTCACGGGCACGGACACTGGCGTCGGTAAAACGGTGTTCGCGGCCGGATTAGCGGCTGCGCTGGGCGGGCTTTACTGGAAGCCAGTGCAGGCAGGGATCGATCCGGTGAGCGATACCGATACGGCGGCATTCCTTGGCGCGAGGGTGTTGCCCGAAGTCTATTCGCTTACCACACCCGCTTCGCCGCATCTCGCCGCGCGGATCGACGGCGTGACGATCAATCCCATGCGTCTGGCCTTGCCGCAAGTGGATGACTATCTGGTAGCGGAGGGGGCAGGGGGCGTTCTGGTGCCGTTGTCCGAAACATTGCTCTATGCCGACGTCTTTGCGACGTGGGGCACCCCGGTCATTCTCTGTGCGCGGACGGGCCTAGGCACGATCAACCACAGCCTGCTCAGCATCGATGCTTTGCGGGCGCGGGGGGTGCCGGTGCTGGGCATCGTATTCATCGGTGAGGCGCATGAGGAGAATGAGCGGATCGTGCCTTCGCTCGGCAAAGTCCTGTCGCTAGGGCGGCTGCCGATGCTTGACCCGCTCACACCCGAAGCGCTCGCGGAGGTATTTGCGGACACTATCGATATGGCGGCGATAAGGGCGGCGTTGTGACGTCCCCGGTTTGGCACCCGTTCACGCAGCACGGGTTGAACGAGCCGATCCCGCAGGTGGTCCGGGCGGAGGGTTCGCTGCTCCATTGTGCGGACGGCAGTACGCTGATCGACTGCATCTCAAGCTGGTGGGTGACGACGCACGGGCATTGCCACCCGCGCATCGTTGCCGCAATTGCGGAACAGGCGGCGGCGCTCGATCAGGTGATCTTTGCGGGCTATACGCATGAACCGGCGGAGACGGTCGCGCGGGAGTTGGTGAAGCTGGCTCCGCCGGGGCTGGATCATGTGTTCTTTTCCGACAGCGGATCGACGGCGGTCGAAGTCGCACTTAAGATGGCGCTCGGCTACTGGAATGTCGTGGACAGGCGGCGGACCGCGATCCTCGTCATGGAGCATAGCTACCATGGCGACACGATCGGCACGATGTCGGTGGGCGAGCGCGGCGCATTCAATCGGGCTTACGAACCGCTCCTGTTCGACGTAGTGACGATCCCGTTCCCCGCCGCCGGGTGCGAACAGGCGACACTGGATGCGCTGGACGCCGCCTGCGCCGCCAAGCCTGCGGCGTTCATCGTCGAACCGCTGATCCTGGGGGCGGGGGGGATGCTGGTGTATCCGGCATGGGTATTGCGCGAAATGGCGGCGATCTGCGCGCGGCATGACGTGCTGTTCATTGCGGACGAAGTGATGACGGGGTGGGGGCGGACGGGCACGCTCTTCGCCTGCGAACAGGCGGGCATCGCGCCCGACATAATATGCCTCGCCAAGGGGATTACGGGCGGTGCGATCCCGCTCGCCCTGACGCTGGCCAGCACGCGGATATTCGAGGCGCACCGATCCACCGACAGGGCGCGGATGTTCTTCCATTCCAGCAGCTATACCGCCAACCCGATCGCCTGTGCTGCCGCCGCCGCGAACCTTGTCATATGGTCGGAGGAGGATGTGCTTGGGCGGATTGCGACTTTGGTGCAAGGTGTGGCGGACGGTCTCGCTTCCCTCGATGGCGCGATGTTTGCAAACCCCCGCCAGTGCGGCACCATCGGCGCGGTCGGTCTGGTGACGGAGGACAGCGGCTATCTCTCTTCGCTCGCCCCTGAACTGCGCGGCTTTTTCCTGGAGCGTGGGCTATTGTTGCGACCGCTGGGGAATACTATCTACGTCATGCCGCCTTATTGCACCGATGCTGGCCAGTTAACCCGCATCTTCGACGCCATAGCCGAGGCCGGCGCGCATTTCGCCTGAACCCGCGCAAATAGCGTCGGGAACGGCATAGCTTTTCATTTGCACTCTTTGGCGCTATGGCGGCGCGAATTTTTAGGTCTATCGGGATATTATGGCGAAAGAAGAACTGCTTGAAATGCGCGGGTCCGTTGTGGAATTGCTTCCCAACGCGATGTTCCGCGTAAAGCTTGAAAATGACCATGAGATATTGGGCCACACCGCGGGCAAGATGCGCAAGAACCGTATCCGCGTGCTGGTCGGCGATGAAGTGCTTGTCGAATTGACGCCCTATGATCTGACCAAGGGTCGGATTACCTACCGCTTCAAATGACCGGAGCCGCCACGGCGGGTTCATCGGGCGATGAAAAGGCGCGGCCACAGGGGAAACTCGTGCTGGCGTCCGCTTCGCCGCGTCGGCTGGAGTTGCTGGCGCAGATCGGCGTTGTGCCGGATATTGTCGATCCCGCAGACATAGACGAAACCCCGCACAAGGCCGAGCAGCCGCATCTTTATGCCGCGAGAATGGCGTTGGAGAAGGCGCAGGCCGTGGCGGTGCGTCACCCCGGTTGCCTGATCCTTTCGGGCGATACGGTGGTTGCCGCCGGACGGCGCATCTTGCCGAAAGCGGAAACAGAAGCGGAGGCGCGCGCGTGTCTCGATACTGTGTCGGGCCGCCGCCATCGTGTGTTGAGTGCCGTGACGCTGATCGACGCGCGAGGGACGGCGCGACAGAAGCTGTCCACCAGCATCGTGACCTTCAAGCGGCTGCATGCCGATGAGATCGCCGCCTATCTCGCGTCCGACGAATGGCAGGGAAAGGCGGGCGGCTACGCTATCCAGGGCATCGCGGCCGGATTGATCCGCGCGTTGCAGGGCAGCCATTCCGGCGTCGTCGGCCTGCCGCTCTATGAGACACGCGCGTTGCTGAGCGCTGCGGGGTATTTCTGTGGCTGAGTGGCTGTACGAAGAGGGCATTGGCGAGTGCCGCGCGGCGCTGATCGAGAAGGGCAGGATCGTCGAGGCGCAGATCGAGCGGGATGACCACAAGGTGCTCGCCGGGGCAGCGGTACAGGGCAAACTCGTCCGCACGCTGATCCCCAAGAAGCGCGGCATCGTGCGGCTCGATACTGGCGAGGAAGTGCTACTGGAGCCGATCCCGCCCAAAGTGGCCGAGGGCAGCATGGTCATGGTGGACATCATGCGCGCCGCTATCCCAGAGGAAGGCCGCGCCAAGAACGCCAAGGGCCGCATCGCCGCGCCCGGCACGAAACCGCATCCCGGCCCCAGCCTGCTGCAACGGCTGCGCGATACCGGCGTGCCGATTGTGCCGTGCCCGGCGCACGAAGAGGACCGGCTGGAAGCGCATGGCTGGAGCGAATTGCTGGAGGAAGCGGTTAGCGGCGAAGTGGGCAGCGAAGATGCGGCGCTGCGGATTTTCCCGACGCCCGCTATGGTGCTGATCGATGTGGACGGCAGCCTGCCGCCGGCGCAGTTGGGACCGAAGGGCGCGAAACTGGCGGCGATGGCGATCCGGCGGATGGGGCTCACTGGCTCCATCGGCATCGACTTACCGACGATGAACAATAAGGACGAGCGGCTGATCGCGGCGGCGCAGGTGGACAAATATCTGCCGCTGCCGTTCGAGCGGACCGCCGTGAACGGCTTCGGCTTCATCCAGATCATCCGCAAACGCGAGCGGGCGTCACTGATGGAGTTGCTGCGGCAGGATCCGGTGATGAATGCGGCCATGGCGCTGCTCCGCCGCGCCGAGCGGCACGGGACGGGCGGGCCAGTCACGATCGTGGGAGCTGCTGCCGTGATCGACTTGCTGCACAAGCACCCCGAGTGGCTGGAGCAATTGGGCACGCGGCGCGGTGGCCTTGTCACGCTCCGCGCCGATCCCACATTGGCGTTTTCCGCCGGATATATGGAATAACGATGCCCCGCGCCCCATCCTGCCCCGTATGCAAGGCACCTGCCGCGGCTGAATACAAGCCTTTCTGCAGCCGCGGCTGCCGCGACCGCGACCTGCTCAAATGGCTGGGCGAAGACTACCGCGTGCCTGGCCCACCAGCCGACCTGCCTACTGAAAAAGACGACGATTAGGGGCTAGACAGCCCCGCCAATGGACGCTTATAGGCATCGCTCCCAACCGCCGGAGCAATATGCTCCTGCAAGATGCCTGGATAGCTCAGTTGGTAGAGCAAGCGATTGAAAATCGCTGTGTCGGCGGTTCGAATCCGTCTCCGGGCACCATTACCCCCTCCGCGGACATCCGCCAGTGCCCATAAAAGTCCACGTTTTCGGTGGTTTTAGGCCTCCTCCCGTCCACTGCCGATCATTTGCCTGCTTTTCACATTTAAGGTGTCAATGCGGTATCTGATCCGATCTGTGGAGGAGATAACGTAAATGCTTACCGACAAAGCAGTGCACGACATTTCCACGCGATCGAGCGCCAGCTTGCGCATGTTGAATGTCAAATGCGCATTAATGGACTTAAAGCCACTGGAATAGCGGAGCCGGGTGCAAGGACCGCGAGGGCGGGGAAGTGTGCCGCTGATTATATATCATCAGCCGATTGCACGATCGATGCTGGCACTTTGAGGCATTTCCCGCTCCGCGTCCAGCAGTGCCGTAATTTGTCCGACGGGAACGGGCCTGCTGATCAGATATCCTTGCGCTATGTCACAACCCACGGAGCGCAAAAATGCAAGGCACGCTGGTTCCTCGATTCCCTCAGCCACCACTTTGAGGCCAAGATTATGGGCAAGATCGATGGTGGAGCGCACCATGAGTGCATCGTTCCTGTTATGATGTGCGTTCTCGACGAAACTGCGGTCGATCTTCAACTCTGATAGTGGCAGCGTGCGCAGATAGGACAGAGTAGATTGTCCGGTGCCATAATCGTCCATTGATATAGCGACACCAAGATCGCGGAACTTCTCAAGCGCGGCGATGGCCTCAAGCGGGTTCTCAAGCGTGGCGGACTCCGTGACTTCGAATACCAGCGCAGCGGGGGGCACATCGGCCTCTTCAAGCAGGCTTAGCACATCGACGGTGAAGGCGGCGGACCCTATCAGTACGGCAGAGATATTGACGGCCGCCGTGACATCATACCCTTTGCCCCGCCAGCGCGCCAAATCCTCTATCGTCCGGCCAAGCACATAGAGCGTCAGCGGCGCGATGCGACCTGCTTGCTCGGCCAAGGGAATGAAACGGTCGGGGCGGATGTTGCCGCGCGTCGGGTGGGGCCACCGGACCAGAGCCTCCACGCTCGTTATCCGGTCGCTGGCAAGCGCGAGCTTTGGCTGATAATGGACCTCGATCTGACCGGCTGTGATCGCCTGATCCAGTTCACCCATCAGGCTGATCGACTGCTCCAGATCGTCCAGATCGGCATTGTCCTGCACCCAGAACCTGCCTTGCGTATGCGCTTGTTCAGCGGCGAGTATTGCTTTCGTGAGGGCCGCATCGACACCGGACCGGTCGGATGTGGCAAGACCAAGCGTGACGGCCACATCGATCTTGCGGCCCGCCACTTCCACTGGCTGCAACAGGATCGACCGCAGGCCGTCCAGCATCTCCTCGCGCTCGTCCGAAGCAGGGAGCACAAATGCCAGCAACTTGTCCCCCAGCCGATAAATCTCCGCATCTTCCGCCGAGAGCCGCGCGCGATCCGCGATCCGAAGCACGACGTCGCGGATGGCGGACTGGCCCAGCACAGCGGTTACGCTGTCGAGATTGGAGAGGTTGGCAACCGCGACGCATCTTGCCGTCCCGCCAATGTTGGCGGTCATCGCTCGGCGGTTTGGCAAGCCGGTTTCCTCGTCAACCAGCCGCTGCTCCCGCAGACGGTAAACGACGCGCCGGATGGCGGAGGCCATCGAGACAAGCCCCAGAAGCATGAAGGCGCCGCCCAAAGGATATATCCGCTGAACCCATGATTGCATGAGCAGGCTCAGAACAAAGACGAGAGAGAACGCTGCCAAGGCCGCAAGGGCCATCGTCGCCATGCGCCGCCTCGTCGCGATGACCAGCGCCAGCAACGCTGCCACTGCCAGCGCGGTCACCGGCCAACCACTGACCGGCACTCCGGCGATCAGCGTCTCTGCCGCAAGCGCCTGGACGATGACGCCGGGGATCACACCCCACGCCGGGGTCGCGTAACGGTCGCCCATCTCCACCGCCGTTGCGCCGATCAGGACGGATCGCCCGCGTATGGCGGCCGGATTGAACGCGCCATCGCGTACGGCGACGAAACTCAGCCTTGGGATGGTTGCGGGTCGAATGGAATAATTGATCGGGAAGAAGGTGTCGGCGCGCGCCGCAACGCCTGCGATATAGGATGACAGCGATGGCCGGGGCACGCCTGCAGTCACGGTGCCGAAAGGCGCCTGCCGCACCATTCCGTCTGCATCCGGCGCGATGCTGACCGATGCCAGCGCTACGTGTGAGCGAAAGAGCGGCAGTGGCAGCGCGTCGATTGATCGGGAATCGCCTGACCGTGCCTGCTGCCCGAACGTCGGAAGGGCCACTAGGCCGCCCGAACGTGCGAGTGCCCGCGAAAATTCAATGTCGCCGTCGTGCGTGGAAGGTGAGGAGAAATCGACATCGAACACGATGCTCGCCGCGCCAGCCTGTCGAAGATGATCGATCACCGCCGCATAATGATCGCGTGGCCAGGGCCAGCGCTTGATCGCCGCCGCACTCGCCGCGTCCATCTCGACGACCACCACGCGGCCCGGTGCATCATGGCGAAGCGCGGCGAAACGCGCCGGCTCCACTATGCGGTCCAACATCTGGTCGAAACCGAGCGCCATGGCAGCAAGTGTCACCAGAGCGGCAAGCGCGACCAGGACAAGGCTGGACGTCCAGCGGGATAGGCTTGCCTTCATGTCACCTCAAAATGCAGGACTGGTACAACCATGGCGCCCTTGGGGTTAATTTTTCGGGTTCGACGACCCGGCTAGAACAAGCGGGCAAGGCGCAGCGCGACACGCGGATCGCGGTCGCGCGTGTTGAACCGGTCGGCATTAAGCGGCAGTGAAACCTCGAGCGCGCCACTCAGCTTGCCCGTCATCACCCGCACTCCTCCTGAGGTCGAAAGCAGCGATCCGCCGCCTGCTCCCTCGCGCCGATTGTCGACATAACCGCCATCGACGCTGGAGAAGATCTGGAAATTGTCGATCACGCCGGGAACCAGCTTGCCGCCATCGAAGCGCAGTTCGACCAATCCCAATATGCCCTGATCGCCCGTTCGCTCGGCATAGTCATAAGCGCGCCCATATGCCGGACCGCCTGCGCCGATCTCCATCGTCGCGAGCAGCGGACGGCTGGCGACTTGCCCCGTCGATGCCGCAGCAAGACTTAGCTTGCGCCACAGCTTGCCCGTCCATTCCACCGAATAGCTGGCCGTAACGAAGCGCGCATCGCCGTCCACGCGCGAGAGCATCTTGTCGCCCTCATGGCTGACGCCGGATAGCGGTAGTCCCCCGACGATCAGCACCTGGCTCCGCAGCTTGCCGCCGGCCATAGCGGTCACGCCGTCGAGCGATCCCGAGAGTGTCGTCAGCCGATCATCCCGTAACTGTCGGCCGAAAAGAGTCTGCTTGGTTCGCAGCGTGCGCAGTTCAAAGTTCAGCGCATAGCTTTGCGCGCGGCTGCGCCGGAGCGAGCGGCTGTAGGATATTGCGGCATCAACGCTTTTGCCGATTACATCCAGATCGCGGAGCGACGCCCCTGGATTGGAGCGGCCGAAAGAACCCGAAATCCCCAGTACCGAACCTGCGTGATCGATGGGCAAGCTATAGCGGGCACGCACGAACACGAATTCGCGGGGCTGCAACGGCGTCTGCGCCACCAGCAAGCCGACTTCATCTCCGGCCGTCGCGACATTGTTCACGTTGGCCAGCAGCGTCGAGCGGATCGGCCCTATTTCCTTGCTGCCCCTGTTGTCGATCTGAAGATAGGCGCTCTGCTTTTCTTGAGCGATGGTGACGAGCAAAACGCCAAAGCCATCGTGTCGCAGGAACTGGCTCTGCGTCACAGTGACGCCAGGCAGGTCACCCACAAGCAGGATTGCCCGTTCCAGATCGGCCTGTCGTGTGGGCTTGCCAGTGGCAAGCGCCGCCATCAATATCCGGTCGGCCGCTGCGTTGCTTGCGCCAATCACACGCACGGCATCGACTTTCCCTTCGTCCAGAGTGACGCTGAGCACGCCGTTGGCCATCGACTGGGGTGGGATCACCGCTGTTGCGAAGGGGAAGCCGCGCTCGTGCGCCACCTTGGCGACATCGCTCGCCAACCGTGCGAGATCGGCGTGTTCCAGTGGTCGCCCGGAATAGCTTACGATGTTCTCGCTGAAGACAAAGGGTGGAATATCCGGTGCCCCGCTGATGACAATGCCCACGGGTGTTACCGTTCCAGAAAGCGCGACCGGAACCTCGGCAATTGCCGAACTGGCTGGAGGCGCGGCCTGTGATCTGGCCGCATCCGTATCGGTGGCGGGCAATGCGCGCTGGTTGATAGCAGGGTCGGCGCGATCGAGCGGCACCTGCGCCGCAGCGAGGACGGGCATGACAAGCAGCGCACATCCTGCAACGGAAAGATTTGTCTTAAGCGCAGGCATAGATTCTCCGGAGAAGTCATCCGGCAACTAGCCCGCATTTGTCTCCAAAAGGTTAGCGTTTCAAAAGCTTAACCTGCGGGTTACGATCGCATTAACCTTTCTCCGCAAGGCTTCGTAAGAGATAAGCTGCAAGATAGCTGCGCTGGCTTTTGACGGCTTGTACAGGGTTTTGGAGAGTTGCATGCGCAAGCGCATTTTTGGCCTTTTGGGGGTCACTTGTTCTTCCGTAGCACTGGCGGGTACGCCTGGTTGGAAGATCAGTGAGACATCCGGGCCGGTGCAAGTCTCCCACAACGGGATGGTGCGCGTGGCGACGCGCAGTGCTGCCGTGGAAGCAGGCGACACGGTGACGACTGGCCGGGGAGGCCGCGCCGTCCTCGTGCGGGGAAGCGAGTTCGTGATGGTTGCGCCCGCGTCGCAATTGCGCCTGCCCGCTGACGACCAAGCTACCGGATTCACCCGAGTGCTCCAGGATTTCGGCAGCGTCGTCTTCATGATCAAGAAGAAGATGACGCCGCATTTCGAGGTGAAGACGCCCTATCTGGCCGCCGTCGTGAAGGGCACGACCTTCACCGTTGCTGTCACGCCCAAGGGTGCCTCCGTGCAGGTGCTCGAAGGCGCAGTCGACGTGGCGACGGTGGATGGCGGCGCTCATGATCTGATCACGCCCGGCGCCGTCGCGCTGGTGGGGGCGAATAATCGCTTTCAGCTTCAGGTTGCCGGTGAGACCGGGAAGCGTGTCATTGACTCACCCGCCGGCCCAGGTCCAGCGGAGCAAGGTGCAGGCCAAGCGACAGCGGCTGCTCCTGCCGAAGAGGCGGTCGTTTCCGATCAGGTGGCGCCTGTTCAGGACGTGGTGTCCGTAACAACCGCCGTATATGCTGAGCCAGTAAGTCTGTCGGATCTGACGGGTGGGCTGGTGTCAGGCATGGCAGGGAGCGATGGAAGCCGCGATATGGCTAACGTCGCCGTTGCGACGAAGATGGCAAACGAGGCCTCGACGTCGGTAGTAAAAGCACTGGAAGTTGCTCAGGTCACTGGCGTGGCGATTGAATCACAGGTTGCTGCGAATGTAATTGCTGCGAAGGAAGAGCAGACGATCAAGGATACTGTCGCCGCGCAAGCCGCGACGAACCAGGCGGAATTGGATGCGCAAGCGGCGGCGCAGGCTGCCGAACAAGCGGCGATGGAAAAAGTGCGCATCGATGCAGCAAATGCTGCGGCCAATGTCGCCGCCGATGAAGCGGCGCGATCAGCCGTAGCCGCTGCGGCGGAAGCTGCGCAGGCGCAGGCCGATGCCAGCGCGAAGATAGCGGCCAGAGCCGATGCGGAAGCCGCTGCGGTGGTGGCGGCGCAGACAGCGGAAGCGATTATAGCTGCGGCGGCCGAAGCAGCGGCCCGAGCGGAGCACGAAGCTGAGGGCCCTGCAAGAGACGCGGCAGTGCAGGCCGCGGCCCAGGCAGCAAGGGACGCGGAGAAAGCCTTAAGGGATGCGGCGAAGGCGGCAGAGCAGGCCACTAGGGCAAGGGACGACGCCGCCAGATCGGCATCCGACAAGGCTGCCAAGGACGCCGCCAAGGCAGCGCAAGATGCTGCGGCGGACAAGGCGATCAAGGAGGCTGCCAAGACGGCCGAGGATGCCCGTAAAGCGGGTAATGACAAGGCAGCCAGGGACGCCGAAAAGGCTGCGAAGGGTGCGGAGAAAGACGCCGCCAAACAGGCAGCCGACGCTGCTAAGGCCAACGAAATTGCTGCGAAGGATGCGAAGAAGGCGGCGGATGAACTCGCCAAAGCCTCAGCCAAGGCAGCGGAAGACGCCCTGAAGAGCAGAGGCAAGGAAGCGGAAGAGGCCGCCAAGGCCATCCAGAATGCACAGGACGGAAAAAAAGATTGAAGGTAGGGCTTGAATAGCGAGTACCGGTTGGGCGCCTAACGAAGATCAGCGGATCAAGCGCAGGTATAAATCACAATATGGAGACAGGCAGGTCCATCTTCTTGCGATACCCACGATCGGATAGATAGAATCATCGTACAGAATCAGGGTGACACAAAAACGCTGGACGCCGCAACTCGAGTAATCTTGCCAGCATCTTCGTATCGCTTTTGTTCCCCGTCAACCTATGGCATTGTCGCCCGAATGGAAGAAAGCGCGCCCCAGCTCCGCAAGATCATCCATATCGACATGGACGCGTTCTACGCGTCGGTGGAACAACGCGACAATCCCGAATTGCGTGGTAGGCCAGTGGCCGTAGGCGGAAGCGGTGCGCGCGGCGTAGTGGCAGCGGCAAGCTATGAGGCGCGGACCTTCGGGGTACGCTCTGCCATGCCAGGATCGCGTGCGCGGCGGCTGTGTCCCGGTCTTATCTTCGCACCTCCGCGCTTTGATGTGTATCGCGCCGTATCGCGCCAGATCCGGGCGATCTTTGCTCAGTTCACTGACGTGATCCAGCCTCTCTCGCTGGACGAGGCATATTTGGATGTCACCGAAAACAAGTGCGGCCTTTCGACGGCGACGGAGATCGCGCAGGAAATACGCCGCCTGATCCGCGCCGAGACGGGGCTGACTGCTTCGGCGGGGGTTTCCTACAACAAACTCATAGCAAAGCTCGCCTCGGACCAGAATAAGCCCGATGGCCTTTGCGTCATTCGGCCCGATCAGGGCGCTGCCTTCGTGGCGACGCTGCCAGTCCGGCGGTTCCATGGCATCGGCCCCGTCACGGCCGCCAAGATGGAGAAGCTGGGGATAGATACCGGGGCTGATCTGCGCGCACTGCCCCTGACCTTCCTAAGGCAGCATTTCGGCAGCATGGCAGATTATTATCATGCCGCCGCGCGTGGTGTTGACGACCGTCCGGTGCGCGCGCGCGAAGTGGCGAAGTCGATCAGCGTCGAGGACACGTTCGGCACGGATTTAACGGGCCGCGAGGCGCTACAGAATGAACTGGATCAAATTGTAGAGCGGCTATGGCCCCGAATTGAGGCGTCGGGCATGCGGGGGCGAACCGTGACGCTGAAGGTGAAATTCGCAAATTTTACCATTATCACGCGATCCCGATCGCTGCCTCAAGCCGCCGATCGTGTTTTGTTGGCAGAGACAGGACGCAATCTACTCGAGGGCGAATTGCCCTTACGCATGGGCGTGCGGCTGCTGGGGCTTGGGATACACAATCTGGAGCCTGTGAACACGAGCTTAGGTGAACAAAAGCAATTGATGTTGTCGATTTAACGAAGGCGAATCAGAACGGGAGCCAGTTCCGCTTTTCGGTGAACTTCATGTAACCAGCATTGACACCCAAGCGATATCCCACACCTAGTCGAATGGGGATCAGCACCACTTTCCCCCATCGTAGATAGCTGGCCGTGAAACCGCCTACAAAATAAGCACCGCCTTCTCCGGCTGGAAAGCGATGATAGAGATCCTGGGTGTCGTACAGATTGTAGACCAGTACGAAGGTATTGCCCGCATTGCCTCCGACATCGAACCCAACGGATGGGCCGGTCCAGTACACGTCGCGCGTACCTTCGACTTTATGGTTGAGTGTGCCCGATCCATAGCGCAGCCCGACAACGAATGCTCCGGAAGCCTCCCGTCCAGCGATGTACGCATTGGGCTGGCCCTGATCCTTAAGGATCTTCTCGATGATCCCGGCAAGCCCAGCCGCACCTTTCCCGAAAACGCCCTCGGCCGCGCCGATAAGATCGTCTTTCTGATAGGATGCGGTTGGCAACGGTGCTGCGGGCGGAGAGTTTGGTGTAACCGGTGCGCCCGTGGCAGTCGCGGGCGCTCCATTTTCCGTGATAACGGGCGGAGGAGGCGGGGCACGGTTTGCGGGTGTCTGGTCTTGCGGTGGATCGTTGACGTCTAGCGGAGGCGTGTCGCTATTCTGCGTCGAGGGCGCGGGCGCCAGATCGGCATCAATCGACGTATTGGGATCGACATTGCGAATCTGCGCATTTGCTGCGGGCGACAAAACCATGCTGGCGACCCCAGCCCCGATCGCGATAAGACGCCACAGGCTGCCCACCTTTGTCCCCGCCCGCAAGTACCGTCTGCCGTACATAATTGTCCTCCCCGATTCCGCAATAATCCCGCACATCGTCTATCCGGCGCGCTACATGAAACGGCAATGAACGAACGGCGACATGAGTCGATTACGCGCCAGAACGAATCTTTAGGAAGCTGATGGCCGGTCCAGAAGCTGAAAGGAAAATTCCCTTGATGCCGTTGCCATGGCCGAACGCGCTCGCTATAGGCCGAAACTCGATAGCCCGGAGGTGCCCCAAACATCTCTTTCGAGCCATGCGGAGACGTGGGTGAGTGGCTGAAACCAACGGTTTGCTAAACCGTCGTAGGGGTAAATCCCTTACCGAGGGTTCGAATCCCTCCGTCTCCGCCAATTTTCTCATTATGTCACTGATATCATTGACAAATGTGAGCAGAAAACTGTTTAGGCCATCATTGCAACCAACATTCTGTTGCCGCTTGGCTCGGGCGTGGGCGATCATGGGAACGCCCGGTGATTAGGTCCTAACTGTCAACGATAAAAAATGGACTTAACCCACAAAAAAAGATAACAGGAGATATGTTCTTTATTTGTTCTTGTTATGAGTGTTTCCTATGCGGATAGAGGGTGACCGAGGCAAAGTTGGATGTTACTCGAGTCGCATTAGTGAGGGTGGCCAAAGCATATGCTAATTTACCGCCGTACCAGTATCCTTGAGTCACCAGCTCAAACTCTTGTTAACACGGTTAATTGTGTAGGAGTGATGGGCAAAGGCTTGGCGCACGCGTTCAAGGACCGCGAGCCAGCGATGTTCAATGCTTATAAACGTATATGCGACCAGAAGGCTCTTGTCCCCGGGAAGCTGTGGCTTTGGCGTGGTCAGGAAAGTTGGGTTCTAAATTTTCCAACTAAGTTGCACTGGCGCAATCCGTCCAAATTGGAATGGATCGAGCAGGGGCTTGAGAAATTTGTCTCAGCTTACGTAGAGCAGGGGATTACTGAGATTTCATTCCCGCAACTGGGCTGCGGTAATGGAACGTTGAATTGGGAAGATGTACGGCCTTTGATGGAGCATTATCTCTCAGCGGTGAATATTCCTGTTTACGTTCACGACTATACTGTCGAGGTGGGTCTACCGGAACATTTAGAGCCAGTAGCCGCTGCCCTCCGCAAAGATGCTCCCGGTGGCAGTAATTCATTTGATGGCTTCATTGAATCTATTGGGCATGCCCTTGCTGTGTCTGGCGGCAAGCTAAGTACTCTAGGCTCGGATGATCCTTTTGCAGCCCATGTTCACGAAGGCAGGGGGCTTGCTATCGAAACGAGTTCGGCAACTTGTTTTTTTGAGGAGGATGATTTGCGGGGGGTTTGGCTAGACCTGCAAAGCGGACTTGTGACGAAACGGAAAGCTGGCTGGTCAGTAAGGGGCGGTGGCGAACCGTTGTTATCGCTGCTTAGCGTTTTGCCTCACGTTCGCCCTGTGCAAATCCAAAGGCCCGGAGAGAAGGAGCCAGAATTTGCGATTGAGCCACGTCCGGAAACCAGGGGGCTGGCGTCTACTGGCCAGACTAAAGAGCAACACGAACTGGCATGGCACTAAGACCGGAATTCGTCGATGCCCATATAGCGGCTTGGCAGCAAAGCCTCACAAGTCCGTATTATCCGCATCGCAAAAGTTGGCCCAATTTATTATTCCATCACGCCCCTCTTGAAAACGCACTAGCCATTCTGCGGGACGGCAACCTACGTTCCAGAAATGACACGAATAATCTGCGTCTTCGAGATGTTGCTGCGCCCGGAGTGATAGATGCTCGCGATCACGCTCATGACCGCGTACGTCTTTATTTTCGACCTAAAACCCCGACGCAATGGCATATAGAAGGCATTCGTAAAGCAGGAGAATGCAACTACGGCGACGGCACGCATGCATCCGTTCTCGTCATGTTTCTTCTGGACGCCAAGGCGGTACTAACGCTGCCAGATGTAATGTTTTCAGATAGGAACATGCAGCTTGGAAATGCAGAGCCGGGCTGTGACGAGGCATATTTTGCGAACATTCCATTTTTGAAAGTCTTTTCAGAGGGAGGAACGGGAGGCGACCGTTCGTATACGGATGCTAGATGCGCCGAGGTCCTGCCAAGCTCACCACTTATGCTGGACGGTTATCTGAAAGGTATATGTTTTAGATCAGAACCAGAGCGAGACACTTTGCTCCATTTGCTCGGCAATGAGCGGGAAAGATGGGAGAGGTTTTGCTACGTTTCAGATGCGCTAAAGGTATTCCAAAAAGAATATACTTTTGTCCAAGAGCTAAGACTCACAAATGAAGGCGTTATTTTCCGTCTAAATCCCAGAAGAGATCAAAGAAATATACACATTGCTATTAACGTATGGAATTCAGTAGGGCGACAAGTAATTAACTTTACTAATACTGATCACGCAGCTCAACCCGCACCGCCTGCTATAAATTGGATTTGGAAACAAAAGCTCTCTGATGATATTTATACGGTTGAGGTCAAATTGGAAAACTGTTTAGCATACCAAGCAAGCGTTATGCTGGGTGACACCTTATTTTGATGGTTTTGTAATCTATTTGAATTGGTCTGCTCCACAAATTCCTTTGTGGGGCAGCTTCATTCGGAGCAGCCCAATCCATTTATGTGTAACCGGACCTTTTTTGGTTCGCGGTCTAGACCGATGCTAGAGGCTAGGTTGCAAATACATCTGCCCTCTAAGCTGCATCCAACGCTCGATAAACGCTAGCGCGGCCTATGCCCAGCTGCTTAGCAATCGCAGTGGGGCTCACGCCCTGTTCCCTCAACGAACGAACCGCAACAGCATCTACAGACGCCTTACGGCTTTATAAACGCCATTCGCCTTAGCCTTGTTACTCCCTCGCGCTCCCTGCGGATATGCGTTTCAAAGGCTAAACACCAAGGATTTCTAGTCCTAGTATCCCCATGTCTATATTAATATCGCCCGCCGCACACATCAGCCGCGTGGGAGCTCGGACTCTTGGCTTCGGGAAAAGTCGGGCGGATAGTAGGATTGGTGGTAGATCAACCCGTTTTACCTAGATGCATAAAGTATTCGGGTTGCGACCAATATTACCGAGGATTTGCCAACGTCACGGCAATTGCAACGGAAGACCCGTATGTTACAGAAGCGAGTTGAAGGCAGAGGGCAGAAAATTGGAACTTATTATTGGCGCAGCTATTCCGATTATCTTAACAGGCATAGTTTCCTACTTAATATGGTCGTACCGCAGCATCGTGACGTATGAAGTGACAAGTGTTACGTTGAAGGTTGGCATAAGCGGTAACAAGATAAGTACCGGCGAAGATATAGATAAGAATTCGGAGAAGCGTCTTACCTCAGTACAACTGATCATCCACAATCGAGGTGTGAAATCGATAAAAAACTTCAAGATGCATTGCGACGGTAACGTTGGTCTATTCGACATTAAAAAAGTTAGTACGAACGTTGCTAAATCAGACATTGGCCTATCGTCGGTTGACAACGGAATACAGGTTGAAATTGCTTACTTGCCTTCCAAATCCAAGGTGCAATTAGAATTCGGTTATCTGGACTGGAACATACATTTTTACAATTTTAAAGGTGATGGTGAGAACTATAACGTAAAACCCATTCACTTTTGGAATGGCTATCAGGAAGTTAGGTTAGCGGCGTTAAAATTATTTGCTTTCTTCTCCTTCCTCTATTTTTCTATATTAATTGTTTCGGCCATTGCGGACGGCCGGAAGAAACCTGACGTTCCATCTAAAGCGAGCGTACAGAGCAACATTCAGGGCGTTCCCAAACCATCTAACTGAATTCGCCAGCCCACTTGCTTGCGCTTGCATAAGCTACTTGCCCGCACAATAACGCTTAACCGTAGCTTCCGATAATCCGAACTGTGCGGCCGTCTTGCTGATGCTGCTAGCGTTTTCTTTTCTCCATAACGCCACTGTAGAAGCATCAGCAGCCTTGGGCCGCCCCATGCTAACCTTACCCCTATGAGTGCGACCTGTGGCCTCTATAGAGGCTCTAGCGGCACTCCTGCCAGCATCGCAGCGTTCCTTGATCCTGCCCCGTTCCATATCCGCTATTTGGGCTAGAACAGCTATGATCAACTCCCCAACGCCTTTACCGATAGGACCAAGGCCAAGCACATCGACGGTAACGCCACGGTCGATCAGCTTCCTAACGGTAGCCTGCACATCGAGGGCGTCCCTGCCTAAGCGATCAATCGCGTATATGTGCAGCGTGTCGCCTTCGCGGATATAATTGAGCAGGGAAGAAAAGCCGGGACGATCAGCGGCCATAGTTGCACCTGAAATGCCCTCATCAGCAAATTCCTTATCAAAAGGACCGGCTAAGGACTGGCGCTGTCCCTCGATGCTCTGCCCACCTGTTGATACCCGGTAATATGCAATACGGCTCATACCTGCCCTCGACTCGCTCAGAAGTTATGTGAACACTTATGATCTAGATCATATGTAAGTCAATGTATCTTTTGAACCGATCGAGAGGATCGATTAGAAGATGGACAGAAAGCTACAACTTTTGCGCCATCCTGTGAAAGCGTCGGCTCATGGGTAAGATGTTAAAGGTGAACTAGAGCTTCTCAGTTCGTTGATCACTAACGAAGGATACTATTGCCCTTTTCAAATCACGCGGGGGTTTGTCCCATTCCCGACGCGAAGCAGATACATGCTCGCCGACATGATCACCGCAACCACATCGCCTCGATCAACGAAATCATAAAGAGGACTACCATGAAGTGATGGAGTGATCTCAAAATCGGTAGAAGTCGGAAGGTATTGTGTAACCAGCTTCGCGGGATGTCGAACAAGCTTAGCAGGATCACGGATTTCAAAGCGGTCGCCATGTGCAACAGCATTTCTTAAATGGCGTATTAGTTCAAGCTCTGGTGCCCTGTCAAAGTAACGATACTCTTGAAGCAAATCGCCCGCAATTAACAGTAACTGAGAAGACCAGAAGCGCAATATTCGGGTTCGAGATGGCTCAAGCGAAGCTTGTTCAACAAAATGGGCAAAATGATATTGGTGATCCCCGTCAAATTTTGTCGGAATCCTTCCAATCGGAACATTCTGTCCTTGTTCTACTATTGGAAAAAGATCGCGTGCACGCGGATCAGCAGCTAACTGCATCGCTGCCTCAAGAGCAAATATCCCGTCTAAAGCCCGTTGCAATCTATTACCAGCATCTAAAGCGTTCTGGTCAGTCTGTGGCATGAATTAGTTATCTCCGAATGGAAGGTCAGCGGGTGACCCATTCATGCTTGCCAATGAGAGTCAATTTCGCGGGCGAGGCTTATCACGGCAAATTATCGAAGCCGCACCGCTCTGAGCAGGTGAAATAGTCAACCTCATCATCTTCACCAGCAGGAACAGGTACAGGCGATAGCGGGATTTCCCGACCGATCCATATCAAGCATCTAGGGCATATATCCGTTCGCGCTGGCATATTCTTGGCTCTAGAAAGCGCCTCCTCCAACAGCCTCTGTTCCGCGTCTAACTGCTGATTTTGCTGGCGCAGTTTGTCTTGCTCTGCCCTGCTAAAGGCAAGCTTTTGGCGGATAGAGCCTGCTTGGGCGTCTCGATAAAGCGCTATGTGTCCGCTTGCGATCATATCGTATTCCCTCAACGGCTAATATGCACGGGGATATGACACATTCCCAGCCTAGGGAACTCCGGTTCTGCATTAAAGGCTGTAAATTATAAGCCAAGGCGCTTCCGCTTGACCGACCTAAGCCAATAATCTGATACCGCAGGTGCTTTCTGTCTTGCCGACTTAGCGGAAAGGCCTTCTTAGGCGTCAAGTGGCGGTGAAGGAAGCCCGCGACTGGCATCTTATCCGCAGATATACCCTACAAGCCCCGTAGATGTGCCTTGCAGAGCAAAGAACAGATTTTGGCAAAATGTATGCCTTAAACAATAAACGCGCTGCACAAGGCTTAAAACGCCCTTAAATATATTTCCGGCAAGCGACAAGCTATGTCGATATTATAATTCACGAATATTTGTCTGATTACATCAGGTTGATCAGGCGACATCTACTATAGAGATGCCGAAGTCCTAGAAATATACCCAAAATGCGACTCCTAGCCGCTTCTAATTTTGAGTAGATATTTTAGATGACCTCACATGTGAGAAGTGGAAAGGTTGTGCTATCAGGCTAGAATTATAAAGATGGGATTGCAACAATGATAGACGCAGCGAACAACAGTCCAAACGAAATGCTGGCCACCCTAACTGCCGATATTGTTTCAGCCCACGTCAGCAATAACAGTGTTGCCGTGTCTGACATAGCCAGCTTGATCGCCAATGTGCATGGAGCGTTGTCTGGCTTGAGCACGCCCGTTGCTCCTGTTGAAGGACCCCTTCAACCGGCTGTATCTGTACGATCCTCTATCAAGCCGGATTATATCATCTGCCTTGAAGACGGTAAGAAGTTGAAGATGCTGAAACGCCATCTGATGACGCATTACCAGATGACGCCTGCTGACTACCGGGCCAAGTGGGGATTGGATGCCAGCTACCCGATGGTGGCTCCCAATTATGCCCAACAACGCAAGGATTTGGCCGTTAAGATCGGCTTGGGCAGGAAGCGGGCTGCTGAACCAGTGTTAGCGGAAAAGCCGAAACGTAAGGTTCGGGCGAAGAAGGTGGAAACGGAGCCTGCTGTTTGATCATCACAGGTTCCATCGTAATCTCTAGCACAACTCTGATCTAAAGTTCGTGGTGGTCAAAGCCGGTCGTCTAGAGACCCGTTGTCGGAAGTGGCTTGAACTGAGTAGGCTCAATCTGTTGAACGACCGCAACCAATTCAAGCGGCTTTGAAGAGGATCGCAGCTCATAGATTCTTGGAAATTTGGGTTTGATTACATCGCCAGCGATTGGCCCAGCCGTAAACCCATTTAACGTCTTGCCCAGCGTTGATGGAAAAATGTAATTACTAGATGTTACGCCTCCGCAACCTTTTATCCACAGTCGCCCCTCATCTGTTGTATTGTTCGTTACCATGACGATGGTGGGAGCGTGTTCACTGAGATGAGATGCTATCACCGTTATTTCAAAGTGATGGGCCGAAATCTTAGATACAGCTGCGGTGAGGTTCGAGAACTCGGCATGCTTCGGTCGGAAATCATCAGAACCTGTCACTATCTGCAATATCTGCTGCTGTGCCGCAGGGATGCCAATGTTGTGCAAATCGATGTATACGCTTTGCATCAGGAGGGCTGGCATTGCTACACCATCGACCCTAACCGGGATTAGCTGCGTTTGCCCGTTCGCAGCTTGATATAAAGCGTTGTGCCATTCCAGTTTGACCATCCCACTGGCTAGGCTCTTGGCAGAGACGAAGAAGAAGACAAAGTCGGGGGCCGTCATACCCTCGTTCATCTTTTCTATAATTCCTTCGCCCGGTTTGATGCTCCAAGCATCATAGAACACGTTTGTTGCACCCAGCTTATCCCTCAAGGCGATAGCAATCGGCTCTACCACTGGCTTATCATCAAACTGATGACTAAGAAAAACCCTCATATTAATATCCCCTAAAGCCGTTTAGAATACAAATCCCATACCGTTGTTATGCAGTAGGTCGCACTCTCATCGGCACGGCCCACGATACATCAGATCGGCAACACAAGTTGCGCCGGGTCATGTTCAGGAACAGGCTTATTCAACGTTTCTACGATGGTTTCAGCCAAAGTTTCCGCAGACGCTTCGCGCATCTGATCATCCTGCATAGTTAGTCCGACGATGGCCCATGCTGGCGCGGTTAGAATCGCTGAGGCGATGACGGGAGCACTGATTCTTTCCATGCCTTATATAGAACAAACAAAGAACATTGAGGCAAGAGGGATTACGGCGGCTCTGGCAGATGGTCAGCCTGATAAAATGCGTTGCCCACTTCAATTCATTTTGCGAAGGACAAAGAGCAGTCCGGTGAGTCCCGGATTGTGGGGCGTCAGAACCCCAACAGCACACAGGCCGGTCAAGACATTCTTGGCCGGGTGGTCGTCACGCATGTCCAAGGTTCGTCTAAAGGTGGCGACGCCTTGTGCTGTGTGCAAGGTTCTGAACACCCGGCTTGGGCCGGGCAACGCCTCCAACCTGATCTTGGGGGCTTTGAATGACCAATCAGAAGATTATAGTTGGGTTCGCGTCTGTGGTGACAGTGTTGCTAACAGTGATCGCCCTGTTCATATTCCGTGGATATTATGATGCCTTGTCTCCATGCGATAAGCTGGAATGGCATTTTTGGGACACCGGTGCTGAGCACAAGTGCATTATCGATGCCATGAAACGCGCCAATGAAAGAGGCGGCGTATTGAGCGTTCAGGATGAATATGCTCCTCTTGAAGATGTCGAGGAAATTCCGTTGAACGGCATTTAGACGATTTGCACTAAGTTGCTCCAAATGCTCTAAGATGAGAAATCGGGGACTAAATCTGGGATGAGCAGCGCGAATGCCTCTAAAATGCCCTCAGAGGCTCATACGGAGTGATTATAGCTTATCCGCTAGTCAACCTGCCAAAATCTATAAAATCTCTGTATAGGGCTTAGAACGAATTTAAATAATACATAGTAAAATCGCTGATGGTTATTCCGGCTAACTGGTCTTTACGCTTGGCTTTGCTTTCAATCGATGGACGAATTCTGTGGTCATAAGTTTTACGGCGAGATCTGATTTTGATATCGGAATGATTATTGAGTCATGCATGGGCAACACTGGAACATCATATTCCATAGCCAGCCGACTTACACATTCAACGATAACGCAGCTTTCCAGATATTGTAGAATTCCCCATCGGATTTCACTGTTAGGCCAGTCGTTCAAAAGCGGGTGCCTGTCCAAGACAGCCTTTTCAACAGACTTAATCGGGTACAGGCCAGTATCGATCCCACGCTTCTTAAGCAGATTGGCCTTCGCCTCTTCGGGCCAGCGCCTGTGAAATTGATGATGCCCCAATGTTGCGGTGACCCAAGCCTTGATCAAATCACGGGGAAGCCCATCGATGGTGTAGGCGTCCGCAGGGTTGAAAGCCACCTTGTGCAGGGCATGAAGAATGGTGAGATGGCTTGCGCTGAAATCGACATCTGCCGTCGGCTCCCCATTGATTGTGATAGTAAAGCGATCCTCCTTGGAAGCCTGCTGATAACCGCCCCCCAAGATATATAGCCGTCCCCCTCTATCCCAGCCATAGTTGGGCAGATCGCCTTGGCTAAATATCCGTTGAAATGGGGCATTTAGCTCAGCATCATCAATTTTCGGCGAAGCTATTATCTGTCGAGCCATATAGGCGTTGAAGGCGTTTACCTCCGCTATGAATGCATCAACGGGCGGCAAGGTCGGATCGAAGTGCATGGCCTCACCATCGACGGCAACGTTCCCCCATTTCTTGACCTTGCTGGATTTCAGCACGACTGGCGAAGCTGCTTTTACGGATCGATCAACTGCAAAATGTTCCGCCCACTTTGCAGGCTCGATACCGTGCGATACTACAAGCTCATATAAGGCGGATGTGGCCCTCATCCGGGTTGCCATACCCTTTCTATGGATATTACGCGGGTCTTTGTACCCCGTATGGACCTCAAGCAAGCCTGCATCCCGCAGGTGGTCCATTGCAGCTTTGCAGGGGCGATATCCGACGTAGTGACCTGTGAAGCTGCCAGCGCTCATCTGACGATAGCTGTAACGGCCAACATTATGCTTAGTGGCCCGCAGCAGGTCTGAGATGATGGCACCTAATGCCCTATGGTATTTGTCGGAAGCCGCCTTCCTGCCTGTTGGATATAGCTGTTTAGCTAGAGCAGTAATCATAGCCTTGGCTTGATCGGAAACCGCTACGCTGATGAGCGGCATGTACGCTGCCTCTAGGGCCTGTTCATCGGTCAGTTCGCCTGCCAGATCATTGGCAGGAATGGCAGTGTCGTAGTTCACAAATCACCTTTTCCATACAGGGCTTCTCAGCCCGTATTCCCTCTATTTTCCTCCTCTAATTGAGCGCCATAATCGAGCCATCACACCTACCTCAAACGAATGTGTTACACGTATACTAAGCTAAGCTCTCTAAATAATTTAATAAGTTAGAGTCATTTAGAATTTATAGATGAAGGTTTAATATGATTTATCTATATTTAGATCCCAGTTTAAATATAATGATCCATTTAAACTTATCGGTTATACATTGTCATCATTCAACCTGTTGAAGTGTTGTATTGAGACATTTAGATACGATTATGGTTTCTATTGAGGCATGTTGCAGTTCCATGCAGCTAGTTCGATGCGATAAAGCTAAAACTCACATAGCAAAACGAGTTTGGGCCGTGCCCAAATAGGGTTTCGAGAAGACCTGAGCGTTACCAGATAAGACGGTCAACGACTTGAAGGCCGGGTTGCGATCCAATTTCTGACTTCGCTGGCGTACCAGCCAACCGCTCTCTTTGATATGCGGACAGGCCTAGGAAACTCGCCTCTGTCCATAAGTGCGTAGATTGACGAGCGGCTTAGGGAGGTCATTCCCTCTACCGCAGGTCGCCTCAATATAGATTCATTCATTCCGAACTCCTTGCTAAAGAAGCCGTGTATCTATGCTCAAAAATAATCCCGTCAAGCAAAATACACCATATAATATTGAAATATAAAGATTAAAATAACAATAACAATCGCCTTAATGATTTCAGATGCTTGCAAGATAGGACCAATATTTGATTTTACTTTAAGTAATCTGACCACGTTTGCATCAATAGCTTTCTCTTCTCAAAAAGGTCAGAACGAGCATAGGCGGCTTCGGCCTTGTCTTTGATGACATGGGCTAGGGCAAACTCTATTACCTCACGGGGGAAACTGGTTTGCTCGCCAGCCCAATCCCGGAAGGAGGAACGGAAGCCATGCGGAACAGCTGCGATACCGAGTTCCTTTACCAGTTTCGAAAGCGTAACATCGGAAAGGGGTTTTCCGGTTGTAGCGCTGGGAAATACCAACTCACTATCACCATTCTTGAGGGCCTTAGCTTGCTCAAGAATTTCAAGGCATCGGTCGGAGAGAGGAATGCGATGAGGCTTCTTTGCCTTCATGCGGCTGGCTGGAACAATCCACTCTGCTTTCTCAAGATCAAACTCGTTCCATTGCGCCAGCCGAGTTTCTCCCGATCGGGTGGCCGTCAATATCAGAAACTCCATCGCTAGCTTCGTCGCCACCATAGCTTCGCTAGCTTGAATGGTGCGGATGGCGTCAGCTACCCTGTCATAGGGCAGGGCCTTCCGATGCTCCACTTTCGACCGGTCATGCTTAGGCAATGCCTTGGTTATCACGTCAGCCGGATTATCGGTTCGCCAGCCCTGAGCCATGGCCCACTTCATAACTGTACCGATACGCTGCTTAACGCGCCTTGCCGTTTCGGGATGGCTGTTCCAGATTGCCATGAGGGCGGTCAGCACGTCGCTGCTGCTAACAACGTTGATCCGCTTATTGCCGAAATGGGGATAGGCATATTTTTCCAAGGTAGTCAGCCATTGGCTGCCATGCTTGTCATTACGCCATGTTGGTACATTAAGGTCATGGACCTTCTGCGCCGCCTGCTTGAACGTAAGCACAGCCATATCCCGTTTCCGGGCCTCTAGAGGGTCAATGCCCGCTCTGGCCTGCCGTCTATTGTCCAAAGCCGTCTCACGCACATCAGCGAGCTTAACGAGGTTTGCAGACCCTAATCCGATGTCGGTACGCTTACCATGTATAACCAGCCGTTGAACCCAACGCTTCGCACCGGAGGCATCGACCTTGAGATATAGGCCGTGGCCATCTGCATAAAATCCCGGTTGTTTGAGGTTGTTGATCGCGACGACCGTAAGCCTCTTTTCCCGATGTCGTCCCTTACTCTTCCCTGCTTTGTCCATAACATTCCGCCCAACATTCGTTTCTGGATGTTGCCTAGCATATCAGGAATTTGCTGGAACTGGTTTTGTTAAAACCTTTTTAAATAAGATAGTTATGGAACGCTGTGGAATGTGTCGGAACTACAGCCGGGGGACTCCGTCTCCGCCAACGTCCATTGATAATGCTAAACTTTATCTGGCGTTGGCTTCCTATGCCCACTCACGAATCGGCTTTGGGCGAACGTCCACCAACGTCGTTCCCACGTTGACGGCCTATAACTGGTCGAGCATGGTAAACCCCAAATATCTATCACTCCCTATCGGCCGCTTTGGCATAGCCTAGGCTCTCGTAGTGGTTTTTCAGGGAAGCTGTGGAACATAGCTGGCCGGTAGGACCGCTTACCACTTTCTTTGCGCCTCAACGAAACCGCGCCTCTCGCCCTTTGCGACGATGCCGCGCGACGAGCTTTTGTAGAAGCACAATGGAATCGGTTGTCAAAGCCCGGGAATCTGCATGACTGCTGGGCCACAGGCGGAACATCCGACCTTCCCAGACGCTCAGCCGCCAATTTTCACTTCCCAAGTGCAGACCGGTCGCCATTCCAATGTGGAAGACCAAGACTGGCCGATTGCGGTATGGTGGCTTCGCCTCGGCCACATGCAGTTAGCTGACATTAGCCTACCTCATTGCCTTCCAGTCCACGCGCACTAATGCGCGGCGCGACACCTTCACGCAGATGGACGACATGATCCGAGAGAAGTGGGGCGGGATCAATCAGGTCGGCAGAGCCCGTCATTCTATGGGTTGAGGAAGCCACCGCCTCGGTTGTCACGCCACGCGAGGCTCCTTTGCGTTTGCACCGGGGCGTACACCTACAGTGGACGCCTTTTTCCTGGCCGCAGATGCTCGACCCGACGCGCTGCATGGCAGGAGTTGATCCAGGATGAGCAATTCAGCAAAGCTCGGTAATTATGGACATCGGTATGCGGCGGCGGGCCGGAGAAGAGCGAAGGAACCATTTGTTCAATAGCTCCATTCCGTTTGTCACCGATTTATATTATTCTAGGCTTCACAACGGAACCTGGATCAAAATCGTAAAGCCACGCCAGGCTCTCAAAGGACTCCGCATCATTGCGCGATTGCAGAAATCGGGTTGCAAGCTCGCGGGATACACCTTCCGCATGATAGAAGCCGCCGTAGATACGCGCCATAATTTGGCACCGTCCGGTTCGCAAATATCTGAGTGTCGAGTAACGGGCGAAGGCTGACGAAAGGTCTTCCGGGGATTTTTGAACTTCTTGCGCCAATATGACGGAGTCTTCCAGAGCCATGCTGGCGCCCTGCGCCAGATATTGGAGCATCGGATGGGCGGCGTCGCCGACTAAGGCCGACCGTCCCTTATGCCAAAATTTGGCCGGTTCCCGATCGCAAAGGACCCACATGCGCCAGGTTTCGACTTTGCTGAGTAGGGTGCGGACAATGTCGCAATTGCCGGCAAAACGATGCTTTAGTTCCTCCGGATCCCCTTGACGGTCCCACCCCTCAACATAACGATCGGAATGAAAGACCGCGACAAGGTTGAAAAGCTTGCTGCCACGGAGCGGATATTGAACTAAATGATTGCGAGGCCCGGCCCACAATATCATGTCGTTCTTGCGGAACCGCTCTTCGACGGCTTCAATGGGAAGAACGGCGCGATAGGCGATATGGCCGGAAACGCGCGGCGGCCCGTCACCTAGGAGCGCTTGGCGTGTCATCGACCACAGGCCGTCGGCGCCTACAATACCATCGGCTTCGATGGTTGCGCCTGCGGCAGTACCGATTTGTACCTTCGACCCATCATCTGTGTAACCGCTGACCTGTACGCCGGCGCGGAGTTCGATACGCTCGTCCGCTTCGCAGGCGTCGACCAGAGCCTGGTGAAGGTCGGCGCGGTGGATAAGCGCATAGGGATATGTGAAGCGGTCGCGAAAGGCGCTGCTGCCCACGGGGACGCGCGTGACTTCCTCTGCGCTCACGCCGTCCATTACTATCAGGTTGTCAGGGAATACAGCGGCGGCAGCGACGGCGTCGCGCAAACCCAAGGATTCGAGCAGCCGGAAGCCATTCGGGCCGATCTGAATCCCTGCACCGACTTCCTCGAACTGAGGGGCCTGTTCGAGTACGACGGACTGCCATCCGGCGAGCGACAGCGCCCGCGCGGTGGCCAGACCGCCTATGCCACCGCCAACGATGGCGATGCGACCGGTGATGCTCATGCCCCCACCACGTCGATGAACAAAGCACCCACTTTCTCGATGCTAGCGGCGATCTTTTCGCCCGGAAAGATCGGCCCGACGCCTTCTGGCGTACCGGTAAATATGATATCGCCCGGGAAGAGAGTGTAGAAGCTCGATGCAAAGGCGATCAATTCCGGGACATTCATGATCAAATCACGCGTGTTTGCACGCTGCCGCACTGCTCCGTCCACCGTGAGCAGCAATTCCAGTCTCGCAGGATCCGGGATTTCGTCGGCAGTCACGAGCGCGGGCGCGAGCACGGAGTAAGTATCGAGGGACTTACGCAGCGAGCGTTCCTCGGGTCCGCGAATGGTAATGTCGAGACCGATGGAATACCCCGCAACATAGTCGAGCGCATCGTCCACGGAAATGTCGCGGCCGGTCTTGCCGATGATGACGGCGAGTTCGATTTCATGATCGGTGCGGCGATCGGAGTGACGGACCTGGATCGGGGAACCGGCGCCTATGAGCGAGCTTGTGGCTTTCAAGAACAGTCCGGTCTCCTGGATCTTGCGCACATGGGCTCGACTGAAGGTGCCATGATCGGCGATCGCTTCGTCCAGATGAGCCTGATAATTGACCGGCGCTGCCACCAGCTTGCCCGGATTCGCCACTGGACTGAGCAATGTCACCGAGGATAGAGGCACAATGTCACCCCCGGACAGCATATCAATCTCGGCCGCGATGGTCGGGAGATGCTCTATCAGAATGTCTTGACAGGGGAATGGATAACGAAAAGCCGGAAGCTTCTGTAGTGCCGGGGAGACGTCGCGCACAGTATCGCCCTCAATCAGGCCGAGCCTGCCCCCATCATACCGGCATAAACGCATCAGGCTCTCTCCTTATCCATTCGTTCTTCTCGCCAGAAGCCGAGTTGCCTTTGAAGCACCTCGTCCGAAAAACCGAACAGGATGAGTTCTTCGTCCACTTCGAACTGCGACCATGTCCAACTCGGCACCACGAACACGTCATTCAGGCCGATGTCCCAGCTTTGTGAGCCGATGCAGACGCGCCCATGCCCTTCGACCACCGACATCACCGTGCCCGACACGCACCGGTAGGGATCGCTCGAAAAACCCGCGGGTAGGAGGCGCATCGAGGCAGTCATGGTAGGAATGGGCGACTTTGCGCTCGTGGGATCGATGAAGTCCATTTTGACGCCCAGAGCGGGATCCACGCGTCCCGCCTTGTTGAGCAAGTCGAGCGCCGGCCTGGTGCGGCTGTAGGGCCAGCAGAAAATCGGCGAACCGCCCTGCGCGCGCGTGAAACCGTGCGGCACTAGGCCGCTAGAGAAAAGCGCCGCCGATTCACCGGATGTTTTGGTGATAGGTTGTCGCGCTTCGGGATAGGTGTCGGCGAATGGGGCGTTGAGAAGATTGACGACGAATACGTCGAGTCCATCCAGCCAGATGATCGGATGGTCTGTTTCGTTGCCATGATCGTGAAACGTCCCGGATGGCGTGACGATGAAGTCCCCGGGCGACATGATGACTTGCTCGCCGTCCACGGACGTATAGCCACCTCCACCTTCCATGACCAAGCGCAATGCGGAGGCGGTGTGGCGGTGGCTGGGCGCGACTTCGCCCGGCAAGAGCAACTGAATGCCGCCATAGAGTGAAGATGTCACCTTGCCTTCGCCCGGAAACTGCGCATTTTCTAGCACAAGTACGCGGCGTTCAGCCTCTTCGGCGGTAACGAGTTCGCCAGCGCGCATGACGCGATTACGAAGGTCGTTCCAGGACCAGTGCATCGGCGCACCACCCTTGGCAGGTTCGAGTGCTGCCAGCTTGCGCATTATTTCCCACAAGGGGGCGAGATGATTGGCCGCCAAATCGGTCCGAAATGCGTCCATAGCCATGTCCAGATTGCTGGCGCGATCCGCAGTTGTGCTCATCTGTCCATCCCAACAAAATCTTCTGACCAGAACATTCAACTGTGACGATCTTCCAGTCGGAATGCGGGCTAGCGAAGCTGGTGTCCCCGCATTGGCCAAGCGGTACTTTCATATATGACATATTATGTCAATTAGTACCTATACGCAATGAAGCAGCTTCGTGAATTGCTTTACATGATGCTATGAAATCGCTACGTCTTATCGAAATGGTGATGCGAACGATCCTTATCAACATTGCCGCACTGTGACAAAAATAGATCTTAGGAAGCAGAATGGGCGGGGTTGAACTTCCTGAAATATGTAGAGGTCGCTTTTGGCGGTTCGGTGGCTATATTCGCCGATGGGGCGAGGCGCCCCGCAATGGATCATGTTTAATTTTGCGAGCTCTGGATGTCATCTTCGGACCGAATGCTGGCTGTTCTTTCGCTATTTTCTCTGGATCGCCGCGAAGTCACGGTGGAAGAAGCAGCCGAACTGCTGGGAAGCTCCCTGCGGACGACCTATCGCTATGTTCGAAGCCTTGCGGCGGCGGGCCTCTTGTCACCCATGAGGGGCGGCCGCTACGTTCTGGGTCCGGCCGCGGTTCAACTAGATTGGCTGATCAGGAATACCGATCCGCTGACCAGCGCGGCCGGCCCGGCCATGTCCATCCTTGCAAACACCGTTCAAATCCCGGCGGTTATCCTGTTATGTCGGTTGTACAAAAATCAGGTGATGTGTATTTCGCAGTTGGCCTCGGGACTACCGCCCTTTGCCTCCAGCTATCAACGCGGACGGCCCATTCCGCTATTTCGCGGCGCGGCGTCGAAATCGATCCTCGCTTCCATGCCCAAGCGGCTGGTGCGGCAATTCTATTCGCAGCATCGGGAAGAGATGGCGGCGAGCGGGCTTGGCGTATCCCTGCTGGAGGTGCACGCGACGCTGTCGCAGATCCGGGAGGCGGGCGTTTGTACGACCTCGAGCGAACTCGATGTTGGACTAACCGGCCTTGCGGCTCCGCTGATAGGCGCGGACAGCCTCCCGGTCGGGTCGCTGTCCATCGTGGTGGCGGAAGCGAAGCTGACGCCGGACTTGGAAACCAGCGTCAAACATTTGCTAAAGGCTGGCGCAAATCAGGTCAGCGGAACTTTGCAGGCCCTTTAAAGAGCGCCGTCACGCCGAGCGTTCAAGCGCGTCCCGTCATCAAGCTGGGCAGTCACGCTCTGCCGAGCGCCCTGACATCTGGTTCGAAGCGCAATGATTTGCGCTTCGAACGCGAAGGAAGCTGAAATGGCAGTCATATTTGATCCTGATCTCATAGACTTTCCTTCGGGCAGCCTGATAGCGGGCGAACGTCTGAGAGGCAGTGGCCAGCACTATGCTGTACTGCGGCCTTCGGACGGCAAGGTCGCTCGAGAGGAGCGGGGGGCAGGTCAGGATCTGGTCGACCGTGCGGTCAACACTGCGCGCGACTCTTATAAGACAAGCGGGTGGCCCACTTCTGAACCTAGGGCCCGGCAGCGCGTGATGCGCAAATGGGCCGATCTGATCGATGCGCATTTCGAGGAGCTGGCGAGGCTCGAAGCGGCGGTGTCCGTTCGAGTAATCGGCGCCGTCAGGCTGCGAGACGTCGCCATGTCGGCCGAACTTATCCGCTTTTACGGCGAGGCGATCGATAAGATCGAAGGCTCGGTCCTGGCGACGCGCGCGGGAAAGCTCAGCACTTTGGTGCGCGAACCCTATGGCGTTGTTGCCGCCATCGCTCCTTGGAACACTCCATTGCTGTTGGCGACGTTGAAGATCGCGCCGGCCATTGCGGCAGGAAATGCCATCGTCCTTAAGCCGTCGGAGTTAACGCCCTATTCGATCATACGTCTGGCCGAATTGGGCGTGGAGGCCGGACTGCCCGCAGGCATGATCTCCGTGCTGCCGGGGCTTGGCAGTGAGACGGGCAGCGCGCTTATCCGTCACCCTGGCGTAAACTACGTGTCTTTCACAGGTTCGGCAGCGACCGGGGTTCAGGTGATGTGCGATGCCGCGCAGACGGGGCTCAAACCGGTATCGCTCGAGTTGGGTGGAAAGTCGCCACAACTGGTATTCGCCGACGCGCCGGACCTGGATCGGGTCGCCGATCTGGTGGCCCAGTCGGTATGCGCGAACGGCGGCCAAGTCTGCTTTGCAGGTACGCGCCTTGTCGTGGAGCGTTCGATCGAGGGGGAACTGGTCGAAAAAATCCGGACCCGCATGCAAAATGTTACCCCGGGACCAACATGGGACGACCAGACGACGTTGGCGCCGATAGCCTCCGCTTCGCAGGCGGCGCGGCTAGAAGCTATTCTGGAACAAGCGAAGGCCGGTGGCGCCGAGACGCTCGAAGGCGGCGGGCGCGTCGAGGGTGAACCAGGAGGCATTTTCTTCGCGCCGACGATCCTGCACAAGGCACCCCCCGAGAACCCAGCGGTGAGGGATGAAATTTTCGGACCTGTGCTCACGGTTCAGCCATTCGAAGACTTCGAGGAGGGGCTCGCCCTGGCAGACCATCCGACCTTCGGCTTGGCGGGAGGGGTACATACCTCCAATTTGCAGAAAGCTTTGCAGGCGGCAAACGCCATCCAGGCGGGAACGGTGTGGGTCAATCATTTTGGGCCGAATACCGATCCTAACGCCCCCATGGGCGGCTATAAGCAGTCTGGGTTTGGCAAGGATTTCGGTGTGATGGGACTGAATAAATTCCTTAAGACGAAAAATATCGCAATTACATTCTAGGGGAAACGGGATGCCAAGCTTGGATCAACGTGTCGCAATCGTCACAGGCGGCGCGAGCGGGATCGGTCTTGAGTTTTCAAGGCGTCTGGCAAGCGACGGCGCGGCCGTCGTAATCGTCGACATCGACGGTGCTACGGAAGCCGCGGCGAGACTCATTTCGCAGGGACTGAAGGCGATCGGAGTCCGCGCAAATGTGTCCTCCGAGGACGATGTGGCAGGCATGGTCGAGGCCGCGTGTTCGACGTTCGGCGGGCTCGATATCCTCGTCAACAACGCTGCCCTATTCAGCACGTTGGCACCAGGCCCGTTTAGCGCAATAAGCGTCGATGACTGGCAGAAGGTGATGGCCGTCAATGTGCTGGGGCCATTTCTGACGGCCCGCGCCGCAGTTTCGGCGATGCGCGCGAGGGGTGCCGGCCGGATTGTGAACATCGCGTCGAACACTGTTCATAAGGGCGCGCCGGGCCTGCTGCATTATGTCACCAGCAAGGGTGCCGTGATCGGAATGACCAGAGCGCTGGCGCGGGAATTGGGGGCGGATAACATCACGGTCAATGCGCTCGCGCCTGGATTTACGCTGAGCAGCGGCGTCACCGCTAACGCCGCCTACCAGGATACGTTCAAGGCCGCTGCGGTCGACGTGCGCGCGATCCGGCGCGATCAGGTACCCCAGGATCTGGTGGGCGCACTGGCTTTCCTGGCGAGTGACGATGCGGCGTTCATGACAGGGCAGACGCTCGTCGTCGACGGCGGCAATATCTTCCTGTAGAATTAGTCGGAGCGGGCGATCGCCATCTTCCCGTTAACACCGTTGGGCTCATCTGCAGCTTGGATTGCCGGTTGATTAGGTCAATTGGACCCGCCCGTCCCCGTCGGGTCCGGCGGCACGTCCTTGCATGCGCGGGAAGCCTCCGGGATATTCCCTGTGGTGCTCGACATTCAGAAGCTGCTCGCCTCGACATCGTCACGGATGGCAGGTCCCCTGGGAGCGCTGCCTGCCGGTAGAGCGGATGCAGATATAATTCTGTGCAGGGATCTGACCAACGACTAAAACAACCAGGAAAAGGCACTGAGTTTAGCCAGTGTCGAGGAGCACTTCATTTATGAAGTCCACATTGATTTCTTGCGTGTGTGATTTCACGATGTCGCAGGAAGCTTTTACCGCTTCATCCTGTAGCTTGTCGGACAGCACCGCGCCGATGCTGCCGATGACGTTTCCGTCCGCGTCATACAAGGGCGCAGCAATGCCGATGACGCCTGCGTCGAGTTCGGAGTGAGTCACAGCGACGCCAGCGTTGCGGAGGCTGCGGAGCAATCCCCGAATGTCGTGCCATTCAGGCCCGAAGCCAACTTCGGCCAATTCCTGGCTGTGCCGCAAGCAATAGGATTTAACGAAGCGGGCGGGCAAATGGGCGAGGATGATTTTGGATGCAGCGCCTCTGTGGAGAGACATTAACTTACCGCGTTCATAACTGACGGTCAGCCCGCGTACGTCAGTAGGCTCCTGATGAATGCACATGACCTGATCGCGATAGAGACGGCATACCAGCACGACTGCTGGCACCGGGAGCGCTTTTAGAATCTTTTGCGTTCCGTTGCGCGCGGCGGCAATCAGGGGATCAAGAAGACGCATCTGACGGTCAAGCTGCGTAATGGCGGGCCCGAGAATGTAACAGCCGGAGCGGAACGCAACGATGAGACCTGCATCAGCAAGTACCTTGAAATAGCGATAAGTGGTGCTGCGTCCCAAATCCAGCTCTTGAGCAGCTTCATCGACCGTCCACTCTGGGCGCTCGAACGAAAAGAGATCAAGAACGGAGATAATATTGCTCGCTGTGCGCATAAACCCCTAAGGCTTTAGGTGACGATGAAGGACTGCGAAGTCTCCGCTCTTCGCTAACTAGCGGCTGGATTGTTGGCAACCTTCTTTGCGTTCCCTCCTGTCCATCATGCCCCACAGGGTTCCGCAGACGTTCAGCCAGTGGGCCCGAATTCTACGTGTGATCGTTCTTCAGCAGTATAAGCGAGCACCAGTAGGTGGCCAGCCTTTTGGCCATGGAAACAGCAACTGCCCACTCGCTCAAGGTCGGCAACGCTTGCCATCGAACCGCTGAGCCCGCAGCGCCCTGCTCGTTGATGGCTAAGCAATTGCGGGCCGATTATCGCCTTTGGCCCGCTCGTACCGGCTCCACTCCCTTCACTCCACGTCACCTGCTTTTCCGTAAAGCATATCGCCATCCCACTCCGCGTCTGCCCGAACCAGAACTTGTCTCTGTTCAAGGATGTCCGAAAGCGCTGGAGGCGACCGCTATTTCTAAGCAAATTTCTCTGAATAAGGGAATTTCGTTGACAAGCGCCGCTTCACGGCCTTTTGTGTCATAAGACAAGATCATATCAGATCGGGGGTCCGAGTAGGAGAGCGGAACGCTCGTGCGTGATCGAGCGAAGCGGATGCGCTGCTGCTTTGGCAAATAGGAAGCGGATGATGCCGAACCAAGCAATGCAGATCCGTGTTCGCCGAAGGAATCGGCTATGACACAAACCGGAAATATTCCTTTCTTCATGCCGACAAAGATTGTGTCGGGACAGGGCGGACTCGCGCGATGCGGCGCACTGGCCCAGTCAATCGGAATGGCCAAGCCGCTTGTGGTAACTGACGCTGTTATCGCCAAGCAGGACTTTTGTAAGTTTGTAGTTCAAGCCATAGAAGAGGCGGGGCTTCGCTACGAGCTGTTTGAAGACTGCGCAGTCGACGCACGGCTGCAACAGGCCGAATCGCTGGCCGGATTATGTCGCCGCAAAGGGCTTGATGGCGTTCTCGCGATAGGCGGCGGGTCGGTAATGTGCTGCGGCAAAGCAACGGCAATCTCCGCCGTCAATGAAGGCAGCCTCAGGGATTATGCCTTTCCCAGACTGGCCCCGCGCCATCCCTTGCCTACCCTCATGATTCCGACGACGGCCGGGTCGGGTGTCGAAGTCAGTCAGTTCAGCGTGCTGAAGGATGAAGAGCTTCACGAGAAGCTGATCGTCGGCGGCGCGAGCTGCTTCCCAACCCTTGCCTTGCTCGATCCGGCCACATTGGCGAGCTTGCCGAAAGCTCTGGCGGCGGCAAGCGCGGTGGATGCGCTTTGCCATGCGCTGGAAGCCTATTTTTCGAGCTTAGCAACACCGTTGACGGACAGCATCGCGATTGGCTCGGCCAAAACGCTATATAATTGTATGCGCAAGTCTGTTCTTGATCGAGATCTCGACGCGCAAGCCGATAATCTTCTGGCAAGCTCGATGGCTAACATAGCCTGTGGCAACGCGCGGCTTGGTTTGGGGCACGCGCTGAGCGATCCGCTGGAAAGCCATCTCGACGTTCCGCACACCGTAGGCGTCTCCGTGCTGCTGCCGCGCGTCGTCGCCTTCTGCGCGGAGGCGGCTCCGGCCAAGGCCACAATCGTGGCGCAAGCACTGGGAGGCGTGCCCGGTCAAAGGGATCCGATCGATCATATTCGCCGATCACTTTTCGATTTATACGATGACCTTGGACTTCGGAAGAGCTTTTCACTTGAGCAGCTTCCGTTAGAGAAAGCGTCGGCAATTGCGGCGCTAGCCGTGCCCGGATTGTACGGAGGCATGGTTCCACACAGCATTGATAACGAAACACTTATTAACAGTCCCGCGCTCCGCAGCATGACGGTGAAGCAGGCGAGGGAGTGCCTTCTTGCCTGCTTGTCTGAGTGACAGCCATGTTGATTGATTTCCACCATCATTATCTGCCACCCTTTCTCATCGAGGCTTTCGAAGAGGCAGGACGTCGCGCGTCCTTGGCTCGATTCCCCGAATGGTCTCGCGATGGTTCGCTGGCCTTGCTGGACTTGATCGGTGCCGAGATGGCGATGATGTCGGCCCCGACACCCGGCGTGCATCTGGGGGATAATGGCGCTGCAGCCGATCTGGCGCGCCGCTGTAACGACTTCACGGCCGGGCTTTCGGTGGAAACAGCGGGGCGGTTGAGTGCTTTTGCGACCTTATCCCTCCCTGACATCGACGCCGCGTGTAAGGAAGCCGAACTGGCGCTCAACATGGGCTTTCTGGGAGTGGGCGTGCTCGCTAGCTATGGCGATATTTTTCTTGGCGATCCGCTGTTGGATCCGTTAATGAGCATATTGGACGAACGCGGCGCGATGATGTTCGTGCATCCCGTTGGACATCTCAGCAGCAGTGCGCTGGCGCAGCCTGCCCCATTGTGGATGATCGAGTATCCGATTGACACCACCCGGGCAGCGCTCAATATGATCTTAGCCGGAACTCAGGATCGCTTTCCCAACATCCGCATTATCCTTGCGCATGCAGGGGGTTGCCTGCCCTTTCTCAGCGTGAGGCTGCGGGAAATGTCGGTGATTGACAGCCGGTTCGCGCATCTCACTCCCGAACGCATCGACCGCCATATTGCAGGCTTTTATTATGATCTTGCTCAGGCGTCCGGTGCCGCAACCTTTGCGGCGCTTGGCGTCGTGGCGCAACCTAATCATCTGCTGTTCGGCAGTGATTTTCCCTATTGCGGACGGCAGGCGATCCAGAACATGGCTGACAATGTGTCGTACCTTGCCGGCGGCTTTGGCCGCTTGCGCACAAATGGCAGCAAACTTCTGAAATCGGCATCCGAGGGAAGAGCCGGTGGTAACGTCAAGGTGAGAGGGGAAATTATTGCATGAACGAGCCAGCGGAGCTGAACAGCGCCGACGAAGCCGGTGGGCATTTGGCTGGACTCAAAGCGGAACTCGTGAAGGCCAACAAGATATTGGTGCGCTATGGCATCGTCGATGCGTTTGGCCATATCAGTGTACGTCACCCCTCAAAGCCCGGAATATTCCTTATGGCGAGGAGTGTTCCTCCCGGTGTGGTGCAGACAGACGACATTAAGGAGCATCGCCTGGACGGTGAATTGGTGAATGATGACGGCTCCAAGCTTTTTCTAGAACGTTTCATTCATGGCGAGATATTCGCAGCGCGCCCCGAGGTGCAATCCGTCGTCCATAGCCATTCGCCCACGATCGTGGCGTTCGGCGTTGTGGAATCTTTGCCTTTACAAGCGATATGCCACACCTGCGGGTTCCTTAAGGGGCCGACGCCGAATTTCGAGATGCGCGATTTCGCGGGAGATGACACGAACCTTCTCATCGATTCACGGGAGAAAGCCCATTCGCTAGTCGGCATCCTGGCTGACAAGAATGTGGTCCTTATGCGCGGCCATGGTTCAACGGTGGTCGGATCCAGTATCGGACAGGCTGTTTATCGAGCAGTCTACACCGAGACGAACGCACGCATTCAGGCCACTGCGACGACGCTCGGCACCATCAAATATCTTTCGGATGCCGAAGCGGATGCCTGCGAGGCGCTGAATGAAAAGCAGGTCGAGCGTACATGGCAATTATGGAAGCATGAGACCTAAGCTCGCGGAGGCGCGGTGTAGAACTGCGGAAGGTAAGGAGAGAGTCATGAATCAGGTCATCGAAAAAGTCGCGCAACCTAGAATGGTCGAAGCCCAACTTAGCTACTGTGGTCATATGGATTACAAACCGCAAATCGGTGTACGCACGAAGTTAAAGGATGGCAGCGTGGAAAGCGACGCCGATCGCGCGAACCGCGACTTGAAAATAGAGCCGCGCAGCGTTTCGATCAGGGATGGCAGTAGTGTCCCCACCATGACCGATCTCGATAGGGAGGGGTTCATCTTTACTCATCATCCAAGCATAATGGAGCATCGCCCTGACGAAACGAGCGACTTTCATAATGAAGACAAGATCGTGCAAGTCCATTTTCTGGAGGTGCGGGCGCTCCTCAAGGAACTGACGGGCGCGGACGTTGTCGAATTTCCCTTCACCAGAGGCTCCGTCCGCAGCAGTGCTCCAGGTGCGCCTCAAGGACCCGCGCCGTTCCCCCATATCGACTTCAGCGAAGCGGGCGCGGTAAATACCGTCGACAGAATTTACCCTGACCGGCCAAAGGACGTCCGTCGCTGGGCTATTATTCAGCTATGGCGGTGCCTTTCTCCGGACGCGCCGGTCGACCGGCCGCTCGCTTTGCTGGACGCACAGAGCGTGAAACCCGAAGACTGCGTACGCATCGATGTTCAGTTCGACACCCATGTCGGGATGAACGAGGTGTTTTTCATGAAATATAGTCCCGATCATCGCTGGACCTATTTTAGCGAAATGAAGCTTAATGATCTGCTCATATTCAAATCCTATGACTCCGATCCCGGCAGGAATTTTCCGGCCGCCCATGTCTCCTTCCAGGAAACATTGCCCGATGCGCATATTCGTATGAGCTATGAATTGCGGGCCTATGTGGGATGGTACGAATAGGGATTGCGCGTGTCGCAAGGCGATGCTGTGGAAGGGCAAAGGGGTCAGCACGTTCGATGTTGGTCCGCACGGAAGGATGTCACCGAATGCCGTCGCTTACGAACTGGCGGCCGCCAAACTCCGCATGAACCGTGGTAGTCGCTGAAAGAAGTAACGCGGCGACCGGTGTTGGCGACCTATTCCTGGGCAGTGCTGAGTCTTATGATCCCATTCGAGCAGGCGAAGAATGTGTCGTCCGGTTACGGGAGATTACAACTTCTCGCCTGCCTCTGCCGCGGGTGCGGCATGCGTGGAAGAGATCACGGGAAGGGTGGGGAGACCCGCGCGCGGTGGGGTATAGAGGACTGAACGCGCGTAGCTTTGCAGAAACGATCCATCTGGCCGTTTCCTTGAAGCCGCGAACAGTCCGCCTTCTCTTCTGCTTTAGCCATCGCGCGTCATCATTATCTTCTGTTGTCAAAGCAATGCTGGTGCCATCAGCCAGTGTTCCATTCTTTATGATCACTATCTTTGATTTGGCTTTACAGTCACACCCTCCACGGTGTCCGAGCGACCTTATGGGCGTCAGTAGCCGACGAAACTGACGAAGGTGGTACGCTCAGGCGCGCTTCATTCTCCGGAAATTCTAGAGCCGGCAAAAGGAGGCTTGATCGTTGAGCGCCGCGTCCAGCAGCACATCGGAGCGATCGTATTAGATCGGCGACAGCCGTGCCTCGAACATCACAAGGGGTCGCCAAGCGGGCTGGCCTTGGAGGTTGGGTAGAGCAGATCGAGCAGTATAGCGATCAGGCTTTAGTCGATCAGGAAGGAAAGCATGTCGAATTATGACGCCGCTCGCCCGCGACCTCCAAGCCGATACGCTCCCGAACCCATCGGACAATGCCGCCATCCGATGCTCTCCCGGCGGGAAAGCTCCCAGGATCATTCGCCATTGCTGCCGTCTAGACCATCTGCGCACGCGTCTCCTGGCGAAATGAGGGCCGGAGCCGAGATCGCCGCCTTCAAAACTAAAGTGCTAGCGAGCATCGAAGTTTAACCCCTTTTTTCTGTGCACGCCATCAACGCGTGGCGTTTGACGTAAACATTATAAGGATCTATATAATACGACGAAATGCCGAGTTCAACGGGCATTGGGCGCTCAGCGTTAAAACCATAGGGGGGTACATGAATAAGCGGTCTAGGGCGGGCTCTCGTCAAAAAATAAAAGCGGCATTGCTGTTGGCTGGCTGCTCCTGCGCGGGCCATACTTGGGCGCAGGCTCCTGCAAAGACCGCCCTCGCGCAAGACGCCGCGCCTGAAATTGGAGAAATAGTCGTTACCGCTCAGCGTCGCGAGCAGCGCCTCAGCGAAGTTCCATTGTCGGTGCAGGCGGCAAGCGGTGAAGCGCTTCGGCAAGCTGGGATCACGGACTCTCGTGCTCTCGAGCAGATCTCGCCCGCCGTTAGCTTCAATTCAAACTATTCGACAACAACAACGACATTGGTCATTCGCGGCGCGGCGTCCATCGCACAGGAAGGCGGCATCCAACCGAGCGTGGGTGTCGTGATCGACGGGGTTCCAGTCGCACGCCAGGGCGAATTCGTCGCCGACTTGGCCGACATCGACCGCGTCGAAGTGCTTTCGGGGCCGCAAGGCACGCTGTTCGGGAAAAATTCGACGGCTGGTGTTATCAACATCATCAGTAATCGTCCGAAGCATCAAATGGAGGCTTCATTTGACCTTTTGGGAACGTTCGACGGGGAAATAATCCCTAAGGCCATGGTAAACGTCCCGGTAGGCGACAATGTTGCACTACGGATGAATGGCTATTATCATTACATCAAGCCTCAGATCGAAAATTTGGCCGGTCCCGACATTCACGGCCAGAGATCATGGGGTGGCCAAGCCAAGCTGCTGTTTGACGTCTCCGAAAGAACAAACATATTACTCAGCGGCTCGTACAACAATTTCTACAGCACATTTGGAAATAATTTTGTAGTCACACCGAACTCCGGGCCATTCGGAGATTTCCAACGTCTGGTTTTCGGACCGATAGGCTGGGGTGTTGATGTTGCCAATCAGGACACAATCTCCTACTCCAGAAACCGGCTTTATGCGCTGGTCGGCGAACTGAATTCCGAGCTGTCCGACAATTTGTCGCTGGTGGCTATCGCTGGCTATCGAAATTCGCTCAACAGGACGGAAATCGATGTCGATGCAGGACCCATCGGTGTTAATCCGGGGCGTGGCATTTCCCCCAACCCCTTCGGTTATCCCCTTGAATATGTGGCGACGGAGGACGACCATCAGGTCGAGCGGTATAAATACTGGTCGCAGGAGCTCCGTTTAGCCTATAGCGCACCAGGCATCGATGTTGTCGCGGGCGCTTATTATCAGGATTATAAGGAGACCCGTCAGCTTCTTCTGCCCTTCCTGTTGGACGGCTCTGCGGTGCCGGATGTTCCTGTCGTAACACCTGCAGGTGCGCGCTTTTTCAACAGCGACGAGCTTTCTACCGGTCTCACAGACAAAACCATGGCAGCCTTCGCGGACGTTACTTATGAGATCGTACCCACGGTCAATCTATTCGGCGGCCTTCGCTATACGCATGAAAAGCTTAGGCTCACTTACCGCCATGACGTATTCTTCAATCCCGCTACAGGGTTCTTCAACCCAATCACGGTGACAAACACCGCCCCTCCTGTCGATACTCAGAACTTCATATCGCGGCGTAGCGACGACAATCTCTCCGGGCGTATCGGCGTGCAATGGCAGCCGACCCGCAGCCTGAATTATTATGCATCCTACAACCGCGGTTATAAGGGATCTGCAGCCAATCAGGGCCGTACGGCGGGTTCATTGGTGCGGGCGGCGAATGATTCGTCCCTAGCGCTAATCGACCCTGAAATTGCAGAAGCCTTCGAAATCGGCGCGAAGCAACGGTTCTTGGACGGGCGTCTCACATTCAACCTTGCTCTTTACAAACAGATAATCAAGAATATCCAACAGACAGCCGTGACGCAGGGCATCAGCGTCGATCTGATCAACGCCGGTGATCTCAAAATTGATGGTTTCGAGTTCGTTTCGACGGCGCAACCGTTTGAGGGGCTGAATTTGTCACTTGGCGTGGTTTACAACAAAGCGCGGTACAGCGGTCATAATTTCTTCCCTTGTGGTCCATCGGACACACGCGGCGTTGGCAAATGCGGAATCAACGGCCTCCAGGATCTCGACGGCCAACGTGCGATTTCGTCGCCCAAATGGAAGGTCGTTACGTCCGCGGCTTATGAAACGCCGATGTCCGAGGATTTGAAGCTGATGCTTCGCGTTGCTTATAATTGGCGCAGCAGCATCCAGTTCCAGTTGTTCGAAGATCCGCTTACTGCGCAACCTGCCTATGGGTTGCTCGATGCCTCGATTGGCTTCGGTTCTATTGACGACAAGTGGGCGTTAACTCTCTTTGGCAAGAACCTGACCAACAAGTTCTACTATGGCAATCTGAACACCGGCGACGGATTCATTGGTCAGCAGTTCGGTAATATTCCGCGTGATTACAAGCGATACGGCGGTTTGCGCCTGACTTACAAGATGTGAAAATATCAGGAACGGAGGCAGAAGTTATGCCTCCGTTCCATTACTGATTGAGCAGCCGATCCATGGGCAGGTGCTTAATGTCGACGGCGGTTGGATCGTAAGGCCATAGACCTGCAAGACCTCCGACATATAACTGCCTGGACAACGCAGCCTCGAAGTCGATGATGCCAGCTGGATGTGCGGCTGAAGCGGGCGGCGGGATCACCGCGGACCTGCTGGCGGCAGCTGCCAATCGCATCGCTCGAACGCCGCCGAAAGCTCCTGCATAGTCAGGTAGGTCTTCGTCTCGTCCGCCAAGCACAGCGCCATGCTATTTCGATGTGACAAATATCATATATAGAATTAGCAGGATTGCGTGCGAGTTGAGGGTACGAGAATGGCGAAACGACAGGCCCTGAGCTTCTACACAAATTGCTGCCGGTCGGGCAGGGGCGGTAAGGATGAATATGGGAACAAGGCAAAAGGCTCTTGACGCCTCTCTAGCCGCGCCTTTACGTGCACCGCTTTTCCGGCGCCTATGGGTGTCCAGCATGATGGGCAATTTGGGTTTGATGATACAGGCGGTCGGTTCCGCCTGGGCGATGACCAAATTGACCGACAACCCGGAAATGGTGGCGCTTGTACAAACGGCGCTGATGATGCCGGTCATGATTTTTGCGGTGCCCGCGGGCGCGTTGGCGGACATGTTCGACAGGCGTAAGGTAGGCATCTTCGCCGTCATGGTCTCGGTGACCGGGGTGATCTGCCTGTTCAGTACGGCGGCTGCCGGTCTCCTCGATGCCCGCCTGCTCCTTTTCTTCTGTTTCACCATAGGAACGGGCTCTGCGTTGTTTGGGCCTGCGTGGCAGGCGTCAGCCGCCGAGGTGGTTTCCCGACAGGATCTACCGCATGCCATCGCTCTTAATTCGATGAGCTACAACGCCGCGAGGGCAATCGGTCCGGCGATTGGAGGTTTCGTTGTCGCGAGTTGGGGAGCCGCAGCCACATTCGGCATCAATGCCGTGCTTTACTTGCCGTTGCTGTTGGTGCTGTTCACGTGGCGCAGAACTGCCATGGCCTCACGGTTGCCAGCGGAGGGCTTCGGCCGCGCGATTACCTCTGGGGGACGCTATTTTTTGAATTCGCCGGTCGTTCGCAACGTCATCGTGCGCGCCTTCATTACCGGTATGGCCGCGGCTTCGATCACTGCGCTGCTACCTCTCATTGCCCGCGATATCATCGGCGGAGGGCCCCAGACATTCGGAGCATGTCTGGGTGCCTATGGATTGGGAGCCATATTGTCGGCGTTTTTCCTCCCGCGTATCCGATCCCGGTTTTCCGAGGTTCAGATCGTCATAAGCTGCTTGTGCTTAATGTCGGCTTCGATCCTGGTCGTCGCCTTTTCGGGGCACCTTGCTTTGGCTTTGATGCCGCTACTGATATTTGGCGGCGCATGGCTGACCATAGCGACCATATTCAACGTCGGCATTCAAACCTCCGCGCCGCGCTGGGTTGCCGCACGTGCAGTCGCTGCTTATCAGGCCAGCATCGCTGGCGGCGTGGCGCTTGGTAGCTGGCTTTGGGGCACGATCGCCGACGAGACAAGTCTGGTCACCGCGTTGCTTTCGTCTGCTGCTGCCGTCCTGTTGACCATTTTGGTGTCGCGTCGGCCGCTCGCCGAGACGATAGAGAGCCATTCTTACGCAGCCATCGAACTTCCGCCGTTGGAGACCGCAATGGCCTTGACGGACCGTAGCGGTCCCATTCTGGTCGAGATTGAATATCGGATAGATCCGGAACAGGCGCGCAGATTCTATCGGCACATGGAGAAAGTTCGCGCGTCACGCGCCCGGCTGGGCGCCTATAGCTGGATGATTGCCCGTGACATCGCGGACCCGTGGCTGTGGACCGAACGTTTCCATTGGCCCACCTGGCTCGATTATCTTCGCCATCGGACCCGGCATACTTCTGCGGAGCGCGAGCTTCAGGACGAAGCCAAGAACTTTCATATAGGGAGTGCTCCGATCCGCATCCGCCGCTGGCTTGAGCGGCCTTATGGTTCGGTCCGCTGGCAGGAAGGAGCTCTTGATCCCAGGCTGGAAGGATCTCCGGCAGGATCCCCAAACATATAGCGTGAGCGCGTGCTCAGCACTTCAGGAGACGAAATATGTACGATCTATTGGGAACGATGCGGGTGGTCGAAGCCTCCTCATTCGTAGCCGCCCCTTCAGCGGGACTGTATCTTTCCCAAATGGGAGCGGAAGTGATCCGGATCGACCAGATCGGCGGCGGCCCCGACTTCAAGCGCTGGCCGCTCGCCGACAATGGCGCAAGCTTCTATTGGGAGGGGCTTAATAAAGGCAAGAAGTCCGTCGCCCTGGATCTTGGCAATCCGGAGGGGCGCGACCTGCTTGCGGCGCTGATTACGGCCAATGGCAAAGAGGGCGGGCATTTCTTAACAAATTTTCCTGTTGTGGGATTTCTTGCGCATGATAAGCTTGCGGAGCGTCGCGCTGACCTTGTCACTGTGCGTGTGATGGGGAAGGCGGATGGTGGCCCCGCATTCGACTATACGGTCAACTGCGCGCTCGGTATCCCACAGATAACCGGGCCCGGACCAGCGCCCGCCAACCATGTGCTTCCCGCCTGGGACTTGCTGACCGGAGCCTATGCCGCATTTGCGATGTTGGCGGGGTCTCGCAACCGTGCCGCCGCCGGCGAAGGAGGGGAGATCAGAATTCCTCTGGCGGATGTCGGAATTGCAACTGTGGCCAATCTTGGAATGTTGGCGGAAGTGCAATTCTCCGGTGCGGATCGCGAGCGCTTCGGGAACGATGTCTATGGCGTCTTCGGACGTGATTTTGTGACGCGGGACGGCGCTCGGCTGATGATCATGGCCATCACGCCACGCCAGTGGAGTGGCTTGCTCAAAGTGCTGAGAATCACCGGAGATGTGGCACGGATTGAGGCTGAGCTGGACGTGTCGTTCACGAGCGACGAGGGACTGCGTTTCACTCACCGAAACCGGCTGACGCCGTTGGTCGCGGCGGCAGTTGCGCAGCGTGATGCGGGGGAACTGAGCAAGCAGCTCGATGACGCCGGTTGCAGTTGGGGACCTTATAAAAGCATGTCCGAAGCGATCCGCGATCCGCAGCTTGTCACGGAGAATCCTGTATTCGCCCAGATCGAGCAGGTCAGCGGCTTCAGCTATCCCGTACCCGGTGCAATGGCAACCTTGGCCGGCATTGACCGGCGTGCGCCTGTACGCGCGCCACGCCTTGGCGAACATACCGATGACGTATTTAGCAACGTGCTGGGCTTAGGGTCGGGATCTATCGGCCGATTGCATGACCAGGGAATTATCGGATGAATGAGGAAATCCGTGAAGACATCATAACGCCTGCGCTGGCGGCCCGAATCGCGGCGACGTTTGATCGCGAGCCGCCGCAGCATGATGCGCGGCAAGGCGTCCACTGGTGCCTGTGCACCCCCGATGCCATGACGGCAAACCTCGGACAGGATGGCCATCCAACTGGCAAAGGCGGTTTTCTGCCGCGTAGTCCGCTGCCCCGGCGAATGTGGGCGGCTAGCGAAGTTGAGTTTCTGCGGCCGTTGAGGGTCGGAGCGGTCGTCGAACGGCGCTCGACCGTTGTGAACACCGCAGAAAAATCAGGCGGCAGCGGTCAGTTGATGTTCGTGACGGTGGAGCACGAGGTGCGCTGCGGTGGAGAGATGGCGGTCCGCGAGAAGCAAACCATCGTCTATCGCGAGGCGGCAACGTCAGAATCCGGTCAGTCGGAGGAGATGTCCTTCCCGAAGCCGGATCCCTCTCGCGGTGATGGATGGGCCTGGCAACGGGCGATCACGCCCACAACTCCTCTGCTGTTTCGCTATTCGGCGCTGACATTCAACAGTCATCGCATCCATTATGATCTGCTTTATGCGCGGAGCGAAGAGGCCTATCCGGGCCTTGTAGTGCATGGCCCTTTGATGGCGAGCCTGTTGCTGGACCTGTGCGACAGACAAATGGGTAGCAATCGGCTGGCTTTCTTCGCGTTCCGCGCGAAATCGCCTGCATTTGTCAACGAGCCGCTGTTGCTGGTGGGGAAGCCTGGCGCCGGGGAAATCGAGCTGGCGGTTTTGGGCGGAGACGGGCGCGCAGTCATGGCGGCGAACGCTCGAGTAGAGTGCCCTAGTGGAGCGACTAGACCTCAGTTGCGCGGCAGGACGCCCGTCTGATCCATGACCCACGCGGCCTTCAGCGCCAGCGGCATATCTCCGGCGGCGACGGCCTGACGAAAGGACCGGATCGCCAGCGCCGCATTGTCGGAATCTGCGGCGAGCGCCCTGCATAGCCGCTGACCGCGAGCGGGAGCGCCGTGTCCCCGCTCGCCAGCCGCGCGCGTGCATAGGCATTCAGTGAGCGTATCGACCACCGCGCCCGCGCCTGCCCCTGGTCTCCGCTGAAGGACCGGTCAGCGACGGGAGGCCCACTCCACCGCAACGGATGTGCTAAGGGTTGAATGATAATCTTACCGCAACATGAACGAACGGCGATGGTAGCCGGGCAAGGTCCAGTTGCTTCCGCATTGGTGCAGCAAAATAGCCGTTGAGCTCGCGCGATGCCTCCGGCTGCGAAGTGCCTTAGTCCGCATTCTAGAGACCCAGGCAAGTGGGATCATGAGAGTTCAGCGCCCCTTGAATATGGGAGGGCGCTTCTCGCGGAATGCCGCGACCCCTTCATAGCAGTCCTCGGTAAGGCCGGCCGTCCGCTGATTGCGCCTTTCTAACAGCAACTGTTTTTCCAATGGCGCATCGAGCGCCGACCAGGCTGACGCCTTTATCATTCCTAACGAGCGCGGCCCCTGAGCCAGTCTCGTTGCCAATTCGTGCGTCGCCGCACTGAGTTCCTCGTCCGAGACCACGCGGTTAATGAGCCCCCACTCTAGCGCCTTGGGCGCATAGAGCCGTTCTCCAAGGAGCATCAGTTCCATCGCGCGCACGCGACCGATCGCTTGGGACAGGAAGTAACTCGATCCACCATCTGGGCTTAGCCCGATCTTGCAAAAAGCCAGGTAAAAAAAGGCCTTTTCCGCAGCTATGATAAGGTCGCCAGCCAGTCCGATCCCGCAACCAACGCCAGCGGCTGCGCCGCGGATCGAGGTGATCACCGGCAGCGGTGAGTCGCGCATTGCGAGAATGAGCGGGTTAATAAACGGCTCCAATTTCTCGCCCAGGTCGCGCTGAGGGTCGTCCATATCGAAACCGCCCTCGCCCAGATCGCCGCCGGCGCTGAAGACGCGGCCCGTCGTGCCGATCACAATGGCGCGCGCTTCGCCTTCGGCGCGGCGGATCCCGTGCGTCATCTCTGCCGCCAGCTCACGCGACATCGCATTGAGTTTCTCGGGATCATTCAGCAGAATGGTTGCGACGTTATCGCGCAGCTCATACTGGATTTTTCCATATTTCATGGCGCGCTACCTGTTTCTTCGTTGGTGATCAGGACAAGTTCATGAAAGCACGCACATTGGGTCACTAGTGCCTTATTCGGCATGAAAATGAATATTTTTCATGTAGGTGAACTCGTTAAGCCCCTCCATGCCATATTCACGACCGTAACCCGACCGTTTGATGCCGCCAAAGGGTGCCTGGCTGGACATTCTCCCCGCGCCCCCATTAAGCGCAACGGCGCCGGTGCGGATGCGTAGGGCCATTTCATAGGCGCCGCCAACATCGCGAGAAAATATCGCGCCAGCCAAGCCAAATTCGCTATCATTTGCCAATGCGACTGCTTCCTCGTCATCCTCGAAGCCGATTACGACGGCGATAGGGCCGAAAATTTCTTCTTGAGCGACGCGGAAACTGTTTTTCACATTATCGAACAGGGTGGGCTTGTAGAAGAAGCCGGCGCCTGCTTCGCTAGGACGGCCGCCGCCCGTGACGAGCGTGGCTCCTTCCTGCAACGCAATGTCGGTATATTTCTCGGAACGCGCCCGCGCCGCTTCCCGGATTAGCGGCCCCATGCCGACCGACCGGTCAGCTGGATTGCCGACCTTGATGGCGTCGATCTTTCGCGTGATCATGTCGACATAGTCTTTGCGGATTGAATTGTGGACAAGATGCCTGGTCAGCAGGCCGCAACCCTGGCCACAATGCGTGATAAAGCCGGCGAGCCCGTTGGAAGTCGCTTTGTCCAGATCGGCATCCGAGCGTACAATGAGGGCGGACTTGCCGCCTAGCTCGAGAAGGAGGCGTTTGAGTGTCGGCGCGGATTGCGCCTGGATCGCCGCGCCAACGGTGTCCGACCCGGTGAAGGTGACAAGATCGACGCGCGGGTCCGTGGTCAGAGCTTCGCCAACGTCCATGCCACCCGTCACAACATTAAGTACGCCATTGGGAAGGCCAACTGCTTCGGCAATTTCGCCGAAGATAAGTGCTTCGAACGGCGTATAGGGCGACGGCTTCAAAATAACGGTGCAGCCGACGGCCATTGCAGGAATGATCTTGCCGAGATTGAGGAAGAATGGAAAATTATAGGGAGTGATGGCGCTCACTACCCCGACAGGCTCCCGCGAGAGCGCGCCCGCACCGAGCGTCCTGCCGCCTGTTCCATTCGGAAAACTGTCGACGAACAACGGTTCCACTGCCGGCCGGGAAGAAATCGCCACGCTGTGACGCGCATGGCGAACAGGGGTGCCATATTGATGGTATTCGGCAAGGCTGATGGTTGAGCCGGCTTCGGCAACGATGAGGTTGATGATTTCCTGCGCACGTCGCTCTATTTCGTCGAGAAAGGCGCTGAGAACCGCCTGCCGCTCGGCTTGGAGCATGCGAGGCCACGGTCCTTTATCGAAGGCATGACGGGCAGCGGCGAGGGCATCTTCAACATGCGCCCGTCCACCCACCGGCGCTTCGCCGATCATTTCTAGAGTGGCTGGATTGATGATGGCGTCATGCTTGTCCGTTGGGATCCATTCACCGTCGATATAAAGTCCCCGGCTTTTATATGTTTGGGTCATTGCATCCTCTCTCTACCCGATCAGCATGTCAGAGCCAGTTCAAGCCGGGCCGACGATATAGCTATATTATATATATTTTTAAGGAGCAAGTTACGCAAGGCGCGATCTTGCTCCCACCCCACCTCACGGTTCAGGTGGCGGGCCGTAGATCGCGGTCATTCTTTATAAGGGTTCGACGTCGCCGGGCAGCGCGGTCACCGCCGCCAGCATGATTCTTGCCGCTGAGTTAACGTAATCCTTCTTCGTAAAAAGCCGGGCCCTATAGGGGCCCTGCATGAGGAGGATGGTAGCACGGTCTATCATGCCGATTAGCAGCCCTGCAGTCAGGCGCGCGTTTTCGGACAGATGGGCCGTTATCTTTGCGTTGTTAATCTTGCCATGCGTCACAATTTGGTGCGCCAGCATGTCGATGATCGGTTGAGCAGTCTGGGAACGGATTTTCGCCAAACGGTCATCGCCTTCGTCAGCGAGATGATTGCGAAGCCGGATGATTGGGTAGTTCGCGACATTATAGTCGATGAGGATAGTCATCATTTCGATTATGCGGTTCAACGCCGAGGGTCCTGTCCACGGCACCTCAAGAAAGCCACTGACGTTGGGGATGTCGAGCGCCACCGCTTCGGAAAGCGCTAAGATCACGGCGGCCACATCTTCAAAGTATGTATAGAGCGTCGCGACAGAAACCCCGGCACGCTTGGCAATCTCCACAGCCGAAATGTCACGGAAGGCGCGCTCGAATATCATATCGCGCGTCGCATCCATAATCGCTTGCCGAGTCCGGGCGCCTTTGTTTCCCAACACCTGTCCGCGCTGGTTCTGTGGTTTTGCCGTTCTGCGGGCAATTGTCTTCACTTCGTGCGCACTCTGCCCTGTCTTAAGCGCTTCAGATATTTCGGTGGTGAGTTTCTGCATATTCGCCCTGGTCACATCCAACTCGTATTGTCGAGCACCTCCAGAACCGAAGTCTTCTCCAGTCCGGGCAGGATAATCTCCGCAAGCTTATCCATGTGGCGGCGCCAGTGGGCCTCGGCTTCCTCGGCTTCTCCGCGCAAGATCAGGTTTGCAAGTTTTTCATGGGAGCGTACGCCGGAACGGCTTCTTTGGGCCTCGCTTGGGGCACGGGTCTGATGAAAAAGCTTGAGGTGCCTAAGCACCAAGTCGTGCAGGGCGACACCGAGCAGGGCGAAGGTCTTGTTGCCGCATTCGCTCAGCAAAAGCCGATGGAAGTCCGCCGCATCATTTGCGTTTAGCCGAATCTGATTTTTAAGGGTTTCAGCTTCTTTTTCGGCCTGATTGAGCAGTTTCGTACCTGCTTCCTCACTTCGGAATTTTGCAGCCATGCCTGCCGCTGCAGGTTCGAGGACTGCGCGAGCGGCATAAACATCGCCTAATGTGGCGTTGGTTGTCTGGAGCGCAACGCCGACTGCCTTCGAGACGAAATCGGGACTTGGGGGTTGAACCACCGCGCCTCCCCGCGCGCCCCGCGTTACGTTGATCAGGTTTTCAAACTCGAGAATCCGGATCGCTTCGCGAATCGTAGGTCGCGAGACCTCGAACAGTTCGATCATCTTTGCTTCGGAAGGAAGAAAGTTGCCTGGTTCTATCGAGCCGTCGACAATCGACCGGCGAAGTTTGCCTGCTACGATCTCAGCCGCCTTTGGCACTCGTACGCCAGGTTTACTGTTCATTCCATTCCGACCTTGATCATTGCATGGTTATCCTAGCTGACCGATGGAGCCACATAGGCCATTGGTTGCATTACTGTTATCATAAAATCTGCAAAAATTCATTTCGAGCCCGTTTGCGTGACCGAGTTCCTCAAGCTCTAACACCTTGCATTTCGGAAATTCGCGTGAACTCCCATTGGTTGAACAATCTCCCCAACGCCGATTATGATGTAGTGGCCAGAATCAACTTTCGTTGCAAGTGCCATGCCGCCGGCTGAGTTGACGCTCGCCTGCACGGCGCTATTGGCGTTCCGCCTGCTATTTCTTGACCTTGCCGGTGGAGCCGGTTCACCCTCGGTGTTGGCTGTGCAGGGGGAAGCAGAGGATGCATCGCGTAACCTTAAGACCAGAGCGGCTGCCTCGCCTTGTCTCTGGCAATCCGCAGCAAAGATTGTGGAACGCCCTATCCGACCCAGAAGGGGCCGCTGCCGTTGCAAATTCTGCCTCGCAGCAATTTCTCTTGATCAAGGACGCAGGCAATAACAGGCCGGAAAACAGCTCATCTTGGCGGTCGTCGCCACTTCCGGGGTTACTCCACGCAACAGTCGCAGTGAGCGGCCTTCGCCAAGTGCGGCCGGCCGAGCTTCGAAAACATAAGCGTCAGCCACCCCACCGTCGATTGTTTCAGATCGACATGTGGGCCATCGTCAGCGGCACGTGGAGCGTATCATCTCAAGCGTTCGGTCTTGAGCGAAATGGAGACAAGCCGACATGCCTTTGAGGAGGCAAAGACAGTCCAGCGAGGCGGGTGCATCGATTACTCCTCGATGATTTCCAAGGCTCTTTCGGGGCAGGCTCGCACGCCCCTCCGCGCCATTGCTTCGTTTTCAGGGCTGACCTCGATTTCTCCGATAGCAATATAGCCGTCATCGTCCAGATCAAAGATATTAGGAGCAACGACCGCACAACGGGCATGACCCGAGCATTTTTCCTTATGAGCCTTGATCTTCATCGCATTTCTCCCGCGTTTCGGATGTCGCTTGGAAGGAACAGGCGCAGCCCGCCTCCTTCCAAGCGAAATATTTACCAGGCGATATTGAGATTGCGGACGGACATCAGGCCGGGATGAACTCTACGATCTTCGTCCGACTTCAGCGAGAACATCGGCAGGCGGGGCAAAGCTTCTTCAAGGGCGATACGGAGCTCCCGGCGCGCCAAGTGCGAACCGAGGCAGCGATGGGGGCCACCTGACAATGTGAAATGGCGGTTTGGCTGGCGATCAAGCATCACTTCGCGCGGACTATCAAATTCATTTGGGTCGAAATTGCCTGCGGTGTTCAGGCAGATCACCCAGTCGCCTTTCTTGACCTTCATTCCCGCCAATTCGGTATCCCGCTTCACCAAGCGCTGCGAATTGACCAGCGGCTGAGTGCGCAGGAACTCCTCGACCGCGTCAGGTATCTTGGCGGGGTTCTCACGAAGATATTGCTGCATCTTATGGTCCAGCGCGATGCGCCGGAACATCATTGCTATCGTTGCCGCCACCGTGTCGAGGCCACCAAGCCAAAGGAAGAACATAATGCCCATGATCTCATCGTCAGTGATCGGCCTGTCATCGACCATTCCATTCACAATGTCCGTGGTGATGCCTTCTGGCGATTCGCGACGAACCGTGCCGATGAACTCCCGCAAATAGGCTAGAATCCCCCTAAGTGCGGGAAGCTGGATATCGATGTTCATGCTGTGCAGAACTTTGTTTTCCCAATCTAGGAACGGCTCAAGCTGATCCTGCGGGAAACCCATCAGGTCCAGAAAGACTTGAACCGGGAATATCCTTGCAAACTCATATGAGAAATCGCAGTCCTCACGGCCATTTATGCATGTGTCGAGCAGTAGATTGGCGTTGCGGCGCATTTTCCCGTCGAGGTTGTCGACAGCCTTTGGCGAAAAGAAGGGATTGAGCAGCTTGCGATACTTCATGTGATCGGGTGGATCGATGCCAAGTGGAATGGCCGGCCATTTTTCTCCCGCAAGCCATTGATATGCAACAGTGCCTTCGGTCGAAAAGGTCTCGGCGTCTTGATACACATGGGTGATGTCGTCATAATGGGTCACCACCCATGCGCCCTTGCTCACTTGGCCTCTTACCGCCTTGGGTACATACATGATCCGCGGCGCGCCGCCCTTAAAGAACCGTTCGGTTTCACGATAGGGCTCGTCATAGTCCACAGGGACATAGCCAAATGCCCAATTCAAATCCCTTACCAACTCAGCTGGCACATGATCGGGAAGATTATCCGCCGGTACGGCATCCATATTGGGCTTGAAGTCAGTAACCATAAGATATCCTTCATTATTCAGTACTCGATCGAGCAGGAGAGACTTGCGGAAATCCGTCATCCTTGATACTGTCTGATATGAGAAGCTGCGAAGCGTCCGACGCATTGTCCTGGCTGCTCATCATTCACAGCCGAATAGATCGCATTCTACCACCATTGCGCACTGCCGTGCCTTGATCGATAGGCGCGTGAACATATGCTATTTTGGAATGCGACTGCATGCCGAGGGCTGCTCTCCCGAGCCTTTTTCACGTTTGTAGCGGCAATCTACACATTGCAGATGTACCGTGCAATAAAAATTGAAGCTTGTTCGATTTTCTCTCGGTCACTTTACATGGATCCCTCGTGCCGGGCCACGCAACCGTTATTGCAGTACATTTAACATTCCGATTGCGATCACCCGTAAATTATTCTTATAGAGGATTAAGATGATTAGGGACCGATTTCTGTAGGCGGCTTGCCTCGTCATCTCCGGCGGGCGGGAATTTCCAGCAGCCTTGTGAAGGGAAAGCCTTCGGCTGATTTTGTTTGTGGAGGGAAGGCATGACTACGAACATCGGTGCGACCGAAGCATTAGCCCTGTTCGCTGCACATTATGATTATAATACCATCTCGGAGGTGGCGCGAAGCCGGGGCATCGACTTGGTTGTTGATTACTTCGGTGTGAAGCTGGCGGCGGTGCGAAGCGAACTGGCGCATGCCGCGCTTGCAAGCTTCTCTCCGCATCCGGACCTGCCCGCCACGTTGGTGGGCTTATCCAGCTGCGCTTCGGCTGGCGACGCGGCCTTCTACCATGGCACGCTGGCGCATGGACTGGAATTTGATGATTCAACTCTCAACCCGGTGGGCCATCCCAGCACGGTAATCCTGCCTGCGCTGTTCGCACTTGCAGAACAAACAGGGGCGTCGGGCAAGGCACTCATGCAGGCCTATCATGCGGGGCTGGAAGTGCATTCGCGGCTTGGCGCGGCGCAGAAAGGCAATTGGAGTTTCGCAGGCGGCTGGTTGCCGATAGGCCATATCAGCCTTATTGGCGCGGCCGCTGCATGCGCCAATCTGCTGAAGCTGGACGCGGCTCACACGGCGCATGCAATCGGCCTTTCGGTGCAGTTCTGCGGCCAGCTCGCCGTGAACTCGGCCTCGCTTGCCAAGCCGTTCGGCGCTGGAAACTCGGCACGTTGCGGCCTCGTCGCCGCCCTGCTGGCAAGCAAAGGTGCAACCGCTGTCGATGCCGTGATCGAGCGGCCTGGCGGATTTGCCGACACCTTCTTCGGCGAGAAGTCTCATGACCTTGAAGGGGCGCTGGCCAAGCTGGGCAATCCCTTGCAGATCGAGGAGATAGGTATTGCGATAAAACGATACCCGTCCTGCTACGGTGCCCATTGGGGCAATGATGCGCTCATGGCCATTATGGAGGAGAACAAGCTGGCAGCGAACGATATTCGCAGCATCGAATTGGCGCATCCCGCCTCTGGCGCATTCCTCGATGCCCCTGATCCTCGCAATAGTGAAGAGGCGAAATTTTCACATCAGTATAATCTCGCGGTAACGGCGCTGGACGTTTTTCCTGGCGTTGCAAGCTTTTCAGAAGAGCGTGTCGCGCGACAAGACGTACGTGATTTTCTGGCGCGTGTGAAAACCAGGGTGCATGCGCCCGACCTGCCGACGCCGGCAGCATGGGAATATCGGGTTTCAGTGGAGACCACGGTCGGTCGGACGATTTCTCATTCCGTGCCACGGCCTCTTGGGCATCCCCGCCGTCCGATGAGCCAAGACGACGCTGCCCGCAAGTTCCTGAACTGCGCATCGGCAGCCCTTGACGGTGATGCAGCCGCTCAGCTGATGGACTTGCTGAAATCCATAGACAGCCTGAACGACATGAGGCCAATTTCGCGGCTGCTCGACCGGACCGCTCAGGTGGAGCTTGCAGCGTGAGCCCCCGCTGGAAAAATCGACCGGAAGGATCCAACTGGGGCGATTTTGGACCTGACGACCAACTCGGCCGAATGAACCTGCTGACCAACGAGACGCGGTTGGCCGCTATCCGTGAGGTGACGCACGGGCAGACGTTCAGCATGAGCCTACCGCTCGACTATCCGGGGGGTGACAAGGTCTCGATGGGCCGAAAGCCGCCACAGCTGGCTGCGGTTCAGTTGGCCGATGGAACCGAGAAGTATAATTTCGACTTAGCCCGCTTTGCGCCTGCTTTCACCGACGTGATAAATGACGACGTGATCTTGTTGCATACCCAATATTCTACCCAGTGGGACGCCCTAGGTCATGTTGGTTCTCTGTTCGACGCGGATGGCGATGGTAAGGCTAAAAAGGTATTCTACAACGGCTATCGTGGTGGAGAGCATCTCTCGCCCTCTGGCGAGGGCAAGGGCCCCTATGCGCATGCACTTGGCATCGATCGGCTCGCGGAAACGGGGGTGCAGGGGCGAGGCGTGCTCGTCGATCTCCACGCCGTATACGGCCGCGAGCGAATAAGGGTCGGCTATGCCGAGCTGATGGAAGTTATGGCGAAGCAGGGAGCCGAGGTGCGGCAGGGGGACTTTCTCTGCCTCTATACAGGCTTTGCGGACCTTGTGCTGGAAATGTGTGGAAATCCCGATGCGAAACTGCTGCATCATAGCTGTGCGGGACTTGCGGGCGAAGATCAGCAACTGCTCGACTGGATCACACATAGCGGTGTCGCTGCAATATGTTCGGACAATTCAGCAGTAGAAGCAGTGAAAACCAAACCTCGCGGCGAGGATTGTCACGCCATGTTGCCGCTGCACGAGCATTGCTTGTTCAAGCAAGGAATCCATCTGGGCGAACTATGGTATTTCTCGGAGCTGGCGAATTGGCTCGACCTGAACGGTAGACGATCGTTTCTACTGACGGCGCCCCCGCTGCGGATGCCTGGCAGCGTCGGATCGCCGGTCACGCCGGTAGCGACAGTGTGAGATAGCGTGGGTCGTCCACAAAATAGGTCCGTACGATGAGAGAACATGCGCCAATCTGGATATCGGGACTGCTGCTTGCGCTCTCCGGCTGCGAAGCCGGGTCGCGAAGCGGATCGGAAGCCGCAGCGGGAGACTGGCCGGCTTACGGCCGCACCGCAGATGAACAGCATTACAGTCCGCTCGATCAGATAAACGCCGAAACGGCACCTCGGCTGGGACTTGTGTGGTCCCATGATTTGCCAGTCGGAATGAGCGCGACCCAGCCGATCGAGCAAAGTGGCGTCGTTTACATCACGACCGGGCATAGCGATGTCACGGCGCTTGATGCTAAATCCGGCAGGCGCCAATGGATTTGGGAAAGCAACGCCCGCCAACTTGCCGGAGACAAGCTGAGGCAGGGATATGGCGCGCGGGGCCTTGCCTATTATGAGGGCCGTATCTTCGTTGGCACGCATGATGGCCGCCTCGTTGCCCTAGATGCCGCAACAGGCGAACCGGTCTGGACCGCGCAGACGGTCGCCAAGGGGGACAATGCCTATATTTCAGGTGCTCCGCGCGCATTCGATGGTAAGGTCATCATTGGCTTCGGGGGAGCCGATGGCGGGGGCGTGCGCGGTTATGTCAGCTGTTATGATAGCAGAACGGGAAAGCTGCTGTGGAAATTCTACATTGTCCCCGGTAATCCGGCCACTGCCACAGATGAGACCACCAAAGCAGTGTCAAGTAGCTGGCGCGGCCAGTGGTGGAAATCAGGTGGTGGGGGAACTGCTTGGAACGCGATAGTTTACGACCCTGAACTCAAGCGTTTCTATATCGGCACGGGCAATGGCTATCCTTATAACCAGAAGCTGCGCAGTCCGGGCGGAGGAGATAATCTTTATCTGTCTTCAATTGTTGCAGTCGATGCCGAAACCGGCAAGTATGTGTGGCACTATCAGATAAACCCTGGAGAACAATGGGATTACAAGGCAACTCAGGACATCACGCTTGCAACATTGGACATTCACGGCAGGCCGCGCAAAGTGTTGATGCAGGCGCCCACGAACGGCTTCTTTTATGTGCTGGACCGGGAAACCGGGAAATTGATATCGGCAAAGCCTTATACCAAGGTAACGTGGGCGAGCAAGATCGACCTCATAACGGGACGACCCGTTGAAAATCCGGGCGCACGATTTGAGAAAGGGCTGTTCGAGATGTGGCCGACCATTGCAGGTGGCCATAATTGGCCGCCGCAGTCTTTCAGTCCGAAAACCAAACTCGTCTATATTCCAACTATAAATCGCGGGATGTTTATCGGCGACGAAGGGCTCGACTTGACCACCCAAACACGAAAGGGTTATCCCAACAACATCAATGTTGGGATGGGCATTACCGGCAATTTTGAACCGTCCCTAGCCGGGCAAGGCAGCTTTCTGTTGGCTTGGGATCCGATTACGCAGAAAGCGCGCTGGAAGGTGCCGATGCCAGGATTTTGGCCCGCTGGTACGATGGTAACGGGCGGAAACTTGGTTTTTCAGGGGCAGATGGACAATAAGTTCCGGGCATATGACGCGGTGTCGGGCAACCCGGTCTGGAGTTATGATACGCGCGCCCCGATCGTTGCTGCGGCTATCAGCTACTCTGTCGAGGGCCGCCAGTACATCACTGTCCTTACTGGCAATGGCGGATCGAGCGGCGGCTATCATGGCGTGATGGAGCAGCAGTTCAAGATCGATTATCGTAGTCAAGCGCGCCGGGTGCTGACATTCGCGCTCGACGGGAAAAAGGCCTTGCCGCCCGCGCTCGCGGCTCCCCCAAAAATAAGGCCGGTTGACCCAGGCTATCGGGCCAATCCTGCGCTCGAGAGGCAAGGCGCCGGCTACTACGCCCTCGCCTGCGGAACTTGTCACGGCAGTGGAGGCGCGGCGGCGGGAACCGCGCCCGACCTCCGTATCTCACTGGCGACCCAATCAGAGGAAACATTTCTTGCGATTGTTCGTGAAGGGGTGCTGATGCCCCAAGGCATGCCTCGCTTTCAGGATATGCCGGAGAACTGGGTTCTTGCTATCCGCCAATATTTGCGCGCCCGCGGACAAGCACTTCCGCCGACCACGCGAAGCGGCGATGGATAAAAGGCTGGTCCAAGGCGGCATCAGGGAGGGGCGGATGGCTGGGTCGGAACCAAAACGGCATGCTGACGTCGGTCCAAGGGGTAATCGGGGGCGTGGCAGTTTACCTGGTTCTACGTTCCGATCACAGCCAAGCTTTCATGGGACAAAGTCGCACATGTCCATTTGAATATGTCGGCGGCAGTCGCTTCTGCACTCAGGTTCCGCCCGTTCCGGCCAACGAGGCTGAAGCCGCGCGTGCCAGAGCCATGGAGCCACAGACGATGGCATCTTCGTTGAAAAATCGTCGGCCGAACTGCTCGACCAGCCAGAGGTCGGATGCTGGAGACTGCGAAGAACAGTAATGTATCAGGTTCAGCTTCCCGAATGCGTCAGGCGGTTCGTCATGGCTTGCAGTTTTGGAAGCGTCCAATGCTATGGCTGATCGCGACGCTGTCCCTCAGATGCTATTCCTCGGCGATGCCCCGCCTGCTCACTGGATTCAGGCGGGAAGGGGCCCCAAGCTTAACGTTTCATTTTCCGAAGTGGCCTCGCGCACGCGCTTTGGAGAGAGTGGCACCTGGCGTATGACCTTTCCGGTTGCATCCGCAAAGGCCGCAGCAATGGCTGATGCGGGTAGTGCATTGGCAGCCTCTGCCCCGCCGCCGTAAACGCCGACATCGGGTTGTCCGGCAAGCACCACCTCAATTTCCGGCATGTCGGCCATGGTGAATATCGGATAACTTGCCCAATCTTGGCTGGTGACGATGCCTTCGTCGAACTGGACTTCCTCCCGAAGGGCTTGGCTCAATCCCATGGTAATGCCACCCTCAATCTGACGCTTGAGCTGCTTCGGGTTGATGACGATACCGGGATCGACCACGACGGTAACCTTTTCGACCCTGATGGTCCCATCGGAGGGAGTAACGGCGATTTCGCAGACGCACGCCCAATAAGAGCCTTGCCGAAATATCGTCGACACGCCGCGACCGCGGACCTGCGAGGATTTTGCCAATGATGCGCCGGGGGTAGGCGAAGGGCGGGGCACCCATCCCGAAACTTCGCGCACCTTCTCCAGCACGCCGACCACGCGTTTGTCCGTCGCATGGTCGATGCGGAATTGCAGCGGATCCTTCCCAGCAAGCATGGCCGCTTCGCTGATCGCCAGCTCACGCGGGAAGTTCTGTTGAAAATGCCCAGGCGTCCGCATGCTGCGGCAGCGCAGGCCGATGTTCAGAGGCGAGTCAGCTTCGCCGACCTGAGCGCTGCCGTGGGCCCGCTGCGCGTAGTCGCCCAAGCCGTCATAGAGCCACTGGTCCCACATCATGTTCGTGATGCCAACACCCATCCCTTCCTTCACCTGATCAGGCCGGGCTTCGGTGGGCATGCCGGCAAGCAACGCTCCGATCGGGCGATTTTCGTACATGGTCGGCATATAATGATCGGCTTTATAGGCGACCATCTTGCCGCTATCGTCCAGACCGATCTCGATATCCGAAAATCCTGCCGGAGACTGTGTCGACCACTGGACGTCTTCAGCCCGGCTCCATTGGACGCGGACCGGTTGGCCCAGCTCCTTTGAAAGGATGACGGCTTCGTCCTCACCTCCCGCAGATCCGCCATTCGACCGTCCATAATGGCCCGGACCCGGCAGTGAGCGTACCACGACCTTGTCCAGCGACGTATTCAGCATCCTTGCAATCTGTCGGCGCAACATTTGTGCATTCTGGACATGGGCGTATACGAACGCCGTGCCGTCTGGCTTCACATCGGCAACAGCCATGGACGGTCCGATCGGTACATGCTTCTGATAAGCCAGATAGTAGGACGCTTTATGGGTCCTTTCTGCAGCCTTCATGGAAACCGAAACATCGTCCTTGCCACCGGCCTTTTGGGCGGGCACCTTGGTCCAATTCAGCTTCCGAAGGGCGTGGTTGAGCCCGGCATTGCCAGGCAGGCCCTTCCATTCGGTCCACTTCGCCTCGCCGGCGAGAGCGCTGGCGGCCTGGACCGCCTCCCACTCATCAGGAGAAACGACCGCCACCAGATTTTTCTTTACTACCAGTCTTGTATTGGGGAACGCATTCTTGTCGAGAGTTCCCACCGACTTAAGCTTCGAGCCGAAGCTGGGAGGACGTATGATACGCGCATGCAGCATCTCGGGAAGTTTGAAATCGGACAACCAGTTCGTTGTACCAGAAACTTTCGATGCTATGACGCTGTTGTCGACTGACTTGCCGATGATCGTATATTCGCTCACCGGCTTGGTAGGGGGGGTTCCGCTAATCATAAGCCCCATCGGCCAGAGGGGCGTGACCGGGATCGTGAGCTTCAGTTCCTGTCCGCGCACCAGTTCGCCATAAGTGACGGACTTGCCGTTAGCCGTAAAGGTGCCGTCGCGGGCGACCAGTTTTTGGCGCGGAACATTCAGATGCTTAGCGCCGAGATCGAGCAGGGCTTGATAAACATAGGCGGCCGCCTTTCGGATGTTTGGCGAGCCTTCGCCGAGAAACGCATAGGACCCGCCGCCGTCCGGCGTCCTATCCGTATCGCCCATCACGATGGTGGTGATAGCATCCACCGTCGTGCTCATCTCTTCCGCAACGATTTGCCTGTAGGCGGTGAAGATGGTTCCCTGTCCGAAATCACTGTTGCCCGTTCGCATGACAATCGAATTGTCAGGCCGGACTTCCACCCACGATGCTGCATTGGTCGGGTCGATAGCCATGTCCTCGAGATATTCGGCCGTGCCGCCAACTGATTTGCAGCCGAACAGGCCGAAGCCTATCAGCAAGGCGCCGCCGCCTATCAGCTTGCGCCTCGTCAGCGTGGCCATCCCCGTGATCGGGATTGTTTGAGACCGATCCATAGGTTTAGCCCTTGTTCATGATGCCGGCGGCGCGGTGCACCGCATCTATAATTGCCGTATAGGTTCCGCACCGGCATAGCCGGGGCGATGGACCCGAAGTCGTGAAAGCTTCCTTGATCTGAGCGGTGGTCGGGCTCGGCGTCTTCTCCAGCAACTCGGTCGCTTTGATCATCATTCCGCTCTGGCAGAACCCGCACTGTGGTGTCTGTTCCTCGATCCAGGCCTGCTGAACCGGATGAAGCGGAGCATCCTTCACGCCGCTTTGGCCGTTTGCACGAGCCCAGCGGTTCGGTAGGCCTTCCAAAGTTGTGACCTCCTTTCCTTCCGCCATCGCCAACGGAGTCACACAGGACCGGATTTCCTCTCCATCCAGTAGCACGGAGCAGACCCCGCATTGGGCCAGCCCACAACCGAACTGCGGCCCTTTGAGCCCCAACTCGTTGCGTAGAAAATAAAGCAATGGAGTATCAGCTGATGTGTTCGCTTTTCGTGGCGATCCATTCACAACGAGGGAGGTCATGTCTCATCCTATCACAATATATTATATCGGCGATTTTCAACATATTTCCGTAAGGCTTCAGCATGCTGCTTGGTCTTATCAATCGCGCACAGAACCGTTAGTCTACTGAACTGCGTAGCGAATTTTCCTGCCGATGATCGAGTGCATTCGCCACGGTCGCCGTCAGCCTTGTTCAACATCATTATAATGATATATATAATTTGAAGGGGGCCGTCGAGAAATTTTGTGGGCACGTCGGTCCTTCAAAACATCGAGGATGAAATGACCAACTTGGGACGAATCGCGATTGGTGGAACCGCTCTTGCCTTGCTTCTGGCTTGCTCAATTGCCCTGGCGGATGTTGCGGTAACACCGGAGGCGCGGTTGCGCGATGGCGGGGACGGCCGTGATTGGGCGGCCTACGGCGCGACCTACGGCGAACAGCACTTTAGCCCTTTGCAACAGATTAACCGGAGTAACGTCACCGAGCTGGGGCTTGCATGGTCAATGGACTTGCCTCCTGGTTTGTCCGCCGTTCAACCACTGGCTATTGACGGAATACTCTATTTTGGCGTCGGCTACAGCATCGTGCATGCGGTGGAAGCGGAAACTGGAAAGTTGTTGTGGAAGTATGACCCCGACACCGCGGGCGCGACAGAAGGGCGGTACCGTAAAGCCTGGGGCGTACGTGGCATCGCCTGGTGGAACGGCAATATATATACCGCTACGGTAGATGGACGGCTGATTGCGCTGGATGCTAAGTCCGGCAAGCCTTCATGGTCGGCCCAGGCCGCCGATTACAGCGCGGGCTACTACATAACCGGCGCACCGCGTGCCTTCGACGGTAAGATCATAATCGGCAATGCGGGCGCTGATTTCGCCGATGGCTGTACGCCGCCCGATTGTCCGGTCGTTCGCGGCTATGTCGCTGCCTATGATGCAAAGAGCGGAAAGATGCTCTGGCGCTTTTATACTGTTCCAGGCAACCCGGCCGTCGATAACGACGAAACCACGCATATGGCGGCAAAAAGTTGGGCGGGCGAGTGGTGGAAGAAGGGCGGCGGAGGAACTGTCTGGAATGCGATAACCTATGACAGGGACTTCAATCAAATGCTGATAGGAACCGGCAATGGTGCACCGCACCTTCATCGGGAGCGTAGCCAAGGCAAAGGCGACAATCTCTTCCTCGCTTCGATCGTCGCAATCGACGCCGGAACCGGTGCTTATAAATGGCATTATCAAGTAAATCCTGGTGAAACCTGGGACTATAACAACGCGATGGACATCCAGCTGGCCGATCTTCCGATTGGAGGCACCATGCGGAAAGTGGCCATCCACGCGCCGAAGAACGGCTTTGTATATGTAATCGACCGGAAATCCGGAAAGCTGCTGTCGGCAAGCAACTGGGTGCCGGCGACCTGGGCCAGCGGGATCGACATGAAAACCGGGCGGCCGCTGGAAAATCCGGCCGCGCGGGATCTTGGCGACAAAAGCTTCATCATGCAGCCCGGCTCGATGGGCGCGCATAATTGGCAGCCATCCGCCTATAGCCCCACATCGGGTCTGCTCTATATTCCCACCTTGTATAACCAGCCCTCGGCGTACGAGCGGGGAGCCCGTCCAGGCAAAAGGGAGGGCAAGCCAGGAATGGAGGGCAACGGTCTGGACCTTCCTTCCGCGTTCACGATGCCGACCCAGCAGCGCTCAGAGCTCACGGCCTGGGATCCGGTCACGCAAAAAGCTGTCTGGCGGCTTCCAACGCCGGGGCCGTTCAACGGCGGGTTGATGGCCACTGCATCTGGACTTATTTTTCAGGGGCAGGTCGATGGCCGGTTCGTTGCGCATGATAGCAAATCAGGTAAAGCCCTATGGTCGTTCCTTGGCCAGACCGCGATCATCGGGGCGCCGATTACTTTTTTGGCGGGCGGCAAGCAATATGTCACGGTGTTGACGGGCATAGGCGCATCACCCGCCGTTCTGGGCCCGCAACTCAGCCAGTTTGGCGTTCGCTACGATCAGCCGCGCCGTGTGCTTACCTTTAGGCTAGGCGGCAAGGCGAGGCTGCCGAAGCCCACTCCGCCCACTCCGCTCGTCTTCCCTGACGATCCGACGTTCAAGCCGGACTCAATCAAGGCGAAGCGTGGCCAGCTTCTCTACACGTTCAACTGCATGAGCTGCCATGGCTTGGATGGGGTTGCGGGAGGGCAGGCGCCGGACCTGCGAGCCTCTTCGGTGCCTCAGTCCTCCGAGGCATTCAGGACGGTGGTCGTTGACGGGGTGCTCAGTTCGTCAGGCATGCCGCGTATCGATGGCTTGGACAATATTACGTTGAATGACATCGGCCATTATATTCGGACACGCGCAGCGGAAAGTCGCGCCAATGCCAGAGCGGCGGCAGCACCCCGTTGAATGCTATACGGCGGCAAACGCTAATTCAGTCCCAGCTATTGCTTTATATCATATAGATATTTAGTGTCAGAGGGTATGGCCGCTAAACTGTTCAGCGGCAGAAGAATCTAAAAGCGCCTTTAGCCTCCAACTTGTTGGGAGTGTTCAGACAGGCGCGTTGACGATTGCGAGGGGTGCATGATTGATCTTCTGACCATTGCGGATGAGCAGGAAATTGCGGACACGATCGCACGGAAGCTGGCGGAGACCTATCCGGTCAGTCGGTTCCGGGTTCCTGCCCATGATCGTCCGACTGCAGATGACACCGTTCTCTCCACCTTGGCAGAGATGGGAACGCTTGGTCTGGGCGTGCCGGAGACGGCCGGAGGGTTGGGCCTGGGATGTGCGATCGAGGCGTTGGCCTTTCGCGAATATGGCCGATTCCTCGTTTCGCCAGCCATTTTGGGCACGATCATGGCCGCGCGGATTGCCGCTGCTGCTGGTGACGAGACGCGAGCCGGCGACCTCGTTTCCGGTCGCACGCGCGTGGGCGTCGGCATTGCGGCTATAGGCGAGGGCGGCCGCTTGGATGGTGACGTGCAACTGTTCGAGCTCGGTCCCGAACGCCTTTTCGTATTGTGGAACGAAGCCGGCGCTGGCCTATATAATATAGATGCCCTCGCTTGCAGGGTGGTAAAGGGACTCGACGAAACATTGACCATGGAAGTGGCGGCCAATTCTAAACTTGATCCGCTGCTATGGGTTGATGCATCCAGCGAACCTTTGCCGCTGTTCGCCAGCCTGTTTTCTGCCTCCCTGATGGTCGGTATGGGCGAAGCGGCGCGCGACATGGCCGTCGAATATGCGAAGACGCGGGAGCAATATGGAAAGCCGATAGGCCATTTTCAGGCAGTGGCTCACAAATGCGCCGATATGGCGTTGCATCTGGAAGCTGCCTGGTGCGAAACGATATATGCGGCGCTCGATATGCAGGAGGGTGGAGCAGGGGCCCCATTCCATGTTCTGAACGCTAAGATCTTGGCGGCCAAAGCTTTGCTGGCGGCGGCAAAGGAGAATATTCAGATACATGGCGGCATGGGATACACCACCGAGGTCCCGGCCCATCACTTCATGAAGCGCGGCCATGTGCTGAGCGAAATCGGCGGCAGTGCGCGCCAAGTACGCACTCGCCTTCTTGACCTGCCCTTCGTATCGTAAGCGCCTGAGGATAATATATACGTATGGAATTGACATATTCCTTGGAAGAGGTTGCGTTTCGGCAGGAAGCCAGGATCTGGCTGGAAGCCAATGTGCCTAATGGCCCACTGCCTCCGATCGGGCCGGAACAGCGCGAATATCTGCTCGCCTGGCAGCGCAAGCAGTATGAGGCCGGTTGGGCGGGGATTTCCTGGCCTGTGGAATATGGCGGCCGCGGACTGCCTCCCATCGAGCAGGCTATCTGGTATGAGGAATGCGCCCGAGCCGACGCCCCGGAGGCGGCGTGTCTTTTTGTTGGGCTGAATCATGGTGGACCGACACTGATCACGAAGGGCAATGAGGAGCAGAAGGCCTTTCACTTGCCCAAGATACTGAGGGGCGAGGTAATCTGGTGCCAGGGCTTTTCCGAACCAGGCGCCGGTTCCGACCTCGCCAACATCAAGACGCGCGGTGAGATCGAAGGCGATTATCTGGTAGTCAATGGTCAAAAGATCTGGACCAGCTTCGCTCAGATCGCAGATTATCAGGAACTGGTCGTCAGGACCGAGCCGGGGTCAGAACGACACAGGGGGCTGACCTGGCTCATTTGCGACATGAAGACTCCAGGCATCACCGTCCGCCCCATCGAATCGCTGGACGGGCAATATCATAATTGCGAAGTCTTCTACGACAATGTGCGCATACCGCTCAGCAATGTAGTGGGCGACATGGGCGACGGTTGGAGAGTCGCAATGTCGACTCTGTCGTTTGAACGGGGCAGCGCGTTCATGCAGGCGCAGCTGGAACTGTCCCAGCGGGTCGAACGCCTGATCGACCTGGCTGGCTGCGAACGCGATGTTCTGGGACGGCCGCTGATCAAGGATAGTGCGGTAGCGAATGAACTCGCCGCGTTGCGCGGCGAGGTGAATGCAATGCGAGCGATGACGCTGATGGCCGTGTCCCGCGGCCGGCGCGAGGTCATGCCCGGACCCGAGGGTACGATGCTCGCGCTATATTATGCCGAGTTGATCCAGAAAGTGCTGCGTACCGCCATGGAACTGCTGGGTACGCGCACCTTGTTTAGGGAAGGCCAATGGGCCGACTGGAGCGACGATTATCTCAAGCATTTTGCCCGCACCATTGGCGGGGGTACCGCGGAGATTCGCCGCAACATCATCAGTCAGCGCGTTCTGGGTTTGCCGCGCTGAATGGCTGGCACCTGCGACAGGAAAGACATGATGACCACACGGATACTGCCTCGCCCCTTGCCTGAGCTGTCCGAAATGAACAATTATTTCTGGACGTCGGGCAGGGTCGGCAAGCTGCAGATACGCCGTTGCGGCGAGTGTGGCACATATCATCACCCTTATCAGGGAGCCTGCCATATATGCGGTTCGCGCAATGTCGGCCCGCGGGAGGTGTCCGGACGGGGAACTGTCGTGGCGGTAACCATCAATCACCAGCCGTGGTTTCCCGGCGTTCCCGTTCCCTACGTCCTGGCGCTTGTCGAGCTCGAGGAACAGGCGAGCATAAGGCTGATGACCAATCTTCCCGGTGTTTCGGTGGAGGAGGCGAAGCCCGGCATGCAGGTGGAAGTCTGCTTCGAGCAGCATGGCGAGATCTACGTTCCGCAGTTCCGCAAAGCCGGAGGCCCGGCGCAATGACCATCGTTAATGAAAGGCTGGTCGCCATTTCTGGCATCGGTCAATCGAGAATCTTTCGCAAGCCCACGGTTTACCCGTTCGAGCTTGCTGTTGATGCGTGCATCGCGGCAATCCAGGATGCCGGGCTGACTGCGGCGGACGTCGATGGTATTGCGACCTGGCCGGGCGGAGAACCGGGCGTTGGCCATGGCAGTACTGCGGCGTCCGTCGTTGACGTCAAGAACAGTCTTGGCCTCAAGCTGAACTGGTATAGCTCGGGGCGCGGTCCGTCGCAGTTCGGCGCTATTGCCAATGCCATTGGCGCAATTGCCGCAGGACTTTGCAACCATGTTCTGTGTTTCCGGGCCGAGGGCGAGCGCTGGGTACCTACTTATGGCAGGGCATTCGCGTCCGGCGAGCTGCCCGTCGCTTCTGGCTATTTCGAATGGATGCTCCCTTATTGGTCGCCTTCTGCAGGCAATTGGACGGCGCTTCATGCCGATCTCCACATGCGTCGAACCGGGCTGACGCGCGAACAGCTGGGCTGGATCCCCGTCACTCAGCGTCGCTTTGCAGCAATGAACGAGGCGGCGGTCTATCGTGAGCCGATGACGCATGACGACTACATGTCCGCCCGCATGATCTCGACGCCCTTGTGCATTTATGATTGTGATGTCCCTATAGACGGCGCTGCCGCGGTCGTTATCTCGCGGCTCGACGCCGCGCGTGAGCTTCCCCAAAAGCCAGTGCGGTTCGAGGCGGTAGGTACGGCGATATACGATCATGACAGCTGGTTCGGTCGGTCGGATTTCCCCAACATGGCCATGCACGACGCTGCAAAGATGATGTGGCAGCGCACCGATCTTAAACCGTCCGACATCGATACCGCGCATCTTTATGACGGCTTTAGCTGGATGGTGGTGGCGTGGATGGAGGCACTTGGCCTCACAAAGCCCGGCGAGACTGGCGCTTTCATCGAAGGTGGGCAGAGGATCGGGCTGGAGGGCGACCTGCCACTTAACACGAATGGCGGCCAATTGTCGGAAGGGCGGCTGCACGCTTTTAGCCACTTGATCGAAGCGGTGCGGCAGTTGCGTGGCACGGCGGGTCCGCGTCAGGTGAAGGACGCGGAGGTGTCGGTCTGCGGCGCGGGCGGGGGTGTTTACGGTGCGAGTTTCCTGCTGACCTGCGCTTGAGATAAGCTCAGCAAATGGGTGCTCGACGGATGGTTCAGTTATCAAAAGCAACTACCGTTGTCTTGGAGACGAAGAACCGGGACCGACAGGTGAAGATGCTTCGAATCCGGCCGGTCGGGCTCTGATCGTTCGGCTACAGGCGATATTGCTGTCACGGGTGATATCATAGGATGAATAAGCCGAGGACTGTTGGCCAAGGTCTGCGCAATCAGGTCGTGCAACTGTTCCGGTCCAACCGCGGCATCCGCTTGTTGTGACAGGGCCACTCTCTTCCTGTGACACTCATGATCATCACGACACCGTGCTGGGCACGGCCTGCGACTGCTCGTCCGTCACCGACTGTATCACTGCTCGCACTTGCTGACCAGCATATGGCGGGTCGCGTCCAGCCAACGATCGGACCCGCGGACGCTCTCTGCACTAAAATCTGAGGGCAAGTCGATTACGTTATCAAAGCCTGCTTATTCGGCGCCATGGAAGTGAGACGATGAAGCTCGCATACATCCACTAATGGCATGACGACATGCTCGGGATTCACCTCCCAAGATTGATACTATGTCCTGCAAAACGCACCGTTGGCTGCCAGTAGTACCATGCGGCGATCCCGAAATGGCCTATTACCCGTCATGCACAAGCATGACGGACATTTCCAGGTAAGCGGGCAGGCACTGCCAGTTCGACCCGGTCAAAGCCGCAGATGGCCCCCAAGGCCTGCCATGGTAGCTCTTCTCGTAGTAACAAAACTGTAGGCGATTAGCCCGTGTCGGCAAGCATCGCCCTCTCATGCATGCGGATGCCGCCCACGATCTGACGCAACACGACGGCCCGCTTTAAGTACAGATGTGCGCCGGTTTCGGCGGAATAACCCATCGCTCCATGCGTCTGGATATTAGTTGTCGCGTTGCGGAGGCCCGCATCGATGCCAACGAGCAACGCCGCGGTAACTTGCTGCGTCGCGTCGGGGAAACCGTCTCGCAAGGCGATCGCGGCGTAATAAACCTGATTTGTCGCCGCTTCGCTACGCAGCGCGCAATCGGCCAAGGGATGGGCAATTCCTTGAAAGGTGCCAATAGGTTTGTCGAACTGTTCGCGTGTCTTGGCATATTCTGCGCCCATGTGAAGAGCTGCTTGACCTGTGCCGGTCAGTTGCGCCGCCGCGAACAGCATCGCGACTTGCCAGATCCCCTCTTTCCCGCCAACGGACCATGGCTTTACAGCGGTGATCGTCGCTCTGCTCGCCGAAGCTGACGCGTCCATGCTCTCGACTTGTTCATGCGTCGCAACGTCGCTCGCTGGAACAAGGCAGCCGCCATGGGGTGAGAGCGCAAGGTATAGATCGCCATCGCCAACAAAATAGGCGTCGCCAGAGGGGCCAGTGCTACTCCGCGGCCAGCCTTGAACAGGCACGGCAAAGCCTATTTTTTCCCTGCCGATGATCAGGGCCTTGCACAAAGCTGTCTCTCCATTAGCCGCAGCCAGCCGCGCTGCGAGCATTGTGGCGAGAATACGGATGTCGGCAACGTGACGGCCCAGCTTAATATGGATCAGAGCCTCGTCAGCGACGCTGAGCCCGAAGCCGCCATCCGCTTCCGACAGGCCTGCACCCAGATAGCCGAGTTCGGCAATTGTGGATATGTCCGTTTTTCCCAAGCCCTGACTTGCCAGCGCGCGCGCTATGCCCTCGACGATCTCGAGCTGATCATCTGAGGGAAGTATGTCGATGCTGCTCACGTCAATAGCTCCTTGGGAGACCCAGCATCGTCTTGGCAATGATGTTACGGCGTACTTCGGCCGAACCGCCCGCGATGACGTACATACGATCAGTCAGAAAGCCGCGCGTCCATTTTTCGAGCAGCGAGTCCAGCGCGAGAATGTCGCCGCCCAGCACGTCAAGACCAGTCAGCCGGACGCGCTGAAGCAGCTCGCCGAAATATAGATAGGGTAAGGCGCCTTCGGGGCCGGGCTGATTGCCTCGATTTTGTTTCGATATGGTGGCGTAGGTCATCGCGCAAAGGGCAGATGCCTCGGCGCGATGACGTGCAAGCCTGGCCGCCAGTTCTTCGTCGGCGATCATCGGCCGGCCGTCTGGCCCGGTCCGCGTGCGGGCAAGCTCGATCAGATTTTCGACCGTGTTGACAAGATCGGCACTGTGGCTTGCAGCTGCGGCGATGCGTTCGTTATTGAGCGTCACCATTCCCATTTGCCAGCCATTGCCAAGGCCCCCGACCACATTGGTGAGCGGAACCCGCACATTGTCATAAAATACCCCGCAGAAATGCTGGTCATTCGCGATGGTATCGAGGGGGCGGACGTCGATTCCCGGAGTTTTCATGTCAACGATCAGCCAACTAATTCCCTTATGCTTGCCGATCCCGGATTCGGTACGAACCAGCGTTTCCTGCCAGTCAGCGAACTGACCGAAGCTTGTCCAGATTTTCTGGCCATTGAGGACGAGGTGATCGCCGTCAATTTCTGCGCGCATGCGTATGCCGCCCAGATCCGAGCCGGCTCCGGGTTCGGAGAAGCCTTGGCACCAAAGCACATCGCCCTTCAGTATTTGAGGTAGATGGAAGGATTTTTGCTCGTCGGAGCCGGCGGCGATGATCGTCGGCGCGGCATGGTTGAGGGCCGGGCTGAGGCTGTTGACGCCAGGGGCGCCAGCCTTAGCCAATTCCTCAAAATATATGAGCTGCTCGACCGCACTAAGGCCGGCACCGCCATAATCCTTCGGCCAGGTGACCGCGCCGAACCCCCCCTCATATTTAGCCTTCTGCCATGCCAGATCGAAATCGCGGATTGCCCTGCCTCGCGGCGGCCGGGGCGCTTTCGGCTTGTGATCTACCAACCAATCGCGCACGCGTTCCCGGAACAGGCGTTCCTCTGCGGAAAACTCTATTTTCAAGATATTTCCTCCCTGAAGCTCTTAGACTAGCTTCCGAAAACCTATACCTAATAAAAAACATTTAGATGTATGGCAAGGCCGTTTCACTTCCAATGGCCACTCGCCGCAGGACTGAAATTCGCCAGCAAATGGCCGTCGGGATCGTCGCTATCAAGGGGTATATCGCTGGACAACTCAGTTAAAAAGGCTCATGATATTTTCCCGGATGCGAAATTGCAGGGCCTAGACGAGGCTCATTGCCGCATCCGTACATGCGCTACGGCCGCGGCTCGGCTAGAAGATCGCTAGCGAGAATTGGTGTTCATGGGCGAGAAATTCTGGAACAGAATAGCAGCATCAGTCAGTCCCGACGGCCGGTACTTATTGCGAGTGATGTTGATCTGCACCTCTGCAGAACTGGAGAGAGGTTACACTTCTAATCCCACTGAGAGGAGAGAATCAGCTCATTCCTTGACAGATTACGTCGGCGGGTTCTGCTCGGGTCCCTTCGCCGGTTCGAAAGGCGGCGGCTGGAATACTCATTGGTGTAAGAGAATGTGGCTGGACTTGCCCGGCGCGCGAGTCAGCCCGGCCGATGATGGCCGATAGATTGGCGAGGGAGCTCCGGGTCCGGCCAGACGAGCAGGCGCTAGCTCGTCTGACTCAGATCGACCGGATCGAAGCAGAAGATCATTCTCCTTTGGGAAGTTGGCCGGCTCAGATCATCGATTTGGCACTGCCGCGCGCGGAAGAAGCCGCGCATGCTCTCTCGCATGTCGGCATGACGGGGCTATTAGGGATCGATCTCGCGGGCGATTTGCCGCCGGTCGATCCGGACCATTTTGACATGATGCTGACCATCCGTCCCGGTGCGCCCGCGCCTTGGGTGAGCCTTAGGGCTGATCGGATTGAAAGTGAGGCGGAAAGCATCCTTCAGGCGGTTTACCGCACACCCGTGACGGCGACATCACTTTGCCGCATATTGCGGATGAATGGCAACATGCCGTTTCGGGATGCAGTCGCCTTGGAGTCGTTTGCCTATTCAGCGTTGCTCGGCGGCAGCGAGTTCGGACATTGGAACTGCATGCGCGGCCCCGAGGGCAGTCTACAGACGAACCCGTTCCCGGTGGAAGTGGAACGCGAGGCGGACCATCTCACGATAACGCTGGCCGACCGCGCCAGCGGCAACGGCATGAGCGCCATTATGCGAGACGCCCTTTTCAATGCGCTGGTGGGGGCATTGGAGGATCCGACCTGTCCTAGGGTGAGCCTGCTGGGGAAGGGACGATGTTTCTCCACCGGCGGCGTGTTGGGCGAATTTGGCACGGCGCGCGATCTGGCACAGGCGCATATCATCCGCACGACAAGGTCATGCGCGCTATTGCTGCATGAACTTGGCGACCGCGCCGACGTGGTGCTGAACGGCGCTTGCATAGGGTCGGGGCTTGAAGTGCCCGTCGCGGCGGCGATCCGGCGCGCGACATCGGATGCCTGGTTCCAATTACCTGAAGTTAAAATGGGTTTGATCCCCGGCGCTGGTGGGACGGTGAGCATTACAAGAGCCATAGGCAGGCAGCGCGCATGCTATATGATGCTCAGCGGCCGCCGAATTTCAGCTAAAGCCGGACTCGATTGGGGGCTTGTGCAGGAGCTGGTATAGATATTGAGCTTTCTTGATCGGCGATGAAAACCGGTTCGCCGGCTATTATCGTCGCTGTTACTTTGACTTTCGACAATGCTGCTCGTGCCTGCTGCCAGGGGCAATCGAGAATGCACAGATCCGCAGCTTCGCCCGTTACGATCTTGCGAGGAGTAGCGGGAGCATCGGCACGTCCGGTATAAAGCGCAAGTGCTTCTTCGGGTGACAAGGCCTCGTCTTCGCCGAAACCGCCCGCACGATTAACCGCAGCATGCATCGACAGCCAGGGCGCAAGCCCTCCGAAAGGGGAGTCGCTGCCGGCCGCGAGCGGAACTCCAGCCCGGCGAAAGCTCGCCAGCCGATAGAGAAGCCCTAATTCGTCCTTTGGCACATCCCGGAGATAGGTTTCGCCCTTCTCCGCAAGAAAATGCGGCTGAGATACCACCGTTATTCCCAGCTTCGCAATCACGGCGATCGCCTCGTCGCTGGCTACCGATGCATGCTCGATACGGTCGGACGCGATCGGACCAGCCTGTTCCAGAGCGGCAAGCGCGAGGAAAAGCTCGGCTTGCGTGACGCAGTGGATCGCCGCGCCGCGTCCCTCGCGATGCGCGTCGCCGATCTCCGCGGCAAAAGCGTCAAGCGCGGGCAGATCATGGTCATGATAATGGAATTTTACGGCGCCCACCATCGGCAGCAGCTCTATCGGGCAGTCGGGCAAGAGCCTGCCCATCAGGATGATGCGCTGGGGCAGGTTAAATGCGGCGAATTCCCGCATATCCTGGACCGCGTTGCGGGCAGTCGCATCGGTCATTCCTGTCACGCCTTGCCGTAACAGCAACAGCGATAGTGGACGCAGATCGATGGAAGTTGGGGGCAGGGCCGTGCGCAACTCTTCGTCGCTGTCCAGAAGCCTCCCGTCACTGGGCACCACCATGGCAATTTGTTCGATTGCCGCGCTGTTCATGATCCACATTCGTCCGCTGCGGTGCTGAATGCGGACAGGCCGGGGCGGGCCGTGCCGGTCCAGCCAAGCCCGGTCGATGCGCAGATCGCCGCTTTCCTGATAGTTGAACCCGCGGAGCCAGCCCTTGCCCCTTTGCTCATTCAGGACCCGCGCCAAATCTTCCGCGCTGCTTACTACCGGAGGTCCGCATTGAACCGAGTTAAGCGCCGCGGCGCTTGCACGCAGGTGAATATGGTGATCGTGGAGCCCCGGTAGCAACGCGCCACCGGCCGCATTTACTACGACCTCTCCAGGCTTAGCCGGAAGCGCATCGCCAATGGCCATGATCCGCCCTTCTGCGAGCAAGAGATCGACATATTGGCCATCTAATTCTGCGGAACGGATCAGGACCATCGCTTTTTCTCAGCCTCCCGATCCAGTTGCTTGGCGCTAATGGTGCATTCCTGAAACATCACATATGGTCACCTTTTACGCTTGCGGCATTTCTGCATGGACTGGTCTCATGTCACAGGTCTTGTCACGCCGTGATGGGTGGAGCCGGTTTCATACCTTTCGGCCTTAAGAAAATCAGTGCGGTCACCGCCGCCATCGCGCTCATCAACGCCAGTAGAGTTAGGGAGATTATGAAACCCTGATGGGCAGGGTAAGGCGAACCGGGTCGGGTGTGGAACGCCAGCGGGACCATTGTCATCTGGACGCCGATCGCCATGAATACCGAACGCAGCACGGTCATAACGCCGATAGCTTCGCTGGTGCGGTGTTCGGGTGCATGCTGGATGATGATGTTTGGCGCCGCTACCAGCATCATCGTGGACCCGCCGGTCACGAGGACCGATAGGCAGATGACGGCGACTATATGCTGACTGAAAAAAATGAACCCCAAAAGCCCCAACCCTGCGATCAAACCCCCTGCAACGATTATGGCACGTCCTCCGAAATGAGCGACCAGTTGTCCATCGACCGGGGCGGTAATCGTGGAAACGATATTGCCCGGTAGTTTAATCAGTCCCGCCACAGTGGCAGTGACGCCCAGCCCCACGCCTGACGCAACCGGTTGCTGGACCATTAGGATAAGGAACTGGGCGAATGCCATGCCGCTCATGGCTAAGAAGATCATGCATATGTTTGCGCTTAGAATCGGCCGGTAGGCAAGCAGTCGAACATCGATCAGGGGGTTGGGATGGCTCAGCTCATGGCGCGCCCACAAAACCAATGCAGCCGCCGCTACGGCAATGCCCGTCCAGATGCGCCCATCCAGCCACCCCAGATTGCTGATATTGCTGAGCGCGAGCAGGATGATTGCAATTGGCGGCATGAACAGCGCGCCTGCTATCAAATCGGCATTTCGGGTAAAGCTAATCTGTGGCTTCGATTTCGGGACTGTAAAAGGCATCAAGACCATTGCGATCGCAGCGGTCAATGCGCTGCAGTAGAAGATAAGCGACCAGTGTCCATAATCCACCAGCAGTCCGCCCAAGACCAAGCCGCCGCCCGCGCCTGCTGCGGCGGTAGAGGAAATTATCCCTACGCCCAATGGCACCCGGCGCATGGAAAGGTTTTCCCGCAAAAGGCCCACGCAAAGGGGCAGAATGCCGCCCGACAACCCCTGAATGGCACGACCGGCGATGATGCCCTCTAGACTATGCGAGACGGCGCTGATCAGCGATCCCGTGATAGCGAAACCGAGTGAGATCATGAGAACGGTGCGACGCCCGAAAAGATCGCCCATACGGCCGCCGAGCGCAGCTGAACCGGAGGCGACAAGGAGATAGCTGGTGAGCAGCCAGCCGATGGCGACCGGCCTTTCGAACTGGACTAGCAGCTGCTTCATCCCCGCGATGATCATCGATGTTTCGAAGGTGGCGGCCAGCTCGGCTATGACAAGCGTTGCCAGCATCATCAGCGCAGCTTTACCGCGCAGCATTTTCGGGTTGTCGGACCCGCTATTCTCTAGTGCCTGCACAGCCTCGCTCGTCCTTGCCATTGCCGAGGCCCTGAACTAGCGTAAGTCTTAAACATATAAAAGAATAAGCTATTTGAGGCAAACGGGATGAACCTTGATTTTGGCCTTGCGGCCGAGGAATTTCGGACGGAAATCCAGCACTTTTTAAAGGAAAGCTGGCCTCCAAAAGGCAAAACGCCGCCCTATGCGGCGTCGGATCTTTCCGACTTTCGCGGTTGCGCGACTCGAGCCGGATATCTTTACCGCAACATTCCGTTGCAATATGGCGGCTCGCAACAGCCGGTCGACGTCATCCGCGCGCACGTCATCCGCGATGAGTTCACGCGCGCGCGCGCTCCGATAGAGCTTGCGGATAATGGCGTCAGGATGCTTGTGCCTACCTTGCTCGAACATGGTACAGACGAGCAGAAGGAACTTTTCATCCGACCGACGATCGAAGGCGCGATGCAATGGGCACAGGGCTATTCAGAACCCGGTTCAGGTTCGGATCTCGCCTCCTTGCGCTGCAAGGGGGAAATGGTCGATGGGCGCTGGCTAATCGACGGACAGAAGATTTGGACGAGCAACGGCGGCCGCGCTAACCATATGTTCGCGCTGGTGCGTACCGAGCCGGACGTTCCGAAACATGCTGGGATAAGCTACTTGCTGATCAATCTGGATCAGCCGGGCATCGCGCGGCGTCCTATTCGACAATTGACGGGTGAGGCGCGCTTTTTCGAGATATCCTTTAATGGCGTTACTACCCCGGCGGACTGGATCGTAGGGAAGCGAGGCGAAGGATGGAAGGTCAGTCGCTCCACGTTAAGCCATGAACGTGCTTCTATCGGTTCAGCGGAATCGCTGGGCGCGCAGTTCGACAAACTTGTTGAGCTGGCTCGTACGACCGTCCGCGATAGCAAGCGTGCGATCGACGAGCCGTTGGTACGCGACGCGCTTGTCGGAATAGAAGGCTGGGTGCTCGCGCACCGCTACTCCAGTTACCGCTTGTTCAGTCTCGCCATAGCGAAGGAAGGTGCAGGCCTGATTCAGCTGATGATGAAGGTGCTGACGACCGAAACTGGTCACGAGATAGCCAAACTGGCGCTCGACCTAATGGGAGGCGACGCGCTTATTCAGCCGGCGGCCGCCGGTTCGCCGGGGCGGGGGCCTGAAAAGTGGCTCGATCAGGTGATGGGATCGCTTGGCAACTCGATCGCTGGCGGCACCACCAATATCCAACGCAACATTATTGGGGAAAGAGGGCTCGGCCTGCCGCGGGATCCGGCGATGGGCGCGGGACAATGAGGTTTCATCCAACGGAAGAGCAGGAAGCCATCGTAGCGGCTGTCCGCGGCACGCTCGGGGAGTGCTGGGCACCCCGCCTGCGGAACTTCGCGGAGGGCGAAGCCGACTTCGACGCGCAAAGCTGGCAGGCATTGATGAACCTGGGGCTGACCGGACTGATGGTGCCAGAAGATCGCGGGGGCATAGGTCTAGGGCTGGTAGATGCCGCGCTGGTCATGGAGGCAGCGGGCATGGCTGCCGCGCCGGGCCCGCTTGGCGCGCAGATGTTGGCATCAATGCTGCTGTCGAGCTTGCCCTCAGAACGGTCGCGCGATTGGCTCAAGGCGCTGCTTGAGGGGTCCCGGATCGCGACTATGGCGCTGGGCGGCAACTGGATCCCCGAAAGCTGGAATGTAGCATTTGACGGGTTCGCCGTGAACGGCGAAGTGCGTTTTGTTCTGGGTGCAGGATCCGCCGATTTCTTTATTGTGGGAACCACCGATGGAGGTCTGGCTTTGGTGGAACGAGGAGATGCAGTCTTGTTGAAAACCCTGCTGTCCTCCGATCATACTCGCCGTCTTTCGAGCGTCACGTTCCAGGCGGCGCCTGCGACCTTGCTGTGTGCGGCGGGTGATCCGCTCGTTCCTCGGCTTTTCGATGCTATGTTAGTTCTGTCGGCGGCCGAGGCATTGGGCGCCGCGCAATATTGCCTCGATCTTTCTGTATCCTATGCCCAACAGCGAGTGCAGTTTGGCCAGCCTATAGGAAGTTTTCAGGCCCTCAAGCATCAGCTTGCGGATCTGGCCCTGGAAGTCGAACCCGCCAGGGCTCTGCTCTGGTATGCAGCCTATGCCCAGGACGCGGGATTGCCAGACCGGCATCGGGCGGCAGCAATCGCCAAGGCACATATAGCAGATCGCTTCGTGTCCGTAGCCCGCGGCAGCGTCGCGGCACATGGCGGCATCGGCTATACATGGGAGTATGAGTTGAGCCACTGGTTTCGGCGCTCGCTATTCGATCACGCCTGGCTCGGTACGCCAGCGCAGCATCGCGCTCGCGCGGCGGCGCTGGCAGAGTGGTGATCCAACCAGGAGCATGGGGTGCGAGGAGATTTCCCTCATTCAAGCAGGCGCGAGCCAGCCTCATGACTACTTAACATGGATGTTCTTGCCGGTACGCGCGCGGCAGATTGCGGGATGTTGCGGTTGCGCATCAGTATAGCTTTCGGCGTACGCTCCCAACGATATGCTGCCTACTTTAACCGAACTTGTTTACGGCGAATTCAAGAGATCGTGCCCGAGAATTCGGCCAGCCAATCGCGGCACTAGGTCGGGGCCCCAATTTGAGGCAAAACCCCGCAATCTTTCCGATTATGGAGAATGATGCGGGCACCGGGGCGGAAAGCACGTCAGCGATTATGGGGAATTGGCGAAGTCACGCCCGCCCGCGAGCAGCATCAACGGCATTTGCGCCTATGCAACCGCTCCAGGTCGGGCATCAGGGGAGTTTGGTGGTCCGCTACCCATTCTCTGCCAGAGAAGCGTTCCACTTCCTGTTCCACCAACCCCATTTCGGGTAAATCCCTGATACTGTCGAAAAAGGAGTGCGACAGCCAGAGTGCTTTTGCTTGCTCCAAGGGGTGCGGCATTTACGATTGCCCACCATTGGCTGCACCATTCCTCGGACCAGTCCCATGGCCGTGTTGATCAAGCTTAGACTGCGTGTCCTTTCTGGCTGGTTCAGCGCGGAATTCAGTGCGATGCTGTCCCCCATGGACATGCCGACCAAGTCGCATTGGTCACAAAGCCAAGGGCGTCGAGCAGACCGCCCAAATCTGCAGAGTGGGAAAAGTTTGATCATCAGCGAGAGGAGATTGGCCGAAACCTCTCAAATCATAGCGAACATAGCCACGGCCCGTTGGCAGGATCGGCCAGAGTGGATCCCAACTCGCCACCGCGCCGCCAAAACCAGGGACGAAAACCGCCGGCGTTCCGTAGCCCTTGCCTTCGACGTGCAAACGAGCGCTCTTCGATTTTGCGACGTACGAAGCTGACACAGCGTTCTCGAGTTAACTAGGACCGGACCATCGGGTGCCCAGAGTCTGCGGTCAGGCTGGTAAGCATTGCTCAGAACTTGTCTATCCTTGGCTCGGCGGCGGGATCCTGACATCACCTTGGATAAGTTTGTGCGAGAAACACCATGTGCCATCGACAAGCTTCAGTTTGTCATAGTGCCGGCCAAAACCGTTGCAATGAACTGGAGTGCCCTCCGAGACGGTGAAAAGGCAGGAATACATGCGTACCTCAGCACTTCCCGCAGCCTGGTCGATGTCGATGACATGATTGCTAAGAATGTGGCGACCGATGTGCCCTGCGGACGGCGTAGGTATGATGCGCTCGAGGAGCTGACTGACTTCCGATGCGCCCGTTCCGGACATTGGAGGAAAGCCTGGAACTGTCATTTCCAGTGTGCCGTCGTCGCCAAACATAGCGGCTACGGCAGCAACGTTCCGCTGATCGAGGCTTTCTATAAATCGGTGTTCGAGATTGGTGATCGCCTGATAATCATTCATAGTCCAGTCCTCTTCCGCCGCGGCTTTCTATCATTTGATGTTGAAACGCTGCGCTCCGTCTATGCGAATGGTTTCGCCGTTGAGAAAGTCGTTCTCGACGATTTGGCAGGCCAGCGCAGCATATTCTTCCGGCCTGCCCATGCGTTTGGGATTGGGCACCAGCGGACCCCATTTTTTCTGCGCTTCTTCCGGCCCTATTCGGTATGCCGGCGTCAGGAAGGTGCCCGGCGCAATGCACATGACGCGGATGCCCAGCGGCGCGAGATCGCGCGCAGCGGGAAGCGTCAGCGAAATCACGCCGCCCTTGGCCGCCGCATAGTCCGACTGGCCGACCTGCCCCTCAAAGCCGGCAATGCTGGCGGTGGTGATAATGACGCCCCGTTGTTCGGATTCGAGCGGCTCATTCTTCGCCATGGATTCGGCCGCCAGCGAAAGAACGTTGAACGTGCCGCCGAGAAACAGATTAATCGTCTTCTGAAAGGTTTCAAAGGGGTAACGCTTGCCTTCGCGCCCCACAATGCGTGAAACCGCAGCCCCGCCGCCATGCACGATAACGCATGTGCGCAAGGGCCCGAGTTGTTCCGCTGCGACGATGGCCGTACGGACCGAGTCCTCGCTGGTAACATCGGTTTTCACGAAGTGCCCGCGATCGCCCAATTCGTAAGCGAGCGCTTGGCCCTTTTCTTCCGAGAAATCGGCAACGACGACGTTTGCGCCCATCTCTGCGAAGCGACGCACGGTCGCGGCTCCAAACCCGCCCCCTCCACCAACAACAAGAGCGGCTCCGCCTTTTAGTTCCATTTCAAGCCCTTTCTTTCGTTTGTCCGGCCTATACTATGAATGGGATATAGTTCAATTATATTAACAAATCGGAAGCCTGCCGAGAATTTTAGAGGGTTCTATTTTAACGTTTATATCCGGCCGACCAAAATGAGAGGAAGTTTTGATACATAGCGAACAATTGAAAGGTGCATTCCATGCAGCTGGTTGTTCATGCCCGCTGACAGCTAGATAGCGTCGCGAAAGCATTTTCGTCCAAAAGCGATGCATTGACCTGGAAGATGCCGTCGCTCCTGAAAAAAAACGGCCGGAAGCGCGCCGCAGTCTGGCTGGCGTGTTGGGCTCGAACGATACTGCCCGCTTAGCCACTCGTATCAATTCGCCCTCTACGATAGGCGGTCTTGCGGACCTTCAGGCGATCGTGTTGGCGGATGCCTATCCGACATTCCTTATCTTGCCGAAATCGGAGTCGGCTGGCGTACTGCGGCAAAATCAATGCGCTGATGAGAAGCCAACGGCTCTCGTCGCACTTGTGGAAAGTGCTTGGGGTCTGAGGCATGTGGAAGCTGTCGCCGAGGCGACGCCAAGGCTGCGCGCGATCATTTTCGGTGCTGCGGGCATGGCCTCCGATCTAGGATGCGAGCGAGGAGGGGGGTTACTGCATGCCGCGCGATGCCACATTGCGATTGCATGTGCCGCCGGAGGCATTGCTGCAATCGATCCGCCTTCCTTTAACCTCAACGATCTTGAAGCGATGGCCGCAGAAGCCGACCGGGCCTGCAAATTGGGTTTTGCGGGAAAAGCCGCCATTCACCGAAGCCAAATTGCGCCCATAGATGCGAGCTTTCGACCGGATGCGAAGGCATTGGACCGTGCCCGCCGGATAGTGGAACTGGCAAAGAAGGGCGTAGGCGTAGATGATTGACGAAGCAATGGATAGATCGGCAAGGGCGCTGATGGCCAGATGGAGCTGACCAGCTCCGCTTGGTTATTTGTTCAGGCGCGAACGAAGGCCCGCCGGAGACGATCAGCGTCTCGCCGGTGATGAAGCTGGCGTCTTGTGAACAGAGGAACCGAGCTGCATTGGCGATGTCCGGTAGGCGGCCGAGGCGGTTTATTAACTGCACATCTTCGATATAGTGTCGCGTCAGCTCTTCGCCCATTTCCGCCATAGCGCGTTGCGAGTCTACGAGGCCAGGCGCGATACCCACGACGCGGATTCCATCGGCCGAAAATTCCCTTGCTAGAGCGACAGTAAGGCCATTCACGGTCTGCTTAGAGATGCCGTAGGCGCTCTCTGCCTTAAACCCCGCCATTGAGGATATGTTTACGATCACGCCCCCTTCGCGCCCACATGGACTCCCTGCATGCCTTGGCGCAGGAGACAATGCCAAGCCCATTCACCTGGAGCAGGCGGCACCATGCGTCGTACGCCGGTTCGCTCACACGCTTTGTGTAATGGGGTAGATGCAATCCGGCAATGTTGACCAGTATATCTATGCCGCCGAATTGCCGACAGGTCATTGTCACGGCCAGTTCGACACTTTCCGGCTCGCCGACGTCGCATGCTATGGCTGCGGCAGTTCTCCCTGCCTCGATAAGCACTCGGGCAGCTTTTTCACCCGCCATTGCATCCATGTCCGCGATCATTATCGTCGCGCCTCTGGCAGCAAGTGTCTCGGCAATGGCATAGCCTATTCCCGAGCCGGCCCCAGTTATGAACGCCACTTTGCCGTCGAAATCCATTCTCTTTCCGATTTATCGCGGGCACCGTCCTGTTCTCGGACGTCCTGATGCATCTCATTGGTGGCTGTTACAACCGGGAGACGCTGTGGATAGAGCGGGGCTCCATCTTCCTCCGCCAAAGCCTGCCAGTGCGACAGTTGCTCAGTCGAGCACAGGCCGAGACTCATGGCATGGCGCATAGTTCCGCAAAGCGAGATATCGACCAGCGCGCTCACCCCTTGAGACCAAAAATGCCAGGTCGCCAAGGCGGCATGAATGCCGGTCATAGGATCCGCTATGGCGTCACCGGCAAATAAAGCGGTGTCCCAGCCAAGCTTCATTGCATGCACCAGTCCGGCTTCGACAGCCGCGTCGTCACCAAAGGCCACACGCCGGTCATGAGGGGGCAGCCGACCATGGCCTGTAATGCCGATCCAAAGACCCCCTTGGGCGATGAACTGTTCCGCCAGTATACCGATCCGGCGTAATGCGTTGGGGCGGCTGGCCTCAATGATAATATCCGCTGAAAAGACCAGATCGCGCAGGCGTTCGCGATCCTGGAAATCAATCGTCCCCTGCTGCTTCATTCCGTTCAACAGGTTGAAAAAATCTTCATTGGCTAATCGGCCGCCGTCGGGTCGTGTCAAGCTCTCGACCTTCACAACTTCCGCTCCCATCATGGCGAGCAGCGATCCGGCCAAAGGCCCGGCCCAAAGCGAGGAAAAGTCGAGCACGCGCGGTGAGTGCGCCGGCTTGGCTCGGTATCTCCTACAAGACGCCGCGAACCACTGGTGGACACCGGTCACGGGTACGTCAGCGGCTATTGCCATGCCGAGTTCCACGCCACGGGCAAGCATGTCCGCTCGATAATGCCGGGCGAAAAGCGAGGAGAGGGCGGCCTCGTCAGTTTCGGGCTCGCAATGCAGCAGTGCAGGCAGAAGTTCGCGGTCGTCTTCGCGCGCCAGGTTTATGGCGATGCGGCCGTCGAGGCATTCGAATAGGTGGCAGCTACCATTCGCTGAGACTGCGCCCTTGCGCCGAAGCCGCAGGATACGGGCCCGTTCGCCCAGCAGCAGGGCACCCGACGTGGGGAGATCGGTTGCATCCGGCGCGATGAAGCCCAGCGCCATAAGAGCGCCATCGGCAGCAGCGGCCAGCGGGGCGGGATGGACGAGGCCTTTGCCGCCCGGTAAGCCAGTAATGGCCATCAGCCCGGCCCGGCGCCAGGCCAAAGCGGGGTGATCCGCTTCGCCGCTTACTGGAGCTTCAATACCCAGTGTGGAGAGCAGGCAGCGGGCATAATATGCCGCGAGTTTGTCTTCGTTACCGGGCAGGCATGGTTGAGAGGCCGTGTCCACCGGCGAATTCAATCATTGGCCAAGGCTTTGGCCATCTCAACCTTGAGAGTTCTACGCAGAACCTTGCCGGTGTCGTTATAAGGTAAGGCATCTCGAAAATCCCACGTTTCGGGCGTCTTGGTCGAACGCAGTCGCGCCTGAACCCATTGCTTCAGCTCGTCCTGACTTGCCGCTTTACCCGGCTTGAGTACGATGGCCGCTGCAACACGTTCACCCCATTGATTGTCAGGCAAACCAAGGATGGCGACATCGTCTATAGCTTCGTGCTCCCGCAGAACATCCTCGATCTCCCCAGGAGAAATATTCTCGCCGCCGCGCACGATCACGTCATCGAGGCGACCCTCGATGAACAGATAACCCGCTCCGTCGAGCCAGCCGGCATCGTTGGTCGGGAACCATCCGTCGGCAGTCAGCGCGGATCTGCCGAGATACTCACCCGAAACCTGTTCACCCCGGACAAAGACTTCGCCGGGTACTCCCGCCGCGCATACGATTCCTGCCTCGTCGCGAATTTCGAGTTCGAGAGTCGGTAACGGGCGGCCGACCGAGCTCAGGCGCCTGCGTACCATGGGGTCGTCGGATGCGATGGCGGCGCGATGATCGTCCGGGTCCAGAATGGCGATGGTCGAGCTGGTTTCGGTAAGTCCATACGCATTGACGAAATCGACTTCCGGCAGAATTTCAAGCGCCTTTTTGATGGTCGGAAGCGGCATTCGTCCGCCACCATAGGACAGGGCGCGCAGAGCGGGCAAGGCTTCCCCGCGTTCTTGCAGCACATCGAGAATGCGCCCCAGCATGGTCGGAACCACCATGGCATGGGTGACGCCTTGCTGCTTGGCCAGTTGGATCCAAGCTTCCGGCGTAAAAGTTGGCAAATAGGCGAGACGTCTACCGCCATAGATGTTGGTCAATGCAGCCGAGATGCCGGCGATATGATAGGGCGGTACGCTGATGAGTGTGGCGTCGCGCTCGCCCGCTCCCATATATTCCACAGTGGAGATGACATAGGAGGTGAGATTGGAATGGCGCAGGATCGCCGCTTTGGGTTCGCCTGTGGTGCCGCTGGTGAAAAGCAGGATCGCCGTGTCGTTCACTTCAGCGGAAGAGAATTGCGCATCGCTATGTTCGGACGCATGCAATGAAAATTGCTCGGGGGTGATCGCCATGATACCTTCAATCCCGGCGACACGCGGCATCATGTCCGCATCCACGACGGCCACAGCAGGCGCGGTTCGGGCCAGAAGGCGCCGCAAATCGTCGTCCGGGAGCCGATAATTAAGCGGAACGAAGGGCCGACCGGCAAGGCCGGACGAAAACAAGCAAAGCGGAAACGCCGGGCCGTTAAGCCCGATGTAGACGAGCTTGTCTCCTGCCTGCCGCATCAACCAGCTGGCGGAGCCTTTGGCACTCCGATGTAACTCATCCAATGTTACCGATCCGGCCGGACCTGCAATGGCGATGCGATCTGGAAAGGCGTCGGCCCCCATCTCGAGAAGAAGCGGCAATTCCATGTCGAACCCCTTGCCGTTAATCAGAACTTGGAAGTGCTTTGGCTTCTTTAACGGGCATGGGCCTACCATCGGCAGAAAGAGAGCCTTGACCCGCCTTCGTGACGAGAACCTCCAGAGCACTTTCCTCGTCGAAATACCGTTTGCCCGTCATCGTTCCGCCGGAATGGGCCGGAAGCAATTCCGCGGTCGTCAGCGTTTCGCCCGCAGGCACCATGGCGTGCCCCCCGCATTCTAGCGTAACGGACGTTTTGGGCGGACGAACGACTATGATTTCGGTGCTGCAAGATGCACTTTTCCAGCGCGATCCGGGTTTTAGTTCCATTGCAGTGTCTTCCCCTTGGGTAATTTCTTCGATTGTCTACAGCACATGTTGCGGTCGCTTCTAAACCGCTCTCGCTGATCGGGATAATGCATTCCAACTCTATAGCTCGTCTCGCGCAAAAGCGCGAATGACTTCATTCAGCGCCGGATCATGCATCTTGTCTCGATTGTAGCTGTCACCCACTTGTCTCATAGCAAAATCCTATATACAATTAAACGGTATATAAGGTGTGGACGAAGAAATTGAAGGCATTTTTTTCCCGAGGATGGTTCTCACTTTTTGTGGCGACCCGCCGCATTGTGGTCAGTGCGAGGCGCAAGGTAACTGAATATGATGGCTTTCTCGTCGTCGAGCAAAGGCATGGGGAGCGGAATTCGAATGAACTCTTGTGATGGGTCGGTTAGCGCCACAACTTCCGCCTCCGAGGAGGAGCTGGAGGCGATTCGGGTTAGCTCCAGGCGTGCGCTGGACGACGCGAACTGTCATGAGATGATGCGCAATCTGCTGGACAGGTCTGGCGAATTCGATCGCTCATTATGGTCTACTGCGGCAGAACTGGGTTGGCTGGGTATTGGCATCCCAGAGGAGGCGGGCGGTTTCGGCTTCGATATATCGGCCCAATGCGTGATCGCCGAAGAGCTTGGTTCCTCGCTTGGCTCCATACCCTATGCCGCGCATTGCGCGGCCACGGCGGCTCTGGCACGGTCGGGTATTTCGTCCTTTCGCGAACTGGTCGAAGCGGCAGCGAGCGGTGCAGCTTTGTTGACGGTGATGGCGACGACCGTCGGGTCCCCCGACAGGCTGCCAGTTGCCGGCGAAGGCTGTTTGACCGGCATTTGCAAGGCCGTTCCCGCAGGCGCATTTGCCGACCATCTGCTGGTGACTAGCTGTGACGATCAGCTGTTTTCGGTGGCGCTTAATCAAGGAGCTGTCAAACGACAGATCATTGAATCAATCGATAATTCACGCGGTTACGCCCACATTACGTTGAATTGCGCGCAGGCGACACTAGTAGGCGGCCGCTCTGCCGCTGAGCGTCTTACCGACGAGCTGGCGGTGTTGACAGTATTTGAGCAGGTGGGTGTGGCGCAGGCTTCGCTCGATGCCGCCCGCGACTATGCGCTGGAGCGTAGGGCTTTTGGCCAGCCAATCGGCGCCTTGCAGGCAATAAAGCACATGTTGGCCGATTTCTTTGTCCTGATCCAGGTCGCGCGCGGTGCGGGACTTGCCGCGCTGGAAGCACCTCCTAGTCGCTTTTCCTACGCCGTTGCCTGTGCACGACTGGCGGCGATGCGTGCGGCGGATTACTGCGCGCAGGAGTCGATCCAGCTGCATGGCGGCATTGGCGGTACCTGGGAGGCCGCGCCACACCTTTATCTGAAACGCGCCCGTTGCATGTCAGTCGACTTGGGAAATCAGGAGGCGTGGCGCCATCGTATTCTCTCGCTGGCGCAAGGAGCACGGGCAGCCGCGCGCGCCGAGGGCGGCGACAATTCCGACATCGCGGTCTATCGTACGAAGGCAAGAGCGTTTCTCGCCGAGCATGCAGGAAATTTCTCCGGGGATGCGCGTAAGGGGCTTACGGAGGAGGAAGATCTGGCGCTCGGCCGTAGATGGCAGGCGCTGAAGGCGGATCATGGTTATGCCGCGATTTCCATGCCGACCGAATATGGCGGGGGGGGCGGCACAGACATGCAAAAGATCGTCTTCAGTCAGGAAGAAGCGCAATACGACCTGCCGACGAGCTATTTTGCAATCACGATGGGCATGCCGGTCCCGATCATGATCGCCCATGCGAACGAAGATCAGAAACGTGAACTGATGCCTAAGGCGATCCGTGGCCAAGAGCTATGGTGTCAGCTTTTCTCAGAGCCGGCCGCCGGTTCGGACCTCGCCGCGCTTCGGTTGACGGCTCGGCGGGAAGGCAGCAATTGGGTATTGAACGGCCAGAAATTATGGACCAGTTGGGCGCAATATTGCGACTGGGGCATCATCGTGGCCCGGCACGACGCGACCTTGCCGAAGCACCAGGGCCTGACTTTTTTTTTCGTCAATATGAAGGCCCCGGGTGTGACCGTGAGGCCGGTTCGCATGCTCGCTCCCAATCATGTCAACGAAGTCTTTTTCGACGAGGTACTGGTGCCCGACAGCCAGCGTCTCGGCAGAGTCGGGGACGGCTTCAAGGTTGCGATACAGACACTGATGATAGAGCGTTATTCAGTCACTGACTCCTGGGGATACGGACCCGATCCTCTGATATTGCTTGGCGAAGGAAACGGGCTGTTTGGCAAGAACGCCGATCCCGATCTGCGCGATGCGACGGCACGCGTGCTTTATGAAGCCGAGGCACTGGGCGCGATTAATCGACGTGCTTTCAAAGCAATTGTAGAGGGGCAGGAACCTGGCCCGGAAGGATCTATCGCGAAGCTGGTCCTGATGGCGTCGCGACAGAAATTCGCGCGCGTTGCAATGGACGCGGCCGGCCCAGAATCGATCGAGCGCAAGCCTGGATGCCGAACCTACGAACGATTTACCGAATCCTGGCTATTAGTCCCGTTGAGCCGGATTGCAGGGGGAACCGATCAGATTCTGCGCAACACAATTGCCGAACGGATATTGGGCCTGCCTCAGGATTATCGCCCCGATAAAGGGATTCCGTTCAAGGATATACCGCGATGAACCTCGCGGCAGCCATTAGGCGGGGCGGGATATGCTAATAAACGCGCACAAGGCACCAAAGAAAGTCGGCGTGCTGACCGACGCTGCGGTCGACAAGCTGCGCGAGCGGCTTGGCGTTCAGTATAATCAAAATCGCGCAGTGCATAATATGGAGGTGACTTGGGACGGCTCCCGGCACTTCGCAAACGGGTATGGCGACGACAATCCGCTCTTTTGCAATCCTGTATATGGTCAGAGAACGCGATGGGGCGGGCTGGTTGCGCCGCCGACCTTCCATTACACCATGGGAGAACCCGATTCGGTTCCCCGCTCACCGGAAATCAGCGCGCTACTCAAAGGAGACCCGCTGGCGGGGCTGGGTTCTTACCAGGCGGTAATGGAGTTCGAGTGGTGGCGCCCCCTGATGATCGGCGATCGCATCCGGCGCCGTTGTGCCCTGATAGGTGTGGTGCCCCGGGACAAAAGCGAATTCAGCGGCCGCAGTGTCGCGGAAGTGCAAGCCTTTATCTATCGCAATCAGGACGATGAACTTGTGCATATTCGTCGGGGAACATGGATACGGGCCGAGCGCCATGCTTCAAAGGAAAAGAAGAAAAAATACGAGCTGCCTGAGCCATATTCCGACGAGCAGCTGGCGAAGATCGACGCCGCCTATGATGCGGAGACGATCCGCGGGGCCGAGATGCGTTACTTCGAGGATGTTGAAATCGGCAACGAGCTCGGAACGATTGTCCGCGGGCCGCTACGCACCTCCGACCTTATCGCTTGGCATATGGGATGGGGACTGCAGCTTACACCGCCCGGCGGCTTCAAGATTTCATACCAAATTCGCAAAAAGGCCGGCGGCATGTTCACGCGCAATGCGCTCAACATTCCCGATACGGTACAGCGTCTCCACTGGGAGAAGGAATGGGCGAACGAACTCGGCGTGCCGCTCAGCTATGACTACGGCGCGATGCGCGAAACCTTCCTCGCAAATCTCATTACCAACTGGATGGGCGATGACGGGTGGCTGTGGAAGATGAGCTGCGAGCATCGCAAGTTCGTCTACACCGGCGACACATATTGGATCAGCGGCGAGGTCGTCGAGAAGAAGCGGACCGATGTCGGCGCCGAAGTGCATCTGAAGATGCGGGTCGAAAATCAATGGGGCACCATGGTTTCTCCAGCTGACGCGATTGTATTGCTGCCGACGCGCGAGAAGCCGGTCGAGCTGCCGCGTCCGGCCGAAGAAGACATCGACAAGATGATCGAGCATGAGGTGGAGCGCTATCGGGCGCTCGACACCGGCGTGACCTTCGACAGCTAGGGAGAGGGCATAATATATGCAGATCGAACAGCTGCTCCAGGAAATTTCAAAGCTCGAACCCAAAGCGCCGGCTGTCGAATCGCAGAAGGTCTGGTGGACTTGGGGGCAACTTGACGAGCTTGTTCAAGCGCTCGTGAAGATGGTCGGCCGATCCGGGGTTCCCCAGGACGGCAGGGTCGGTCTGTTGCTACGTAATCGTGCTGGGCCGATTGCCGCGCTGCTGACGTGCGTTGTTTCGGGGCGCTGCGCGGTCGGGTTCAATCCGCTTATTCCTGCAGCAAAGCTTGCCAATGATATCGAGCGACAATGTCCAACTCTGCTGATCGGGCTCGACACGGATATGTCGGCCGAGGTTTGCGATGTTGCCGACGCTCTCGCCATTCCGACTATACGGCTTTCAGACGAGGTCGGCGTCATGCCCCAGTGGGGCAATCGATTTCGCAAACCGCCGCCCGCTTCACTTGAGAGGCTTGCACCCGAGACGATGTTCGAGATGTTGAGCAGCGGCACGACCGGCGCGCCGAAAAGAATTCCGCTGTTACGGAGCAATTTCAACAAAAGCCTTGAATCGGTGCAGTCGCTCGACCGCAAAAGAGGCGAAATGGGTTTGCGCTTGCGATCGGGTACGCGTCTCCAGACCGCACCGCTCACGCATATGAGCGGGTTATTCACTGTGCTCATGACGCTGGCCGAAGGGCGCAAGCTCGCGCTGATGGAGAAGTTTTCCGTTGGAGAATGGGTCGATGCGGTGGAGCGCACGCTACCCCGCGTGGTGAACCTTCCTCCCGCCGCTTTGCAGATGATCCTGGACGCGGATATTCCCAAAGAGCGGCTGTCCAGCCTGGTCGCAATTCGTTCAGGTACCGCACCGGTCGATCCCTCGCTGATCGACGAATTTCGCGAGCGTTACGGTCTGCCGGTGCTCGTCCAGTATGGCGCAACCGAATTTTCCGGTAGTGTTGCCGGTTGGGAAATCTCCGCCTTCCGCGAACTATATGACCAGAAGCGCGGGAGCGTCGGCAAGATCCAGCCCGGTATCGAGGCGCGCATTGTTGATGGCGACAGCCAAGCGCCGCTTCCTTTAGGTGAAAAGGGAATACTGGAGCTTCGCGGACGCCAAGTGGGCGATGCAACGGACTGGGTGCGCACGACAGATCTGGCGTCGCTTGATGAGGATTATTATCTGTGGGTCCATGGGCGTGCCGATGGCGCGATCAATCGGGGCGGCTTCAAGGTCCATCCCGACGAGGTCGTAGCGGCGTTGCAAAAGCACCCGGCAGTACGGGAGGCCGTTGTGGTAGGCATGGACGATGCGCGGTTGGGTACGGTTCCAGTCGCCGCGATCATAGCGGCGGCGGGAAAGGTGCCGCCGACAGCGGAGGAATTGAAAATATTCCTTTCGGAGATGTTATCACCATATCAAATGCCGGTGAAATACGTGTTTGTCGGGGACCTGCCGCGGACTCCGTCGATGAAGCCGGCCCTGCCTGCCGTCAAGGAAATGCTCACCGAGCATGCCACCTGAGATAGGTACTCGCTTCGTAAAGCAAATGAATTTCGAGGAATGAACCAGATGCGCAGAGCAGCTATTGTTTCCCCCATAAGGACGGCCGTCGGTAAGTTCATGGGGTCACTGTCTTCTCTGCAGGCGGGAGAACTGGGTGCTATTGTGATACGCGCGCTCATGGAACGGACGAAGCTGGACCCCGAGCGGATTGACGACGTCGTGTTCGCCCAGGGCTACGGCAACGGCGAAGCGCCGTGCATCGCACGCTGGTCGGCCCTGGCCGCCGATCTGCCGCTTTCGGTTCCGGGCGTTCAACTTGACCGGCGCTGTGGCAGCGGGCTTCAGGCGGTTATCGACGCGGCGATGCGCATTCAGACCGGTGCTGCCGATGTTGTGATCGCGGGCGGTGTGGAAAGCATGTCCAACGTCGAATATTATTCGATCGACCATCGGGGTGGGGCGCGTTCGGGCTCCACCACGATGCACGACCGGCTCACGCGTGGCCGAGTAATGTCTCAGCCGGTCTCGCGTTTTGGCGTGATCAGCGGCATGATCGAGACGGCCAACAACCTCGCCAGCGATTATGGCATCACACGCGAAGAGTGCGACGAATATGCGGCGCGCAGCCATCGCCGTGCAACCCAGGCGTGGAACGAGGGTAAGTTCGATGACGAGCTGATCCGTGTGGCGGTGCCCCAGCGGCGCGGCGATGCCGTCGTTGTCGTACGGGACGAGGGCATTCGCGAAGACGCCACGGCAGAATCGCTGGCCCATTTGCGCCCCATTGAAAAAGACGGTGTCGTTACGGCGGGCAATGCCAGCCAACAGAACGACGCGGGCGCCGTGTGTCTGGTGGTGGCCGAAGATAAGCTTGAAGAACTCGGTCTCGAACCGATCGCCTGGTTTCATAGCTGGGCCGCGGCCGGTTGCGATCCTTCGCGCATGGGCATCGGGCCGGTCCCGGCGGTCGAGCGGCTGTTCGCGCGGAGCGGGATGGGTTGGAAAGACATTGATCTCGTCGAACTGAACGAAGCGTTCGCTCCGCAGGTGCTTGCCTGCCTCAAGGGCTGGAACTGGAACGATCCCGACAAGCTCAATGTCAATGGTTCGGGCATATCGCTGGGGCATCCGATTGGCGCCACCGGTGGGCGTATATTGTGCAACCTTACTCGGGAGCTGGTCCGGCGCGAGGGGCGATATGGGCTGGAGACGATGTGCATCGGGGGCGGGCAGGGGCTAGCCGCCATATTCGAACGGGCGAGTTGATCGAGCTGGGGCTTGCGGCCTTCTGAAATGACGAGGTAATTATGGTCGAGGCTATTTTGACGAACGATGTAAGTGTTGCGGACCAGACGCGTCTTCCCGACTTGCTGAAAAAAGCTGCGGGCGCGGTTTCCGTGTTTGTCGCTGCTGTAACCTTGGACCTGAAGGGAGGGAGCGGCTGTTTCAGTCGCGAGAGGCTCGATGCGGAACAACATGTGGTGCATGGTTTTGCCTGGTACGCGACCTACGCTGCAATTCTCCACCAAACTGCGGAATGGGCCGCTCGGCTCTCCGATGCCGGAGAGTTCACGCCGACCGACAAAGCCCTTGTTCAGCTGCTTTTCGTAGAATATGCGGCGCAGCTTCGCGCCGGCATCTCCATGACCCAGAATGAAGTTATCCGGCCATTTCAGTTGACCCGCCGTGCAGAAACGCTCGCTTTACTGGATCATCCGGCGCTGGTTGAATTGGCGCGCCAAAGCGGCAACCAGGAGCTCTTGTCAGAAGTCGGCGCGTATCTGGTCGAGGCGCGGGCGCGCGCAACGCTTGAGACCGACGGCCTCGATGAAACCATGGCCATGGTGCGCGAACAATTTTTTGCCTTCTCGCGCGACAAGGTCGCTCCCTATGCGCATGATTGGCACCTAGCGGACAAACTGATCCCTATCGAGCTTGTCGAGGAGCTCTCCGCGATGGGGGTGTTCGGGATGACGGTTCCCGAGGAGTTTGGCGGACTGGGTATGGGAAAGATCGCCATGTGCGTGGTGTCCGAGGAGCTGTCGCGGGGCTGGATCGGCGTAGGTTCTCTAGGCACGCGCTCAGAGATTGCCGCGGAACTCATCCTAACGGGCGGCACGGATGAGCAGCGGGCGCATTTTCTCCCGAAGATTTCGAGTGGCGAAATTCTGCCTACTGCGGTTTTCACCGAACCTGACACCGGCTCTGATTTGGGTTCGTTGCGCACGCACGCGACTCAGGATGGCGACCACTATGTCGTCAACGGTAACAAGACCTGGATCACCCATGGCGCGCGGGCCGACCTGATGACGTTGCTGGTTCGCACCCACTCGGAAAGCAAGGATTATCGCGGGCTTTCGATGTTTTTGGCATCCAAACAGCGCGGCACCGATGACGATCCTTTTCCTTCGGAGGGAATGTCCGGTGGCGAGATCGAGGTGATCGGCTATCGCGGAATGAAGGAATATGAGATCGGCTTTGAGAACTTCTCCGTTCCCGCCGCAAACCTTCTCGGCGGCGTGGAAGGGCAGGGGTTCAAACACCTCATGGCCACGTTCGAGAGCGCCCGTATACAGACGGCCGCACGCGCCATCGGTGTGGGACAGGCGGCGCTCGACGTCGCACTGAGCTATGCGCTGGAGCGTAAGCAGTTTGGCCGTCCGATTTTTGAGTTCCCGCGCGTTCAGAACAAGCTGGCGATGGTCGCAGCCGAACTGCTGGGCGCACGCCAACTAACCTACCATGCCGCATGGAAGAAGGATCAAGGTAAGCGTTGCGACCTGGAAGCTGGGATGGCCAAGCTGCTCGGTGCGCGTGTGGCTTGGTCGGCGGCGGATAACGGGCTTCAGATCCATGGCGGCAACGGGTTTGCGATGGAATATCGGATCAGCCGTTTACTGGCGGACGCGCGCATTCTGAACATTTTCGAGGGCGCCGGCGAAATTCAGGCGCATGTTATCGCCCGGCGGTTGCTCGATGCTTGACTTTGCGCTCGCGGATTCTCCGTTCGGGGCAACGGCATTACCAATTATTGCGGCGCCGATGTTCCTTATTTCGGGGCCGGATCTGGTTGTCGCGGCATGTCGTTCGGGCATCATCGGCGCCTTCCCCGCCGCGAATGCGCGCACCCCGGAGCAGCTACAGTATTGGCTAGCGACTATTGAGGAGAGATTGGCCGGACGGGACGCAGCCAGCTACGCCGTGAACATCAACGTCTGGCCGGGCCGCTATCGCGATTTCGATGCCGTGGTCGCGGCGATGGAGAAAGCGCATGCGCCACTGGTCATCACTAGCGTCGGCGATCCGACCGATACGGTGCGGCGCGTCCATGGCTGGGGCGGCAAGGTGTTGCACGACGTAACGACGATACGTCATGCCGAAAAGGCGATCGCGGCGGGTGTGGACGGCCTCATCCTCATATGCGCAGGGGCGGGCGGGCATGCGGGCGCAGCGTCCCCGTTCAGCTTCCTTCGCGCGGTCCGCAAATTCTACGATGGACCTGTCGTGTTGGGTGGCGGCATCGGCGATGGCCATGGCGTTGCCGCCGCGATCGCGCTGGGTGCGGACATGGTGTATATGGGCACTCGCTTCATTGCTTCGGCGGAATCGATGGCCGGCGACGCGTACAAGCGCAGCGTCGTGGACGCCGAACTTTCGGACATTGTTTATACGAACGCAATTTCCGGTCTGCCTGCAAATTTTCTCAGCTCGTCCCTAGTCGCGGCGGGATTGAACCTGGCGCATATGCCTGACCTGGAATCCGGCGAACGAGCGCGTTTGCCCGCAGGCATTAAAGCGTGGAAAGATATTCTCAGCGCTGGCCATGCTTCTTCCCTCGTCGACAGCGTATTGCCGGTCGACGAAATCGTGCGCAGGATCGGGCGTGAGTTGGAGCAAGCGGTGGAAGGATTAAACGGAAAGATGGGTCGCAATCGGGTCCTTACGACCTGAAACATAAGGCCCATCATATTGAGCTGCTGCACGCTGGGCAGCTGCGAGTTGATATTGCGCCGGAAGCCCAGCTACTTGAATTCGTGACGGAGGAACTATGGTGAACGTTAATTTCGTGGCGGCAGACGGTAAGACCTGGACGGTAGAGGCCGACGAGGGAATGTCCGTTATGAAAATCGCTATGAAGAACAATATTCCCGGGATCGTCGCCGATTGCGGTGGCGAAATGTCATGTGCGACTTGTCACATCTATATCCCTGAACTGTGGCTGGATCAGGTTGGCTGCGCTTCCCGCGACGAAGTGGATATGCTGGAGATGGCCATAGATCCGCAGGATAATAGCCGTCTTTCCTGCCAAGTCATCGTGGACGACTCTCTGGATGGTTTGACGGTCGAAATACCCGCGACTCAGTTCTGAAAATCCGGCATTTGACGTTATACAAGCCCGATTGATTAAGCTGCCCCTTGCGCGAGATTTAGGCCTGCTTGTAAAGACGCGGTTTGCATGTAAATAGGTAGATAATTATAAGGAGTTCAGGATGAGTGGTGTGGGTTCGTTTGCGATAGACGGCGAAATCGGGATAATCTTTATCAATTCGCCGCCAGTCAACGCGCTCAGCGTCGACGTTCGAAAGGCGCTTTTTACAGGATTTGAAAGATATTTGTCCGACGATGCTGTGAAAGGTATCGTCGTCATGTGCGAAGGACGCACCTTCTTCGCCGGTGCTGACATCACCTCCTTTGGGCGACCCCCCGAGGAGCCCATACTGCGTACCCTCCTCGCCAAGGTCGAGGAGGGGCCCAAGCCGGTCCTCGCCGCCATCCATGGCTTCGCGCTGGGCGGCGGTTATGAATTGGCTCTCCATTGCCATTATCGCATTGCATTGCCGTCGGTTGAACTGGGATTGCCAGAAGTCAATTTGGGCCTTCTGCCCGGCGCGGGCGGAACACAGCGACTGCCTCGCGTCGTCGGACCGAAGCTCGCGCTCGATCTGATCACCAGCGGTCGCAGGGTTTCGGCCGAGGAGGCGGTAGAATTGGGTATGATTGATGGCTTGGCCAGGGAAGGCCATTTGCGTGAGGATGCGGTTGCATTCCTGCGTCAGGTGATCGTCGAGGGGAGGCCGCTTTGCCGCGTGCGCGATCGGCAGGAAAAGGTCGATCCTTTTAAAGGCGACCGCCAGCTGTTCGATGATTTCCGGGCGACGCACGCCCGGTCCTTCCGCGGTTTTACAGCGCCAGAAAACATCATCAAGGCAATTGAGGCCGCTGTAGAATTGCCGTTCGACGAGGGGATGGCGCGCGAATCGGAACTTTTCTTCGAGTTACGTGGATCGCCCAGAAGCGAAGCACTGCGCCATCTGTTCTTTGCCGAGCGTCAGGCGGCGAAGATTCCCGATGTGCCGAAGGATACGCCTTCTAGACCGATAAGGTCAGTCGGCGTGATCGGAGCGGGAACGATGGGTGGCGGGATCACCATGAACTTCCTGAATGCTGGAATCCCCGTGACTCTGGTGGAAATGAAGCAGGAAGCACTTGATCACGGTATTGCCGTTATCGGCAAGAATTATGAACGAACTGCGAAAAAAGGCCGTCTGACCGCGGAAGAACTCGAACAACGCATGGAGCTGCTCACGCCCGCCTTGGATTTGTCTGCGTTGTCAGATGTCGATCTTATAGTCGAAGCGGTGTTCGAGGACATTGCCGTCAAAAAGGATATTTTTGGCAAGCTGGACAAAATCGCTAAGCCGGGTGCTATCCTGGCGTCCAACACCTCCTATCTGGATCTCGATGAGATCGCGGCAGCCACTGGCCGTCCCGAAGACGTAGTCGGTCTGCACTTTTTCTCCCCGGCAAATGTGATGCGACTGTTGGAAGTCGTGCGCGGCGAAAAGACCTCCAAAGAGGTGATTGCAGCCGCAATGAAGCTCGGAAAGACGATAGGCAAAGTCGCGGTCCTTAGCCGGGTGTGCTATGGATTCATCGCCAATCGCATCATGTCCAAACGCGGCGAGCAATCTTATCGGCTGGTGCTTGAAGGCCCAAGCCCCGAACAGATTGACAAGGCAATCTATGACTATGGGTTCGCCATGGGGCCGTTCCAGATGGCGGATCTGGTGGGGCTTGACGTCATCAAAAGCTCGGAACGTAACCTCCGCGGCGACTTCGTGGCCGCCGGCCGTCTAGGTCAGAAGAACGGCAAAGGCTTCTATGATTATGATGAGAACCGGAAAATTTCCTCCTCGCCCGAGGCTGCACGTCTGATCACGGCCTTTGCGGACTATAAGCAGGCGAAGAACAAGGGTAAGAAAACGGAAGAAGACATTGTTGCCCGGCTATTATATCCGGTGGTCAATGAAGGTGCGAAGCTGCTGGAGGAAGGCATTGCATTGCGCGCTTCCGACATCGATATCGCAGCGGTGTTGGGGTATAACTGGCCGGCCTATATGGGGGGGCCGATGTTCTGGGCCGATACGGTCGGCCTCCCCAAAGTCGTTGAGGTCTTAAAAGCACTCGAGGCCGAGCACGGCGCGGCCTTCCGGCCGGCGAAGCTGCTCGAAGAAAAAGCGGAAAGAGGTGAGACCTTCTGTGAGTGAAATGTCGCACTATTTATAATTGATCCCAAAAGGAACGATTGATGGCCGAGGCCTATATTATCGATGCATGCCGCACACCGCGCGGAACCGGTAAGTCGGACAAGAGCAAGCTTGCCTCGCTGCATCCGCAGCAACTTGCCGCGACAGTCCTGCGTGCATTAGCAAAACGCACCAAAATCGATACCGCCGATATCGACGACGTAATCTGGTCGGTGGGTATCCCGCTTGGCAAACAGAGCAAGAACCTGGGACGGATGGCTGCGATGGACGCAGGTTATAACATCGGCGTCAGCGGAGTAACGCTTGCCCGCGCCTGCGGCGGCGGTATCACGACTGTGAACTTCGCTACGGCGTCGATCATGGCAGGAATGGAGCATTTGATTGTGGCCGGCGGTTCGGAAATGATGTCCTACACCAATACGCTTCCCCCCGATACGCTCGGCATCGGCTGTGGCAATCCCAGCTTGCGTCATCATCATCCTCAGCCCCATCAGGGTGTAGCTGCCGATGCGATTGCCGCAATGGAGGGTATAGACCGCGAAGCACTGGACCGGCTGGCAGTGGAAAGTCAGCGGCGGGCGGCGATCGCAATCCAAGAAGGCTGGTTTGAAAAGAGCATCGTTCCGATCTCTGCGGAGGACGGAACCGTGCTGCTCGCCCAGGACGAACATCCGCGTCCCCAAACCACCTATGAGAGCCTGGCCGGGCTGCGGCCTGCATTCGAGGAGGCAGCCGACTCTCCGGGTGGACCGGATGGTACGACCAATCGTGAACTGATCAACGAAGTCTATCGGGACCTCCAATGGACAGGTGCCCATCACGCCGGCACCTCGTCGGGCGTAGTAGACGGCGCGGCCGCTTTACTGATTGCTTCGGGCGACTATATCGAGAAGCACCGTCTGAAGCCGCGCGCGCGCATTGTCTCCTATGTCAATCATGGCGACTGTCCGACGCTGATGCTCAATGGCCCGGTTCCGGCAGCAAAAAAGCTGTTGGAGAAAGTCGGCTTGACCAAGGATAAAATTGATCTTTGGGAAGTGAATGAAGCGTTTGCGGTGGTCTTGGAAAAATTCATCCGCGACCTCGACATCGACCGGGATAAGATCAACGTCAATGGTGGCGCTTTGGCGCTCGGCCACCCGATCGGAGCAACGGGCTCGATACTGATAGGTACTCTGCTGGACGAACTGGAGCGCCGAGATCTCAAGCGCGGCGTTGTGACAATGTGCGCCGCTGGGGGGATGGCGCCCGCCATCCTCATCGAACGGGCTTGACACAGGACCACAAGCGCGGCCAGCCATGAAGTGCTGGTCGAGAAGACCTGTCCCGATCTCTCCAGCTTGGTCTCTTTCGAGAGAAAATCAACTGATACGATCAGCGAAAATCGCCGGTGTGCCCATACTCTCTGATAAAGGTTCGTAAACGGCTAAGGGGCAACCAAGGTCTTCGCGGCGATCAGGGCTTGCATCCCGGCAAGATTTTGACGTCCTGCGATGGTGTCGTGGCTGCGCTGGCCACTGGCGAAGTACGCTCCGCGACATTCCGACGCCATTGCGGCAGCCGGCGCGCCTCTGTGCCGGTTTGCGCTTCTTGACGCGAGGCGGATAATATCTGGCGTGCTCCGACGTGCTTTGCATGATGTCGTCGTTGTCCCTTCAGCGTCCGGTAAAGCGCGGCGGACGTTTCTCCTTGAAAGATGCTATGCCTTCACGAAAGTCTTCGGTCTGCATACAGGCGCGCGTTTCGTCCATTGAGTCTGCCAGCGCGTCGGCATAACTGGTAGCGCGCGCACGCCAGAGCTGGCGCTTGATGATGCCTCCGGTGCGTGGCGATGTCAGTCGCGCCATCTCATCGGCATAGGCCACCGCTTTTTCGACCAATGTAGATTGGTCATGAACTTGTTGAGCCAGACCGATCCGCAACGCTTCCTCAATGAATATTTTGCGCGCGGAGAGCAGCATGTCGGTAGCCGCCGCGAACCCTACGACCGCCGCAAGGCTAGACGCGAGGCCGGTCTCTGCCACCAACCCGCGATTCGCAAAGGGCGCAAGAAAATAGGCGTTTCTCGAGGCGAGGCGGATATCGCACATCACCGCGAGCGCCAACCCAACTCCGGCGCAGGGTCCGTTGATCGCCGCGATCACTGGCTTGGGTATCGCTTGGGGCGCGCTGTAGCGGTTCAGCAATTCGGGCGGCGCTATGCCTTCAAGCGCCTGATACTTGCCTTGAGCCTTCCCCCGCTCCGGTAGTGTCGGCCCTTCGCCCGATTGCGAGAAGTCGGACAGTCGCTGCATGTCCGCACCGGCACAGAAGGCCCGCCCAGCGCCGGTCAGGACGACGGCTCGTACTTGGTCATCCAGTGCGACTTCAACCATCACCCGGTCGAAGAGACGCCCCATTTCGCTGTCCATGGCATTAAGCCGATCGGGGCGGCTCAGAGTGACCAACGCTACTCTATCGTGCATCTCTAATACGACATGCATCTTTAATCCCCCAGCCTTTCCCCAAACGCCCGATGTGATCCCGCCAATACGTTCAAACGCATTTCATCATCATAATAATATAGATGTAAGGAATGTAAAATGATAGGGGAAGTCGATCAGGCTGCTTCGAGTTCGCACAGCTTGATCCCCAAAAGGATGTCTTTGTACGTGCCATTTGCTTGAAGGGATGTAGAGAGTGTTTCTACGGAATATGCCTAATAGTTTCCGCGTCATCGTCGACAGCCAGAATTCCGACTTGGTCTGGGATCGCCACGAGAGATGTGCCAAAGGCAGAGTAATGGATCGGTTCATTGGGACGACTGAGTCTTCGTGTCGTACCGTAAGACCTGAAAGCGTGGGCCTGGGCTTCTGCTCTATGCCTTTTGCCTTGTTCTAGACGGCGGCAGCTCTAAGCCAACTGGGTATGGCCTCAGGCGATTTCTGTCGAGCCACGATTCATCCGTTCACTGAGGTCCAGAGAGGAATGGTGGCGCTGCACGAGGTGTCGAAGGTTGATAAAGCTGGCAATTCGGCGCCTGCCTTGCAAGCCACGGCATTCCATAGGTGCAGACTGTCGTCAGGGGAGGGTACGGGGATGCGAGTTTTCACGATACAGCCGCCCCTCGCCTGTTCCTAAAGAGAATATGTTGAGAGGATGACATGAAAAACTCTGAGCTGCTTGCCGGGAAGCGTGCCTTAGTGACTGGCGCATCGAGCGGGATTGGCCACTATTTTGCACGGCTCCTCGCCGATCATGGCGCTCAAGTCATTGCGGGCGCGCGCAGAGTAGCCATGCTGGATACGCTTGCTGCTGAGATCAAGGCAGCTGGCGGGCAGTGCAAGATCGTTTTGCTCGACGTCGCGGACAAAGCTTCGGTGACTGCGGCCGTCGAGCAGATCGGGGTCTGCGACATACTGGTCAACAACGCAGGTATAGTGCGGGACGGCTCGGCGTTATTACAGACTGAAGAAGATTGGGACGCAGTGCTGGACACCAATCTAAAGGGCATGTTCATAATGTCGCAGGCCATAGCGAAGGGCATGAAGGAGAGAGGGCAAGGAACGATTATCAACATCGCGTCAGTTCTTGGCCTGCGACAGGCAGGTGGAGTATCGAGCTATGCGGTTTCCAAGGCCGGCGCCATACAATTGACCAAAACACTGGCATTGGAATGGGCGCGTTTTGGGATCAGGGTCAATGCTCTGGCTCCCGGCTATCTCGCGACCGAAATCAACGCAAATCTGTGGAAGAGCGACCCGGGCAAAGCGCTCATCAACCGTATTCCGCAGCGGCGCCTGGGCCAATTGGAAGACCTTGCCGGGCCGATGCTCCTACTAGCGTCTGAGCAGTCGGCATATATGACTGGCTCAGTTATTACGGTGGATGGCGGCCATCTCGTGAGCAGTCTTTGAGGAGTACCAGATGGCGAGAAAAATATATGACGATGCCGCCGAAGCCCTAGCCGGTCTGTTGTTTGATGGAATGGCCATTGCGGCGGGCGGTTTTGGTTTGTGCGGCATACCCGAGACGCTGATTGAAGCGATCAAGCGGAGCGGCACCAAGGGCATTACTGCGGTATCAAACAATGCAGGGGTGGATGATTTCGGGTTGGGCAAATTGCTCAGAACCCATCAGATCAATAAAATGATATCGTCATATGTCGGCGAAAATGCCGAATTCGAGCGTCAATACCTATCCGGCGAACTGGAGATCGAGTTTTCACCGCAAGGGACACTGGCTGAGCGCATGCGGGCAGGGGGGGCAGGGATCCCGGCGTTTTACACTCGGACAGGTGTTGGGACGCCGATCGCCGAAGGCAAGGAACTGCGCGAATTTTCGGGCGAGAAATATGTCATGGAAAAAGGGATCGTTGCCGACCTCGCAATCGTGAAAGCCTGGAAGGGCGACGAATTCGGCAATTTGGTCTACCGCAAATCGGCGCGCAACTTCAATCCCATGGTTGCAACGTGCGGCCGTGTAACAGTGGCGGAGGTCGAACATATTGTGCCTACAGGGTCGCTTGATCCTGATACCATTCATACCCCGGGAATTTTTGTTCAGCGGCTTATCCTCGCCACGATGAACGAGAAACGGATCGAGCAGCGCACGATTCGTCAGGAGGTCAGGTGATGAACGAAGCGAGATCCGGCTGGGACCGTGAGGGCATGGCGGCGCGCGCGGCACGCGAGATGCAGGATGGGTTCTGTGTGAACCTCGGCATCGGCATTCCCACTTTGGTCGCCAACCATATCGCACCGGGGATCGACGTGACCTTCCAATCTGAGAATGGCATTCTTGGTATCGGGCCCTTTCCAACCGAACCTGAGGTGGACCCGGACCTCATCAATGCAGGCAAGCAAACCATCACCGAAATCGACAGGACAAGCTATGCATCCTCTGCGGAAAGCTTTGGCATGATCCGTGGTGGTCATATCGATCTTTCGGTACTCGGAGCAATGGAAGTGGCCCAGAATGGCGATTTGGCAAACTGGATGGTACCGGGCCGAGTGGTGAAGGGGCCGGGCGGAGCTATGGATCTGGTGGCCGGTGTTCGAAAAATCATAGTGTTGATGGACCACTTGGCCAAGGACGGCACCATGAAATTCCGGAAGACCTGCACCTTGCCGCTTACCGGAACCAATGTGGTCGACGTGCTCATCACCAGCCTGGCCGTGTTCAGTCGGATGGACCGGCAAGCGCCATTCCAGATGATCGAATTGGCGCCGGGCATCAGCGCCGCACAAGTCCGCGCATCGACCGAGGCATATTTTGAGGAGAAGTTGTGATGCCGAGTGATCGCGCAAGGAACATCGCCGATCGAGTGGAAGCTTTCGTTCGTGAGGTCGTCATCCCCTTCGAAGGAGATTTGCGTTGCGGAAGTCATGGCCCTGCCGAGGCCTTGGTGCTGGAAATGCGTGCAAAAGCGCGCGAAGCGAAGGTGATGACGCCGCACATCCTGGAGGATGGGTCGCACCTGAAGCAGCGAGAAACTGCTCTCGTGCTCCAGAAGTCCGGTCTTTCCCCGCTCGGTCCGGTTGCAGTCAACACCATGGTGCCGGACGAAGGCAATATGTTCCTTCTCGGCAAGATGGCCAACCAAGCGCAGAAAGAACGATCCCTGCGTCCGTTCGTCGCAGGCGAGGCACGGTCCGCCTTTTTTACGACGGAACCGGCCATTGAAGGCGGCGCCGGGTCGGATTCCTCGATGATGAAGACAATATGTTATCGGGACGGCGACCATTGGGTCGTGAACGGGCGCAAAACCTTCATCACGGGCGCCGATGGTGCGAAAGTAGGCATCGTAATGGCCAAGTCAGAGGATGGCGCTTGCATGTTCCTGGTCGACCTGCCCGATCCCGCGATCCGTATCGAGCGGGTTCTCAACACGATCAACAGCTCCATGCCGGGGGGCACTCCGTCGTGAAGATCGACAATTTGCGTATTGCGGCCGATCAAATGCTGGGAAAGAGCGGCGAGGGTTTCAAATATGCGCAGGTGCGCCTCGCTCCGGCGCGGCTGTCCCATTGCATGCGCTGGCAGGGTGCCGCCACCCGCGCTCATGAGATCGCAACGGCTTATGCCTGCAAGCGGGAGGCATTTGGCAAGCTGTTGGTCGATCATGAAGGGGTCGGCTTCATGCTGGCCGAGAACATGATCGACTTGAAGCAATCGGAGCTGATGATTGACTGGTGCGCGGACGTGCTGGACAGCGGCGTAGCGGGAACGGCTGAAAGCTCGATGGCCAAGGTGGCTGTATCCGAAGCGCTGATGCGCGTAGCCGATCGCTGCGTCCAGGTGTTGGGCGGCACGGGAGTTTCCGGCGACACGGTGGTCGAACAGATATTTCGCGAAATCCGCGCCTTTCGGATCTATGATGGGCCGACAGAGGTCCACAAATGGAGCCTCGCCAAAAGAATCAAGCGCAATTACGGCGAAACCGTGGAGGCGGCATGAGCGCGCCCGCAGACGAAAATCAGGGCCGACAGAGGTTCGCGCGGGATATGGCTTCGATGGCCGAGCCCTCGACGTCTGGATGCGTGATAATGTCGAAGGCTATGAGGGGCCGCTGAATGTAGAGCAATTTCGCGGGGTCAATCCAATCCGACGTACAAGCTCATCACGCCGAAGCGCAATTATGTCTTGCGGCGCAAACCGCCTGGTCAGATACTAAAAGGCGCGCACGCGGTCGAGCGCGAGGCCAAGGTAATGGGTGCATTGGGCCGCCAGGGATTTCCCGTGCCTCCCAGCGGCGGCAATAGGTTGATCCTGAATGAGCTAGCTCGGCCCGGCGATGGCACTAGGACAAGGACCGACTCAATTGAGATCGAGCATAACTTTAATAGGGCGCGCGGTCGTAGGCCTGCATTAAGATTTCGAACCGTCTCTGCGTTCTTGGCCGGAAGTTGCGGTGCGAGATCCAGTAGGGATATTGTTCTTCACCGCATCGACTATGCCTTGTGCCACGACGGAGGCGCTGAGTACCCGAGGGGCGTCGGATGGCTGAAGGTTTCGATCGGGTCGGCTGCTTCCGGCCGCTCTCGTCGTCTCGTCGATACGGGTTGGGACCGGACCGGGACAGGCCGAAGTTACGCCCATCTCATAAGGCATCGTTTCCTCGCGCAACACGTCCGCCAGTGCGACGACTCCTGCCTTCGCGGCGGAATAGCCCCGATGCGCGCGAGCGGCTCGATTCCTGCCAGGGAAGCCGTGATCACGGCATAGCGCGCCCACGGTCGGTCGTGCCGGCGACGAAGCAATGGATGCCGTTATATACTGCGGTAAGGTGGATGCGGATCATGCGACCGAAATGCTCGGGCGGCATGTCTGCGAGTGTGTTGCCGCAAGCGCCGATACCGGCATTGTTGCACAGGATGTCGACCGGGCCGAAGCGGTTTTCGACGTCAATCTTGACCTGCGCCCATGCTTCTCGATTCGAGATGTCAAGCGGCGACGTTATCACTTCCCCTGCGATTTCTCCGACAACCTTTTGCAGGCGGTCTTCGTCGATATCGGCCAGTATGACTTTGCAGCCTTGGGCGGCGAACCCTTCGCCCATCGGACCGGCCCCGGCAATCCGGAGATAGTAGCGTGGATCCATGTCGCCGCCACGGTCTGCCAGATAGCCGCCCAGTAGATTGCCAAGGACCAGCGCGCTGGCCACTGTGATACCGAACGAGAGGCCGATATCCGCCAATGTCATGCCATGAATGCGGACCAACAGCGTCGGCCCCCATGCCAACATACCATATCCCGGGAACGATCCGGCAGCGACGATCAGCACGAGGTTACGATAGGTTTTGAGGCGCTAGAGCGTCTTGAATGTTTCCTTGAAACTCATGTTCTCTATCGCCTCGGCGATTCTGTCCGACTTGCCGCGCGGTATATCCTTCATAAACAATAGCGGCAGAGCTAGAAGAAGGCCCGGAACGCCGACCAGAATAAACGTCAACCGCCAGTCGAATGCCTGTGAAAGCCATCCACCCAGGGCGAAGCCCAGCCCCATAACGATCGATTGGGCGCCAGAAAGGACCGCGATGGCGCGCGCCTGCAAATTGGGCTCATACATCTCCGATGTGATCAAGTGACTGGCTGGAATGCCGCCGCTTTCGGAAACGGCCACGCCCACGCGCGTGAAGGCAAGTTGCCAGAATGTCTGTGCCAGTCCGCCTAGGCCGGTCAGAAGGCACCAGACAATAACGCAGCCTGCAAGCACTTTGCTGCGCGGTTTTCGTTCAGACAACCATGCGAGCGGAATGGCGGCAGCCGCATAAAAGCCAGCGAACCTCAGTCCGGTCAGGAAACCCATGGCGGTGTCGGACACCCCGAACTCTCGCTTTATCGGTTCGAGCAGGATACCCACAATTTGCCGGTCAATATAATTTGCGACTGCGACGAGGCAGAGCACAGCCATTATGCAGTTGCGCGCAAAGGGGCGGGTGGCTGGGGTCACTGCTCTTCCCGTCGAACTAGTTTCGCGCATCCACCTCTCCATCCGCAGATGAGGCTAGAAAATTCAGCTATTATCGTTCGATATCAATCATATGGCAGCGCTCATCGGGTCAAATGAGGTCCGATGGTTCCTTCTTGCTTTCGGTTTTAATTAGTTTAATCATAGTACCTGTTAGGGTGCAATTGGAGTTAGTGTCAGGCGTTCTGGGGGACATGCTTCAACGGCGAATCTGCGCTCGTGAGGCAGCCGACCACTAAGTCCAATTGCACAACCTTTTGGGAAGCCGCGTAACAAGGCTGCGGCGTAATGATGGGCAAACGCCATCATGCGCTGAATATAGAGGGAGGAGTGTGAATATGCAGAAATTCATGAAATTTGCCTTGTGTTCCACTGCGCTGTGCGGCGTGAGCGCTCCTGCGTTCGCTCAAGGTGCCGGCGCAGGTGATAATCCGAGCCAAGGGGGACTTGCGGATATCGTCGTGACGGCGCGCAAGATCTCCGAAAGCCTTCAAGATGTCCCGATCGCGATCACTGCGGTTTCCGACGAGACAATGCGCAATTTGCAGATTGCAAACTATTCGGACCTGTCGCGGATCACGCCTAGCCTGTTCATTACGCGTTACAATTCCAATCCGGCTTCGCCGCTCATTACGATCCGTGGTGTTGCGCAGCAGGATGTTATCCTGAACATCGACACGCCAATCGGGGTATATGTTGACGGGGTTTATTATCCCCACTCGTTCGGCCTGGACGCGTCAATGATCGATATCCAGCGCGTTGAGGTTCTCAAGGGCCCTCAGGGAACGTTGTTCGGCAGAAACACGACCGGGGGCGCGATTAGCGTCACTTCGCGCGATCCCGATCTGAATGAATTGGGCGGCTTCATCGACGCCAGGGCTGGCAACTACGGAGCGGTCAACCTCAACGCTGCGGTCAATGTGCCATTGATCAAGGACAAGCTTGCTCTGCGTATGGTCGGGTCGCAGGTCGCGCGCGACGGCTATGGCCACGACAGCTCGGGTCGCTCGCTCAATGATGAGCGGTCGCAGTTCATTCGTGCCAAATTGCGATGGGAGCCAAGCGACTCTTTGAGGGTTGTGTTGTCCGGCGATTATCAGAAGCTGACCAACCATGGTTCGGCCACGCATCTGACAGGCGTGAACGACATGCCTTCCACCGTCGCCAACACGCCTGCTATCGCGGGTGCTTTCCGGCAAGTCGCGGCCCAATCGGGCCTGACACAGTCCAATGCCGATCTGCTGACCGCCCGTAATATCCTGGCGAGCTACATATATGGTGCGGCGAATGGACCGACGAACTTCTATGATTCGGTTAGTGCTACACCTCAGTCGAACTTTTTCGCAGGCCGGGGGCAGCGCGGCTATTTCTCTGGCGGCGGCGTCGGGCTCGACATCAATTATGACTTCTCGGACAGCATGACACTCCGGTCGATCACGTCGTTCCGCAGCTTTAAGCGTGAGGATTTGAACGAGCTTGACGGCACGCCTTTTAACATTCTGTTCGCGGACAGCTACAGCAATTCGGACTACTACGCACAGGAACTGCAGCTTGTGGGGAAGATGGAGCGGTTTGACTGGATCGTCGGCGCCTATGCCAATATCGAGAATGCTTTCGAGGGATCGCAATCTGAGTCCGTGCCAGCCGTAAACCCGAACAACCCCAACAATAATATCGCCGAACTAAAGCAGACGAGCGAGGCACTGTTTGCACAGGCAACATATAGCTTTACCGACGAGCTACGGTTTACCGGGGGTGCGCGCTATACTTGGGAAAGTAAGGACAACGTCTCGGGCAACAACGTCGGACTCGCCCGTACCTGCTCGATTCCCGTGTCACTTCTGGATACTCCGAGCGTTTGCAAGGCGACGTTCAAAAACAACTTCTCCGACTGGTCGTACCTCGCCACCCTTGATTTCAAGCCGAGCGAGCGGGTCCTGCTCTACGCGAAGACCTCCCGTGGCTTCAAAGGCGGCGGCCAGAACATCCGGGGTTCGGGTAACATTGCTTCCTTCGCGCCATTTGCCCCCGAGACAGTGACCGACTACGAATTAGGGTTCAAGACGGACATGCTCAACCGCCGGCTTCGGGTTAACGGCGCCGTCTATTATTCCGACTATAACGACATTCAGCGCAGCGCCCGCATATTGGCTCCAGGTGGCGCGGTTGTCTCGCTCGTCACCAATGCTGCCAAGGCCCGCATCAAAGGTGCAGAGCTGGAAGTAACGGCGCAGCCTGTGCCGGAACTGACGCTCGGATTTTCCGGTTCGGTAACAGATGCCAAGTACAAAACGTTCAATGATGCGCAGTTTGGCGACCGTTCCAGAGAAGTGTTCCCGATCCCCAAATATATGTATGCGGTAACAGGCGTATACGAGATCCCAACTTCTAACGGGACGGTAAAGCTCGCGGCTGATTGGTCTTGGCGCAGTCGAGTGGTTTTCGCACCGGCAGCGATTTTCAACAGTCAGGTCGCTCAGGCAAGTTATGGCCTGCTAAATAGCCGGGTTTCCTACGAGATTGAGGCTATGGGTGTTGAAATTGCCGGGTTCGTAAAGAACCTGACCAAGAAGGAATATTACGCGGCCAGTGGGTCCTTCGACAATTCACTGGGCTTCAACGTCAACTATGTCGGTTCCCCACGCACCTATGGGATCCAAGTCATCAAAAGGTTTGGAGGCGGCTGAGTTTGCTCCGGGCGCGGCATGGCGCTGCCCCTTGGAAACTGCAATCGTGCGTAGCATGAGGCGTTTAAAATAGGGGTATTCCGACGCAGAAAGACGCTGCCTTGTTTTCGGTCAGTTGAGACGATGACTGGCTGATCTCGATAGGATTAATCTGGAAATCGACGCAGGTGTTGGAGGTTTAACGTGGGCACTTTGGAACGGCCGGCTTTCGGCACTCCCAATTATGAAACCTTTATATATGAAAAATCGAATGATGGCGTCGCAACGATCACCCTTAATCGGCCAGATCGCCTTAACTCCTTCAGCCGCCCGATGGGTGTCGAATTCAAGCACGTCTGGGAGCGCGTCAAGTGGGATGACGACGTAAAGGTCGTCGTCCTCCAGGCGGCAGGCGACCGCGCATTCAGCACCGGGGCGGACGTCAAAGAAGGGGGTTGGGCAGATCCGACGATCAGCCCTTTCGACTGGGACGATCCGGGCGAATCGCTCGGCCCGAAGCAGAATAAGATGTGGAAGCCTATGATCTGCGCCGTGCATGGCATGTGTGCGGCGGGCGCTTTTTACTGGGTCAACGAGGCCGATATCGTAATATGTTCCGAAGACGCGCAGTTCTTCGATCCTCATGTGACATTTGGCATGGTTGCAGCAGTTGAACCGACAGGGTTGCTTGGCCGTATACCTTATGCTGAGATCATGCGGATGGCCTTGCTTGGCAATGATGAACGCATCGGCGCGGAAACGGCGCTTCGCATCGGGCTTGTTAGCGAAATTACAACGCGTCAGGGACTTTGGCCGCGCGCCCATGAACTGGCGGCCATCGTTGCACAAAAGCCCCTGGTGGCACTGCAAGGCACGGTGAAGGCGGTCTGGGAAGCACGGGATCTGCCGCCATCAATCGCGACGAAGATGACGCTCAGTTACCCGCAGATCGGCAATCGCGTTGCGCAGGAAGGACTTGAGCGTAGCACCGTGCCCAAAGCGAAGTGGAAACTGCGCTGATGGGCATGACCGACCAAGCCTGAGAGAGGGGCAGAATGGATTTCGGGATCGCGGGGAAAGTCGCACTGAGCGGGGGTGGTAGCAAGGGAATGGGCCGTTGCATTTCCGAAGAGCTAGCACGCGAGGGCGCCATGGTCGTAGTCGCGGCACGCGGCCTTGAGGCCGTTGAGGAGACCATCAGGGCTATCCACAAGGCCGGAGGCAAAGCCACTGGCGTCTCTGCCGATATGAGCACGAAAGACGGCATATCGAAAGCTGTCGCCCATGCAAAGGCTGAATATGGTTCGCCCGATATCGTCGTTTCCAACGTATATGGCCCCACCCACGGCCGCTGGGAAGAGACGAAGGACGAGGATTTCTTCGACGCCTACAAAAGCATAGTGATGAGCCAGCTCTACCTTAGCCGGATGGTGCTGCCGCATATGAAGGCGCAGCGCTGGGGACGGATCGTCTGTATCAACTCAATTGCCTCGAAGGAGCCGCATCGGGAACTCCCCCTGGTGACAGCCAATGTCAGCCGCGTCGCCGCGACGGCCCTCAACAAATCCATCTCCGATGAATTGTGCCGCTATGGCATCACGATCAATACCATCGGTACGGGCAGCTTCGCGACCGAACGGCACATTTCCTACATGCGTAAGCAGGCGTTGGCAGGCGTTGGCAATTTTGATCCCGACGATCCGAATAAGCGCGACGACATCCCCGCTGGCCGGATCGGCGATCCTGAGGAAATGGCGGCAATGGTCGCGTTTCTGTGCTCGGCGCGGGCCAGTTATGTGACAGGGCAGTTCATAGTTGTGGACGGCGGCCGCGTGCGCTCGCTCGTTTGAGCCCGGCAGCCGCGTGGCGAGATTTTAAAAGAAGGCAGTTATGAGTAGAAAGCGCGCGTTGGTAACCGGTGCAAGCCGGGGCATTGGCAAGGCGATTAGTTTGGCTCTGGCCGCAGCGGGTTATGACGTCGTCATATCCGCGCGAACGGTAAAAAGCGGAACCAACTACGACAATTCGTTGACGGTGCACAAAACCGATATGCGCCCGCTTCCCGGAAGTCTGGAAGAGACGGCTGGCGAAATCCAGAAGCTCGGCGGTCGGGCGCTGACGGTCGCTGCGGACCTTACCGACCGGGTTTCTGTCGGAGCATGCGCGCAGCGTGTTCTTGATGAGTGGGGCGGCGTAGATCTGGTAGTGCATAATGGCCGCTATATCGGTCCGGGCATCATGGACGTCTTCCTCGACACGCCCTTGGACGCCTATCCCAAGTTCTTCGAGGCGCACTGCATGGCCCCGATCATCCTGACGCGCGCGCTCCTGCCCGGAATGCTGGAGCGCGGGCAGGGGGACTTCGTCAATATCACCTCATCCTCTGCCTATAACACGCCGCCCGCACCGGCAGGGAAAGGCGGTTGGGGGCTGGGCTATGCCGTCGGCAAGGCTTCGGGTCACCCCTTGATGGGCACATTGCACGCTGAATTCAGCGGGAAGGGCATTCGCGCCTTCAATGTCCAGCCGGGCTTCGTTGGCACGGAACGCAACGAGATCATAATAGCCGACATCGGCAGGGAGCTGAAAAACGCCGCACCGCCTGCCGCCATTGGCGCCGTTGTGGTGTGGCTTCTGCAAAGCGGGGAAAGCGCGCAATATTCAGGAACTTCCGTCGAGGCACAGGACATCTGCCTTGAGAGAAAACTCTACCCCAGCTGGAAGTGACGATCGATTGTCGGGCCGTATGCAACCTGGAAAGGAACAGAGGTGATCGTTCAACTTAAGGGACTGGATGATGGCGAGAAGCCCGCCCTGCTAGTGGTGGAGTGCCAGAACCGGATGACAAACCCTGACTACGCCGACCCCAATCGCAAGGGATTGATGGAGCAAGTCGTGTCACGTGAAATCATCGGCAAGATCAACATACTGGCCGATGCATTTCGCGCGGCGGGGCACCCAGTCATATTTGCGACGATCGTCTTACGTTCCGGTTTCGAAGGTTTTCGGGTGAACTGCCGGTTGTCCGCGCAGTTAGTCGAGAACGGTCAGTTGGTGGATGGCAATCCGGCTGCTCGACTAAACGATCATCTGCGGATTAGGCGTAGCGACATCGTTGCGAATCGGCGTCACGGCATGGCGATTTTCACAGGCACAGATATGGATGCAACGCTGCGCGGCTTCGGTGTCGATACGGTGGTACTTGCAGGCGTTTCGACCAATATTGCGCTCCCCTCCAGCACTGCGGAGGCCATTGGTCTTGGTTATAATGTGGTATTGGCCGAGGATTGTTCTGCGGGCGGCTCAGCTGAGACGCATGAGATGCAGATCACCAAGCATCTTCCCTTTCTGGCCACTATTGCGTCGAGCAGAGACATCATGGCGGCAATTGGGCAATAACGGCTTACTAGGTAAGTTCGATCGCGCCAAAGTGGCGGAAGCGGCAAGCGCAGCTTGATCTGACTTGAGCGATAACGATCATAATCGCCTGATATGCTCTTGTCATTCCTCCACTATAAGCCAATCAAGACCGGAGCTTGATCCTGCCCTTATTTCCTCCTCGATCGTCAAGCGAATCTGTCTGATGGTGTCGGCGGCGACGGCAAGTTGGTCGCGTGATATGTTGCGCATCAGCGATGCGCTCCATTTCTCGCGCCGCTCCTTCGCACCTTCATAAAGTTCACGGCCGTGATCGGTGAGTACGAGTAGGCAGGCCCTGGCATGATCGGGAATTTCCCGGCTGTCGACATAGTCAAGTTCGGTCAGACGGTCGACGATGCGCTGAATGGCCTGCCGCGAATAGCCTAGGCTCCGCGCAATATTTCGACACCGTGGGAGGCGTTCTTGCTGCGACGATCGAGGTGAGAACGATGCTTTGCGCGCCGGTGATGCGGTTGTCTCCCAAGGATCGTTATTATGAAGGCGACCCAGGCTGATCTAGAGACATTGGCAAGCCTCGCGCCCCGTGAACGGCTGGATCCCTGGCTAGCGGATAATGTGCGGGAGCTTGGCGATGGCCCTCTTATCATCAATTTTCTGCACGGAGGAACAAGCAATACCGTTTTCACCGTGAGCCGCGGCGGATCTCAGGGCGTCTTGCGCCGAACGCCGTTGACGCCACCCCCCTGGCAGCGCCAAGAGCATAATGCGCGAGGCGCGGGTCCTGAAAGCGCTGCAGCGGTCGGATGTACCGCATCCGCATGTCTATGCAGTTGCGACGATCCGAGCGTCATTGGCTCACCCTTCTTCGTGATGGAACGGGTCAAAGGGTGGGCGCCCGGACTGACTGAGGGCGATACGGTCAATATGGCGCCGTTCGACTGCTTGCCGTACAAATATGGTGTACCATTCGCGATGGTTGATGCCCTCGTGCGGCTGGCACGCATCGACTATAAGGCAATAGGCCACGCGGACTTCGGCAGGCCAGATAGGTTTCTCGACCGGCAAGTCGACCGCTGGCTGAGCCAGCTGGATAGCGACCCCGAACTATATGACTACCCCGGTCGAAGAATCCCGGGCTTCGACTACGTCACCGACTGGTTGCGCGCCAATCAGCCGAACAGCTTCGTTCCGGGGATCATGCATGGGGATGTCGGCCTGCCCAATGCTCTTTTTGCGCCAGGGCCGCCAGCACAGGTTACAGCACTTATCGATTGGGAACTGGCGACAATTGGCGATCCGCTGCTCGATCTGGGCGGTTTCGTTCACTCTATGTGCGATGAACGAGAACCGTGCCGGGTGCCGCAACATGGAAGTCTGCGGGTAGATGACTATCCGACGCGTCAGGCACTCGCGCCCTATTATGCCGCGGGCACGGGTGCCGATCCTGCAGCACTCGACTATTATATGGTGTTGGCAACTTATGAATGTCTGCATCGTGGAATACAAGGTGCACAGGCGGCGATAGGCCTGTTGCCCGCGTCGAGCGGATGCTTCTTCAGTGGTCTGGGGCTCCGGCGCGTTGCCGAGGCGCAACGCATCGCTCGATTGGTCGAGGGCCTCCCGGTGCCGGATTGATCATGACGGACGCGCGAAGGAGCAAGCTGCTGGCGGTCCTAGCGGAGGATTATGATCCGCCTGAAACCTTCGTGTTGCGCCCGTTCAATCCGGGTGTCCCGGAGGTGGGGCAGGTGCGTGTGCGCGTGCGCGTGCACGCCGCAGGACTGAGTTTCGTCGATGTTCTTACGGCCGCGGGGAAATATCAGACGCGGCCGCCTCTTCTGTTCGTTCCGGGCGGGGAAATAGCCGGCATAGTGGAAGCAGTCGCCGGGTGGTGATCGGACGATAATTGGCATGCGGGTGCTGGCAGTTTCGGCGTCCGGGGCTCTCACTTCCTATGCCAGTGCCAATGTCGATGTCGAGCGGCTATGGGTAATGCCAGACCTGATGGATTTCGTCACTGGGCAGCCTTCCGTGTCGGTTTCGTCACAGCCTATGAGGCTCTGGTGCGGTTGGGCCGGATTCGCGCTGGGGGATGCGTCGTCGTGTTGGGGGCAAGCGGCACGGTCGGACTTGCTGCCGTGCAGCTGGCGAGCACGCTTGGCGCCAGGGTCATTGCATCCGCGTCAACCGAGGAGAAGCGGGTTCTTGCCATCGCGCATGGGGCAGATGCAGCCGTCGAAACGCATGATCCTGAATGGCGCAGGCGCGTAAGCGACGCTAATGGTGGGCGGCCAGTCGATATCGTCTTCGATCCCGTGGGGGGCGATGCGACCGAACCGGCCTTTCGCAATTTGGGTTGGAACGGGCGCCATCTGATGGTCGGCTTCGCATCGGGGGCTCTATCGCGAACCTTCCGCTTCTCAAGGGTTCGTCGCTGATCGGGGTGAACATAGGGCAAGCGCTCGCCCGAAATCCTTCGGCCTATGCGGCAAACTTAACGGCCCTGTTCGAACTCTATGAAACCAAGGGCCTGTCGCCTGTAACTGCAATTATTTGTCCTCTCCACGATTTTGCAACGGCTATGAACGTGGCGCGTAGCGGGAAGGGGCTGGGGCGGATAGTGGTAACGATGGACGCCGACGGCGACTAGCATGTCAGATATTGATGGGCACGGAGCGCCCCCGTGGAACGATCAGGTCGACATTAACATCGGACGGCAGCTTAAGTAATGCGATAAGCATCTGCGTCATCGTCGTGCGCGATACAGCTTCTCCCGTATGCGACGCCAGGTATCCGCCATCGTGCAAAGCTCCGACGAACTTCTCCACCACTTGCGGATCGTTAGCTGCGCGCAGGCTGCTACCTTCGGTTCTGCCCAGCCTTACCGCGGTCACGCGGGTACGCTGATCACGCAATTCCTCCCGCAAGCCTGCGGCTAAGCCTTCGATCGCGGCTTTGGTCGCGGCATACATAGAGAGATAGGGGAAGGCCGTCTTCGCGCTCTCCGACCCGATGAAAACGATGTCCCCACCGCCTGCTACGCGCAAATAGGGTATGGCTGCGCGTGCGCAGAAGATCGCGCCTGCGACGTTTACATTAAGCTGTCGCGCGACCTGCGCGTCGGAGACCTCCTCGACGCGCGAAATGACCATGGTTGCTGCATTGGACACGAGCACGTCGACACGTCCAAAATGCCTAGCCAGTTTGTCGAAGGCAGCATTAACGCTGGCCGGATCGGAGACATCACAGGGAACCGCAAGGGCGGCGTCGCCGAGCGTGCTTGCGGCCTCCCTTAAATGGGCGGAGTCGCGCGCCACCATGGCGACCACGGCGCCTTCGGCGATCAGCGCTTCGCAGAAGGCGCGGCCCAATCCTTTCGATGCGCCGGTTACCACACAGGCCTTGCCCGCCAGGTCGGTCATGGTCGCATGACCTTATTTGCCCTTGAACAATTCGGGCTGTTTGAATGCGCCTACCGCGGTACCGCCGGTGAACCCGCCATCAACGGGCAGGCAGATCGCGTTTATGAAGCCGGCCAGATCGCTGTTGAGGAGGAGGAGGGCGTCGGCCTGTTCCTGCGCGGTTGAACGACGTCCTGCCGGGCCATAGAACATTGCAAGCCGTTCTTCGCCTGCAAGTTCCTCAAAGGCGGCGATCATGGGGGTATCGGTCGGACTTGGCATGGTGATATTGGCGCGAATATGGCGCGGCGCGAGCTCCACCGCAAGAACTTGGGTCCAGCAGTTCAGCAATTCCTTGGCGAAGCTGTAAGTGTCGCCGACCGTCTCGGGAGTGGCGGCGGCCCAGTCGAGAAACTCCTGCCGCCCCTTCGCCATGACTTCTTTCAGCAGATCTAGTCGGGAGAGATAGCGCATTCCGGCCAGCGAGGAAATGGTCGCGATCGCGCCGCCCTCCTTGATCTTGGGCACCCACTGTTCCGTCCAGTAGCGCAGGCCCAGAAAGTTCACGGCAAGGACGTCTTGGCCGGGGAAGGTTTGCGGCAGGCCCGCGCAATTGAAAAGCGCATCGATTCTCCCCCCGATCGCTTCGACGACCTGGTCGATCGCATTCCAGTCCTTGAGGTCGAGTTCGCTAAACGAGGCCATCTCGACGCTCGACGCGCGGATGTCGGCGCCATGGACTTCGGCGCCCATTTCGACCAGCGAACGGGCGCAGGCTTCTCCCATGCCCGAAGCGCAACCAACGATGGCAACACGTTTGCCGATATATGAGATTTGTTTAGTCACGATTTTCTCCTCGCCATTCCCGCCTAGCCTTGCCGATATTATTAGACTTCAAGATCGAGGAGGGGAGCAAATTGCTGGACGCCATCGAAGTCGCGCTCCTCGATCCCGCCTGAACTTCCCGCGCGCGGAATTGTTATTTTGACAATGAGAGCTGGTTGATAGGCGAAAACTGCCACATCGTCGGCGTCGAGGTTAAAGCAGGGCGCAATCGCAGCAGCGGACAATCCGGGAGATTTACGTACCCGGTCGAACTGGTCTTCATTTTCGAAACCGATGTCAAAAGTGATGAACGAAGCGCCGGCGTTGCCGCTCTTGATATAGGTCGCTACCGTGTCGAGACGCGCCATCATACATCCTCCATTTCAATCGGAAACAGGCTTGTGAGTTCTCCGGGTTCAATGCCCATGATGTGCCACAAGCTCCATTCATAGACCGCGCCCATATCAATGATGCTCGGAGAAAAGGGGTAAGCGAAGTTCCCTCCACCACCCATCCGCCCATGAATGTCGAGACGCGATCCTGTCGGTCCGAGGCGTGAGGCAAGTGCATTGGTGACGGCTTCGGTCTTGCCGACCAAGTCGACGACGAACCCAATTTCATGTCCCACCTGATCGCGCAGCGGCTCTAGCGGTCCCATTACGGCGTCACGCCCGTAGGCGCGGAAATTTAGTATATAGTCGTCAGGCTGGAACCCCAGGCTACGCGCTGCACGAGCGATCGCAGCACGATAGGCGTCCATATACTCGTCCAGCCTTTCGAGAAGGCGTGGATCTCTCAGGCCTGCGATCAGCAACTTACGGAACCCAACCCTGCGCGCGCCCTCGAGCTTGAGCGTGGGATGTTCGGTGGCGATATAGCGGCTTCCCGTGACCCGGACGGACCGATCGTCGATCTGTTCGTAGCGCGACAATTCTGTGTCGATCATCCCTGTCGGCTGCACGACCCGGAACGGGTCGCTGTTCTCGTGCAGAGTGATGCCTGCCACGGTCTTGACCGTGCAGACCGACCCTTCACGGGTCGGCACAATGGTAAAGCCGCTTTCGTCGATAGTCGCGAGCACGGGCGAACCATCCTGTGGTCGGGTGGTCGCAAGATAACCCTTATCGATGCATTTTGCCGCATGCCATACCGCTCCCGCTGGCAAGCCGGCGCGGATAGCCACGGCAGAGAATATCGATGGATCAGTCGCCCGCCCCGCAATGATGACATCCGCCCCGGCTTCCAGCGCTGCCTGAAAAGGTTCCACCCCCATCATGGCGACAGCCGCACTGGTCGCAGCAAGGAGTTCATCGTTCAGTGGCGTGACTGAGCCGACCGGGGCCAGATGCCCACTGTGCAGCGCATTTCTGATCCGCTCCCTGGAGACTTCTGCTGGGATGACCGCCATTCGGAAATTCAAACCATCTTCGCGCGCGACTTCGCGTACCAGATCGGCCAGCGCGTCGAGTTGCGGGCGGGCGCCCGCACCGCCGGCCGAACCAGTGATGAACGGTATGGCTAGTTCGCGCGCGCCCTGCAGCAGCAGCCGCAAATCGCGCTTCAGTGTTTCCTTACTTTTCTGTAGCTTCCCGGTACCCAGAAAATAGGGTCCGAAATCGGCGCTTCCAGCATCGCAGGCGATCAGGTCAGGCGCGAGATCCAGGCCGTTGCGAAACCCGTTGTACGAGAATCCCAAACCGAGTGTACACGTTGCGAGAATCTTGCTTTCACGCATCACGCCGCACCTGCGTTGCCTGGCGCCGTCTGGCTCCCCTCCACCAAAAACAATCAGTGCTGCCAATGCATAATCTGCTGGTCGGCATTTCTCGTCCTCATACCTTTGTCTGAAATCAACTCGGTGGATCGTCCATCGTACCGGCAACGCTAACTAATAAGTTATAGGATTACAATAATTGTGTTGAAAATGACTGGCGGGGCAGGCACAGTTTTATGGCACAATAGGTGATCTGGGAATCGGGGAGAGGTGCGCGATAATGGCGAAGGTGATGCAGGGTATCCGGGTTCTGGAGGTGGCGCAGTTCACTTATGTTCCAGCGGCAGGTGCCGTCCTTTCCGACTGGGGCGCCGATGTGATCAAGATCGAGCATCCAGTGCGCGGCGATGCTCAGCGCGGCCTCAAGGTTCTGCAGCGCTTCAAGCTCGACATGAACCGGAACGTGTTCATGCAGCACCCCAATCGCGGGAAGCGCAGCGTTGGGCTTGATCTTTCTTGCGACGAAGGGCTGACACTCCTTTATCAAATGGTCAGGCACTGCGACGTGTTCCTGACCAATTATCTGCCCAGTGTGCGGCGTAAGCTTCGGATCGAAGTCGAAGACATCCGCAAGCACAATCCCAACATCATTTATGCGCGGGGTTCCGCCTTGGGAGACAAGGGTGACGAACGCGAAATGGGCGGGTTCGACTCCACAGCGTTCTGGGCGCGCGCCGGTTCCGCGACCCTGGTCACGCCCAAGGCGCTTGGAGGGCCTTTGACTCAACCTGGGCCGGCTTATGGCGATACGATTGGCGGTATGAACCTGGCTGGAGGGGTCGCCGCGGCGCTGTTTCACCGGGAGCGCACGGGGGAAGCCACGGAAGTCGATGTTTCGCTGCTCGGTACGGGCATGTGGGCCGCAGCGTGCGCCATCGATGTCTGCATGGAAGCGGAAGATGTTCCGTTTGACAACGTTATGCCCGGCGCTAACCAGACCCTTGGCGGCAATCCGCTCGCTAACGTCTTTGAGACCTCCGATGGTCGCCATGTCAACCTCAGCACGCTAACGCCGGATCGCTACCTTGCCGATGTGTTCATCCATCTCGGACTGGAAGATCTAATAGAGGACGAACGTTTCAACAGCTACGAAGCGCTTATGGCAAATTCGGCGGAGGTAACGAGGCTTCTGACCAAAGCGTTCAAGGCCAAGCCGCTCTCCTACTGGAGAGAGCATTTGCGCACCATGCAGGGGCAATGGGCTCCCTATCAAACCGCGTTGGAAGTTGCGGAAGATCCGCAGGCACTTGCCAACGACCTCATCTTCGAGGTGGAATCGCCGGATGGCGGTCGGAAGATCAAGCTGGTTGCTAGCCCCGTTCAGTTCGATCATGTGCCAATAGCCAATACCCGCGCACCAGAAGCGTCCGAGCATACCGAGTTCGTTCTTGCGGAAATGGGAATTGACTGGGACGAGATCGATCGCCTGAAGTCGATGGGCGTCATAGCATGATTCTGCATGTCGGCCGCGACGGTCGGCAGGCAAATCGGTCATTCGGTGTGAAATTATCCTCGCGATGAATGGTCTGAATCCTATTCGAAAGCCCCTACCTTTCGAGCACATGTTTGCGTTTGAAGAGTGCGGCCCGGATCATTTCCGTTCGGCCCATACCGACGGACGACGCCGCCGTGTTTTTGGCGGACAGTTGTTAGCCCAAGCCCTGGCCGCCGGCCTGCAAACAGTGGAAAGTGATCGACCTGCCCACGCCTTTCAGGTGCAGTTCGGACACGCTGGCGACAGCGCCACACCGTTCGATTTTCTGGTGGAGCGAACAGCTAACGGACGCAGCTTTTCAAGCCGTCATATCAAGGGCATGCAAGGCGACAAAATAGTTCTTTCGGCCATGGCGTCGTTTCATAAATCCGAAGGAGGCATGGCTTTTCAGCACGCAATGCCCGATGCGCCGCCGCCCGAGACATTGCGGCCAATGCAGGACTGGCGGGCCGAGGCGATTTTGGCGGCGGGCGGCAGCGAAAGTGAGGCCCAAGGCATGCGGCATCTGGGTTTCGAGGTGCGCCCGACGATCGTCGTGAACGTGATGTGGCCCGAAGTGCAGCCGCCCGTCCAACAATTCTGGGCTCGCCCTTATGGGCCGACTCCGGCAGATCCGATCAAGCGGCAGGCGATGCTCGCCTATCTTAGCGACATCATGTTCCTGTCGACTGCGTTGCAGCCGCACGGCAAGCATTGGTTGAGCACGCCGATGCACTGGGCTTCGCTTAATCATACCTTCCGATTGCATGCTCCGACGGATTTCAGCGACTGGATCTTATGGAGCATGCAAGTGGTCTGGACCGGCGGAGGAAGGGGGGTCGTCAGTGGCCGCATGCACGATCGGGGCGGGCGCCTGCTTGCTTCCGCTTCCCAAGAGGGACTGATGCGGCTGGCGGACAGGGAAGAGCGTCATGGATGATCTTCACGCCATAGGCAGGCTCATCCGGCGTTATAACGTCGATGGCGACCGCGGAAGGATCGAAGCGTTGAGCGCCTGTTTTCTGGAAGACGGAGTTCTGGACGCAGCAGGCGGAGTGATGGAGGGTCGCAAGGCGATCATCGACAACCTGTCTAAGCCGCGCGGTTCCGACCGTTTGGAGGTGGTGCGACATCATCTATCGACTCATAGTGCCGAAATCGGGCAAGATGGCATCAGCGCCACCGGGCGGACATATTTTTCGGTCCTCACCAACATCGGCCTTGATCATCATGGCGTCTATGTCGATCGTTACCGCAAGCTGGATAAGAACTGGTTCATCCAACATAGGCAGGTCCGGATCGACTGGCAGTCGCCCGATTCACTGTTTCGCGCACTGCCGGTCCGGGATCGAGGCCTTTAGAAAGACCTCAATGGGTTCCACGAGCGTCATCGCAGATGCGACCAGTGCTAGGAGCGGGGTCGAAGGATCGGAATGGTTCCGCACCGCTCCTGCCGACCAACCGCTGCGTCGCATGGTAGAAGTAGAAGGCGCGTTGATCGAAGTTCTGGAATGGGGGAACCGGAATGCGCCCGGGATTCAGTTGCTGGACGTGGGGCTGGGCCCGAACGTCAGAACGCCTCCCGTGGACCCGCGCCGACGAGTTTTCAGTACGCGCGAAGAGGGAGTCGAACGCTATCGCCTGACGCCTGCTCAAGATGCGGAGCCTTATATTTCGCGGCATATAGCCGCCGCCAGTCTCACCGAAGCCGGGGAAGGATGGGAATGGTGTTTCGATCTCAACATCGCTGCGAAACTTGAGCGACCGCATCATTGGGATCTCGTTCCTCAGGCGAAGTGGGCCATTGCCTTCGTACGGGGACAAAATTCGCGCGTCGTGCGCGAGGAGCTTCAGGAGCAACAGCGGGCATGGGCAAGTTCCGGGACGCCTTTTGCGACTGTTCCTCTCGCCGTTGATCATCTGATGCTGGATCAACCGATCGCGCTTGCCGCCACTTTGCGCGCGTTCGCCGCAATTTGGGAAGGCGGAGGGGAGACGATGTAGCGGGCGGACATAACCGTTAAAAAGATAAGGATTGATAGCAGCATGAAAACACTCGTGATCGGCGCGACCGGTTATCTTGGTGCGCATGTCGGCAAGGCCCTTTCCAGCGCCGGAATGGACGTTACGGGTCTCACGCGCCATGTGGACGAGGACCGCATCGCCTTTATCGGGAAAAACGGCATGAAAGTGCTGGCAGGCGATATGGTGGAAGAAGGGGCGTTCCCGAACGTCGTGCCTTTCGACGCCATCGTCTTTGCGCCGCAGCTGCTGATGAACCCCGAGCAGGCAGCGGTTCGCCGCATTCTCGACGCATTGGAGGGCACCGGGAAGGTCTTCATCTTCACATCGGGCACAGGTGTGCTGGGGCAGCGCACGATGGGGGCATGGAGCCAGGACAGCTTTGCCGAAGACGATCCGTTCGTGCCTCTCCGGGCGATTGCCAAACGGGCGGAGACGGAAAATATTGTGCGCGCCGCCGAAAGGCGGGGTGTCCGTGCAATGGTGATCCGTCCCCCTCGGGTTTGGGGATATGGTGCGCGTGGCCCTGTGTCGATGACGTATGAGTCGGTCGCCCGAACGGGTGCGGCATGCTTCGTCGGCGAGGGGCTGAACCTCTATTCCAGCGTTCATGTCGATGACCTTTGCGATCTATATGTAAAGGCTGTGCTGTCTGGAACGGCCGGCGCATTATATCATGCCGTGGGAGGCGAGATCCCCAACCGCTGGATAGCAGAGTGCGTTGCACGCGACATGGGCTGCCAAACGCGCAGCGTGGACATGGACGAAGCCATGAAGATATGGGGACGTTACCAGACGCTGATCGTGCTTAGCGTATCCAGTCGGTCACGCGCTGTGCGGTCACGGCATGAGCTCGACTGGTCCCCCCACCATACCGACATGCTGACCGAAGTCGGCCTGATGGAATTTCGCGAACTGGCGTATAAAGCGCCGCAAAGCATCGTGGAAGGCCGCATGTCGACAGCTCTCGATCGCGTTACCGCACAATATTGAGATCATCATTCTCCTCCACGAAAATCCGCAAACGAGCCAAAAAGTGAAAGGGTGTTGATTATCATCGTATCGACAGGTATACGGCCATTGGCAATGGTGTGATTGACCAACAAGTTCAAAGGAGATGGACCTATGGAGATGAAAGATATGGTGTTGATCAGCGTGGATGACCACGTGATCGAGCCTCCTGACGCCTTTCTTAGGCACTATCCGGCCCATGCCAGGGCTAAGGCTCCCCATATGGAGACCAAGGATGGCAAGGATTTCTGGGTGTGGCAGGACAGGCGCTATCCCACATTCGGTCTAAACGCGGTCGTCGGACGTCCGCGCAGCGAGTATGGCATGGAACCATCGCAATTCGAGCAGCTCAGGGAGGGGACACATAATCTCGAAAAGCGCATCGATGACATGAACGTCAACGGTATGCTTGGTGGGCTTAACTTTCCGACTATGCCGACATCTGCCGGTAAGATCTTTATCGACGAGCCGGATCGTGCCGAGGGTTTGATGGCGGTCCGCGCTTATAATGATTGGCATCTGCACGAATGGTGCGAACCCGCAAAAGGCCGCATGATTCCCATGATTCTTCTACCTTTGTGGAGCATGCAAGAGACGCTGGAAGAGATTAAGCGTATGTCGAAGCTCGGCGTCCACGCCATTACTTTCCCCGATAACCCTTCTCGCATAGGTTTGCCCAGCATCCATAATGAGTATTGGGAGCCGCTTTGGAAAGCATGCGCCGATTACAACATTGTGATCAACGCGCATATCGGCACTGGCGCGCGTGCTGAACATGCTTCTGACGAATCCCCGATTGACGCCTGGATCACGACCATGCCGATGTCGATCGCCAATTCGGCGGCGGACTGGTTGTTCGCCGATTTCTGGAATCGCTATCCCAACTTGAAAATTGCACTATCCGAGGGGGGAATAGGATGGATCCCGTATTTCCTTGAACGCGCAGATTTCACCTACGAGCACCATCATGAATGGACCTTCACCGATCTCGGAAAGAAGCGGCCAAGCGAAAGATTTAAGCAACATTTCATCACCTGCTTTATCGATGACCAGTTCGGCGTCGCCAATCTCGACTACATGAACGAAGAGATGGTTATGTGGGAGTGCGACTATCCGCATTCCGATACCGTATGGCCGAACAGCCCTGAATATCTCTGGGCCTGCGTGAATCAGCTAGATGCGAAGATTATCGACAAGATCACGCATCGGAACGCGATGGAGCATTACAGCTTCGATGCCTATGGATTGAATGGCGGGCGCGAGAATTGCACCGTCGGTGCGCTGCGCGAAAGGGGCAAGCATGTCGATGTCTCGCCGCGTCAGGGACTTGGTGGTTTGAATGCAGGCGCCGAACGAAACGTGGTGGATGCGCGGCGTCCCATCACTTCAGGTGAGATTCAGCAGATGTTCGAATCTGCCTGATCAGGCCCAGCTTGCCCTGAAACATGGACCGGAAGGATGTTTCCTTCCGGTCCATGTTTCGAGAATTTAGTTGGGACGAACGATTGTCTGCTGGCACTCCGGCAGATCAAGCTGCGTCAACCACCTTTGGCGAGGGGGATCAGCGCGCCCGTGATTGCGCGCGCTGCAGGCGAGGCAAGGAACAGAATCGCATCCGCGACAGCCTGGGGTTGAACCCATTTGCTAAAATCCGCATCAGGCATGTCGGCGCGATTTGTGGGCGTATCAATGATAGTCGGTAATATCGCATTGACGGTTATGTCTTGAGAGAAAAGTTCCGCGGCAAGACTTTCAGTGAGCTTGTGAACCGCGCTTTTCGAGGCGGCATAGCTGCCCATTCCGGCAGCCGCGTTTATTGCACCGCTTGCGCCGATGTTGACGATCCGGGCGCTTTGTGCCCTCAGCAATGGGGGAAGTGCCGCCTTGGTCATGTTCAAACAGGTCAGGCTGTTGATGGCAAACATGCGCTGCCAGGTTGTGCTGTCTCCTTCTTCTAGCGTTTCCCAGGTAAAGCCGCCCGCAACATTGGCAAGCACGTCGATCCGCCCGGTCGCGGCCAGGATGTTCGCGACAGCTTCATCCGCTGCTGCCTGGCTCGTGAGGTCCACACCACCTAAATCGATGCCTTTGGGAAGTGCTTCTTCCGGTGCAGGCGCATAATCGACCCGAACCACTATCTCACCCTGTGCGGCGAAAGCATTGGCAACGGCGCGACCCAAAATTCCAAACCCGCCGGTTACGATCACTGTACGTGAAATCATTTAATTGGCCTTTCAGCATCTGCCTTTGAGGAGAGTTTAATCCAATTTGCGGCTAAAAACGTCGGTGCGTTAGTTGGGTGCCAGAGATGCAGCGGCACGAAGCCTCTGCTCCTTTCTTGGAGCTAAGAAAAAAGCGCATGAGAGCACAAGAAGGCCTTTACGAAGACCCCGGGGCTCAATTCGGTATGGCTGTATATGCATGCTGTAGTCGCCATGGCCAATGCCGATGTGGCAGCGTGAAGCCTGTGTTGCTGGCGTGACTTTCTGTGGGTTCTGCATAGGTTCATTGCGGGCCTCCGGTGCGGCCGATATTGGATTGGGCCGTGACCGTATCGGAATGTCTCTTGGCGGCACCGAACTGCATTGGTGCAATTTCGATTCATCGTTGCGGCCGCTCCGCTAATGACCTCAGGCCCAGCCGACCAGCTGTGCAGGAAGAGCGCGAACCTCTGCCGCAGGGGTTCCGCATGCATCGGCTGCAACGGCGACGCAGTTCCCCACCAGCCCTGTCTTCACTTATTCGCTGCTCGTTCGCATGCTCGTGTGGCGTCAACAACGTTGTTTTGTGAAGCGAAGCGCGTGCCGTGCATCAGGCCCAAAGGGTATCAAACGATTCAATGTACTTCAACATTGCCGCGGGCGCGACAGTGAGCGCACCCTCCAAAGTTACCACCGCACATACTTCTATTTCTCGCTGTCCAGATGCGCCATGGCTGCCTCGACGTACCGGTCGCCGGCCGCAGCATCCTTCGGAATTGCCGCTTCAATCGCCGCTAGGTTTTTAACGGATAGTACAAAGTCGGTAGCGCCAAGGGCTTCCGCAAGCTGGTCCGGCCGTCGCGATCCAAGCATCGGCACGATGTCATCTCCCTGCGCCGCGACCCAAGCGATGGCGACTTGTGCAACCGTTGCGCCGCGACTATCCGCGATTTCCCGCAAAGCCTCGACCAGTTCCAAGTTGCGATCGATATTGCCTTGCTGAAACCGAGGATTGTTGCGGCGCCAGTCGTTGCGATCCAATGGCTGATCTTTTTGCCAGCCCCCGCTCAGCAGGCCGCGACAGAGCAGGCTGTATGCGGTAATTCCAATTCCCAGCTCGCGCAATGTTGGCAGTATGTCGGCTTCGATGCCACGTGAGAGCAGTGAGTATTCGATCTGGAGATCTACGATCGGATGCACGGCCGCTGCGCGGCGGATTGTATCGGAGCCGACTTCGGATAACCCGACATACCGAACATATCCCGCCTTCACCATGTCGGCCATGGCGCCCATCGTTTCCTCGATCGGCACCTTAGGATCAAGCCGCGCCGGGCGATAAACATCTAGATAGTCTACACTCAGCCGTTGTAGTGAATAAGTAAGCGCAGTTTTGAGTGCAGCCGGGCTATTATCCATGCCGATGACTGCTCCTGAAGGATCCCGCTGCGATCCGAATTTGACGCTTAGCTGAAAGGCATCGCGCGATACACCTTTCAACGCTTCGGCGATCAGTAGCTCGTTATGGCCCATGCCATAGAAGTCGGCAGTGTCGAACAACGTAATTCCTGCGTCGAGCGCTGCACGAATGGTTTTAATGCCATCCTCACGGTCCGGTGTACCATATATAGGGGACATGCTCATGCAACCAAGCGCAAATGTCCCGACGGTCGGGCCGGATACTCCAAGTTGTCGTGACCGCATTATTTGTTCCTGATTCAACAAGTTCGGAGTGCTGGCTCAACGGAGCGTCATTTTCTGCGAAAGACGATTTTTACCCATCGGCAAGGGACGAATTGTTACTTTGAAGTGCTATCCGCCTCGTCACTGAGTACGTAGGCAGCATCGTCTTGCGAAGATGCTGCCTACTATAAGTATGGTTCAGCTTCTTGTTTATTCTGCGCCGAATTTTTTGGTGATGCTGAACACGATCATGCGGGGTTCCGCAGCATTGGCCGTTCCGATGCCTAGGGACTTGTTGAAAAATGGACCAAACTGATATTTGTCGTTGAGCAGATTGGTTCCGGACACCGCGAAAATCAATTCATGGTCGGCAAGATTATAGTCAATTCGACCGCTCAGTAAGCCGCGCGCCGCTGTAAGCCGTTCAATTTCGGAGATCGGGAAAGAGCCATCAAGCGGGAACTGAAGCCGTGTAAGACGGCCACGGCTTTGCCAAGCCCAGGTCAGTGATGCAGAAGCAAGGCCAGCGCCGATCTGGTTTTCGTACCGCGCGCTAAGAGTATAGGTATATTTGGGCTCACGGAACGGGAGACCGGCAGCGTTGAACGTGCCGCCGGTATTCTGGTCGGGCGCATTAGCCCAGCTGGTGTATTTGCTGTCGACCATCGCTGCCGAAGCATTCAGCGTCAGACCTCGGACCAAGACAGCCGTTGCTTCTGCTTCGAACCCGTTTACTCGGGCGTCGGCAGCATTGAAGATGATAGTCCTCGTGGAACTGCACGTGTCGCAAGATGGAACCGTGATTGATTCCTGCTTGCTCTTGAGCTTGGTGTGGTAAGCTGCAAGGTTTAATCGCAAATGTCTGTCGAGGAAATCGCCCTTGAGGCCAAGTTCGTAGTCAGTAGCGAATTCCGGGTTCGCGCCAGGCAGAAATGCGCTGCGCAACTGCAGACTGCCGCCACGAAAACCTCGTGATGTCTTAGCGTACACCAGGATGCCCGGCGTTGCCTGGAAATTGACGCTGGCCAAATAGGACCAACCGCCAGCCTGAATGCTGTTGCTGACAATCGGGCAGGCAGTGGGATCGTTAGAAGGCGCTAGGGTATTTGCTGCGGGGGGAACACCAGTACATGTGTAAACTCCGGTTACCGCATTGAAGTTCAGAGGCTGGGAGTCGAGATTCTGATAGTCCCTGCTATAGCGGAGACCGCCCGTTACCGAGAACTGATCAGTGAACTGGAAGTCGTTCTGCGTATATATGCCCCAGCTCTTGCTCGCGATCTTGGTGGTGTTCGATCCTGCGTCGACGCCGCCTCCGGTTGCCGCCGAGAAGGCGACATTCGGCTCGGAGCCAAAGCCTTTATCATAGGATCCGAACGCGCCGACCAGCCAGTTCAACTTGCCGTCTACAGCCTTGCCTCCAAGGTTAAATTCCTGCGACCATTGATAATAGGATTGGGTGGGTCCTTGGGGGAGGCCATATTCGAAAGGAAATCCTACCACGGTGCCGTTGGGCAAGACGCTCGTCCCGCCCGGAATGGGATTGACGCCATCCGAGACGTAGCGAACTTCAGGTTGCACACCGCCACCGGTACCCGCAAAAAATTCGAGGATCTGAAAGGGAGATCCATCGAAGTCAGCCGTCTGAATATAGCTTGCTTTGTGATACGAAGTGATCGACCGTACCCGAACGTCGTCGGACAGGTCGAACGTCATATCCTGAACTGCATGCCATGTTTCCGCTATCTCGGTATTATTGGCATTAGCGTTGTTCTTGAATATGCTGCCTGTGTTAAGGGCATTGTTGAGGGCCGCAGACGAACATCCTCCAAAAGCCAACGCCGTACGCAGATTAAAGGACGGGCTTGTGGGCGTGATGTTGCCGACACTTGTGGCGCAGCCGGATTCAAGCCCGATTTCGGTCCTGCTCGCCTGACCCGCTATAGCGACCAACTGATTGAAGTAGCCTCCGCGGTCCATTTTGACATATTCCAGCTTTGATGTGCTTGTCACCGTTTCGCTAGGGGTGAACAACAGGGAGCCACGAAGAACCACGTCGTTCCGGTCGCCACCATATTTCTGGCCCGTCACAAGAGAAGTGCCGAAGCCTTCGCGCGACCAGTATTGGCCTGCGACGCGTAGCGCCAGTATGTTCTCGGCAAGGGCGGTATTGAGCGCAGCGGACAATCTGCGCGATTCATGGTTCCCAAGTTCGATCGCCACATAGCCATGGTCGCTTCCGAAGTCCGCGCCACGGGTAAGTATGTTGATGGCGCCGCCCGTCGTGTTGCGGCCATAAAGAGTGCCCTGCGGTCCCTTCAGAACCTCGACGCGGGCGATATCGAACATGGCACCATTGAGACCTATAGGGTGGGGAACGTTACCATTATCCACATAGACACCGACGGCGGGGGCGATTGTCAGCAGATTGTCACTGCTTACCTGACCACGGAGCGAAAAGCGCACCGATGTGTCGGATGCAGAACTACGGAAGACCAGGCCCGGCACATAGGTGGCCAACTGTTCAGGCCTGGTGATGCCCAGGCCAGAAAGCTGTTCGGCGTTGATGTTGCTGATCGCAATTGGAACCCTCTGAGAACTTTCTTCGCGTTTACGCGCCGTAACGATAATATCAACAAGACCGTATGCCTGACGGCCAGCCTCCTGTGGTGCTGCATCGGCGCTTTGCGCCAACGCCGTTGCGCTGACAGAAAGCCCTAAGACTGAGCCCGCAGTGGATATTAATAGCAATTTCCAAGTGATCATTTTTCCTCCCCCTTATGACGGCGTTTCTCGCCGATTCGTACGCCGTCAAACAATGGCATGACAGCATTTTTGTCAACATAATTCCCTTTATAAGGGAAATATGACCGAAATTCGCAGTAGGAGTTCGGCTCCACGGTGACCAAGGCCGCAGCTCGGGCTAGCCCAGAGGCGCCACCTTATGCAGCTCAATCAGAATGGGCCTTGCCAAAAAAGATCGAGATCCTGAGCAAGAAGTTGATCTCTCCTGCCTACCATTAATCTCAATTTATCCGGTACGGAGCCGCGACTTCGAATGTCCCCTAAAAAGGGAGAGGAATGGAATCGGCTCTCAGTTTGAAGCTGACGGATGGCGTCGGATAAGCCGTGTGTTCTTTCGACGAGGTAAGAATCAGCCAGAACACGTCCAAAATGTAATTAACACGTTGGTTCGCTGAACACCCTAAGCATTATCTGCAGCAGCGGTGTCGTCGTCTGCCGTGCGGCTGGCGACCCAGAAGAAAAAGGCGGACACGATGAGCAAGACAGGTGAGAGAAGTAAGGTATACCGTACTGCTTCGCTTCCCAAACTTGGCGTCAGTGCATCGTTGATTAAGCCAAAGATTAGGGGTGCTGTTCCGGAGCCAAAAAGCGCGCCGCACAAATAAATGATCGCTGCAATAAAAGCCCTCTTCGTTGGTGGTGAGAAAGACGAATATGCCGCGGTCGCGACCGGTACAAGACAGCCGGACAGCAGTGCATAGGTGATATTCAATATCAAAGTCATTGTGAGGGTCGGCACCAAGGTGGATGCGAACAGAAAGGGTATTGAGATCGAAGTCACGATCATAAGGAAATAGACCCGCCACCGTGCGCCACGCCGCGCGATAATGTCGCTGACGGGCCCGCCCCACATAGCGGAGACGACACTGCACAAAATGATAACACCGAAAACGGCGCCCATCTTTGAACTACTAAGACCATGTACGCGCATCAAAAAGGCAGGAAACCAGACGATCCATCCCACATAGGATGCCATCATGGCGACGTAAGCGACGATGAACGGGGGCAGGGTTGGAATAGCAAAGCACTGCTTCATCTGTTGACGTATCGAAGCGCTTTGGATCACACTGGCATTGATATTCTGGCTCCCCGTGCGCAGCGGCTCCGAGACAGTCAGAAACATAAGTGCAGCGACCAGCAATCCAGGCAGCCCGACCACGAGGAGAGCCACGTGCCAGTCATATCGATCAGCGATAATCCCTGCTGCGTAAGAGCCGAAGGCGAAACCCAGGGCCGTGCCAACGCCCCCGAACATGAAAGCAGTACCTCTCCGGGTTTTACTGAATAGATCGGACACTAAACTGACCGTCGCTGGTGTTTGTGCAGCTTCAGCTGCACCGACAACCAAGCGCGCGAGTAGAAGCGTGAGAAAGGCGCCCATCAATCCGCTAACTGCGGTTGCCAGACTCCAGATGGCAACAGCGGCAGCGAGAAGATTGCGGCGATTGGTACGATCCGCCAGCCACGCCAAGGGAATTGCAAAGACTGCTTGGGCCACAGCAAAGGCGCTACCGCTTAACAGCCCCATAGCGCTATCACTGACTTGGAGATGCTCCTGCATGGGCACGAGAAGAACAGTAAACGCCTGTCGATCAACGGCTGCGAGAAAACCAACTATCGTTAAGACAGCCAAGGTCCAATACCGCCCAAATCGCGCCTGCGGAGTGGCGCTTGGTGCGTTCGTGTTTGCAACGGCCGAATGGGGCATAGTGGTTTCGCTCTCTGTCTTGCTCGCTATACGGACATGCTCAAAGTGGTCGGCTTCCCACATGTGTTAACCAACGCATATTCTTTGTTCTATGCGCATTATTCTCCATATGAGGGATTAGATTAAGTGGCAATCGCTAGTTAAAGCGGAAACTTCTTCGCTCAAATGCGGCGATCTATAGCGTTATATGGCTCCTGTATGGCGGCATCTTGCCTGCACATCACTGGCCTCAGTTGTGCCGCTGCTGGACATATCATCAGCGATTGCCATCCAAAGAATTAAGTTATATCTCTAAATGAGAGAATAATGCCATCTAATGACCGAGTTTCAGCGTGGTCAGGTGCACGCGGTCCTGCGGGACCATCGACAGACGATACAAGAGGGATGTATGGCAGAGCTAGCGGAAAAACACCGCCGATCACGAACGGTTAACGTTGAACTAAATTACTGCGGTGCAATGGATGTCAAGCCTCAATTATATCTAAAATCAAAGCGCCACGAAGATAAAGAATCCGATCTTGAGCGCTCACTCAATGCTTTGAACATTCAGCCTCGCACGGTTTCTATATTGGATGGCAGCAGCATTGCAACTAAACCTCAACTAGACTGCGAGGGTTTCAGCCTTCTTCATCATCCGAGCACAGTGACTGATTTCAAAGACAAAGAACAGATAAAAGACATCTACTTTCCCGAAGTTTCGTTGCTTCTTAAAAAGATCTTAGGCGCTGACCTTGTAGAATTTCCCTATAGTACAGGAGCTTACCGCAGTAGCCGGCCTGCAGAAGGCGAAGTCGGAGGTGCTCTTATGCCACATATCGACTTCAGCACGACCGGCGCTGTCGAAACGATTTCTCGTCTGATTCCCAACAGACTAGAAGGCGTTCGTCGCTGGGGCATCTACCAGATCTGGCGAGCTTTGTCACCAAAAGCACCGGTAGACATGCCGCTCGCTTTTCTTGACGGGCAGTCGGTAGATCTGGCGGATTACATCCCCGTCGATACCAATTCTGATCATGTTGGAAAATATGAAACGCTCGTGCTTCGGTATAATCCCGGCCATCGTTGGATTTATTTCAGCGAGATGACGCGTGACGATGTCGTGGTGTTTAAGACCTATGATTCCGACGCCGCCAAGAATGTCCCCATAGGCCATACAGCCTTTACGGATCCTTCGGCACCAGCGGACGCTGCTCGGCGCACAAGCCATGAGCTGCGTGCCTTTGTAGGCTGGTATGACTAGGCCCTGGCCCTGATAATTGCGGAGCAATACATTGTCGGGAGAAGATATATGGCACCAGTTCTTGAACAGATTCCTCTTTTCCGAGTAGTTGAAATCGAGATGAATTTCTGTGGTGCGACGCAAGAAAAGGGCGAGCCCACCGTAGTTCACAAGGCTTCAAACATTAATGGGCGTAACCCGAACAGGAACGCCATGAAATCACTTCAGGTCGAGCCGCACATCGTGACTTTGCTGGACGGCAGCAGCATTTCTCCCGATCTTGACCTCGACCGCGAGGGGTTCATATGTCGGCATCATCCGAGCGCGGTGACTGATTTCAAAGATAAGCAACAAGTCCGGGACGTGTATCAGAAGGAACTCCGCGCCTTTTTTCAGTCCTTGACCGGGGCCGACATAGTGGAATTCCCGGAAGCCGCGGGGAACTTCCGGAGCAGCGAACCACAAGAGAGCGAAGGCGGCGCAGCCTTTATGGCGCACTTGGATTTTACTGAAAATGGTGCCCTGTATGCCGTTGAGCAGGAGCTTCCCGACAGGACAAAGGATATTAGCCGTTGGGCATTCATAAAGGTATGGCGTTCCCTTTCGCCTGCAGCGCCGGTAGACGCTCCGCTCGCGGTCCTCGACGCGCGCACTCTGATGCCCGAGGATATTTTCCCTACTGATGTACGATACCCGCATATCCCGGGAGTTACTGAATCAGCAGCACTGCACTTTAATCCGGATCACAGGTGGGTTTACTTTAGTGATATGAAGCGCGACGATGTGATTATATTTAAAACCTTCGATTCAGATCCACACAAAGCAAGAATGGTAGGTCACGGGGCATTTCTGGATAAGACTGCTCCGGCTAACGCAACACGCCGCTCCAGTTTTGAGTTGCGGGCCTATGTTGCTTGGTCGACCTAGAGCGGAATTCGATCGAACCGCGTTCGCCGCCGCAACTCAGGAACGTTCCCCTGCCGCGCCTCGAGGCATGCCAGCATCAAGCGCTGCAATTACCCGTGAACGCAAATTCTCTGAGATGGACTTTGTCATGCCAAGGCCGGCATCCTCATCCATCTGACATGTCGAATCAGATTTTCCGCTCCAAGAACATCCAGGATTCCGTCTGATGGATTATGCGCTAGCAGAGGAGGGCCTGGAACTGGCGGTTGCGGCTATGAACCTCTTCTCGTCACGGCAATGAGAAAAAAACCAATGTATCAGGCTATGTTTTTGCGGTGACGGCCGTGCCGGCCAGCAGTAGCGCGAAGCCGATCACCCAAAACAGCGGCTGTTTATATTCTGAAAAGATGAGGATGATGGCAAACCAGCCGGCTGCTGCGATAGCGCACAGGGAAAGCGCAGGCCATGTTCCCAACAAGGGCAGGGCCTGTCGCACGATGAGAAGTCCCATCAGGCCAAACAGGATCTGGCCCAGCGAATAGGTACTGTGCAGCCCGTAAAACAGCGTAGTTGCAGCACCCGGCGCGCGCATGCCTCTCCAATAGAACGACACCACGTCTATAAGAAAGTGAATCACGCCGCCCGCAATCAACCAACCGAAAGTGACATGAGCCAAAATCTTGTGTGCCGTCATATCTATCCTTCTCTTCGCTTACTGACGAGGGCGTCCAATTTGTTCTCTCAACGATAACGGTCTGCTAGTTGCGGCGATTGTGCGGCAAACGCCGCAAGATTGGCGCTGACTACTGCCTCGAGCAGATCGGCTCGCTCGACGCCTGGAGCGCAGACGAGTTCGCCAAGGGCAAGACCTCGCAAGCTACCGGTGACCACGTCTTCCGCCGACATGCGCGGAAGTGCGCTAAGGTCCATTCCTTGGCGCTCATGGAATTCGGTTGCGACGATGCCGGGGCATAGCACCTGTATCCTAATGCCCTTGGACTTCAGCTCTTCGTCCAGGGCCTGCGAGAAGGCGACCATATGCGCTAGGGTTGCAACATATGTGGCTCGGCCCGCAGCAGGGCCAAGTTGCGCCGAGGCTCCGAACGCGAGCATGCCCGATACATTGATGATTGTCCCACGGCCTTTTGTGACCATGGCGGGCACCGCGGCTCTGGCGAGCATTGCCGGAGCAACTGCCTTCACGTGAAGCAACTCGCTTGCCTTGTCGGGCGGCAGATCGACGAACGACATATAGTGCGCTACCCCCGCATTGTTGATGAGCATGGTGAGCGATGCGCTCGCCGATATCGCCTTGGCGACCGCATCGATGCCTTCATTTGTGCCCAAGTCCGCTACCAACGGCGTGACCTCGTTGTTCGGGAATTCGGCGGCCAGTTCATCAAGCCGATCACGGCGACGGCCGACCGCTATGAGATCATATCCGTCGGTAGCGAGGCGCCGGGCGAAGGCCCGGCCGATACCCGAGGATGCGCCAGTAATGAGAGCCAAGCCTCTGACCGTGTCATGAACTTGACTTTTCGGACTTTCTGAAGTATTCATGTCGTTCTCTCCTGGATCAAAGTAACGCGTGTTCGGACAGCACCGACAGCGATGGCGCTTCTGGCGGAATCGACTAATGTCACCGCTACCGGGCGTGGCTTCCAACCCAATATGGTTTGAGCCTTGGCTGATGTGAAATCATGTCTGCGGCCGATCGTCGGTACTACAAAGCGCATCGGGCGCTGAAACAATGCGACTATGCGAAGCATGAAGTCCGGCATCTGCTTAGTGGGCACTTTTTTTGCGGTTTCCCCGAGTTCCGATCTTAATATTTTGGCCACATCGGCCAACCAGACGAATTCACTTGCAGCGATGAAACGCTCCCCTGCGGCTTCCGGAACGGTCATGGCACGGATATGCAGGTCCGCAACGTCGCGGACATCGACTATGCCAAAGCCGATGCGCGGGAACCTTGGCAAGCTGCCGTTCAACATGCGCTCTACCAGTGCTGTGGAGTGATGATTGTCGGGATTGAGAGTAGGGCCGGCGACGGCCACCGGCAAGACTGTGCTTAGGGTGGTTGGCCCACTCTGATTTGCCATGAATGCCCAGACCGCTCGTTCCGCTAATGTCTTGGCAATGCGGTACGGCCCGAGATCGGGATCGCTCACATCCGTCCATACCGTTTCATCGAAGATGCCGTCGGGACTGTTCATGAGAGGTCTGCAGGCTTCGACTGCAGAAGTCAGTACGACGCGTTCCACTTTGGCGGTGCAGGCCGCGCGAATTACGCGAAGGGCGCCGTCTCGAGTAGGAATAATCAGATCATCAGGATTGCGCGGAGCCTGGACGCCAACGGGAGCAGCGATATGAAGTACATAGTTGCAGCCGTTCACTGCGGCCTCCCATCCCACATCACTTGTTAGGTCAGCTGCAAAGAAAGATAGCCGGTCGGCCGGATCTACTTCAACGGCAATCCGCTCGCGAAGGCCCGCCTCTTTGTCCAAGCTGCGCACCGTGGTGCGGACGGAATAACCACGTTTTAGCAACTCCACGATGGTCCAGCTTCCAACGGAACCGGTGCCCCCGGTTACCAATACAGTCTTAGACATGTGTCGTTCCCCCTTATTCTATAGGTTAGCCGATCATCGCCAGTTTAGATTCAACTGAGAATACGCCAGAGGGCGTCGAAGGCAGCGACACTGTGTTTTTCGGCATTGGCCCGATCGCGGATCATGAAATCTATCGTCGTTTCGGCCAGAGCGCTCATAAGTGCTGTTACGAAAGCAAGTGGGACATCGCACATCGGCCCGGTTGCGCGGCTGCGTTCCAGAAGTTGCGCTACGCCGGCCATCATTTGGTGCGCGGCCTGACGGCTTTCTTCGGTAATATCGTCTGATACATCCAGATGCGCCAGCGTCCTGCGCTTTTCGGGGCAGGAAGTCGCCCAGTAAAGCCAGTCCAACCATGTCTGGAACATCTGCTGCCGAATATCCCCGTCGGCACGGAGATTGCCGACGGCAGCTGCCGCCATTTCCCTCTTAAGTTCGATGTAGAGCTGATTTAGCAGATCGGTTTTGGTGGGGAAGTAAGTAAACAACGAACCATTGGAGACCCCGGCTTCCTTCGCGATTGCCGCCGTCGCTGCACCAAGGCCTTCGGAGGCGATAATGCTGGTCGCCGCCGACATTATTGCATTCCGCTTCTCATCGCTCTTGGGTCGCGCCATGATCTCTCTTCTGCCTCGGCTATCTTTGTATAGAGTGACTACTCAGTCAACAAAAAAAGATGGCCCTAGGCATTTTTGCTAGCACCTGCAGCTTCCAGCCGGAGGATTAGTTGGGATCTCGGGGGATAGCCATGTTCCGTGCGTCTTTTCAGTCGTCTGCCTCGCCTAATTCCGACATTGCCTGTGGCGGATAGCGTTCTCCTTTCGCCGCTCCCAGTGGCGTAATCCTGTCGATCGCCGCCAGATCTTCTTGGGACAAGCAGGTTCGCAGCGCGTCAATCGCTTCGCCAAGGCGACTCCGCTTGGTCGTGCCGATAAGGGGTACGATATCCGGACCTTGCGCCACAACCCAGGCGATCGCAAGCTGCGCGATGCTGACCCGATGCGTGTCTGCTATTTCCTTCAAACCCGACACGAGCGAAAGATTATGGGCAATATTCTCGGCATGGAAGCGCGGCCCGGTGAGGCGCCAATCCCCCGGCTTAAGCTTATCGCCTTGGTAGCTGTTGGTAATTAGACCGCGAGACAGAACCCCATAGGCAGTAACCGAGATTCCCAGCTCACGCAGGACGGCAAGCTGATTTGCCTCCGGATTACGCGTCAGCAACGAATATTCGACCTGCACATCGACGATTGGATGAACATCTGCAGCCCGGCGGATGTTGGCGACGCCCACTTCAGAAAGTCCGATGTGGCGTACATATCCCGCTTTGACGAGATCGGCCACGGCACCAATAGTTTCTTCATAGGGGATCGCGGGGTCGGCACGGGCTGGACGATATATGTCGATATGATCAACGCCCAGTCTGCGAAGGCCGGCTATAACCGCGCCCTTTGCTTTCTTGCTCAAATTTTGGGTTGAGTCCGGGTCATTGATATCGCCGAATGTGCCGAACTTGACGCTTAATATGTAGCGGTCGCGCGATATGCCTTTCAGTGCTTCGCCTAACAAAAGCTCGTTATGGCCGTCGCCGTAAAAATGGCCAGTGTCGAACAAGTTGATGCCCTGGTCGAGTGCGGCATGAATGGTTGCGATGCTTTCGGCGCGATCGGCCGCGCCATAGCGGCCCGACATTCCCATGCAACCCAGACCAAGAGCAGATACGATTGGGCCCGTCGAGCCTAGTTGGCGACACAGCATGCAACAGGTATTCCTTCTATGGCGGACTGCAAAGGTGGTTGGTACCCGGTCGATCGTAAGCAGAAGGCCAGCCTTCCACTGACGTTGCAGTGCTATTGAGAGACGCGACGACTCAGTACCGTCCCGATGTTCATGGTTTTTAAATGCGGCGGAGGGCGCCGATCATCACGAGGTACAACCATGCGCTTCAAGCGCGTGATGGTCAGCAGTTCAGCTTTCGGATCAGGTCCGGCAACATTTTGGCGCCGTGATGGCCACGCGCCACAACAGCTTCGGCGTCGATACCCGCATTCGCCATGACCTTGGCAAAAATGTCCATATCCTCCGCTTCGACGGCCGCCATATGGGGCGCTGTCTCAGGTGTTAGGACGGTGTTGATATGAATAAGCGAGTTGCTGAAACCGCTGCACAGTTTGATCGCCTCGATCAGCTTCCAGAGGTTGAGGCCATAGCGACTTGCAAGATCGACGAGGTCGGCGACATTGGCTTGGTTCATGATCATCATGGTGTTGTTGAAGAGCTTAGCTGCCTGCCCCGATCCTGAATCCCCCAGGTAAACTACATGGCGGGAAAAGCTCTGGAATAAAGGCTCGCAACGATTTGCCACCGCCTCTGGTCCGCCCACAAGCGTTGTCAGTGTTTTTTCTTCCGCGCCCCGGCGCGCACCACTGACAGGCGCATCCAGGCTCTCGATGCGGTGCTGTGCGCATAATTCGGCCAGGTGCCCAGCATTTGCGGGTGTCCCCGTGCCGTGGTTGACGATAACTGAGCCTTTTTTTAGTCCGGTTAAAAGTCCGTTCTGTACGACTTCAAAGAGGTCGTCATCAGTGCGTAAGCAGAGAGCGACAACGGAGCAGGCTTGCGCGAGAGCGCCTAACCCGTCGTGCGCGGTATAGCGCACTTTCCCCAGATCCTTGTAGCTGAGGGGCCGGCGCGCCCATACATGAAGATCGAAGCCGCCCTCGGCCAGAGCCTTGGCCATGGGAAGGCCTTGATCCCCCAGGCCGATGAACCCCACCGACATTCCGCTTTGCATATGATTCATTGGTCGCTCCTGTTTCAACTGTTTTCATGGCGAACTTAAGGGAAATGCCGCCGCCAAGAGTGAGTGACCTGCACCAAAGGTGCCGCCAAGTGCCACGCCTTGGAGAGCTTCAGCCGAGACTGATATGAACCGCGGCATCCTCCCTGCTGGTCGTGCGAATTGTAGCGCGCGTTGATCGGACCTCCATAATCTGCATGGCGCAGGTGGCCCGAATGGAAAGTCCAAGCCGATTGCTGCACCCACAGCAATGTAATGCTGGGGCTATTGGCAATTTGCCCTTCTTGTTCGAAAGACGTGTTAGAAGTTGATGGCGATGCTGCCGCCGAATGTGAGTGGAGGGTTGGCAAACACGGTTGGGAAGCCAATATTCTGTTCGACCACGGATGTGATAACCTTTTCGTTTGCAAGGTTTTTTCCCCAAATCTTCAGGCTGATAGCATCGCCCGGCAGGTTCCAGGTTACCGAGGCATTGAAGAGGGTATAGGGGCTTTGCCGGACCAGATTGTCCGCCTGGAAGTAATAGTCGCCATTGTAATTTGCAGTGACGTTGAAGTCGAGCGACCCCGCCGGTAAGACGTGATGGTAATCAACTGCCAGCGTTCCGCTGAAGCTCTGCGCGAGCGGCAACCGGTTACCGGTGGCGTCGCCTGGCGCAAGCGTGTTCCCGAGCCCGCCGGGATTGGGATATGCGAACACGGCGCCATTAAAATCTGTGAACTCGGTATGCACGAGTTCGAATCCGCCGGAGGCACGCAAACCATCGGTGATCTGCGCCTCAAAGTCGACATCTACTCCATAAAGCTTGGCTTTAGGTCCGTTCACGACCTGCTGGGTCGTATTGATGAACTGGATCACCTGAAGATTGGTATAGTCGTAGTAGAAGCCTTCTACATTCAGGCGCAGCCGACGATCGAGCAGTTCCGATTTGAACCCGGCCGCGTAGGCCTTCAGCTTCTCTGGCAAGTAGCCAGCAGTTTGCGGCGAGACCGTGTTGAAGCCGCCACTTTTGAAGCCGGTACTGAACGAGGCATATGCCATCATGTCTGCCGAGAATTTATGATCAAGCGCAATGCGGATCGTGGGCTCGCTGAAGCGTACATTCTTCGCGAAGTTGGTAGTCGTCGTAACACCCAGCTTATTTGTCGAGATCACACGCGCATCCTTCAACTCACGGCGTTCATAGGTGTAGCGAGCGCCCAATGTGAGGTGCGTATCAGGGAGAAATTCCCAATTCATTTGACCGAATGGTGCGACGGATTCTGAATTTTCGGTCGCGTAGGACAGTGTCTGCGCAATTGACGTGGGACTTGGCGTGAACAGGCCGCCAAAGTTCCGCTGAATCGGATCCGTAATATTGTCGTAGTTGAAATAATAGACTCCGAACATCCAGTCCAGCCGGCCGCCGCCGTTCGAAATGACTTGGAATTCCTGGCTGAAGCTTCGGCTCGGCAGGCGGGGCTGACGAACGACCTGCAGGGCCGGGGCGTTCGGCGTATTGGGAACAGCAGTATTATCGAACACGTTCGCGGCCACCAAGTCGCGGTATGCTGTTATCGAGACCAGCTTCACCGCTTCGCCCCCGTGGTTTATAGCGAGGCTGACACCGCCACCGTGAAGCGCGATGTATGAGTCGGTGCCTGCGTAGGTATCGTACACAGACTTCAGCGGACTCGTCACATAGGGATTGTCGAATGACAGCCGCGTGCCCGGCAATGGCTGGCGGCTGTTCGCAAAACGCTTCCAGTCGGCATAGTCACCAGCGATCGTGGCGTCGGTATTCTCACCGAGCTGAAAGAACAATTTGCCGCGGATCGAAAAGTCGTGATCGATCCTGAAAGTATCTTTCCCGGTTGTGCGGTTCTTGCCCCAGCCATCGCCCTGCGTCCCGTAGGCGATAGCGAGGCTGGCTGCGACATTATCGCTTAGGCCCCCGGTCAGGTACGCGCCTCCTTTGACCGTAGCGTAATTGTCCACTTCCGCGTGCATCTTACCACTGAAATCAAAACTCGGCCGCTTCGTCGTGATCTGGATAACACCAGCTGTCGCATTTCGGCCAAACAACGTGCCTTGCGGACCCTTCAGCACCGCAATCTGCTCGATATCTTCGAATTCGCGCAGGCCTTCGCGCTGCTGAGGGATGTATACTCCGTCGATGTAAAGCGCGACTGGGTTCTCTGTCACCGTGCTCGCTGTGCCTATACCGCGGATCGAGGGCTGGAAAGAACCGGCATCAACGCGGACGTTAAGGCCGGGAACAACTGTGTTCAGGTGCATCGTGTCCGTGACGCCGCTGGCCGCTAGCTTTTCACCGGATGCTGCGGTGATCGCGATAGGGACGCGCTGAAGATTTTCCGACCGCTTCTGTGCGGTCACGACAATTTCTTCCAGTCCACGGTTGGATGCTGGGGACGGAGGCGAGGCCGCGTCTTGCGCAAGTGCAGTGCCAGAATAGACCGTCGCGACGGCGATGACGATAGAAGATGTTGTGCGGCTCATTTTTACTTCTCCCTCTCCTGATAATATTACCTATAGATGTCACAAAGGTTTAAATATTTTTGTGAGTAAAGTATTGTTTCTACCGCTATATTAATTCTATAGTATTCAATAGAATTTGGTATAGCTCTCAATTTTATTATTTATGGCGTTATTAGAGAAAGAGCTGGCGGAACTCGGCGACTGCACAAAACCTGCTCATCGCGATAAAGTTTTCGCCAATAATTAGCCATGGAACGGTTGACGCGGATCTACCGAGATTGTGTTCTGCACGACGTATTCGCGCTGCACCACAAATCCTTTTCCACGATGTGTTTGCAAGCTGTCACAATCCCCTCCTGCACCGCGTAGCGGCCTCTTTATGATCCACGTTTAGCCTAATGACAATTTGCAATCAACAAAAGTCCTCCATATAGAGAATATTGTTGAATTTATGATTGTGCGAACGCTTCAGGCGGTGCCGGTCGCGGGAAAGCAAGTGGGAGGATGGAATTGGCCAGATGGTTGGTCGGTGTTGATACCGGCGGGACGTTCACAGATCTGTTGGCGTTCGAACAAGAAACTGGCGCACTGAAGCGTGCCAAGGTGCCTTCGGTCCCGCAGGATCCGTCGCTCGCAGTCATTAACGCGCTAGAGGTGCTGTTCGCCGACGGGGTCGAGGCAAGGGACGTTGTGATGTTCACCCACGGCACAACCGTGGCGACCAATGCGCTGCTGGAAGGGCGGGGCGTCAAAACCGGTCTCTTGATCACGCGTGGCTTTAGGGCTGTCTACGAAGCACGCGGTTGGTCCCAGCCAACCGGAAGCGACCTTCTAGATACTTTCTACCAAAAGCCACCGCTTCTGGTGCCGCAATCCCTCACAGAAGAGGCGGTGGAACGGCTGGATTTCAGGGGCGAGGTACTCATCCCGCTCGATGAGGAGGCCCTTCGCCAGTCGGTACGCAACCTTCTCGCCAAAGGCGTGGAGGCGATCGCGATCTGTTTTCTCTACTCATTCGTCAATAGCACTCATGAGGAGCTGGCGGCGCGGATCGTGGCCGAAGAAGCCCCTAGCTGCCGCGTCTCGATTTCGTCGCACGTCTTGCCGGTCATACGCGAATATCCGCGGCTTTCGACGACGGTCATCGATGCGTATGTCGGCCCGAAGATCGAGGTCTATCTGATGCGGTTGACCGAACGGTTGCGGGAGCGCGGCATCGTGACGCCGCAAACCTTTCTGATGCAGTCCAATGGTGGCCTGATGCGGATCGCGCTGGGTGCGCGTCATCCCAACCAGACGCTACTGTCCGGGCCCGCCGCGGGGGTCATTGCCGGCGCCGACCTCGCGCGCGCGATGATGTGCGAACATGCGATAACCTTCGACATCGGCGGCACGTCCACAGACCTTGCCATCATTGTGAATGGCCGCCTGCCGGAGACGGCTCAGGGGGAGATCGCTGGACAAGACATCGGTACGCCGATGCTGCGCGTTCGAACATTGGGGGCAGGCGGGGGAACGATCGCTGCGGCGGGCAGGGACGGCCTTCTAAAGGTCGGGCCGCAAAGCGCCGGTTCTGTCCCTGGCCCCGCCTGCTACGGTCGGGGCGGTACGCAGGCGACGGTGACCGATGCCAATCTTGTCCTGGGCGCGCTCAGCGGCAAGGCACTGCTGGCAGGCACCTTGTCGCTGGACGAGGCGGCCGCACATGGCGTGATAGCCAACTTGGCGGCCGAGCTCGGCATCGACAGTATCGCCTGCGCATCCGGTATCCTGAAGATCGTCAATACGCAGATGGCGATCGACGTGCGGATCGCGCTGCAGGAACAAGGTCAGGACCCTCGCAAATTCACGCTGATAGCTTTTGGCGGCGCGGGGCCGCTACACGCCGCCGCCGTCGCGCGTGAAGTCGGCATCCGGCGCATCCTTGTCCCGCTCTATCCTGGTCTCAATTGCGCTATGGGTATGCTGCAGACCAGTGTGCGGCACTCGTATCTGAAGTCGGATATGGGCGGTTTGGCTGGCTTCCCTGCCGAGCGGATCGAGAGCATCTTCGATGGCCTGTGCACCCAGGCTTATGCAGAAGCCGAGGAAGAAGGATTCGAGAGAGATGCAGTTACGCTTACGCGCCTTCTGGATCTGCGATATCTTCACCAGGGTTATACATTGGGCGTGATTTGCCCGGACCGCATTAGCGGGGGTGATAAGGCCGGCATCAAGGCCAGCTTCGACGAACTTCATCATCAGATGTACGGCCAATCCGCTCCGGCGGAAGACATCGAGATCGTCACTTTCCGTCTGCAGTCGGAAATTTCGGTCCCGACCCTGAGCTTCTCCGATGCCTTGGTAGGCACCCCTGATCCCCTGAGAAAAGTCGAGAGCCGCGAACTCTTTGATCTCGAAAGCGACCGGTTCCTGAACGCGAATGTCTTCGACCGGGCCGACATGCAGCCCGGGCAAGTGATCGCCGGCCCGGCGCTGATCCAGCAATATGACTCCACCGTCGTAATCTTAGCGCGGCAGGACGCAACGGTGATGCCCAACGGCACCTTGGTCATCGAAGAACAGGAAGATCAGTAATCATGGATCCAATAACCACCGAAGTGGTCGGCAGCCGCCTGCGCGAAGCGGCCGCGACCATGGAACACGTCCTTTACCACAGCGGATATTCGCACATTCTGCGCGAATCGAAGGATGGGACGGCCGGGCTCACCGATCCACAAGGCCGGGTCGTCATGCTCGGAGGCGGACTGAAATATCACCTCGGCGCTTATGAGCAAGCCGTATGCGCGGTGCTGGAGCGTTTCCCCGCCGAGACCTTGAAGGAAGGCGACAGCTTCGTCGGGAACGATCCCTACATCTGCGGTTCGCCTCACGCGTCAGATTATGGTGCCATTACCCCCGCGTTCCACGAGGGCGTACTGATCGGCTTCGGCGTCAGCGTAGCGCACAAATCGGATATCGGCGGTATTGTGCCAGGCTCCGCAGGGGCCGCGGCGCGAGAAATCTATCATGATGGTGTCATTTTGCCGCCAGTTCGATTTCAAACGCCAGAGGGTGTCGTCGAAGACGTGGCTGCGATCATCGCGAACAACAGCCGCGTCCCCGATGTCGTCCTTGGCGATCTGCGCGCGCAAGTTGGAGCCACGCGCGTCGGCGCTGCCAGACTTAAGGATCTCTGCGACGAATATGGCCGCGACACGGTGCTTGCCGTGCAAACCGATCTTATCGAGCGCGCCTCGCGTCAAGTCAGCAGCGAAATTGCGCAGTGGCGGGATACAGAAGTCTCGGTCGACGGCTTTATGGACTATGACGAGGCAACGGCGACGACACCTGTTCGCGTCGCATTGAAGGCGACGAAAATAGGATCCCGCCTGATCCTTGATTTCACCGGCAGTGCAGGGCAATCAGACGGCCCGGTCAATCTAAGTGCCTCTACGACCCGGTCAGTCGCTTTGTTGGGGGTTGTCGCTGCAAGTGATCCCTCCATTCCGATCAACGCCGGCATTGCTGGTCCGGTGGAATTTATCCTGCCGGAGGGGTCGATCGTCAACGCCAGCCGTCCGGCGACGGTCAATCTATATTTCCCGCCCGCGCACATGGTCTATAATCTGGTTCTATCAGCACTTTCCGAACTGAACCCGAAGCGGGCTGTGGCACCATCGGGTTTGTGTGCAGGCGCGGTCTCTATCGGCTATGCCAAGGCGCGCAGCGGGAAACCGGCTGTGCTCTATGATCTGTTCAACACTGCCCTGGGCGGCGTCAGCAGCCATGACGGCGCTGCGATCGTGCAACCCATGAATCATTTTACGCCGGGGACAGCGATCGAACTCGTGGAAAGCGAATATCCGCTGCGAGTTCGGGCGTTCGAAATGTTGCGCGATTCAGCGGGTGCGGGCCGGTTCCGCGGTGGATCAGGCTATGCACGGGAATATGAACTGCTGGAAGACGCCAGCCTGACCATCCGTTCTTCGAGCCATCAATTTACGGCGGCTGGGGTGCTGGGCGGTGCGGCTGCCAGTCCGTCCAGGGTCATTCTCAAGCGAGCCAACGGCGAGGCCACCAATCTTTACCCGCTCGAAACGCGCCCGCTTCTGGCAGGCGACATCATCCGTTTCGAGCGGGGCGGCGGCGCCGGTTACGGAAACCCGGCTGAACGTTCGCGCGACATGGTCCAGGCAGATGTCGACAATGGGTATGTCAGCTTGCAGGCCGCGGGCGAGCTTTATGGCTTCCAGGCTGGAGGCGATGGCTGACAATCACGGTTCAATACCTTTTTTGCATAGGAGCAGTCGAGTGAGCGAGCGTCTCAATTTGTCTATCATGTCCGCTGTTTACGACCGTGTGCAGGCGTTGATGGACGGCCGCGTCAGGATCGAAGGATGTGACCACACATTCATGACGGCAGGCCATGAACAGATGTTTTTCCGTGCGTTCGAAACGGCCGAATATGATATTGCCGAACTTTCAATGGGATCGTACATTACTGCCGTTGCGCGCGGTGAGAACAAATATGTGGCCATCCCCGTATTTCTGTCCCGCATATTTCGGCATTCAGCCATATATTATAATGCCGACGCTGGTATCTCGAGCCCAGCTGATCTCATCGGCAAGAAAATGGGCGTCCCAGAATATCAGATGACAGCTGCTTTGTGGGCGCGGGGCTTTCTGGACGATGAATATGGCGTCTCGCCGAACATGATGCATTGGTTTCAGGGAGGACTCGACGAGCCCGGCCGGTATGAGAAAGTTCCGCTTACCTTACCATCGGGTACTAAATTCGACACTATTGCCCCGGACAAAACGCTGGATGCGATGCTCGTATCGGGTGAGATCGACGCGCTGATATCGGCACGGACGCCGAAATCGTTTTCGAGCGGAAGCCCGAACGTCAAACGCATGTTCCCTGATTATCCGGCGGCAGAAAAAGCCTATTATGCCAAGACCAAAGTCTTCCCGATCATGCATGTCGTCGGCATCCGCCGCGAACTCGTCGATAAGCATCCCTGGCTCCCGAACGCCGTATTCGACGCGTTCTGCGCCGCGAAGGATTTTGCCGTCGACTGGTTTTCGAACGTTGCAGCACTGCGCGTGACGCTTCCCTGGTTCGACGCGCAACTGGATGAGACCAAGAGGTTGATGGGTCCGAATTTCTGGCCGTACGGCATCAGCGCAAACAAGAAGACATTGTCGCTGATGCTCGACTATTCCTACCGTCACGGTCTGACTGACCGCCTCCTCACCTTGGAAGACCTGTTCGCACCTTCGACATTTGTGGAAGTCAAGGTTTAGGCGCAGGCGAGGCTTGCAAATTGAAAATGTCACGCGGGTGCGTGAAGTTATCGGAGAATATGACAATGGCTGGCAGTGCTATTCAGTTTCCCAAGGCAGAGGGGCTCTATTATGGCGGTGCTTGGCACAGCCCGATCGAGCAAGGCACCGCCATGGTCGAAAGCCCGGCGACCGGCGAGGTTCTGGCCAAGATCGCCTATGCATCTGTGGCGGACATCGATCCCGCCGTGGCGGCGGCCGTTGCGGGCCAGATCGAATGGCGCGACGTGCTTCCGTCCGAACGGGCGAAGATTCTGCGGGAGATCGCGGCGATCATCCGCAAGAACGCTGAGGAATTGGCGTTGCTGGATGCCGTCGATTGCGGCAATCCTGTGGCGGAACTGCGCCGGGATATCGAGCTTTCGGCAGAAGCGATGGACTTCCACGCGGGCTTAGTGACCGAGATGAAGGGTGCATCGGTTCCGATGGGGCCAGACTCGCTCAGCTTCTCTGTCCGTGAACCTTATGGTGTCGTGGCCCGTATCGCGCCGTTCAATCATCCTTTCATCTTTGGCGTCGGACGCGCCGCTGCGCCGCTCGCAGCAGGCAATTCGGTGGTGGTGAAGCCACCGGAGCAGGCACCCCTCTCCGCGCTGCGCGCAGCCGAACTGATCGGTCATCTGCTCCCCGCGGGCGCGTATAACGTCGTTCCGGGCGACCGCGATGTTGGCGCTGCACTCGTCGCGCATGGCGATGTCGCCTTGGTCGCGGTGACCGGAAGTGTGCCCACCGGCAAGGCTGTCATGCGCGCCGCATCCGGCTCGCTAAAGCGTGTCATACTCGAACTTGGTGGCAAGAACGCCCTGATGGCTTTGCCTGACGCGGACCCGGAAAAGGTTGCCGCTGCCGTAGTCCGGGGCATGAATTTCACCTGGTGCGGCCAGTCCTGCGGATCGACCAGCCGGGCGTTCATTCATGACGATATTTACGATCAGGTTCTCGAACTTCTTCCGAAATATGCAGCGAATTACCGTCCGGGTCTGCCCACCGACCCGCAAACCACGATGGGCAGTCTGGTCAACAAGGCGCAGCTGGAACGTGTCCTGGGCTATATCGAAAGTGCTAAAGCAGAGGGCGCCCGGCTCATTTTCGGCGGATCCCGACCGGAGGATCCAGAGTTGGCCAATGGCTGTTTTCTCTATCCAACTATTTTTGCTGACGTGACAATGGACATGCGGATCGCGCGCGAGGAAATCTTCGGCCCCGTATTGTCGGTCCTTCGCTGGTCCGACGAGGAGGAGGCGTTGCGCCAGATCAACAATATCGAATATGGTCTCACCTTTGCTGTCTTCACCGAAAACCTCGTCAAGGCGCATCGTATCATCGGACGCGCGCAGTCAGGCTTCTGTTGGATCAACGAAGTGTCGCGTCATGCCGTCGGCTCGCCCTTTGGCGGCTTTAAGCAGTCCGGCATCGGTCGTGAAGAATGTTTGGAAGAATTACTCTCCTACACGCAGGAAAAGAATGTTTTCATCAACCTGGCTGGAAAATAACTGTACGAAACAAAGAGCTGGGCTAATAGCCGAAATAGATGACGCGCTATTGCTGGGAACCATCTCATGTACTTCAAGATTTTACTAAATAATGCGCTGATCATCAGCGCCGATGACTTGGAGGTTTATTCAAGTATTTGAGATCATTTCTGATGTGCCCCCAGCGAGTGGATCGCGTTAAAACAAGGCCTAATAGGTCGCGGGTCTGCACCAAGTCGGCGCAACCGTAAAAGCGAGTCTGTTCCAATGGCACCCTCTGAAGCAAATGATCCCCGGCTCATTCTCGAAGACACACCAATGTCTCGGCCCCAGATTGTCGGCATACTCATCACCGCACTGTTGTCCGCCCTGGACGGCTATGACCTGCTTGCCGCGGCTTTCGTTGCACCAGCGCTCGCGCAAGAGTTCAAAGTAGGAGCCTCCGGCTTGGGTGTCCTGCTATCGACGGGGTTGGGCGGAACACTGGTCGGCGCTTTCCTTCTCGCCCCGCTGGCCGACCTTATCGGTCGCAAGCCAGTCGTGCTGGGGAGCCTCGCCATTATGACGGTGGGCATGCTCGCGTCCGCCCTTGTCTCGTCAATCGAGCAGATGGCAGCAATCAGGCTCATCACCGGGATCGGCATCAGCGCGACGATGGTCATTGTAAATCCTGTCGCCGCCGAGCTCTCGAACATGAAAAACCGAGTCTTCGTCGTTGCCATCAAGGCGATCGGTTCCGGATCGGCGGCGTGGTTGGTGGCTGGCTCGCCGCGGCGCTGCAGGAGCGTGTTGGCTGGCAGTCGGTTTTCCTTCTGGGCGGATTTGTCGGTTTTGCATCATCAGCTGCGCTCCAAGTCTCCCTGGACGGAGCGGAGTTGGCGGCTGAACAGTACAAGTGAAGCTGCCATCAACGTACAGAGCGAGATCATTACGGAGACACTCGGACGCTGGAGCCCGGCGGTGAACAGAAAACCTGCAAGCGCCGGAGAGATAACGCCGGCAAGCCTACCCACCCCCATGACAAAACCAGCGCCAGTTGCCCGACTGTCGACCGTGAAGCTGTTCACAATCAGACCATTTATCGCTGTCGTCCCACCATAGAGGAACGTGCCCGTAACCGCAACGAGCAATACGAGACCCATGGTGCTGAAGCCGCCTATACCAAATGCGGCGGTTGTGATGGAGAGCCCCGTCATAAGCCCTGCGGTGATCCAGCGGAGCGGAACATTGATGCCGATCAGCCCGATGGCCAGCGACGCAAGCACGCCAACCATCGCGCCCAGTGAGACTGCCATAGTGGCAAAGGCACTTGTGTGTCCTAGGTCGACAATTAGCTGCGGGGTCCAGCTAAGCACGTAATAGACGGTCATAAGGTACAGCATGTCGATAGCCGCAAGGGTAATTGTCACAGTCCATTGCCGATGGGCAAATATCGTCACATAGCTCGAGTGCTTCGGTCCTTCCGCGTTTGGCGCCGGCAGCTGCAATGCCGGCTCGTGACCGCAACGGCGCAGATAATCGTTATACAGTTCCAATGCGCGTGGCCCGCGACGGGCAATCAGAAAAGCAGGAGATTCTGGCAGCCAAAAATAAGCGGCGACAAGAAGCCCCAGCGTTGCGGCCGCTCCCAGCAAGAATACAGAATGCCACCCATGATATTGCAACAGGGCCGCTGCAGCGAACCCACCCAGCGTCGCCCCCAATGGAAATCCAATTGTCATGATAGCCAACGCAAGTCGCCGCCTGTGCACGTTTGAATATTCGATTGCTAGCGGCGCGATTATCGGGATCAGCGCACCCATGCCCACGCCAGTAAAAACGCGAAGGAGCGACAACTCGGTGACCGACCGCGAAAACGCGGTCAGCAATATACCAAGTCCCATAACAGCAAGAACCGCAAGGATCATCTTCCTACGGCCGAATTCATCTGCAAGTGGTGTGAGCGTCAGCGAGCCAAAGGCCATGCCTGCCAGCCCGCTGGAAAGCGCGATGCCCAGCGTTGCCTTGTTTATTTGCCATTCTTCCGTGATGCCAGGTGCGGCATACGCCATTGCCAGCACGTCATAGCCATCCACCGCTCCCATCAAGGCCGTTAGCGCAATCGCGATGATCTGGGTTCGGCTAAGCGGTGCCTCGTCGAGCGTCCTTTGTGTATCAGTCACGAACCCTCTCATCACGTCTCGGACGCTATCATTTTCATTTCGGCATTGGTTCGCCGCAGATGAGGATATGTCCATTAGCGGCACCTGTCCACACCACATTATAAATTCTCTATATGAGAGATTTATTCTATCGGCGCGACCTGGACGACAGTTCGTTGGCAACGGTGTTCTGGCATGAATTAATGTCTGTAGCTCGTTCCGATCACCGCCAGTCCCGCGCTGCGCTGGCTTGCCGCGCTTGATTTTCGACAAGGATGGACCCCGGCCGTGATACGGGCTTGCATTGGCGCGCAATGCCGTGGTCTTGGTTATGCTGGTTAACTCAAGCGTTCCCGCCGCTGCCGGATTGAGGTTTCCGCTAGGAGCGGGCTGGCGGTGTTCGGTAGTTTTGAATTCGCACCGCTCGGGAGCCGCCGCCGACGGGCTCTACCTGGCTAATCGGGTGAGCGCACTTTGCACCGTCTTGGCGCCTATATAAAAGATCGTGCTCGTGGCCGTTTAAAACTTGGTTCGCATGTCGGCGGCATAGTAGCGGCCGACCGCGTTGTAGCCAGATTAGCGATCGTGCAGTGCGCTGCGTAAATCATCGCGACATCGAGCGCTGAACGATAGCCGGTAAGGTCCTATCCAGCCGCCCAAGATTCGCCGTCCAGACCGAAACTGGGCAAGCATGTTCTAACGGTGATAGCTATCCTGTTTAATCTTTCGGCCGCAGCACAAGGTGGCCGACGGCAGTATTGCTCGCGGGAACGTGGTAGTGTCGGTGAAGGAGAGTGGTTTCGGCTCCCAAAGCGCCGCGCATGATCAACCACATCACCATCTCGATTCCTTCTGAGCCGGCCTCGCGCAGATATTCGATGTGGGGGATATGGCGAAGCTCGTCAGTGGTGCCGACCATTCGATCCAGGAATCGATTGTCCCATTCCTTGTTTATCAGGCCGGCGCGCTTGCCCTGCAATTGGTGGCTCATCCCTCCCGTTCCCCAGATCTGAACGTTCAGGTCATTTGGAAAGCTTGCCACCGCTCGCGCGATCGCTTCGCCTAGTGCCCAGCAGCGGCTGCCGCTAGGCGGCGGGAATAGAACCACGTTTACAGCAACCGGAATGACCTTGATCGGCCATGCACCGACCGGTCCAAACATCAGTGACAGAGGCACAGTCAGGCCATGATCAACCTGCATCTCGTTGATGACGGTAATGTCAAAATCGTTGAGGATGCAACTCTGCGCGATATGCCATGCCAGGTCGGGATGACCGATTACTTCCGGGACAGGCCTAGGTCCCCAGCCTTCGTCGCAGATAGGGAACCTTTCTGCGCATCCGACTGCAAAGGTAGGAATGATGCGCATGTCGAACGCGGAAGCGTGATCGTTATATACCAGGATTACGACATCAGGCTTTTCCTCAGCCATCCACCGCTTGGTCCATTCATAGCCGTCGAATGCTGGTTTCCAGTAGAGGTCGTTCGAATTGCCCTGGTCCAACGCGACGCCCATCGCAGGAATATGGCTGGAGGCGACGCCAGCGGTGATGCGCGCTATCATCTCTTTTCCTTGATGCTACGGTTGCCGTCCGGCGAACGGCCGCCGGCGATCATCATTGCGCGATAGGATTCGATATCGAGACCGCTCATGGTGCTGACGCATTGAAGCGTACTCAACCCATCGGTCGAGGCGATCTTCACGAGAAAATAGATGTTACCGCCAAGTTCAAGGCATCGATTGTAGTCGCGCGCCAAAATGGCGTCGCGTTGCTCATCACTGAGCGTCCATTCAGCGAGGTATGATCGTTCATCCGCTTTCCACCGTGTGCGGTTCTCTTCCTTCATCAACGACATTGCGAACTGATTCATGTGGAAGCCGGCACGGGCGCGTTTAGCATCGAAGATGTAGGTTCCGGGGATGTCATCTAGATCTGCCAAATAGGCTTCGACATCAATTGGCGGCCTTTCAAGCACTTGCATCTCTCCTGAATGAATCTGTACTTACTCGGTGCCGATACTGGCGAAGTTCGCGTCCTCCGACGATTGCTGGGCCTGTAAATTTTCAAGAATGAACGCGTGGAGCAGGGTCGTGAGCGCATCGGGCGCTTCGGCGGGGAGCATATGCCCAGCCACCTCGACAATCTCCAGTCTCGATCCCGAAATGGCGTGCGCCAACTCTTCGTGCTGGGTAGGGGATGCCCAGGTGTCTGCGTCTCCGGTCACTATGAGTGTCGGCAGGCAAAGGCTTGCCACAAAACGCAGCCGGTCGGGACGATTGAGTAGCGCATGCTGCTGCCCAGCAAAAACCTTCGCATCGGCGCGTTCAATCATGGCCTGTATCGCACGGCGTGTCTCTTCGGGAGTACTGGCGCTCATCATGCCGGGCATCCAAGCCCGCGCGACTGCGGTCATGCCGTCCGTGATTGCAAGATCAACCAGCGTTTGCCGACTGGCAGCTTCGGTTTCTCGCGCGCCATGGGCACCGGTGCTCACCAGTGCCAAAGCGATGACTCGGTCCGGCGCCCGCGCTATCATTTCGAGTGCGACGCGTCCGCCCATCGAATGACCGACGGCGATCAGTGGCCCTTGCGTAGTCTCGAGAATACGGTCCGCCATGTCGGCAAGCGTGGTAAGTCCGTCGTTGCAGGCAACATAGACTGGGCCCATCCGGGACAGGCTACCAAGCTGGCCTGTCCAAACCCAGCCGTCGTTCATCAGGCCGGGGATGAGCACGATGGTTGCGGCAGTCACAATCCCGGCTCCCGTGGGTAGGCGGCTATTAGATGCGGGATAAAGGCGTACGATGGTCGTCGTTGTCCTCGAAGGCACGCAGAGCCACATAGGCTTCGGGATCCGGAGCAGTGTGGAGCAGATCGCCCAATGCCGAGCGCAAGAGCTTCAAGAAACGCGTCTCTGGCCGGCTCGGCTGCTTGCCTGATGGACGAAGAATATAGAGCGTTCGCTCGATCACCGGATCTGTGATCAGCCGTACCGAGAGGTCGGGTGTCGAAGTTCCGGACATCGAAGCATAGGGCCCGATCGACCCGGCAATGCCGCGCCGGGCGAGGTCCATTCCGGCATGAGGCGAAGCAAGTTCGCAGGTGCCTACTACCGGCATGTCGATAGAAAGCGCGGCTCCCTCGATTGCTTGCCGAATAGAATTGAACTCCGCTGGGAGGGCTAAGGGCCGCTGCAGGACTTCCTCTAGTGGGATCGGTCCTGTCCGCGCTTCGGCCTTCGAGATATAAAACATCCGCTCGCGCAGGATCGGCTCGTAATCCACTGCGGTCGTCTCGAACAGACCGCAGGCGATGCCGATATCCGCACGGCCTGTCTCCACCCATTCTGCGATCGAATGGCTCAGCCCTTCCAGCAGTCGGATGGTGAGCTTCGGGCTCATAGACGCGGCCGACTGGATAATCGATCCTGCCAGCAAGTTCGTAAGGCTGGGCGTCAACGCAAGCGTAATCTGTCGGCTGCCTTCCTCGGTCATGTCGCGCAGACGGCGTTTGACCTCGTTCGTATGGGTCCAGACCGACCGTGCCCATTCGAGCACGATCTCGCCCTCCCTGGTCGTAGTGACGCCTCGGTGGCTGCGATGAAGCAGGAGCACTCCGAACTCGTCTTCCAGCCCACGAAGCTGCAGGCCGAGCGCCGGCTGGGCGATATGCAACTCCGCAGCGGCTCGGCTGATGCTTCCCAACTCGCACGCCTTGATGAAACATTCCAGTTGTCGGATTCGCACAGCACATTCCTAGCGTCTTAGCGGGCCGACACGGCGACAACCCTAAACAGATTTGGCTTACATCCAGATGGATTCGGCTTTGGTAAGGAGGCCGCACCTTGCTGTACCGCTGCGGCAACAGATCGCAAGACATATATAACGGGGAGGAAGAGTAGATGCTTGGAGCTAAAATACGATGGCGGACGGCGTGCAGCGGCCTTTCGTTGGTGTTTGTGATGATGACAGTAAGTGGTGTGCAAGCTCAAGTCGGGAACCCAACAGAAAATCTGCCCCAGCAAGTTCCGGCTAATAGCGACATGACTTTGCCATCAGCGGGTTCGAAGGATGCAAGTGCTATCGCCGACATCGTAGTTACTGCGCAACGTCGCTCCGAGAATCTACAGCGCGTCCCGATTGCGATTACCGCCGTTTCAGGGGATCAGCTCATGTCAGCGGGCGTGACGAGCACGCAGCAACTCAATATCGCTGTCCCCGGCCTCAACCTTCGCAGCAGTATCGGCGCCTTCCAACCTTCGATCCGAGGCATCGGGACCACCAGTAGCGTAGTTGAAAACCCTGTCGCGCTTTACGTTGATGGGGTCTATCTGCCGCAGCAGCGCGACGGCACGCGCGAACTGCCGGATGTCGAACAATTGACCGTTCTGAAGGGTCCGCAAGGTACGCTGTTCGGACGAAACGCGACGGGCGGTGTTATTCAGATTACAACGCGTAGGCCGTCGCACACATTCGGTGTGGAGGCCAAGGCTGAGTACGATAATTATGAGACGTTTCGTGGAAGCGCCTACCTTACCGGCGGTCTGTCACAAGACCTCGCAGCGAGCCTTTCCGTTCAATATGCCGATCAGGGCGAGGGTTACGGTCGCAACCTGACGACCGGCAACGACACATTCAAACTCCGCCACGCTTTTTCGGCGCGTGGCAAACTTCTCTGGGAGCCAGGTTCGGATACCAGCGTCATTCTCATCGGCGATTATATGGAGCGTGCCGATTTAACCAACAGTTTCCAGCCTTATCCAGGCACAACCTCACGCTCGCCGGGCATTGGCCCGTTGCGCAATCGCTATGACACCTATTCATCCACTGATCCGCGTAGCGCTTATCGTAGCGGTGGTGCCAGCGTGACAATTGAACACGACATCGGCTTCGCCGACATCACTTCGATCACCGCCTATCGACAGGGCAAGACCCGATATAATTTCGAGACCAGTGCGGCCCCTGTGCCTTACCAGACAGCGGGCACGAGCAATGGGCCTAACGAACTCTTTACGCAAGAACTCCAACTGTCATCGCAGGCCGGATCGGCCCTTACTTGGACTGTGGGCTTATTTTACTTCTACTATATCAATGAGCTATTCCCGATAACCCGCACATTCGCCGGATATTTGGCACCCAATCCCACCTCAAACGCACGCACGGATTCGTTCGGTTCTGAGAAAACAGAGTCCGTAGCCGCATTCGGTCAAGCTACATACGAGTTCTTGCCCGCTACTCGGCTGACGCTGGGACTCCGCTACAGTTATGAGCGTCGTGATTTTGAAGGGCGGGTCGACACGATACGCAACAATGGCAGCACGGCGTCCGCGCTCTACAATGGCCGGCTGGAAGTCGATGATCCCACTTGGCGGGTAAACGTGGATCATGACTTCAATGATCATATCATGGGGTATTTGTCCTGGAACCGCGGTAATAAAAGTGGCGGCTTCAATATTCAGCAGCCGCAAAATCCTGTCTACCAACCCGAACGGCTTGATGCGTTCGAATTGGGTTTGAAGACGCAGTTCTTCAATCGGCGTCTACGTCTGAATGCGGCTGCCTTCTACTATGACTATTCCAATCTACAGGTGATCCAGTTTCTTAATGCGATCCAGACGATCGTTAATGGCCCGAAGGCTGAACTCTACGGCCTGGATGTCGACCTGAGCGCCCGCGTCACTAATCGGCTAACTCTGTCAGGTGGATTTGCGCTATTGAGCGCGAAGTTCATTGATTATTCGGGCGCTGTTTTTTCGACGCCGCTTCCTACAGGAGGCTCCCAGGCGCGCCCCGGCGATGCCTCGGGAAATCGATTGCCCCAGGCGCAGAACGTTACCGCCACACTTTCCATGAATTACGAGCTTCCGACAAGGATCGGGAATTTCAATTTCAATCTTACCAACAATTATAACGGAGATTATTACGCGGAGTCTGACAATTTCCTGCGTCAGCCTGCGTATGTCATGACCAATCTCGGAGTGACATGGATATCTCCTGACGAAACGTACAGCGTCGGGGCCTTCGTCCGGAATCTCTGGGATGAGCGCATCGCGACACAGCTCTCAACATCGCCAACCATCTATCAGGCCGCATGGGGCGGCGCGCCTCGTACCGCTGGAATAACGGCCCGCATCAAAATGTAAGTCGCTGATCAGCGCCACAACCTCAGCAGCATCTGCCTTGATCGGCGACTTCAAATCTCAACCGCTCTTTTGCCTAAAGCTCCAAGGAATCGATGTGATATGACGACTGCCGCGTACACTCTCCCTCGTGAACGAGGTATCTATTACGGGGGGGGCTGGCACCCCTCTAAAGGTGGAGTCGTCACGCCGGTTCACAGCCCGGCAACCGGCGAATTACTTACGACCATTAACGAGGCGACGGCAGAGGACGTAGACGCAGCGGTCGCCGCCGCACGTGAAGGGTATAGAGTCTGGCGTGACGTAGCACCGAAGGAACGGGCGCGGATCATGCGTGAGATGGTGCGGGTGATCCGGGCCAATCTCGAAGAACTTGCGCTGATTGACGCGGCCGACTGCGGGAACCCGGTCGACGAGATGCGCCGGGACGTCGAGATGTCGGCAGGGCTGATCGAAATGTTCGCTGGCTTCTGGTCCGAGATGAAGGGCAGTTCGGTGCCGTTTGGCCCTGACATGCTTAGCTTTTCCGTGCGTGAGCCCTATGGCGTCGTTGCGCGTATCGCGCCGTTCAACCATCCCTTCGTCTTCAGCATCGGCCGGCTTGGCGCGCCGCTCGCAGCTGGAAATGCAGTTATCGTCAAGCCGCCGGAACAGGCGCCGCTATCAGCGCTGCGCGGTATGGAGTTACTCGATGGGTTACTTCCCAAAGGAGTGCTCAACATGCTGCCTGGCGGACGCGACTTCGGAGCGGCATTGACGGCGCATCCAGGCGTCGACTTTGTTGCGGTGACAGGAAGTGTCCCGACCGGAAAGGCGGTCATGCGTGCGGCTTCCGATCGGTTGAAGCGCACGATGCTGGAGCTTGGCGGCAAGAACGCGCTGCTGGCATATCCTGATTCGGATCCCGACAAGGTGGCGCAGGCCATGGTTCGTGGCATGAACTTCACGTGGTGCGGTCAATCATGCGGATCGACCAGCCGCGCCTTCGTTCATGAGGATATCTACGACGCGGTTCTGGAGCGTGTACCGACCTATGCGGCGCGCTTTAAGCCGGGGCTTCCGACCGATCCGGAGACAACGATGGGCTGCTTGGTTTCAAAATCACAGCATGATCGGGTTCTAGGCTACATCGCCAAAGCGAAAGCCGAGGGAGCAAGGCTCATTTGTGGCGGCAAGCAGCCCGATGCGCCCGAACTGGCCAATGGCTTCTTCATCGAGCCTACTGTGTTTGCCGACGTGACACAGGAGATGGCAATCGCCCGCGAAGAAATTTTCGGTCCGGTTCTGTCCGTTTTCAAATGGAACGACGAAAGCCAGGTCATGGCTGACATCAACTCGGTTGATTATGGGCTGACATTTGCGGTCTTCACCCGGGACGTTGCGGTAGCCCATCGGGCAGTGGCACGCGCCGAGGCCGGTTTCTGCTGGATCAATGAGGTATCTAAACATGCAATAGGCTCGGCCTTCGGTGGGTATAAGCAGTCGGGCATAGGGCGCGAGGAGTGCCTGGCTGAGCTTCTGACCTATACCCAGGAAAAGAACGTCTACATCAACCTGGAAGGTTGATGCCGATCGCACAGGAAATTGGGAGAGGCTGATGGATGTGAAGGGGAGCGCCGGCATTCTCAGCGATCTATCGATGACACGCCAGCAATGGATGGTCGTTGGACTTCTAATCGCGTTGAATGGGTTGGACGGCTTTGACGTTCTGGCGATCACATTTGCGGCACCGGCGGTTGCGGTTGAATGGCAGCTTCCGCCTACGGCGCTTGGTATCGTCCTATCGGCGGGGCTTGCCGGCATGATGTTGGGTTCGCTGGTCATTGGACCCATGAGTGATCGGCTCGGCCGACGGCCGGTGGTTCTTTTTTGCTTAGCCGTCATGGCTGCCGGTACCCTTTGGTCGGCTGCTACGGCTGACATCGGGTTGCTTGCATCGTCACGATTGCTGACTGGCGTTGGCATCGGTGGGTTGCTGCCGACGATGAACGCGCTTGTCGCCGAGTTCTCGAATACGAAGCATCGCGATCTCAATCTCAGTCTGATGGTCGTGGGCTATCCTGTCGGTGGCGTAATCGGCGGACTGATCTCGGCCCATCTGATAGAGGTCGGCGGTTGGCGCATGATATTCTACGCTGCCTCCGCTCTGAGCCTGTTGGGGTTGGTGAGTGCATGGAAGCTACTCCCGGAATCTGTCGACTTTGAGCAGCAACGTGCGAGTAGCACCAGCGATGTAGATGGCGTTAACCGCGTACTTGCACACCTGAAGCAAAGGCTTGCTGAATCGCTTCCTGTCGAACGACCGGAACGCCAGCGTGGCACATTGTTCGGCGCTTTCGCAGCACCATACACACGTGGAACTTCGGTGATCTTGGCGGCCTATCTCCTTCACGCACTCAATCTATATTTCTTCATTAGCTGGTTGCCTAAGCTATTGGTTGAGTCGGGCTGGAGCCAGCCTGCGGCGATCGCAACCGCCACATTTCTGAACCTGGGTGCCATTGCCGGAGGCGTCTTGTGTGGGGCGCTGTCGCACCGGCTGGGGCTTGATGCGGTATTGATTACTGCCTTGGGCACGAGCTCGGTGCTCGCAGTCATTTTCGGGGTATTTGGACCTTCGCCTGATTTCGCGTGGATACTTATCGCCGTTATAGGCGGGCTTCACCAAGCGGGGGTAGTCGGCTTCTATGCGTTGATTGCCCGCTTCTATCCGCCATCTCTTCGGTCGACCGGGGCAGGTGCAGTTCTTGGCCTTGGTCGAGGTGGTGCGGTTTGCGGGCCTCTTCTCGGTGGCGCTTTTCTCGCAGCCAATTTTCAGCCGCAGCAAGTTGTCCTGATTGTCGGATTTTCGTCTGCGTTATCCGCTCTCGTGCTCGTCTCACTACGATCAACGACCGCGCCGTCCATCAACTCTGAAGCGGCACCGCATCGGCGTGCCGCAAAACCATCCTGATGTGGGAGCATTTATGGCCAAATTGAGACTGTCTATCGCATCGGCGGCATATGATCGCGTTGCTGCCCTGCGCGATGGTCGCATTTCTGTTGAATGCTGCGATCATGATCATCTCGTGGTCGGTCATGAGCAGATGTTCCAGCGCGCTTTTCAGTTTGCGGAATATGATGTCAGCGAGTTGTCGATGAGTTCCTATCTCGTCAGCTTGGCACGCGACGACAGTCCCTATGTGGCGGTTCCCGTGTTCCTTTCACGGTTGTTCCGACATTCGGCGATCTACCTTAACGCTGATGCCGGTATCGTCCGGCCCGAGGATTTGCGGGGCAAGCGAATTGGCGTGCCGGAATATCAGATGACAGCGGCGCTTTGGGCGCGAGGACTTCTCGACGACGAGTACGGCGTGCCGCCCAGCGCGATGGAGTGGTTTCAAGGCGGCTTGCATGAGACAGGGCGCGCTGAGAAGCTGAAGCTCAACCTACCCGATGACATCAGGATTCGGTCAATCGCAGCAGACCGGACGCTCAACGATTTGCTCGCGTCGGGTGAGATCGACGCATTGATATCAGCGCGCGCTCCGCGTGCATTTCTTCAAGGCGATGGGTCGGTAACGCGTCTATTCCCCGAGTATCGTGGCGAAGAGCAGGCCTATTTCAGGAAAACCGGCATCTTCCCCATCATGCATGTTCTTGGCATTCGCCGTTCCCTCGTTGAGGAACACCCTTGGCTTGCCAGCAGTGTTTATGACGCATTTGTTCGTGCGAAGCTGGCTGCTGACGACTGGCTATCTGACGTGTCGGCGCTTCGGGTGACGCTGCCGTGGTTGGGCGCTGAACTGGACGAAACGCGAGCAGCGATGGGACGCGACTTCTGGCCTTATGGCGTAGAGCGCAATCGTACAACGCTTGAGCGGCTTTTCGACTATGCCTATCGCCATGGAACGGTCCCTAGGCGCTTCACGCTAGAGGAGGTGTTCGCGCCTTCAACCCTTATCGAAACGCGCATCTGACCACGGTGCCGGATGGGGTGCCTCCTCAACGACGCGCACCTCGATAAGGCGCTATGTAGCTGAAGCTGATGAAGGACTTGTATTCCTGCAGGTGGCGACATGTATGCTCGGTAGGGAGGATTCGCCGACATCCGGTAGTGGGGCCTCCCGCCATTGAGAGGCGCCCTTCATGCCGCCATCGATTGCGCCTCGTCTCCGTACAGCTCAAACGCCGTGTCGCTTCGCGGCATATCCAGTTCATCGGCCATCTCGTACAGTGCCGCAGGTGCCGTTTCGCCGCGGGCGGGGCAGGTCAGCGGCTGGATGATCCCCGTGTGGCGGAAACCGACCTTTTGCAAGACCTTGCCAGATGCCGGGTTGTCCAGGAAATGCCGTGCGGTGATGCCGCGCATCCCAGTTGCACGGGCGATCTGCATAACGGCCCGCGCTGCTTCGGTCGCAAAGCCCAGCCCCCAATAGGGACGCGCGATCCAGTAACCCAGCTCCAGCCCCGCCTGATCGTCGGTTGAGGATATTCCGCAGCCGCCGATGAGTCGCGGCGCACCGCGCGTGCGCGAGAAGATCAGGAAGTCGGGCAGATGCGATTCGCGTGCTGCCGCCAGAAACGCTCCCGCATCGGCTTCGCCATAAGGCCAAGGCGCGCGCGCCAGATTGCGCACGATGCTCTCTTCGCCAATGGCCTGCGCCAGCGCGGGCGCGTCCTCCATCCAGCCCGGCCTCAGCAGCAGGCGATCTGTACGTGCAAACATGGGAAGTCCTCTCTTGTTCTTTTCGCCAGTTCCGCAATCGATGCGCATGTGCGCGCATTTGATGACGACTTGGCGACAGCCTCATTCGGTGGAGGCTCGGCCGTGTGACGCATGAGCCGAGCTGTTGTTCCAGCAAAAACCATGAGGGAAAAGAAAAGGATAGAACATGAATTACCCCGGACATGGAAACGGGGCGCTACCCTTTCGGGGCGCCCCGTTTTTCCCTCATCCGATGGAGCTTTTCCGTTAAGGAGAAGCCTTCATCCGGGGCGCCCAATGGACGACCCGTTTGGAAAGTCGTCCGTTATTCTGCGGCTTCCGCCATCATGTCCACCGACACGTATTTGCGGCCCAGCTTGCCATCGTGGAATACCACGCGGCCTTCGGTAAGCGCGAACAGCGTGTGGTCCTTGCCGATGCCGACGTTACGGCCCGGATAGACGCGCGTGCCGCGCTGACGAATAATAATGTTGCCGCCGATGACGTCCTGGCCACCGAACTTCTTCACGCCAAGGCGACGGCCAGCGGAGTCGCGACCGTTGCGCGAAGAACCGCCTGCTTTCTTATGTGCCATTGTCTAAACTCCCAAATCTCTATCTGGTATCTCTAGTCGCGCTCAGGCTTCTGCAGCCGCTGCGTCTTCGGTCTTGGCTGCGGCCTTCTTCGGCGCTGCCTTCTTCTCTTCGCCGCCGATCGCAATGATCTTCAGGATCGTGTGACGCTGGCGATGACCGTTCTTGCGGCGATAGTTATGGCGGCGGCGCTTCTTGAAGACGATAACCTTCTCGCCCTTCGCCTGCGCAATGATCTCCGCAGCGACCGTGAGGCCTGCGGTGTCCTTAAGATCGCTGCCTTCGCCGGCCAGCAGGACATCGTCCAGCGTGATCTGGTCGCCGGCTTCGCCAGCGATCTTCTCGATCACGATCTTGTCTCCTGCGGCAACGCGATACTGCTTGCCGCCCGTGCGCACGACTGCGAACATGGCTTTTCTCTTCTAATCCAAACTGCGTGGCGCGAGACAAGGAGCATCAGCCCCGGAAGACCCGCGCGGGAAAGTGGCCCGTTATTGAATTGAGTCCGCCCTGTCAACTGAATTACCTTTTGCGCCGCCCCTTTTGGAGGAATGAAGCAGACGCATAAACTTGCTATCGATGCAGTAGCGACAGCACTGCGGCTATGGTCGCCACCGATGCCAGGGTCGTCACCATGATCGTTCCCGACGTCACTTTGCCATCGCGCGCATAGAGTTCGGCAATCATAAACGGACCTGTCCCGGTAGGGAGCGCGGCGACTGCAATCGCTGCTACTGCTATGTCGGCGGGCAATGCGAACACGTACCACGCCAGCCAGGCTGTGATCGCCGGATGCACGATCAGCTTGACCAGCGACAGCATACCGATAGCCGGACTTTGTACGGTCTGGCGCAAGGGCCGCTGGGCGAGGAACAGCCCGACCGCCACCAGTGCGACAGGACTCGCCACGCCACCTAACGTAGACAGAAAGCTGGTGAGAGGCGCCGGCAGCGTCCATCCCGACAACCAGAATGCGAGACCGGCGAGCGGTGATACGATGACCGGGTTGCGCGCCATGCCGGAGAAGATACGCAGCATAGCATGACCCATGCCGTCTGACGCGCCGGGACGATGGCTTCGCCCGGCTTCGATCAGGCCGACTCCCGCCACGAACAGGCAGGTCAGCGTTACCGTTCCTGCCACCACGACGAAGGGCCTGACTGCGCTTCCCAGCGTCAGCGTCAGCAACGGCAAACCAATATAGACGGCATTGCTATAGCTGGCGTTCAGGCCATCCACGCCCATGTCGGCAATCGACAATCCTCGCATACGGCCGACGATCAGGCCCAGCCCGAAGACCATGAAGCTGCCGATCAGCGACACGGCAGCGAACCCGGGATGCCACAATTTCTCCCAGTCGGTCGTCGCCACCACTTCAAACAGCAGGCAGGGCAGCGGCACCCACACGACGAAGCGGTTGAGCATCGTCGCTGCGCCTTCACCCAGCACGCCCGCCTTCCCCGCGATGAAGCCCGCGAGGAGGATCAGGAATACCGGCAGGATCGTGATGATATTGCCCAGCATGGGCGGGCGTTACGGGATTCACGGCGTCCTGCCAATCCGGGATGCTTTGTCCCCGGTCCCGGCGGCATTGCATGGATGCCCGACGCGCCCTAGATGCAATGCCCATGATGTTGCGTCCGCTCCTCTCCTCGCTCGCCCTGTTCCTTACTGGCTGTGCCGCGGCGGTCGGGGGTGGCGATGGCTATCCCTCGCTCGCACGGCGACCGGTTGAGTCACAGGATTACGAAACTCCGGCGGCAGCGCCCTCCGTACCGGCCCCTGCCGTCGCCGTCCCGGCTGACGATGCGGAACTCAGCCGCTATGCTGCGCAGGCGAGCGCGGGCGCTGCAAATTTCGACAAGGCCTATGCCGACGCGGAACGTCTTACGCGGGCGGCTTCGGGTGCTGCGATATCCAGTGATCCGTGGGTGGCGGCGCAGGCGGCGATCAGCGCCCTTGAAGCGGCGCGCAACGACAGCGTGTCTGCGCTGGCGGCGCTTGATACGCTGTACACGGAGCGGACGAATGCCATTGCCGACGGCAAGGCGACCGGCACTCTCGACGCGATCGACGCGGCGCGCGGGCAGGCTCTGGCAGCGGTCGATGCGCAGAATGATCGCCTCGACGCGCTGAAGGCGAAGCTCGCCCAGCCCTGACGGGCTTATTCGTCCAGCGCGGCGTTGACGGCGCCCTTATGAATCTGTGCATTGTGGACATAATGCACGACGCCCGCACGCATACCCGCCACCGCTTCGTCAGTCAGGTCGCGCATGAACTTGGCGGGACGCCCACTCCATAATTGCCGGCTTGGCAGGCGCTTGCCCGGCGTCAGCAATGCGCCCGCGGCCAGCATCCCGTCACTCTCGATCACGCAGCCGTCCATCACGATCGTGCCCAGTCCCGCAAAGGCGCGATCCTCCAACGTGCAGCCGTGTAGCATCACCATATGCCCGACCAGCACGTCCGCGCCGATAATCGTCGGAAAGCCGCCCGATCCATCCTTGTCGGAGTCGCAGTGGATTACGGTGCCATCCTGAATATTGGTTCGCGCGCCGATCTTCACCTGATTGATGTCGCCCCGTATCACGCAATTATACCATATGCTCGCCCCTTCACCGATCTCGACATCGCCGATGATCCGGCATCCCGGCGCGATGAACGCAGTTTCATGAATGCGCGGCGCAATGCCGTTCAGCGCGATGATGCTGGCGCCCGGATGCCGTTCCTGTTTCATGCGCCGAGCAGCCTCGCGGCCAAAGGCGCATGATAGGTCAGCACGCCGGTGCAGCCCGCCCGTTTGAAACTCATCAACGTCTCCAGCACCAGCGCATTGCGATCCCCTGCACCGGCAGCGGCCGCCGCCTCGATCATCGCATATTCGCCCGACACCTGATAGGCGAACACCGGCACGGCGAAGGCGTCCTTCACGCGCGTGACGATGTCGAGGTAGGGGAGGCCCGGCTTCACCATCACGCTGTCGGCTCCCTCGGCGAGGTCAAGCGCCACTTCGCGCAGGGCTTCCTCGCCATTGGCGGGGTCCATCTGATAGCTTTTCTTGTCGCCCTTCAGCAGCCCGCTCGATCCCACCGCGTCACGGAACGGGCCGTAGAAGGCGCTCGCATATTTAGCGGCGTAGGCCATGATTTGAACGTTGACATGGCCTGCGCCCTCCAGCGCTTCCCGGATGACGCCGACGCGTCCGTCCATCATGTCGCTCGGCGCGACGATGTCCGCGCCCGCCGCCGCCTGATTGAGCGACTGGCCTACCAGCACTTCCATCGTGGCGTCGTTCAGCACATAGCCTGTGTCGTCCAGCAACCCATCCTGCCCATGCGCGGTATAGGGGTCGAGCGCCACATCGGTCAGTATGCCGACTTCGGGCACCGCGTCCTTTATCGCGCGGATGGCGCGGCACATCAGATTGTCAGGATTAAGCGCTTCGGCCCCATCGTCGCTCCGACGCTCGGGCTGTGTGTTGGGGAACAAGGCGAGGCAAGGGATATGAAGGTCGCGGGCCAATCTGGCCTGGGCGACGATCCCGTCCACTGACCAGCGCGAAACGCCGGGAAGGCTGCCGATCGGCTCCTCGACACTACTGCCTTCGGTGACGAACAATGGCCAGATCAGATCGGCAGGGCTGATCCGATGCTCGGCATGCATCGCGCGGGACCAGGCGGATGCGCGTGTGCGGCGCAGGCGTAAAGCGGGGTAGGGGGCATAGGACATGGCGGGGGTTTAGGCGTGTGCCATCGCCGGATCAACCCGAGCGCGCGAGGCTATCGTCTCGCTGCAGCCTTGCGTTAATGCGCGCCCGACTTCAGCAATTGCGCTGCCATTTCAAGCTGCCGGGCATCCATCTCGGAATAGGCGAAATCGCCGCCCAGATCGACCGGCTCCTGAAATTCGGCGTAAGCGGCGAAGCGCTCATCCTCGTCCAAACCGGCGAAGATAGCGACGCATCCCTTGAACGTGCAACGGTAGCCCGGCTCGCCATTGCCAGGGTAAAAGCGGACGGGTGTATCCCAAGAAAGACTCATGCCAGCCCCCACTCGTTGTGGAAGCGTATCGTGTCACAGAATTGACGGAAATCAAGAGGAGCGGCAAAGAAACTTGACGGCGAAGCTGACTCTATTCGTCAGGTCGCTTGTGCAGCTTTTCCCACAGCGCCGACGTCCCCGCCTCCTGCGCGCGCGTATTATACTGCGCCGCGATCAGCCAGCCCTTGATCGGCCGCAGAGGAAGAACGGTGGTCAGCAACAGCACCGGCACACCCACCAGCAGATGCACCCACAGCGGAGGCCGCGCCAGAATCTCCAGCATGACGATGAAGATAACGCCGGGGACGCAGGCAAAAAGCTGTACGAATACGGCGGGACCATCGGCGGGATCGGCAAAGGAATAGTCGAGCCCGCATACCTCACAATGATCGCGAACCGTCAGGAACCCCTTGAAGATCTGCCCTTTCCCACATCGGGGACAAAGCCCACGCACACCCGTTTGAACGGCCGAGAGCCGTACCGGCGGCGCGGTTGGCACCTCTGTACCCTTGTCAATCCCGTCCATCACCAGCCTCCGGCACCCAGTTCCTGCGTATCGCAACTGGGGTCGATCTCCGCGCGGCGCAAGTGGACATTATGCCTAAGCATGAAGCGACCGGCGCGCCGGGGGCCAGCTTGGTCCATTTGCCGATACCGTCTCGAAACGCTGAATATCGCCGTAACAAAAAGGCCGGCTCCTTACGGGACCGGCCTCTTCGTTTTTAACCGTCAACTTCGCAGTCGACTTTGGCCTGCTATTTAGCAGCGGCGGCCATCACTTTTGTCAATGGCGCGACCGGCAAGAGCGCCTACGCCTGCACCAAGGACCGTGCCGGTGGTGCGATCACCGCGACCCGCGACCTGGTTGCCGAGCAGGCCACCAGCGATCGCGCCGATGATAGTGCCGCCCGTGCCGTTGTCGCGGCAGCGATAACGGTCGCCGCGATAGCCGCTGTTGCGATAGCCATCATTACGGTAGCCATTGTTCCGATAGTAGCGCTCGCTATTGTAGTTGCGGCGGTCGCCACCGCGATAATAGTCACTACGGTCATAGCCGCGCTCGTAACCGCGATAATGATCGCGAGCCATTGCAGGGGCCGAGGTGGCGACGAAAGACGCAACGCCCATTGCAAGCGCGGCACCCATGTTGAGGAAAGCGGACTTCTTCATGGCGTTACTCCTTTTCAAATTCTTCGAGAGCGTGACGTTTGCGAATCACCTTGCCTCTCGATGACACCCTTATGCAGGGATCGCCTTGAGGGGAGGCTGAACGCAGGTGACAGCCCTCGTTCAGTTAGCTGGCGTTCACACTAACCCCATTTTGAAGTGTGCGTCACAGGACAAATCCCCTATCGCCTGCATCCAGATGTCGCGCATTGCCCTCATTCTCCTGCTGGCCGTCCTCCTCCTGTCGCCGCCGTCGCCGCCGCACAAGACGGCGGCGCGCGTGGCGGGATCGTTGCTGGTGACCGCGCATCCGCTGCCGCTCGACAGCGATGATCCTGCGCTCGATCATGCGGGACCGTTTCGGTTCTTGGGTGGCTGGCAGTTGACTAGCACACATGCAGACTTCGGCGGCCTTTCCTCGATGCTAATCCACCCGGACGGCAGCATGTTGGGCCTTAGCGATTCGGGCACGCTGTTCGGCTTCTCGCTTGACGGGAAAACGGGGAGGCAGTTCGTCGCGCCCTTGCCGGTTCGTCCGGCGGAGAAAGATCTTCCCGGCTGGACATGGGATTCAGAAGCGCAGGTCTTTGATCCCGCTACGGGTAAGCATTGGGTTTCATTCGAGCTAATCCAGCGGATCTGCCGCTACTCCTCCGGCTTTGCCAGCGTCGAGTCCTGCAAGGAGTGGCCTGCCGTCAAGCGCTGGCCCGAAACCGGCGGGGGAGAAGCGATGGTGCGGTTGCCCGACGGCCGCTTCCTGCTGTTCTCCGAATATGGCTATGGGAAGGATGGCGGCAATGACGTGCTGCTGTTTCAGCAAGACCCCGCCGAATCGCGCAGCGTGCCGCCGCTGCGCCTCAGCTATCGCCCGCCGCAGGGCTACCGCCCGACGGATGCGGTTGCACTGGACGATACGCATTTGCTCGTCCTCAATCGCCGCGTGACGTTGCACGAGGGGTTCACGGCGGTCCTCGCATTGGTCAAGCTGCCGCCGCTTCGTGCGGGCGCGGTACTGGTCGCGCAGGATCTTGCCCGATTCGCGCCGCCCCTGCTGGCCGACAATTTGGAGGCGCTGGCGCTATCCACCGAAAATGGCCGCCGGGTGCTCTGGATAGGGTCCGACGATAATCATGAGTTCTTCCAGCGGACGCTGCTGTTGAAGTTCGAGGTTCCGGTGACACTCACGCAATAAAAAAGGCGACCCGCAGGCCGCCTCTCTTACATCGCAAAAGCCGAGTCGCTGCTTACGCGGCGACCTTCTGCTTCTTCACGATTTCGCGCTTCAGGCGCTGGGCCTTGAGCGAGAGCTTCTCGTCATTGGTCTTGACCAGCCAGTTGTCCAGGCCGCCGACATGCTCGACCGAGCGGAGCCCCTTCGTCGAAACGCGCAGCTTCACGCCCTTTTCCAGCACTTCGGACAGCAGGGTCACGTTCTGCAGGTTCGGCAGGAACACCCGCTTCGTCTTGTTGTTGGCATGGGACACGTTGTGGCCCACTTGGCGGGTCGTGCCGGTCAGCTCGCAAATGCGCGACATATCAAATCAGCCCTGTATGTTTAATGTTCGATGTGGTTCGGGGGTTGCCCGGAAAGCGGCGCGGATAGCCGGAACGCCTTCATCCGTCAACCCTTGGAGTTCGTTACGCATGGCAACCTTAATGGCTGCCCTGCGTTGGGCATGCTGTAGCTGGAGGAAGAAAAAATGATACGATTCTTATTGGGGCTGGTGCTTCTTGCCGTCATCGTCATCGGCGGTGCGATGGCGTTCGGGCTCCTGAAGGTCGAGCAGACTCGCGACGCGACGCTCCCCGCTGTTGCGGTCAAGGAAGGCACGCTCCCGGCGTATAAGGCGGATGTCGTGAAGGTCGATGTCGGCACGCGCAACGAGACGGTGCAGGTGCCCACAGTCAACGTCCAGAAGCCGCAATAACGCGCGACGCTTGCCCTAGGTGCGGCGCGGACGGTAGAGCGGCGCATGTCCGCGCCCTTTCCCCTGCCCGAATATATGCGCCGCGCGATGGAACTGGCGCGTGCGGCAGGGGAAGCGGGGGAAGTCCCGATCGGGGCTCTGGTGGTCCGCAATGGCGCCGTTATCGGCGAGGGCCAGAACCGCAACCGCCGCGATAATGATCCCACCGCCCATGCCGAGATCGTCGCGATTCGCACGGCTGCGACGGCTATCGGCGACTTTCGCCTGATCGATTGCGAACTCTGGGTGACGCTGGAGCCCTGCGCGATGTGTGCCGGGGCGATATCGCACGCCCGAATCGCGCGCGTCTATTATGGCGCGTCCGATCCGAAGGGCGGCGGAGTCGATCATGGCGCGCGGGTATTCGCGCATCCGCAATGCCTGCACCGGCCGCAAGTCTATAGCGGCATCGGCGAATCGCCTGCCGCCGCGCTGCTACGGGACTTTTTTGCCGCCCGGCGCTGAATAGTTGATGCGATAGAGGGTGTAGGGCAGGGCGAAGCCGGTCTTGAGGTTTACCGGCATCAGCCAGGACGGCACTTTGCCGCGCACCAGTTGCGCATAGAAGCCTCGCGGGCTGCGCGACTGATAGACGGTGCCTTCAGGGAAGTCCGGGCAGATCACCAGATATTGCGCGTGGTGCCGCGCTGCGATCGCGCGGAACCCGTCCGGCTGGCCGTCCAGCGCGTGATGGATGTCGAGGATCGCCGCGCCATTGCGATGATAGGGGCCGGCGATCGCACTGTGATGCGTCGTTGCAATGATGCGCGGGCCAAGGTCGACCATCGTGAAGATCGTTGCGGGCGGGAGTCGGTTCAGCGCCTCCAGCGCGGGGAGCGAGCGGCACCGGCCGTTGGCTTTGCGGATCGCCGCCGTTCGCTTGACCATTGCGGGGCGCGGCGGAGTTGGATGCGCGTCGGTGATGTCCGCGATCAGCCGGTTGGCCTCCGGATATAGCGGATAGGCGAACAGCACTGCCGCCACGATCAGCAGCGCCACGCCGCCCGCCAGCCGCCATTTCGGCCCGCCGAACAGGATGATTCGCGCCGCGCTCCACGCCAGCCAGGCCGCGGCCGGGATCGCGAGGAACTGCGCCGCTGGCCCCGCCCGCAACTGCCAGAACAGCAGGCCAACCGCGACGATCGTCATCAGCGTGACCGTCGCCCACGCCCATAATTTCTCGCCATCGCGCCGCACCGTCCAGCACGCGATCAGTGCACCGATGATCGCTATCACAGGCATTGCCAGCAGTGGGATCGCGACATTGCGCGCCTGCGCGGTGATCGGCTTGGCCTCGCGGATGTTGGCGAGCCACAGCTTCTGCAATTCGGGCGAAAGCTGATAGGCGCTCGTCAGGCATTGCGGCCATGACGCGAAGGCGAAAGCGGCCACCACCGCGCCGACGACCGCGCCCGCCGCCAGCCGCTGTTGCCAGTTCCGCAGCGGCAGGCAGGTCAGCAGCAACATACCGCCCGAGGCTGCGCCGAATATGCCCACCCACACCGGCGAAAGCGCATCGCACACTGGCGCGCGATTGGCGTAGCTGGCGGTCAGCACGAACAGCAGCCCGGTGCCGCCGCCGAGGCTGAGCGCATAGGGTCGCATCCGCCCCGCGGCGCCATCCTCGAACACCCAGCGCAGCGCGATGATGCCGCCCGCCGCGACAAGATAGACGATCATCTCCATGCCGATGGCGAGGGAAAAAGCGCTTGCCAGTCCGGCAACGATTCCGCCGCGCATCCAGTTGCGGTCCACTACGCCCGCCAGCGTCGCGACTGTCAGCGCCAACTGCCAGCCATGGTGATCGATCCGCATCGGCAGGTACATGCTGAGGCCCATCTGCGCCGCCAGAGGCGCGAACGCCGCGACGATCCAGGCATTGCTCCCGGCCAGCCGCCGCACGATGAAGGCGAGGCTCAGCATCATCGGCAATAGCGGCAGCATGGGCGCGACTGCGCAGGCGAGGCGATCTGCCGTCGGGATATCGGTGAACAGGCGGAAGAACATCATCAGTCCGGCGATCGGCAAGTCCACCAGCCGCGACCAGTGGATGTTCGCGCCGCCGGGCGGATCGAGCCGATATTGCCGCAGGTCGTACCAGCCTTGCCCCGCCAGCCAGTCCTTCACCTGCACGAAGCGGATATTGTCGTCGGTGTCGCTCAGCACCAGCCAGTGCACTTGCGACCACATGGCGACGACATAGAAGGACGCGATCCCGACCCAGATGACGAAGGTCAGGAATACCCATTCCTCGTCTGCCTTCGCCGACCAGCGTTCGAGCCGGGGCACCACCGCCTCGCGCCACCACGCCATCTTGCCCGTCGCTCGTCTGTCCATCGTCCCGTCGATCATGCCGCTTCCCATGTCATGCACGCGGGATTAGACCGCGCCGGGCAAAGCGCAAAGGGGTGTCGATGAAAATCATGGAGAAGGCCGCTGCGACGCTGGACGCGCTTCCGCCCGAACGCCGCGCGCTGTTCTGGCAGATCGTGCGCTATGGCCTCATCGGCCTCACCGTGACTGCCATTCAGTCCGTAATCTACTGGACGTTGGCGGCTATCGCGAATGTGCATCCGCAACTCGCCAATCTGGCGGGCTATGTCGCCGCAGTCAGCGCCGGCTATGTTCTCCATGGCGCCTTTACCTTCCGGGATCAGGCGCGCCAGAACCGCAGCGCCACTCGCGCGCCGCGCTTCGTCGCGGTGTCTGCGATCAGCCTCGCCCTCAATGCGCTATGGGTGTGGCTGTGCGTGACCCGGATCGGCTGGCCGGAATGGACACCGATCCCTGCGATGATGACCCTGACGCCGGCCTGCGTGTTCGTGCTGAACCGACAGTGGGTGTTCCGGTAAGCTCGGTTGCTAATCGGCTTCCGGGACTGGCAGTGGGAAGAACCCACGATAGGGTCGAGCTTCGTCCACGGCCCGCGCAAAGGATGGCCGCTCCAGCAATCTTGCACGATAGGCCAGGACATTGGCGAAGCGATCCGCCACGGGATGCACCCAGTGCGCATAGAAAAGGAACGGTGCCGCGCCGCAATCGGCCAGCGTGAACGTCTCTCCGCACGCCCATGTCCGGCCCGCCATCGCATCGTCCAGCCAGGCATAGGCGGTATCGAGCAGTGAACGCGCATCGCGCACGCCGGGCTCGTCCTTCTCGCCTTCAGGCCTCAGCGCATTAAACACGATCTTCTGTTGCGGCGTGGAAATATAGTTGTCGAAGAAACGGTCCATCATTCGCACTCGCAAGGCCGCATCACGATCTTCCGGGATCAGCCGAACCGGCCCCGGATAATGGATGTCCAGATATTCGACGATGATGCTGGCTTCGGCAAGCACCTGTTCCCCATCCTGAAGAACCGGAAACCGCTTTATCGGCCATACCTCCGCCCATTCCGCAGCATTATCCGGCTCGTCGGGCGAAACCATGCGGAGCGTGAACGGGATGTCGTTTTCGTAGAAAGCGATGATCGCTTTTTGACAATAGGAGGAGAAGGGGTGCCCAAATAATTGCAATTCGGCCATTCTCTTCTCCCCCGATTATCAGCGCAGCATCAATGTACGAAACGCGCCACCACGTCGCGGTAGCTGCGGCTGACCTTCACCTGCGCGCCGCTGTCCAGCACCAGGAAGCATTCGCCATTGGTGTGGGGTTTCACTTGCCGCACCTGTGAGAGGTTGACGATGGTGGAACGATGCACACGCTGGAAATTGCGCGGATCGAGGCGCTTTTCCAGATCCTTCATCGTCTCGCGCAGGATCAGCGAATTGTCGGCGGTGTAGATGCACATATAGTCACCCGCCGCGTCGATCCGCTCGATGCTGTCGACATCGACGCGGAAGATCTGCCCGCGATCCTTGATGTTGATGAGCTTCTCATAGCGGCTGGCGGCGTGACCGTCTTCCTCTGGCGCGAAGTCGCTCATCGCCTGGGGTGCGACTTCGGCCAATACTTCGCGCAGCCGCTCGACTTCCTGCACCTGACGCTTTTCATTGAGGCGCTGGCGCACGCGATCCAGCGCATCGGCGAGACGATCCGGCTCCACCGGCTTCATCAGATAATCGACGGCCTGCGCCTCGAACGCGCGAATCGCATGATCGGCATAGGCCGTCACGAAGATGAACAGCGGCGGCTCGATCTCCATCATGCCCTGCACCACCGAAAAACCGTCGAATCCGGGCATCTGTATGTCGAGGAAGACGAGGTCGGGCTTATGCGTCTTGATCGCGCGGATGGCCTCTCGGCCATTCTGGCAGGTTTCGATGATTTCCACATCCTCATGCGGTTCGAGGCGGAGCTGCATGCCCTGTATGGCAAGGCTCTCATCATCGACGAGGATTGTTCTGATTGTCATGCGGCCACTTTCATTGGATCTTCCGTAATCAGCGGCATTTCGATGGTGACCGAAAAACCGCCGCCGGGCGTGGAACGCGCTTCGAAGCTGTGGCGTTCCCCGTAGGCCTGAAACAACCTGTCACGAATATTCGCCAATCCCACGCCCGTCGAGAGACTTGGCCGAGGCGCGATTTCATTCAATCCCGGACCGGTATCGGACACGACGATCCGGACGTTTTCACCGGCAGGCTGCGCCACGACCGTGATTTCCGCGCCTTCTTCCTTGGGCGTCACGGCATATTTGATGGCATTCTCAACCAGGGGCTGAAGCAATAACGACGGGAGCCTGGCATGAGCCACCGCGGGATCGATGCTGAACGCGGGACGTAAGCGATCCTCGAACCGCATCTTCTCGATCTCCAGGTACAGCTTCAGCGTCTCGACCTCCTGCTCCAGCGTCACTTGCGCGGTAGGCTCGTTGATCAGCGTGTAGCGCAGGAAGGAGGACAGGCGCGATAACATGGCATTGGCGCGGTCGGTCTGCTTCAAAAGCACCAGCGTGGAGATGCTGTTGAGCGTATTGAACAGGAAGTGCGGATTGAGCTGATAGCGCAGCATGGCGAGCTGCGCGTTGCTTGCCTGTAATTCCAGCCGCTGCAACTGGTCGGATTGCTCCTCCACCGTCAGATAGAAGTTGATCGCATAATAGAGCGCCGACCATGCGCCGAGCAGGGTCACCGTCAGATAGAAAGCACCAAGGAAGAGTTGCAGCCCCGCCGTCGCGCTCGACTGGTTCTGCGTCGCGAACACCCATGCATCGATAAAAGCGCACAGGGCAGCGGCGGCTACCACCGAAATGATCGAGACGCCCCACGTCACGATCGGCCGCTGCTGGAGCAGGTTGCGGAAGATGACGGCCATCAGCAACGTCACCGAATAGCCCGATATGGTGGAGATCAGCACTGGGACGAGGAACGATAACTCCTGCCCGTTCGCTACGCCCGACGCACCGCGAAGCACGAAAGTGCCGAGCCAGCCAAGCGATTGCAGGTTCCAGAAGGCCCGGTTCTTGTCCGCGAAAAACGGCTGCGGCTGAAGGGGATTGACCGACATGGGCCGAGACTTAGCGGCTTTTACCCGGATCGAGAAGGCTCCTCATGATCCTTCTTCGACGCCTGTTGGCAGGATCAGGCCGCTAACGTCTTGTCCGCATCTTCGGGGACGCGGCTGCCGTTGGGCAATACCCAGACGAGATCCTCCATGGCCAGTTCGCGGCCGTCATGTGCGAAGATCTTAACGGGCTTAATGGGCTTGCCGTCGCGCGTGTCGCATAGCTGAGGCTTGGAATGAGCGCAGCACTCCCATTTTTCGCCCCATTGGCGCAGCGCGACCATCATCGGCGCCAGTTCCTTCGCCTTCTGAGTCATGCGATATTCAACCTTGCGCCGGTCGCAACTCATCGGCTCGCGCAGTAATATACCCTTCTCGACCAGCCGGGTCAGGCGATTGGCTAGAATGTTGCGGGCAATGCCAAGATTGCTCTGGAACTCTTCGAAATGCTTGAGACCACTGATCGCCCCACGCAAGATCATGAAAGACCAGCGCTCCCCCATCGCTTCAAGGGCGTTGGGAAACGGGCACTCCTCAAAGACCTCGTCGAGCTTCTCTATCATAACCAGCTATGTTAGTCCGATTCGCGGCGGGTTGCAAAAAGCAATTTATACATTCGCGCACATTGATCGGGAATTAACCTCCCAAAATGGTAATTTTTTGTTGCGTAACAGAGGCAACACCGCACAACGGGTGTCATGTTACGTCAGTACGAACTTGTTGAACGTGTGAAAAGCTACGATCCGGATGCGGACGAGGCAATGATAAACCGTGCCTACGTCTTTTCCGTTCAGAAGCATGGCAGTCAAAAACGCGCGAGCGGCGACCCCTATTTCAGCCACCCCATCGAAGTTGCAGGCATTCTGACTGACCTGTATCTCGACGATCAGACGATCGTGACTGCGTTGTTGCACGATACGATAGAAGACACACTCGTCACGTATGAAGAGATCGAGAGCGCATTCGGCAGGGATGTAGCGCGGCTGGTCGATGGCGTGACCAAGCTCAGCAAGATCGAGGCGCAGTCGGAAAACGAGCGCGCCGCGGAGAATCTGCGCAAGTTCCTGCTCGCCATGTCGGACGACATCCGCGTGCTGCTGGTGAAGCTCGCCGATCGGCTGCACAACATGCGCACGCTGCACTTCATCAAGAACCCGGACAAGCGCAAGCGCATCGCGAAGGAGACGATGGACATTTACGCGCCGCTCGCCGAGCGGATCGGAATGTATGATTTCATGCGCGAGATGCAGCTTCTTGCCTTCCGCGAACTCGAACCCGAAGCCTATGACAGCATCACCAAGCGTCTGGAGCAACTGAAGGAAGGCGGCGAGGACAAGGTTGCCCGCATCGCCGCTGGCCTGCAACTACTGCTCGGCAGCAACGACGTGCGCGTGACGGTCTCAGGCCGGGAGAAGCATCCCTTCTCGATCTGGAAGAAGATGCAGGAACGACATATCAGCTTCGAGCAACTGACCGACGTCATGGCCTTCCGCGTCATCACGGAAAGCACGGAGGAATGCTATCACGCGCTCGGCGTGATCCACCAGAAGTTCAAGATGGTGCCCGGTCGCTTCAAGGATTACATCTCGACGCCCAAGCGCAATGGGTACCGGTCGATCCATACGACCGTGATCCACGACGAAAACGCCCGTATCGAAATCCAGATTCGCAGCAAGGACATGCACCACAACAGCGAGTTCGGCCTTGCCGCGCATTGGGCCTATAAGCAGTCCACGCATGGCTCGGAAAAAAAGCCGGACGCGCAAGCGGCCTGGCTGCGCGATCTTGTCGAAATCCTGGAACAGAGCCAGGACGCCGACGAACTTCTCGAACATACCCGCATGGCGATGTATCAGGACCGCATCTTCGCCTTCAGTCCCAAGGGTGAGTTGCATCAGTTGCCGAAGGGTTCGACGCCAGTCGATTTCGCCTATGCTGTCCACACGCGCCTCGGCAACCAGACAGTCGGGGCGAAGGTCAACGGGCGAGTCGTGCCGCTGCGCACGCGCCTCGAAAATGGCGATCAGGTTGAGATCCTTAAGTCCGACGGGCAGGAGCCGCAGCCCGGCTGGCTGACGTTTGTCGGCACTGGCAAGGCGCGCGCCGCGATCCGCCGCCATATCCGCAATAAGCAGCGCGGGGAGCAGATTGCGCTGGGCGAAAAGCTGTACGAGGAAATCGCCAGCCGCCTGCCGGTAGAGATCGGCGAGAAGGGCATGAACGCGGGTCTCAAGCGCCTGAAGCTGGAAGACCGCGCAGCGCTGATGATCGCGATCGCGACGCATCGCGTCACCGATGCCGAAGTTATGGAAGCCCTCATTCCCGGTTCCACGACAGCGGAGGGATCAGAGGAAGCGCACCCGCGCCAGCATGAAGCCGTGTCGATCCGGGGTCTGACGCCCGGTATCGCCTATGTGTTGGGCGAATGCTGCCACCCTGTGCCGGGCGACCGCATCGTAGGCCTGCGCCGAGTCGGCGTGCCGATCGAAGTCCACACGATTGACTGCAAGATGCTGGAAAACAGTCAGGATGCCGACTGGGTTGATCTCGACTGGGACGCCAAGTCGAAGGGCGGCACCGCGCGTCTCTCGATTATCGTCAAGAACCAGCCGGGCGCACTCGCTTCGGTCGCCAATATCTTCGGCGCGAACAAGGCGAACATCCTGAACTTGCAGCTCGTCAATCGCGAGGGACCGTTCCACACCGATATCATCGATCTGGAAGTGAGTGACGCGCAGCATTTAATGCGCATTATCTCAGCCTTGCGGTCCCTCGATATCGTGGTGCAGGCAGATCGGGTCTAAGAGGACGGCGCTTAATTCGGCAGTGTTGTCGCCGCGTCCTCTTCGGCGCGCTGAATAGGCGGCGTTTCGACATCGCTGCGGGTTGTGCCGCGCGAGGATCTCACATCCTGCGACGCGGGCGGAATGACGCGATACTCGTCCACCAGCTTCTTGGTCCGGTTCTGCGCCTTGGCGACACCTGCCGCCGCGATGATATCGAGTACGGTGATGCCGACCACCATCGCCATCGCGATGAGAGCGGCGTCGCGTTTCGGATTGGTCGGCCGCAGCGCCGTTGCCAGCGTGGCGAGGTCCAAGCCATCGCCCAGCACACGGCTGACCAGCCCGGCTTTCGGATCGAGCGATAGTGTCGGCACCCCGGCGGCAAGCTCCCGCACACCATAAGCGCGCACCAGCCCTTCCTTGCCTTCCATGCCAAGCGCTCGGGTAATGCGCCCTGGCGCCACCAGTTCGGCAACGCCGAGGCCGACGCTGAACCAGCCAAGGAACCGCGCCAGCCGTTCGGGCTGCGTCATCGAACTTGGTGTATTGCGGGTGGAGGCGTCCCCTGATTGATGGGCACGTGAGATGTTGGTGATGGCGTTCATTTTCTCTCCTTTCCCTCTGGCTTCATCGCTGGAGCATCATTCCAAAGCCGGCGCCCGCCCGTCTCCGAACGAGCGGCTGTGAATCAGGAGAGACAATCGCGTGCGCGGGATTACGTTCCCTAACAAGGGTTTATGTCGGTCTGTATTGGCGCGTGCTTTTGTGGGAGGGTGCGCTACCGCTCTTCGCCGCCGCACAGCACTCGGCCCGCGCCGTTGTGCTTCACAGTGCACGCTGCCTTGCCCTGCACCAGCACATCGCCCGACCCGAACGCGCTGACGTCCGCTGTCGCCGAAGCCGTGGCGCTGATGCTCCCCGTCCCCTCATTCACCAGCCTGGCATCGCGCGAGACGAGCGCGTCGGCCGTCAACACGCCCGGCCCGGACACCCGCATGTCCGCGCGCCCGGCCTTGCCCGCTAGCGTGACGCGCCCCGCACCGGACAGCAGCACGCTGACCTGATCGAGCGCTACGGCACCGATGCTTATATCGCCGCCGCCGCCTAGCATGATGTCACCACGCTGCCCGCGCATCTTGTCGATCGTCAGCGATCCGCCACCGGTCAGCGTCGCCCGCCGCAAATCATCAGTCGACAACCGCAATGTCACTGGCCCGCCGCCGCCCTTCTCCTCGGGCCGTCGCGGCTTCATCCGGATGACGAGCAGATTGCCGGATACCTGCATGTCTACGCGGTCCAGCGCATCACGGTCGCCATCGCCCTTGGCCGTCACGCCCATGCCGGTCGTGACGAACACCCGGACCGGAGCATCCACCCGGATGCTGTCGAAGCGTGTGATCGTATAGCCTTGCGTCGCGGCGGCAGCGGGCGCGGACGCTGCCAGCAAGGGCAGGAGAAAAGCGAAGCGGATCATAATGCGCCTAGATCGCACAGCATTTATCACCACCGCGTTAACCCTAATCCGAACAATTCGCCTCGCCAGAGCCAATCACGGAAAGTTTGCACTTCGCGCCGCCGCGCACTGTCGCATTGCCCGATCCCATGATGTCGATCGACACCGCGCCGCCGGAATTGAGGCTCACGTCGCCCGATCCCAACACGTCGATGCTTCCGCCGCCCGCTTTCAGCGCCGAAGCGTCGATATCGCCCGATCCGGTGGCGGCGAGTTCAACCTCACGTGCCGCGCCGGCGAGCCGCATTGCGCCCGATCCGGTAAGATCTGCCTTCAGGTTCTCCAATGTTCCGCCGCCCAGGGTCAAGTCGCCGGACCCGGTGAGCGAGAGCGTCAGGCGCGGCCCCTTGGCCGTGCCGATCCGCATGTCGCCTGACCCCGTCAGCGCAGCTTTTTCGATCGCGGGCATGGCAACACGGATCGTCGCGCCCTTGTCGCTCACGCTCCATAACGTGTTGAGACCCTTTTTTCGCCCGATCTTGAGGGTGCCGCCGTCCACACCGATTTCAATGCGTTCCAGAACCTTTGAGTCACCTTCCGCCGTGACCTTGAACGCAGGTCCGACCGTCACGATCACATTGTCCGGGCCTGCCGATTCGATGCCGCTGAAGTTCTTGAATCCTGAGAGATCGCTCGTCGCGGCGACGCCATTCTCGATCCCGTCATCGCCCTTGATGTTCACCGAGCAGCCCGCCAGGCTCGCCAGCAAAAGGGGAAGCGCTAGACTCATGAGCAGGCTTCTGGACATTCTTCATCTCCCAACTGTATTGCCCGCATAATACAGAAAGGCTGTTCGGTGCAAAGTGGAAATAGCGGCAGCCTGGTCCTCAGGCTCCCGCAACGAAAAAGGGCGCCCCTCGCAGGACGCCCTTCCAGTGTCGCATTTGCCCTAGTGGGCTCAGTCGACCTTTTCCTTGTTATATTTGGGTGCAGCTTCATTAAGGATCTGCAGGATCTTCTTCAGCGCACCCGGTTCGTCCGTCTCTTCCATTGCCGCAAGTTCGCGGGCAAGGCGGCTCGACGCCGCTTCGAAGATCTGGCGCTCGGAATAGCTCTGCTCAGGCTGATCGTCGGCCCGGAACAGATCGCGCGTCACTTCGGCGATCGACACCAGGTCGCCCGAGTTGATCTTCGCTTCATATTCCTGCGCACGGCGTGACCACATGGTCCGCTTGACCTTCGGCTTGCCCTTCAGAGTATCCATCGCTTCTTCGAGCGTCTTGTTGGAGGAAAGCTTGCGCATCCCCACGCCTTCGGCTTTATTGGTGGGCACGCGGAGCGTCATGCGCTCTTTTTCGAAACGCAGTACATAAAGCTCCAGCTCCATGCCCGCGATCTGCTCTTTCTGCAGTTCGACTACACGGCCAACGCCATGCTTGGGGTAAACGACATAATCACCAACGTCAAAGGACAGCGCTTTGGCAGCCATTTGGAACCTTTCCATCACAACAGGAGAAACCGGTGTCGCGCAGCTGCATGTAATACGGGCATACATGCGGCGAATTCCGCAACGTCACCTTAAGATCATGGGACGATTTCACTCCACACGGACGCGACGGCGCCCGCTGCTGCGAAGCATATAGCAGATTCACAACAAAATTACCAGCCCGCGCATTATAAAGCGGTACGAGCGTCGCAGGAGAGTTAATATACTAAGTGCTCACCCGAACTTCTCGCGAATGTCAGTCGCCCGAACCGGGTTCTGCCGAGAAGTATTTCTCGAATTTGCCTTCTTCATCTTTGAAGGCGTCGGCATCAGCAGGCGCTTCGCCCTTTACGGTGATGTTCGGCCACTCGGCGGAGAATTTGGTGTTAAGCTCCAGCCACTTCTCAAGACCATTCTCGGTATCGGGAAGGATCGCTTCGGCAGGGCACTCAGGTTCGCACACACCGCAGTCGATGCATTCGCTCGGGTTGATGACCAGCATGTTCTCGCCTTCGTAGAAGCAGTCGACGGGACATACTTCGACGCAATCCATATATTTGCAGCGGATGCAGGCGTCGGTCACGACGTAGGTCATTGCAGGGGCCTTTTTTCCCGAATTCGGATTGCGCCCTGCTATGCGTCGCCTCGCCCTGCGTCAACAGGATAGGGCGATGCGCGGCACTGCTTTGTGTCAGCCGCCGACAACTATTTCTTCATAGCAGGCCTGCGCCTCCGGAGCGGGACCGCGCCGTTGCGGCAAGCTACTGACGCGCACCACGCGCACCTTCTGCCCATAGGGGAAGGTGATGAGGTCGCCCGCACGGACGATCGTATGGGATCGCTCGACCCTGCGGCCATTGATCCGGATGTGCCCTTCCTCCGCCAGCTTCTGCGCGCTGGTACGGCTGCTCGCCAGGCGCGTGAACCAGAGATATTTGTCGATCCGAAGCGTCGGGCTGCTCGCGCCCATGCTGAGGGCCCGCTCAGCCATTGCGCCCCAGTAGCGCCGCAAGTCCTGCAAAGGCGGAGCCTGCCGAAGGGGAAGGCGCGGCGGCAGGCGCAGGTTTTTGCGCCGGGCGCAGCCCGGTGTTGCTATTCCGTGGCTGCCGCTCCGGCGCTTTCGCCTTCTGCCGCCCGCGGAATGCCCAGTTTGGCTTGCCTTCCTCCCCTTCGACGGGACGAAAACCCGCCGCCCGCATCAATTGCAGGAAGCCGGGCTCCTGCAATCCCAGCGACACGATCCGGGGATCGGCGGCATGGAACGGCTCACCCTTGGCGATGGTCTCATGCGCCGCCCGCGCCATGCGTTCTGCCATGTCGATCCGCACGAACTGCGGGCCGAAGCCCCGGAACCCGGCAACCCGCGCGCCCGCTTCGGCATCGCGTCCCTCCAGCGCCAGCAACGTCGCGCCAGCCGGGGGCAGCGGGAGCATCGGCGTACCCTTACGCGCGGCGATCAAAGCCATCCGCCAGAGTGCGGCACCCGGCTTCAACAGGCCGGGATGGAAGATATCGAGCACGCCCACGGTGATGCCGGACTTTCGCAGAATATAGCGCTGATCCTTATCGAGATGCGCCAGCGCCTCGTCGATCTCGACTCGCTCGATGATCCCGCCGGCGTCCGCCAGTTGCGCGAATACGGCGCGCACCACGGGCACGACCTCGGGATCGCTCGCCGCCGCCGCCATCTTCACCAGCGGCAGAAGGTGGCGCTCCTTCTGCGCGGTCATCCATGCGCCGAGCCGGTCAGCGACGCGCTTCTGCACATCCTGCCCCAGCCCCAGCAGGCCGCGATCCAGCCGCAATTCGGGCGTCATCAGCGTCTGGCCATTGTGCAGGGTGGCAACGGGAACGCCATCCCAAAGGATCGTCGGCATGTCGCCCTGGCCCGGCGCCAGCACCAAAGCGGCATCGGGCGCCGCCAGTAATTCGTCCACTTTCACGCGCAATATCGCCCCAAGTCGTTTCTCTGCGGCTGCCAGCAACATGCGCCGGTCCTCTCCACGGGCATCGGGATCGACCGAGAAACGAAATCCGTCAAGCCGTCCAATCGATTCTCCGTCCATGTTGACCGATCCATCTTCGTCCACTGTGACCGGTAGTTGCGAGATATTCTGCCCCATATCGCGCAGCAGTACCGCCGTCCTCCGGTCCACGAAGCGCTGTGTGAGCGCGGCATGCAGCGCGTCCGACAGCTTCTCTTCCAGCGCCCGCGTCCGCTCCGCCATCTCGGCCGGATATTCGAGCCAGTCGGGGCGGTGCGCGATGTACGACCATGTCCGCGCCGCCGCGATTCGGCCTGAGAGCGTGTCGATGTCACCCTGCACCGTATCGAGCCCCGCGATGTGTTGCGCGAACCAGTCGCGGGGGATGTAGCCTTGCCCCTCGGACAGAAAGCGCCAGAGCCGCGAGACCATCCGCGCATGATGATCCGCGCCGAGCTTCTGGAAATCGGGTAGCCCGCAAGCGGACCAAAGACGCCGCACCTGCTGCCGGTTCCGCGCCCGCTCGATCACCAGCGGATCGTCGGCCATGCGTTTCAGGACCGAGAGATCGACGGCTTGCGGTGCGGCGCGGAGTTCGGGCACCTCCGGGCGTGCTTCCAGATCGGCGATCAGCCCTTCCAGCGTGTCGCAACGCGGCGCGCCGTCGCGCCAGTAGAGAAAGTCGAGCGACGGAAAGCGATGCTCCTCGATTGCCTCGATTTCCTCTGGCGTGAACGCAGAGTCGCTGCCTTCGCCGCCGAGCGATCCGAAGGTGCCGTCGCGATGATGTCGCCCAGCGCGCCCCGCAATCTGCGCCATTTCGGTGATCGACAGGCGGCGGGTGCGGTGTCCGTCGAACTTGCGCAACGACGCAAAAGCGACATGCGCCACATCCAGGTTAAGCCCCATGCCGATCGCGTCGGTCGCGACCAGATAGTCGACCTGGCCCTCCATGAACATCTTCACTTGCGCATTGCGCGTGCTCGGCGAAAGCGCGCCCATCACTACCGCCGCGCCACCGCGCAGCCGCCGTAGCATCTCGGCCACGGCATAGACTTCCTCAGCCGAGAAGGCGACGACGGCGGAGCGCTTCGGCAGGCGCGAGAGCTTCTTCGCACCGGCATAACTCAGCGTCGAGAAACGCGGACGGCCGATAATTTCCGCGTCCGGCACCAGCTTGCGGACCAGCGGCGCGATGATCGAGGAGCCAAGGATCATCGTCTCCTCCCGACCGCGTGCGCGCAGCAGACGGTCGGTGAACACATGGCCCCGCTCGGGATCGGACCCCAGTTGCGCTTCGTCCAGCGCTACGAATGCATAGTCGCCCTCCACGGGCATCGACTCGACGGTGCAAAGGAAATAGCGCGCCTTGGGCGGGCAGATCTTCTCCTCGCCGGTGATCAGCGCGACACTCTCGCGCCCCTTGATGGCGACGACCCGCTCATAGACTTCGCGCGCCAACAGGCGCAGGGGAAAGCCCATCATCCCGCTGGAATGGCCGCATAATCGCTCGACGGCCAAGTGAGTCTTGCCGGTGTTGGTCGGGCCAAGGACAGCAGTCACGGCGGATCGGGCGAACTGGGCCATGACTTTATGTCGGGCAAGCGATGCGCGGGCACAAGAGCCGAAGTCCGCTACAGCCGCAGAAAAAGCAGGTTCCACAATTCTTTTGTAGTTCAGCGGTCGCAAAGAACGGTTGGCCGCAGAAATTCGGGCTTTCCAAGGGTCTTAAATTGACTTTAACCTTATGTCTTCACAACGCGAATGCCAATGTCACGGCGCGGGGTCAGTGACAGCGAACACATCCCGGGGGATGCCGGTTGTTTCAGAAGAACGAGTTCGGGTCGTCGCAGGGCGGTGCTACGGCATCCCTGTGGCTGGCTGGCGCGGTCGCCAACCCCGGACCTCTGCATGATTCGCGCGACTGGCGCATGCGGCTCAAGGACTGGGCCGAGGATGTCGAACTGGTGCCCGATCTGGGCCAGCGCGTGGGCAGCCTTACCTGGTTCCGCGGCCTTGCGACCTGTACCGCCCTCTGTGCCAGCGCGATCTACCTCTCGCCGGGTTTCGCGCCGATCCCGGGCGCTTCCGATCCCGTCATGGATGCGCGGCAGTTCGATGAGGTCCGCAGCCAGACGATCACGCCACTTGCCCTAGGCGCAGACAGCGGCCGTCACATGGGCGCGACTGACGCCGTGTCGCCCTTGCGCGAAACGCCTGAACGCCCGCAGATCGAACTCACGACGCAGATCGGCAATGGCGACAGTTTCGCTCGGGCGCTCTCTCGTGCTGGTGTCAGCAGCGCCGATGCAGGCCGCGTCATCGGATTGACGGGCCTCGACATGGGCGATGCGCTAAAGCCCGGCACGCGCCTCGACATCACGCTTGGTCGCCGCACCAGCCGCACGATGCCGCGTCCGCTAGAGAGCCTTTCCTTCCGCGCGCGCCTCGATCTCGCCATCGACGTGACGCGCGTCAACGGCGCGTTGCAGGCGCAGCGCATTCCCATCCACGTCGATGATACGCCGCTGCGCATCCAAGGCACTGTTGGCGAGAGCGTCTATCGCTCGGCCCGCGCCGCCGGTGCGCCGCCCAAGGCGATCCAGTCGTTCCTGCGGACGATCTCACAGCAGATATCGATCGGTGCACTGAGTTCTGGCGACCGCTACGACATGATCGTCGCGCATCGCCGGGCCGAAACCGGCGACGTCGAGGTCGGGGACTTGCTGTATGCGGGCCTCAAGCGGGCGGGCGGCAAGAATATTGATATGCTGAAGTGGACGACCGGCGGCCGCACCGAGTGGTTCGAGGCATCGGGCGTCGGCGAACGCCGGGGCGTGCTCTCGCAACCTGTCTCGGGCCGTATCACGTCCGGTTACGGGATGCGCCGTCATCCAATTCTCCGCTTTACACGCATGCACGCAGGCATCGATTTCGCCGCGCCTTACGGTTCGCCGGTCTATGCCGCCACTGATGGCATCGTGGAATATGCCGGGCGTCACGGCGGCCATGGCAATTACGTCAAGCTGCGGCATGGCGGCGGAATTGCCACGGGCTATGCCCATATGAGCCGGATCGCGGCGACGCCGGGGCAGCAGGTCCGGCGTGGTCAGGTGATCGGTTATGTCGGCTCCAGCGGCCTCTCGACCGGGCCTCATCTTCACTATGAACTTTACCGCAACGGCCAGACGGTAAACCCCTCGTCCGTCAGCTTCACGACGACTGCGCAGCTTGCAGGGCGTGACCTTGCCGCTTTCCGCGCCCGCTTGGCGTCGTTGAAGTCGCTGCGGGTGGGACTGGCGGCGCAAGCGATGCCGAAGGACGGCTCCGCCACGGGCGGATGATCGGGGATTCCCCATCGCGCCTAATCGTCCTAGCGCAGGTGTCATGATTACTGACCAGATCCCCGACGATGCCCGCCTCACCTTACGGCCGGTCGGCTTTGTCGATACGCCAGTGGGGCTGGACGGCCGCACCGCGCGGATCGGCAATAGTCTCCTCTGGTTTCAGAGCTATGAAGTCGTCGCGATACGTCGGAATATGCCTCCACTTCGCCGTCAGCTTAGCGTGGAAGAGTTCGCCGGTTGGGTATCGCAACAATCGGAGCCGCTGTCGGAGCGCCTCGCAAGGCTCGCTGCGAATATCGCTGCGCCACGGCAGCCGCTTCAACTCGGCGCGCGAACGATCCGGCTCGATACACCGCAAGTTATGGGCATTTTGAACCTGACGCCGGACAGTTTCTCCGATGGCGGCAAACATGTCGGCGACGCGGCGGCGGCGGCGGACGCAGGCTTCGCGATGACAGCGGCAGGCGCGGCGCTGGTGGATGTCGGCGGCGAATCGACACGTCCGGGTGCCGAAAGGCTTTGGGAGGGCGACGAGATCGCACGCGTTGTCCCAGTGATCGAGCGGCTGGCGGCTTCTGGCGTCCCGGTGTCCGTCGATACGCGCAAGGCGGCGGTGATGGAGGCGGCCCTGGCTGCGGGCGCTTCGGTGGTGAACGACATCAGCGCGCTGCTGCACGACCCGCGCAGCATGGATGTGGTCGCCAAAGCGGGATGCCCCGTCATCCTGATGCATGCGCCTTCAACCGGCGACGACCCGCATGAGAATCGCGGCGGTTACACTGATGTGGCGACCGATGTGTTCGAATGGCTGGAGGCGCGGATCGCGGCTTGCGAGGCGGGGGGAATTGCGCGGGACAAGATCATCGTTGATCCCGGCCTGGGTTTCGGCAAGTCGCTGACGGACAATCTGACGCTGATAAATCGCCTCGCGCTGTTCTCCGCCTTGGGCGTTCCTTTGCTCTTCGGCGGGAGTCGCAAGCGAATGATCGGTGCGTTATCGAACGAAGCGCCTGCGTCGGACCGGCTAGGCGGTTCGATTACGCTGGCTGTGAAAGCGGCGGAACTCGGCGCGCAGATGGTGCGCGTGCATGATGTGCCGGAAACCGTTCAGGCGCTGCACATCTGGCGTGGCCTGCGCGACACCGCGCTCGCCGCCGCTGGATAGCCTGCGCTAATTGGAGGCGTTACTGGCGTTGGTTGCGTTGCCTGCCGCTTCCGGAGCGGCCTTAGATGTGCCGGCATCGAACACGCGCAGACTGTCGAGTGTCTGCTGCGCGATCCCCTGATACTGCTCGCTCAGCAGTTCGGGGTATACGAACGTCGCGCTTACCAGCGATCCGTCCTTCTTCCGGACCAGCCGCACGGCGATATTGTTGCCTTCGCCATCGTTCGCTGTTCCGCGATATTCGCTTTCCCCGACGAAATCGCCATCGACACCCTCGGCACGCGTGTTCATCGCCTCGACGACCTGCTGCAAGTCCTTGTCGTCGGCATTGGCGGACCAGAATACACGGATGTCCGCGCCGGCGCCCGGATCTTCCGACACGATGCCGTCGGCCGTCGTCGCTTGGGTGTTACGCGCCCAGCCTTCGGGTAAGGTGATCGAGAAGCCGCGCGCCTGATTGACGTAATTGCGCACTTCGGCGGCTTGAGCTTCGTTCGCGCCCGCGCGTTCTGCGGCGTTGTCGGCGGCTGCCTTGGCCGCCGCTGCGAGTTCCTGACTATCGGGAACTTCGGACACTGCCTCTTGCCGTCCGCAAGCCGTGACGAAGAGGAGGAAAGCGAGGCAGGGGAGGGCTGTCTTCATCCCACAGCCAAAGCATAGTGTGCCCATGATTTCAACCGCAGAGCGGCAAGCGTATCAGGCTGCGCTGTCGATCCCGAGTTCGGCGAGCTTCCGGTATAGCGTCGAACGCCCGATCCCGAGCCTGCGTGCGACTTCGCTCATGCGCCCGCGATAATGGCCGATGGCGAGCCGCACCACGTCCGCTTCGATGTCGGCCAGTTGCCGGACATGGCCATCCATCTCGAACAGGGTGATGCCCGCCGCTTCGCCATCGCTGACACGCGGCGCAGGCGTTGTGCTGCCCTTCTGGCGTATCATGATCTGCGCGGCGATCTGCGGGAAATCCTGCGGCGTCAGCGCGTCGCCCTCGCATAGCACGGCGGCGCGGAACAGGGCGTTCTGCAATTGCCGCACATTGCCCGGCCAGTCGTGCCGCATCAGCAAGGCGACCGCTTCTCCGGTGATACCGAGGCTCCGCAAACCCGGCTGCATGGCTATACGCGCCAGCAGATGACGGGCCAGCGCCGGAATGTCGCCTGACCGCTCGCGCAACGGCGGAATGGTGAGTTGCACGACGTTCAGACGGTAATACAAATCTTCGCGAAAACGCCCGGCCTCCACTTCGTCCAGCAGTCGGCGATTGGTCGCGGCGATCACACGTACATCGACGTGGATCGGCATACGCGCGCCGAGCGGCTGGACCTCGCCATCCTGCAAGACACGTAACAGCTTGACCTGCGCATCGAGCGGCAATTCGCATACTTCGTCCAAGAAGATGGTGCCGGTGTCCGCATCGAGGAAGCGGCCCGACTGCCGGTCGAATGCGCCGGTAAATGCGCCGCGCTCATGCCCGAACAACTCCGATTCGACGAGGTTGGCGGGAATCGCGCCACAGTTGACGGCTACCATGCGTTGGCGAAAGCGCGGCGAGGCGGCATGAATGGCGCGCGCGATCACGTCCTTGCCGACGCCACTTTCGCCCTCGATCAGCACGGGGATACGCGCGCGTGCGGCCTTCGCTGCGACGGCCAGTGCGGCCCGGAATTGCGGGGCCGACCCGACGATTTCCTCGAAAGCGAGCGGCGCGGAGATTTTCTCCGTCAATGGCCGCAATTCCCGGCTGTCCGGCGCGGCGCTGAGCGTAGCGTTCAACGCGGCGAGTAACTGATCCGGTGCGATAGGCTTGGACAGATAGTCGGTCGCCCCCGCACGCATGGCATGTACGGCCACCGCGACGCTGTTATGCGCGGTCAGGATCAATATCGGCAGGGAAGGGCGCTGTTCCCTTATATCCTGCACCAGATCGGTAGGATCGTAATCCGGGCTCCACTGATCGATCATCACGGCGTCCAGCCGCATGCCGTCCTGCGTGCCGAGTGTCGCCAGCGCCATTTCGCCATCGTTGGCGAACAGCGTGCGCCATCCTGCGCGCGCCGCCAATGCGCCGACAAGCCGCCGCTGGGCAGGCTCGTCATCGATCAGCAACAGCATGGGCGTGTCGTCACGCAAACCGTATTCCCCTCACTTCTGACAGGGCGTCATCAGTAGCAATGCGGGGTAAAGACGCGATTAAGCCTCCCACATAATTCTTTGGCCCCAGGCAGGGTTGAGGGGGGAGAAGGTTGTGAGTAAGAGGATGCCCAATGGCTGAACACTAAGAGGGCAAATATGGCTTCCGAAGGTAACATCAAGAACGCTGAGCAAACCTATTCCAGCTTTCTGAGCTTCATGAAGTGGGGCACGATCGTCAGCGTCGGGTTAGCGGCCGTCGTCGTTCTGCTCATCTCGACCTGAATGACACGGATCAATAAATTGGGCTGAACAGCCGGTCGAAGGAAGGCCGGGACAGCAGGGGGGATGCAGTTGAAGATAGTCATTGTCAAGGAACAGGCAGCAGGGGAGCGCCGCGTTGCCGGCACGCCTGAGACCGTAAAGAAGTTCATTGCACTCGGCGCGGAGGTTGCCGTCGAATCGGGGGCTGGCGTTACGGCATCCATCGGTGATGATGCGTATGCCGCGGCGGGAGCGACGGTAGCGGATCGGGTTACGGCCGTATCCAATGCGGATATCGTCCTGGCGGTCCAGGCTCCACCGGCGGAAAGCATCGGCAATGCAAAGCCGGGCGCTTTGGTCGCAGCTAGCTTCAACCCGTTCACCGAACGGTCGCGTGTTGATGGCTACGCTTCTGCGGGCTTTGAGGCGCTGGCGATGGAATTTATGCCGCGTATTACCCGCGCGCAATCGATGGACATCCTATCGTCGCAGTCGAACCTGTCCGGCTACAAGGCCGTTCTGGATGCGGCGGCAGAATATGACCGCGCTTTCCCGATGATGATGACGGCGGCAGGCACTGTGTCCGCCGCGCGTGTGTTCGTCATGGGTGTGGGCGTTGCGGGGCTGCAGGCGATCGCTACGGCCCGCCGTCTCGGGGCGCAGGTCTCCGCGACGGACGTGCGCTCCGCGACCAAGGAGCAGATCGAAAGCCTTGGCGCGAAGGCGATCTTCGTCGAGAACGTCAAAGGCATAGAGGGCGAAGGCTCGGGTGGCTATGCCACGGAAATGTCCGACGAATATAAAGCTGCGCAGGCCGAGCTGGTTTCCAGCCATATCGCCAAGCAGGACATCGTCATCACCACGGCGCTGATTCCGGGTCGCCCGGCGCCGCGACTCATCAGCGATGCGCAGATCGCTTCGATGAAGCCGGGCAGCGTTCTCGTCGATCTCGCGGTAGAAGCAGGCGGCAATGTCGAAGGCGCAGTCGCGGGCGAAGTGGTCGAACGCCACGGCGTCAAGATCGTCGGCCATCGCAACGTGCCTTCGCGCGTCGCCGCTGATACCTCGGCCCTGTTCTCGCGCAACCTCTACAACTTCCTGTCCGCCTTCTGGGACAAGGAAACAAACGCGCCGGTACTGGACGAGGAAATCGGCAACGCCATCCGCCTGACGCAGGGCGGGAAGGTCGTGAACGAACGACTTCTGTAGAAACAAGGGCGCAATCCGGGGAGTTCCGGATTGCGCGGGGCCGCAGCCAAAAAGCGGCGAGCCAAGGGGGCCAATATGGACTTCGTATCAATATTATCCATCTTCGTGATGGCCTGTTTCGTGGGCTATTATGTGGTGTGGTCTGTGACGCCTGCGCTGCACACGCCACTGATGGCGGTGACCAACGCCATTTCGTCCGTCATCATCGTCGGCGCGCTGGTCGCCTCGGCTGAGGCGGGAAGCGCGGCTGCCAAATATCTCGGGCTGCTGGCGGTGGTGTTCGCATCGGTCAACATCTTCGGCGGCTTTGCCGTCACGGAACGCATGCTCGCCATGTATAAGAAGAAGGAGCGCAAGTGATGCACGAAGCCGTCACCGCAGTTCCGCCCTTCGTCGCGCTGGCCTATCTGGTCGCAGGCGTCCTCTTCATCCTCGCGTTGCGCGGGCTGTCCAGTCCGGCGACCAGCCGCACGGGTAACCGCTTCGGCATGGCCGGCATGGCGATTGCCGTTGCGACGACGCTTTATACCCATGATCTGACGAGCCTTCCGGAAATCGTCGCGGCGATCGCCATCGGCGGTGTCATCGGCTTCATCACCGCGCGCAAGATTGCGATGACGGACATGCCGCAGTTGGTTGCGGCCTTCCACAGCCTCGTCGGTCTTGCTGCCGTGCTGGTGGGCGCCGCCGCTTACCTCAATCCAGCCGCGTTCGGCATTCTCGACACCGTGACGAACGAGATCCACAACGCCAGCCGTATCGAACTCGGCTTGGGCGTCGCGATCGGTGCGATCACCTTCTCCGGATCTGTGATCGCGTTCCTGAAGCTCAACGGAAACATGTCGGGCAAGCCGATCATGCTGCCGGGCCGCCATGTCATAAACCTGGGTACGCTGGTTGCGATCCTCGGCTTGATCGCCTGGTTCTACGTAATGGCCGCGCCGACGGTTGCTGCACCATGGCTGTTCTGGACCGTCATTGCGCTGAGCTTCATCATCGGCTTCCTGCTGATCATCCCGATCGGCGGCGCGGATATGCCCGTCGTGGTGTCGATGCTCAACAGCTATTCGGGTTGGGCGGCTGCCGCGATGGGCTTCACGCTGGGCAATAGCGCGATGATCATCACCGGCGCGCTGGTGGGTTCGTCCGGCGCGATCCTGTCGTACATCATGTGCAAGGCCATGAACCGCAGCTTCATCAGCGTGATCGCGGGTGGCTTCGGCGCTGCTCCCGAAGCGTCGGGTGGCGGTGCGGTCATCGACCGTCCCTACAAGCGCGGGTCTGCCGAAGACGCGGCGTTCCTGATGAAGCAGGCGGACAGCGTCATCATCGTGCCGGGCTATGGCATGGCGGTCAGCCAGGCGCAGCATGCGCTGCGTGAAATGGGCGACCTGCTCAAGAAGGAAGGCGTGTCCGTCAAATACGCCATCCATCCCGTTGCAGGCCGTATGCCCGGCCACATGAACGTGCTGCTGGCTGAAGCGAATGTGCCTTATGACGAGGTGTTCGAACTTGAGGACATCAATGGCGAATTTGGTCAGGCCGATGTGGCTTTTGTCATCGGCGCCAACGATGTCACCAACCCGGCGGCAAAGACCGACAAGACCTCGCCGATCTACGGCATGCCGATCTTGGACGTCGCCAACGCCAAGTCGGTGCTGTTCGTGAAGCGTTCGATGGGCGGCGCGGGCTATGCCGGCGTCGACAACGAAGTCTTCTATATGGACAACACCATGATGCTCCTTGCCGATGCCAAGAAGATGGTCGAGGAAATCGTGAAAGGCTTGGCGCACTAAGCCAGCTATGTTTAGGTGAGGACGCTCCCCTGCCGTGTGCCTCGCGCATTCGGCAGCGGGAGCGTTCTTGTACTCTGACCTGGGAATGACATGCGCAAAATCGGTTTGATCGGCGGACTTAGCTGGACCTCCACGGCCCGCTACTACCAGATCATCAACCAGGCCGTCGCACGCGCCAGGGGTGGGCTGTCTAGCGCGCCAGTTCTGATCGAGAGCCTGAACTTCGCCGACGTTGCCCGCAGCGCCAGTGCGGATGATTGGGACTCGGCCTCCCGCGAATTGATCGGCGCAGCGCAGCGGCTGGAAACGGCAGGCGCGGAGACGCTGCTGATCTGCGCCAACTCCATGCACAAGGTCTATGACGCTGTGGCAGCGGCGGTCGGCGTGCCGATCATCCACATCGCCGAAGTCGTCGGCGACAAGATGAACGCGGACGGCGTCAAGTCCGCCGCACTCATCGGCACGCGCAATGTGATGACGGAGAAGTTCTACCGCCAGCGCCTCGTCGCGCACGGCGTATCCTTGCTCCCGGCCGACATGAAGCTCGCCGACCGCATCGACACCATCGTCTATGACGAGCTGGTGCTGGGCAAGGCCACGCGTGAATCCGAACGCTTCATGAAGTCAGAACTGACAGACATCGCGAAGCAAAATGTGCAGGCAGTGATACTCGCCTGCACCGAGCTTGAGATGATCGTCGATGTGAAGGCGAATGTGCTCCCGATCTACGATTGTACGAACATTCACGCGATGGCGGGCGCGCGCTTCATTCTTTCGGAATAGACCTCAGCGCGCCGCAGCCCAGGTCTGCGTCTTGCAGAAGAAGGCAATGCAACCCTGCACTTTCAACGTGCCATTCGAGTTGCGCGTCAGTTTGGACGTGTAGGTCTTGCCCGACTGGGGATCGTAGATCTTTCCCTTCCACAGGCTGCCTGCATCCGTAAAGTCGCTCAGGATCGTCAGCCCCTCGATAGGCCGGGCGCGTAGCTTTTCGTCAGGATTGTTCGCATCGTTCCGGGGCGCGCCGGGCGTGGGTTTGATGACCTTCACGATCTGTCCGCACAGGGCCTTTCCACAGGGTCCGATCTGTACGAGCGCCTTCCCGTTCTCGGTCAGCCAGCGGCCCGCGATCGGCTGCGCAGCGGAGGCGGTGGACGATAGCAGGATAAGCGCCGCTGTAGATGCGGCGCGTGCGATCATAAGGAGTTTCAAGGCTTTTCCTCTCATGCGACTTTGCATGAGACATAAGCCCGTTGGCACAAGGCGGCTAGGGGGTAACGCATAATGCCGACCGGATGATCGCGGTTCTTTCCGCGGGACCGGCGCATTGCGACCACAAACTTAGTGCACTGATATTCTGTTGCCAATGAGGATGAACTCACAGGTCAGTGCCTTCGCAAGGTGCAAGCCTCCGGTAGTCTGAGATAGGCTTAGCCGTAGGCTGATAACGGCAACTCGGACCTAAAAACGGTCCTGATCGTCTCCGCCCTTTGTTTAACCAAGCATCGTCGCTTTGAGGAAGCGCCTCACTCAACACGTAAACGAGTGCCACTTCATTTTCTCGACTGAAGGACCACACCCTCGCAGGATTCTCGTGCTCGGTTATCCGGGAGGCCCTAGGTCATTTGTTGCTTACTCGGGGCGTAATCAAACTTTCCTGGAAACGCAGCGAAAACCGATATGGGTCGTCGCGCTGTCTATATGCTGAGGATGACGCGCCGCAGGGCGATAGCGCTGACAGTAATTGACCGCGCATAGATGTGATCCGCCCTTCAGCACCTTGCGGCCGATCTTAAATCCACCCGCCTCGTAGCTCTCCCCGACAGTGGCGCCGCGCGGGTTGATTGCTTCGCAGCATCCGCCGCGGCTCTTCAGCGAGGTTGGAGTACCATACCAGTCCTTGGTCCACTCCCACACGTTGCCGATCATGTCCGACAAGCCGTAGCCGTTAGGCGGGAAGCTGCCCACGACGCTAGTGCGGAAATTACCGTCGGCCTTGGTCGTCGTGAACGGAAACAGCCCCTGCCAGTAGTTGGCGAGCATTGCGCCTGCGGGTGCCAGTTCGCCGCCCCAGGCGAACTCGGCGCCTTCAATGCCGCCGCGCGCGGCAAACTCCCATTCGGCCTCGGTCGGCAATGCCTTGCCCGCCCATTTGGCGTAGGCTCTTGCATCCTCGAACGCGACATGGACCACGGGGTGATCGGCAAGTCCTTCTACACTGCTGTCGGGGCCGGTGGGATGCCGCCAGTCGGCACCGGCAACGAAGCTCCACCAACGCGAATGATCGTCAAGCGGTACGGGCGAACTCGGCGGATTGAAGACCAGCGATCCCGGGACCGCGAAGGCCGGGTCCATTCCGGGATAATGTTTGGGATCGGGCGGGATCTCGGCGGCGGTCCGATAACCGGTCGCCTCGACGAATGCCGCGAAGGCGGCGTTGGTGACGGGGGTCTCGTCGATCCAAAAGGGGTCCACCTTCACCCGCCGCAACGGGCGCTCTTCCTCGTAGAATTGCTCTGATCCCATAGTGAAGCTGCCGCCCGGGATCAGCCGCATTCCTTCATGCGACACTTGCGGCTTAGTCTTGTAAACGGACTTTTTCATGCCTGCGCTTTGCTGTGCAAATATCGGGCGGGCAAGGCCTGGACAAGGGCGCGGGCTCTGGCGTCAGCCTGTTCGGCGGTCAGGCGGGCATGTACAGCGCCTAGCTGAGACCAATCATGCGGCTTCCCCCCGAACCAGGGCTGCATGCTTTAGGGGCGCAATGCCTTCCACCGGAAACGCACGGATATCCTGGACCGCTCCGCGCGCATCGACGGCACAGAAGACGACGATTATGCGATCAATTTGCGGCAAACTCCTCACGCTCAGTCCTCTCCATGATCTGGCGGACAGCGCCGGAAAGTCAGCGAAAATATTTATCATATCAATGGTCTTGTTTAGCGGCGCTTTCGGCTTAACATGCTCCGGCCCCTATAAAGGCGGGAAAGGGAGCAGACCTTTGATGATTGCATCATCGACTTTGTCAGTGGACAGTTCGCCGCCTCAACTCGGTCGAAACCTGACATATGGCCTACTCGACAGTCTGGGGCGCGCGATCGTTACCGGGCAATACGAACAGCAGGCGTTCCCGACCGAGGCCGATCTCGCCAAGCAGCACGGCGTCAGCCGATCGGTGACGCGGGAGGCGGTGAAGATGCTCACCGCGAAGGGCCTGCTGAGCGCGCGTCCACGGCAGGGCACAGTTGTTGAACCAACTACTTCGTGGAATTTGTTCGATGCCGACGTCTTGCGATGGCTGCTCGAACGGCAATTCTCGATAAAGCTTCTCAAACAGTTTAATCAGCTACGCGTGGCAATCGAACCGGAAGCCGCGGCGCTTGCGGCGCAATTTGCCGACGCGGAGCAGCGAGCGCGCATTACATCCGGGTTGAAACGGATGAAAGCCGCAGAACTAGGGATGGAAGACGTGCTTGAGGCTGATATCGCTTTTCACGTCGCGATCCTACGCGCTTCCGGCAATCCGTTCTATGTCCAGTTCCGCGATGTGGTAAGCACTGCGCTGAGGACTTCCATCCGCTTTACGAACCGGATCAAGGGCCGTTCGGCGAACGTGGCAGATCACGCGGCGGTTCGCGATGCAATTGAGGTGCGAAATCCTGATGCGGCGCGAGCCGCGATGCGTGCGCTTATCGGTGACGTGCTATCGCTCATCGACGATGCAAAGACGAGTGAACTCAGCTGATTGCGGAATCTGACGCCCAAGCGATAGACGCTTTCTAGGAACCAAGTCTTCCAACGATAGACTTGGTTCTGAGCATTGAACTGGCGGCAGTTGTGAGATGCTGCACCAGTCAGATTATTAACGTTGAAAGTCAGCGTCACATTCAGTTGGCGAAAGCGTTCCAGCGAGTCGGGCGTCCTTCGGTCCTTCACGATTATGGAAACGCCGTGCCAAAGCACACCGGGCCGCGTCAGCGTATTCCGTGCGTGCCTGATGGCTTGGGTTGCCGCACAGAGGGCGCTGTCGGGCGCGCGATGTCAGGATCGCCATTCGCTGTCCAATTAACCCTGCTCAAAAAGGGCGAACGCTTGAGGGTGCAGCCCATGTTCGCAGCCGGGTTGGCATGATAGACGATCCATTGCTCGCGCCCGTCGGGCGAACGGAAGAAGCCGTTGTGCCCCGTGGCGAAGATGCCATTGGCGCTCGACAGCACCGGTTGTGGGCGCTTCGTCCAACTGCCCTTCGCCAACAGGTCCGCTCCGGCGGAGGCGCTTAGTAGCCCGAGCGAGTAATTATCCGACCAGCACGCCCCAGCTGAGTAGGTGAGGAAGATTTGCCCTTTCGGACCGGCCAAGAATTCAGGCCCCTCGAGGATGCGTCGGCCGCCCTGGTTCTCCCACTCCTTGTCGGGCTCAGCGATTAGGGTTTCCTCGCCTTTTATCGTCCATGGATTGGCGAGCTTCGCCAGAGCAAGTCCGCTGACTGCCCCTACATAAGGCGAATAGGCAAAATATAGCCCGCCACGATGCTTAAAGACGGTCCCGTCGATCCCCGCGCGCTTGGTATTTACGCGCCCGCGGTCAATCCATTCCCCCGCGAGCGGATCCTTGGACGCATTCTCCAGAACAAAGACGCCTCGATGCGCGTCGTCTTTGAACCCCGATTCCGTCGCAGAATAGTAGATATACCATTTGCCGTTCAGCCGGTGCAGCTCAGGCGCCCAGATCAGATGGGCGTTCTTCCCAACTTCCGGCGGCGTCCAAACTACCTTTCGCTCGGCATGCGCAAGATCGGTGATATCTCGGGTACGCCACAACGTGATGCGGTCGCGCATCGTGTGCGTATAGTAATAGACGCCGCGGTACTGGAACACCCAGGGATCGGGACCCGACGTCAGAAGCGGGTTCGTAAATGTTGCATCTGCTGCGGTCCGCGCGTGCGAAGTCGTTGAATTGGGCAAAGCAGCCAGCAAAGTGATCGCCGCCGACTGGACCAAGGCCTTGGTAATGAACGCTGCACGAGGAAGCGGGCGGTCAGCCATTAATCTCTCCATCATCTGCTTTAATATACGATAAATATCATATACTCTGGCCAGATCGAAAGCGAATTACAAGGAGAGGTATCTTGCATGCCGGAATCACGCGTCGTGGCGTTCTGCTGGCGGGCACCGCCGCGCTCATCACGCCCCCCGCATGGGGAAGAACGCGCGCAGCGCGGAAACCCAATATCATCGTGATCTATGCCGACGATCTCGGTTATGGTGACCTCAGTTGTTACGGCGCTGACACCATTCACACTCCCAATCTCGATATGTTGGCAGCACGGGGTACGAGGTTCGTCAACGCGCATTCGCCATCCGCGACCTGCACGCCATCTCGTTATGCATTGCTTACCGGGGACTATGCCTGGCGCGCGTCCGGCATTCAGATCCTGCCCGGCGATGCGCCGGCGTTGATCCGTCCGGGCAAATACACGCTACCGACGATGCTGAAGCAGGTCGGCTACGCCACCGGCCTAGTCGGAAAATGGCATCTGGGGCTAGGCAATGGCAAAGTCGACTGGAATGGAGAGATCGCTCCGGGGCCGCTCGACATCGGGTTCGACTATGGATTCTTCATGCCCGCGACGCTTGATCGCGTTCCAACCGTGCTGATCGAGAATAGCCGGGTGGTGAACCTCGATCCCACCGATCCGATCCGCGTTAACTACAAGGACAAGGTCGGCACCGAGCCAACGGGTGCCGAGAACCCTGGACTACGTAAATTCGGCGCTGACCCCGAACATTCAAACACGATTATCAACGGCATTAGTCGCATCGGCTACATGACCGGTGGGCGGCAGGCGCGGTGGAAGGACGAGGAGTTGACCGACGTGCTGCTCCGCAAAGCGCTCGACTTCGTGAAGACACGAAAGGACGACCCCTTCTTCCTGTATTTCGCGATGAACGAACCCCATGTTCCACGCGCACCGCACCCCCGTTTCGTCGGGAAGTCGGGCATGGGAACACGCGGTGATGCGATCCTCCAACTAGACTGGACGGTAGGCGCGCTTGTGGAGGAACTGACGAAGCTTGGCCTCGCCGACGACACGCTGATCTTCTTCAGCAGCGATAACGGCCCGATCCTGTTCGATGGCTATAGCGATCAGGCGGTCGAGCGCGTCGGCAGGCATCGCCCGTCCGGCCCGTTCACCAGCGGCAAGTACAGCATTTACGAGGGGGGGACGCGCGTGCCGATGATTGCCTGCTGGCCAGGCCATGTCCGCGCTGGCTATGTCTCACATGCGCTTATCGACCATGTCGATCTTACCGCCTCATTAGCCTCCCTCGTCGGCGCCACTCTGCCGCGTGACGTAGCGGTGGACAGCTTCGACATGCTCGCACCATTGCTAGGCGAGACGGATAGCGGTCGCGACTACGTGATCGAGGACACCAAAATGATGGTGACTACCGGTAGCACCGTGGCGAGTAGCGGGGCGCGCATCCTCGCCTTGCGCGAAGGAAAATGGAAGTTCATTCGGGGGAGCGTCCGACCACAGGAATTTCACGGGAATGCGATCGGCACGTCGCCCGCACATCAACTCTACGACTTGACGCGTGATCCCGGCGAGCGCTTCGACCTGTCGAAAAAGCTACCCGAGCGAACGCGCCAATTGGCGGCAAAACTCGACAGGATCGAGCGAGAAGGACGTAGTCGACCCTGACCCGTTACGCACGTGCGGCACAAAGCTTGCCTCCCGTCGAACAACTTATATGATTTATAGGAAAGATGGAGAGGTGTAGGTGAGTCGTTTCCCTCGGATCGCAAAGTGTGCAATTGCCCTGATGGCGGCAGCAACGATCGGCGCATGCACGCAAACGCTTCCAGTGCCGAATTCCGGCCTCCACAGTTCCACGCTCATCCCCACGAAACGACCGAACATTCTCCTCATTATGATCGACGACCTGAAGCCCACCCTGGGTTCCTTCGGTGATCGGACCGCGATCAGTCCTAATATCGACGCTTTGGCTGCGCGGGGCACACGCTTTGAGCATGCATATGCCAACCAGGCGGTATGCGCGCCCAGTCGCATCAATCTGATGACTGGTCGCCGCTCGACATCGACCGGCATTTACGATTTCGGTATGGACTTGAGGCAGTATGTTCCCAATGCCGTAACCCTGCCTCAGGCCTTCAAGCTGGCAGGTTATGAAGCGGAGAGCATTGGCAAGGTATTTCATGTTGGGCACGGCTCGCACGATGACGACGCCAGTTGGTCACGGCCGCCGATCCACGATCATGTGATCGAGTATAACGATCCGGAGAGCACCGGCGGGAAGCCGACACGCGAGCAGGCGCTGTTCAACGAGGTGCCCGTAGAAGGCAATGTCTGGAAATATGCAGCCACACTGAGCAGAGGCGCGGCGTGGGAGAGCCCCGACATCCCTGACGAAGCCTATGCAGACGGCCGCACCGCAAAACGGGCCTCGGACAGGCTGCGCGAGCTTAAGTCTTCAGCTTCTCCGTTCTTTTTGGCGGTCGGTTTCGCGCGGCCGCATCTGCCATTTTCCGTTCCCAAAAAATATTGGGACATGTACGATCCCTCCAAGCTGCCTATGCCTAATTTCGAGCGGCTGCCTGATGGAGCCCCCCCGTTCGCCGGTAAGGTAGGCGGCGAGATCGCAGCTTACAGGCCGATACCCGAAGGGCAGGTTCCCGGAAGGGATTTCCCGGAACCACTCAAGCGCAAGCTGATCCACGGCTATTATGCTGGAGTTAGCTATGTCGATGTTCAGATCGGCAGGGTACTGGATGCGCTTAAGCGCGAAGGACTCGCCGATAACACGATTGTGGTCCTGTGGGGTGATCATGGCTGGCATCTCGGCGATCACGGGATCTGGACCAAGCACACCAATTTTGAGCAGGCCGTTCGGCAGCCATTGATCATCGCTGGCCCCGGCACGGGACTTGGAGGCAGGGCGCCCGCGCAATTGGCGGAAACAGTAGACATCTATCCCACCCTCGCTGCGCTTGCAGGTCTCACGTTACCGCGGACGATGCAGCCGCTTGATGGGCTGAGCCTTGTTCCTGTGCTGCGCGACACACGGAAGATCGTCCGACCCTACGCCTACCACGCCTATCCTCGTCCTGGACACATCGGCCAGGCGATCCGCGGAGCACGCTATAGGCTTGTCCGCTGGACCCAAGAAACTACTGGCGAACGCAGTTACGAACTTTACGATCTTCAAGCCGATCCGGGCGAGACGCGCAACCAGGCGGACGTGCTGCCCAAGGTTCGCGCCCAGCTCGAGACCTATCTCGATGCGCAACCCAAGCCCGTGACTTTGAGACTCGCGGCAGAGCGGCCGACACGGCCGGGAAACTAGTCCAAGAACCAACCAGGGAGATGGAAATGCGGATTATAGGACGTGCGACATTCCTGGTATTGGGTGCCGCAGTAAGCCTCGCGCCGGTCGTGGCACTGGCCCAAGGGGCGCTGGGCGCAAATTACAACGAACATTTCGAAGACGTGGATTATCGCGATCTCAAAAAAACCGACACACAATGGGTCCGATTGTTTCTGCCGATGCCGCAACTCGATAGTGGCCCCGCCATTAATCACGGCGCCATCAAGACGATCCTAGACGTAGCGACCCACGGCTACAAGACGATCCTCACTCTCAAGTTCCCCTATAATCGCGTGGCGTTTCCTAAAGCAGACAGCCCAACCTTCGCGAGGGACCTAGCACGGTTGGACGCGGTGTTGCCGCTGGTGATGGGTAAGGTGGACATTCTGGTGATCGGCAACGAGCCTTACATCGAAAGCCGCCCCGAGGACTGGAATGAGAATTTCAACGTCTATTACGAAGCTCTGGCCAAGCGTGCGATCGCCTATCGCGCGCAGCACTGCGCGACCGGCTGCAAGACACGCCTTTATATGGGAGCGCTTAATCGGCTCGACCTCAAGCCAAACCAGAACGAATCCACTGAGCGTTGGATGGCGTTTGTCAAAGCAACGCCTGAAATCGACGGCGTCAACATTCACCCGCATATACCGACGATCGAGGCGTCCAGGCCTTTCCTGGACTTCATCCTGACGCGCATGCGGCCCGACCAGAAGTTCATCGTCACCGAGTTCTCGCTAATTTGGTGGTGGCAGCAAAATCTGCAAGGCAATATCCCCACCGCGTTCGCGGCGAAATATGGCGCGCCGGCTAATGCCCAGAATTGGCAGATCATTAAGGCGGCGTTGGAGACGCCTTTCTCAAAAACGCAGTGGGATGACTTCCTTTCGCAAAGTCCTTGGTTCGAGAACCGCAAGCACTATCTGCGTAATCAGATGAAGGCGTTCCGCGACACCGGACGCCTCGCAGTGGCAACGTACGGATTCAAACAGGGCAGCTCGATGGCCGTGAACTTTGGTCCGAATTCAACGCCTTGGCTGCTTAACAGCATCTTCGCAGGTCGCACGGTGAAGCCAAACCCTGACGGCAGTGCGGCATTCAATTATGCCTGGGTCGACGACTATAAGGCGTTGCAGAAGCAGTGATCTCCATGCGTCTAAATCAAATCCGTAGCCTCCTTCTCTTGGCGGCGCTCTCAGTAACGCAGCCGGCCTTTTCCCAGGCGCAAGAACTGAAAAAAGCTGTGGCTGACGATATCTTCGCAGACCATCCTTCGATGGATAAGAACGCTGTGGTGATGCCCGCAGCAGATGCGGAGCCAGTCGCACCGTTGTTCTCAGAGCGGGCTATCAGCGACGCGTCTATCGCGCGCACGCCCGATGGACTTTGGATCCTGACCGGTACGTCGCTGCGCAGCGCCCCGCGGCACGGCGTTGAGCTCTGGACTTCCAAGGACAGCAAGACTTGGAAGAGTATTGGGCCAGCGAACATTACCGGCAATGGAATTATGCCCGGCAACGTCTCCGAACGCTATCTAGCTCCGTCGCTGACGGTGGCGGGCGACAAGCTTTACCTTGCCTTTTCAGACAAGACTGGCTGCGCGCGCGTCGCCGCTGGCAGGGGCGCTGATCCGGGCGGCGCCTTCGCCGCGTCTCCCTGCCTCGTCGAGGACGCGTCCGACGTTTCGCTGTTCGTTGATACTGATGGCGAGGGATATCTGCTGTGGGGCGGCGGCATGATCGTGCGGCTGGCGCCCGGATTCACAAAGATCGCGGAATCGCCGCGCTTCCTCAAACCCGATCAGAAGCTCTTCGAGCAGCATCCTCCGGTCGGCAAGGACTGGCCAGTACGCACGCGCGTCGGTGGTGCCAGTGCGACCATGTTTCGCGATGGCGACCGCTATGTGCTTGCGGCCACTGAAGTCACCGGCCGCATGCGAACCGCTACCGAAGACTTGTTCATGGCAGAGGGCCCCACTCCCTATGGGCCCTTCGCAATGCGGATGCTAGCCGTTCCGCACGCGGGAACCGGGTCGATCGTACAGCTTGATGACGGTGCGCTCGCCGCCCTGTACAACCCAAGGTGCGAGGACGGGTTCGCCGTGTTCTGCGAGCAGGTGGGCCTGGTTCCTTTGGAACGCGCACCCGGGGGCCGGCTCCGCCAGGGGGCGGCAGTGATCACGGAGGACAGCGCAGTCGCCGCACGCAAGCCGCTGGTGACCACTGAAACGATGCGTGACCCTTCCGTAGCGCTGGGTGGCGACGGTAACTACTACCTCGTCGGAACGCTTGACGGTTACGGCTATCACAAGCCGGAAGGCGGCGTGAAGTTGTGGCGCTCGGCCGATTTGAAGAAGTGGGAGGAAGTTGGCTTCATTTTCAAATGGGAGGGCATGGGTTATGACTTCGGCGAGAATATCGCCGAGCTTTGGGCTCCCGAGATCAAATGGGTCGAACGCGATAAGACATATTACCTCGCCTTCTCTGTGATGGAGCGCGGCGCGGGCGGCAAGACGTGGCTTTACCGCTCGCGCAGCGGTAAAGCCGAAGGACCATACGAGAACGTCTCCAAGAGCTTCCTCGTCAACGGCATTGATGGGTTCCCGTTCGAGGATGACGACGGCCTGTATTTTCTTTGGGGCGGAGGCAGCATCGCCAAGCTCAATGCTGCGCGCAACGGATTCGATGGCCCCGTGCGCAAGCTGGTCGATGTCGATGGAGACGCGGTCGGCTATGAAGGCAATGGCTTGATCAAGGTAAATGGCGTTTATTTCCTCACCGGTGCTGAATGGAATGGCCCCCTGCGTACCCATGGCACGTACGACATGATGTACGGCACGTCGAAATCGTTGTTCGGCCCATACAGCCAACGCCGCATGGGCGCTCCGCACGGGGGGCACGGAACGCCGTTCAAGGACAAAAAGGGAAGCTACTGGTATACGATGTTCGGCAACGATCCGACTGCACCGTGGCGGATGCATTTTGGCCTGGTGCCAATTGACATCGGAGATCCCGCGTCCATAGGCGTGCCGCGCATTCGAGCAGCACGGGAATAGCCATGCTTACGCCGATATCCGGCGCGTGATCGAGTCGCTGTTATCCCATAAGCGGCGAGGCGTTTCATGCATCGATGATCGCGGGTGCTGAATGGCATCGTCCGGGTGCTAGGGTCCGGCGCGCCCCGTCGTAACGCCATAGCGCACATACAACAGCCGCTTCGTGCGCTAAGAGGCTGTAGCCTGGGACCAGATGCTCGAGGCGATCACCGCCGCGTATGATCTGTCAACGCGGGATGCTGGTGCTGCCGGCGAGGATTGAACTCGCGACCTCAGCCTTACCAAGGATGCGCTCTACCACTGAGCTACGGCAGCATACCATTTCCGCATGCGCATTGAGGTGCGGCTGGTTAGGCCGGACTGCGCGGGAAGCGGGCCTATGGCTTTGTTTGACCCCAATTGTCAAGCGCCCGATACGCTGTTCCACTTGCCAGCCTCGGCAGATTTTTCCTACACGCGGATTATGAGCAAAGAGGATGAACGCAAGAAGCGGCTGGCGCAGGCGCTGCGGGAGAATCTGCGGCGCCGCAAGGGACAGGCGCGCGAGCAGTCCGCGCCCCCTGCCAGCCCGTCCCAACGCAACGAGGAGCTATAAAGGCGCGCAGGCGCTTTCGAGCCACGTCTTTGCGTCGCCTTTCAGTTGTGGGCCGACAACCTCCAACACCTTTGCATGATAACTGTTGAGCCAGTCGCGTTCTTCGGCGGTCAACAATGCCAGGTCGATGACATTGCGATCGATCGGCGCAAATGTCAGCGTCTCGAAGCCCAGCATCTTCTGTTCCGCGCCGGCAATCTCGCGCTCTTCAACCAACACCAGGTTTTCGATGCGGATGCCGTATTCTCCGGCCTTGTAATAGCCAGGTTCGTTGGACAGGATCATGCCCGCACGCAGCGGCTCGTCGCCGCCGCCGAAGGTCGCGATCCGCTGTGGCCCTTCATGCACCGATAGGAAGCTGCCCACGCCATGTCCGGTGCCGTGCGCGTAATCGAAACCCTGCGCCCAGAGATATTGCCGCGCCAGCACGTCGAGTTGCCCGCCGCGCGTGCCCGCGGGGAATACAGCGCGCGCAAGGGCAATATGCCCTTTCAAGACCAGCGTGAAACGTGTGCGCATTTCATCGGACGGCGTCCCGACCGCAATGGTACGCGTGACATCGGTTGTGCCGTCAAGATACTGGCCGCCGGAGTCGACAAGATAGAGTGAGCCGCTCTTGATGGGCAGGCTGGAAGCCTCGTCCACTCTGTAGTGCGGACTGGCGCCGTTTGGACCGAAGGCTGAGATCGTGTCGAACGACAGATCCTTGAGCTTGCCTGTCTCCTCGCGAAATCCATGAAGCTTCGCCGCTGCACTCAGTTCGGTGAGTACGCCCTTTGGAGCCTCCACAGACAGCCAATGCAGGTAACGGCTGAGCGCTGCGCCATCGCGCGCCTGCGCGGCGCGATGACCGTCCACTTCAGCATCATTTTTGACGGCTTTTGCGAGCACGGCGGGGTCGCGCTGCGACAATATCTTCGCCCCGCCCTTATCGAGCAAGTCGAAGATCGCGGCCACGGCCCGCTCAGGGTCCACCGCCACGGTTTTGTCCACAAAAGATGCCAGAGTATCGGCAAAACCAGCACGGTCATGCACCCGCACGGCATTGCCCAGATGCTGGATCACATCGTCGCTAATCTTTTCTGGCGCGACATACAGGTCTGCGGTCGCGTCGGCATGGACTATTGCATAGGCGAGCGCGACAGGCGTACGCTCCACGTCAGCCCCGCGGATGTTGAACGTCCAAGCAATCGAGTCCAGCGCCGAAAGCACCACCGCATCCGCTTTGCGTGCCATGAGCCAGTCCGCCATATCCTGCCGCTTGTCGCGCGCGCTACGCCCTGCGTACACTTCGTCATGCCTAACGAGCCGCGCCTTGCTGGGTTCGGGCCGGTCGGGCCACACGGCGTCGATGGGATTGGTGTTCACGGCCACTAGCGTCGCGCCCTTTTCGGCCAACGCGCTGGTCGCCTGCTTCACCCAGGCGCTGGTGTGCAGCCATGGGTCGTAGCCGATGCGTCCGCCATCCGCGGCATGTTCGCCCAGCCAGCTTGCGACACTCGTCTGCGGCACACTCTGATATTGCCACAGATTGCCATCCACCTGCTCGCGCACCTGTAGTGTGTAGCGCCCATCCACGAAGATCGCGGCGGCTTCCGGCAGCACCACGGCGCTGCCTGCCGATCCCTGAAACCCAGTGAGCCAGGCAAGGCGTTGCGCATAGGCGCCCACATATTCACTCATATGTTCGTCGGTCAGCGGTACGACGAAGCCATCGAGCCGGTCCTTCTTGAGCTGTTCGCGCAGGGCGGCCAGGCGGGCTTCATAAGTAGACATGCAGTTTTCCAGTACGATACGCTATTACAGCAACATAGTCATACATGCACGGTTGCGCCAGCGCCCGCGTCAGGACAAAAGGCGCGCATGACCATTGCTCCTTCCGTTCCGCCCGTAGCTTCCAAGCGCCCCCACAGCTTCACCACCCATGGCATCACCATCGAAGACCCGTGGGCGTGGCTGCGCGATCCGGGCTATCCCAAGGTCACGGACAAGGATGTTCTCGATTATCTCGGCGAGGAAAACGCCTGGTTCGAAGCTGCCATGGCCCCGCACAAGGCGCTGACCGACGCGCTGTTCGAGGAGATGAAGGGCCGGATCAAGGAAGACGATCAGTCGGTGCCGCAGAAGGACGGCGATTACGTCTACTGGCGGGCGTTTGAAACCGGTGCGCAGTATCGCAAATGGTTCCGGCGTCCGGTCGCGGGAGGTGACGATCAGTTGATCCTCGACGAACCGATGCTCGCCGAAGGTCATGACTATTTCCGCCTCGGCGCGATGTCGGTCAGCCCGTGTGGCCGTTACCTTGCCTTTGCGATCGACACCGACGGGTCGGAGCGATTCGAGGCGCGGATCAAGGATCTCTCCACGGGCGAGATGCTGCCCGATACGATTCCCGGCACCTTGTCGTCGCTGGTGTGGACGAGCGACAGCAAGGGGCTGCTCTACAGCCTCGCCAACGAGAACTGGCGGACCGATAATGCCCGGCTGCACTGGCTCGGTTCGCCGATCGACAGCGATGTCGAGCTGTTCCACGAGGATGACGAAGGCTTTCGCGTCAGCATCGGCCTTACGTCATCTGAAAAGTGGATCGTCGTCGCGACGGGCGACCACGTGACGAGCGAGGCGTGGCTGCTCCCCGCGAACGATCCGCTGGCCAAGCCGCTGCTCGTCTCCGCCCGCAAGCCGGGCCGCGAATATGATGTCGATGAGCGGGATGGGGCGCTCTACATCCGCACCAACGACACGCATCCCAATTTCCGGCTGGTACAGGCAGCGCTGGACACGCCGGATCAGTGGGCCGAAGTGATCGCGCCGTCCGATCGCTTCTATCTCACCGATTTCACGCTGTTCAAGCAGTTCTACGTGACCGAAGGCCGCGACGACGGCCTCGATCAGGTCGAGTTGCGCGATTACGACACGCACATGGCAAAGCGTATCGCCTTCCCGGAGGCAAGCTACTCCGCGAGCCTGGACGACAACCCCGAATATGACGTGACGAAGCTGCGCATCGGCTATGAATCGATGGTGACGCCCGATACGATCTACGACTATCATCTGGACGATGGGCGGTTGGAAGTCCTGAAGATTCAGGAAATCCCTTCGGGCTATGACGCGTCGCTCTACGCGACCGAACGCCTGATGGTGCCCGCGCGCGACGGGACGCAGATCCCGGTGTCGATCGTGTACCCGAAGGACTTCAAGAAGGATGGCAGCAGTCCGCTGCACCTGTATGGCTATGGCGCCTATGGCATCGCGATGGAGCCGGGCTTTTCCACCGGTCGCCTGTCCCTGCTCGATCGCGGCTTCGCCTTCGCGCTCGCGCATATTCGCGGCGGCGATGACCTTGGCCAGCAATGGTATCTGGACGGAAAGCTCGACAAGCGCACGAACACGTTCAACGATTTCGTGGATGTGGCAAAGGGTCTAATTGACCGCGGCTACACGGCGAAAGGCCGGATCAGCATCTCGGGTGGTTCGGCGGGCGGTGAGTTGATGGGAGCGGTCATCAACAGCGATCCTGATCTGTGGGGCGCAGTCGTCGCGCATGTGCCGTTCGTGGATGTGCTGAACACCATGCTGGACGAGAGCCTGCCGCTCACCCCCGGCGAGTGGCCCGAATGGGGCAATCCGATCGAGGACAAGACTGCGTTCGAGACGATCCTGTCCTACGATCCGTACAACAATGTGAAGGCGCAGGATTATCCGCCGCTGCTGGTGACGGCGGGCCTCAACGATCCGCGCGTGACATATTGGGAACCGGCGAAATGGGTGGCGCGGCTGCGGGCAACCAAGACCGACGACAATGTCCTGCTGCTGAAGGTCAACATGGGCGCGGGCCATGGCGGCAAATCGGGGCGTTTCGAGAGCCTGCATGAAGGTGCAGAGGAGTTCGCCTTCATCCTTTGGCAAATGGGCCTGACGGGATAAGGCGATGCCCACCCCCTTCGCCACCACGATCACGGCGCTGCCCGAGCATATCGACGAAATGGGGCATGTGAACAACGCGGTGTGGGTGCAGTGGTTACAAGAGGTTGCTACTCGTCACTGGCAGGCCATCGCCGACCCGTTGCATGTGGATGCCTATGCCTGGGTCGTGAATCGCCATGAGATCGATTATCGTGGAAATGTGCGAGCAGGTGACGCGGTGACGGCGAAGACATGGGTCGGCGAAAGCCCACGTGGTGCGCGCTTCGACCGTTTCGTAGAGTTCACCGGTCCCGACGGAAAGGTGAAGGTCAGCGCCAAATCGACATGGGTGATCGTAGATCGCGAAAGCGGACGTATCCAGCGCATCCCGCCAGAGGTTGCAGCGCCGTTCCTGGCTTAGCCGACGATCAGCCGGGCGATAGTGCGGATCGCCTTCGGATCGGCGATGAACGCCATATGCGTGCAATCGAATTCCAGCGCCATATCGCGCTCGCCATCCTGACCACGCGCGCAAGCCGGTGCAACCACACCATCGCGCGCCGACCAGCAAGCGATGGTCGGTACAGACGGCTTCTGCGACAATGTGCACTGCACTGGCGGACTATCGACAGGATGCCCAGCAATCCGCTCATACATGCGCCAGGCGTTGTTCGCACGCGGATCACCCGAAAAGGGACTGCCCATCGTAATGACGCGGCTCACGCGATCCGGCGCCAGCTTGGCATATTCGCGTGCGATCAGGCCACCGAGGCTCCAGCCGACGATCGTAACCGGACGATCGACGGAAATCGCAGAGACACGCCGATCAATCGCTTCCAGCATATCGGCATTGACGCCCCGATTACGACCAAGGCCCCAACCGTGCACAGCAAAACCGGCCCCAGCCAAAGAGCGCCGTAGCCGCGCCGTCGTGTTGTCGGACGCCATGAAACCGGGAAGCACGAGGACCGGACGTCCTTCGCCTTGTACGGGCAAAGACACCGGACGCGCAAAAGCGGCAGCCCAGCGCATATGGACGAATGCCCGCACTTCGCTCGCCAACAACGCCTTGGAAGGCGCGGAGACGCCGATGGCGTGAGAATCGGTAAAGGCGACGGCGCGGGACATGCCGCCACCATAAGCAAATCGGAGATTTATGAAAGATTTATGACGTGACGATTGCGTATTTGATACGCTCTACTGAGCGACTCTCGCGGCGTTCAGGTCGGCGGGTACGACACGGACCGGCGGACTTTCCAATATCGCTGCCGTCTCGATCAGGTCGAGCGCGCGGCGCGCTTCCCGGTAACGGCGGGCCATTTCCAGCCAACGCTCTGCCGTCGCCTTGCCCGGCAGTCGCGCGATCTCTTCCATTGCAGGAGCAACCCGCCCGCTGGCCAGCAGGCGGGCGATACGCGGGATCGCGCGCTCCGGCAGCGGTGATGGCGTCGAAGCCTTACGGATGATGACAAGATCATGCGCCTCGCGCTGGAACGCCGTCCACCAATCGGTGCCAGGCGGCACTGTGCGGAGCGACGGCGCAATATCATCAAACCCAGCCTGCAAGTCGATGAGCGTAACCGGCTCCCGCGCGGCATTGATGATCGTGGCGACGGCGCGCGGCTGTGCCTGCCCGAAACGCAGCCGCAACTGGCCCTCCAGATAGCCAAGCGGCGAGCCGCTATCCAACGCTCGGCGCGCGGCAAAGGCGACCAGCATCCCTTCGGATCGCGTCGCATTGCCCGATGCGGCCTGCGCCGCCACAGATACGCGCGCCAGTCGATCCTCAAGCTCGCTCATGCGGAGCGCGAGCAAGTCTTGTCGCGCGGCATCGGCGGGCAGCGACACAGGCGCGTTGGGGCTGGACGCCTTCACTCCCGTCGCGACCATTACGGGCTGCGCCGTCCCATTCCACCAACCACTCAGGCGGGGGAAGGCGAGTGCGGCAGCGGCAATCCCTCCCAGGAAAGCCAGTACGATCAGTGCGACCCACAACGGCGCGTTGCTGCGCCGCTTCTCGCGAAATGCGCGCGGGGCGCTTGCAGGTGCATTCGCCGTGAAGGAGGAATCCGTATCATCGGGAGCCGCTACGTCGGCGGGCGCGGGCGCGGGCGTCGTGCCGAGCGGCAGCGGGCTAATGGCGTCTTGGCTCATGCCGTTTCCTTATCGACCCGTTCAGTCAGGAGCGCCACAGTCATTTGCACAATCCGGCGGCAAGGGCCAGCATCGCGTCGTCACGAGGGCTTCGCGCTGCGACGACGCTGGCCCATCCGGTGCCGCACAGGGCAAGCGCCGCTTCGCTGATCGCGACGACATGCAGATCGGATCGACGCGTTACGGGTACGAGTGCCTCCAGCCGCTCACCCGCGCGAGGCGAGTGGACCAGCAGCGCCATGCCTGGTGTCAGGAGCGCAAGGAGGTCTTCGGCATTGCCAATCTCGACCGCTGCATAGACGCAGGCCGACACCACGCGCAGTCCTTTGGGGTCGAACGTCCGGATGTCGCGACCCGAGATATGCAGGACACGATCATGTCCGCGCGCCGCAATCGTGTCGAGCAGTGACTTGACACCATCATTGCCGCTCGTGACGGACGCAAAGCCCGCCTCCGCTACGGCCTGCGCGGTCGCGCCGCCCACCGCAAAGGCAGGCAAATGCCTGTAGAGATAAAGCTGCTCGCCACTCAGTCGAGCAGCATTGGCGCTTGTGAACATGACTGCGTCCACAAGATGCGGCTCCGGTCCCGTCCACGGCAGACCGGTCGTCATGAACAGGGGATAGGCGTGCGCGTCGAAACCAGCCGCGCGCGCTCTTTGCACCGTGACGCCAGCGCCCGGCTCAGGGCGCAGGACGAGCAGGGGACGAGCGGCGTTTATGCCGAAGCCTCCGCAGCACCATCGAACAGGGCGCGAATGGCCGGCGAGGCTTGCGCCAGCAGACTGCGGCCCAGCGCCGACGCGGCGCTCAGGTCGCCCCGCTGCACCAATGTCGTGTCCGACACGCGCTCGGCGCCCTCAGCCGTCAGGATCTCGGCGATCAGGTAGATTGCGTCACCCTCGATCCGCGCCAGGGCGCCGATCGGCGAATGGCAACTGCCGCCCAACGCCAGCAACAGCGCGCGTTCCGCCAGCACGCAGTCCAAAGTGTCGGCATCCGAAATTGCAGATAACAGCGCGCTCATCTCGCCATTTGTCGCCAAGGTCTCGACACCCACGGCACCCTGCGCCGGCGCGGGCATCATCACGTCTACTGGAATAAATGCCCCGATATCATGCTGACCCAGACGGTCCAGACCCGCCGCCGCCAGCAGTGATGCGTCGACTTCGCCCGCGCTCACCTTCGCCAGTCGCGTCGCGACGTTGCCGCGAAACAGCGTCGTCGTCACATCGGGGCGCAGCCGGCGCACCTGTGCGGCCCTGCGCGGAGAGCTGGTTCCCACCACGGCGCCTTCGCGCAGTTCGGTGAGACTTTCTGCGCCAATCAGCTTGTCGCGCACATCGGCGCGCGGCAACATCGCGGCGATTGTGATCTCGGGCGGTCGGATCGTTTCCACATCCTTCATTGAGTGGACGGCGAAGTCGATTTCCCCATCCACCAAGGCCCGGTCCAATTCCTTAGTCCACAGCGCCTTGCCACCAATGTCCGCTAGCGCCCGGTCCTGAATCCGGTCGCCGCTGGTCTTCACCGTGACGATCTCAATAGCCTCGCTGTCCCAGCCGTGGGTCGCACAGAGGGCGGACGCCACCATATTGGCCTGCACCAGCGCCAAAGGCGATCCGCGCGTGCCGAGGCGCAAGGGAAGTCGGGAAGTTGGGGAAGCTGCAACCATATCGCGCTTCCTTCTATCCAGAGGTCGGACTAGAGGGAAGCCCCATGACGATCATCCTTGGCCTGGAATCGAGTTGCGATGAAACCGCAGCAGCGCTGGTGACGCAGGACGGGCGCATATTGGCGCACCGGCTCGCGACACAGGAGGAGGCGCATCGCCCCTTTGGCGGGGTCGTGCCGGAGATCGCTGCGCGCGCACATGTCGAGGTGCTGACGCCGCTTGTCGAAGCCGCCTTTGCCGATGCGGGATTGACGCTCGCCGATGTGGACGCAGTCGCTGCCACGGCAGGTCCGGGGCTGATCGGTGGCGTGATGGTGGGCCTCGTCACCGGTAAGGCGCTGGCGCATGCCGCGGGCAAGCCGTTGATTGCTGTCAACCATCTGGAGGGTCATGCGCTCTCGCCGCGCCTGGCCGATCCGTCATTGCGGTTTCCCTATATGTTGCTGCTCGTCTCGGGCGGGCATTGCCAGCTTCTGCTGGTGCGGGGCGTCGGCAACTATGCGCGCCTTGCGACCACTATCGACGATGCGGCAGGCGAGGCCTTCGACAAAACGGCGAAGCTATTAGGTCTCGGCTATCCGGGTGGACCCGCCGTCGAACAGGCGGCGTTGCGCGGCAACCCAAAGGCCGTGCCGCTGCCGCGACCGTTGCTCGGCGCGGCCGAGCCGCATTTTTCGTTCGCGGGCCTCAAGAGCGCCGTCATGCGCGCTGCCCAATCCGGAAATCACAGCGTCGAGGATATCGCCGCGAGCTTTCAGCAGGCCGTGATCGACTGCCTGATCGACCGCAGCCACCGCCAGCTTGCCGCTCATCCCGAAATCAGCGCCTTCGTCGTCGCGGGCGGCGTTGCGGCGAATCAGGCGATCCGGTGTGCGCTGGAAACGCTCGCCGCGTCCCATGACCTGCGCTTCGTCGCGCCGCCGCTCTGGCTGTGTACCGACAACGCCGCGATGATCGCATGGGCTGGCGCGGAACGCTTTGGGCTCGGCCTCACCGATGGCCTCGATTTCGCCGCGCGGCCTCGCTGGCCGCTCGACCCAGATGCACAGGCGGCGCGCGGCGCAGGAGTGAAAGCATGAAGATCGGCGTAATCGGCGCAGGCGCATGGGGCACGGCGCTCGCGCAAGTGGCGGCCTCTGGCGGCGAAACCGTGCCGCTGTGGGCGTTGGAGCCGGAGGTCGTAGAATCCGTCAACGCGCGGCATGAAAACAGCCTGTACCTTCCGGGCGTAACGCTCGGCGGCCATGTGCAGGCGACCGGCAACCTCGATGATCTGGCAGACTGCGATGCCTTGCTGATCGTCACTCCGGCCCAGCATCTCCGCACCCTGCTGGCGCAGGCACCGTGCGAGAACAAGGCGCTTATCATCTGCTGCAAGGGGATAGAAGCTGGCACTGGCCTGCTGATGTCAGAGGCGGCGCAAGCCACATGCCCCGTCGCGCCCGTCGCGGTGCTCTCCGGCCCTACTTTCGCGCATGAGGTGGGCCGCGGATTACCGACCGCAGTTACGCTCGCTTGCGAAGATGAGGCATTGGGCGCTCGGATCGCGAGCAGGATGAAACGCCCGTCCTTCCGTCCCTATCTATCGCGCGACGTAATAGGGGCGGAGATCGGCGGGGCGGTCAAAAATGTGCTCGCCATCGGCTGTGGCGTCGCGGAAGGCGCTGGCCTTGGCCTCAATGCTCGCGCGGCGCTCATCAGCCGGGGCTTTGCCGAAATGACCCGCTTCGGACTTGCGCGCGGCGCGCAGGCGGAAACGCTTGCGGGCCTGTCCGGCCTCGGCGATCTGGTCCTGACCTGCTCGTCCACCAATTCGCGCAACTTCTCGCTCGGCAAGGCGCTGGGCGAAGGGAAGTCCGCCTCCGAATTGCTAGCCAATCGCCGCACCGTTGCGGAAGGCGCATTCACGGCCCCGGTCCTGCGCGATGTGGCGCGCGCGGCAGGCGTCGACATGCCGATCGTCGAAGCGGTCTGTGCGTTGCTCGAAGGCAGCCGGCCCGTCGGGGATGTCGTCGAAGCGTTGCTTTCACGTCCCATTCGCGCAGAATCGACCTTGCAATAAGCATGGTGGACCGAATTGTTCTTTTACCCGCCCGCGATTCCAATACAGTCGCCCGTTAACGACGAGAGGGGCACTGATTTTTGGCCGTAGGGGCAAGTTCCGACGCGAATGGCGCGCGGCCTCTGGCCGATGCTGCCAACCACGCACGCACCGATGACGAAGATATCGCAGCGCTCGCCAAGGGTGGGCGCACGAATATCTTCGGCTTCCTGCTGCGCCTCGCCGCGCGCCTGCCGTTCCTGTTCATCGCAGGGCGTCTGTATGGCGCGGACGTGCTCGGCCGTTTCGCCTACGCGATCCTGGTCGTTGAATTTGCCGCCCAGCTTGCGACGATGGGCCTGAAGCGCGGTCTTGCCGGCGAACTCAGCGGCACGGAGCGTCCGCACGGGCACATCGTCGCCGAAGCGATGCTGGTGACGCTGCTGGCATCGCTGCTTGCCGCCGGACTGCTGATCCTGATGCCGCAGGCGATGTTCCCAAATAGCGGCATCAACGGCCTAGACCGCCTGCTCCCCCTCATCATCATCGCCGTCGCAGGATCGGACGTGGCGTTAGCCGCCTGCGCCTATCACTTCGACATCAAGGCCACCGTGCGCGCGCGCTCGATCATCGAGCCGTGGGCGATCAGCGCCGGCGCGCTTGGTTTCTACTTCTATTCGGTACGCGATGGCCTCATCCTCGCTTACGTCATCTCGATGATATTGGCGCTGATCGCCTCATTGGTGCCGTTGGTCCGTCACTATGGCATTCCGCGCGGTTGGACGCCGCACTGGAACGTGATGGCGAAACTGACGCGCCACAACCTGCCGCTTGCCGCTGCCGACGCCGTGGAGTGGGGATCGCGTCGCCTCGATCTCGCGATACTTGGTCTGTTCGCTACGCCGTATATCGTCGGCATCTATTATGTAGCGCAGCAGGTCGCGTCCCTGCCGCAGAAACTCAAAACCAGTTTCGAGCCGGTGCTCGGCCCGGTCATCACGCGCAACCTGGCGGAAAACAACCTGCCCGGCATCGCGCGACAGGTCAGTCAGGTCGGCTTCTGGATCATCGCCGCGCAGGCGGGGATCGCGCTGGCGCTCGGCATTCCCGGTGAGGCGGTTATGGGTCTGGTCGGCCCCAACTTCGTGGGTGGCACGGGTGCGCTCGCTTTCCTGCTCGCCGCCGAAGTGGTCGCCGCCACCGCCGTGGTGAGCGAATCCGCGCTGGTATACATGGCGCGGCTCCGCAACCTGGCGATCTCGCTGGCGATGATCGCCGTGCAGGTATGCCTCAGCTTTGCTCTCATCATGGCCGCGCGGCGCAGCGGGTTCAGCCCTCTGGTCGTCGCTGCTGCGCCTGCACTGGCTCTGACGATCGCGCTTGGCCTCAGCTCCCTCGTAAAGGCCAAGCTGCTGTCGCGCCTGCTCAAAGCGCCGGTGAATGCGTGGCGCTGGGCGTTGCTGTGGGCCGCCGCCGCCGCGACGCTGGCGGGCAGTGCGTTTGTCGCACTGCCGCCGCACATGGAGTGGGTCGAATTGGTGTTCGGCGTGCCGGTCGTGCTGGGCGTCTATGCGCTGGTCATCTGGCGGCGCGGCTTCGGACCCGAAGACCGCGCCTTGTTCCGCAAAGCGCCCAAGCCCTAGAGCTGCTGCGCGCGGAGCAGTTTCAGGTCCGCCTCGGGCCGTGCACCGTAATGCGAAATCACTTCGGCTGCGGCGATAGCGCCCAGCTTCAGGCTGTCTTCGACCGAAAGGCCATCGACATAGCCAGTGAGGAAGCCGGAGGCGAACAGGTCGCCCGCGCCCGTGGTATCGACGATCTGCGCGACAGGCGCTGCGGTCGTTTCCGAACGGACACCGTCGACAATCGCGATCGCGCCTTCCGCGCCGCAGGTGCAGACCAGCACCGGAACCTTCGGCGCGATCGCGGCTATCGCCGCTTCCAGGCTTTCCAGTTCGGTCAGCGCGCGGATTTCATCCTCGTTCGAAAACAGGATGTCGATCAGGCCCTCCTCGATCAGCGCAAGGAAGTCGGCGCGATGGCGGGCGATCACGAAGTCGGCGGAGAGCGTGAAGGCGACCTTGCGCCCGGCTTCCTTGGCATAGCCGATTGCGGTCCGCATCGCGGCGCGGGGCTCTTCGGGATCCCAGAGATAGCCTTCGAGATACAGGATCTTCGCGGCCTGGATGGTCGTCTTGTCCAGCGCCAGTGCGGGCAGGAATTGCGACGCGCCAAGATAGGTGTTCATCGTCCGCTGTGCGTCGGGCGTCACCATGATGAGGCAGCGCGCCGTCGGTGGCTCCTGCGTGCGGACGGGCGTATCGAATGCGATGCCGAGCGCGCGAATGTCATGCGCGAACACCTGCCCCAACTGATCGTCGCGTACCTGGCCGATGAAGGCGCAGGACTTGCCGAACGCCGCCATGCCCGCAAGCGTATTCGCCGCCGATCCGCCGCTGATCTCCACCGCCGAACCCATGGCATCGTACAGAAACTCCGCCGTTTCCGCGTCGAGCAACTGCATCGCGCCCTTGGTGAGGGCATGCGTGGCGAGAAAGGCGTCGTCTTCGCGGGCGATCACATCGACGATGGCGTTGCCGATGGCGATGACGTCATATTGGGCGGGGGTCTGGGTCACATAAAGTCCTGATCTGAAAGGCGGGCGTTGGCGGCGTCCTAATGAAAGGAAGCGGGGAGCGCAACGCGGCCATGTTGACGCATGCGACAGCGCCGCCGATAGTCGCTGCATGATCCTGTCTGCCGCCCTGCGTGCCTTCCCGCAAATCTTTCACCCGACGGCGCGCGCGGTGCTGTTCAAGTCGCTGGCGTTGACGCTGGTGCTGTTTACGGGATTGGGCTTTGGCTTATGGGCTGGCCTGCACTGGTTTTTTGCATGGATCGGGTGGGCGAGCACGACGGGCGGCTTCGTGGAAGCCGCCGCCGCATTCGTCATCACGCTGGCCACGACATGGCTGTTGTTTCGTGCCGTGGCGATTGCCGTCTTAGGGCTGTTCGGCGATCAGATCGTCGAGGCGGTGGAGCGCGAAAGCTACCCCGCCGCCGCTGCGGTGGCCCGACATGTGCCCTTCACGCGCAGCATGGCGCTCGCCGCGCGATCGATCCTGCGTACGGTTGGTTGGAACCTCGTGGCGCTGCCCTTCTACATCGCGTTGCTGGTGACAGGCGTCGGCACGATCGCGCTGCTGCTGGCGGTCAACGCCTACCTCCTCGGGCGCGACCTCGCCGACATGGTGGAGGCACGGCATCCTGATCTGCACGCCATTCCCAAGGGCACGCGGATGGCGATGGGCTTCGCTTCGGCGCTGCTGTTCCTGGTGCCGGTCGCGAACCTGCTTGCGCCGATCTGGAGCGCGGCTATGGCCGTGCACATCCTGCATGGCCGCAAAGGGAAGACCCATGGCTAAACGCATTTTTCTGGCGAGTGTGTTGGCGCTGGGCCTTTCCGCCTGCGCCAGCGTACCCGCCGCAGCGCCCGTGTCGACGCTTCCGCCACCCAGCGGGCCGATGGCCAGTGCTTATGGCAAGGGGCATCTGCTGATAGGAGCGGACGCGAAGAAGCTGATCCAGATGTTCGGCCGGCCGCGCCTCGACATTCGCGACCCCAGCGTGCGCAAGCTGCAGTTTGCCAACGGACGCTGCGTGCTGGACACCTATCTGTATGCCAGCGCCAAGGGCAAGGAGCCGGTCGTCACCTACGCCGATAGTCGCACGCCCGCGGGCAAGGACGTGGATCCCGCCGCCTGCGCTACGATGTTGACGGCGAAGTAGAGGCTAAAAACGCCAATTGCCGGACGGCCCAGTCAGCCGCCTCGGCAACTACTGGGTCGGCATCCGCTTTCAACGAATCCAACAGCGGTAGAAGGGTCGGATCCCTGCTGTTCCCCGCCGCGATCGCTGCATTGCGCACCATCCGGTTGCGCCCGATGCGCTTGATCGGGGAGCCGGAGAACACTTCCCGGAACCCCGCATCGTCTAGCGCCAGCAACTCGCGCAATTCCGGTGCGGCCATTTCCGCCCGGCCGATGAACGCGCGGTGCGTCGCCGCCGTCTGCGCGAACTTGTTCCATGGGCACACCGCCAGACAATCGTCGCAGCCATAGATGCGGTTGCCGATGGGCACGCGGAATTCCTCGGGTATCGGCCCCCTATGCTCGATGGTGAGATAGGAAATGCACCGCCGCGCATCGACGCGGTAGGGCGCGGGGAACGCATCGGTGGGGCAGGCCGTCTGGCAGGCGGTGCACGAACCGCAATGGTCGCAACCGGGCGAATCAGGCGTCAACTTCACCGTCGTGTAAATCGCACCCAGGAACAGCCAACTGCCATGTTCCTGGCTCACCAGATTGCTGTGCTTCCCTTGCCAGCCTAGCCCCGCAGCCTCGGCCAGCGGCTTTTCCATGACCGGCGCGGTATCCACGAACACCTTCAACTGGCAATCGGCAGCCTCTACCAACCAGCGGGCCAGCGCCTTCAGCGCTTTCTTGACGATGTCGTGATAATCCTGCCCTTGCGCATAGACGGAGATCCGCCCCCGATCCCGCACGTCTTCCAGCGCCAGTGGATCGCGTGCCGGGGCATAGCTCATGCCCAGCATGATGACGGACTGCACCTCCGGCCATAGCCCTTGCGGCGATCCACGCTGCGCGGCGCGCTCCTCCATCCACAGCATGTCGCCATGGCACCCTTCCGCGATCCACGCCTGCAACCGTTCGGCCGCGAGCGGTGCGGCATCGGCGCGCGCAATCGCACAGGCGGCAAAGCCGATGTCACGCGCGGCACTCTTCAGCCGCTCTTCGAGAGGAATAGGTTGTGTTGTCATGGAGCGCGGCTATCGTCGATCGGATGAACGGCCCTTCCGATCCTGTCCCCTATGCCCTTGAGGGGCATGGACTTGTCAAGCGTTTCGGCAGTTTCCGCGCAGTCGACGGCATCGACATCGCGGTGCCTGCGGGCAGCATCTACGGCGTGCTCGGCCCCAATGGCGCGGGCAAGACGACGCTGCTGCGCACCCTGCTCGGCATTATCGACCCGGATGAGGGCTATCGGACATTGCTCGGCGCGCGTGAGCCATTGAGCCAGGCGCGGATGGTTGGCTATCTGCCCGAGGAGCGTGGCTTGTATCCGGCGATGAAGGCACTGGAGGCGATTGCGTTCATGGGCGCTCTGCGCGGCCTACCTTTGAAAGAAGGGCGGCGGCGCGGGCGCGTGCTGATGCAGGATCATGGTCTTGGCGATGCCATCGACAAGCCGGTTCGCGCCTTGTCGAAGGGGATGGCGCAGACCGTGCAACTGCTTGGCACGATCGTGCATGCGCCGCGCCTGATCGTGCTGGACGAACCATTCTCCGGCCTCGACGCGATCAATCAGGGGAAGCTGGAAGCCCTGATCCGGCGGCAGGCGGCGGATGGCGTGACGATCCTGTTTTCCACGCACGTTATCGCGCACGCCGAACGGCTCTGCGAGCGTATTGCCATCGTCGCGGGTGGGCGAATAAGGTTCGAAGGATCGGTGAGCGATGCGCGGGATCGCTTGCGCCCGCAGGTTCGGCTGGAAACACGCCGCAGTCATGGACCTTGGCGAGAGGCGTTGCCGCTGAACGCGTTGGTCGAAGGCAATGTCTGGTCGTTTCCTCTGCCGGAGAATGGTGTCGAGCCATTGCTCAAGGCGCTGATGGATGGCGACGCGGGTATCGAAAGCCTGTCGATCGAGCGTCCCGGCCTGCACGATGCCTTCGTCGCCATCGCGGGTCCGGATGCTCTGCGGGACATGGGGTCCGACGCGCCAACGGAGGAAGCGGCATGAGGGAGATCCTGCGCGCCGCATTCGTGATCGCGCGCCGCGATTTCACGGCGATCATCTTCTCGAAATCCTTCATCCTGTTTCTGATCGGGCCGTTGCTGCCTGTGGTGTTCGGTGTCGCCTTCGGCACGATCGGGGATCGGATGGCCAACGACAGCATGCGTCCTGTCGTGGCCGTAGCTCTCTCTGCGGCCGAGTCGAAAGCGCTGGACGCGGCGCATCGGCGTCTCGACGCGCGCGGCGTTCCCGACCTGCGCCGCTATCCTGCATCGTCCTATCCGCAAGCGTTGCTGGCGGGCAAGGGGCAGGGGGTGATCGCCGTCCTGTCCGGAACATTGGCGCGTCCGGTCCTGACCGGCAGGCGTGGCGACGTCGACCAGATGCGCGGCGATCTTTCGCTCCTCATCAGCGTCGCCCGTGCAGGCACAACGCTCCCCGACACGCGGATCGCCACGCGCATTGTCGCCGAAAGCACTGGCTCCGACCGCCAGTCGCGCCTGCTGACCGGCCGCGCCGCGCAGGTGATCCTCTTCATGCTGACGATGTTGCTCGCGGGCATGGTGCTCTCCAACATGGTCGAGGAGAAAACGAACAAGATCATCGAAGTGCTGGCCGCCGCCGTGCCGGTGGACGCCATCTTTCTGGGCAAGTTGCTGGCGATGCTGGCGATGTCCTTTGTGGGGATCGCCGTGTGGGCGACGACGGCGCTGGTCGGCTATCTGCTGCTGTTCGGCAGTACAGTTCACAGTCCGGAACCCGCGGTAGGCTGGCCGATGTTCGTTATGCTGGGCGTGCTCTACTTCACTATGGCCTACACGCTGCTCGGCTCGCTGTTCATCGGCATTGGCGCGCAGGCGTCTACGGTGCGGGAAGTACAGACGATCTCCATGCCGATCACCATGGGGCAGGTGCTGATCTTCTTCTTCGCGAGCTTCAGTGTCGATCGTATGGGCCAAACGCCCGAAGTGATCGCCGCGATCTTCCCGTTCAGTTCCCCCTTCGCGATGATCGCCCGCGCCGCGCAGTCGGACGCGCTACTGCCGCATGTGCTGGCGCTGTGTTGGCAGGCGCTGTGGGTGGCGGTCATCATCCGGATCGGCGTCCGACTGTTCCGGCGCAATGTCTTGAAGTCCGGGACCGGCGAGAAGCGACGCGGAATTTTTTCGCGTGCGCTTGTATCCATCGGCCTTTCCCGAACGTAGCTGCTTCAAGTCTGTCAGGAGCGACCCCATGCCCGTTTCCAATACCCTCACGCGCCGCGCCTTGCTGGGCACCGGAGGCGTTGCCGTCATCGCCATCGCCGTTGGCATGTTGCCCGGCGAGAACGACACTGCCAACGCGGCGAAGTTTCCGGTCGCGTTGACGCCCGCGCAGTGGAAGAAGAAGCTTAATCCGCAGCAATATGCGATCCTGCGCGAGGCATCGACCGAGCAGCCCTTTTCCAGCCCGCTGAACAAGGAGTATCGGGCGGGAACGTTCTCCTGCGCCGGATGCGATCAGAAGCTGTTCTCGTCCAAGACCAAATTCGACAGTGGGACAGGTTGGCCGAGTTTCTGGCAACCGCTGCCGCGCGCCATCGCCACCAGCCGCGACAATGAACTGGGCTACAGCCGCACCGAAGTGCATTGCAGCCGATGCGGAGGGCACCTTGGCCATGTGTTCGATGACGGACCGAAGCCCACCGGCCTGCGTTACTGCATGAACGGCGGCGCGATGAAGTTCATGGCTGAGGCCTAGAGCTTCGTGTCGTAGCTGACGCGATACACCTTGATGGTTTCGCCGGGGCGCATGGGCACAGGATGCAGCCAGTCAGGCGGAGTTCCCGCTTCTAGCATGTGCATGAAACCCTTGGGGCCGAGCTTTACGTAATTGCCGACTTCAATGGCAGGGCAATAAGCGACATAGGACACGTGATGTCGGGCCATGATCGAGCGAGCTTGCGTGGCGGGTCCGATGAAGGATTGCATGACATCGCGCATGGAGAGATTGTTGCGGTGATGGCCAGTCGATACGACATTATGATGTGTGTACGCGAGGATCTTTGGACCTTGGTCAAGCGGCGCAAGAATCGTACCGCGTGGAAGGCTCGCAAGCGCGGCTAGCTTGTCCAGAACTAAGCACGGCTTTTCGGTGATAAGTTCATCCGGAACATTGTTTTGCGCGGTTGGCGACTCTTCACCGGGCAAGAAGATCGCGGCAACGGCGCCGATGCCAAGCGGCATGGTTGCGAACAAGGCTAAGGTCGCCGTTATGCGAGCAGGCGCCGTACGCAAGTTCTGTGCCTTGGGCAGAAAGAAGAGAATAACCGCCGCCAAGCCGGGAAGAGCGTAGACATAGGAGATCGACATCGCCCGCGCCACGAGCATCGACACGGCATAGGCACCGCTGCCAAGAAGCAGCATCTGGATCCACTGAAAGCGACGATCGGGTTGCTGCTCTTGCTTTATCGTAAGTAAGATGCCTGCCAGACCGACCAACGGCGGCGCGATGATGATGACCGACAGCAGCGGATTCTGTTCCCAGGCCGGACGACCTTCGCTGACGTTTAGATACCAGTATTTGTACACGAGCGGATCAAGCGCAGCAAAAGGACCGGTCCGGCATTCGCCTCCGGTTGAAAGATACGTTGCAGCCCCCAAGGCGGCTGCCATTGCAGGCGTGGCTGCCCGGCGCCACCAGTTTGCTACCCCAGCGAAATATCTTGTGCCAAGCAAGGCAAGAGTGACTGCGGTGATCGGCAGCAGATATATGGGCGAGATGGCGTCGCAATAGGGTTTGGCCGCTTCAGGCCAACCCCGCGTGCCTAGGAGCAACACCGCGGAGCCTATCGACAATGACATCATGTAGGTTGACAGCTTTGGCCAAGCCTGCCGACCACGCAGGAATGCCAGTGCGAAGACGCAGCCGAACATCGCGGCATAGGGCAGACCTTCGCTCGAGATATGCATCCAGAACGCCACGGCTAATCCCGCAACAATCCCCCCGCGCCTCTGGCGTGCATCGAAGGCGGCCCAGAGCGCCACTGCCGACATTAGGATCTGCCAGCCATGATGGTCAACACGCATTGGCCTCAATTGCGCCAAAACAGGCATCGAGGCGCTGATAAGAAGCATCGCAACTATAGCGGCCATGGTGCCTCCCAGGCGGCGCACGGCCAAGGCAACCATGAAGCAGACAGCGCAGAACAGCAGCAGCGGCACCACCGCCAGTGCGATCCGGTCTGCCATCCCCGTGCCTGCCAGCGGCCTGAACAGTAGCATGATGGTGGCGATGGGCAGGTCCACGATCCGCGACCAGTGCATGGGGCCGCCGAAGGGCATATTGACGCGGTGCTGGGAGACATCGAACCAGCTTTGCCCCGCTAGGAAATCACGAACCTCGACATAGCGTAGGGCATCATCAGGATCGTGAAATCCCAACGAAATGATCTTCGCCCAGTTCGTGCACACCATCATGACGCACATCATGGCCGCGAACAGGCTGACGACAGGCACCAGCCGCCATTCCGCCGGTGGCGGGAACCGGAACGGGCGGCGGGGCATCAGGCGAAGACTATGGTCTTGCGGAGGAGATAGGTGGCGTGGAAGCTCACGATGACGGCGGCGATCTTGGCGAGCCGTGCGTCAATTCCTAAGCCGTCGGCAAGGCCAACGATTCCAGCCGTTAAACCCAAGCCGATCAAGGCGGAACCCAGGAACAGCAGCCGCTGGCGGTGGCGCGTCGTTGCATAGCCGGGGCTTGTGAACACTGCGCGGCTGGAGAGCACCCAGTGCACCGCTATGCCGCAGATGTAGCCAACGGCGGACGACCCAGCCGCGTCCATCCCACTCGCCAGCAGCAACATGAAGACGGCAAGATCCGCCCCCAGCGCCGCAGCGCTGGCGACGATGTAGCGCGTGTAGGTCAACTGCACCCCCGCCGCGAGCCAGCGTGCCAGCATGGTCAGGCGGCCTTGCTGTCGCTGATGCGGCTCGGCACGAGCCGTTCGCTTGCCAGTGCCGCGCGCTCGCCTTCGTCGCCGGACTCGTGATATTCGGCGTCTTCGTTGACGCCCCAGATGTCGTAAACGCGTGCGCCCGCCTCGATATTGCGGACCGTCAGCATCGCCGTCATCATCGCGTGATCTTGATTATTGTAACGGTGCATGCCGTTACGCCCGACCAAGTGCAGCGTCGGATATTTCTCTTCCAGCTCGGATCGCATGGCCAGAACATTGGCGGCATAGCTATCGTCATAGACAGGGTACGCCTTTTCCTGCCGCACGACCGCGCCGCCCACGACATCCTGCGCCTTGCACAGGCCTAAGATCGCCATTTCCTTCTTGGCGAGTGCGATCAAGTCGTCGTCGGTCGAGGACCAGAGGCCGTCACCTTCGAAGCAGAAATATTCAAGGCCGACGCAGGCGATGCTGTCGTCCGGCACCATTTCGGGCGACCAGCTACGGAAGTTCTGCACGCGGCCGACCTTCACCTTGCTGTCGTGAATGTAGATCCAGTTGTCGGGGAACAGGTCTTCCGACTTTATCATGAGCGCGACTGTCAGGAAGTCGCGATATTTGAGGTCTGCCGCCTCGCCGGTCGTGGCGGGCATCGGATGGATACGGCTCGCCAGTTCGCGCATCGGCGCGGAGCTGATGACGTGGGCGGCGTTGACCGTGACGGTGTCGCCATCGGTTGTCGTTGCCGCCACACGCCAGCGGCCCGTCACCTGATCCTGCGCGATCTGCTTGAGGGCATGGCCCATCAGTATCTGATTGCCGCCCTTGACGATCCGGTCGCGCGCGGCTTCCCACATCATGCCGGGGCCAAGGCGCGGATAGCGGAAGGTTTCGAGCAGCGTCTTGGTCGCCATGCCATCATTGGGGCGCTTGTTAAGGCCAAGGCTGCGTTTCAGGCCGTCGAGCACCGCCGCGCCGAGGCTCAGCCCCTTGATGCGCTGCGCCGCCCAGTCCGCCGACATTTCGTCACACGGCATGCCCCACACCTTTTCGGTGTAGGTCTTGAAGAAGATCGAGAACAGCTTGTGGCCGAACTGATTGACGGTCCAGTCTTGGAAGGAGCGGACATTGTGGTTCGGGAACATCTTCGCCTTGGCAAAGCTCGCCATGCATAGCGTCGAGCGTAGGATGCCAAGGTTCCAGAGCGCTTCGAAGGCGCGCAGCGGATAGCTGTAGAATTTGCCCTCATAATAGATGCGGCTCATACGCGGGCGTCGGATGAAGTCGTCGGGCAATATCTCGTTCCAGAGATCCACGACTTCCTTGGACTTGGAAAAGAAGCGATGCCCGCCGATGTCGAAGCGGAAGCCTTCATGCTCCACCGTGCGGCTGATACCGCCGACATATTTCGAATCTTTTTCTATGACGGTGACGCTGTAGCCCTTCTTCGTCAGAAGGTAGGCCGCCGTCAGGCCCGCAGGGCCGGCACCGATGATCGCAACATCGACGCTCTTGTCCGTACGCAGCATAGAAAATCGTCCCCCGGATTGGTTCGCAACCCAGAGTGAAGGAAATCCTCTAAGGAATGGTTAACGAGACGTTTCGAAATGCCGTGGCCTTCGTTAAGGTCAATGCCGGAAGTGGCGCATTCCCGTGAAGACCATCGCTAGACCGGCTTCGTCTGCTGCGGCGATGACTTCATCGTCGCGAATTGATCCGCCCGGCTGGATCACTGCCGTCGCGCCCGCCTCGACTGCGGCGAGCAGGCCATCGGCGAAGGGGAAGAAGGCGTCCGACGCCACGGCGGACCCGATGGTGCGGGGCGTTGCCCATCCGGCCTTCTCGGCAGCGTCTATGGCTTTCCATGCAGCGATCCGCGCGGATTCAAGGCGGTTCATCTGTCCTGCGCCGACGCCTGCCGTGCTACCGTCTTTGGCGTAGACGATGGCGTTGGATTTGACGTGTTTGGCCACCGTCCAGGCGAACAGGCAGTCGGCCAGTTCCTGCTCGGTCGGCGCGCGCTTGGTTACGACTTTCAACGTGTCGCGCGTGATCTGGCCATTGTCGCGGCTCTGGAACAGGATGCCGCCCGCAATGCTCTTCATCGCCAGCCCCGCACGCTTCGGATCGGGCAACTCACCGGTCAGCAGCAGGCGCAGGTTCTTCTTGCGCGCGAAAATCTCGCGCGCCGCATGATCGGCGGCAGGGGCGACCACGACTTCGGTGAAGATGCCGCTGATAGCTTCGGCTGTTGCACCATCCAGCGGACGGTTCAACGCAATGATGCCGCCGAACGCCGACACGCTGTCGCAGGCAAGAGCGGCTTCATAAGCTTCGATCAGGGTTTCGCCGCTGGCAACGCCGCAGGGATTGGCATGCTTGACGATGACGACCGTGGGCGGGCCGTCGCGAAATTCGCTGACCAGTTCGAGCGCCGCATCGGCGTCATTGTAATTATTGTAAGAGAGTTCCTTGCCCTGAAGCTGGATGGCCTGCGCAATCCCCTTCGCACCCGGCGCGACGGGGACGTACAGCGCGGCGGACTGATGTGGATTCTCGCCATAGCGAAGCGTCGAGGAGAGGGTGCTGGCGACGGACAGGCTTTCCGGGAACATCGACCCCTGATCGGCAAAGGCAAACCAGTTGGCGATCATGCTGTCGTAGGCGGCAGTGGCGGCGTAAGCCTTGGCCGCGAGCAGACGGCGGAAGTTGTAGCTGGTGGCGCCGCTCTCCGCCATTTCTGAGATCAGGCGGGCATAATCGGCGGGATCGGTGACGATCGCCACGCTCTCATGGTTCTTGGCAGCGGAGCGGACCATCGACGGCCCGCCAATGTCGATATTCTCGATGATCTCTTCGCGCGACGCACCCTTCGCAACAGTCGCGGCGAAGGGGTATAGATTGACGATGACCAGATCGATCGCGCCGATCGCATGGTCCTGCATCGCCGCGACATGCTCAGGGTTGTCGCGCACGGCCAGCAATCCGCCATGCACGATGGGGTGGAGGGTCTTCACGCGGCCGTCCATCATCTCGGGAAAGCCAGTCAACTCGCTGATGTCCATCACGCTCAGTCCGGCGTCGCGCAGTGCCTTGGCCGTGCCTCCGGTCGACACCAGTTCCACGCCATGCGAAGCCAGTGCCGCGCCTAGCTCGGCCAGACCGCTCTTGTCAGAGACCGACAGGAGGGCGCGATTTATGGTGATGTCGGTCATGTGATGATTAGTCCCCGTTGGGCCGGTGCATGTCGCAGACCCCATAGTTTCATTTTCGCGAAATAATAGCCCCGTGAAGGGACAGCGTGCCTATCCGACGCGCTTGAGCAGCCATCCGGTGCTGGTGCCGCCCGGTTGCGCTTCGCCGGTGACGACGAGCTGTTGGCAGGCATGCGGCTGGCCGTCGCCGTCCACCCACAGGCTGTCCTCGATCGCCAGAGTGCCGCTGCCGGTGCGGAACTGCCAGAGCGCACCGAGATCGATGCGCAGCAGCGCGCCCATTGCGTCGGCGGTCAGCGTCGGCTCCACGCCGGGGGCCAAGTGGAAGCGGATGACGAACGGCGTCGCGGCGGGCTTGCGCCTGCGCTGGGCGGGGAGCAGCATGTCCTCGCCCCGGACCTCGCGCCCGTCCATGCTCAGCATCAGCAGGCGGCGATGCACATAGCCAATGCGGCGGACGTAGCCATCATGGCTGAGTTCCAGACGGCTGCCGGTCTCCAGCTCCTGCCGGTTCAGCTCGACTTCGGTGACGCCCTTGCCGAGCGTACCGTCGGCGAGAATGGCGGTCGAATTGCTGTCCGCCAGCACAAGCGTACTATGCGCCGCCGTGGTGCGCAGCCCCTGCGCCAGATCTTCAGTGATCGCCGCTCCGGCCAAAGCCGCGCCGCCGCAATTGACGATCAGGCGATGCGGGCCATCGCTCAATTCCATCGCGGCAGTCGAAGCGCATCCGGCGGCAGCGAGGCGCGCGATCGGCGGCGGTGCGGCATCCACCAGCAACACGCTGTTCCCGGCCGTCAGTCGTTGATAACCCCAGTCGCGGGCCTGCCGCAGTGGGCGGGCACGCACGCCGCTGGCCAGCACGACCGCTTCGACCAGCGCGGGATCGGTAGCGCCCGCGCCCTGCCAGCTACCCAGGCCCCGGTCGCCATGTGTGAGACCAAGCAACGCAGGCACGGCCTTGCTCAAGGCTTCGGTGATGAAGTGCGGCATCTCCTCGCGACGCACGTCATAGACGGCGCGCAACATGGCGAGCAGCATGATGCTGTCGAGTTGCGCCAATGGCGAGCGGGAGATCGTGCCGCCATCGGCGTGGAAGGCCGTGTCGAGTGCGCGGCGCAAGCCTGCCTCTCCGAAGACTTTGCGCGGTCCGCCGCCCGGCAGCAGCATCGAGGCCGCGACGATCGCGCCCCATGCGACGAGGCGCTGCAATCCGACCGGCGCTTTCTCGGCGCTCTGGTCGAGATGCCGCGCGGTGCGGGCGATGCAGTTCAGCATCAGCGAGCGATAGATGAGGTCGCTGGACGAGAGGATCAGCGGCGCCTGTGTCGTCCAGAAGAATAGCCGCCATCCGGCATTATCTGCGCGCCATGCGGGCTCGCTCGGCTTCTCGGCATGTGCCTCCAGCCATTTGCGCGTGATCGCCTCGGCAATGGGTGCACCCTGCTCACGAGTCGCGACGGTCGAGAGGTCGCGCAGCCAGAGGAAGCTGTGGATATAGTCCTGAAACGCGGGAGGCAGGTCGAGATTGGCGAAATCCAGCGCGTCGATCGGCTGCTTCAAACCCCGAAACAAGAAATATCCGGCGCGCAGTGCCTGCCCGGATCGCACGTCGCCGGGAATATTGTCGTTCGGTACCGCCAGCAGCTTCAGCGGGAACTTGCCCTTGAGCCGCATCGAATGCAGCGGCGTGCGCCATGTGAAACGATGGAAGCTGTCGGCGACACGCGCTACTAGCGAACGGCCCTTGTCATCCGACACGCGGATGAGGCGCTTGCCCTCTTCGATCTGCGCGCCTTCGTCAGGCTCGGGCAGATCGACTGGCTTTGCTCGGGAGCGGGTGCGTTCGCTCACCCGCCCCGCAACCTCTTGATATTGTCGGCATAGGCATCCGGCCCACCCCGGAACGTCGCTGTGCCTGCGACCAGCACATCGGCCCCGGCCTCGATCGCCCGCGGTGCCGTAGTGAAGTCGATACCGCCATCGACTTGCAGGCGAATGTCGCGACCGCTCTTGTCGATCATCTTGCGGATCGCCTCGATCTTGCGAAGCTGGTTCTCGATGAAGCTCTGCCCGCCGAAACCGGGGTTCACGCTCATCACGAGAATGAGGTCCACGTCATCGATGAGGTAATCAAGCATCTTGGCTGGCGTGCCGGGATTGAGCACCACGCCTGCCATCTTGCCCAGGCTCTTGATGTGCTGCACCGTGCGATGAATGTGCGGCCCCGCCTCGGGATGGACCGTCAGGATATCCGCGCCCGCCTCTGCAAAGGCGTCCAGAAAGCTGTCGATGGGCGAGATCATCAAGTGTACGTCGAGCGGCTTGGTCGTGTGCGGGCGCAGTGCCTTCACGACGGCAGGACCGATAGTGATGTTGGGCACGAAATGCCCGTCCATCACGTCGACATGAACCCAATCGCATCCGGCGGCGTCGATGGCGCGCACTTCCTCGCCCAGCCGTGCGAAGTCGGCGGAGAGGATCGAGGGAGCGATGCGGACGGCGCGGGGTTCGGTGACGGTCATTGACCCATCGCCTTAGACGCGCGAATCAGGTGGCGCAACCGCTGTTACGCGGCTTCAGTGACGAACCATGCGCGCGATGAAGAAGCCGTCCGTCCCGCCCTTATCGGCCAGCGGTAAGGGCAGGGTTCGGACCCATCCTTCCGCCGTAGCCGTCACGCCTTGCGGAAGTTCCTCGGCCTCGGGCGGAGCGATTGTAAATGCGTGGTTTTCGGCCAGGAAACGCGTGATCTGCGCTTCGCCTTCGGCCTGTTCGAGCGAGCATGTTGCATAAACGAGCGTGCCGCCGGGCTTCACCCAATCCGCCGCGCGGATGAGCAACGCCGCCTGCAATTCGGCAAGTTCAGCGATCTGGCGCGGCCCGATGCGATGGAGAACGTCAGGATGGCGACGGTAGATGCCCGTGGCGGTGCAGGGGGCATCGAGCAGCACGGCATCGGCAGGCGCTTCCGGTGCCCAGTCACGCAAGTCGGCGGTGACGACACTCGCCGAAAGATCGACGCGCGCCAGATTGTCCGACAGCCGCGTGAGGCGCTTTGCCGACTGATCGATGGCAGTCACGGACCATCCGGCAGCCGCGAGTTGCATCGTCTTGCCACCGGGTGCGGCGCAGAGGTCCAGCACATGGCGACCCTCGCCTGTGCCAAGCAGTCGTGCGGGGATCGAGGCAGCAATGTCCTGCACCCACCATGCGCCATCATCAAAGCCGGGCAGCTCCGTTATGGCATCATGCGCGGGCAAGCGGACGTGGCCGGGCGCGAGCGACTCGCCGCCCAGCCGTTCGGCCCACATCGCCGTCTCCGTGGGATCACGTAGCGTGACGTCAACGGGCGGACGAACCACGAAGGCCTTCGCCGCTGCTTCGGGCATGGCCTCGCCCCATTGCTCCGCCCAGCGCGCAGCAACTTCCGGCAGTAGGGCAGGAACGGCGGGCAAGGTCGCCGTGCCCCGCATCAGTGTCCCGAAAACGCCGTGCACCAGCTTGCGCGGACCGCCATCCACCAGCGGCAAGGCCGTGGCGATCGCCGCGTGGGGCGGGGTGCCCAGCACGAGCGCCTGCACCAGTGCGATCCGTAGCACCATGCGCGCCTTTGCATCGTCAGGGAGGCGATTGCGCGTGGCGCTGTCGATGAGAGCATCCAGATCGGGCAAGTGGCGGAGCGTCTCGGCCGCAATCGCGTGCACCAGCGCCCGATCCGCCCGATCAACGATCCCCTGACTTGCACCATGGAGGGCGATCTCCAAAGGATCACCTCTGCGCAACACGGCGTCCAGCAGGCGGAGTGCAGCGCGGCGGGCGGGGAGGCCGGGCGCATCGGGTGCGCGAGCGGGATATCGGGAGACAGGGGGAGTCGAAGCCATCGCGTCCCACTAGCGCCATTTGGCTTCGCCGTCACCCGCCGCTATGTCACGTCGTTAGAAGCCATCACTTGCCTCACACGGGTACAACACCCATGTCGCAGGTGCAGTGTGTTTGTGTGTACTGTGCTGGCATGCGTTCAGGAAGAAGGAAGCGAACATGGCGAAACGTCCCGATCATGTGAAGCCGCCCGCGCATTGGTCAAAGAGCCCGCCGGTTCCCACGCCTGATCCCATCGACAAACAACCTGCTATCCATGAAGAATTGAGTCCGACCCGCTACGGCGATTGGGAACGGAAAGGCATCGCCGTCGACTTTTGACGAGCTGTGCAACCTGTTGATTCGCTGAGGGACGACAGAGGTTTGTGACAATTTCACACAACTTAAGTTAAGTTGTGCCTGATATGCGGGGAGAGCCATGGTTGCCCCTCGATTTACCCTAGGATCGCCCGCCGCGCGCCGATACCCTGCATGTCTTGTCAGGGGAACCATTGCGTTGATGAAGCACGCGCCAGCATTTGCGGAATTGAACGCGCTGGACGACGATCTGCTTTGCGGCGTGGGGCGGCTCGTCTGCGCCTGGGGCGTGCTGGAACAGCGCCTGGAGCAGAAGATCAGCCTGTTGCGGGAAGCGGCGGGCGATGTGCGGACGCTGTGTTCGCGTTCGCGGCCCGGCATGGGAAAGCTGCTGGGTGAATTACGCGCGATGGTGTCGATACGTGACAAGCGCAACGCGACGGTGCTGGGTGAGATTGCAGAGCTTGAACGCGATATTCAGCGGATCGATCGCTTCCGTGGCCTCATCATATCGGGTTTCCAGGGGGCGGAGCCGGGTGGCTTTGCCTGTCGCGACCAGAAGAACGTACAGGCGCATGTGTCCTACGATCAATTGAACGCGGAGATCGTGAACCTCAATCGCATCGGCGAGCGGCTGCTGGCGCTGTAACGGCAGCTATTTGGGCGTGGCTGCGCCGACCGGCGCGCGCACGCCAGCGCGACCCCGTCTCGCGAGTTCGGCCTTCAGATGTTCGGGTTTGGGGGCGACAAGGAAGCCGAAGCTGACCGTGCCTGCCTTTGTCTCGACGGCATGATGCAGGCGGTGAGCCTGCACTATGCGCTTCATATAGGGGGAGCGCGGGACATAGCGATGGTCCACGCGTCGGTGCACGATGACATCGTGGAAGCCGAGATAGATCATCCCGTACGCGGTGATGCCCGCGCCGACGGCGGTCGCCCAATGCCCCCAGCCCCACTGCACGCCGCCCAGCAACAACAGGATCGCGGGCGCGGCGAAGATCACAAAATAGGCGTCGTTCAGTTCCCAGTTGCCGGTGCGCGGCCGATGGTGGCTCTCATGCAGGAACCAGCCGAAGCCGTGCATTACCCAGCGATGCATGACGTAGGCAAAGGCCTCCATGCCCGCGACGGTGAGCAGGAACAGCAGGATCAGCGAAGGCAAGCTGGTGAACATGCCGCCTATATAGCGATCCGCGCGCCATATTCGAACAGCAATATGTCGATGCGCGAGCGTACATAAAGAAAGGGCCGCCAACCTTCTGGTCAGCGGCCTCCCGTACGCTAGATCAGACGGATCAGAAAGCGACCCCCACCGAGCCGACTACGCCGGCCTTGCTGGCATTGCGGCCCGAAGGCGTGAACACGTCGCCGTCAGTATCGACATAGCTCACACCGAAAGTCAGGTGGTTCCAGGTGTAGCTCGCGCCAAGGCTCCAATCAGTGTAACCCTTGCTGAAGCTGGAACCTGCCGTCAGATAGCTCGGTCCGAAGCTGTGGCCGACATGCGCGGACAGGCTGACGGGCGTTTCAGGGATACCAGCGCCCAGATCGAACGCGGTGTACAGGTTGTCCTGGCGAGCCTTGCCGAGGCTGGCAAGCGCGTGTTGCTTAGGAGCATAGGCAGCCGATAGCTTTGCCGTGGCAGGGCCGAACGTGTGCGACACTGCGGCATAGGGTTCAATGAAATCGGTGTTGGTGCCGCCTGAACCGGGGTAGTAGTAATACAGAACACCCACGTCGAGCTTCGTGCCGTTGAAATCCTTGGCCCAACCGGCGATCAGGTCGATTTCCTGGTCGCTACCGGTGGCGATGTAATCGTCGATCGAGGAACCCCAGACGGTGGCGTAAAAGCCTGATTCGTGCGCGACAGTGAAGGTGCCCTGTACGGCGAACCTCTTGTCGGTCTGCGAAATGCCACGGAAGCGATAGTCGGTGACGACTGTCGCGCCGCCGGTCACGGTAACTGCGGGCGCCGGTTCTTCCTGTGCGAAAACAGGGCTGGCGATGGTCGAAAGAAGTACGGCCGTGAGGCCGATAATGGACTTGCGCATGATATTCCCCTTGATGGCTATGCGGCCGTCCCACCTGCGCTATGGCCCCCGCTTCTCTCTCCGGCTTTGGAAAGCAACGGAGGGAGCAGGCTTGCCGATAACGCGATCGCAATGCCCCGCTGTACCGCAGCGCACAAGAGGATTATGTCTAATTATGTCGGTTTGTTGCCCTATTGTTGCTGTCATGCAACAATGTACGACAGTCCAAAATTACATCGCTGAGCGCCAGCGTTTAAGACCTGAGGCGAGATCGGCGATCAGATCGGCAGGATCTTCAAGCCCGATACTGAGCCTGACGACCAGCCCTTCTGCTTCCCATCGCGTTGCGGTGCGGTAGCGTTGCGGATCGACCGGCAGGGCAAGACTTTCGAAACCGCCCCAGCTATATCCTATGCCAAAATGCGCTAGATCATCGATCAGAACGGCCCGCGCCTTATCGGCTTTTGCGCCGGAGCCGCCAGTCAGCACGAAAGAGAACAGGCCGCTCGATCCGTTGAAATCCCGCTTCCAGATTTCATAGCCCGGACATTCGGGGAGTGCCGGGTGGAGAACGCGGGCGACCTCAGGCTGTTGGGCAAGCCACCGTGCGACTTCGAGCGCCGCGACTTGGTGCTGCGCCAGCCGCACGCCCAAGGTCCGTAACCCGCGCGCGGCGAGCCACGCATCGTCGGGGCTGGTCATCTGCCCGAAATATTGCGCGCTGCTGCGCACCTTCTCCCATGTCGCGGCGTTGGCCGTGACCGATCCGATCATCACGTCGCTATGGCCAACGATATACTTGGTGCAGGCGAGGATGGAGATATCCACTCCGTGCGACAGCGGCTGAAAGTAGAGCGACGTGGCCCATGTGTTGTCGATCAGCGTGACGATATCGCGTGACTTGGCGACGGCGACGATCGCGGGCACATCCTGCACCTCGAAGGTCAGGCTGCCGGGGCTTTCCATGAAGATAGCGCGGGTGCGATCTGTGCAGAGATCGGCAATTCCGCTGCCGATCATTGGATCATAGTAGATCGTGTCGACGCCGAACGGCCGCAGGACTTTTTCGCAGAAGTTGCGCGTCGGGTCGTATGCGCTGTCGACCATCAGCAGTTCATCGCCGGGTCGCAGCACGCCCATCAGCGCGCAGGCTATCGCCGCGACGCCCGACGGAAACAGCGCCGTTGCCTCCGCACCGGGTTCGAGCGAGGTCAGCGCGTCCGCCAGCGACCATGCGGTCGGCGTTCCCTTGCGCCCGTAGAACAGCCGCTCATGCGTGTCGTGCACCGCCGAGCGTAAATGGGCGACATTGTCGTACAGGATGGTGGACGCCCGCCACACAGGCGGATTGACGATGCCGCCGGGTTGCCCCGGCATACCGGTCCATTCCGCCCTGCGCCCTGCCTGCACCATGTGGGTCAGCGGCTGGAGATCGTCCTTATCCTCGTTCATCGTCGCGCTTTCATGCAGGTCCGGTGGCCTTGGGCGTCGCAGGATCGGCGCCCCACTCGCTCCAGCTTCCATCGTAGAGCGAAATGTCCGTCTTCCCCAGCAGGTGCGCAGCGAACAGCACGTCGGCTGCGGTCACGCCGCTGCCGCAACTGACGATCATCGGCTTTTCCAGATCGACGCCCGCTTCATGGAACAGGCCGCGCAATTCATGGCCGCGTTTCCACCTTCCGTCCGCGTTGAACAGGCGGCTGTAGGGCAGGCACACCGAACCCGGAATATGGCCCGACGCCATGCCCGCGCGGGGTTCGGGGTCTTCGCCGGTGAAACGGCTCATCGAGCGGGCGTCCACGACCTGCGCTTGTCTCGTCGTGATGTTCGCCAGCACATCGGCCTTGGTGACGATCGTCGTGTCGTCCTTCCACACCGTGAAATGGCGATGGCGCGTCTCGGGCTTGCCGGTTTCCAGCGCGCGGCCTTCCGCCACCCATTTCTGCAAGCCGCCGTCGAGGATTGCGACCTTGTGCGCGCCGAAGACGTGGAACATCCACCATGCCCGTGCCGAGGTGCGCAGGGGAGAGTTGTCGTAGATTACGATGCGGCTACCATCGCCCAGACCCAGTGCGGCCATGCGGCTCGCGAACTTTTCAGGCGGCGGCAACATGCCGGGACGCGGATCGTTGAGGTCGGCCAACTCGGGCAGGTTCAGGAAGAACGCGCCGGGAATATGCCCCGAATCATATTCCGCTTGCGGATCGCGGTCGCTGCCCGGCAGAAACGCCGTCGCATCCACTATGCGCAAGTCCGAAGCCCCCGCTTGGTCCGCAAGCCAATCGGTAGAAACCAGCAAATCCATATATCGCACCCTCCGTCGCAGGGCTGCTTTATGCGTAAGGAACCAGACTGTCGAGGAAGGCTGACGCGCTATCGCGCACGGCCTGTCTGTCGCTCTCCGCCATCTTCTCCCATGTACGATACGGCATGGCGAGCCGTTGATTGTTGCGCAGCTTGCGGGTGTTGCGATCCAGGAAGTGCCAGTAGAGGGCATTGAACGGGCAGGCGTCTGGCCCGGTCCGCTGCTTCACATCATAGCGGCAGGGCCGGCAATAATCGGACATCCGGTCGATATAGGCGCCGCCCGAGCAATAGGGTTTCGATCCCAATATACCGCCGTCCGCGAATTGGCTCATGCCCAAAGTGTTGGGCAACTCCACCCATTCATAGGCATCGGCATAGACCTCAAGATACCAGCGATGCACCTGCGCCGGGTTCGCGCCGATCAGCAACGCGAAATTGCCGGTAATCATGAGGCGCTGGATGTGATGCGCATAAGCATGGTCGATCGTCTGGCCGATGGCCTGCGAGAGGCAATGCATGTCCGTCTCGCCCGTCCAGTAGAAGGCGGGGAGCGGCCGGTGCGCGTCCAGATGATTGCGCGTTACATAGTCCGGTCCTTCGCGCCAATACACGCCACGCACGAATTCGCGCCAGCCGATGATCTGCCGGATGAACCCTTCCGCGCTGTTCAGCGGCACCTTGCCGTCGCGGTAGCGCTCCTCCACCGCACGGCACAGCTCCAGCGGATCAAGCAGGCCGACGTTGATATAAGGCGAGAGTGCCGCGTGCCAGAGGAATGGCTCGCCGGCCAGCATTGCGTCCTGAAAGTCGCCGAATTGCGGCAGGGCTTCGTCGAGGAACGTCGCTTGCGCTTCAAGTGCCTGCTTTCGAGTCGTGGCGAAGGCGAAATGGTCCAGGCTGCCGATGTTATCCGGAAAACGGCCGCGCACTAGTTCGAGCACGTCCTGCGAGATCGCGTCGGGCGTAAAGTTGGCGGGACGCGGCATCAGCAGGGTGCGCTGAGCGGACTTGCGATTTTCCGAGTCGTAGTTCCATTTGCCGCCTTCAGGCTTGTCGCCGTCCATCAGCAGGCCGGTCTTGCGGCGCATCTCGCGGTAGAAGAACTCCATCCGCAATTGTTTCTTGCCCGCCGCCCAGGTGTCGAATTCGGCATGCGAGGCGATGAAGCGCGTATCGAGGCGGATGTCCACAGGCAGTCCGAAGCGGTCCGCCCATTCTTCCAGCATTGCCTGAACGCGCCACTCCCCGGCTTCGGTGACGACAATCCGGGCGGGGTTATGCCGCTCAATAGCGCGGGCCACTTCTCCGGTGAAGCTGCCGCTGTTGTCGGGATCGTCGAGCTTTATGTAATCCACCATCCAGCCCGCATCGCGCAGGGCTTCGGCATGATGGCGCATTGCGGAGAGGATGAAGGCGATCTTGGCGCGATGGTGCCCGACATATTCGGTCTCGTCCGCGACTTCCATCAGCAACAGGACGGTGGTGGCCGGATCGGCGTCCTCCAGCGAGGAGAGGTCAAAACTGAGCTGGTCGCCCAGCAAGGGAATCAGAGTCTTGGGCGTGCCGGTCATGCCCCTAAGTCGGACGGCGCACCTGCATTATCAAGCGGCCTCATGCAACACGGCTTCCAACGTCGCGATACTGGCGCGGTCCTTGATCAAGACGGAACGGTCCCATCTTCGGACGCGGCGGCGTGCTTTCCTGCCCCACGATAAACGTCGCGCGCGCGAGATCGTCGCCGTCCAGAGAGATGGCTTTGAACGCCACCAGCGGGATCAGCAGCGCACGGCCCTGCACGTCGATCGGTACAACTTGGTCGAGGCTCAATGCGCCGTTCACTACGATCTCCGCACCTGGCTCTAAATGCGTAATGCGATGCTGTTCAGGTGCAAAGGGATCGTCGAAAAATGCCGCAAGCACCTGCATTTGCTGCGCCTCGGCGTTGGCCATGAAGGCGGCAACCGCAATGCCATCGGCCGGCACGGCAGTGTCGTTACGCAAGGTCAGCCGATATTCCAGCTGCACGCCCGTAAAAGTCGTGCGGACCTGAATTGGGGTAAAGCGTAGAGTAAGCGGGTTAGAAACGGGCGTCTCGGCCCGTACTCGCGTCACGACAGCAGGCGGCGGCGGGGCAGGGGCAGGGACGAGGGGTCCCGCCATGGCGGGGTCCGGTTCCGGCGCGGCAACAGGTACCTCTTCGACCAGCTCTTCCGGCACAGTCGCCGTCTTGTTCCGCCGCCTGAACAGCAGAAACGCTGCAACCAAAACCGCTGCGATAGCACCCATTATCCACGGCAATGGGTTGGCCGAGGATGTTGCCGCTTCCGCGACCGGCGGAGTCGGGGCAGGAGCGGCTTCGTTCGTCGGCACAGCGATAGGCGACGCAGTTTCTGGAACCCCATCCGCCACCGGAGCTAGGCGATCCGAGGGCGCTGGCGCAGGCCGTGCTTGCTCTTCCACGACTGGACGCACCGGCCCGGCTCGCGCAGGCGCAACGGTACGCGCGACCGGTGGCGGAGGCGCGGCAGCAACAGGTGGCGGCGCACTTACCGCAGGTGCGTCGATCGAAGGCAGTGGTACCGCATCGGGTACATTGCGGATTTCCGGACCGGCACGTTCAGGCGCACGCGGTCGATTGGGATCGCGCGACGGGTCCAGCCGGAAGTCCTGTAACACCGGCGCGGCGCTATCATCCTGCGCCACCGCGACGACAGGCGCGGCCAGTATAGCGACCGTCAGCAAACTAAACTTTACTATCCCCATGATCTTCCTGCCAAAGCTGGCGCACGCGTGAACCTTTGCTGAACCCTATAGGGAGTGCACCGGGGAATGACATCAGTTGTGTGATCGCGTAGATGGCTTTCATGCAACCGATTCATCTGGGCCAGACCAGCGCCTTGCCGACGACGCCGCAAGAGGCGGTGCTGGATTACGTGCCGAACCCCCGTCCCGGCTCCCCTTATCTCGTGCGCTTCGCCGTGCCGGAGTTCACGTCGCTGTGCCCCGTCACCGGCCAGCCCGACTTTGCGCATCTCGTGATCGACTATGCGCCGGGCGAGACGATCGTCGAGTCGAAGTCTCTGAAACTGTTCCTCGGCAGCTTCCGCAATCACGCGGCATTCCATGAGGATTGCACAGTCGGCATCGGACAGCGCCTGTTCGACGAAATGGCGCCTTTGTGGCTGCGAATCGGCGGCTATTGGTACCCGCGCGGCGGCATACCGATCGACGTATTCTGGCAATCGGGCGAGCCGCCCAAGGGGCTGTGGTTGCCCACTCAAGACGTGCCGGGTTATCGCGGACGCGGCTAAACAGCGCTGGAAATTGGGCGCAACTTACATTAATGTAAGCCTATGACCGCTGCCGTCCACCATCATTCCATCGCCGTGCTACCCGAAGACATCGACTTCATGGGTCACGTGAATAATGCCAACTATCTTAAATGGGTGCAGGAAGCGGTGGTTGCCCATTGGGAAAAGATCGCGCCGCCCGCCGCCGTGGCCGAGCACCTATGGGTCGCGCTGAAGCATGAGATCACCTACCGCAAACCGGCGTTCCTTGATGATCCCATTATCGCGACAGTTATTGTGGAGAAGATACAGGGCGCGCGGGCCTTCTATGAAACGCTGATAAAGCGCGGCGAAGATGTGCTGGCGGAAGTGAAGTCGAGCTGGTGCTGCCTCGATTCGGCTACGTTGCGTCCCGCACGCATCGCACAGGAAATCGCCGAGCGATTCCTTCCAAAATCGCAGGGCTGACCTTCCGCCGTTATCGGCGCGAGAAGGTCAGTAGTCGATCGTAGCGCGGCAGCGTGAGGTTCTCGCCGGAGATCGTTAGCCGCCCATTGCCGAACTTCTTCGCCGCGTTGCCGGGATCGTTGGTCATGTAGCGTTCGGGCGCAAGTTCGATGTTTTCGCCTTTTAATGTCCACGTTCCTTCCGCCGCTTCATCGAGTGCGCCGTAGCTCAACTCGAAGCCGAAGCGGCCATCGGCGCGAAGTTCCAGTGCTGCGGCCAATTCCATCTGCCCGCCGTCGTATACGCCAACCCATTTGCTCGCCGCAGCAGATAAGGGCGGAGCAACAGGCGCGTCGGCGGCGATCAGCATCAGCGCGCCTAATGCCAGGCCGATCCGGCGGATCATTTGAACAGGCTGCCCAATATGCCGCGCACCAGACTGCCCGCAATGCCGCCGGATGTGGATTTGCGGCTCGATCCGCCGAACACTGCCTTGGTGAGTTCATTCGCGACTTGCCGTCCTACCGTGGAAGCGGCGGAGCGGGTGGCGGACTGAACGGCACGGCCCAGTGCGGAGGGCTTGGCGGCCTCGCGCGCAGCGGCCGCTTCGGCGCGGGCCTGTTCCTTCAATGCGGCTTCCTGCTGCTTGGCCTCCACCTTCGCCTGCGCCGCTGCGGCCTTGTCGGCTTCCGCCTGCGCCTTGGCTGCGGTCGCGGCAGCGGCGGCGGCATTGCCCCGCGCGGCCAAGATTTCCTCGGCGGACTCGCGGTCCACGGCATCGTCATATTTGCCCGCGACGGGTGAGATCGACTGGATGATGGCGCGTTCCTTGGCATCCACTGGGCCAAGGCGCGAACGCGGTGGAGCGATCAGCGTGCGCTGGACGATGGAGGGCGACCCATCCTCCTGAAGCAACGACACCAGCGCCTCGCCGGTCTTGAGTTCGGTGATCGCGGTCGCGACGTCGAGATCGGGATTGATGCGGAACGTCTCGGCGGCGGCCTTGATCGCCTTCTGGTCGCGCGGCGTGAACGCGCGCAGGGCGTGCTGGACGCGATTGCCCAACTGCCCGGCAACGTCCTCGGGAATGTCGATGGGGTTCTGCGTGATGAAGTAGATGCCGACGCCCTTCGAGCGGATCAGGCGGACCACCTGCTCGATCTTGTCGGTCAGCGCCTTGGGCGCTTCGTCGAACAGCAAGTGAGCTTCGTCGAAGAAGAAGACGAGGACCGGCTTTTCAGGGTCGCCGACTTCGGGCAGCGTCTCGAACAGTTCGGACAACAGCCATAGCAGGAAGGTCGAATATAGCTTCGGGCTCTGCATCAGCTTGTCGGCTGCGAGCACGTTGATGTAGCCGCGACCCTGATCGTCGGTCTTGATGAAGTCGTGAATGTCGAGCGCGGGTTCGCCGAAGAAATGTCCGCCGCCCTGACTGTCGAGTTGCAGCAATTGCCGCTGGATCGTGCCGACGCTAGCCTTGGTGACGTTGCCATATTTGGCGGACAGCATTTCGGCATTTTCCGCGCAATAGGCGAGCATCGCCTGCAAGTCGCCGAGGTCGAGAAGCAGAAGCCCTTCCTCATCGGCATAGCGGAACGCGATGGACAGCACGCCTTCCTGCGTCTCATTGAGGTTCATCAGGCGCGAGAGCAGCAATGGTCCCATCTCGCTGACGGTGGTGCGGATGGGATGCCCCTGCTCGCCGTACAGATCCCAGAAGATCGCCGGATTGTCCGAATAGGCGTAATTTCCGAGGCCCACTTCCTTGGCGCGAGAGACCAGCTTGTCGGCATTTTTGAACGTCGGCGATCCGGCCATGGATATGCCGGATAAATCACCCTTCACGTCGGCGACGAAGACCGGAACGCCCGCGGCGGAAAAGCTTTCGGCGATACCCTGTAGCGTCACGGTCTTGCCGGTGCCGGTCGCGCCCGCGATCAGGCCGTGGCGGTTGGCGCGCTTGAGGTTGAGCGACTGCGGCAGGCCGCCCGCGTCATTGGAGGCCAGCCCGAGAAAAATGCCGTCGCTCATATAAGAAAACTCCCCGTCCGCCTTTTCCGAAGACTAGCCTCAAGCGGCAGTCATGGAAAGGCCGGACGGGGAGCCGGAGGGTTTAGTGTCGGGCGATCACTTGTCGCGCAGGCGGATGCCCACGAAGGTTGCAGGCTGGCCACGACGCAGAACCTGCAACAGGATCGCATTGCGCCCTGCCGCAGTGACCTGTGCCACCGCTGCCTTCAAGTCCGCCTCGCTGAGGGTCGGGCGATTGTTCGCTGACAGGATGATATCGCCGCGACGAAGACCCTTGCTGCCTGCGTCGGTCGATGGATCGACCGAGGTCACCACTACGCCGCGCGTATCCGCAGGCACGCCCAGCTGACGCGATATGCCTGCAGTCAACGGCGTCACGGCAAGACCAAGGCTCTGCTGCGCAGCGGCACCGGTATCGGGCTGCTGTTGCGGATCGGAGAAATCGTCGCCATCCGGGTTCGCGAAGCTGCTGAGCTGGTCTTCCGGCGGCCGTTGGGCAACGACGGCGTTAACGGTCATGCGCTTGCCGTTGCGGATCAGTTCGATCGGCACACTGGATCCGATTGGCAGATTCGCAACGATGAACGAGAGCGTCTCGTCCGGCGTTACCTCGCGGCCATTGACCTTGACGATCACGTCGCCAGCTTTGATGCCGGCCTTGTCGGCGCCTTGGCCGGGTTCAACACCCTGAATAAACTCGCCGCGATTTTTAGCGAGGCCGAGCGATTCAGCGATATCGTCCGAAAGCGGGGTGATCTGCACGCCAAGATAGCCGCGACGCACGCTCTGGCCCTTACGCAGTGTGTCGATCACCGGTACTGCTTGTTCAGAAGGAATGGCGAAGCCGATGCCGACGTTGCCGCCCGAGGGAGACAGTATCTGGCTGTTGATGCCGATGACATTGCCGTTCATGTCGAACATCGGGCCGCCGGAGTTGCCCTGATTGATCGACGCGTCGGTCTGCAGGAAGCGGTCGCTACCGCCGCCGGTGTTGCGATGCACGGCCGAGATGATGCCTGCGGTCACTGTGCCGCCAAGGCCAAAGGGATTGCCGATGGCGATCACCCAGTCACCTACCCGCGCCTTCGTGCTGTCGCCGAACTTGACGAACGGCAATGCCTTCTTTGGTTCGATCTTCAGCACGGCAAGGTCGCTCGCGGCGTCGCGGCCTACCAGCTTGGCCGTGTATTCCTCGCGGTCAGTCAGCGTGACGGTGATGCTGTCGATCGTCGCGCCTTCCGCACCGGGGGCAACGACATGGTTGTTGGTGACGACATAGCCATCCGCCGAGATGATGAAACCTGACCCCAGCGACTGCGCCTGCCGCGTCTGCGGTGTGCCGCCACCTTGTGAACCGAACAGGTCGCCAAAGGGCGTTCCAGCGAAGGGGTTGTTGGGCACCTTGACGCGCTGGCGCGTGGAAATGTTGACGACGGCGGGTTGCAACTTTTCTACCATGTCGGCGAAGCTGACGGGCGCACCGCGAGGCGCGGCGGCCTGCATGCCTTCATTCTGGGCAGTCTGCGCGCCAAGGGGTTGGCTGGAGGTAACGGCAATGGCGGTGCCGCCGAGCAGCAAGGCTCCGGTAATGGCATAAGCGTAGCGCACGAATGATTGTCCTCTCATGACTCTAAGGAAAAGGTCGGGACCGAAGGTATTCCTGCGATGCCTCGTCTTCCCTTAACCCACATTGAATGATCTGCGTTCCGGGCGCCGGCGCCCGGAACGCCCGGAAAGCTTATTTGCCTTGGAATTCCCGAAGGAAATCGTTGTTGGGCGACAGGATGACTGATGTCTGGCCGCTGCGACCCGGATCGAACGTGTAACGATAGCTCTGCATGGCGCGATAGAAATCGTAAAACGAGGGATCCTTGCCGAAGCTTTCAGCATAGACGCGCGCGGCGCTGGCGTCGGCTTCGGCGCGAATGATCTGCGCCTGCTTTGCGCCTTGTGCGCGGATCGTCAGCGCTTCCTGCTCACGCGCGGTGCGCATGCGCTGAAATGCGCTTTCGAGCGGCGCGCCATCGGGAAGATCCGCGCGCTTGATCCGCACGTCGACGATTTCCGCACCATATTGACGGGCGACGCGATTGAGGCCCGCCTCGATATTCTGCATCACCTGACCCCGCTCGGGGCTAAGCAATGCGGCGAACGGCCGCTTGCCCAATTCGTTGCGCAATGCCGAACCGAGGATCGGGCGTAGCGCTTCGGACACGCGGTCTTCACTGCCGGCGGAGATATACATGCGCAGCGGATCGACGATGCGGTAACGGGCGAAAGCATCGACCTGCAAGCGGAGCTGGTCGGTCGAGAGCACCTGCTGGCGCTCCATCTCGACAGACAGCACGCGCTTGTCGATCCAGACGATCTGCTCGGCAAAGGGAAGCCGAGCGATGATGCCGGCGCCGGTCGAACCGAATTGCTCGTCAGGTTGATAGCGATTGACGATTCGCACAGGTTCGCCAAAGCGCACGATCACAGCCTGGCGCGTCTCGGGCACGATCGAAATCGTGCTGCCGAGCAAGAGCAGGACAGCGATTGCGACCAACGCAAATGCGATGGGATTACGAAACAGCGTCGGCATTATCGGGCTCCCGTCGTGGCAACGGGGGGCTCGGCAGGCTGTGCCGCACGGCGCTTGAGTTCGGGAAGCGGCAGGTAAGGCGTGACATTGCCGGTTTCGACGATCGTCTTGTCCATATTACCCAGCACTTGTTCCATGGTTTCATAATACATGCGGCGGCGCGTGACTTCCGGCGACAGTTTATACTGCTCGTAGGTCTTGTCGAACTGCGCGGCTTCACCCTGCGCGCGGGCGGTCTGCTGCTGCGCATAGGCACGGGCCTGATTGAGGTCGGTCTGTGCGGCCTGTTGCGCGGCGGATACGCCCTTAAAGGCGTCGTTCACGGCGGCGGGCGGGTCGGCCTGCTTGATGGCGACACCCTGTACGCGAACGCCGGAACGATAGGCGTCGAGAATTTCCTGCATGCGCTGTTCGACCTGCTGCTCAATGCCGGTGCGGCCTGCGCCCAACGCTTCGTCAAGGCTGACGCTCGCGACGACCGAACGCATCGCGCTTTCCGCAACTTCGCGGATGGCGCTGTCGGGATCAGACAATTGGAACATGTAGAGGCCGGGGTCGCGGATGTTCCAGCGCACCGAATAAGCGAGGTCGATGATGTTCTGATCGCCCGTCAGCATCAGGTTTTCCTGATCCGCGCTCGTCGACCCGATATCGATCGTACGGATTTCCTCGACGTCCACGGTCTGCACTGTCTCCAGCGGAGCGGGCAGCGTGATGCTGATGCCGGGCGTGAGCGTGCGGCTGTATTTGCCAAGCATCATCGCGACACCGCGCTCCTGCGGCCCAACGCGGTGGATGCAGGTTAGTGCGAGCCAGACCAGGACGATCAGGCCAAGCGCAATGGGCCATAGCGGCTTGCCGTCGGGACGCTGCGGTATACCGCCGAAGCCACCGCCGCCGCCTCGGCCGCCGAAACTTTCACGCCCGCGGCGCAGCAGTTCCTCGATAGCGGAGGGACCGCGACCGGGTTGAGGGCGATTGCCGCTGCCGGGCTGTGTCCATGGATTGCGTGGGCCATCATTGCCGCCCTCGCCACCACCGCTGCCGCCGTCCTTGTTGCCCCATGGTCCCTGGCTCATCGCGGCGATCGATCGCGGCATCCACCCGAATATTCTCTTCATCCACCCTGTATAGGAAGGCGGGACCGGGAAAAACAGTGCCTTTCCGACGATATTCCATTATGCGCCCGGCCCATGACCGATCCCACGCCCGACCTGAAGTCGATTGCCGAACGCCTCGCCACCCTCACCAGGGGACGCGCGAGCGCACCGCGGCTGAAAGAGGGCGTCCTGACGCTCGTGCTGGATGTGAGTGGCCTATCCGCCGATCAGCGGGCGGTAATGGAAGCCGCTGTCCGCGCCGAGTTGCGCCACATTCCGGAGATCACGCAAGTGCGGATCGCGATGACGGCGGAGAAAAAGACACTGCGGATCATCGCGGTGGGATCGGGCAAGGGCGGCGTCGGCAAGTCCACATTGTCCGCCAATCTCGCCGTCGCGCTGCATCGGTTGGGGCACCGGGTGGGCCTGGTCGATGCCGATATCTATGGTCCGTCGCAGCCGCGCCTGATGGGGAGCGAGGGTGAAAAGCCGACGGCGGAAGAGAAGCAGATGATTCCCATCGTCAGCCGCTCAGGCGTGCCGATGCTCTCCATGGGGCATCTGGTCGATCCGGGGCAGGCGATCGCGTGGCGTGGGCCGATGGCAGGCAATGCCTTGGGTCAGTTGCTCGACGCCAAATGGGAGGATGTCGATACGCTCATCGTCGATCTGCCTCCGGGCACAGGCGACGTGCAGTTGTCGATGATGTCCAAGCACAAGCCCGCGGGCGCTATCATCGTGTCGACACCGCAGGATCTGGCGCTGATGGATGCGACTCGCGCTGTCAGCCTGTTCGAGCAGGTGGAGGTGCCCCTGATCGGCCTTGTCGAGAATATGGCGGGCTATGTCTGTCCGCATTGCGGCGAGGCTTCAGATCCGTTCGGGCAAGGAGGCGCGGAGGCGGCGGCGGCGCATATGGGCATGCCGTTCCTTGGCCGAATCCCGCTGACGATCGGCATCCGCACCGCTTCAGATGCGGGGCTTCCGCCTGCGGGTGGCGACGAGAATGAGGCGGCGCCGTTTCTGGCCATCGCCCGCAAGCTGGAGGAGTGGCTGAACGCAGCGCGCTGACGCGGAACGGAAGGCAGTCGCGCTCGTTCTTTGTGCGGAGGCGACGATGGACGAAGAACCTAAAGACGACGAGCCGCGCGGCGACGAGGACGGCATTTGCCCGAAGTGCCGTGGCACAGGTATGGTGGATGGCGTGACGTGCCCGCGCTGTGACGGATCGGGCAAGCTGACCGAAGGCATCGGTGGGGGATAAACTTGCAACCATAGGACGGAATATTCATGCCGCTCAGCACTGATAACGACATAGCCACGCTCCTCAACGAAACGCGTACAATTGCATTGGTCGGCGCGTCGGACCGGCCTGACCGGGCAAGCTATGGCGTTATGGCAACCTTGCAGGCGCATGGCTATCGCGTCTTGCCGGTCAATCCGCAACTCGCAGGCGAGCACATCCACGGCGAATTCGTATGGAACGGCCTTGCCGACATCGGTGTGCCGATCGACATGGTGGACATATTCCGCAACAGCGCTGCTGCCGGGCAAGCCGTGGATGACGCCATATCGGCTGGCGCCAAGTCCGTGTGGATGCAGCTAGGTGTCGTCAATGAGGATGCAGCAGCACGCGCCGAAGCCGCCGGATTGAAGGTCGTGATGGATCATTGTCCCGCCATCGAAATCCGCAGGCTTGGTCTCGCGCCAATCTCCGCCGAACAATAGGCTGATACGCCTTCCCACAAGCAACTTCGCCTTCTATCAGGCGGCATGACGCGCAGAACCTTTGGTACGGCAGGCAAAGCACGAAGTGCTTCGATAGATCGCCGCACCTTGCTTGTCGGGGGCGGGGCTGCGGCGGGGCTGCTCATTGCATGGGCCGTGTGGCCTCGTGCGTACACGCCGAATATCAACGTTGCGCCAAGCGAGACGCTCTTCAACGCTTTCCTAAAAATCGATCGGTCCGGGCAGATCGTCGTTACCGTCCCGCAACTGGAGATGGGGCAGGGCGTGACGACCTTGTTGCCGCAGATACTGGCGGATGAACTCGGAGCGGATTGGCGCACGGTGGCGGTTCAACCGGCACCGATCAGCCCGTTTTATGCAAATACGCTGCTGGCTAGTGAGGAACTGGACAGCGATTGGCTGAGGTTGCTGGGATCGGCAGGGCGCTGGGCACAGCAACAATATGCGGTGCGCTCCGCGTTGATGCTGACGGGTGGCTCCACTTCGGTGCGGATGTTTGAACCCGCGTACAGGCAAGCTGGCGCGGCGGCGCGGGTGCTGTTGTGCAAAGCGGCGGCGGCACGCTGGGACATCGCGTGGGAAAGCTGCGATGTTCAGAACGGGGTGGTCACGGACGGACAGCGAACGCTGAAGATCGGCGAGCTGGCAAACGAAGCTGCGGATCTCTCGCTGCCCGATATATTGCCGATGCGGCAGGGAACGGATGGGCGGCTGGCGGGACAGGATCTGCCGCGCCTCGACCTGCCCTCAAAGGTCGACGGGTCGACCAACTTCGCTGCCGACATACGCCTGCCCGACATGGTGTTCGCCTCTGTCCGCCAGGGTCCGATCGGCGATGCCACGCTGAAGAGCCTGAATGAAGCAGCGGCTGCGAAGGTCACGGGGTTTCTCAAGATCGTTCGAAACGACCGCTGGGTGGCCGCTGTCGGCACAAACTGGTGGGCGGCGAACAAGGCGCTGGATGCGGCCGATCCGGTGTTTACGGTCTCAGGCCCGCTGCTTTCTAGTGAACACATTAATAGCACGCTCGAAGCGGCGTTTTCCAGCAACGCGGGACGGCGGCTGTATGAAGTCGGAGAGCTTCTGCCGGTGTTCGAAGGCGCAACTATCGTCGCTAGCGAATATCAGGTCGCGCCGGGTCTGCACCTGACTGCGGAAACGCCGGCTGCGACGGCGCGTGTTGGCGACGGCCGTGCAGAGGTCTGGATGGCGAGCCAAGCGCCGACATTGGCGCGCGCGGCCATCGCCGATGCGCTTGGCATCACCGACACGTCGGTCACGATCTATCCCGTGCAAGCGGGTGGATCGTTCGGAAGCCGGATGGAGCATGATGTCGGGATACAGGCGGCGCTGATTGCGCGCGACATCGGGCGCCCGGTGCAGGTGATGCGATCTCGGCTGGAAGACATCATACAGGATCGTCCACGCGCGCCTGCCCATGCCCGGATGGCCGCTAAACTGGGCCGTGGTGGACGGGTCGAAGGATGGCTTGCGAAGGTTGCCGCGCCTGCCGCTCTAACCGAAACGTGGCACCGGATTGCAAGTGGCGCGCTGCCGCATGATGCCATAGCCGATGCGGCGAAGCGGGCAGATCGGCGCGCGGTGGCGGGGATGGTGCCGCCCTACACCATAGGCGCTTTTGCGATCGATCATTATCCGGCTGATATAGGGCTTCCGACGGGACGGTGGCGATCCAATGCCGATCACTATGCCGCGTTCTTCACCGAATGTTTCATCGACGAATTGTCGCGGATATCGGGAATCGAGCCGCTCTCTTTCCGCATGCAGATGCTCACCGATCAGCCGCGCCTGGCCCATTGCCTTGCCACCGTTACGGCGCTTGGCGGCTGGCAGGGCGGCGTGCAGGGCAGTGGGCAGGGGCTGGCCTGTCACGCGATGAGCGGCTCCTATGCTGCCGTGATGGTTGAGGCGGGCCTCTCAGGCGGCAAGCTGTCGGTCAGCCGGATCGTCGCCGCTGTCGATTGCGGGGAGCAGGTCAATCCGGACATCGCCCGGCAGCAGATCGAGGGCGGGCTGATTTTCGGCCTTGCCTCCGCGATGGGCGCGGCGGGAAGCTATGCGGGCGGATTGCCGACGCGTGCGATTCTTGGCCGTATGGGGCTGCCGCGGCTGGCCGATGTGGGTGAAATCACGGTGGAACTTATCAGCAATACCGCCAGCGCTGGCGGTGTCGGCGAAGTCGCCGTTCCACCCGTTGCGCCCGCTATCGCCAATGCGCTGTTCACCGTAACAGGGCAGCGCTTCCGCAGCCTTCCGCTTTTTGCCGGGGATTAACGTCATGTCCTTCGTTCCCCTGTCGCCGCCTGCGGGTCATCCGCCGATCTCGACGCCTCGCGTGGGCGTGCTGATCGTCAATCTCGGAACGCCGGATGATCGCGATGCCGCTTCGGTCAAGCGCTACCTCCGCGAATTCCTCTCGGATAGGCGCGTCGTCGAGATCCCGTCGCTGATATGGCAGCCGATCCTGCGCGGGATCATCCTGAACACGCGGCCGAAGAAATCCGCCGCCGCTTATGCAAAGGTATGGATGCCCGAAGGATCGCCGCTGGCGGTGTTCACGCGGCGGACCACGGAGGCCTTACAGGCGCATCTTGGCGGTGAGTTGATGATCGACTGGGCGATGCGTTACGGCAACCCTTCCATCGCGAGCCGGTTGCAGGCCATGAAAGACGCTGGATGCGATCGCATTTTGCTGGCGCCGCTTTATCCGCAATATAGCGCCGCCACGACGGCGACGGCCAATGATGCGGCCTTCGCAGCGCTGGCCAGGATGCGCTGGCAACCGGCTATCCGCACTTTGCCGCCCTATTATGATGATCCGGCTTATATCGATGCCCTGCGGGCATCGGTGCAGCGGCACCTTGCGAAGCTGGATTTCGCACCGGAGCTACTCGTCGCCAGCTTCCATGGTATGCCGGAGCGGACGTTGCACCTGGGCGACCCCTATCATTGCCAGTGCAGGAAGACGGCACGTTTGCTTTCAGAGGCGCTTGGACGCGAAGTCGCGGTGACATTTCAGTCGCGGTTCGGGCGGGCCAAATGGCTGGAGCCTGCGACGGACGCCACGCTGCGGCAATTGCCCGGTCAGGGCGTGATATCCATCGCAATTCTCACGCCCGGCTTCTCCGCCGATTGCCTGGAGACGCTGGAGGAGATCGCAATGGAGGGGAAAGCTACATTTTTGGCGGCTGGCGGCGAAAAATTCGCGTATTTACCTTGTTTAAACGACGAGGCGGAAGCTATCACTACGTACACTAGACTCCTTGGCCGCGAGCTTGCAGGGTGGTTTAACGTCGGTACATAAGCAGGTTAGGAGAGGCAGATGAGCAGAGTTGCAATCGTAACGGGCGGAACCCGCGGCATTGGCGAAGCCATCAGCCTTGCGCTGAAGGATATGGGTTTCACCGTAGCTGCGAACTACGCCGGGAATGAAGAGAAAGCGAAAGCCTTCACCGACCGCACCGGCGTTGCGGCTTACAAGTGGGATGTGGGCGATCATGAGGCGTGCATCGCGGGTTGCGAGCAGGTCGCGAGCGATCTTGGCCCGGTTGACATCGTCGTCAACAATGCAGGCATCACGCGCGATGGCGTTTTACAGCGGATGAGCTTCGATGACTGGAACGACGTGATGCGTGTCAATTTGGGCGGTTGCTTCAACATGGCCAAGGCGACCTTCGGGGGATGCGCGAGCGCGGATGGGGCCGGATTGTTAATATCGGCTCGATCAATGGGCAGGCCGGGCAATATGGTCAGGTGAACTATGCGGCGGCAAAGTCCGGCATCCATGGTTTCACCAAGGCGCTGGCGCAGGAAGGCGCGAAATACGGAGTCACTGTGAACGCGATCGCGCCCGGTTACATCGACACCGACATGGTGGCTGCCGTTCCGCCGCCCGTGCTGGAGAAGATCGTGGCCAAAATCCCAGTCGGGCGTTTGGGACAAGCCCATGAAATCGCGCGCGGCGTGGCGTTTCTTTGCAGCGAAGACGCCGGGTTCGTAACCGGCTCCACTCTGTCGCTGAATGGCGGGCAGCATATGTATTGATGCCGTCAATTCCGCCACCTCGATTGTGCATCAAATGACAATTGAGGTGGCAAGCGAATGAATCGGAACATCATGGCGGGGCCGGTGAAGCGTAGCGTCACTATTGCCGGTCACCAAACTTCCATCAGCCTGGAACCCCTTTTCTGGGATAATCTTCGTGCCGTAGCGGAGGAATGTGCGCTGCCACTCAACGCATTGATTGCGCAGATCGATGTTGAACGCATTGCTGCGCCCAATCCTCCCAATCTGGCAAGCGCAATCAGGCTATGGTTGCTCGACAGGCTATCAAGTGAAAAAGTAGGCGACAATCACTCGCAATAGCATTGACTGTGCGAATGCCTCTCAATAACAGGCCTCTCTGAAGAGGGGTACTAATGCGTTTAATCGATAAGGGTGCTGTCGCCCATTCAAGCTTCTTGGCGCTGTCTTGCGTCGGCGTCATCATTTCATCCACAGCGATGGCCGCAGAGCCAGCGTCGTCCACTGCCGACGCGGAAACGACTGCTGATACGGCAGGTCGCATCATCGTGAATGGTCAGCGGATGGAGGCTGATCCTGGTCCGAAGATCACTGCGCCGCTCATTAATACGCCACGTTCGATTGTCGTCGTCGACAAGCAGGTCATCAAGGACACCGGGTCGGCTACTCTGGTCGAAGCGCTAAGGACCGTGCCGGGCATCACTTTCGGCGCGGCAGAGGGCGGCAACCCCATTGGTGACCGCCCGTTCATCCGCGGATTTGATAGTCAGGGCAGCACCTATCTGGATGGCGTGCGCGACATCGGCGCGCAAAGCCGCGAAGTCTTTGCTGTCGAGCAGATTCAGATCGTGCGCGGGTCGGATAGCACTCTGGGCGGACGTGGTAGTGCAGGCGGATCGCTTAACATCATTTCGAAGCTCCCTCGGCCGGAGAATTTTGCGGCAGGATCCCTTACGATCGGCAACGCTAACTACAAGCGCATTACGGGCGACGTGAATTATCTGCTCAGCAGCAACATCGCTTTGCGCGTGAACGGCATGTGGCATGACCAGGACGTTGCGGAGCGCGACGCGATTTTTCAGAAGCGCTGGGGTATCGCACCGTCCTTGTCGATCGGCATCAATGGCCCGACGAAGCTCACTCTATCCTATTACCACCTTGATACGGAAGAATTGCCAGACAGTGGCATTGCGTATCGCTATGTCTGCTCTGCCACCGTTTGCAATGCGCCAGCCGGGACCGTCTACTCAGAGCCTGCCGTCGGCACCATCACGACGCTTGGCGGTCAGACCGGCAAGGTCGATCGTGCCAACTTCTACGGGCTGAAAAACCGTGATTTTCGCGATTCGAAAACCGATCAGGCGACGGTGCGGTTCGATCATGATTTCGGCAATGGAATCCGGTTCCGCAACACCTCACGCTACAGCCATACCAGCCAAGCCTATATCCTCACACAACCAGACGATTCTCAAGGCAATGTGATCGGCACCAGCGTCACGGCGGTAGCGACAAATCCCGCGGCGCAAGGTGGTTATGTTTGGCGTCGTTCCAACAGCCGCTTTGGCTACACCGACAGTATGGTCAATCAGACCGATTTATATGGGACGGTCGAGACCGGTGCGCTCAGGCACAGCTTCGCCATCGGCGCGGAGTTTTCGTTCGAGAAGGCGGAGCGTGGCGCGTACATCCTTTCCGACACCCGCACGACGCCGCGCTGTACGGCGCAGGCCATCGCACGCTTTAATTGCACGAGCCTGTTCACCCCTAATCCAAACGATCCATGGGTGAACTACGCGGGGGATGCTGCGGATGCGGCCGTAACGCCAGTGACGCGCGGCGGACCGGAGACCCGTACGATCAACAACGCCAAGACGCAGGCGATCTATGCCTTCGATTCAATATCGATAGGCGAACAGATCGTAGTGAACCTGGGCGCACGCTACGATAGCTTTAAATCCAAGACCACGCTCCCCGTATTCAACGGTGCGCGCACCGCAGTTAAGCGCGACGATGGGATCTTCAACTGGCAAGCGGGGCTGATCTTCAAACCTACTCCGAACACCAGCCTCTACGCATCCTATGCTACGTCGGCCACGCCACCCAACAGCCTGCTTGGCGAGGGGCAGGAGAGCAACGGACTGGGCACCGTCAGCGCCACCAATTCGCCCGCCGCGGTCTTGGCCGCAGCGGACGCCTTGAGAGTCGAGCGCACCAAGTCCTACGAAGTGGGCGCAAAGGCGGACCTGTTCGAAGCCCGCCTGTCCTTGACGGCGGCGGTGTTTCAAACGGAAACCAAGAACGCCCGTGTTACCAGTGATGCCAACACCGTCACTTTTGTTGGCGAGCGGAGGGTCAAGGGCGTGGAACTGGGCTTCAACGGCACTGTCCTGCCGGGCTGGACCGTCAATGGTGGTTACACCTATCTGGATGCGAAGATCGTCAATGGCGGCTTCACCGCATTGACGGCTGCGGCCGTTGGTGCACAAGCGGCACAAACCGTTCTGGTCACCTCACTCAACACCGGAAGGCCGTTCCCCCAAACGGCCAAGCATAGCTTCACCGTCTGGTCGAACTATGAAGTGTTGAAGGGTCTTTCGCTCGGCGGCGGAGCATTTTACACCAGTCGGGTGTTCGGCGGTTATGCTGACAATCGCAGGGCTTCGCAGAACAGCGCAGGGGTCGTGACGGTAACGCCTGCGACCTCTGTCATTTTGCGCTCCGTACCCAGCTACTGGCGCTTTGACGCACGGGTTGGATATAAGATCAATGAGCAACTGGACCTTACTGTCAATGTAAACAACCTGACCAACAAGGTGTATTTCAATCAAGCCTATACGTCCCATTATGCCGGGATGGCGCCCGGCCGCACCGCTCTTGCGACGCTCAACTTTAAATATTGATGCCGCGGCTGATGCTTCCCTTCGATGCCGGAACCCGCTTTGCCATCGGCAGGGCGGGGTTCCCGTCGTAACGGGCCTGCGCTGCCCATGGCCACCCCTGATCTCGACAGCCTGAAAGCAATGTCCGCACAGGAGCTTGCGGCACGGCTGACGCATGATCCGCAGGAGCGTTTGCAGATCATCCGCATTGCGGCAGAAGGCGGTCTTGCCGAGGCGCAACTGATCTACGGCCAGATGCTGCTCGACGGTATCGAGCTGCCGGCAGACCCGGTCGCCGCGGTATCGTGGTTCAATCGCGCCGCGCAGCAGCATGACATGATGGCGCTCAACATGGTCGGGCGTTGCTATGATCTTGGTTGGGGTGTTGGGATCGACAAGGCTCGTGCCGCCGAATGTTACCGGGTGGCGGCAGCGGAGGGTCTACCACATGCGATGTATAATTATGCCACGCTGCTCACATTGGGAGAGGGCGTGGTCGAAGATAAGGCGGGAGCACTGGAGTGGTTCCGCCGTGCGGCCGCTGGTGCCGATACGGGAATAGCCGCGAAAGCGAGTAACTACATCGGCAGCTTCTACGAGGATGGCTGGGTAGTGGAGCGTGACATGGCGAAGGCTGCGCAATATTACCTGGAAGCGGCCGAAGGAGGAGACTTCCGGGGGCAATTCAATCTTGCCCGGCTGCTGGGCGACGCAGGCGACTTGGACGAGGCGCTGTTCTGGCTGGCCAAAATTCGTGAGACCGCGACAGTCGCTTTCGTTGAGAAAGCTCATGCGTGGTTGTTGAAGTCCGATATTCCAGGATTTGCCGGTCGCGGTGTGGCTGCTCTGGTTCAGGGACAAGTGGGAGCATGACGATGAGCAAGATTGCGCTACGCAATTTCTGGTTTCAGTTTCACAAATGGATCGGGCTGATCCTTGCCATCCTGATTATTCCAATCTGCATCACCGGTTCAGCACTGGTGTGGCACGACGCGCTGGACCAGGCGATCAATCCGCAGCGCTATGCCTTCACTTCTGCGCAGGCGAAATTGCCGCCATCAGCGTACGCTGCCGCGGCGCAGCGGGTACTGGCTCCGGGCGAAAAGATCGTGTCGCTCCGCTTTGCCGAGGGCGAGCCGGTGATGGTTGCGGCGGCGCAGCCGCGCAAAGGTAGCCCGGCCGCGCGTCCTGCCGGGCGTCCCGGCCGAACAGTCGTCTACATGGACCCCGGCACCGCAAAGGTGTTGGACAAGGCGGACGGTAATGCGGGACTCGTCCGCTTTATGCATGGCCTTCACGGCAGTTTGCTGGTACCTGGCGTGGGGCGGCAGATTGTCGGCTGGATCGGCGTCGCGATGGTGATATCCAGTGTCTCGGGCATTTGGTTATGGTGGCCTACGGTCGGAAGCTGGCTGCGTGGCCTGCGCTGGAAACGCCATCGCAATTTCGACACGAACCTGCATCATCAACTGGGCTTTTGGATCGCGCTGCCGCTGTTCGTGCTTTCGCTGACGGGGGCCTGGATCAGCTTTCCGGCGTTCTTCGGCCAGATATCGGGCGAAGCGCGGCAGCAGCCTCGACGTGGCCAGCCTGACCGTATGGCGATGATGCGCGCGCAGCCGCTGGCGACACCCAAGACTACGCTCGATCAGGCCATCGCTGCGAGCAAGAAGCTGGCTCCGGAGCAGGTCACGTCCGTCAACTGGCCCACTGACCTGAAGGCGGAATGGAGCGTCTCCTTCAACGGGAAAACCGTCGCCGTCGACGACGGGACCGGCGCTGCCAAGCTCAACGCGCCGCGCGAGACCACCGAAACCACATCCCGCCTGATGCGGCGCATCCATGACGGCACCGGCATGGGCATGGTCTGGCAGGTCGTGATCTTCCTTGGCGGCCTCATTCCGGCGATACTTGCGATCACCGGCATCATCATGTGGTGGCGTGCACGTAAATGGCGCGGCGATCTCGCCAAGCGTCAAAAGCGCAAGATTGCATCGGCCTGATTACGAAGAAGAAAGGCTTCCCCATTGGAGAAGCCTTTCTTTTTTACCGCCCCAGCAACCCACGTGCCTGGCCCGCGATTTCCGCCAGCATCGCGACGTTGGGCACTGCAGCCGACTTGGCCCGCTTCACCAGCGCCCGGAATTGCGCGATGCGCGACGCCTGCCTTTCCAGCCATGCATCGACGAAGCCGGTCACGTCGCTGCCCTTCGCCTGCGCCAGGAAGTCGAGGCGCACTTGCTGCATGTCGCGCGCCACCCCGGAGATCAGCAGGCGCTCCCACGGATCGCTTGGCTCCATGCGTGCGGCCGCGGACTGCACCCAGTCGATCCCTACCGCTTCACCCAAATGCGTAAATGCCTGCGTAATGGTGATTTCATCGACTTTCAGCTTCGACGCCAGTTGTGCCAGGCCCACGGCGCCATCGAGCTTGAACAGCGCCGAAGCCCGCGTCACCAGTTCCTCCGGCGCGCCTAGCGCTGTCAGGCTTTCCGCGACCGCGCCGCTGCGACGGATAGCCTCGTGCGTCAGCAGCGAGTCCACCTGAGCGGACAATTTAGCGACGCCGGGTGCCAGCGTCTCAACCCCGACCTGCGGCAAAGTGCCTGGGGCAAGGCTGCGCAATATGTCGGCGATCTGCGCGCGCATACCCGACGCGATGTTGCCGAGCAGGGCAAGCCGCGCATCTTCGGGCATCGTCGCGGCGTCGATGTCCTCCCACAAGCTGCGCACGTCGAACAGCCGCTCCGCCACCACGAATGCGTTGGCAAGGTCGGAAAGCGCGCAGCCCTCTTCCTCAGCCAATTCGAACGGATGGATGAGGCCGAGGCGATTGACGATGCGGTTGGCAAGCTTCGTCGCGATGATCTCGCCACGTAGCTGGTGCTGAACGATAGCGTCGGCTTCCTTCTGCTGCATTTCGGCAGGAAAGGCGGCGGCGAGCTCACCGTCCATTCCATGATCCGTGCCCAGCGCGCCATGTTCTATGGCATCCTGCAAAGCGAGCTTGGCGGTCGCCAGCAGCACGGCGAGTTCGGGGCGAGTCAGCCCCTTGCCGTCCTGCGCACGGCGCAGAAGCTGCTCGTTGCTGGCCAATCCTTCAACAGCGCGGTCGAGCCGCCCGTTGCCCTCGAACGTCTCGATCAACCGGACATAGCTGGCAAGGCTGGTCGCGCCGCCGCGTTCGGCAATCGACAGGCCAAGCGCTTGCAGGCGATTATCCTCCAGAACCAGTTCCGCGACGTCATCGGTCATGCGCACGAGCAAGGCGTTGCGATCTTCGAGCGACAGGCGGCCCTCGGCCATTTCCTTGTTGAGCGCGATCTTAATGTTCACTTCATTGTCCGAACAATCGACGCCCGCCGAATTGTCGATAAAGTCGGTGTTGATGCGCCCGCCCGCCAGCGCGAAGGCAATGCGCCCGGCCTGCGTAATGCCAAGGTTCGCGCCTTCGCCTAAAACCTTGACCTTCAATTCCTCTGCATTGACGCGCAGGCGATCGTTCGCCGGATCGCCAACATCGCCATGGCTTTGCGCGGCGGCTTTCACATAGGTTCCGATGCCGCCGAACCACAGAAGGTCGGCCGGGCTACGCAGGATCGCGGAGATCAGCGTCGTGGGATCCATCTCGCTATCCGCTACCCCCAGCATCGCCTGCACTTCCGGAGTGAGGGTAATGCTCTTCATCGAGCGGGGGAACACGCCGCCACCCTTGGAGATCAGCGACTTGTCGTAATCGTCCCAGCTTGAACGCGGCAGCGCGAACATGCGCGCGCGCTCCTCCCAGCTTTTTGCAGGATCGGGATCGGGGTCGAAGAAGATGTGCCGGTGGTCGAACGCCGCAACCAGTTTGATCGATTTGCTGAGCAGCATGCCGTTGCCGAACACGTCCCCCGACATGTCGCCGCAGCCGATGACATGGACCGGCTCGCTCTGCACATCGGTGTCCATCTCGGCGAAATGCCGCTGCACTGAGAGCCATGCGCCGCGCGCGGTGATGCCCATCGCCTTGTGGTCGTAACCGTTGGAGCCGCCGCTGGCGAAGGCGTCGCCCAGCCAGAATTTACGCTCCAGCGCGATGCCGTTGGCGACATCGGAGAAGGTTGCTGTCCCCTTGTCCGCCGCCACGACGAAATAGGGATCGTCGCCATCACGGATGACGATGCCCGCCGGATGCTTGACCTTTCCGCTAACGAGGTTGTCCGTGACCGACAACAGGGAGCGGATGAAGATGCGGTAGCTTTCAGTTCCTTCCTTCAGCCATGCGTCGCGATCCGTCGCAGGGTTGGGCAGTTGCTTCGGATAGAAGCCGCCCTTCGCGCCGGTCGGCACGATGACGGCGTTCTTGACACGTTGCGCCTTCATTAGGCCAAGGATTTCCGTGCGGAAGTCGTCGCGGCGATCCGACCACCGCAGCCCGCCGCGCGCCACGGGTCCGGCGCGCAGATGGATGCCCTCGACACGGGGTGAATAGACCCAGATTTCGCGCCAGGGGAGGGGGGCAGGGAGGCCGGGCACCTTCGCGCTATCCAATTTGAACGCGAGCGCTTCCTGTGCGGCAGGCGCGAAGAAGTTGGTGCGCAGGGTCGCCGCGATGACGGCGCGCAGCAGGCGCAGGATGCGGTCCTCGTCGATGGCGGAGACATTCTCAAGTCCCGCATCGATGTCGTCCTCTGCCGCTTTCGACGCGTCCTCGCCGCCCTTCTGCGCGGGGTCATGAAGCGCCGTGAACAGGCGGACGAGCGCGCGCGCGATATCGGCTTCGCGGCGCAGCGTTTCCGCCACAGTCGGCATACTGTAAGCCATGCCAGTCTGACGCAGATAGCGATAGAGCGCGCGGAACAGAACTACCGCCTGCGGCTCCAGCGCGGCAGTCACGACAAGTTCGTTGAACCGGTCGTTTTCTGCCGAGCCTTGCAGCACTGCGGCAATGGCCGTCTGTACGATGTCGGCGCGCTCCAGCACGGGGGCTGCATCGCCGCCGGGCAATTCAAGCACGAAGCGCTGAATGTGCCCCAGCGCGCCGCGGTCGATGGGCGTCGTCATTTCCTCAATCGCGCGGAAGCCGAAATTCTCCAGCGCCGGGACGGCTTCCGACAAGGCGACGGGGTCATTGCTGTACAGCTTCAGGCGCAGCCGTGCCGCCGCGTCGTCCTCATTGCGATACAGGCGCACGCTGCGCGCAATGGGGCCGGACAGACGATAAAGCTGCGCGATGTCGATAGCTGCTTCCGCCGGCCCAGCGCCGTTGCGATAGTTCTGCGGAAAGCCGTTCGCATATTTCTGCGCCAGCGCCGCCGCGCGCCCGGCTTCCTCGCTTTCAGCCAAGGATGCCTCGACGGCAGGCAGCCAGCCGCGCACCATTCGCTGCAACTCGCGGTCGAGCGCTTCGGTGTCTGGAACGCGGCCGCCTTCGCGCAGGTCGAGCGTGATGCGGAGCAGCGCGAGGCCGCCTTCTTCCAGCGCTACCGACCAGCTCAGCACGGCGGCGTTTGCAGCTTCGGCCAGCATGTCCTGCACGGAAACCCGGCGGGCCGTGGTCAGTTCGTCACGTGGCAACCATACGAAAGCATAGAGGTGACGGGCAAGCGAACTGGTCGCCAGCGCCAGCTTGGGCCGCGGCCGGTCGGAGAGCGACATGAACGTCAGCGCCAGTTGCTCCAGCGTCTCGCGGTCGAACCCGATCAGGATATCATGCGGCAGCATGGTAAGGGCGTGCACCAGCGCCTTGCCCGCGTGCCCGGCGGGATCGAATCCGAACTTCTCCATCAGCACGGTAAGCGCCGACCGCAGCACCGGCACCTTGTCCGGCGTGGCGGCGAGTCCGGCGCTCGTCCACATGCCCGCATGAATCGAGAGGGCAGTGATGTCTTTCCCTTCGCGAACCGGCACGATGATGAGATCGACGAGCACATTGCGATGCACACGCGACGTCCGGTTCGACTTGATAATGAGCGGCGCGCGGCGGCCTTCCTCGAACCAGACGAATGCGGCCTCTATTGTGGCGGGCGCAAGAAGCTCTTCTCCCTTGAGCGCGCATACGCCCAGTTGAGAGAGGATCGCACCCTGCCGCGTGCGGCGTTCGTAACCCGTTTGCGTCAGATGCCGCGAGAGGAACCAACGCAGTAATGCCGCGCCTTCTTCTTCCTGTATCGTTTCCGCGTCGGCGCGCAGCGCCTGCTGCATGGCGGGCCAATCGGTGACGGCGGCGCGAACATGGGCAAGGACTTCGTCCAACGCCTGCTCCAGCGCCCGGCGCGCTTTTGCGTCGGCACGATCCGCTTCGATGTAGATCATCGATTCCCGCCGTGCACCAGGCGCATCGGATGGCAGAATGGCGGTGAGCTTGCCCTGCGCATCGCGGCTTACGGAAAGTATAGGGTGAAGTAGACGGTGAATCACCAGATTTGCCTGGGAAAGGCTGTTGGCGATCGAGTCGACCAGGAACGGCATATCATCGTTTACGATGGCGATCCGCATCGATCGCGGCGCAGGCGCCGGGTCGGCGGCGCTGGTGCTCGTCTCTCCACCTGCAGTGTCGATTGCGATGACGGGCGTACCGGGAGTGCGGTTTCCTGCCGCCGCAGAGAGGAACGAGGCGGCGCTTTCCAGTGCGCGGTCATCGAACCCTTCGCGCTCTCCAGGCAGGGCACCTAGTGCAAGAGCGGCGCGCAGCGCCTCTTCGATGGCGACCGCTTTGGGCCGCGCAACTTGCGTCATTTTCCTCACCTCATAAGGCCATGAGTACAGCTTTGTGCGGCCTGTATGCGCCAGTGAGAGATGAGGCTCAACCTCTTTTTGGATAGAATATTTCTACGAATTGTAACGAAATAACAATAGAAACGACTTAGCCTTTGATGTTGACCATCACCTTCGCCGTCAACTTGTCGCCATGTGGCAGCGCCCCCACGATAGACAAACTTCCGTCCAACTCGCGTCGACCGACGAGGATGGCAAACCCGTCTTCGTCAGTTGCTATATTCTCCGTTGTCATGACCGGCGCCGCCTTTAATGACTGGCGTGCAATTGCAGTGCGATCCTGTCGCTCAGGCTGAGCCGCCTTCCGCGCGGTGCGCTCGTCGCGGACGAGTCCCTTCAAACCACCGGGATAATGCTCCAGATGCTCGGCCAACATGCCGGTTGCAAGGCCATGTGCCCGGCCGTGCTCCAGCGCGCTGGCGAACTCAGTGATGCGCGTCTTGTCATAGGTGACGCCAAAGATAAGCTTGATGACCGCGGTCATCGGGCTGCGCGCCTGCACCTTGATGCCGGCATCTTCCAGCATAATGGCATAGTCCCTCGGTGCATCCTCGCTCGCGATGGCGAAGTCATAGGCAAGGCCAATCGCGCGATACAACGCCGCTCGGCTACGCACGTCGTTGTGCCCGGCTTCCAGCGCGCAATCACGCGCAACCGTCAGCCAATCGGCTAGCGAGGCGTCGTCTCCCAAGTCGAACGTGTCCGTCAGTTCCAGTTCCGGCAGGAGAGAGAGTTCTTCCGGCTCTTCCATCATCTGTGAGGAGTCGGCGGCGTGGTCCTCATCGAAGGAAGGCCCGTCCGCCCAGACGGGTGCTGCCGAAGCGTTGACTGGCGCGCTTCGCAAAGCCTGGTCGACTTCTTCGGCCAGCGCATCGGTCAAGTCGCGGCTGGCCATTTCCTTCCAATTTATCACGCCGTACACGAAATCGATGGTGTCGTCGTCCGACGAGAACGGCATCAGAATGCCGCGATACATGATTTCCGCGCCACGCTGATTGACGAATTCCGCTTCGAAACCGATCGGGGCGGCGTTGGCAATAATCTGAAGATAATGATCGGTGAGCCGCGACAGCAAGGAGCGCGTGGGGACATCGCCGATCGTGTCGATATGCCCGACTATTTCGCACTCCCGGCGCAATTCCGTGCCGAGATAGACGACGGCCGGGTTCTCGATGCCTGCGGTAAAGTCCAGGAGGACGCTGTGTGGCCCGAAATCCTCGATCTGTTCGGGATTGAGATCCTCAATCGACGGCAGCATCCGGTCGCCCAGCAGGGACGCCCAATAATTATAGGCGCGCACATGCATGCGCCGCTCGTTCGCGCTTATCCCCGACGGCGAATCGATGGCATGGTCATCGGCAGCGTAGATGCTGTCCTCCTGATCGTTAACGGCATCATGCCCCCGCATCGTGTCCATCTCGGCCGTCCCAATCCCTAAAGCCATTCAGGCGTCGGCACGCGGTGTCGCACAGGGATGGTAAACAGAACGTAAATTGCGGCTGAACATGGACGACCTCGATCGAGCATTGTCATGTCGGCGATGCTTGCAACCCGCCGCCTGTCCTGTTAAGCGCCCGCTTCGAGCAAGCCTCATTGCCGCTTTAGCTCAGTTGGTAGAGCACATCATTCGTAATGATGGGGTCAGGTGTTCGAGTCACCTAAGCGGCACCATCCCTCCGAGAAGGGAAATCCGGAATATCCTTGCGAAGGTGCCTTTGGCATGGGAGCCGATTTGGGTCCTGTTTGGGGCGCTTTGGGTGGGAAAGAGGATAAACGCAACGGCCCGGAACGGTACCGCCCATCTGCACGAACAGCCAGCCATCCCCTTCGAGCTTCTGCATGATAAAGCCTTGGCCACAGAGCAGACCTGTCATGATCCGCTGCTGGAAGTGAATACCGATCGAAACCCCTTTCGCGGCCGCTAGGAAACTGTTTTTTTGGCAGATGAGACGGCCACCATAAAGAGGCCTTCAAGCCACTGTCCCCGAACTTCGGGTTTAGCCGGTCGACAAATACTCACTGCATTCCCTAAAAAATCGGGAACAGGTGGCGGACCAGGCGGCGCCAAAGCCGCGAGGTTCGGCACGGCGGGCATCACCGCAGCGGCCTCGAGAGATCCCGCTGTCTAGCTCGCGAGCCCGTTCAACGCCGCAAATGGGTCATCGGCAGGGTCGTCATGCCAGCGATACTCAGCGCGGTTGGCGACCCATTGCGCTGTTTCCTTGCCATACATCTTTGCTATGAGCGCGAGGGCCATGTCGGTGCCCGCAGATACCCCCGAGGACGAGATGAACTTACCGTCTTCAACCCAGCGCGCCTTGGCTACCCACCACACCTTTGTGCTTTGTGCCGTCGCCCACTTCCAGGCCATCTTGTTGGTCGTAGCCTTATGACCGTCAAGTAGTCCGGTTTTCGCCAGAACGCCCGATCCGGTGCAAACCGTCGCGACCTGCGGCGTCTTTTCGGCTAACGCACGGACCGCGCTGATGAACTCCGGGCTGGCCACCTCACGCCGCGTACCAATTCCGCCGGGAATCATGACGATATCGAGAGGAGGCGCATCGACTAATGCACTATCGGCAATGACCGATGGACCGCCGCCGCTCCTGATCGCACCGGCTTTCTCAGCGAGCATCACAATTTCCACCCGGTCCTGCAATGCTCCGAACATCGACAAGGGTCCGAAAACGTCAAACAGCTCGAAGCCATCGAACAATATCATGCCGAGCCGCTTTTTGGGACCGGTAGGTGCCAGCGTCGGCGGCTTGGTCGGGATTTGTGCGGTTGCGGGGATCGACGCTGTCATGAGGGAAAGCCCGGCAGCGGCGGCCAGCAGGTCGCGGCGCGACGGGTCGACAGATTTCAAGGTCATAACATGTCTCCTTAAGCCCCGTCGGAGAAACGATCAAAACACCTTTTCCTGCAAGCGACAATAATGCGGCAAGGTTAATTCCCTTAAGTGATCAGACGGTTCAGAAGGCTATTACTAGCATATCGACTAAAGTGGAAAATCCGCTGCTGAGAAGGTGAAATTGACAAAGTGAAGTCCGAAAACGTCGACATTGGCAGGCGGCAGCTGGGACGAAGCCGCCATTCCCGATGGCCGCGGCAACCAGCGGCTTTTAGTGGGCAACAGACGTTAGCAGGGTAGCTGATCTCATCCCAACCGAGGATTAGCAGCGATGCCTTCGCACGATCACGCGGCGAACCTCGCACCTCTTCAATGTTATCATCAGTCTGCTCGAGGAGACCCGCAAACCCGAGGACCTCAAGTGCGATAGCAGCGGCGAAAAGTCGAAGGATAAGTGAATTTATACGACCGAGCCTATTTGAACTTCGCGCGTCCCCAGCCATTTCGCGATGGCGTGACGGTGTTAACATAGAGGGTGCGCTAGAGGTTCTCACTCACATCGCCGATCTGCAAGTGGCGAGCACTTGGGGAGCGACCTGAACGCGGCCCCCGCGGTCGCCGCTTCTCCCCGAAGACGTTGACTGCAGCGCCGTCGATGAGCGGGCCGCAGCTTTCGGCAATGAACCAGCCATTCAAGCCGACGCCGGTGAACGGCGCCATCTGGTCGCCAGCCGCCGAAATTGTGGACCAGCCTAGCCATCTCGTTGTGCGTGCAAGGCTAGAAATCTGCAGCCAGGCAGGTTCCGGAAGAGAAACCGGAACTAGCCGCCTCTCGGGACCGGCTAAGAACGATCATATTATTGGAAATCTACACCGGGTGCGCATTTGGTCGATCGTCAAACCTCTCGCCTGCCAACTCGCTCGTTAGGGCATCGAACGCTGCGTTCAGCAGTTCGATGAGCGAACGCCGCTCGCCCTCCTGACTCAGGGCCTCGGTCGCCAGGCGGATCGCTCCGATCGCGAGCATTGCGATGAGCCGGAGCGCCATCCCGCGTGCAGGATCGGGCCAGCGTGCACTTAGCGCTGCGAACAATATTCGCTCTTGCTCGACGTAGCTGGCCTGCTTGCGTGCCTGAACGGCCGGGCTCGACCGCATGAGCCGGTCGATCGCGACCATGTCGTCGGCCGGCACTTCGGCGCATACCCCAATTACTGACGCACGGATCGCATCGAGGGGCAAAGCGTCTTCGTCCGCCTGTCGAATCCGACCAGCGATCATTCCGCCCAGGCCCTTCTGGAGCGAGATGAGGATGTCGTCCTTCGACTTGAAGTAGTGGAAGAACGTGCGGCGCGAGATGCCTGCCATCGCAGCGATCTCGTCCAGCGTCGTCGCGTCGATGCCCTTTTCAATGAACAGACAGATGCCTGCATCGGTGATTCGCCGCTGCGTCTCCTGCCTCTTTCGCTCACGCAGGCCCGACGTCGACGGGATATCGTTTTCAACCATTGTCATTACACTTGATCGTTGCACTGAGTGCAATATAATAAATGCACTCAGTGCACATAACAGGGTTGGCAGAGATGGAAAAGTGGACAATCGGCGACATGGCTCGTCAGGATGGGCGGATGGCGGTGGTGACTGGCACGGGTGGACTCGGCTTCGCGGTTGCGCACGCGCTAACCCGTGCCGGTGCCGACGTCGTGATCGCCGGACGCGATACCGGCAAAGGTGCAGAAGCCGTTGCTCGCATCCGATCGGACGTGGCGGCGGCGAACGTTCGCTTCGAAACACTCGACCTCGCCTCGCTGGGTTCAGTGGCGCGCTTCGCCGAGCGTTTGGGAAAGGATGAGCAGCAACTCGACCTCCTGGTCAACAACGCAGGTGTGATGGTGCCGCCCGAGCGGCGCGAAACGGCAGATGGCTTCGAACTGCAGTTCGGCACCAACCACCTCGGCCATTTCGCGCTGACGGGCCATCTGCTGCCGCTGCTATGCGCGTCCGATGGAGCGAGGGTGGTTTCGGTGTCGAGCGTCGCTGCCCGGTCGGGATCGGTTGACTGGGATGATTGGAACGCGACTGCCAGCTACAGCGCGATGCCGGTGTATGCGCGCTCAAAGATCGCATGCCTGATGTTCGGCTTCGAGTTCGAACGGCGCAGCGGCGCGGCGGGATGGAAGATCAGTAGCATCGCGGCTCACCCCGGCGTCGCACGTACCGAACTGCTGCACAACGGACCGGGCCGCGGAAGCTTGCACAGCCGTGTGCGGTCCCTGCTGCCGTTCCTGTTTCAGCCCGCGGCTCAAGGGGCGTTGCCGCTGCTGTACGCGGCCACGTCGCCGAACGCGCGCGCTGGGGGCTACTATGGTCCCGATCGCCTCGGCGAGACGCGCGGCCATCCAACCGAAGCGAAGATCCCGCCGCAAGCGCTGGATAGCGCGGCAATAAAGCAGCTGTGGGCGTTGTCGGAAGACGCGACGGGGGTGCGGTTCTGAACGATCTACCAGGATGGAGCATGCATGGCGAGATTCTTGCCTTTGCCGCGTTCGGCTGGCTGACCTTCACGGGTACGTTGCACTTCGCGATCGATGTCGCGAGCCAGTATGTGCGCGGCAAGCGTGGGCCAGGACCTGAGACAACCCTTACGGACTATGCTCAGCCTCGCGCTCGGGCAGGTGCTGTTCGGGCTGATGTGCCTGTGGGCGGCGCGGCGCCATCCAGATCTGCTGCGCGATCCCAGTGTTGCTCTGCTCGCCGCTGCGGGCGCAGCGGCATGGCTGGCACTCAGATCGACTGACACGTCGCCCATCTCGATGATGGCGGCAACTCGATCGCGAGCAGCTCGCGATCCCCACTGCGCATGCTCGGCCAGGCGGTTGTCTATCAGCTGATAGGCGCGCACCTGGGCGGAAATCTCATGCGCTCATCGGATATGCCAGCTTTTCCTTGGCCAATGAAAATCAAAGATTTAGAAAAATCGCGATCTGCCTTGGAAGGTAATCTTTATATAACTCGGCTCCACCATCTTCTGAAATTCGCAGTCGCCACGCTTCTGGCGCGATCTTTAGGTTTTGCGCCTTTCTCCGTCTCCGTTAGATTACCTCCGCATTTCTGTCGAATGGACAGATGTATCGCAGCATAGGATTGCTCCGGATGGCGCTCTGGCTTTGGGCCGGAGATGTAAAACCGCGATCTCATAGGTCGATACAAAAAGCCCGAAGGACCACGGATGACGAATGCTCCGCTCGACGTCTCCTTCGTCATTCCCACGCATGATCGCACTGACTTGCTCGTTCAAACGGTGGAGTCCGTCCTCGCGCAGACGCTATTGCCAAGAGAGATCATCGTCGTCGACAATGGCGTCCAGAATCGCGCTTCGGCAGCGCTCGCGCCCTTTGGTGATAGGGTGCGGCTGGTCAAATCCACGCCGAACATCAAGCAGATCGCGCGCAATGTCGGCATCGACTTTGCTTCGGGCGAATGGATTGCGACCCTTGACGACGACGACTTGCTCGCGCCCGACTATCTTGCCCAAATGGCCAAACCGATGCGCGACGGGCGGGCTGACATCCTGTCGTCGGATCACCGTAAATTCCGCGATACGGAGCAAGATGCGCAAACCAATTTCGAGAAGGCGCCTCCCGGCTATTGGGATGGCATTCCCGTCGCGTCGGACGGAGAGAGCTGGTCTTACGTCGGAAAATTCCCGCTCGACCGACTTCTGAAGCGCGTGCCGATCTATCCCTCCACGATGATGATACGGCGAAGGTTTGCGCAGGACATCGGCGGCTATGATCCGCGAATGCTCGGCATCAAGGCGGAAGACCTGGAGTTCCTTATTAGGGCACTGACACGTGGTAATCTGTCGCTCGTCTGGAAGCCGCTCGTCCACTACCGGCTCCATCCGGGTAATGAGACGGCCAGCCTGGACGGACAGGCGGTTGGGCGGTGGCGGATATTCGAATTTGCGCGCGCCAACCACACCGGTCTTCCCGATTATTTTGTCGAAGCGCTGAACCGCGACCTGCCCGGCCGGCGGCGGCGTATCTACGCCGTGGCGCACAGGCTTCAGGATCGAGACGCAATGGAGCTGTTGCTAACGCTTCTGCGCCCCAGTGATCTGGTGGAAATCTACAAGCAAGCCTATCGCGACCACGATCGTGCGTTGATGCAAAATATCCTTCCTTTGATCCCGCGAAACGCCTGGACGATGAACCTGACCGCGCGCCGGCTTCTCTCGTCGATTCCGCCGCCTATTGCGCGCTCATTTCACAGGACAATCTCCAGGCTTAAGGCTTCATGAGGGGAACTCAGGCTTTCAGCTTCCGTACGTTCTTGTTTTCGATCAGGTCCGCGTAACAGCCCCGGTCGACCACTTCGCCTTTGTCGATATGGAAGATAATGTCGCAATTGCGCAGTGTCGTCAGGCGATGCGCGATCATGATGATCGTCAGATCGTCGCCTAGTCCCTCCACGGCGTCGATGACGGACGCCTCCGTCGCATCGTCCAGGGCGCTGGTCGCTTCGTCCAGGATGAGCACGCTCGCCCGTTTGTAAAGGGCACGGGCGATGCCGATGCGTTGCCGCTGCCCGCCCGACAACCTCACCCCGCGCTCGCCAACCAGTGTCTCATATCCGTTCGTCTGGCCGCAGATGTAATCGTGTATATCGGCTTTCCGCGCCGCATCATGGACGCGGTCGATGTCGATCTTGCTGCGGTCGACGCCAAAAGCAATGTTCTCGATTATCGGCCCGTCGGAGAGGTATATCGCCTGCGGCACATGAGCGAGCTTGTCCTGCCACGCAGCGACATTGGCGCTCGTTAGTCGCGCGCCATCGATCAATATGTCGCCGCTGCTCGGTTCCAGCAGACCAGTGACCAGATCGACGATGGTGCTCTTTCCGCTTCCCGTTTTGCCCATGAAGCCCACTCGCGCGCCCTTGGGGATGCGCAGTTCCACATTGTTGACGGCGTTCACGCTGGCACCGGGGTAGCGAAAGCAGACACTTGCGAACTCGATTTCACGGGCGAACGGAAGATCGATGGGGATGGACGGCTTTCGCTGTTCGGCCGACTGCGGCTGATCGAGCAGGGTCAGAACATCGAAGAAGGTGGACCTGTTGTTCATGATCTGGGTCCAGCCGTTATAGGTTTGCTGCAGCAGCGGAAGCAGGCGCTGCGCGCCAAGCGCGAGCGCGCCGAGAACGGGCAGGGCGGCCGCCAGACCGCCCGTTCCCCTGACGAGGAAAAGCGCGAGCACCGCGATCATCACCATGCCCAGGCTCTCGATCATGAAGCGCGGCGCAACACCGATCAACGCATTGGCAGCCTGCGCATCTCTGAGTTTTTCGTCGATCCGGGAGAATTTCTTGACATATATGGCTTGCGAACGATCGATGAGCACATCTCTGATGCCGCCCAATCCCTCCTGCACAGTCTTCATCTTGGACGTGTTGGATTGCGCGATTATCAGGCTGTTCGCGCGAAGGCGCTTTCGCGTCGCCAGCGACACCACGAGATAGATAAGCCCGAAACTCATGGTGGAGACCAGCGCGACCGGCGCGTCGATGAACAACAGCCCCGCAAGAATGAAGATCGCGATGATGAGCGACGTCAATCCCTGCATCAGCGGCAACATCATATTGTTGAGCACCTGCTGAACCTTGTTCACGCCTGCAAGTATCTGGCTGCTGTTATGCGCGACGTGGAAACTGTACGGCTGGAACAGGACGCGGGAATACATCGCGACGCCCAGATCATATCCCACGCGGAACATGAACTTCTGGCTCGCCCAGGCCAGCAACACGCGCACCGCCGCAGCGGCCAGAGCGATGACGCAGAATATCCCCGCAAACACCGTCACGGCATCTGCATGACTGTGGACATTCAGGCTGGAGAGCAGCCATCGCGCGGCTTGATGACGGCTCGCCGCTTCCGGATCGGTGATGAAGGCCAGAAACGGCAGCACCGACCCGACGGTCAGAAGCTCCGCCAGTGCGCCCGCGATCATGATGGCAAGGACCAGAAGACCCTGCCAGCGCCGACGCGGCGACACGAATTGATAAAGCTGGAGCAGCCCCTGCCAGATACTCGAAACCGGTTGTGTCATCGCGCCGTCCGAAAAAGGCGCGGCCGCTGGCGGAGCCGCGCTCATTGCTGAACCTCTTGCAACGCTCGGGCTGCTTGGGATCACCCCTATCGGGTTTGGGCGCTGCTTACACTCAGCACTATCCCTTAGTATTCAGCCACGAGGGCCGGGGAGTGCTCGCATCGGGACATGGTTGGCGCAACTCGCGCAGTCAGTGCGCCTTGGCCAGAACCGCCTGCCGCTTGCTTGGTAGGACCTTTGACGCCCGAAGGACCGGTCTCAGCTTCAATATGGTCCCGTCATGCAGCACAACGATTGGCCCATGTTGATCCATCCCGGTACGTTCGATCTGCGCCGGGTCGACATGGACGCTGTATCCATCGCGATGAGCAAGCTTTGCTAGGACGTTCATCATGATCCTGCCTTGGTGGTGGATAGTGGTCACGGGGAAGGCCGCTTTCTAAACCCCACATATTTCATCGGTGTTACAAAGCGGCTCAACCGAGATTGCGGGAACTACGTATATCGCGGCTGCGGCGATTGCCATAGTCCCGGACCGGGGACCGTATCTTAGAGTGGTGTATGTCTAGATCGATCGCTATCATTTTGGCCAGCGGCACAGGGGAGCGCTCTGGCCTTGGTCGTCCCAAACAGTTGGTCAAACTCGCCGGCCGCCCTGTCATTGCGCACGCCATGGAACGCTTTCAGGGCCACAGGGGCATCGATGAGATTGCCATCGTCACCAATCAGGCGTGTTTGAGTGAGATCAAGTCACTCATCATCAAACAGAATTTCACGAAGGTCAAACGTGTGCTGCTGGGCGGAAAGGAGCGATATGAATCGTCGCTGGCCGCCATCCGGGCCTATGCAAACGAAGACGATGCGGACGATCTGAACCTGATCTTCCATGACGCTGTCCGTCCGCTGGTAAGTGAACGCATGATCGGCGAAGTGCTTGACGCGCTGCAACATTACTCTGCGGTCGATGTTGCCATTCCATCGGCCGATACCGTCGTACTGATCGATGGCGACACAAATACGATCAGGGAAATTCCCGATCGGAGGAAAATACGCCTTGGCCAGACGCCGCAGGCGTTCAAGCTGCCGGTCATAAAGGCGGCCTATGATCGCGCGCTGATGGACCCGGATTTTCGCACGACCGATGATTGCGGGGTGGTTCTTCGGTATTCGCCGGAAGTGCCGATCTATGTCGCGACAGGCGCGCCGAGCAATGTGAAGCTCACCTATCCCGACGATCTGATGTTGATCGACAAGTTGATGCAGACAAATGCCGGCCGTCGCCTCGACGCCGTACCGGAAACGACGTTGCTCGCCCGTTTGCAGGGGCAGACGATCGCGATCTTCGGCGGCACCAGCGGTATTGGGGCGTCAATGGCGCGCATGGCCACTGCTTACGGCGCCAATGTGCACGTCGCCAGCAAGTCGACCGGCGTCGATATTGCCGATGCTGCGTCGATCGAACGATTCCTCGACAGCGTAGTGGCGTCCGACGGCCGGATCGACGCGATCGTCAACGCCGCCGCCGTTCTCAATCGTCAGCCTTTGATGAACATGACCGAGGCGCAGGTGGTGGAAGACGTGAACACGAACATCTTGGGCGCAGTACTGCTGGCGCGCCTGGGATATCGGCACCTTGTGCGGCATCAAGGTCACCTGCTGTTCTTCGCCTCCAGTTCCTACACTTATGGCCGAGCCTTCTATTCGACCTACAGCGCTTCGAAAGCCGCCGTCGTCAACTTGACACAGGCATTGGGAGACGAGTGGGCCGACGCACGCGTGCATGTGAACTGCGTCAATCCAGAGAGGACGCAGACACCAATGCGCGTGAAAGCCTTCGGCTATGAGCCGCCGGAAACGCTTTTGAATGCAGATGAAGTCGCGAGAAAGGCGCTCGGCATTCTGGTGACCGACACGACGGGATTTGTCTATGATATCGTTAAGCAGGATCAGCGGATACGCCGCGCGGCTGTGGATGGGGCTGTTGAACCTGACCGTCTACCCGCTTTTGTCGCTGGTGCCGCGGGATGAGCAGCGCTGGGCCTTCGGGCATCAGGGAGGCGAGTTCGCCGGGAATTCCAAATATCTCTATTTGTGGCTGTCCATCCACCGCCCCGACATTCAGGCTTCGTGGATCACGCCTGACAAGGCGCTGCAACGCTTCCTGACCGACGCTGGATATAGATCGCATCGAAAATGGTCGGTGGGCGGCATTCTCCACGCACTGCGGTCGAGCGCGCACCTGTTCGATCATAGCGCCAGCGACGTCAATCTCCTCGTGAGCGGCGGCGCAAGGCTGATAAACCTCTGGCATGGCGTCGGGCTGAAAGCGACGCAGCTTGGCGACAAAGGCGGTGTCATAAGCCGGCATCAGAAATATAGGCGCAACTGGTTCATGCGCGCCCTCTTCCTCGACTATCTCAAGCGCCCCAGCATCGTCGTGACGACATCACCCTTCATGCAGGCGCACTTTTCCAGCCAGTTCGACCTTCCCCGGGAACGCTGCCCCCGACTGGGCTATCCACGGCTGGACCCGGCGAGCGACACGACACTGAAGGCAGTCGCAGCCGCATTGGACAGCAAGTGGAGCGAGAAGCCCTTCGAGGATAGCTTTGCTGAACGGTACATCTACCTGCCGACTTATCGCGATACGGAGCGACCCTTTATGGAGGAAGCGCTACCGGATCTGGATCGATTGTCGACGACCTTGGCGGCCAGGAATGCGGTGCTGTATGTGAAGCTGCACCCGCGTACCACGGGCACCATCCCTGATATGCACGCCAACATCAGGCCATGGCCTGCGGGACTGGATTATTACGCCTGGCTCGATGAATTCGATATCCTCATCACGGATTATTCCTCGGTGCTCTACGACTATCTGTTCGTCCGGTCGCGGGGCGCAATCCTGTATACCTTTGACCTTGCGCGATATCTTCGCGAAGATCGTCAACTGCTCTATCCTTATGCGGAGAATGTGGCGGGCGTGCGCACCTCGTCCTTCGGCGACTTGTGCGAAATCCTGAAGCAGGGCGTCGCGCTCCACCCGTCATGCGACAAGCAGCTTGAGCGCGTGAGGGAGAAGTTCTGGTCCAGTTCCGCCGCGCCTGCATCGCCGGAAATCGTGCGCTATGTTGAGGCGCTGGTGGATCGCGAGATGAAGAGGCGTGACCGCCCGAGATCCGGAAATGTCACAATGCCGGAGCGGGCATGATACACGCCGGACCATTATGAGTGCGATTGCGCGCGCCAAGACGCTTCTCCGCCCGTTTAAAGCGCGTTCCCGGCATCTCGTCACGTTCCTCCTGAACGTCACTCTGTATCCGGCGTCCGGACTATTCCCTCGCTCGCCCTATCGCTGGGTCTTTGGCTATACGGGCGAAACCTTCGCCGATAATCCCAAATATCTGTACCTGTGGATGCTGCTGTTCGAGCCTCGGATACGCGTAACATGGATCACCGGATCAAAGGCGACCCGTAACCAGCTCCGCCGCCTCGGCTATCCGGTCGAGATGCGCTGGTCGTTGCATGGCATGGCCGCAGTTCTCCGCGCAAAAGTCATCGTCTTTTCACACGGCATGAGGAATGTGAACACCTTCCTCAGCAAGGGCGCCGTCCTCGTAAATCTCTGGCATGGCGTCGGCATCAAATCGGTTCACCTTGGCCACAAAGGCGGCAACACTGCTGCCGCTCATCGCGCCGCGGGTGGCTGGATCGGCCGTGTCGCAGGCATAGAATATCTGCGCCCGTATGACATTCTTGTGAGCACATCGGACGTCATGCAGGCGCACTTCGCATCGCAATTTCAAATGCTTCCCGAGCGCTGCCCGCAATTGGGCTATCCCCGGCTGGACTGTACTTTGGGCAGCAAGTTGCGAGAAGTAGCCGAAGGGATCGATAAGACCTCAGGCTTCACGATGCGGCCGGACGGCTTCGATGAAGTCTATATCTATCTTCCGACCTACAGAGATTCCGGCAGGGACTTGTTCAGCGAAGCCTTGCCCGATCTTCGCGGCCTATCCGACGCCCTCGCGGCCAGAAACGCGCTCCTCTACATCAAGCCGCATCCCCGGACGCAATATCGCTATGGAGACAGCGTTGAAAACGTCAGAACCTGGCCGACAGGCATCGACTTCAACACCTATCTCTCGGACTTCGACTGCCTCATCACCGACTACTCTTCCGTCTTTTATGATTACATCCTGCACCGGTCGGCGGTCATCCTCTACACGTTCGATCTGGAGGAATATCTCAGCAAGGACCGCGAACTGGTGATGCCGTTCAAAGACAATGTCGTGGGCATTCCGGCGTTCGACTTCCAAACTCTATGTCGCATCATTCGTAATGGCGACGCCTTCACGGCCCAGAATTCCGAAGCGATTGCTCGCCTTCGCGCGAAATTCTGGGGTGGCTCAGCAGTTCCTGCATCCCCCGCCATAGTCGACTACGTGATGCGTCAGCTTACCGGCCGCGCGTTTGCGCCGGAAGACGTTCACGCATTGAAGGAAGCGATTAGCTGAGCGCTCAGAAAATCGTCGTCAGCGCATAGAATAGCGCGCCCACCGCAGCCGACGCGGGTATGGTGATGACCCATGCGGTAATCACCCCGCGCGCAACGTCCCATCGCACTGCCGAGGCGCGCCGCGCGGCGCCCGCGCCGATGATGCTGCCTGTGATGGTATGCGTGGTCGAAACCGGTATTCCGAGCAGCGACGCCCCGAACAATACGACAGATCCGCCCATCGACGCGCTGAACCCCTGATGCTGCGACAGCCGCGTTATGCGTGACCCCATCGTCTGAATGATCTTCCAGCCGCCCGACATCGTGCCAAGGGCAATGGCGATATAGCAGCTTATCGCGACCCAGTGCGGCACGGCGAACTCTCCGGAGAGATAGCCGGTCGAGTAGAGGAGCACCGTGATGATCCCCATCGTCTTCTGCGCATCGTTGAGGCCGTGGCTCAGCGAATAGGCGGCGGACGACAGGAGGTGCAGCGCGCGGAAGCTGCGTTCCGCCCGACCTGCCGTCGCGTTGCGGAATATCCAACTCGACACCAGCATCACGAACATCGCCAGAAACATGCCGAGCGTCGGCGATAACACGATCGCCAGGAGCGTCTTGTTGAGGCCACTCCACTGAATGCCGTTCAGCCCCGCATGCGCGACACCCGCACCAATCAGCCCGCCGACGAGCGCATGGCTGCTGGAGGAGGGGATGCCCTTCAGCCAAGTCACAACGTTCCAGAACATGGCGCCTCCCAGCGCACCGAAGATGACCGCAGGCGTCACCAGTTCCTTGTCGATCAACCCCTTGCCGATCGTTTCCGCAACGGCATGGAGGCTTGGGAAAGCGAGCGTCAGGAAGTAGGCTGCGAAGTTGAAGGTCGCGGCGAACAGCACGGCCTGCAACGGCGTAAGCAACCGCGTCGCCACCACCGTTGCGATGGAGTTCGCCGCATCGTGAAGCCCGTTAAGGAAATCGAACGCGAGCGCACAGAAGATGAGGCCCACCAGCAGCGGGAATGCCAACTCGTGCATGGTCAGGCGTGATCGATGACGATGCCGTCAATCTCGTTCGCGACATCCTCGAACGAATCCACGATCCTCTCCAGATGCTTATAGATTTCCTGATCCACCACGAACTTCAGCGTGTTCGGGCCGCCATTGGCCTTGAATGTCTTCTTGAGACCGGCGGCATGTATCTCGTCCGCGTGACCTTCCATCCGCACCAGACGTTCGGTCAGTTCGTGAAGCCGTTTGCCGTTCCGCGCCACATCGCGCAGCAATGGCATCGCTTCGGCAGTCAGGCGCGCCGCATCCACGACGATGGCGGTCATGTCGCGCATCTCTGCTTCGAACGCCTCAACTTCATACAGGTCGATCGCTTGCACGGCCGCCTGCATCTCGTCGATGCAATCGTCGAGGGCACCGATGAGGCTCGTGATTGCGCCGCGATCGAACGGCGTCAGGAACGTCTTGCGCACGGTCTGAAGCGTTTCGCGCGTGATCTCGTCGGCGTCATGTTCGCGCTCGATCACTTCGCGGATGTGGTCCTTGCGCGCCGAACCGCCTTCGAACAACCGGGCCAGCGCGTCGGCGGCGGCCATTACCGTCACCGAATGCGCCTCGAACAGCTCGAAGAAGTTGCCGCTCTTGGGAAGCAGCCTCTGGAACCACGCAAACATCTCACCAATCCCTGTTTTCTTGGCAACCAGGCCAAACACACGCATACGTTGCGCCGCTGCCTTGAACTCGCGTGCGCCGAACGAACGTATGAGATCGCGAAGATCGTCCTCGTCCACGGCGTTCGCCGCTTCGGCGAGCGAGAACCAGCGGCGTTCGCGTTCGTCCGCTTCCTTCCACTCGCTAAGTTCCCGTGTCACTGCAAGAGGATAAACGTCGACATCGACCATCAGCGACGCGCCGCTGCCCTTGGTCTTGCGATAGCGGTAGGAGCCAAGTGGTGTCGGGCAGACGGGTCCGCAAACACCCGCTTCCTCTTCGGCTTCCTGCGCCGCGGCGGCATGAGGCGCGATGCCCGCGCCGATATTTCCCTTGGGAATGACCCATCGTCCTGACCCGCGCGATGTCACCAGCATGATGCGGACGGCGGCGTCCGTCGCTATCGTATCGGCCCGATAGGGAAGGGCTGCGATCTGACGAATTTTCAAGGCTCCCGGCTTATAGTTATGCGTTCGACGGCGTTGGACTCGCGCTGCGGCTACTGCAAGACCTAAATTATCTGTTGGTCTATGCACGCTATAACGGGTTAACGGCGTGCGCGTGTTCCCATTGACGATCGGCCGGGCAGTGCCCAGCAAGGCCGCACATAGGCAAGCCAGAAGGACCAAGCATGAGTCAGACCCAGCTTTTCACGCCTTACAATATTGGTCGTATTGCGCTCGCGAATCGGATCGTCATTGCGCCGATGTGCCAATATTCGGCGGAGGATGGCTGCATGACGGATTGGCACCTGATCCATCTTGGGCATCTGGCTCTCTCCGGCGCGGCGTTGCTGACGATCGAGGCGACTGCCGTGGTGCCGGAGGGGCGGATCACCTATGCCGATGTAGGCCTGTGGTCCGATGAGACGGAAGCAGCGATGGCGCGCACGCTGGCGAGCGTGCGGCGCTATTCGGACATGCCGATCGCCATTCAGCTTTCCCATGCCGGTCGTAAGGCGTCCACCGACAAACCTTGGCATGGGGGTGCGCAGATCGGGCCTCAAGAGAAGGACGGCTGGCAAACCGTCGCTCCTTCCGCATTGGCCTTCGATCAGGACCAGAATGCGCCGCTGGCGCTGGATCGCGAAGGGCTTTCAAGAGTGCGCGACGGTTTTGCGGATGCAGCGAAGCGGGCGGCACGGCTGGGGATCGACGCAATCCAGATCCATGGCGCGCATGGATATCTGCTCCACCAGTTCCTTTCGCCCTTGTCCAACCGTCGTGAGGATGAATATGGCGGAAGTCTGGAAAATCGGATACGCTTTCCCCTCGAAATATTCGATGCCGTTCAGGCCGCTTTTCCCGCCGATCGCCCCGTCACCATGCGCGTGTCGGGCACTGACTGGGTGGATGGCGGCTGGGATATCGAGCAAACCATCATATTGGCCCAGGCCCTCGAAGCGCGCGGCTGCGATGCGATCCATGTATCCAGCGGCGGCCTTGCGCCTGCCCAGCGAATCTCGGTCGGGCCAGGCTATCAGGTTCCGCTCGCCCGCGCTGTCAAGGCTGCGACGAACATGCCGGTCGTGGCCGTTGGCCTCATCACCGGATACGATCAGGCCGAAGAGATACTCAGGGCAGGGGACGCCGACCTTATCGCCTTGGCGAGGGGCGTGCTCTACGATCCGCGATGGCCCTGGCATGCTGCCGCCCATTTCGGGGAAAGTGTGAAGGCGCCGCCTCAATATCTCCGGTCGCAGCCGAGGGAATATAGCGACCTCTTCAATTCATGAGGCCGCGAACCATCGCCTGACCAAGCGGCCGCTCAAGCAGAGCGAGTCATCGCAGCGATCCGCTCGTCGACACGGCGTTCCAGGATCGTGAGCGGCATAGCGCCTTCCTTCAGGATCTCATGAAATGCCTTGAGATCGAATTTTGCGCCCAGTGCCGCCTGCGCCTTCGCCCGCGCACGGCTCCACGCCATGTGTCCGACCTTGTAGCTGCACGCCTGTCCCGCCTGCGTGCAGTACCGCTCGACTTCGCGCTGTGTGCGCGGACGCGCGAAGCCCGTCGTCGCGACCATGTAATCAGTCGCTTTCTCGCGGCTCCATTGCTTCGCGTGTATCCCGGTGTCGACGACTAGCCTTGTCGCACGGAACAGGAACGACTGGAGATAGCCGACACGCTCCAAGGGCGTCGTATAAGCCTTCAACTCGTCGGCAAGCTGCTCGGCATACAGCGCCCAGCCTTCGGAATAGGCCGAGAAGAAGCCGATCTTGCGCAGTGTCGGAATGTCGCGCGATTCCTGCGCCAGGCTGATCTGGAGATGGTGGCCGGGCACGCCTTCATGATAGGTGAGCGAGGGCAGCGTATATTTGGGCCAGTCGCCCACGTCCTTCAGATTGACGAAATAGATCGCGGGCCGCGAACCGTCCAATGACGCGCGATTATAATAGCCGTTCGATGCGCCATCCTGAATCTCGACCGGCACCGCGCGGATTTCCAGCGGCTGTGTCGGCACGGTGGCGAACGCCTGCGGGAGCTTCGCATACATCGCCTTCACGCCTTCGTTCAGCCCGGCGATCAGTTCCTCCCGGCCAGCGGCGGTATTCGCATACAACTGGTCGGGCGCGACATTGAGCTTGGCAAGGCGTTCGCCGACCGTGCCGCCGGTATAGCCCTGCGACGTCAGGATCGCGTCGATCTGCCCGCTGATCTCCGCAACCTGTGCAAGGCCCAACTTGTGCACGTCGTCCGGACTCATCGTGGTCGTGGTCGCCTGATTGAGCGCCATCGCATAGATCGCGTCGCCGTTGGGCACGCGCCAGATGCCGTCGCCCGGCTTGGTCGTAGGCTTCAGCTTTTCGATCAATGCGATCTGCCGGTCGAGCGCAGGATAGACCTTGCCCTCGACGATCGACGCAGCCTGCGCCTGCCAGTCGCCTGCGATGCCCTTCGCCCCCGCGCGTTTGACGAGCGACTGCACGATACTGGACGTGGCGGCGGGTTGCCCGCGCAGCTTGCGCATCTGCCCCAGCGTCAGGTCGAGCGACCAGCCGGGCGCGAGCAGCCCCTTGGCCGCCTCCGCCTGCTGCATGGCGCTTTCCTGGTCGAGTACCGTCGCGAACTGATCGAGCCGCGCCAGATAGGCGTCGGCATCCGGCTTCTGGTTGATCGTGTGCGCGGTATTGAGGAAGTCGGGCACCGAGAAATATGCGCCGCCCTGCTGGAAGATACGATAGGGGCGAATAGGGCTGTCGATCCCGAAGCGTTCGGTCGCTGCGATCTGCGTATTGAGCGAATACAAGACCACTTCGAGGTTGAGCCGCGCCGCAGGAGACAGGGCAGGCGTGTCGAAGCGACGCAGGCTGGCGATCGACGCCTTCACTTGCGCGACATCCCTCGCGCGCTTTTCTGGCGTCCGTGGCGACAGCTGGCTTTTCGCTGCGGCAAGCGGTCCGCGATCCAGCCCCAGCGATGTCGTCAGTTCAGGCGAACGCGCCAGCGACTGCTGGAAGACATGCTCGAACTCGGCGTTGAGCGCAGCATCTCCAGCGGGTTGCGCGAAGCCCTTCGTCTGGATCAACGCAGCGCTGATTGCGGCTGCACCGCTGGTGGCAAGAAATTGTCTGCGATCCACGGCTAAGTCTCCGCCTTAGGTATAATTGGTAATCTTTACTATGGCTTACGCTACCTTCGATCAACCGGTAATCCGACGAGCACTTGCTGTGACGGCCATCTGCCGGAAGTACGATTACATCGCCCTGGTGCCGCATCGCGGCCCGCGAAGCGGCAAATGCTCTCCGTCACCGGTGAAGCAGGCTCGGACCGAAGCGCTGGTCGCAGTCCCTGTCGGCAGCATGCCACCTGACGTGTACTGCAGGTATGTTCGTGCAGAAATTCGGTCTTCCTGCATCGCGACATCTTTCGGTACTTCAGGGATTTAATTCAGCCTTCTCAGTACTATATTCCCTTTGTGGCAGACGACGCCGCCGTTTCACATCTTCAGGAGTCTCGATTGACCCGTTCGTTTTGGGGCGTGCTTCGGCGCGTTGCTCTGGTCGCGTGGGCCGCCGCCTTGTGCCCGGCTGCGCACGCGAATGAAACCCCGCGCCCGCAGCGCGGCAGTCTGGAATACCGCCTCAGTTGGGGCGCTGGGGCGGTGCGGGCGGACCGCGCCTACCGCGCGGGTGCGACCGGCAATGGCGTCGTCGTCGCCATGATCGACACTGGCCTTGGCGGACCCAATCTGTTCGCGCATCTCTCGCCCGCCTCAACCGACCTCGTGCCAAGGCGCGAACCCGACCAAGGGCAAGCCAATCATGGTGAACAGACCGCATCCCTGCTTGCCAGCGCGCTGGATGGCAGCGGCACCTTCGGCGTGGCCTATGACGCGACGCTGCTGTCGATACGTGCCGACCGCGACGGGTCGTGCCGCACGACGTGCAGCTTCGATCCGGCAGTCCTGGCGAAAGCCATTGACTATGCGGTCGACAATGGCGCGCGCGTGATCGGCCTGCCGCTCGCGTCCTATCGCCGCCTGCCTGCCATGGAAAAGGCGCTGGAACATGCGGTCGCGTCCGGCGCGCTGATCGTCGCAGCAGCCGGGAATGATGGCGACAAGGAACCCGTCTGGCCCGCACGCTATGCCTCCGATCCGCGCTTCGCCGACGCGGTGATCGTTGCGGGGGCGAGCACTGCAACCGGAAAGCTCGCCAACTGGTCGAACAAGGCGGGGTCCGCAGCGGAGCGCTACCTCGTCGCACCGGGCCAGAATGTCATTGTCGATTGCGGGCAACGTTATTGCTCGCTCGTGTCGGGCACGTCCTATTCGGTATCCTATGTGGCCGGAGCAGCGGCATTGCTGATGAGCCAGCGCCCGGACCTGAAAGCGGGCGACGTGGCGCGATTGCTGCTGGACGGCGCGCGCGACCTCCGTGCGCGAGGCACTGACGCGGTGAGCGGGCGGGGCGTTCTCGACATCGCGCGCTCGCTCAAGCTTGCCGCTAATTAGCGGCTGAAGAGCCAACTTTGTCGCTAACTTACATCTAGCCCTTGGAACGGGCCAATTTCAGGAGGGTTCAACTCGCGATCATCATGGAGAACATCATGAAAAAGCGAGTCTATCTTACATATGCGTCCGTGATTGCGTGGGGGGCGCTTTCTGCATGTTCAGGCAATAACGCGTCGTCCGATCCGAATGGCAATGCATCGAGCATCGGCAATATGTCGGCAGGCAACGGGGCGTCGGGCAACAACGGCATGATAGGCGGCAGCGCGGGCACGACCGGCAACGCCGCTGGTGATCCGGGCATGGGCACCGCAGGGTCGCTCGGCACGGCAGGAAGCTCGACGGGCAGCACCGGGACGGCCACTGGCGCAAGTTCAGGCGGCTCATCCGGTGGCGGTACAACCGGCGGTGGCACGACTGGTGGCGGTATGAGCGGCTCCTCCGGTGCAGGCGGTGGCACGACCGGAGGCACCACAAGCGGCGGCAGCACTGGAGGTGGCAGCACGACTGGCGGCTCTGGCGGTTCCAGCGGTGGCGGCACATCAGGTGGTAGCAGTGGCGGTTGAACGCACGGCTTCGCCATCATAGGTCAATGAGATTAGTAGGCAGCTTTATCAGTAGCTTACATAGGTTAAAGGCCGGATGTGCATCTCGTCCTAAAGGCGCGGGATCACTCCGGCTTTCGAGGATTTCATGGCAAAGCTCAGCATGGTCAATAAGAACGAGCGACGCAAGAAGATGGTCGCCAAATATGCGGGAAAATACGCGCGCCTAAAAGAGATGGCGAATGACGAGAGGCTGGACGAAAGCGAAAGGCTGATCGCGCGATTGAAGATGGCGGAAATCCCTCGCAACGCAAACCCGACCCGCGTCCGTAATCGGTGCGAGATGACGGGCCGACCGCGCTCCTATTACCGTAAGTTCCGCCTGTCGCGGATCATGCTGCGTCTGCTGGCGAACCGAGGCCAGCTGCCCGGCGTCATCAAGTCGAGCTGGTAGGGCGCATCGCGGCCTCATAAATTTGGTCCAGCGTGGTGGCGACATCGACCAGGCGTTCCGCCGCTGGATCGAACCTGCCGCCGCTCGCCAGGCTTCGCGCCCAATCTACAGCCGCGCGACCACCCCAGGGGTCATCGCCGCTCGCCAGCAATGTGCGCGATGTGCCTTGCATCGCATGGGCCTCGAAATCGTAGAAGGAGCCGCCGACATTACGCATCGCGGCACCGCCCTGCGCTCCATGAAACTCGGCGCCGATGACGGCTTCCTGTCCCGCGTGCAGGTTCCATGAGCAAGCAATGCGAACAACGGCTCCCGTCGTGAGCCGGAGCGTCGCTACCCCATAATCCTCGACTTGCGCCGTGCGGTCACGCAAAGGCGCACCCTGAGCAAACAGCGCGCTGTCCACCGCAACCACCCCCGGGAAGTCGAGCGCCCATAGCGCCAGATCGACGAGATGCACGCCAAGGTCCATCATGCACCCGCCGCCCGATTGCGCCGGGTCATAGAACCATGGCTTGTCCGGCCCATAGGCATTGTGGAACACCAGATCGACGCCGTGGACCGCTCCTAGCGCTCCTTCCCCTATCCGGTCGCGAATGGCCTGCATGCCCGCCGTGAAGCGATAGGACAGATCGACGCCCAACAGCCGGTCTGCCTTTCGTGCTGTGTCGACAACGGCCTGCACTTCGAGGGCGCTACGTCCAAGCGGTTTCTGGCAGAACACCGCAATGCCGCGATCGAGCGCCTCGATCGACTGCGCCGCGTGCAGGGCGCTGGGCGTTGCGATGACGATGCCGTCGAGGTCCATGTCCAACAGGGCGTCGAGGGACTCCGCTTCGGTTGCTCCGGGCGCGACCTGCAAGGCTTCGCGGAGGTTGTCTGGACTGAGGTCCGCAACCGCCGCCGCAGTTGCGAGACCGCTGTCGATCATCGCCTGCATCCGATGCCGCCCGATCCAGCCGACGCCCAGGAAGCCGATACGCGGCCGTCCGATTTTACCGTCAAGTTCGCCCTCAGCTTCCATCGCCAGCAACTCGTTCATAGCGTCACCACCGCCTTGAGGAACCCATCCGGCCGGTCGCGCGCCGCGTCCAGCGCCTCGCCCAGACGCGAAAGCGGAAAACGGTGCGTCAGCAGGGGCTTGGGGTCTAACCTGCCCTCCGTGATGGCTGCGATGGCGTCCCTTATCCCTTGCGCATAGACTTGCGGATCACGTTCATGCGCGTTGACGACATCGATGCCGCGCCAGTTCCACAGCCACATGTTGACGTTGCGCGGCCCATCCTGATGATAGCCTGCGATTATGAGCTTGCCGCGTTCCGCCACAAGTTCCCCGGCCAGATCGAGCGGCCACTGCTTGCCAACCGCTTCGATCACCCGGTCGCAGAAGCGCCCGTCCGTCAGCGTCTTGACCTGCTCGATGATGGCATGATGGTCTTCCATCGGGATTACTTCCGCCGCACCATGATCGCGCGCCACCTCCAGCGAGTAGGGCCGCCGCGATATGGCGATGACACGCGCACCGGCGTCAGTCGCCAGCCGCGTCAGGATTGCACCGAGAAAACCGATCCCGACAATCGCGACAGTCTGCCCCGCCCGAATATCCGATCGCCGGAAGATGTTGAACGCGCACCCGAACGGTTCGCCTGGGAAATCCAAGCCGTTCAATGCGGCGGGTAAGGGCACCACGGCAGCGGCGTCGGCAATGTCATACTCCGCATACCCACGGGATGAGAGCGCCGCCACCCGCTGCCCGACCTGCACCCCCGTCACGCCATCACCGACAGCATCGATCACACCCCAGCCTTCATGGCCGAGGTTGCCCGGCTCTCCCGGAAAGGTCATCCACTCCGGCCCTTCCCACGGCGTCAGGTTCGACGCGCAAATGCCGCAGCCCTCCAACTTCACGCGGACCTGCCCCTCTCTCGGTTCGGGGATCGGCACCATGGCCACTTCCATCTCACCCGGCCCGGTTTGCACGGCGGCTTCCATCATGCCCATCGGGCCTCCTGTCTCATAACCTATGTTACTGAACGAATGTGGCGCGGAGCGTTCTGCTTCTGCGCGTGTTTGTTGCGGTATCGACCCAAGAGGAGACACCCTGATGGCCACGAGCAAAGCACCCGCGAAGGAACCGAAGAAGGCCCCTGCAAAAGCTTCGGCAAAGTCCAAGTCCGCTGGCGGAGGACAAAAGGCGGATGGCCTGCACCGGCCGGTTCAACCCTCGCCCGAACTTGCAGCCATCGTCGGCGAAAAGCCGCTTGCCCGTTCCGAAATCGTCTCGTCGCTCTGGGAATATATCAAGAAGAACGATCTTCAGGACCCCAAGGACCGCCGGGAGATATTGGCGGACGACAAGCTGGAGAAGGTCTTCGGCAAGAAGAAAGTGTCGATGTTCGAAATGAACAAGCACATCTCCAACCACGTCAAGGCGACCGCCTGACGGATCCGTCCGAGGCTGAGCGGCTGCGGTCATTCCGCAGCCAACGCCACGGACGTACTATCGGCCAGAAACGCCTCCAGCAGTGCATGTGCGGCATCGTCCGTCATCTGCTCTGGAGGATGTTTGCAGAAGCACGCCGCGACCGGCACGACAGGCCCTGAAAGCCCGCGATCCAGAGCCACCTTCGCGCACCGGATCATGTCGATGGCGACGCCCGCCGAGTTGGGGCTGTCCTCCACAGACAGCCGCAGTTCCAGGTTCATCGGTACGCCACCGAATAACTGCCCTTCCATCCGCAGGAAGCAGACTTTGTTGTCGTTCTGCCACGCCACGTAATCCGATGGGCCGACATGGATGTTCTCGTCCGCAAGCCGGGTCTCGGCGACGGATTGGACAGCCTCGGTCTTTGAAATTTTCTTCGATTTCAACCGGCTGCGATCGGACATGTTGAGGAAGTCGGTGTTGCCGCCAGTATTCAACTGATAGGTGCGATCCAGCTTCACGCCGCGCTTGGCGAACAGGTCGGTGAGCACGCGATGCACGATCGTCGCGCCCATCTGCGCCTTGATGTCGTCGCCGATCAGCGGCACGCCCGCCTTCTCGAACCGCGCCGCCCAGTCGGGATCGCTGGCGATGAACACCGGGATGTTGTTGACGAACGCGACGCCCGCTTCCAGCGCACATTCGGCATAGAACTCCGTGGCCTGCTGCGACCCGACGGGTAGGTAATTGCACAATATGTCGGCCCTGGATTCCTTCAATCGCGCGACGATATCGGCCTTGGCGGCTTCGCGCGCGTCGGCAGGTACAAAGCGGCGATCTTCGGGATAGTCCGCCATGTGCTCTGCCACGCCGTCCAGCACGCAGCCCATTTCCACAATTGCTCCGGTTGGCGCCACATCGCCGCAGAACGTCGCCGTGCAATTGGGCTTTGCGAAGATCGCATCGGCCACGTCGCGCCCCACCTTGCGCGCGTCGACATCCCACGCGGCGACAACCTTGATGTCGCCGGGCGTATAGCCGCCGATCTCCCAGTGCATCAGCCCTGTGCGATCATTGCGGCCCTCGCCATAATGGCTCAGCCCCTGTACCAGCGAACTCGCGCAATTGCCGACTCCGACGATGGCGATGTTGACGCCGCCGCTCATGCCGCCGTGACCTTGGGCAGGGCTTGCGCAGGCGCATAGCGTTCGATCATCCATTCGCAGAAATCGGCGAAACCCTGCGGTTCGCGCGCGGCGCTGGTGTGATGCGGCTGGACCCCCAGATGCTCGGGCGTGAAGCAGAAGGTGACGGTCACGTCGAAATCCGCCAGCGCTTCCATCTGCCGATCGAACCAATCGATCGCGCCGGGGCGGAAGCTGTCCGCCCAGCTAAGCCCTGTGCGCAGATGCCGGACCCCTAGCTGCTTCATCCAGCGGACGGCATCGTCCAGCCGCGGGTCTTCGAAATGGAACCACTGCATCAAGCCCATTTTGTCCGCGACCTTCGCATAATGTTCCAGCGAGGGCTTGGGCGTCCCGTCCTCGCGGATCAGGCCCATGTAGAAATGGCGGTAATAGCTGGAACCCTCCGCTTCCCGGTGCCGCGTCGTTGCGCCCCAGCTTTGCGGCAAGTCGTAGAGGCTGTACCAGAACACGCGCGGCACGCGCCCGACCAGCAATTCGGCGGTGCGGTTGACGCCGAACACCTGCACTTCCTCCGCGCCAAACGATCCGACGCCCACTTCGGTCGCCCAGATCTCCTTGTCCGGCGCAACGGCTTCGATCTCGGCGATCTTGTCGGGCCAGGCGTGGATCGGCCACAGGTTCCAGTCGAGCGGGAAGCCATGCACCGCCACGACATCGACCGCATCCAGCGCGCCCATGTCGCGCATCCGCTGGACCCAGAACGGATCGATCGGCGACATGCCGCCAAGGACGCGCTTGACCTCCGGGTTGACGCGCTGGATCGCCGCGCCGGCGCGGATCACCGTATCGGCATAGATCGACCAGTCGGGATCGACTTCCGGGTCCCAATGCGACTTGTTGTTCGGCTCGTTCCAGATCATCGCGCCTTCGATCATGCTTTCTCCTCCTGTTCCCGTGCGGGATAGACCGCGCCGCCGCCCGGTCCCCAGCCCGTGAAGGGCCGCTCCGTCACCTTGCAAAGATAGACTTCGGCCTCCGGTTGCGCCTCGATGCGGAAGCCGGCCGCGCGCAGCATCGCTTCGCTGCATGCGCGATTAGGCGCCCACCAGTTTGTCCAGTCCCCGGCATATTGCCGCTCGATAAAATGCATCTTCGGATAACCCGGATCATCGAAATAGGCGGGTGGTTCGGTGGTGCCAGGCACGTGGAAGGGATGGTCTTCGGGCACGTCCGCCACATCTTCACTGCCGCGCTGCATTGTTTGGAAAAGCAGCATGTCGTCTGCGACATGATCGCGGATGAGGTCGAGCGCGAGGAGCGGGTGCCGCAGGTGATATAGCACGCCCATGAAGATCACGAGATCGAACTTCCGTCCGATCCGCGCCACGTCATAGACGGACAGGCTACGGAACTCGATGCCGTCGAACCCAAGCGTCTCCGCCACGAACTCCGCCTGCGCGAGGTAACGCGGATCAGTGTCGATCCCCAAGACCTCCGCCGCGCCGCGCCGCTTCATCTCGATGGAATAAAAACCCGCATTGCAGCCGATATCCAGAACCGATTTACCCGTCAGATCGGCGGGCAACGCATCGGCAAAACGGGCGAATTTGAACGCGGGATAGTCGCCAAGGAAATGATCGGGCGCCGTCTGCACTGTGCCAAGGTCGATATTCTGGAACCACGGGCCGAGCGCATCGACCGCCCGCTGCAAGTCGTTCGCTGATTGTTTGACGGAAAGGGACGATCTGGTCATGCAAATACCCGATTGAGCGTGGTGAGCCGGGCTTGCCCGCCCTCGAACTGCAAGGTGCTGAGCGACGCCGGATCGACATCGAACCGCAGAATATTATCGAGGCTGAGGCCAAGATAATGGGCGATCGCACCGCGAATGATGTCGGCGTGGGTGACGCACAGGACCGTCTGCGCGTCTCCGGCACCAAGTTTGTCCAGAAATGCCGCCACCCGCTCGATGGCCTTCGTCATTCGCTCTCCACCGGGCGGTTGCGTTTTGCTCCGCGTGGTGTTCCAGCGGTGCCAGAGCGCATCCTGCTCAAGATCGGTGAACTCTCTTCCGGTCCATTCTCCGAAATCGATCTCGTCCAGTGCGTCGGATGTCTGCACCGCTAGCGCCAAACGATCGCCGATGATCGCTGCGGTCTGACGGCAACGGTGTTGCGGGCTGCTATATATTGCAGCGACCGGCCAGTCCGTCAGCGCCTGCGCCAGCCGTTCGGCCTGCGTCACGCCATCGCTGCTCAACGCTATATCGGAACCCCGCCCTGTAAGTATTCGACCAAGATGCCCATGGGCAGCATGGCGTACCAGAAGTAACGGAACCGTCACGATATGTAAAAGGCGGAAAGTTTCGGCATGGATACGAAAACATCTATGTAGATGCTGCGTTCCACAGAGTCATAAACTCGCTAACATATGTTTATTACATCGTTTTCAGCGGAACGTTGATGAAGATGAAGCCGTTAAGCGGTGCGGGTTCAGGGGACAGGAGGCTATAAGATAGTCTACGTCGACGGAGTCCATCTCTTATAGATGCAAGGAGCATTATAACCGATGGAAACGGTATTGATTACTGGCGGCGCGGGGTTTATCGGTCGTTTCGTTGCAAAGGAACTCCTAAATCGCGGCAATAATGTCCGTGTTCTCGATAGCCTCATAGAACAGGTGCATGGCGGCACTGGCAGACCTGACGATCTTGATGACGATGTAGAATTGATAGAGGCCGATGTTCGCGACGGAGACGCGGTTAAGCGTGCTCTACGTGGAATTGACAGCGTCATTCACTTGGCGGCCGAGGTCGGCGTAGGTCAATCGATGTACGAAGTCGAACGCTATACGTCGGTGAACGACGTCGGCACCGCCGTACTTTTCGAAAAGCTGATCGATAATCCCGTTCGTCGCGTCGTGACTGCCTCGTCGATGAGCATCTATGGGGAGGGTCTCTATCGCGATGCCGACGGCGGGCTGGTCGAGAATGCCGAGCGTACCGCGCTACGCGATCATCAGCGCAATTGGGAACCCGTCGACGGACAGGGACGCCCGTTGTCGCCGGTCGCCACGCCCGAATGGAAGCGGCCTAACCTGGCCTCGATCTACGCGCTCAACAAATATGTTCAGGAGCGCACAACGCACATCATGACCGCGCCGTATGGCATGGAAGGCGTCTGCCTGCGCCTGTTCAACGTCTACGGACCGGGGCAGGCACTTTCCAATCCCTATACCGGCGTGCTGGCGATCTTCGCCTCGCGTTTGCTGAACGGCCAGTCGCCGATGATCTTCGAAGATGGCGAACAGCGCCGCGACTTTGTGCATGTGAGCGACGTTGCCCGCGCCTTCGCCGATGCGCTCACATTGCCGCAGGCGGTGGGGGGCACCTACAATATTGGCTCAGGTCAGGACCGCTCCGTCAACGAAGTTGCCCGCGAACTCGCCCGCGCGATGGGCAAGAACCGGATCGAACCGGAGATCGTCGGTAAGGCGCGGACCGGCGACATCCGCCACTGCTTCTGCGATACCACCAAGGCGCACGACGATCTTGGCTTTCAGGCGCAAACAGACTTCGGCGAAGGCTTGGCCGAACTCGCCGAGTGGGTCGCGCAGCAGACCGCCAGCGATCGCGTGGAGCAGGCGCGGGCGGAGCTTGAGGCACGAGGACTGGTCGCATGACCGCTGGCGATCCCCGGCCCGTACTCGTGACCGGCGGGGCAGGCTTCATCGGCTGCAACCTCGCCGATCGCCTTGCGACCGACGGGCACGATGTGATCGTGTTGGACGCGCTGCGGCGGCCCGGCGTGCAGCGCAATCTCGACTGGCTGCTGGAGCGTCACCCTTGTCGCATCCGCGCGGTCATCGACGATATACGGGAATCATCCGTCATCTTCAGTTTCATGAAAGAGGCCAAGGCCGTCTTCCATATGGCCGCGCAAGTCGCCGTGACGACCAGCATGACCGACCCGCAGGAAGATTTCGACATCAACCTGCGCGGCACCTTCAACGTGCTCGAAGCGGCACGGCAATGCGGCACCCGCCCGCCGGTGATCTTCGCCTCCACGAACAAGGTCTATGGCGATCTTGGCGATGTACCCCTTGCGTTGACGGCCGGTGCGTATAGGCCGACCGACGACGCGATTTCCGCAAACGGCATTGGCGAAGATCGCCCGCTCGATTTCCACACACCCTATGGCTGCTCAAAGGGCGGCGCGGACCAGTATGTACTGGACTACGCCCGCAGCTACGACTTGCCGACGGCGGTGCTCCGGATGAGCTGCATCTACGGTCAGCGACAGATGGGCACCGAGGATCAGGGTTGGGTCGCGCATTTCCTCATACGAGCGCTCGAAGGCGCGCCGATCACGCTATATGGCGACGGGCATCAGGTGCGCGACATCTTGGACGTATCCGATGCCGTTGACGCGTATCTGGGTCTTTGGCGCAACATCGATCGGCTAAGCGGGCGTGCCTATAATCTGGGCGGCGGGCCGCAGAATGCCGTCAGCCTCCGCCAGTTGCTTGGCCATGTCGAGGATCTGCTCGGCACCTCGCTCGACATCCGTTTCTCCGACTGGCGCGCGGGCGACCAGCGTTACTTCGTCGCCGACCGTCGCGCAGTCGATGCGGCGCTCGGATTGAACAGGCCGAAGGACTGGCGCGAGGGCGTCGAGGCGTTGCTGCAATGGCTCCGCACGGAACGGGAGCCTGTCGATGCACCCATGGCGGTACAGGCATGAGCCGAACGCGCCTGTTGATGACCGCCGATGCGGTGGGCGGCGTCTGGCAATATGCCACCGATCTCGCCGCTGCGCTCCAGCCGCTCGGCTATGAGACGATCCTGGCGGTCCTTGGTCCTGCGCCCACGAGCGCGCAACGGCAGGAGGCGGAGCGGATCGCGGGAGTAACCGTGCGGCATGTACCCGTGGAAGTGGACTGGCTGGCGAGCGGTCCAGACGAAATTGCGGCAGGGCGCGCCATGCTGGGCCAACTGGCGCGCGAATTGCGCGTCGATCTCGTCCAGATAAACAGCCCGGCCTTCATCGGCTGCGGCACATTCAATGTGCCAACCATCGGCGTCATGCATAGCTGCGTCGGCACATGGTGGGATGCGATGGAGGGCAGCGCCCTGCCGTCCGACTTTCTGTGGCGCACCCGGATGATCGCGGAAGGACTGGGGAACGCCGACGCTATCGTTGCACCTAGCCGCGCCTTTGCCGAAGCGGTGCAGCGGCATTATCGCCTCCTTCGCCAGCCTCACGTCGTGCACAATGGCCGCACAGCGGTTTTGGCAGCACCGCGAGCCATGCACGATTGCGCCATCACGATCGGGCGGTTGTGGGACGCGGCTAAGAACGTCCGCGTGCTGGATGCCGCGGCGGCCAAGCTGGCCATCCCGTTCAAGGCTATCGGCGCGGTTACTGGTCCGAACAGCGAGACGGTAACGCTCGAACATCTGCACATGATCGGTCAACGCGACAATCAGGCTGTCGCGGAATGCCTCGCAGCCCGCCCGATCTTCGTATCGGCAGCACGCTACGAGCCTTTTGGCCTCGCGGTGCTGGAAGCAGCCCAAGCAGGATGCGCATTGGTCTTGTCCAACATCCCGACCTTCCGAGAGCTTTGGGAGGGCGTCGCAACCTTTGTCGATCCGCAGGATGCGCAGGGATTCGCTGACGCTATCGAAGCCATCGTCGGCGACATTCCCCGCCGCCGCGAGGCGGGCAAACGCGCCCGCAAACGGGCCTCCCGGTACACGGCGCAGGCGATGGCGCGCGGCATGGACACCATTTACCGCAGCCTCATGCAACAGAAAGCCGCCGCATGAAGATCGTCTATTTCACGCATTCGCTGCAATCATGCTGGAACCACGGCAATGCCCATTTCCTGCGCGGCGTATTGCGCGAATTGGCAGCGCTCGGTCATGAGGTGGTGGCGCTCGAACCGGAGGGCAATTGGAGCCTCGCCAACCTGCTTGCCGATCACGGCACGGCAGGGCTGATGCCGTTCCGCGACGCTTATCCAAGCTTGCGGAGCCGCAGCTACCAAACGGTGCCCGAGGCTTTAGGCTATCTCGACGATGCCGATCTGGTGATCGTCCACGAATGGAACGAGCCCGCGCTGGTCGCCGCAATAGGCAGCGCCCGGTTGCACGGCGGGCACTTCACCCTGCTTTTCCATGACACGCATCACCGTGCCGTCAGCGATCCCGATGCGATCCATGCGTTCGATCTGGAGTGCTATGACGGCGTTCTCGCGTTCGGCGAAGCCTTGCGCCAGGTCTATCGGGATTGGGGTTGGGGCAACCGCGTCTGGACGTGGCATGAGGCGGCGGACGTTCGGCACTTCCACCCGCCTTTCATGGAGCGGCAGCGCGCCGGTCTCGTCTGGATCGGTAACTGGGGCGATGGCGAGCGGACGCAGGAACTGGAAAGCTACCTGTTCGAGCCTGCGCGCGCGGCGGAGTTGCCGCTCGATATCCATGGTGTGCGCTATCCGGAAGAGGCGCTTGCGACCCTTGAGCGTTATGGCGTCGCCTATCGCGGCTGGGCGCCTAATGCCCGCGCACCAGAGATATTCGCGCGGCACCTTGCGACCGTCCATGTGCCGCGCCGCTACTATACGACGATATTGCCGGGCATTCCGACGATCCGCGTGTTCGAGGCGCTCGCCTGCGGTATCCCGCTCGTTTCGGCACCTTGGGAGGACAGCGAAAACCTGTTGCGGGTGGGTCAGGACTTCCTGATGGCGCAGGATGGCAAGGCGATGACCGCGCATCTGCGTGCGATCGCCCATGATGCCGACCTCCGCAGTGCACTGGTGCGCAATGGCCTTGAGACCATCCGTGCCCGCCACACTTGTGCGCACCGTGTCCGCGAATTGCTGGACATCGTCGGCACGCTACGGCCCGATCAAGAGATGGCTACCCCACAACTCGAAGGGAGCGTCGCGTGAAGATCGCCTTTTACGGGTCCAGCCTGCTATCCTCCTACTGGAACGGCGCGGCGACCTATTATCGCGGCATATTGCGCGAATTGGCAGCGCGTGGGCACGCCATCACCTTCTATGAACCCGACGCGTTCGATCGCCAGCAGCATCGTGATATCGATCCGCCGGAATGGGCGCGCGTCGTGGTCTATCCCGCGACGGCCGAAGCATTGGCCGAGGTGATCGCCGAAGCAGCGCAAGCCGATGTCGTCGTAAAGGCGAGCGGTGTCGGCGTGTTCGACGACGAACTGCTCGAAGGCGTAATGGCGTCCGCCGCACCGCATGCGTTGCGCATCTTCTGGGATGTGGACGCGGCGGCGACGCTTGATGAAATGCGGGGGCAAGCGGATCACGTGGTTCGTCGCGCCCTGCCGAAGCTGGACATGGTTCTGACCTATGGCGGCGGGCAGCCGGTGATCGACGCCTATCGCGGGTTTGGCGCGCGAACTTGTATCCCGGTCTATAATGCGCTCGATCCGACGAGCCACTTCCCGGTCCCGCCGGATCCGGATTTCCAGTGCGATCTCGCTTTCCTCGGCAACCGCCTCCCCGACCGGGAGGCACGTGTGGAAGAGTTCTTCCTGCGCGCTGCCGCGCTGCTGCCTGATCGGTCATTCCTGATCGGCGGCAATGGGTGGGAGAGCAAGGCGATGCCCGCAAACGTCCGCCATCGCGGCCATGTCTATACCGCGCAGCATAATGCCTTCAATTGCACGCCGCTGGCCGTCCTGAATGTGGCCCGCGACAGTATGGCAAGCATCGGTTTCTCGCCTGCCACGCGCGTGTTCGAAGCGGCGGGCGCTGCCGCCTGCCTTATCACTGACGCATGGGAGGGGATCGAGATGTTCCTCACGCCCAATGAGGAAGTACTGGTCGCCCGCGACGGGCAGGACGTAGCCGACCATCTCTCCGCACTGACGGTCGAGCGCGCGCGGGAAATCGGTCTGGCCGCTCTGGCCCGCGTGAAGGCGGAGCATACCTACGCGCTACGCGGTGCGCAGGTTGATGAAATCCTGTCCACGCAGGCATCCATGCTCTCGGCAGCAAGGCTGGAAAGAGCATGAAGCTCGTCGTCCTGGGCCTCAGCCTGTCGTCGTCGTGGGGCAATGGCCATGCCACGACGTACCGGGCGCTCCTTGCGGCCTTTGCCGCGCGCGGGCACGAGATACTGTTCCTCGAACGTAACGTCCCCTGGTATGCGAATGCGCGGGACTTCGACCAGCCGGATTATTGCCAACTCGCCTTCTACGAGACTCTGGACGACCTTGCAGAATGGCGCGAAGCCATTGCCGGGGCCGACGCCGTCATGGTGGGTTCCTATGTTCCGGATGGCATTGCTGTCGGCCAGTTCGTGCAGCAAGTCGCGCGAGGAACGACCGCTTTCTATGACATAGACACGCCGGTCACACTGGCAGCGTTGGAACGAGGCGACTGCGCCTATATTTCGCCCGAGTTGATCCCCGGATACGACATCTATTTCTCGTTCACGGGTGGTCCAACCCTCTCGCGGCTAGAGCAGCAATATGTTTCTCCGGCGGCGCGCCCGCTCTACTGCTCGGTCGACGTGCAGTCTTACATGCCGCTGGATGTGCCGAAACAGTGGGACTTGAGTTACCTCGGCACCTATAGCGACGACCGCCAACCGACATTGGAGCGGCTACTGATCGAACCTGCTCGCGCCCGTCCTGATCTGCGCTTTGTCGTGGCAGGGCCCCAATATCCCGATACGATCGAATGGCCGGACAATGTCGAGCGGATCGCGCATCTCCCCCCGGCGCAGCATGCCGCCTTCTATTCCGCCTCCCGCTATACATTGAACGTGACGCGTGCCGACATGATCGTGGCAGGCTGGTCGCCTTCAGTGCGGCTGTTCGAAGCGGCGGCATGTGGCACGCCTATCATCTCGGACGTCTGGCCGGGCCTCGACAGTGTGTTCGAACTGGAGTCGGAAATACTGCCTGCGACAAGCGGAGAAGACGTGGTGGCGGCACTCGACCGGGAGGGCGCGCGCATCGGCGAAGCGGCGCGCAGGCGCGTCCTTACCGCTCACAGCGCAGAGCATCGCGCCGCCGAACTTGAGGCCTATCTGAAGGCCGCTCACGCATCGGCGGCTTCGGCAGCGCTCGCACAAAACGCACAATGATAATGAACAGGACGGGACACGCATGACACGCACGGAAGAGACCTACATCCTTGTTGCAGGCGGGGCGGGCTTCATCGGTTCGCACCTGTGCCGCGCCTTGCTCGATTCTGGCCATTCGGTGATCTGCGTCGATAATCTGCTGACGTCGCGTCGTGAGAACCTGCGCGATCTGGAGCCGCATCCCCGTTTCACGTTCATCGAGGCCGATATCGTCGAGCCGCTGCCCGAGCAACTGCGCGCGCCCGACCTGAAGATCAGCCGCATCTACAACATGGCCTGCGCCGCATCGCCGCCGCTCTATCAGGCGGACCCGGAACATACGATGCTCACCAATGTGATGGGCAGCGACCGGCTATTGCGACTTGCGGAAGAAAAGGGCGCGCGCTTCCTGCTGAGTTCCACCAGCGAAGTCTATGGCGATCCGGAACAGCACCCTCAGCGCGAGGAATATCGCGGATGGGTCAGCTGCACTGGTCCGCGCGCCTGTTATGACGAGGGCAAACGCGCAGCCGAAGCGATGACGTTCGATTTCGCCCGGCTCGGCCGTGCAGACGTTCGCGTCGCGCGAATTTTCAATACCTACGGCCCGAACATGGACCCCAATGACGGGCGCGTGGTCTCGAACCTGCTATGTCAGGCGCTGACGGGGCAGGAGATCACCATCTATGGCGATGGATCGCAGACGCGCAGCTTTTGCTATGTGTCGGACATGGTTGATGGGCTGATGGCGTTGATGGAGGCTGAAGTAGACGGTCTAACGCCAATCAATCTTGGCAATCCGGAGGAGTATAGCGTGGCCGAGCTAGCCGAGCAGGTGATCGCTCTGGTCGGCACCCGCGCGAAGGTTGTACACAAGCCGTTGCCCATCGACGATCCGCGCCGCCGCCGTCCCGACATCAACCTCGCCCGTCAACATCTTGGATGGGTGCCTAAAGTGCCTCTTGCCGAGGGACTGGCGCATACCTGCGCATGGTTTTCCACGGAAGTCAGCGCGAACGAAGGGTTGTGCCCGATCGCGGCCGAATGAAGATCGGATGACTCCGCTCAATCTACCTGAGTTGGGGAGGGCGACGCATCCGCAACGTCTCGACGGCCTTGCGATAGGCAAGATCCCAATCGAATTGATCGCGCATTTCCTGCCGCTTCTGCCCATGTCGTTGGTTACGCTCTTCGGCATAACGCATATCTTCTCTCCGTTCGCCCCGCTCTACCATCTCTGGTTTACGGCTCTGTGACGCTCGTCACGTCAATGCTCATCTGCGGACTCGCGAGGCTGAGCGTAAAATATGATGCACGGGCCGTCGGAACAATCTTCTGGGCACTAACACAGATCAGGCGGCCTTGAAGCCTTGGCGTCACGTAGGGAAAGGTAATTTCAATGGTTTAGCGTGGACCCATCCTGCGCCTGAGTGGTTGCATAACTGAGTCCGCAGATCCTGTCAGGAGGACACTATGGATGGTTTGTATGGAATGATGAGCGTCGCAGGGCCGATACTGCTCGCGGCGGTTCTGCTCTACGCAATATGGAGCAACAGGAGAAAACGAAGTGCTGCCGATCTCGCGGAGACAGAGCGCGGGACAAGGGCGCTCCGTGAAGAACTGAATCGGGAGGATAAGGCGCGTTCAACGAGTGCGGTGACTCCATCAACATCCTCAAACCCCGGCGTCGTCCGGCAGGAGGATGAGCCGCACGGAATAGCTCGACCCAATCTGTCGACCGAGCATCAGCCTATCGGTGGCGCCCAGCATCCCCGCGATACGCTGGATCGCGAGCCGAAGCGCGACCCGCTCTCGAAAGGCGCGATCCCAAGCAATTACGATCCAGCCACGAGTAAGCGGGTCGGAGACGGTGAGACGGCTGCGGACGCGGAAGCCGCTCGCGTGGCCAAGCCGGGACGGGCCTGAACCATAATGTTGTAAGCGGACGCCGGTTCACATGCGTTAACGCAGTGACCGGCCCAATCCTTCAATCTGGCGGCTCGTCAACGCAGTCGCCTGCGCCAAGCTAAAGAGGAAAATATGCAATTGTCGCATAACGCCCTGGTAGCGGTCGTCGATGGCAGCAAGATGCTGTTTTTCAGGAATGAGGGGGATGCGGTCCATCCGAACCTGACTGTCGAATATGGGGAAGAGAAGCCCAACCCGCCGGATCGCGATCAGAAGACCGACGCACAGGGACAAAGGCCGTCAAGCGCCACCCCCGGTCAGGAGTCCACTGCCGAAACGGATTATCATCGCCAAGCCAAGGACGAGTTTGCCGCACATGCCGCCGAGGAATTGAAGGCGCGCGCGTTGCGCAATGATTTCGACGATCTCGTGATCGTCGCCGCACCGAAGGTGCTGGGCGAAATGCGCAAGCATTACCACAAGGAAGTATCTGCACGGATACGGGCGGAAGTACCCAAGGATCTGACCGGCCACACGCCAGACCGGATCGAAGCCATATTGTCGGAGAAAGTGTAGGCCATGCGCACGGCGCTGTTCCTCTTGACCATGCTCGCTGGTTCAGCCGTCGTCGCATGGCGGAGCAGCAGGCGGCATGAACCGGCGTTGTGTCGGCGGACGCAGGACCGGCTGACGCTTGCAGCGGTTCCTACAGCCGCTGAGATCAACGTGCCGATTAGCTGAAGATGCGTATCCACCACCTGAATTGCGGCACCTGCTGTCCGGTCGGGGGACGCCTTTTTGACGGCGCGTCCGACGGACCGCTGGCACGGCTCGTCTGCCACTGCCTTTTGATTGAAACGGAGAGCGGGCTGGTGCTGGTGGATACCGGCTTCGGTACACGCGACATTGCGCATCCGCGGGAGCGACTGTCTAACTTCTTTCGCGCCTTGAACAACATTCAACTTCGCACTCAAGAAACCGCGTTGGCGCAGGTCAGGGCGCTGGGGTTGGATCCGGCAGACGTTCGTCACATCGTCATCACCCATCTTGATTTCGACCATGCAGGTGGAATTGAGGATTTCCCCAACGCTATAGTGCATGTGACGGCGCGCGAAAAAGATGCCGCTTCCCATCGCAATGGCGGCGCATTCGTTGGCACGCGGCGCTATCGCCCGCAGCAATGGGATGAGGATGTGTCCTGGCGGCTGTACCCGTTTGGCACCGGAGAAGGCTGGTTCGGTTTCGACGCAGTGCGCGATCTGGAAGGATTGCCGCCGGAGATATTGCTGATTCCGCTGGCCGGGCATACGTGGGGCCATTCCGGTGTGGCGGTGCAAGGACCGGACGGCTGGCTGCTCCATGCGGCAGATGCCTATTTCTACCGCGGGGAGATCGGATCGAAAGCCTATGAATGCCCACCCGGCCTGCGCGGATACCAGAGCTTGATGGAGGTCGATCGCGGTGCCCGGCTGCGCAATCAGGCGCGTCTGCGGCAACTGTCGCTCGAGCATGGCGAGCATGTTCGCATCTTTTGCGCGCATGACGCGGTTGAGTTCGATTTGCTCAGCAGCGCCGCATGACTCCGAACGAAATGGCGGGTACTTCGATCGGGTTGATCCTCGCGGGCGGCATCGGCCTGGGCGCATTCCAGGCCGGACTATTCGAGGCTTTACAGGAAGAGTCGGGGCTCCGGATTGAAGTTGTTGCGGGATCGTCTATCGGCGCCATCAATGGCGCGATCATTGCCGGCAACGCGCCCGAAAACCGGCTGGCGATGCTCAGCCGCTTCTGGCAGCGAGTGGAAACCGAAACCTTTGCCGCTCTCCCAAATTTTATGGAGAATGATGGCTGGCATAAAGTGCAGAGCATCACGAGCACGATAATGGCGCGCATCGGCGGCGTTCCGGGATTGCTGCGCCCATCCGCTGTCGCATTTACCAAGGCGGGCTGTGGCCCGAGCCTCTATGATGCCTCGCCCACGCGCCAGACGCTTGAAGAACTCGTGGATTTCGGTCTGCTTAATTCCGGTAGCGTGCGCTTCTGCCTTTGCGCGACGGATATCGAAACTGGTGAGCCAGTCTTCTTCGACACCCATGCAGGGGACAGGATCACGCCTGCCCACATCCTCGCCAGTGGCGCGCTGATGCCCAATCTTCCGGTGGTCGAGATAGACGGGCGGTTTTTTTCCGACGGAGGCCTGTCCGCCAACGCGCCGATGGAGCCTTTTCTTTCATCGGAGCGGCAGGGCGACCTGCCACGATGGATGGTCCTGGCCGATCTGTTCACGCGTCGCGGAGCGCCGCCGCAGTCCCTGGCCGAGGCGGCAGAGCGCGCAAATGATCTGAAATACGCGATGCAAACGCATGTGCGTCTGGCAGGGTTGGTGCGGGAACGAAGGCTTGAAGCCGCGGCACCGCAAAAGAGCGGTGGGCGGGGAACCGACCTTATCGTGGTCGATCATCATGAACCCGATGAGCCTAGCAGGATGGAGAAGGTGTTCGACTTCTCGCGCGCGACGCTACGCCGGCGTTGGTTCGCGGGCCGTGAAGCCGCGCAAGCGGCACTCGAACAAATACGAAAGGGAGGGGCGGAAGCTGCACCGGGTCTTCGCGTTCACGATCTGACGTAATCGCGAAGCAATTGGACGTCGCTGCATTGGTGGCGCGGACCTTGTCCATTGCCATGGTGTTGATGTGGTGGATGACAAATCGCTTGGAACAACCGCATAATGGAGAGCAAACATGAGCCATGTTGAAGACCGCGACGAGGAAGCCGCCCGCAACCGTGGTGCGCCGCCAGCGGAAGGTGTGGGTGAAGTTAAGGGCTCCGGCGCTGGCGCAGGCGGCGGAGGCAATCCGGAAGACTATGATGTCGATGCGGTTGGCGGCAGCGGCGTTGGCACGTCCGGCCAATCCTCCCCGCAACCGGTAGAAGGCGACGAAGAGGTCGCCCCGCCATCTGAGGGATCGCCGAAGGGCTGAGGAATTGGCACCGCGCTATGATGGGTTAGCGGCACGGGACTCATCATTTGGCTGCGGCGCGCTAAAATGAAGACATCCCGACCCAATCGCTCGTGGGTATCAGGGAGACGGCCCCGCTGCTGACCCGCAATCACGCGGGGCCGTCACTCCTTAAGATCGCAGCACTTCGCGCAATGCCGTCCAGGCTGCGTACTTTACCGAAAGGTCGACGGCGTGTGCGGGGCTGCTGGATGGCAGTGGGATCAACGCCAGCTCTTTCACGGGCGCCAAGGCTTTCACGCCTTGCATGAACGCCGTTTTCCCATTGAATGCGACCGCGGCCAGATTGGGCAGCGTGCCTACGAAATCCACCAGCATATTGGGTTCGATGTCCCGCATGGCGGCATCCAGACTGCCGCGCCGGCTGGCGCTCGCCACCACATCCCAAAGCCCGATCCGGTGCTGTCGGAGCGTAGCCAACCGATCGGAATAATCCAGCGCCCTGAGTGGTACGTCTATTACGCCGCCTACCAGATTCCAGAAGTGGTTGCGCGGATGTGCGTAATATTGGCTCGCCTGCAATGACTTGTCGCCGGGGAGACTGCCAAGGATGAGCAAGCGCGTGTCGGCATCAACAATCGGAGGTAGTCCCCGTTTAAGATCGTCGGCATTGCTCACCCTTGCATTGTAGTGGAGCGTCAGTTGGCTGTCATGCCCGGCTTGAGCACGATCTTCGTGACCTCATTCTGATGATCGTGGAACATCTTATAGCCCTCCGCAGCCTGCTCCAGCGGCAGATGGTGGCTGATGAGGAAGGTCGTGTCGATCTTGTCCTCCTGGATCGCGTTGAGGAGCGCTGGCATATAGCGCTGCACATGCGTCTGCCCGGTTTTCAGCGTCAGGCCTTTCTCCATCAGCGCGCCCAAGGGGAATTTGTCGACGAACCCGCCATAGACGGCCGGCATGGAGACGCGGCCGCCCTTGCGGCAGGCAATGATCGCCTGACGGATCGCGTGGATGCGATCGGTGCCAAGGAAGGTCGATGCCTTAACCTGATCCAGCACATTGTCGAGGAACAGGCCATGCGCCTCAAGTCCCACGGAATCGATCACGGCGTCGGGGCCGATCCCTCCCGTCATTTCCATCAACGCTTCGTAGGTTTTGCTTTCCTTGAAGTTGATGGTCTCCGCACCGAACCGGCGCGCCAGCTCCAGCCTGCGCGGAAAATGGTCGATGGCGATGACGCGTTCCGCACCCATCAGGAAAGCGGATTGAACGGCAAACAACCCGACAGGACCGCAGCCCCATACGGCGACCGTATCGCCCGGCTCTATCTCGGCATTTTCCGCCGCCATCCAGCCGGTCGGCAATATGTCGGACAGGAACAGCACCTTGTCATCGTGCAGCCCGTCGGGGATCACGATGGGTCCGACATCGGAATAAGGCACGCGCACATATTCTGCCTGCCCGCCCGCATAACCGCCTGTCAGGTGGCTATAGCCGAACAGCCCTGCCATTGGATGCCCGTACATTTCGCGGCCAATATCCTGATTGTCGGCAGGGTTGCTGTTGTCGCAGGCGGAATATTGCTGCTTCCCGCAATGATAGCAGGAACCGCAGGAGATGGTGAACGGCACCACGACCCGCTGCCCTTTCTGGAGCGTGCTTTTGGCGCCGGTTTCCACCACTTCGCCCATGAATTCATGGCCCAGGATGTCCCCCTTCTGCATCGTCGGAATGTAGCCATCGTATAGATGCAGGTCCGATCCGCAGATTGCAGTTGAGGTGATCTTGATGATCGCATCGCGTGGGTTGATGATTTCGGGATCGTCCACCGTTTCCACGCGAACGTCGTGCTTGCCGTGCCATGTCAGTGCGCGCATCGGCTTACTCCTCTTCTTTCGCGCGTTGGGCGCGGGTTCTGGCTGCGGTCGAGATTTCGCCAGTTTCCATCAGTTGCTTGAACCGGCGAAGGTCGCGGCGCGCCTGAATGGCGGGCTCGCGCTGGAACAGCTTGGCGACGATTTTGCCGACAATGCCCGCGGGCGGATCATAGGCAATGGTGGCTTGTACGATGGTACCGCGACCGCCCTGTGCGTCCCGAAACTCCACGCGCCCGCTATTGGGTACGTCGGCGTCTTCCGCTGCCTCCCAGGCAAGCACTTGACCCGGCACATCCTCCGTCAGGCGCGCATCCCACTCCACGGTCTTGCCTGCGGGTGCCTTAACGACCCAGTGGCTGCGGTTGTCCGAGAGCACGTCTATGCGCTGAACATTATCCATGAACGTGGGCAGGTTCGAAAAGTCGCGCCAAAATGAGTATAGTTCCTCGCGCGGTTTGTTGATGGTGACGGTTCGAATGACGACTGAGTCATCCTCCCTGCCTCCGGCACCGACAGCGGCAGTCGAACGATTTTCCCGATCCTTGGCGAGCGCCAATGGGGCGTCGTCTTGCACATCAGACATGCTACTCTCCTGAGGGTGAGAAATCATCAGGCCAGCCGATTCTGCGCTGGCCTGATCCTGCTTAAGAAGCAAAAGGAAGGACTTGGGGTTCCCCGCAGGTTTCCATCCACAAACATATGTTATGGGTTCAGGGTTTTGGCGGGTCACTTTCCTGTACCCAGGACGGCGTCTTTTCCACACCGGGCGCGTGTTCGGTAAACGGCACTTCGCCTTCCTCGTCGAACCCGCTTGGCGGTTCGCCACGCCCTTCACCAAGCGCATCGTCGAGGCTCCAGCGTTTCACCAGCGCTGCATCGATCATCCGCTGCCAAACGTTCAAGTCGCCCACTTCCAGCATGTGCGAATCAGGGTCCTTGATGACGGCGAGGAGCGATGCCGCAGCCTCGATATGGTTGGGCCATGTATCTGCCTGCGAGGGCATCGGGTGCACCTTTCGCGTGGCAAGATAGCGGGCCAGCCTCTCCACCAGCGTCCGCTCCTCCAATGGAGCCTCCGGGGTCCGGTCATCCTCAAAACTGTTGTCGGCCATGATTTTGCCTTTCCTGTTTCAAGCTGCCTGCACACGCGCAGGCCAGTCCGCCGGGTCGAGAGGTTCCCGCCGCAGAATGTCTTCGCACTTGGCGGGGACGGTAAATCCTTCGTCTGACGGCTTAAGTTCGTCCCACGGGACGGTATGCAGCGTCTCGCTTACCCCGCCCAGGCCGCCGTTTGCCACAACCACATAGGAGATCCGGCCACTGTCACGTTCCACCATGCCGCCGCGGATGTGGCCGATCAGCGCACCATCCGCCGCCGTGATGCTCCGCCCTTCGATATTGGACAGGCTTAGCAAAGTGGGAGCAGGAAGCGCCTCGCTCTTGCGCTCCGCCGCCTGCGCGCCGTCATCGAGCCGCGCGCGCACGCCAAGCCAGCGCCAGATGCCGACCGCATTGATAATGCAAAGGAACCCGTTAGCCGCGAGGAGCGACTTCTGCCCGGTGGCCACGCCCAGCAAAGTCCAATGAATAGAGCCGATGAGAAACACTACGAACCCCCAGCCTGTCACTCTGGAACCCAAATTGACTGCTGTCATGATGGCGGCAATCATCGTCGCGATGGGAGCCACCCATTCCGACCAGTTCGCGACATAATCCCAGTTCAAAGTTCACCTGCCTGTCGACTGCTCCGCCGTGGCCCACAGGCCGCCGCAATGCATGTTAGTGTTTGGTCCGCAGAGGGATACTCCCGTGCTCTTGGGGGTTAACGCACTAGAAGGCTTCGCGTTTCTTGCGAAACGCCATCTTCCTGCAATGGAAAGGCTCAGCTATGCGCTCTCACTCAACTCTTCTCGCGCCCAAGACAAAGCATTCGACGCTCGCGAGCTTCAGCAAAACGGTTGCAATGACCGTGGGCGCTGCCGCGATCGCCAACATCGGCCGCAAGCTGGCGGTCCAGTCACCCACCACTTTAGCTGGAGATTGGTTTGACGGTCTGGTGGCAGAACACCGCATGGTGATGAAGGTTTTTGATGCATTGGAAGCGACGGAGAGCAGTTCAACCGCAAAACGCCAGTTGTTTCTTACGCAGATCACACACGCGTTGAGCAAACATGCGTTCGAGGAGGAAAATGTGATCTACACCGCGCTCCGCAACGCGGGTCGTGTGGAGGACGCCGACAAGCTCAACAATGACCATGGCTATGTGAAACAGTATCTGGCCGACCTGAACGCAATGAAGAAGGACGATCCGGACTTCCTGCCGAAGGTCACAGCGTTCCGACGCCACTTGGAGAGCCATATCCGCGAGGAAGAAGACGAGCTGTTTCCGGCGCTACGTTCCCATCTTGATGCTGCTGCCAATAGCGCACTCACGCGCAAGATGAATGTTCAGGGTCTGCTGCTGGCCTGAACCAGCTGCGGGAGTCGGCCTCCGGCTCCCGCACGATATGCGGACGGTCAAGATGCGGACGGGTCAGGGATTTGCCCTAATTTCCTCTGCATCCTCTATTTCCGAATGGAGCAGTTCATCTGTAATCGGAACCGTTATTTGGAGTCTGAGACCGTCCGGTGGGAAGCGGACGGTGGCCGAGGCGCCAAGTTCGAAAGCCATGCTGTTTTCGATCATGTCAGTGCCAAAGCCACGATGCTCCGGTGCGTTGTCATGCAAAATCACGCCGCTTTCCCGCCATTCCAGAAAAAGGAACGGCCTGCGCCGGGCGTCATATTCGCGCCGCCACGTTACGCTTATGCGGCCGTTCTCCGTTCCCAAGGCGCCGAACTTCACGGAGTTCGTGGCAAGCTCATGGATCGCCAGACTTATCGTTTCGGCCGACCGCGTCCGTAGCCGAACCGAAGGACCTTCGACAGACAGTCGGTCACCTGTACGCATCGCATGTGCCATGAATTCATCGAGGATCAGTTCGTCCAGCGCGACGCCGTAGGTATCGTAAAGAACCAGATTCGACTGGATGCGCGAGAAGGCGTCCAGTCGTCCGAGGAAATGGCTCACAAGTGTATCCGTATCCGGGCTGGCCTGCGCCGTTCTGCGGAAGATGGAGCGGACCACTGCAAGGCAATTGCTGATGCGGTGTTGCACATCCTGCTGCGGGGTTGTCGCGACCCTTGGATAGCGGTCACTCCCGGCGGGATGGAAGAACACAGCGCTGTACAAGCCGCTGGTCCGGTCGAGCGGCAGGAGCTTTGCACGTATCGCTTGATCTTCGTCGGTCGCGCCGGCCACCATGACATCGATGGTGCTGGGCGTGTCGCTGTGCGGTGCCGCATAGTCCGGAATGAATAGCGGAAGCCCGGTTATTTCACCTTCCGGCAGATCGAAGAGCTGGCGCGTCTGACTATCAGCGCTTTCGAATGTCCAGGGGTTACTGCGTACAATGGCATGCCCGATGCTCATCGATGCAACGGCACCCTCCGGACTATTGCTCATGCATGGCCTCCCTTGCGTCAGACTCTCGGGGCTTGGGATGAAGATACAGCGGATCAAAGAGGGCAACTGTTTGCAGCCGGATAAGGTCCGGTATGAACAGGTCGGGGCGCTGAAGCTGTATCAAGCCACGGTTACGCAATTCCTGAAGAACGCGGTTAACGTGCACCGCGGTCATGCCGGTCGCATCCGCCAGGTCATATTGATTGACCGGAAAAGCGCATCGGCCCTCCTGTGCAAGCCCGACAACCTCCAGTCGCGAATACATCTCGCAAAACAAGTGACTAAGCCGTTCGAACGCAGTGCGTTGGCCGATGCTGACGCACCATTCCCGCTGGATAGACGCTGTGACGAGGGCGTTCACCCACATCGCCTTGGCAAGTCCCGGGTGGGCAAGGACGATGTCCTCCATGGTCCCGCGGTCCACTGTCACGGTGGTGACGTCGGTTATGGTGCCGATGCTGTGATCCGCTTTGTGAAGCAGGAAGCAATAGGGGTCGCAAACGTCCCCCGCGACGAGGAAGGACAGGATCTGGCGTCGACCGTCCGCCAGGGTCTTGTAGCGCATGGCCCATCCCTCGACGATTATGAACATCGTTTTCAGGGACTGGCCCTGCAATACGATGTCCCGTCCTCTGGAATAGGATTGTAGTCGTCCTTCCGACAGCGCGCCCATCACACCGACTTCCGTCGCGGACAGCGACGCATAGGCAGCCAGTTTCTGGGCGGGAGCGGAAAACGTCATCGACGCCTTTTGCTCTGGATGACGCTAATGTGGAACCTCAACTTCTTAATCCATGTTAAATAAATAGCGATCATCTCCGATGAAGCACCGGACGTGGGCTTTAGATGTCATCCCAGCAGGGCATTACTTCCCTGATTTCGTCGCGGCGTTGGGATTCTCATCTTCTCCTATTTCCTGGTCGCCTAATTGCTGGGGGCCATGATAGCCGATTTCCGTCTGTCCGCCATGGCCCGTGAAAGATTCCGGTTTAGCCTCCGCTTCTTTCCCACGATGAGGATTGGGATATCCGCCTCCGCTCGACTCGCTGCCGCCTTTCTTACCATGCGTGTCCGTGTCACTGACGCCATCACTCCGGCGGGAATCGGTGTTTTTTCCATCGGCCTGCATCGGTTGCTTGTCCGCCATGATCGATCTCCTGAAATGCGCTTGTTCAAGCCATCAACGTCGGCGAATGGGTGCGTTCTCCCGCAAGCCGCACTGTTCACAACATAGGTTATTATCGGCGGACAGGGCTGGAACGACAGCGTAACTCTCCGTGTTCGGCATCGTCTAAGGAGAAATGCCATGAACGTTTCCAAATACTTATATTGTTCGGCTGCGCTTTTGATGAGCGTGAGCGTTCCATCGCTCGTCGCGGCACAACCTGCTGCGACATCGGCCACGCCCACCAAGGCTACGGGCGCAACCGGCTATCTGGCGATGGCAGGGGCAAGCGACAAATATGAAATTCAGTCTTCCGAACTGGCGTTGGGAAAGTCGAAAAGCACGGCCGTCAAGCAGTTCGCGCAGATGATGATCGACAATCACAACAAGACGACGCAGACGTTGGTGAAAGCGGCATCCTCTGCCGGCATTACTCCCCCTCCGCCGCAGCTGATGCCCGCACAAACGAAGATGATCGAGCAATTACAGGGCTTGTCCGGCACGCAGTTCGATGCAGCCTATGTCAAGCAGCAGCGTCAGGCCCATGACATGGCTCTCGCTCTGCACCGCAATTATTCCAAAGAAGGCGATGTACCTGCCCTTCGCACTGCTGCCGCCGGAGCCGTTCCGATCGTCGAGCAGCATCGTCAGCACCTAAGTCACATGAAATAACGGCCTGTCGCTGGTTTGGCCCGCTTCATCCTGTAGTTCGCCGCATACAAACATAAATCAGGAGCAACTGTAAACCGGGGGTTAACGTGTGACCGGGGCAACAGGGAACTACTTATGCAACTGTCAGGCCAGACCCAATTTCTTCCGCCACTCCAGCAGCGTGCTTCACAATTCGGACCCGGCACGCCGCACATGCTCCGACCTCATCAATATCTTGCCCGAGAGGCCGAAGCGCAATCGAGCATCCATTTGATCGTCGAAGGGTGGGCGTGCCGCTACAAGCTGCTGCCCGACGGGCGCAGGCAGATCACGCAGATCTTTCTTCCGGGCGACCTTTGCGAACCAGGCTGGTGCTGGTCGCCGGTGGCAAGCCAGCACGTGGCGACCATCACCAACGTCCGTACGATCCGCTATTCCTGCCGCGCATTGAAAGAACGCGCCGCTGCCGACCCACTGGTTGAATCGATGCTGTGGTCGGGGATGATGAGCCTTGCCGATGCTCGATCCGAATGGCTCATCAATCTGGGTCGGAAGACGGCGCTCGAAAAGCTCAGCCATCTGTTCTGCGAGCTATTCTACCGTATGAAATCCGTGTCGCTGACCACGGCGAACCAGTGCGCCATGCCGCTGACGCAAGTGGATATGGCGGACATTGCGGGCCTGACCCCGGTGCACGTAAACCGCACCTTGCAGGAAATGCGGCAGTTCGGCCTCATCGATTTGAAAGCGAAGTGGCTCATCATCCCGAACATCGCGACCTTACGGGAGGCGGGGTTGTTCTACGATCATTACCTGCGGCCGCATCCGGTCGACGCGCAGCACGCTGCCGCCAACTGAGTTTTCAATTGTTCCGCTAATCATCGACGCTTTCCAGGATGAGCGCCTTCAATGCGTTGGGGTTGAAGGGCTTGTTCAGGCGCGGAAACGACGCGAAAGGATCTGGAACCACCAGATCATCGTAGCCGGTGACGAAAATCACCGGCACGCCGCGCTCCGCCAGCACCTCCGCGACTGGGTAGGATCTCTCTTCGCCCAAGTTGATGTCCATGACGGCCACGTCGAGTTGCCGGTCGTTTGCGATGGCGATAAGCGCCGTTTCGATAGAAGGGGCAGGGCCGACGACCTGCGCGCCCAGTCCTGTCAACGTCACGTCCATGTCCATGGCGATCAGATACTCATCCTCGACCACCAGGATCTGGAGTCCTTCTAGCGGCTTTCCATTTGTACGGATCATTTTGCTCTCAACAGACGATTGAACGGTACACGTATAGTGCAGCGCAGCCCATCCGGTTCAAAATCAACGATAGTTTTTGCGCCGAGTTGATAGGGCAGGGCGCGCTGCACCAGTTCCATGCCATATCCCGATCGGGTGGGCGGTCCACTTATCGGCACGCCGCGCTCAGCCCAAAGCAACGACAGCGAAGGCGCGTTGGAATCCTCTTCCTCCATCCACATGATCTCCAGCGTGCCTTCGTCTCTGCTGAGTGCGCCATGTTTGACGGCGTTGGTCGTCAATTCGTGCAGCGCAAGCGCCAGTGTCTGCGTAGCGCCTGCGTCCAGCGTTACATCCGGCCCATGGATGCGGATGCGGCGCTGCATGTCCTCCTCCGATACATAGGCCGCCAATTCTGCTTCGATGACGCTCGATAGGGCCGCAGTGTGGTGGTCGCTGCGCGCCAATATACCCTGCACGCGACTGAGTGCGCGCAACCGGATGGAGAATTGCTCGCTGAATTCCTCCACGGTCTGAGCCGATCGCCGGATCTGCTGGGCAACGGCCTGCACGACCGCGAGCAAGTTGCGCGTTCGATGTTGCAATTCGGCCATCAGCAATGCCTGCGTATCCTGCGCAATCCGCAGGTCGTGGATATCCGTCGACGTGCCGACCCATTCACTCGTGGCAGGCTCCCCATGATCGACCGGTTTTGCGCGAGTCTGGTGCCAGCGGTAAGTGCCGTCAGCGACACGCAGGACGCGATGCTCGCAATAATATTCGCCTTTGCTCACGGCTTCGCGCCAACGCGCCTGGGTTTCGTCGCGATCATCGGGATGCACTGCGTACAGCCAACCCAGGCCGCGGCTTTCCATGTCGTCCAGCCCGGTGAAGCTGGTCCACTGCGGACTGCCCCATGTTCGGTTTCCGTCGGGCCGGGTACGAAAGACAAGTTGTGGGATGCTGGTCGCGAGAATGCGGAACTGCTCCCGGCTTTCACGCAACTGCTGCTCTGCATTATGCTGGGCTGTGAAGTCGCGCAGGATCTTCACATATTGGTCGGGCCTGTCCTTCAGCGGCATCAGCAGGCCCGATCCCCAGAACCGGGTGCCGTCGCGGCGCATGTGCCATCGTTCATCCTTGACACGCCCATGTTGCCGGGCTTGTTCGCGCTCCCATTCCGGCGCGTCTTTTGCGCGGTCTTCAGGCGTAAAGATGACGTCCGAGTTCTGCCCGATCATCTCCTCGCTGGAATAGCCGAGAAGGCGCTCCGATCCTATATTCCAGCTTGTCGCCTTGGCGTCATCGTCGAGCGTGAAGATCGCGAAGTCCGTCGCACTTTCCAATATGAGGCTGAGCAGACGGCTGTCTCCTCGCGAGTCGTCCGCCATCAGCGCGCATGTCCGTTCGATGTGTCCGTCACCTTCGCGCTGTGCGCCGCGGTTAAGGAGAGGCTGGTGAATATCGCAAGGGAGGAGCGCCGCAAAATTGCCATCTCGTTCAATGACGTGGCGGCGGCACCGGAGCATCCACATAGATTAGGCACATTCTGGTTCCTGTGCGAAAACGCATGGCGTGGGGCGTGGCGACATTTACATGGGTTATGGCGCCTCTATCGCCCGCCAATATTTTGACGCGGATGCCGACCGGAAAGGGAGGGCGACCATGATCCGATTTTCAGCATGTGCCGGAGCGCTTATCGTAACATCCCTGATCGGTGGATGTGGAAACGAAAGCGGCAGCCCGCCCGCAGCGCCAGCAGGAACCAATCAACAGCAGGCCGTGAACAGTGCGGGGCAGCCGGATTCCCCCGATATGATGCCTGGCGTCGGCGCGCCCGGATCAGCCGGAGCCGGAACGCAACCGGGGACCTCCAACTCCATCGATAACCAGGCAACAGGGAACCAGACTCTTGATAACAGCACGACGAAATCAGATTAAGAACATGCGGCGCGCGCCATTGACCTTGCTACCGCTGGTCGCCCTGATATCCGCCTGCGGGCAGGGCGGGGATACGCGGCAGAATGAGAGCAGTACACAAAACGGGCCTGCCAGCGGAAGCGCGACAATCGCCAAGACCTATGAAGGGCCGAAGCCGGAGGGCGTTTCCAGCCCGAACGATGTCTTCACGCGGACTTACTATATTCCCGCAGCCGCCAGCAGCGACATGTACGAGATCGAGGCGGGCAAGCTAGCGCTGAAGCGCGGCACCCGGCCGGAGGTTAAGGCTTTCGCGCAGCAGATGATCGAGGATCATGGCAAGACGACAAAAGCGCTAAGCGCGTTCGTCGCCAGCCATCCGGTGAATGTCGCCATCCCCAGCCATATGGATGCGCGGCATCAGGCGATGATGGAAAATCTGGAAAACAGCACCGCAAAGGAATTCGATAAGGTCTATATCGGCCAGCAGGCGGCGGCGCATCAGGAAGCGCTCAATCTCCACAAAAGCTACGCCTCCAATGGGGATGACAAAGCGCTTAGTGCTGTGGCGAAAAGCACGGCCGGAGTGGTCGAACATCACGCCGCCGCCGTGCACAAGTTGGAGCAGACCCTGGGTGCCGGGCACTCAACCGCAGGTTAGGCGGGCGCGGCGCCTTGCAGGTGCCGCGCGATCTCCGAAAGCAGGTCGGGTATCTTGTACGGCTTTTCGACAAAGTGGCAGGATCGATATCGATCGGGCAACGCCGACCGGCTGTAACCCGTGGCGAGCAGCACGGGCACCTGCCGGTCGAGCAGTTCGTCCAGCAGGTCGAACACCATCTCGCCCCGAAGATTAACGTCGAGAACCGCTATGTTGAGTTTCTCGTTTTTGGCCAGTTCGCGAGCGTCGGCCAGGCGGCCGCTCGGTCCGACGACCTTAGCTCCGGTGCCCCCGATTGCTTCGGCCAAGTCGCTGGCGAGAAAATACTCGTCCTCCACGACCAGGATACGCGCATCTGCAAATAAGGTGTCATGCGACGACATAAATCGCTCCCCGTTTCCCATACTGCTGGGCAGATACAACCCCGCGTAAAATAACATAAATCAATATCCTGTGCAGCACCGCAGCCCCTGTTGAGCTTCGGTGCCCCGTGCCCGAAGAATACACTTCATTATAAAACATGATCTACGTGTCACAATTGATGAAAGGATTAGCTCCGGAAGGAAGGATGGCCTGTGTTTTTCAGCACATTGCATCCATCTAAGGACATAATGCATCAACCGGGAATTCGAACCGCAACCACCTCGCAATCCTAGGTTAATTCCTTAACGGTTTGCAATTCCTACTAGTGCGCAGGGCATGAACGCCAATAAAATATGACCGTTGGCGGAACTAAGTAACTGCCGCACGGGATATCACGTAGCGTAATGGGAGAGATCGTTGAAAGCCGAAACATTATCGCCGATCTTGCCGTCTGAGATCGAAGCGGCGGCGAAGAAGGTTCTGGAACTTGCCTGTCGAGATGAACTGACGCTTGCTACCGCGGAGAGTTGCACCGGCGGATTGCTCGCGTCACTGCTGACCGATGTGGAAGGGTGCAGCCATGCGTTCGAGCGCGGCTTCGTCGTCTATAGCGTCGACGCGAAATGCGAATTGCTGGGATTGGCGCGGCAAGATGTGGAATCCTGCGGCGCGGTTAGCCGGGAAACGGCGGTCGCCATGGCAAAGGGGGCGCTGGACAATTCCCCCGCGTCCATCGCGCTGGCCATCACGGGCTTTGCGGGCAGCGGCGACGAACCGGGTCTTGTCCATTTCGCCTGCGCGCGCCGTGGCGGAGAGATCCAGCATCGCGAAGAGCATTTCGGCGACATCGGCCGCGGACCGGTCAGAATTGCGTCATTGCGCGTGGCGCTCGAAATGATCCATCATGCGCTGACATGACGACACATCCATTTTTCTCGATCCATCGGCACGGCATGGTGCGCGTAGCCGTCGCGACTCCGCTCGCCAGCGTCGCCGACGTGCCCGCCAATGCCGACGCAGTACTGGCTCTCGCCAGGCAGGCGCATGAGGAAGGCGTTGATCTCGCGGTGTTCCCGGAACTGGCGCTTTCCTCCTATGCGATCGACGACCTGCTGTTGCAGGAGGCATTGCTCGATAGCGTCGAGGCGGCGGCAGTGCGGCTGTGCAGCGAGACGCAGCAGCTATCGCCCATATTGATCGTTGGCGCGCCGGTGCGGCGGGGAGGGCGGCTGTTCAACTGCGCGCTGGTGATCGCAAAGGGTCGTATCCTGGGCATCGTGCCCAAGACGTTCCTGCCGAACTACCGCGAATATTATGAGAAGCGCTGGTTCGCCTCCGGGGCAGGACAGACCGGACTTGAAGTCTCCTTCGCGGGCCAGACCGTCCCGTTCGGCACGGACCTGATTTTCGCGGCGAGTGACTTGGCCGACTTCATCTTCCACGTCGAAATCTGCGAGGATTACTGGGCGCCGATTCCGCCCTCCAGCTACGGCGCAATGGCGGGTGCGACGATCCTGTGCAATCTCTCCGCGTCGAACATTGTCGTGGGGAAGGCGCGGCAGCGTGCCCTTCTTTGCAGCGCGCAGGCGATGCGGGCGATGGCAGCTTATGTCTATTCCGCCGCCGGGCCGGGCGAAAGCACGACCGACTTGGCGTGGGACGGGCAGGGGATGATCTACGAGCAGGACGTGTTGCTTGCCCAATCCAGCCGGTTCGTGTCGCCCGAACTCATCTCCGCCGACGTTGACGTGCAGCGGCTCCGGCTGGAACGCATGCGCAATGGCACCTTCTCCGATGCCATGAAGCAGGCGGGTGATCCGGAACGCGCCTTCCGCCGCGTCCCGTTCGCGCATGAGCCGCAATATGCGGACATCGGTTTCCGCCGTCCCGTCGCGCGGTTCCCGTTCGTGCCGAGCGACCCGCTGCGGCTGGACGACGACTGCTATGAGGCGTTCAACATTCAGGTGAGCGCACTCGTCCGCCGCTTCCAGTCCACCGGCGGCACCCGCATGGTCATCGGTGTGTCCGGCGGCCTCGACTCCACGCACGCGCTGATCGTCGCGGCAAAGGCCTGCGATCGAATGGACCTCCCGCGCGACACCATCCTCGGCATCACCATGCCTGGTTTCGCCACGGGTGACGTGACTAAGGCCAGCGCATGGGCATTGATGCGCGCGCTCGGCATAGAGGCGCAGGAGATCGACATCCGCCCCGCCGCTCGCCAGATGCTCGGCGACATGGGCCATCCGTTCGCCAGCGGTCAGCCGGTATATGATGTGACGTTCGAGAATGTTCAGGCGGGGCTTCGCACCGACTATCTGTTCCGCATCGCCAACCAGCGCGGCGGCTTCGTGATCGGCACCGGCGACCTTTCGGAAATGGCACTGGGCTGGTGCACCTATGGCGTCGGCGACCAGATGAGCCATTATGCCGTCAACACCGGCGTCCCCAAGACGCTGATCCAGTATCTGATCCGCTGGTGCGTGCAGACCGATCAGTTCGATGCGGAGACGGCAAAGGTACTGACGGACGTCCTGAACACCGAAATATCGCCCGAACTCGTGCCCGCCGATGCGGAAGGCAAGATCCAGAGCACGCAGGATCGCATCGGACCCTACGAGCTTCACGACTTCTTCCTGCACCACATCATGCGCCTCGGCCTGCCGCCCTCGAAAGTCGCGTTCCTCGCCTGGCACGCGTGGCGCGATGTGCAGGCAGGGGACTGGCCCGCGAACATCCAGCTTTCCGCCCGGAACAGCTACGACCTGCCAGTTATCCGCAAATGGCTGGAGGAGTTCCTCCGCCGCTTCTTCCAGACCAGCCAGTTCAAGCGCTCCGCCATCCCCAACGGCCCCAAGGTGTCGGGCGGCGGGAGCCTCTCGCCGCGCGGAGACTGGCGCGCGCCCTCGGATGGCACCGCGAAATTGTGGCTCGATGAATTAGCCGCGGCATGGCCGGACACCCCCGGCTAACGCATGTTACCGGCACGGCGGGAACGCCCTAAGCCAGCATCTGTTCGCTTCCTGACCTTCAACATCAGGAGCGCGATATGCCCGATTACCCCAAGCCGCCCTTTCCCGATCAGCCGCAGGCTATGCCGGGCGAAACCGCCAAGATGGACCCGGTGCCCGATCACGGCGAGGCAAGCTATAAAGGCTCGGGCCGTCTGGAAGGGCAGAACGCTATCATCACCGGCGGCGACAGCGGCATAGGCCGCGCTGTCGCCATCGCCTTCGCACGGGAGGGCGCGAACGTCCTCATCGCCTATCTCGATGAAGACAAGGACGCACAGGAAGTCGCCCGCCTGATCGAGGCGGAGGGCAAGCAGTCGGTGCTGGTCCCCGGCGATATTTCGGACCCTGCGCACTGCCGCGCCATCGTCGACAAGGCGGTCGAAGCCTTTGGGCGCGTCGATATCCTCGTCAACAATGCGGCGCATCAGGATAGTTTCGAGGATATCGGTGAAATCAGCGACGAGGAGTGGCAGAAGACCTTCGCGACCAATATCCACGCGATGTTCTACCTGACCAAAGCCGCCGTGCCGCACATGCAAGAGGGCAGTGCGATCATCAACACTGCCTCGGTCAACGCGGACAACCCCAGCCCGCAACTGCTCGCTTACGCCACGACCAAAGGCGCGATTCAGAACTTTACCGGTGGCTTGGCGCAACTGCTCGCGGAGAAGGGCATCCGCGCCAATGCCGTCGCGCCGGGCCCGGTATGGACGCCGCTCATCCCCTCCACCATGCCAGCCGAAAAGGTGAAGGAATTCGGCAGTCAGGTGCCGATGAAGCGCCCCGCGCAGCCGGTCGAACTTGCGCCGGTCTATGTCATGCTTGCCAGCAAGGAGGCGAGCTACGTCTCTGGCGCGACCGTGGCCGTGACGGGCGGAAAGCCCATCATCTAAAGAGGCTGCTGCGTCAAACTCCCGATCCGGTAACGCATGTTAATCAACACGTTAGGTGGGAGAACCGATTTGGTAGCTCGCGGCGTTAACCCTCTACATTCGATCACGGAGAATATGCGACATGGCAAGTGAAAGCGACATCACCGTCCTCAACAGCCTCATCAAGACGACGCTGGACAGCGTCAAGGGCTTCCAGGACGCAGCCGAGGACAGCAACGCTGGACGCTTCTCGTCCCTGTTCAGCCAAATGGCGAACGATCGCGATCGCATTGCCAGGGAGCTTCAGGATGCGGTGCGCCGGCTCGGTGGAACGCCCGCCGACAGTGGCAGCGTCGCAGGGTCCGCGCACCGGGCTTTCATGAACTTCAAGGAACTGCTGTCGGCCAGCGATGAGAAGGCGGTCATTAAAGAGGTCGAACGCGGCGAAGATTATATCAAGTCTAAATTCGAAGCTGCGGTTGCTGACGGCAACCTTGCCGTTGAGACACGCGGCATCGTGGAAGGATGCTACGGCTCCGTCCGCGAGGGGCACGATCGGGTGAGCGCTCTAAAGCATTCGATGGTCTGAAATATCATCGTGCCGGATCGGAGCTAGTTGCGGAAAACCGGCAGGAATGCGGAAGGCGCATTGGCATCGGCAGAAGCGCGCAAACGGTCGGCCTCGAACGACAATCTCTGGGCGTCAACCAGGCGGGGCGCACATCGTGCCTCCTCTTCAAGTCGCGCGGCGCGTTCGAATAATTTCCGTCGGTCCATTCACGCACACAACACCGATCAGGATGTCACAGCACTAACATACAGCACAACAGAACATGGGTGCGGCGGAGTTTTTCAAGGTCTTTTGAGGCTCAGAGATGCCATCGCTAACCCTTTTCCTCTTGTTCCACCTTCCTAACACGGAGTTCCTCTGATGTTCATGCACAATAAAAGACTGCAATATACCGTTCGCGTATCGGAACCCAATCCGCATCTGGCGACGATGATGCTGGAGCAGTTCGGTGGCGCCGACGGAGAGCTTGCGGCGGCGATGCGCTACTTTACGCAGGGACTGGGCGAAGACGATCCGGGCCGCAAGGATATGCTTCTCGACATCGCGACCGAGGAACTGAGCCATCTCGAAGTCATCGGCTCCATCGTTGCGATGCTAAACAAGGGCGTAAAGGCGCAGCTTGCCGAAGGCGCGATGGAGGAGGCGGAACTGTATCGCACCATCGGCAGCTCAGGCACGAGCGCCAAGGAATCGATCCTGTTCGGCGGCGGCCCTGCATTGATCGACTCCGCTGGCGTGCCATGGACCGCTGCCTACGTAGACAGCCGTTCGGAACCGACCGTCGATCTGCGGTCCAACATAGCAGCCGAAAGCCGCGCCAAGATCGTTTACGAACGTCTCATCAACATCACCGACGATCCGGGTATCAAGGAAGCGCTTGGTTTCCTGATGACGCGTGAAGTCGCGCATCAAAAGTCATTCGAAAAGGCGCTTTATTCGATCGAAGACAATTTCCCGGTCGGGAAGCTTCCCGGTGTTGAACCCTATGGCAACATCTACGTCAACACATCGCAGGGCGATGGCGATATGCAGGGGCCATGGAACACTGGCGATCAGTGGACCCGGATCGACGATCTGACCCAGACCATGCCGATCGACAGCGGCGCCGGCACGGCAACTGTGGAACTGGGCACTGCCGATTCTGCGGTCGCCGCGAAGATGATGATGCGCACCAAATCCGATCCGGCGGCAAACCCTGTCACAGGCGCAGATTTGGGCGCAGGGCCGGGCGCGGGCCGGACGACGCAGCAGGATTTCGGCCAAGCCCCGAACATCCATGAGGCACCGGCAATGGCGGAAGCGAACGCGCCTAAGTAAGGAACCAAACCTGTTGGCCTGGTTCCGGGGAGGACGCGCATGTGTCCTCCCCTTTTGGCTGTTAGCGCAGGAGGTATCGATTGGACGCCACAATGTCGCCGGTCATGGCAGGGTCGTTGGGAAGCCTGCTCGCGGGTCTTGCGACTGTCATCGGCGCGCTCCCGATCCTCGGTTTGCGCAAGCCGGATGCGCAGCAGCAGAACCTGCTGCTTGGCTTTGCGGCGGGCGTGATGCTGGCGGCGGCATTTTTCTCCCTCATCATTCCGGGCATCGAGGCGGCGAGAGATAGCGGCTTGTCGCGCATGACGGCCTCTCTGCTGATTGCCGCCGCAGTATTGGGTGGAGCCGTGGGTCTCGCGCAGCTCAATCACCTCGTTCCGCCTCTTGACAAACTTGGTGTCGGCCCGGCTGGAATGGCGGAAGCCTCGTTCCGGCAAAGCTGGCTCCTCCTCGTTGCGATCACTCTCCACAACTTTCCTGAAGGAGCGGCGGTCGGCGTCAGCTTCGGCACCGGCGATTTTGCAGCAGGCCGTGCTACGGCTCTGGGGATCGGCCTACAGAATATTCCCGAGGGGCTGGCCGTGGCGGTCGCGCTCACCTCGGTTGGATGCAGCCGCGCCGTCGGCATTTTGGCGGCGCTGCTATCAGGTCTTTTCGCGAAACAGGAAATCGCATTCTCGATGGTCATTCCTTCGCCGTGCCCGGTTCCGCCATATGCCGGTGCTGCTCGGCCATCATGGACGCAGGCGCCACATGCGCGGCTGCCACCTGAAGTTTGTTCTGCCAACCTGAAATAATATGCGCCTTGCCGCTCATCAGCGCTTCCCAGCCATCTTTGGCTACCTTGCCGGCATCATCCTTCTCGTCGGTGCCGACTTTGGTGTCCATCATATCCGCGCGGTCGAAGAACTCGGTCTCGGTCGGTCCCGGCATCAGCGTCGTCAAAGTGACGCCTTTGCTCTCCTTGATCTCGTTCCGAATAGCATCGGTGAAGCTGTCGATGAATGCTTTGGTGCCATTATAAACTGCCTGGAACGAGCCGGGAATGTAGCCTGCAATGGAACCCGTCACGAGTATCTTGCCTGAATCTCGCGATACCATTTCACGCAGGACTTTCTGGAGAAGATATATTGTGCCTGTGACGTTGGTATCGACCACGCGCCGCCAATCGGCGACCTCCTGATCGATGAAGGCATGGCCAAGCCCACGCCCCGCATTGGCGCAGAGCAGATCGACGGACCGCCCGCTTGTTGCCGAGAGAAGTTTGTCGACACCCTCCATCGTCGATAGATCGGCTTCGACCGCCTGCACGTCCACGGGATGCTGGCGAAAATCCTGAGCAGCGGACTGAATGAGCGGTTCGTCCGCCACTACGAGCAGGTCATATCCATTCTGCGCTGCCAGATGCGCCAATTCAAAACCGATGCCTGTCGAGGCACCCGTTACGATCGCGAATTTGCTTGCCATATCCAACTCCTCAAGGACTTCGCCGGGTGACTGACATTCCTGGATGAAAAATAGAGTGGTCCCACGGACACCAATTGATGCCAGTCACATCGTAATGAACGGGCGATCACATGGTCCGTTGCGCCAATTTCAAAGGAAAAGTTACACGACTAACGCAGATCAGCTATTGTCGATTTACAAACTTGTTCAGTAATAGACGATGAAAATCACGTGGCTACGGCGATGGCCGTACCTATCATTATCCACAATGTCGCGGAGAGCAGAAAACCAGTTGCCAAGCCGGACATAGCCCGGGGCGGTTTTTCTATACGATACATGAACCTGTCCTTTCAATCCTCTCCTCAAATGAACGAGCCAGCGGGCGGGATGTTCCCGTCCACTGGCTTAAGCTATTAACCTGCCGACATAATTCAGGCGGCGATTTCCAGCCTGTCCGTCCAGCAGCGGCTACATTTCGCCCAGCAGTTGATTATGCCGCTCGCGATCTCGTGGTCAGGTGCGAAAGAAGGTATCTTGCACTTCGTCATTGATCGACCTTCTGGATCACCGCGCGTCCAAAGCGAATAGTGGCAGAGGGTGAGTAGCTCCCATTCTCCGCGCGAAGATAGGCGAACATGCTATGCGTCAATTCCCCGGCCGCCAGCGGCAGTTCACCAGCGACGTAGCTATGCGGCGCAGTTCGCAACACACCAGTGATTGCCTCGGTTGGCAACCCGCCGACAAGGTCCGGCAGTTGCAGATCGGCATTGTAATTGGTCGGACCCTTCCACCGCATCTGCAAATGGGGAAAAGCGATGCAGTTGTTGCCGGCGTCGATCTCGAATTCGACAAGGGCTTCGATGGTATCGCCGGCCCCAATAGACGCCAGCGATGCTGTCGAAGGGTTCTGCAACAGGCGAGCGAACGGCCCCCACGTGGACATGGTGAAGCCGCTGGCCGTATAACTTCCACCGAACGTGATCTGATGCATCCTGCGTCCTGTAACAGGGGACGCGACTTGCGCATGTGCTACAGTCAAGCCAACCGTATTGGACATGGATGCTGACCAACTGGTAGGCGCCGTTCCGCTGATCGCGCCGGAGGATGGCGTCGTGACGGTGCCACCCGCACCCTCCATCATCGGGTTCTGCAGATAATTGGCGTAGGACAGACCACTTGCCCATGCCAGATTATTGCTGGGCAGCACGTCGAGCGGCGGATACCAGTTGCGCAGAATAGCCGCCACAGCCTTGCCCGCGTAATAGCCACCTGCAATTGCCGGATGCGTTCCATCATAGGTGTAGCCCGTACGCGGCTGCGCCCCGACGGACGCCGGATCGGTGATGTCGGGAAGGCAGGCAGACGCCACTGCAACCATCCCCTGCGCCCGTGCTGCAAACCTGGCCAGCCAGCGGTTACAGCGGTCCATGACTTCAAACTGCGTCGCGCTGAACAAGGCGGAAAAGCCGCTGGTCCGTGGCAGGATCGGAGCGAAGATCGTCCGGCAGTTGCGTTGCGCATTCAGCACCGCAATCGCCTCCCAGTTTCCGGTGATGGCGCTGAAGGATAGTCCGTCCTTAACGTCGTTGGTGCCGCAATGGATATACATGAAGGCCGGTTTGCGCGGCATCTGCGCATGGAATGCTGGCAGGTTGGCAAGGATGGTGGCGCTCGTTTCACCGGGAAAGCCCCAGATGTTCGTCGTCGTTGGGATCTGCACGCGCTGGCCGCACAGGATCAGCGCCCACGTCATTATGCCCTTTGCCGCCTTCAGGACGTTGGTGGGGGCGGGGGGCAGGGTAACGCGATCGGACCCATTATAATCGGCGGTCGCGATGCTATCGCCGATGGATGCGCCGAGCGGCGTCGTTGCGGCAAGGGCTGCTCTTGCAAGGGCGGCGTTGGACAGGCCGCCGAGGCTTCCGGAACTGCGGGTCATGGATCAGGCCTCCGCAATGAGAGCAGAGGCTGTGGTGCCCGTCGCGCGAACATGGCTGGCGCGAACCGCTATGTAGCTGGCATCGGGCAGATTGCGGTATGTGACATCGGCGCTTGCCCCGATGCCGCGCAACGTTACGTCACCGCCTATCCCAACGTACAAACCCTTGGGAACGAGGGGCAGGGCGTTGCTGTCATGCGGCGATACGGCATAGGGAGCGCGAGACGGGGCATGCTCAGCGTCTTGGTAGGGGGCAAAATTGTCAGCCATGATTCGAATCTCCTCCAGATAGGTAGGAGGCCTAAAACCATATTGGTTATGTAGGACAGAAGAATAAAACCAATATTGAAGAGCGGTTGCCTGAGCCTAATTCAATGCCTATCTCTGCGTCATGGGAAAAGTGGCATTTGGGCAAAGAATATGCGTCTACACTCGGGCGTGGCAATCCGGCGGTGCAGGGCTGTTCGCGCGCGAACTTGTCAACGGCCTGCTGGACAATGGCGCGGCAGTGACGTTTATTTCTCCCGTTTGCCCAGACACTCGCTTCGAGACACCTCGCGCTGGACTACAACGCCTTCGCCCACCCCGCGAAACGCCAGGAAAATCAAAGCGTTTCAACAGACTGCGTGGTGTGGGCCGGATTGTGGCGAGCGCCGGCTTTCTGCTGTGGAAGCGCCTCACGATCCGCGTCTATCTCGTTTCAATACCCGATGTGCTGCCCGTCATGCTGCCGGTTTTGGCGGTGCTGCGGTTAACCGGCGCATGCGTCATCTTCATAGTCCATGATCCGCTGCCTCATGCCTGGAAACTGCCGTCATCCCTACACTGGCTGGAGCGTTGGTCGCATGGCGCCTGTTATGCGCTCGCGTCGGCTACCGTCGTGCTCAGCGAACCTTCGCGGGCGAAGATGGCGCAGGCGTTCCCGCGCCTCTCGACCCCGGTCCATGTTATCGAGCATGGGGTATTCGTTATGGGGGAACCCACGGAGATGCCGGGGAACGGCGTCCTGCTGATCTTCGGATCGCTGCGGCGAAACAAGGGCATATTGGAAGCCATGAAGGGGGGGTCATTGCGCGTGCGCAGGGCGTTCCCGGCCGCCTGATCGTCGCCGGTGGTCCACATCGAGAGGAGCGCGACTATGCCGCCGCGCTGGCCGAATACGCTGCCCATGCACCCGATGCCATCGACTTGCGCATGGGCTATGTAGAAGACGACGGCGTACGCGCGCTGCTCGCCGAGTCCGACGCGCTACTTCTGCCCTATACCGATTTCCACTCGCAAAGCGGCGTAGCACTGCTTGCCGCGTCCAATGCCAGGCCAATCATCGCGTCACCCGCAGGCGGGATTGGCACGTTGATGGCGGAGGGCATGCCGTCCATCCCCATATCCCAACCGGTGTCGCCTGATACAGTCGCAGAGGCAATCATAGCGTTTGCGGCTATACCTGCCGCGACCTGGAACGAGCGTGCAGGGCAATATCTCCAGCATACGCTTGAGGTTCGTTCGTGGCGTGCCATTGGTGCGCAGTATCTGGCGCTTGCGGAGAGCCTTTAACCTCTACCGTTCGCCCTGAACGCGAGCACGAATGCGCCGCCGCAGATCATCGGGCAACATCCACAGCAGCGCAAAGGCGAACAACTGCTTGAACGTCGGTCTGCCGTTGTGAAACGCAGCCCGCAATAGGGGGATAAACGCCTGCCATTGCCGATCAGCGGCAGCCGATTGCGCTATCACAGTGAGACAGAACCCGGCGTAAGCGCGCGGTGTCAGTAAGCGCCCCACGCTGTCGGCCCATTTCAGAGAGCGCTCCCACGCACTGTTGCGGCTAAGCGACGGCCGCGCTTCGCCGACATAATGCACCACCAGCGGATAAGGCGCGGTCAGCAATGTGCAGCCATGCTCTTTCACGGCACGGAGTATAAGCTCCCAGTCTTCATGCAGTCGCGAATCGGCAAATTGAAGCTGATCGAACAGCGACCGCGGCAGCATGAACGACGATGTCTGCAAAAAGCTCTGCCCGCCTTTCAGCCAGGACCGCCGGTCGAACAGCCACTCGTCCAAGGGCCGATCACCGGAATATGCTTCGGTCGGACGAATGAATGGCCCCTGTGGCGTCATCACGCGCGTCAGGGTGACTAGCAATACCCTTGCAGGATCAATGCTGCCGTCACGGGGCACGAGCGCCAGTTGCCGCTCCAGTTTTTCCGGTAACCACTCATCGTCATCGTCCAAAAACGCGACCCACTGTCCTTTCCCGGCAATTGCGCCGGTGTTCCGCGCCACCCCTGGTCCGCGCTGCACCGGTTGAACGATATGCCGCAAGCGATGGTCGGCAATTTCGCCCAGCGTCTGCAACGTCGCGGGATCGTCTCCATCGACCACGACGATTATTTCGAAGTCCATAGCGGTTTGCGTCAGAACGCTGGCGATGGCGCGACGCAGAAGTTGGGCACGACCGAACGTCGGTATTACCACGGTTACGATTGGCCCCGAATGCATATAAATCTGGCCCCCCGCTTGGCCGTGCTTCACGTCGGTGGATGCTCTACCGGCGATATGAGGCCGCTACCATAGTCCATAACGGCGATATTCATATTGCACTGCAACACAAACTGCTGCTTAACACGCAGTAAAGGTTGGTGGTGCTATGGCGTGTGGAATTCCAACGCTCGTAATGCGTCTCCATTACGGATAATTTACGAACGTCAAGAAGGAGCAAGGCTCCGTCAAACGAGGGTAAAGGTGCTTAATTTCGGTCGTTTGCTCAAGGCGCGTTCCTCTATGCCGTCCACTGCGGAGGGCGAACGCATTTACGCCATCGGCGATATCCACGGCAGGCTTGACCTGCTTAAGGATTTGCTGAGCCGAATCGAAAAACATGCAGCGTCGCTGCCTGCGCCGCGCTCCGTCCACATCGTGATTCTGGGTGACATGGTAGACCGTGGTCCCGATTCCGCCGGGGTCCTGCGGTATCTGCATGGTGTTCAGCAGACGACCGGCAGGCTGATCGTGCTGCAAGGGAATCATGAGGAACTGATGCTGCGCGCCTTGGCCGCGGAGCCCGGTATGCTGCGCGCGTGGATGCGCATTGGCGGTTCGGCAACCATTCGCAGCTTCGGAGCGGAACCGCCGCATCGCGATGACGATCAGCGCGCCGCCGTTGGGGATTTGCTTAAGGTGATCCCTGCCAACCTCGTCGACTGGATACGGCACCTGCCGCTCACGGCGCGATCGGGCGACTATCTTTTCTGCCACGCTGGGATTCGTCCGGGTGTTGCCATCAAGCGGCAGAAGCGGGCGGACCTTCTCTGGATTCGCGACGAATTCCTGGAGGATCCCAAAGATCATGGCGTGATGGTCGTTCATGGGCATAGTGTATCGGCCGATGTCGAGATGCGCGGCAATCGGATCGGCATTGACACTGGCGCCTACCGCACCGGTGTCCTGACGGCGCTTTATCTTGAGGGCGAGGATAGGCAGATCATCTCGACCGAAGCGCCTCTCGATCTCAATGTCTCGGCAGTACCGCCGGTCGCAGCGGAAGCACTGTCTGCGGGCGCGGCTGGCGCGGTGATGGGCTAAGCTGTGATAGCGAGCCTGTTGATGATGCTGGCCGCGGCGGCTCCGCAAGCCACACCGGCCCCCGCTTCACCGCCCGCTGCCCCGGCCCCGATCGCGCCAGCGGCAAGTCCGCCTTATTCAGCGAACGCCGCTCCAGACCTCGGCTATCTGTCTGCAGGTGCTCTGGTGGATCGCTGTTCGGAAAACTCGCCTGCCAGCACGTCCTACTGCTTCGCCTATATCGCCGGGGTGAGCGATGCGATGCGCGCTTACGAAATCTGGCTCAACACCCGTGAATTCTGCCCCCCGCGCGGCAATCGCAAAGCGACCTGCGCAAGGCTTTCGTGGGTTTCGTCTCCGCCTATCCGAGCAATCGTACAGGACAGGCAGCATCCGTCATCGTCGTAGCGCTGAAGCAGACCTTCCCCTGCGCACCTGATCCCGCGCCCGTCGCACCGGCTCCATCGCCGCCACAGTAGCCGCCCCGCACTCCGTTTAGCTATGGAAGCGTGATCGCAGGTTCCGCAGGGGCGTCGTCATCGTGAAGGAAAGCTGCGCCATCGCGTAAGTGAAGGCGAAACCCACGACGATCATGATGAGCTTCGTCATAGTGTCGGCTGACATCATCTTGACGCCAGACCACCAATAATAGGCATTCACAGGCTCTAGATGCCACAGATACGCGCCATAGGAGAGCACGCCCATCTTACGCATCACCGGCACTTCCAGAAACCGGATCGCGAGGCCCGAGCCATCGCCGAACAGCCCGTAGAACAGCACGACCATCGCAACACCCTGCACGCTATAGCGATAGGTTTCGCGGAAATCGGCGTCGCGCAATGCCAGCGAAATCACGACCAGCAATCCCGCCACGACAATGGCCGACCAGCAAGCCAAAGTGCCCTGAAGCCTGTAAGCAAAGCGATGGAACAACACGGCAGTGAGGCACCCATAGGCAATGCTGTCCATCCTCGCATCGCTTGCGCAATAGGTGTAGGGATGCAGCGTGCTCCCCGACTGATGAAAGCCAAAGGGTGCGCCATAATGCACGATATGCAGCCGCCACAGCAGGCACCCGACGCAGATCGCGACCAGCGTCCCGATCAGCAACCGTGTCCGCCCGCCGATCAGCGCTATCAGCAGCGGGAATGTGATGTAGAAATGCTCCTCCACCGCCAGCGACCAGAGATGCGGCCAGCGAACACGGGCATCGGTGAATGCCTCAGCATACATCGTATAATAATTGGTGGTGTAGGTGGAGGCCACGACCACGTCGGAAACCCGGACGGGGAAGTACCACCAGCCAAGCAATAAGCTGAACACGATCAGGAACAGCAGTTCGGGACTCAATCGCACGAAGCGCCGCGCATAGAAGTTCTTGAGCGACACCGTACCGCGCTTGTCCCGCTCTTTCAGCAGCAGGCCAGTGATGAGGAAGCCGCTCAGGAAAAAGAAGGCAGTCACACCTAAGCCGCCGGGCACGATATTGCCGAACCCGTAATGCGCCACCATCACCAATGTGATGCAGATTGCCCTGATCCCGTCGAGGCCCGGAATATATCCCGCCGAAGCCGCAGGCCGCGCAGAGGCCACATTGCCGAAAGACGCGTTGTTACCCGCAACCGCTACAGTCATACTCGTCTGCTCTCTGGCTGTGCGGATTGCAGGAAGACAGGCAATTCGCTCCGATTCGGATGATGCGGTGCAGCATATCGGCTGATATTCGCATAAGCAATTCTACTTACCCACGCTTTAGCGCCGCCAGTCCCGCAGCCGATGCACCCTACCGTTTATTTCGGCATGACGGTGGTGGTGGTCTTCAATGCCTTCAGCATACCGGGAACCCATGCACCGTTCCGATAAAAATCAAAGCCGTTGGTGTACGACCATGCACAACTCTGCACCCCTATCGAGGCGAAGGCGGCGCTCACCGTGCCATAATATTTAGCGCGCTGGCCAGGCTTGATGCTCTCGTCGTTAACCGCACCGAACTCCCCAACGAACGGCACGCGCCCGGTGCGATCCATATAGGCTTTCACCGCCACAAGCTGTTCGTCGATCACAGCGCGGTCCGAATCGAGAAACGCACGCCCCCGCGCATATCGCTTGATCGTCCATCCCGCGCCTTGATGCGTAAACGGCTTGGGTTCGTAAGTGTGGATAGTCGGCACCAGATAAGGATCGTCAGGCATCTGCAAGGGTTTAAGAGAAGCGACGGTGCTGCCCAGATTACCCGCAATGATGACCGGGCGCGTAGGATTGGTCTTGCGGATCGCCGCCAGTGCAGGGCGATATACCACCCAGACGCTGACTTGATTCCAGAATTTGTAGCTCGGCTCGTTCAGCAACTCGAACCACAGTCCCTTGGGCGCATCCTTGAACTCTTCCGCAATCTGTCGCCAGATCGCCGTGAAGCGATCACTCTGCCCTTCGGGGTCTTTCATCAGGTCCGTGTAGTGATGGACGTCGATCATGACGTTCAGCCCTGCGGCCAGACCGGTGTCCACGACATGCCGAACGCGCGCCATGAATTTGGGGTCGATCTGGTACGGCGGCGTCTTGGCGGTGTAGGCGGAAAAGACGATCGGCACGCGCACTGTGCGGAAGCCCGCCGCCTTGATCGTTTTGAAGTCGGCATCCTGCAACAGGCGTCCGTCGCGGCTCTCCGGCTTGAATTCCAGCATCCCTCCCAGGTTGATGCATTTGCCCAAGGGGAGGGCAATACCGACACGCGGCCTGGCTGCGGGCGCTGGCGTATAGCCGAAACTCGTGTTCTGCCTTCGACCGATGGACCGCGCGCTCTTGCCCTTAGCCTCGGCAGTGCCGCAGGCGGCGAGGGCGAATGCCAGCGACAGCAGGAGCATGTTCCGCAATGTCATGATTTCAAATCCCAACTGTCAGCGACTGGCCAACTTATCATGCCGGACCTGAAGCCGACCGAAGATCAATGCGCTGACGCCGCGCCAACCGTAGCAGGCGCAGCCGGAGAAGTTGTCGCCACTGAACCGGGCTCAGCGGCCGGACGCGCACCTATCACCCAGCGTGTGGGGGACGGGACTGTCACAGGGGCATTGCTCGAAGCAACCGGCGCACTCGCCTCCGCGGCGGAGCGAGCGGCAAACGGCAGGACGGAGCGCATGGTCGGTATCGCAACTGCGGGTGTTCCCTGCGCCTCCGGGTCAGACATCCCGGCAAAGGCGGGCATGTCCTCAAGTTTCAGTCCCGTCGCACCGCCGGCCATATCGACCAACGGCTCCGCACCAGCATAGCGCGCTGTGAAGGCGGACGGACGGCCCCAGCCGCCCGGCCAGCGATAGAATATATGCGCGCCCACCACTGCCGCCTTGGCCAATGTCGGTGCCCAGTAAGGCGCGACATAATCGGTGTGGTAATGCGTCGCCCAGCCAACTGGCCCATAGACATAGCCGGCCAACGCCGCATCGGCGACCGCGCGGGCCTGCGCCCAGCCGCGTTTGGACGGCGCGCGCATAAGCGAGCCATCGCAGGTAAAGGTGAACTGGCACCCTGTCCTCCGCTCCGATCCCTGAAACACTACGCCGCAGACACTGTGTGGAAACGCGGGGTGCCGGGTACGATTCAACACGACCTGCGCCACGGCGCGCTGCCCGTCCAGGCTCTCGCTGGCCGCCTCATAATAGACGGCAGCCGTGAGGCAATCGAGCGAACGAACAAAATTGGTGCCGTCGCCCAGCGGCACGAACATGGATCGCGCCGCTGGGTTGGGCGTGGCCGACATCGGGATGGCCGCGTTCAGCACCTCGGCTTCCTGCGTGGAAACAGGCCGTAGCGCTTCGGGCGCCACGACGAGACTGCTCACTGTCGTAGCGATAGGCTGATTATTGATCCGATTTGGCAGGCGATCCGGCACAGCCCGCTGCGCCATCACGAACCAGGCGGACAGCGCCAGGCACAGCATGACAGCCACCGCAAAGCCGATGAGCGTCATCGGATAGCGCGATACCCGGCCGCGCGCTCCATATTGGTCGACGATCAAAAAAGCTGGCTTTCCGCAATCATAGCGCCGCCCATAAAGCATTTTGCGCCATAGATGAAGTGACAGATGCTGCACTGCAATGTAAGCGTCCCGATCTGAGGCACGGACCATCGCAAAGGTTTATGTCTTAGGTATAAGTCCTAAATCCATCCGGGGCCGATCCATGATACAATCCAAAGCGGACCTTGATCGCTATGTAAAAGCCGATCTGGCCATCGTCGGCATCACGCGCTGGCGACTATGGATGGGGCTGCGCTATCCCCTGCTCCGCTATCAGCGAATCCTGCGCAAGACGGAATATGCCGTTAATTGCACGCGCGGACCCTTGCGCAAACCTTATGTCTTCCTGCGCCAATATCTGTTGCGGCGCGCAGGCATGAAATTGGGCTTCACGATCCATCCCAATATCTTTGGCCCCGGCCTGTCGATCGCGCATTGGGGCACCATCGTCATTAACCCCAACGTGCGGATCGGCGCCAATTGCCGCATCCATCCCAGCACCAGCCTCGGCGAGTATAAAGGCGGATCGCCGCAGTTGGGCGACGATTGCTACATCGGCCCCGGCGCAAAGCTGTTCGGTCCGATCACATTGGGCGATCGCGTGAAGATCGGCGCCAATGCCGTCGTCACCAAATCCTTCCCGTCGGACGTGGTGCTGCGGGGCATTCCTGCTGACATCGTGAAACCCCGCGTTCCTGAAGGAAATTAGCGGCCGTTCAGTTGCGCGGCGACAATGGGCGCGATCAGCCGATGCGCGTAAGGCGACCAATGGGCGTCAACCGGCGCACGATCGAACGCGATCTGATGTTTTGTCCAGTCCGCGCGGAAAACAGGTTCGGTATCGACGACCCTCATGCCTGCCTGCCGTGCCAGTTTCATGAGCGCCAGTCGCGCTTGCGCGTCACGATCCAGGCAGGGTTGCGACTTCGTTCGGGAATAAATTGCGGGGCGATCTGCGTCAAAGAGGAGCACGACCTTCCCTGCGGGAAGGTTCAGCGCCTTGGGGAACTGCTCGACCCAGCGCGCCAGCAAATTTTGATCTTCGCCGGAAAGAACTGCCGCCCCGCATTGCGGCTTTGGCGCTTCCTCAAAACCGGATTTGGTGAGGACGGCGGCTGTCGCCTTCAGATTAACCCGCGCGTAGCGGACGATGGCAAGGCTGCGTAGAATTTGCCCGAATCCGCCCCGCTGCTTTTCCGCAACCGGTTCGATCAGCGTCGCGCCTTTTGACCAGCGGTAGATGCCGGGATCGGAATTAAAGCCCTCCATGAAGTCGCGGGCGGCAATGAACACCACCGCGAACTGCGGCCGGTAATCGCGGCCAACCAACTGCGCGATACCCAGATAGTGCGGCAGGCTCGCGCCCGACGTGCCGAAATTATATATGCTATCGGGCCGTCGCCCCATCGCATGCGCGAGTTGCGACTGCAGCATCGCGGCATAGGGGTTCATCATCCCCTCGACGAAGCTGTCGCCGATCACCACCCCGACTGTCGCGCCTTTGCGATAGGCGAATGGCGCGACATAGCCCCGGTTATTGATATGGCCGCGCTGGACATTCTCCATGCTCCACCCGCTGGATGACACATATCCGCTATTGGGAACCATGCGATGCGCGGGCCATGCCGGATCGGGCGCGGCGCCGACGATGCCCGCAGGCGTAGGCAGCACGCGCAGAAGCAATTCGGCGAACAGCAGCGCCGCTATCATGCCAATCCCGAAGACAATCATTCTGCGAAGGATCACGGTCCGCTACCCTTCAGAAGTTGAAATAGATGAAGGCGCTGTTGGCGCGCGATGCCATCACCATCGCTAACCAGACGATGAAGATGACGGTGAAAGCGATGCCTATCATCACGCCGTCGCCCCGCCGCGCGATCGAGCGATCTACGGCGGGCGCGATCCGTGTCGAGACCAGATGCTGGCTGTTAGGCAGCATCACGGCAATCAATCCGAGCGTCAAGATCAGTGTCCAGTTCGCCGCATTGCCAATCGCGAGCGCGTCGGTCGTGTGGCCTGCCATCGCGCGCAGCATCGTCATCGCCTCGGCCACACTGACGGCGCGGAAGAAGACCCAGCCTACGATCACCGCAACCATCGTGACGATCCATCCTGCTCCGATCGCGACGCCGCTTTTTGCAATTGGGGAGCGGCCCGCCAGCTTCTGCCACCCATGGTTTATAATGAGGTAAATGCCGTGAAGTGCGCCCCAAATTACGAACGTCCACGCTGCCCCGTGCCACAATCCACCCAGCAGCATGGTCAGGAACAAGTTGACATAGCGCCGGAAATGCCCCCGCCGGTTCCCGCCCAGCGCAATGTACAGATAATCGCGCAGGAACCGGGACAACGTCATGTGCCACCGCCGCCAGAACTCGATGATGTTACGCGCCTTGTAAGGCGAATCGAAATTGAACGGCAACTGGATGCCGAAAAGCAGGGATACGCCCACCGCCATGTCCGAATAGCCGGAAAAGTCGTAATAGATCTGCATGGTGTAAGCGAGAGCACCCTCCCATGCGTGCGCCATGCCGATGCTGCCGTGCCCGGCGGCGGTGAAGGCAGTGTCGGCGATCCCCGACACGCTGTCCGCCAGCAGCACCTTCTTCGCCATGCCCATCGCCAGGAACGCGACGCCGATCGCCATGGTGCGCAGGCGCGGACGGTAAGTGGCCGGGTCGGCGAACTGCGGCATCATCTCCGAATGGTGCAGGATCGGTCCGGCGATCAGGTGCGGGAAATAGGTGACGAACAGCGCATAGTGCACCGGCCGGAATTCCTTCACCTTGCCCTGACAGGTATCGACCAGGAACGCGATCTGCGTGAAGGTGTAGAAGGAGATGCCTATCGGCAGGATCACGTTGAGGATCGGCACCGGCACGGCGACGCTGTTCAGCGTATCGGCAAAGAAGTTGTAATATTTGAAGTAACCGAGCAGCGCCAGATCGACGACGATGCACGTGACCAGCACCAGCTTCGCACGAGGCGTGCCAAGGTTCCGGTATATTCCGATCCCGCCAGCGTAATTGATGGCGATGGACGCGAACAGCAGCAGCAGGAACGCGGGTGCCCAATAGCCGTAGAAGAAGAACGACATCGCCGCCAGCCACGCTGCGGCCGCCTTCATGTTCAGCGCTTTCGCAACTGCGAAGAATACTACCAAAGTGATTGGTAAAAAGATGAACAAAAAGAGGCCGGAGGTGAACAGCATGTCTTTCCCTCTGGGGCGATTTGCCCGTCCGAACGGTTACGCCACCATGCTGGTGATCCCAGCAGTGTTTGCGCATCAAATTAGCAAGTGGCTCTAACTGCCCGCCTTAGAGGCTGTAAACAGCATTTTCGCAGACTTCAACGCGGGAAATGCCGAACTTTTTTGACAAGTGATGTCATCGGGGCTGAGACTTGTTTCCAACCTATGTTAAACGCGGCTCGTCGCTAATTTGAACTCCAAAATGGAGAAATTGTGTTGCGCAATCCCTTCGCATGCGCAAAAGAAACCCTCATGCGGGTTAGCTCTGAGGGTGCAGCGATGGGCTTCCATCGGCTGAGTGCGATCGCTTGGTCGCCCCTCTTCCCATGTCCTGAAGCGCGCAACCCATGCTGATTCGCCAGACCCTGCTATATCTGCCCGCGCAGATACTGGCCCCGCTGGTGCAATTCGCATCGGTCTTGATCTGGGCGCATCTTCTGGTGCCCTCCGATTTAGGCATCGTCACCTTGCTGGTGGCGATACAGGAGATTTGCTATGCCGCCTTCTTCGGCTGGTGGGGTTTCTACACGCTGCGCTTCATCGCCAAATATGCCGATCCGGTTGAGCGCGTTTCTTTTCTGAGGGCCGAAACTACCGCGATCATCGGTTCGGCGTTGTTGCAATCGCTCGTCATTCTGCCGGTTCTCTGGCTGTCCTTCGGCAAGGCTATCGGCCCGGACGTCGTGGCGCTGGCGATCGTCTTCATGATTACGCGGTCGCTCAACAACTATTCGGCGGATCGTGCACGTGCCGAGGCGCGCATCCTGCTCTACAGCTTGATCCAGGTGATCGGCCCTGTGATCGGCTTCCTGTTCGGCCTCCTCTGCATCTGGTATTTCGGGCCATCGCCCGACGCCGTGCTGGCCGGGTTCATCACCGCACAGCTTATCGGTGTGGGCCTTTCCTTCACCATGTCCGATTTCGGACGCAGAATAGGCGGTGCATCCGCCGATATCTTCAAAACCGCGCTCAAATTCGGCGGCACGCAGACCACGTCGCAGATGTTGGCGATCTTCGCGATGAATGCGCCGCGCTTCATCGTCACGCATCTGCTGGGCCTGTCCGCGGTCGGCATGTTTTCGGTCGGTTACGGGCTTGGCCTGCGCGCCTCGGCCTTCGCCGCGACCCTGGTGACGGCGGGCGCCTATCCGATGGTGGTGCGCAAGATGCAAACCGAAGGCCGCGACGCCGCCTTCACGCAATTGCGGCAGAACATGATCCTCGTCGCGCTGACAGTCGCCCCCGTCACCTTCGGCCTGCTCGGCGTCAACCGCTCGGTCGTGGAGCTGTTGGTCGCCGCGCCCTATCGCGAGGTCACGCTGCTGGTCCTGCCACTGGCGACGGTCGGCGGACTGTTCCGCTATCTGCGTGCGCATACCTCCGATCAGGTGTTCCTGCTGAACCTTCAACCGCGCATCGGCACGATGATCGCAGTGTGCGACTTCATCGTCGCCGTTGCCTCCGCCTATTTCGGCATCCGTGTATTCGGTGTCGTCGGCGCGGCTTTCGGCCCGATGATGTCGGGCATGGTGACCTTCACGCTCAGCTTTACCTTGTCGCGCCTGAAGTTCGGTTTTCACGCGCCGCTCGGCACCTTTGCGCGGATCGTCGCCGCCGCCGCCGTGATGGCTGCCGTGATCTGGATGCTGCCCACTGCGCGCAACATGACGATCCTGCTGCTCCACGTGGCGCTCGGCGGATGCATCTACGCCATCGGCGTCGGCCTGGTGCTTCCCCGCGAAGCGCGGATGGCGCTCGACAAAATCCTGCGCCGCCGCAAGAAGGCGACTGCCTGATGCCCCGCCTTGCCCTCTACATGACCGAGTTCGCGTCCGGCGGCGTTCAGCGGATGAACCTCAACCTTGCGCCGCGCTTCATCGCGGCCGGCTATGAGGTGACGTTCGTCGTGCATGAGGCGAAGGGCGCTCTCGTCGACAGCGTACCCGCCAACATCCGCGTCCATTCGCTAAACGCCCCGCGCGCGCGCAACGCCGTCCGCCCGCTTGCCGACTATCTGAAGACACAGAAGCCCGACATCCTCGTGTCGAGCCTCGGCCAGCCCAATCTGATCGCGCTCCTCGCCAACAAGATGGCAGGCCGTCCGACCAAGATCGTCGTCAGCCAGCGCAATCACCTCACCAGCCAGGCGCGCGATATGCCCGACTGGCAGTATAAGGTGCTGCCCTTCCTCTACCGCAAGTTCCTGCGCCATGCCGACGGGATCATCGCCGTTTCGGAAGGGCTCGCGCAGGATCTGGTCGCAGTCACGGGCCTGCCGCGCGACCGCATCACCGTCATCTACAATCCCGCCGTACCCGACGATATCGACGCACGCGCTGCGCAGCCTGTCGAGCATCCCTGGTTCGAGGCGAAATTGCCGGTCGTTATCGCCATCGGGCGCATGGTCGCGGTGAAGGACTATGCGACGATGGTCAATGCCATTGCCCGCGTGCCCGAAGCGCGGCTGATGATCCTGGGCGAAGGGCCGTTGCTTCGCGAACTGGAGGCGCAGGTCGCCTCGCTCGGCATCGCCAGCCGCGTCGCGTTCCTGGGCTTCCGCGACAATCCGTTCGCCTATCTGGCGCGCGCGTCGACCTTCGTCCTCTCCTCCCGCCATGAAGGGTTCGGCAATGTCATTGCAGAGGCATTGGCCTGCGGCACGCCGGTCGTCACCACCGATTGCGAGTCCGGGCCGGCCGAAATCGTCGATCATGGCCGCTATGGCCGCCTCGTGCCGGTGGGCGACGTCGCCGCGCTGGCCGATGCATTGCACCAATCCTTAACCGCCACCGTGGATAAGGAGCAGTTAAAGAGGCGGGGTCAGAGCTTTTCGGTCGATCGGGCGGCCGAGGCCTATCTCGCATTGTTTGGAAAGCTGCTCGGTCATGGGTGACGATTATGCAAAAGTGATGGAGTCGAGCCGCTCCATCTTCGGCATCGCCTTCAGCCAGACGAGCCTCGACCGGCTCGTCGAGGATTTGCTGCGTCCGGTGGAGCCGGGGCAGGGCGCGCGGCTGGTCGTCACCGCCAATGTCGATCACGTCGTGCAACTGCGCCAGAACGAAGGACTGCGCGCGGCCTATGCCCATGCGTGGCGGCGCACGATCGATGGCTTTCCCGTCTATCTCTATGCGCGGGCGCGCGGCCTTGGCGTCGAGGAGAAGGTGACGGGGGCTGACCTCTTCCCGCTGTTGATGGAGCGTTTCGATTCCGCGCGGCATCGCCCGTTCTTCGTCTGCGCGGACGAGGGAATCGCCAAAGGTCTCACCGACTGGCTGGTGGCGCGCGGCATGCCCGCCGATGCCGTCGGATCGGCTGTCCCGCCTTTCCGATTTGAGCAGGACAAAGCTTATAGCGACTGGCTGGCCAGCACCATCCGGGCGCACGGAACCACGCATCTGCTGTTCGGTGTCGGCTGCCCCAAATCGGAAATCTGGATCGATCGCCACCGCGACAAAGTGGGTGACGTCTATGCCTGCGCAGTCGGTGCCGCGCTCGCTTTCTTCACAGGCTCGCTCACCCGCGCACCCTATCCGGTCCGCCGTGCAGGCTTCGAATGGCTATGGCGCGCCCTCCAGGAGCCCAACCGCCTCCTGAAACGCTACTTCTTCCACTCGTGGGGCTTCCTCGCCGCCGTCGTCGAAGACATGCGGTCGCCTGCATCCGCGACGGACTGACCTCCAAGAGCAATGCATCCTTTACCATCGGCGGGGTAAACGGTCGCTTCGGTGTCGGGCATCTAGTGCTGACAGGCAGGTCCGGGGCAGGAAAGCATTGAAGACCTTTATAGACGCGGTAGAGCGCGCCACAGAATTGACGTCTGACAAGCGACCCCGGTTGGAGGAACTGGACGCTTTGCGCGGGATCGGTGCGCTGGCCGTTATGCTGTTTCACTACAGCACGCGCTTCCATGAGTTGTTCCCTTACGCGCCGCACGTGCCGTTCAGTTTCCTGGGCGGCAATTATCGCGTGCTGCTGTTCTTCGCGATCTCCGGCTTCGCCATCTTTTTCACGCTCGACAAGCTTCACCACGCGTCCGATTTCGTCATGAACCGGGCATCGCGACTGCTCCCCGCATATTGGGCCGCAATGCTGCTGACCCTGGGTGTCGAATATGCCGGCCATGTCACTGCCTTGCAGATACCGCCGCTCGCGATCCTGGCCAATCTGTCGATGCTTGAGGGTTTCGTCTTCCTGCCTGCGGTCGATGGCGCGTACTGGACGCTGACGGTGGAGATCGGTTTCTACGCCTCGATGCTGACGATCTGGGCATGCGGCGGACACAGGCGTCTGGAGCCGGTTCTGCTCGTCTGGCTTGCGCTCAAATGGCTGATGGTCGCGTGGCCGCAATTTCCGGAGCGCGCGGTCATGGTCATGGTGCTGCGCTACATCCCGTTCTTTGCCATCGGCATGTTGTTCTACCGCATATGGTCGGGACAGCGGACGGCGCGGGCGCAAATCCCCTACTTCGCGGCTATAATCCTCACGATCGCGGCGCAGGAAACTCCGGACGTACTCGCGGCATCCCTCATCCTGATCGTGCTTTTCGCCGCGATGTTGAAGGGTGCGCTGCGCTTCCTGCGCGTGCGGCCGCTGCTCTGGCTGGGCGGGATCAGTTATTCGCTCTATCTCGTCCATCAGAATATCGGCTTCGTCATCATGTTGAAGGCGGCCGCCTGGGGTATCGGCCCTTGGACGAGTTTCGCAATAGCCTGGACCATGGCGATCGGCCTCGGCGCTATATTGAACAGGTTGGTAGAGCGACCGGCACAGCGCGCCATCGAAAGCTGGTGGAGGGCGCGCCGCCACCCGGCTCGCACAGTAACGGCGAGTGCCTGAAATGAGCACCGAAGCGCATCCGAGAGAACGCCCGCCGTCCACGCGCCTCAGGGAGTTGGACGCTTTGCGCGGCCTCGCTGCGCTGTCGGTCGTGATCTATCATTACACCGCGCGGTTCCCCGAGATGTTCCCGGAAGCTCCGCATGTGGGCTTCGCCTTCACTTGGGGACATGAATCGGTCCTGCTGTTCTTTGCCATCTCAGGCTTCGTCATCAGCTTCTCGCTGGACCGCGCTGAGAGTGTCGCCGATTTTGCAGTGAAGCGATTCGCGCGGCTTTATCCCGCTTATTGGGCCGCCATGGCGCTGACCCTGCTTGTCGAGCATCTGGCGGGGGCTACGATGTTTGAGGTGCCGTCGGTCGCCATCGCAGCCAATGTGACGATGCTTCAGGGTTTCGCCTATTTGCCCGGCGTGGATGGCGCTTACTGGACGCTGGGGTTGGAACTCGCCTTCTATATCTGCATGGTGGCGGTCTGGATAAGCGGCGCGGCGGGCCGTATCGAGCAAGTGCTGCTAGTATGGCTTTGCCTTGGCTGCATCGGCTGGGCATGGGACGGGATGCCCAGCCGAGTGACGATGCTGCTTGTGCTTCAGTACATCCCCTTTTTCGGCATCGGGATGCTCAGCTATCGTGTGTGGCTTGGCGTGAGATGTTGGCGAGACCAACTACCGTGCGCTTCGGCAATAATCGCCAGTCTATGTGTTCAGGCACGTCTCGAACTTGCAATTCTGGCATTGCTGCTGTTCGTCGTTTTCGCGGCGATGGTAGCCGGACGGTTGCGCTTTCTGGCCGCACGTCCTCTCCTGTGGCTCGGCTCGATCAGCTACACCCTCTATCTTGTGCATCATAATATCGGCTTCATCATTCTTCTGCATGCCGATGAGATGGGCCTGTCGCCACTGATGGCAGTTTTGATCGCCATAGGTGTCGCGGTCGCCCTGGCCGTCCTGCTTCATCATTGGATCGAGCAGCCGCTGGCGCACGCCATTACGGACTGGTGGCGAAAAACGCGTCAACCTGTCGGGCCGACGAGTTCCTACGAACTTTCCTGAAGGCGGCAGATTAATCCGCCATAGCTTTCTTGACGAGTTGGGAGAGGCGGCCTTCGGTAAAGGGCTTTGCAAGGAAATGGTTGAAGCCTTCTGCCGCAGGATTTCGCGAACCTACGAATCCGGACATAACGATGATCGCAGCATCGCTGATTGACTTCACGCGCTTGGCCAAGTCGATACCGTCAATCGTGCCGGGCATCCTGACATCGGTCAGCAGGAGGTCGAAACGCAGTCCATTCTGAACCATTTCCCACGCCGCTTCACCCGAATCGGCTTCTTCGACATCAAACCCCATATCGCTGAGGGAACTATGCAGCATCTCCCTGAGCAGTTTCTCATCTTCAACGAGTAGCGCGTCCATCACCTATAACGGTCCCCCCGATCTGATCTTCTTACCTGTGTGGCATTCCTAAGTAATGTCAACAAGATAGCGATGAATTCCTCGTTACTACCCCGTTAGCTAGGCTTTAACTGACGGTTCCAAGCCATTTCAGCGCGTTTCGAGGCCAAATTAATCATCATCCAAGATGGCTTATAAATCAAACGTCTCGGCTTGGCGGGCCTTGGCATTTTGAACATTGTCGGCTGATCTTCGTCTCTAATCCCATGCTCCGCGGTGAGCAGAGATTCCCGAGGCGAGAGGTCATTGATGTACGGTTCCACAATGCCGGATTCCGGCGCGCGCATATTGATTTTGGAAGATGACGTCTTCCTTGCCGATGATATGCGCCGGTCTCTGGAAGATGCTGGATATGAAGTGCTCGGGCCGTTCGATGAACAATCTTCAGAATTGAGCCATGCCTTCGATCGGGAGCCACATGCCGCCATTCTGGACATGAAGCTGCGTGGAGATGGCACGTCTGCAATCGTCGATCGACTGCAATCCCTCGATATCCCGATCATCGTCCCTGCCGGTTACGCCCATGCGGAGGTGCGCAGTCGTATTTCCGACTTGTCTCTGGTGGAAAAGCCCTATTCCATGAGCAAGATCGTCGCCGCTGTGCGATCTGTCCTCCGGCGGCGGCCTGGAAAGGCAGTCTGACGCTTTTTTAGTTCGCCCTCGAAGGGGCGATCGTGTCTCAATTTCACAGTGATCTTCTCTCGTGCTGGTGCGCTTTTTGCCAGTCACGCAAATGAATCTGCCCCGCCTTAACCGAATTTTTTGAGTTCAGAGCGCATTGGTCCTCCATCGAAAGAGGTCCCTTATGCGAAATTTACTCCGTTCGGTTAGCATATTAGCATTGTCCTCGCTGAGCGCGTGCGGCGGCGGTGGCAGTTCGGTCAATTCCGGCGGAACGCAGGCGCCAGTCGCGTCGCCGACGCCCGCTGTGACGCCGGCACCGGACACCTCCACCTCGAACCCCACACCTACGCCAACCCCGGCACCCGGCACCAGCATCGTGACACCGGCCAACCTTCAGTCGGTTCGTTCGGCGAACGACACGGCGGAATATCGGCAGAATTACACGGCCAGCGAACTTATCCACGGCCTCTACGCATTGGACAGTGGCTGGACCGGGAAGGGCGTCACGGTCGGCGTGCTGGACGACGGTGTGAACACATCGCTTTCGGCATTCAGCGGCCAGATTTCCTCACTTTCGAAGGACTTTGGAACCGAGACGACGAACGGCGTCACCGCCAAGCGCGACCGGTTGGGGGATGCGCAGGCCGATCACGGCACGGCGATCGCCGCGATCATCGCGGGCAAGAAAGACGGCAGCGGGACCATGGGCGTCGCACCGGATGCGCAAATCGCGGTGCTGCGGACGTCCGATTACAATGTCGACACGAAGACGGAAGTACTGACGCACGATGCCGAAGCGCTGGACTATGCGAGCAGCGTCGGGATCAAGATCATCAATCGATCCCTCACCTCGCAGGGCTTCAACGTCAGCATTCGCAATGCTGTGGAGCGCTACGCGGTCGGCGGCGGGCTGCTGGTCAACGCGGCCGGTAATCAGGGTTCGGCCGATCCCACGGATGCCGTTAACGTGAACAACGCCAATCGCGATGCATGGCTGTTCGTCGTCGCCCTCGATCCCACGTCGCAGTCAACCTACGCGCTGGCGAGCTATTCGAACAAGGCAGGCACCTTGGCCGATCGAACAGTAACCTCTCCAGGCACGAACTACACGACCAGAGTCGACGGCTCGGTCTCCGCATTCTCCGGCACTAGCTCGGCCACCGCGCAGGTTTCGGCGCTCGCAGCACTGATTGTCAGCAAATGGCCACAATTAAGTGGCGTGGAAGCGGGTAACGTCATTCTCAGCACGGCGCGTGACATTGGAGATCCGGGCGTGGACACGGTGTTCGGCCATGGCCTGATTGATGCGGAAGCTGCATTGTCACCCGTCAATCCGGTAATCTCGAATGGATCGAAGCAAACGTTGCTTGCAGAGTCGGTTATGGTCGTACCTGAGGCACTGAACACAAGCTCCATTCAGACGGCGCTGTCGCAAGTCACGATACTCGACGAATATGGCCGGGATTTCTCCGGCTCCGTCGCGAGCATGGTAGTGAAACCGGGTTCGGGCAATGCGACATGGCTGCGGCGGCGCATTGCTCAAATGGCGAGCGGCGGGGGCAGCAGCTTCAACCTTGGCAAGTTACAGGGTAGCGTCAATTACGCGACCTATCGCTATGGCATGGACAGGAGCGAAGTGCGCAGCGTGATGCGTGCCGGCGAAATCAATTATCAGGATGGCCGCACCGGCTATCATGTCGGCATCAACGCCGGTGACTCGCTGCAAAGCGATATCATGGGCCTTGCCCCCTTTGCCGACGGCATATTGGCTTATGCACCGCAGGCGGGGAACAGTTTTGGCGTGGATCGCTCGACCGGTATCGGACGCCTCGGGCTTACGCTTTCGACCGGATCGTTTGGGAGCGCCCGCGCCAGCGCTGCCACCGTGTCGCTCGATACCGGGCGTACTTCGATCCGGGCGTCCTGGATCGATGAGAAGGGATCAGTGCTCGGCGTTGCGTCGTCCGGTGGTCTGGCGCTCGGGCGCGGCACCAATACGGCGATGGTGGAAGCACATCACAGCCTCGAATTGGCAGGCGGCTGGAGCCTTGAGGGTTACGGCTCGGTCGGCGTGACGCGGCTTAAGATCGATCCGTTATCTGTGGTCACCGCCTCGACATCATTGGTCGGAACGCGCGCAGGATTACAGGCAAGTCGTGCCGCTCTAGGTGGTTTAGTAAGTTTTGGCATAGCGCAGCCGCTCACAATCGAAAGCGGCAAGGCGAAGCTCACGCTGGCGTCAGCCTATGATCTCGCCTCGCAATCGCTCGTTTTCCGCTCGACCAATGCCAGCCTCTCCAGCACGCGTCGACCCTTGCAATTGACGGCAGGCTTTGCGCGTGGGGATGCCGTCTCCAACTTGCGGATCGGCATGATGCAGAATGTGACCGACGGCTCGACCACGGCTCTGGCGGGATATTCCTTCCGCTTCTGAGCCGTGGTCGGCGCCGGTCGCATCCGACACGGTGTCTTACATGCTGATCTTCACGCCCACGGAACCGCTCGTGGAGTGACCCGCTACGCCTTGCCCGTTGTCGAGCGAGAAGCGGTGATCGGCCTCGCCATAGATCGCGAAACCGGGCTTTAACGTCCAAGTCACGCCAGCGCCCGCTTCGCCCCATAGCGACGACGTTCGCGTGCTGATGATCGTGGTTGCTGCGGCCGTGCGGAAGTAAGTCCGATCGGTCGCTGCAAAGCCCTTCCACAGATTAGCACGCAGATAAGGCTGTACCGATCCACTGTTCGTCTCGAACCGGCCCTTGGCACGCAGGCCAAGCCGACCCGTCACGTAGCCGTCGCTATTCTGCGACACGCCTGCGTTGGGAATGGTTGTCGGGTCAATCGAAACGCCCTGCGCGATAACCTGCACCTGCGGTTCAAGAGTCCACTTCGGCGACAGCGTGATAGCGTAGCCTGCCTCGATGGACGCCAGTATGCCGGTGCCGTCTATGTCGATCTTGTTGCCGTTGACGGCCGTGGCCTTGCCGCCATACCAGCTATGCTGGAGCACGGTATCCACGTAGAGGCCATTATTGCCGACATAGGTCCAGTACAGCCCGGCATATTTGCTCTTCGGATCGAGCTTGCCGACATATTGGCCCTCTAGGCCACCCGCAAAACCCGTCACTCGCGCGTTGCCATTGGTGTAGCCACCATAGATGCCAAAGTCGTGATGGCCGCCCCTGCCGCCATAGCGGAACAGATCGATCCCGGCCTGGAAGCCATAGAGATGACCGTCCGTCTCAGGACGTGCGTCGCCACGCTGGCGATAATTCTGGTCTTCCGCGATGGCGCGGCCCCAGATACGTCCGGGGAAAGTAAAGCCCGGATCGACAGCGTCTTCATTGTCGCCCATGCGCTTGTGGTACGTCGCGACCATCGCGAGGTCTCCGCTACGCAGGCTGTTCGGGATCGCTGCGAGCAACGGCACTTCGACACGATAGGTCGTGGGACCAGTAGGCGGCGTAGGCTCCTCCGCCGGATCAGAAGGGGTTGGCGTCGGGGTAGGAGTGGGGGTGGGCGTCTCACTGGGCACGGAACCCGCCTGCGTCCTCAGATACCAGCTCTCGTTCGTGCCTGCGGTGTTCGAGGCATAGAGACGATATTGGAAAGCACCCGCATCCACACTGCCGCCCGCCAGCGCGAAGCCGGTGCCGGTAGTTGTCGCAGTTGTCGTGCCGCCATTTATTGCGCTCACGACTTCGATGCCATTGCCCGTCGTTTGCGCGCCAAGCCCACCAGCATTGGCGATCTGCAACGACGTGGTGCCGCTGACCGCGCCGCCATCAATGATGATCCTGTCGGAAGGCGATCCATCGCCCGCAAGCACGGTGTTAAGTCTGATCGTGCCATTCTGGCCGACGTAGTTGCCGCGCACCGTCAAACTGTCGGTCGCCCCCGACCCGCCGTTGGTAAGGTCGATCGTGCCCGCGTTCACCAGGGTCGCCGTACCACCTGCGGCTGAGCGGATCACAGCGTTGACACCATTTCCGGCAAAGAGCGTCGAGGTGTTGTCGATTGTGGCTGTCCCGCCCGCGAGAACCAGATCGCCATCCGCCGTTAGGTTCGATCCGTTGGTGAGGTTCACGCTGTTCCACCCGACGAGGCGCTGCGTGCCTGTCGAGGTCGTGTTGTCGAACGTCAGCACATCGTTCCCGCCCGGCGCACCGTTTCCGGCGATGCTGGTGATGCCGGACATGTTGGCGTCGGTAAGGCCACGGAATGTCGCGGAGTCATTCCCCGCTCCGGCAGAGAACGCCCCGTTCAAAGTACCGCCCGTCATCAGGAACGTATCCGCTCCCGACCCAAGAGCGACGGCACCAGTGACCGCGCCTGATGCCAAAGTGACGGACTGGCCATTGTTCCCACCACTGATCGCTGCGGCGGTGTTCGACGAAGCGGTGATCGCACCGTTGTTCGTGAACGCCAGCGCACCACCTGTCAGATCGACGACCGGAGCCGCCGTGCTCGCCGAAACCAGCGTGCCGCTGTTGGTGATCGATGCAGCGGGGCCGCCTACCAGAGCCGCGCCGCCCAGGCTGTTGGTCACGTCCACCCGGCCCGTGAGCGATGCCGTGCCGGTCGTATTAAGCCTGATCCCGCTCGCGCCTGCGCCGCTCGCCTGGATGGTAAGGCCATTGCCGATCGTGAGGTTGTTCGTGGCAGCTGCGCCTCCGGTTTCAGCAAAGGTGAAGCCCGTGCTGTTCGCGCCGGCTGCTGTCAATGTTGCGGTGGAGGCCGGGTCGAGCGATACCGCTGTGCGGATCGCAGAACCTGAGCCATTTGCGGTAATATTGGTGCCATTCAGCAGGATCTGAGTTGAATTCGCTGCGTTTTCAATGCCGTTGCCAGTGCCGCCAGTCGTGATAGAGCCGCCACCAAGAGTGAGCGCACCTGCGCCGCTGTCGACTAGGACGCCGTGCGCCGTGCCGTTCCCGGAAAAGCTGCCCGCGCTGTTCACTGACGCGCCATTGACAAGGCGCAAGGCAGCTACGCCGTCATTGGCGATGACAGCGGCAGTGCCGGTCCCCGTCAGCGTCGATCCTGCGCCGTCCACCACTATGCCAGTGCCAGAGGCGATGGTGATCGCGCCCTGATTGTTGAACGACGCACCATCAGCAATGCGCACGCCCGTGCCGCTGCCGGTTATGGTGCCGCTATGGACGGCCGACGTGCCTGCGCCTGTGATGTCAATTCCAACGCCACCTGCGCCAGAAAGCCCGATGGCGCCGCTGTTGTTCACCTGAGCGCCCGTAGTCGCCAAAATGCCGGTGCCGTTAGCGCCCGAGAACGCGATCGTGCCGGTATTGTTAAACTGCCCCTGGTTGCGCGCAACGTAACCTGTCAGATCGTCGAAAGAGGACGTCAGATTGGCATTGCTGGTCAGGCTGGTGCTCGCCACCGGCGTGCCCACTACCGTGCCATCCAGGCTATAGCCCTGACCGTCAACAATCGCTGCCGTGGTGCCAGCTCCTGTCAGTTCGATGGTGCTCGCGCCGTTAATTGCTCCCGTCGCGCCGCCTTCGATACGCACGCCCGATGCTCCTGCGCCGGAAACCGCAATGCGCATGCCCGTTGTGTCGACAGTTGTGCCTGACGATGCGCCGGTGCCTACGATACCAACGGCATTCGCTCCCGACACATTAAACGCCAAACCATTGCCGCGCGCAACTGCGCCGCCTTCCACACGCAATCCCGTCGAGGATGCCGTGTCCACGTCCGTTGTAGAGCCGATATTGATGGTCGAGCCTGCGCCAAGCGCATAATAGCCGATCTGGCCTGCGCCTTGGAAATCTACCGTTCCGGTCGTTCCCACGTCGACTGTGCCGCCGTTTCGCGCATGAACGCCGATCGCCCCGTCGCCCTGCAGGATGATCGCGCCGTCCTGCTGCGCTGAGGAGGATGCGTTCTCGACGAACACGCCATAATTGCGCAGACGATCCACCGAAATGCCGCCGTTGACCAGGATCGTCCCGGTATTGAGCGCACGGGCCGATCCATTGTCGAAGCTGTTTTCGACCAGCAGACCGACGCTGTTGACGCCGCGAATATCGATTGTCCCAGCGTTGGTCGCATTTAGGCCAGCAGCCGTGCTTCCGAGGACCGAAATGCCTGCGTTACGCGCGCTGGGCGTCGTCACCGCAGAGGGATCGATAAGGATCGTGCCGTTGTTGACAGCGGCGTTCCCGCTCCCGCCTACCAGAATGCCGCTTGCATTCTGCGCCAACGATCCAATGCGAATCGCGCCGTCGTTGATGACGGTTCCGCCGCCGCCGAACGACGCCATGCCCGACGCATAGTTGACGGACTGAACGTCCTGGATATTTGCAAGGTCGGCGCTGTTTTCAGCAAAGGTCGTGCCGACCCGGATGGTCCCACTGGCCGCATTGGTCGCGGTGCCGCCGTTGAAAGCGCCCATGCCGGTCGCGCCTCGGAACTGCCCGAGATTGTTGGCGACGGCGCTCGCCCCACCACCAACGAGGATGGTGCCCGCATTGGACGCGCTCGCGCCTGTGCTAACGACGATTCCGGCGTTCGCTTTGCCTATCGTCGGATTGCCGGTTTCGCCCGGTATGTCGCGGTTTGCGACATTGACAATGCCCAGATTGTTGACGCTCGCGCCACTGGCTGCGCTGATCGCTACATTGTCGGTCGTATAGCCGCGACCGTTAAAGCCAGTTGGGACGGGCGTGCCGCTCGACCGGTCGAGCGTTTCATAGCCGATGCCGATAACACCTGTGCTGGAATTGGTGAGCGACGTTCCCGAACCAGTGAGAACCACACCAGCCGCGCGCTGGGCCTGCGCGATGATGCCGTTGTTGACGATGGTCGATCCATTTTCAGCCCGGATCAACGTAGCATTGCCCGCGGCATTGCCGTCTGCCTCGGCAACGCCGACGAGCTGAGAGTCCACGGTGGTAGTGAGGTTTGAACCATTCAGGCTCATGAACAGCCGCTCGCTGGTCGTGGGCGGCGCGGTGTAGCGCGGGATCACCCGGTTCGCGACCGTTACGCGTTCGGTCGTCACCGGCGCGGCTGCCTTGATGAGGCTCTCATACTGGTCGGGTGTGATCTGCCCCTGCGTAAGTTGCGCGATCAAGCTGCTGTTGTAACGCTTGAAGCTCGCCAGATCGGTAACGCTGTCGTTGCCGTTGAATGCCACGCCCGAATAGGTCGTAATCGGCACGAGATAAGTCCGCGTCGCAGCTTGGCTAAGGTTGTTCTGATCCTGCCCGTCCATCGTCGCTGTGCGGGAATCATAGACGATGTTGCTGCCGTCGGTGACGTTATAAAGCGTGGACCCGCTGTCTGCCGTCAGGATCGCAAAATTCGTGCTGGCGTAAAGGTCACGGGACTTTGATCCGGTGGCGATCGTCACGTCTGAATTGCTGATGTCTGCGAGCCGGAGGTCACCGTAAACGGGGCGACCTGTATCTAGGTAGTTGACTGTGACCGTGCTGGTTCCCGGTGTCTCTGTCAGCCGATCGTTGTCGTACACCAGCGTCGAAACTCGGGTGCCCTGGATCTGATCTGGATAAGTGACGGCACTCGTCTTCTGCTGCGTCCCTAATGTCAGGCTGCTGCGCCCATCAATGGTGTCATAACCAGAAACGATCTGCCCCGCCGCGTTGCGCTGCTCCAACGTCGTCGCATTGGACGTAAAGCGCCGGGCGCTGGTGCCGCGCAAGCGATAGTCACCGGTGATAGTATCAGTCTGGTTGGTAATCGTGACGATATCGGCACGACCTGCATTGGCACCGCCGCCGTTATTGGAGGATGGGGAGTATGTGGAATTTAAGGGTTCGGCCTGAGCGGCTGTGATGGTGCCGACGAGGAGGGCAGCCAAGGAAACGCCGGTTAAAGTAACATATTTGGTGGTGGAAGCTTTTACGGAGGTGTTATGATTTGGTCTGTTGAAGTTCGGCATTTATGGCCCCTAATGATCGTTAACTTTTTGTTAACGGCCTCAACACGCGAGCGCCAAAATGGATGCAACTGCGGAACGACATTCGCACAATTTCTTCATCATACGTCCTTCTCTGTATCAAAATGGGACGCGGATGCCGCGAGATCAATCATCTGCTTGAGAGATCCGACTGCCGCGCTTCAGGCACATTCTGTCGCTGCGTGGATGACCCGTTGCACTCCACAGGCTCTCACATCAAAGGGGGCATAGATCACCCGGGCGGGGAACCCGGCCATAATTGGGAGGATTGAATGCGTTACAAATCCATCGTTCTGGCAAGTCTGGGCGCGATTGCACTTGCAGGCTGCACGAAGAAGGAAGTTGTCGTCGAAGCACCGCCGCCACCTCCACCGCCGGGCTCCGTAGCGGGCAGCACTGCGGCTGACCGCGATGGCGATGGGATCGTCGACGGCTATTATACCTCGGACGGCATCTACCACGCCAACTACGTCGCGCCGCCACCCCCGCCGCCGCCAGCGCCTACGCGTAAGGGGGAACGGGGCTGATCCTGCATCTTCCGGGGATGCGGCACGCCCGCATCCCCCTCTGGCTGTTCCTATCGATCGCGTGTTTTGGAAACGGCTGGGTGCCAGCCGCAACGGCGGCGCCTGCACGTCGTGTCTCTCTCGGCAAAGCTGCCGATGTCGCGCCCACCTCATTGACGCGCGCCATTCAGGAGCAAGCGAACGGCGCCCTGAATCGCTTCTATGCCAGTCGCGGGTTTCGGCCGCTGTGGGTGTCGTCCGGAGAGATAGGTGAACAGGGGGATGCGCTTATCGCCTATCTGGCGTCCGCCGATAGCGATGGGCTGAATCCTTCGTCATATGATGTCGAGCGGCTTCGCGAACTCATCGCTTCAGCACGAAATGGTGGCCCTGATGAAATCGCCCGCGCCGAACTCGCGTTGTCCTCAGCCTTCGCGCGGTACGTCCGCGATCAGCGCCGCTTCAAAGACGTGTCAGTGACCTACGCTGATCCTAGGCTGAAGCCAAGAAAGCTGAAGGCAGAGGGCGTCCTGCGCACCGCTGCTTTCCCGAAATCATTCGCGGGCTATATCGCCGATATGGGCTGGATGAGTCCGCAGTATGTCCGCATTCGAAACCTGATGGCTCGCGCGTTGAAGGATGGATTGTCCAAAGACGTCTTGGCCCGCCTTCGCCTTAATCTCGACCGCGCCCGGTTGCTGCCTGCCCCTTGGGTGCATCACGTCGTGGTCGATGCCTCATCCGGCAGGCTCTGGTATTATGAAGCGGGCAAGCAGGTGGGCGCGATGCGCGTCGTTGTCGGAGCAAAGGAAACGCAGACGCCGATGCTCGTTGGCACGCTCCAATGGGCCATCCTCAATCCGTACTGGAACGTGCCGGATTATCTGGCCCGCAACAAGATCGCGCCCAAAGTGCTGGCTGGTCGATCCCTCGCCTCGATGCGTATGGAGGCGTTGTCTGACTGGACCGCATCGGCGCATAAGCTGGATGCGTCCGCAGTTGACTGGGCGGCAGTCGCGTCGGGCAGTCAGGAAGTGCGCCTTCGCGAGTTACCGGGTGCTGGCAATTCCATGGGCCGCGTCAAATTCCTGTTTCCAAACGACGAAGGCATCTACCTGCACGACACGCCCGAAAAGGCGCTGCTGCAAAAGAGCGACCGCCATTTAAGCAATGGCTGCATTCGCCTTGAAAATGCGGCAGAGCTTGGCCGCTGGCTCCTGCAAAGACCCGTCCGCGCGATCTCCAAGGAGCCGGAGCAAGCCGTGCCGCTGCCGGTGCAAGTGCCCGTATATCTCACCTATCTCACCGCAACAGCGACGGATGCGGGTGTGGCATTTCGCGAGGACGTCTATGGCAGGGATCAATAGCGCACCGCTTAGCGTTCTGGCGTAAGAAACAGTAACTGAGCGAATTACCTACGCGGGTCATGAAATCCATCGATAAACATGCGGCACTGGACTTGCTGATGCATCTCCAGTCGATCGGCTATCAATTCGTCACGATCACACCTGCGAGCCACGGTCGCGTTGTAGCGCGAGCCGGTCGCAAAGAGGCGCAGTCGATCCGCGACATATTAGGATGGAGCCAGCCATACCGCCCGGGCGCGATTGATGCGAAGGTCGAGCGGCTTCTGGAGGACGCGGGCATCGTATCCATAGAAGATCAATTGCGGCACTCTGCGGTCAGGGTATCGTCTCTACACGGATTGTTGTTCCTGCACTCCGCTTATCCCACTGAAGCCGAAGATGCGGTATTCTTTGGCCCTGATAGCTATCGCTTCGCCGACTTGATTGAGCGCGAATTGGCGGCACACCCGTGCGCCCAGGATGCCCGGATCATCGACATAGGAACCGGGGCGGGGGTGGGTGCGATCGTCGCGGCGCTAGCGGTTCCGGGTGCCGAAGTTTTGGCAACGGACGTCAATCCCCAAGCGCTTGCCCTTGCGAGCGTTAATGCGCAGGCGGCGGGCCAAGATGTCGCCTTCCTAGAAGGCCGAGATTTGGGGGAAACGGAAGGCCGCTTTGATCTTATTCTGGCTAATCCGCCCTACATCATCGATGATGAAGAGCGCGCCTATCGCGACGGCGGCGGCATGCACGGCGGCGAAGTCTCCGTGGACATGGCGCAGGCGGCGCTGCCCCGGTTGAACACAGGAGGTCGGTTCATCCTCTACACCGGCAGCGCGATAGTGGACGGGCAGGATCAGCTTCAGCAGCGACTAGGGAAGTCGGCGGAGCGGAACGGCTGCTCACTTTCCTATCGTGAACTCGATCGGGATGTGTTCGGCGAAGAACTAGAGCATTCCGCCTACGCCGATGTCGATCGCATCGCGGTGGTCGCCGCGATCTTTACGCGCGCTTGAAGATCCGAAAATCGATCCCGCAATAACCTTCTTTAACAAGCCACTACGAGCAACGAGCGCCCGGAATAGCCAAAATATCGGCACGATATTTGTAGGCTACTGGAGGTTGCCCGAGGCGCATCATGACGAAGCTGGAATTATGGGGCGGGCTTGAATGCACGATCAATCGCGTTGCAGATCGTTTCACCGATCAGACGATGCTCAGCGGTCACGCCGATCGTGTATCGGACATCGATCTGTTCGCCGACCTTGGCATCTCGGCGCTTCGCTATCCGGTGTTGTGGGACAAGATTGCGCCGACCGATCCTGAAGATTGCGATTGGAGCTGGGCGGACGAACGGCTGAAACGGCTGCGCGCACGTGGGCTGCGCGTCATCGCTGGCCTGGTACATCATGGCAGCGGACCCCGGTACACTGATCTACTGGATGATGGGTTTGCGCAGGGGTTGGCGGCATTCGCGGCGAAGGCAGCAAAACGCTACCCATGGATTGAGGACTGGACGCCGGTCAATGAACCACTGACGACGGCACGTTTTTCCGCGCTCTATGGCCATTGGTATCCCCACACGCGGGAGGAGGGAGCCTTCTGGCGGGCGCTCCTCAACCAGATTGATGGGGTGAGACTATCGATGCGCGCCATTCGCGCCGTCAACCCTGCCGCCTGCCTCGTCCAAACCGAAGATCTCGGCCGAACTTATGCCACTGCACAGTTACGTCAGCAGGCGGGGTTTGAGAATATGCGCCGCTGGGTCACATGGGATCTCCTCTGTGGCCGTATCATTCCTGAGCATCCGCTCTGGAACCGGATCGCGCGCTATGGTCTGACGGAACGGCTGCAGCGCATCGCCGAGGATCCCATTCCGCCGGATGTCATCGGGATCAATCACTACGCCACCAGCGACAGGTTCCTCGACCATCGGCTTCAGCGCTATCCCGCCCGCGCCCATGGCGGTAACGGGGAAGTCGCTTATGCCGATGTCGAAGGCATACGCGTCCTCGACCCCGCACCACAGGGGTTGGCGGGCGCGCTACGCGAGGCATGGGAGCGCTACAGGATTCCGGTCGCAATTACAGAGGCGCACATCGGATGCACGCGTGAGGAGCAGATGCGCTGGATGGCGGACGCATGGGATACCGCCGTCCGGTTGCAGGCCTATGGCGTAGATCTGCGCGCCGTAACAAGCTGGTCGCTGCTGGGAAGCCATGGATGGAACACACTCCTGACAAGGCCGGGCATCTATGAGACGGGCATATTCGACGTACGGAGCGGCACACCCAGGCCCACTGCCATGGTGCCGCTGCTGAAGGGCTTGGCAAGCGATGCGGCGAGGCATCCAGTGCTCGGCGGTTCCGGATGGTGGCGGCGGCCCATCCGGCTTGAATATCATCCTGTTGCTAGACCTGCGGCTATCGGCGCGCATACATCAGGCTCGGCTAGCCCGGTCACCGCGCCCGATGTCGCGCCGTTGCTGATCTGTGGAGCGACTGGCACGCTGGGGCAGGCATTCGCCAGAGCCTGCGTCCATCGCGATATCCGTCATGTGCTGACCAGCCGGAAGGAATTGGCGGTCGATGATGCTAATTCCATTGCGCGGGTGCTGGACGAACTGCGTCCCTGGGCTGTCGTCAATGCGACAGGCTGGGTGCGAGTGGATGATGCAGAGGACAGTCCCACTGCCTGCTTTGAGGCGAACACGACAGGCGCGCGCCTGCTCGCCGAAGCTTGCGAGGAGCGGGGCATTCAGACCCTGTCATTTTCCAGCGATCTCGTTTTCGATGGGCGCGAAGATAAGCATTATATCGAAACCGATATGCCGCATCCACTCAATGTCTATGGGCATAGCAAGGGCTGCGCGGAAGCGGCAATCTCGGCGCTACCCGGCGCGCATCTCATAGTGCGCACCGCCGCTTTCTTCTCTCCCCACGATCCCCATAATTTCGCGGTGGCGGTCGCACGGGCATTGAGGGAGCGTCATACGTTCCCGGCGGCAGACGATCATTTCGTATCTCCAACCTACGTACCCGATCTGGTCGATGCTGCGCTGGATTTGTTGATCGACGGAGAGCGCGGTGTTTGGCATCTCACCAACAATCACACGCTGTCCTGGGCGGATTTCGCACGGATGATCGCGCGTGCGATGGAGTTGGACGAGACGCTGGTGCAGGGCGTTCCCGGCACTACGCTCGGATGGCGGGCAAGACGTCCTGCCTGTGCCGGGCTTGTCAGCACCCGAGGCGCGATGCTCCGCTCGCTGGACGAAGCTGTTGCACAATTCGCATTGCATATCGAAAAGGCGAAGAGGACGCGTCTGGCGCAGGCCGCCTGAAAGTACGCATGCCAAAGGGATGCATTCCGGTCTCATACGCCTTATCTCTGCGTCATGAAAATCTTCACCATCGGATATGAAGGCGCCACGCAGGCGGAAGTCATAAACTGCTTGTCAGGCGCGGGCGTCAAACTGCTTGCCGATATTCGAGCGGTGCCGCTTTCCAGACGTCCCGGCTTCTCCAAGAACATCTTGGCGGCGGGATTGAAGGAGGCGGGTATCGACTATGTCGGGTACAAGGCATTGGGCACGCCGCCGGAAGGCCGGGAAGCTGCTCGCAAACATAATCATGCGCGTCTGGCCGAAATCTATTCAGGGCAATTGGAATTGCCTGAAGCGATGTTCCAGGCAGCGCAACTGGTCGATACGGCAAAAGAGACGCCAACGGCGCTGCTATGTTTCGAACGGGAGCCGGGCGGCTGTCACAGGTCCCTTTTGATAGAGGCGGTCATGCCCGAGGCCGAAGTCGTAGACCTATTTGTTTGAAAAGGCTCCCGCTGCTGATGTAGCGGGAGCCTTCCAAATCAATTCTGGGTAGTGACGGTGGTCGTCGTCTTCTCCGTTACGGCCGCACGCGCTGGTGTGCTCGTGCTGCGGCGGACGACCTTGCGCTTCGGCGCGACGGCCTTGCGCGTCACCGGAGCTGCAGTAGTCTTCACCGTCTCGGTTGTCACTGTCGCCGTCGTAGGCGCCGGAGTGGCCGCCTGTGCTGCGCGGGCGGCCTGAGCATCCGCTGCTGCGGAAGCTGCGGCCTGCTCGGCGGATGTCGCCCGCGCATTGGCGGCGGCGGCATCCTGCTGCGCATTGGCAACCGTCGCGGCCTGCACTTCGGCGGATACGGCAGCGTTCTGCTGGCTCTCACCGATTGCCGTGTCGGCAAATTGTTGTGCCTCGATCGCGGCCTGTATGGCCTTCTGCTCGTGACCGCTCTTCAGCTCCTCCTGTGCAAGGCGGAGCGAAGCCTGAGCCTTGGCGATGACAGCCGGAGACGTGTCGGTTGCCTTAAGCTTGCCCGCGGCGTCGATCTTGCCCTTTGCCTGAGCGATAGCGGCCAGAGCGCGTTCCTCGTCTCCGGCAAGCGCTGGGCTCGCGACCAGGAAAAGGGCCGAAGCCGCCATCAAGGCGCGCAATGTATTGCCTGGCTTACGCATATTCTCTCCTGTCGTCGTTATTGGTGGGCGGAGAACGTGCCAGTACCGTCACGGTTCCAGTCGGCGCATGTTCGCGGCGGTCCGTCTCACTATCTTACGGGAAATCCACGGTATAATCCGGAGGCAGATTTGGATCTTCAGATCAGGTAACGGGCGCGGAGCAGAGCGTTCGTATCGGGGGCATGGCCCCTGAACTGTTGATAAGACACCATCGGATCACGCTGGTCGCCCTGGCTCAGCACCTCGCGCCTGAAGCGTGCCGCGAGCGCGGGATCGAAAATATCCCCTGCTTGCGTGAACGCCTCGAATGCGTCGGCGTCCAGCACTTCGGACCAGAGATAGCTGTAATAGCCACTCGCATAGCCGCCATCGAAAATGTGTGAGAAATAGGGAAGCTGATGCCGCAGACCGATCGTGTCCGGCATGCCGAGCCGCGCGAGTTCTGCTTGCATGAATGCCTTTGGATCGGCGGCGGCGTCCGGTGACTGGTGCATCGCCAAGTCGAGGAGGGCACAGGACACCAACTCGACCGCTGCGAACCCCTGTCCATATTCTTCCGCCTTGCGCAGCGCGTCGATCAGTGGATCGGGCACGCCCATGCCGGACAGAACCTCGCGGCTCACCATCCAGTTTTCCATGAACTTGCTGGGAAATTCCACGAAATCGCGCGCGACCGATGTGCCCGATTGGCTGGGATAGACGACATCGGAAAGCAATCCGTGCAGCGCATGGCCGAATTCGTGGAACAGCGTCCGCGCTTCGTCGACCGACAGGCGCGTGCTGCCAAGATCGGGCGGCGGGGCGGGCGGAAAGTTCGCGACGAGATAGACGATCGGGCGAATGTCGCCGTCCAGCTTTTCCTGCACGCGCAGGCTGCCCATCCACGCGCCGCCATGCTTCTCCGGCCGCGCAAGATAATCAGTAAACAGCAGCCCCACCGCCGCGCCCGCGCCATCGGTGACTTCCCATGCCCAGACGTCGGGATGATATCCCACGAGATCTTCCCGCCGATGGAAGCGAAGATCGTAGAGGCGGCTTGCGGTATCGAAAGCCGCTTGGCGTACTTCATCAAGGCGCAGATAGGCGCGGATCGTGCCGCCATCCATCGCATAGCGATCGCGCCGCACTCGCTCGGCGTAGAACCGCCAGTCCCATGCGGCGAGCGCAAAAGTGTCGCCGTCCGCATCGATCAGCGCCTGAAGTTCCGCCGCTTCCTCCGTCGCGCGGCGCAGTGCTGGAGACCAGAGTTGATCGAGCAGATCCCTCGCGGCGTCGGGCGTCCGCGCCATGCTGTCGTCCAGCACATAATCGGCATAGTTCGCAAACCCAAGAAGCCGCGCCCGTTCGTCGCGCAGGCCAAGGATCTCCGCGATGATCGGCCAGTTGTCATGCGCGCCGCCATCGCAACGGCTGGTGAAAGCTAGCCACAATTTTTCGCGCAAGTCCCGGCGCGAGGAGAAAGTCAGGAACGCTTCATAGTCGCCCCGCCCGAGGGAGAAATGATATTCGCCCGGCTTCCCTGCGGCTTCGGCCCGCGCGGCGGCACCGCTGCGCATCGCGTCGGAAAGTCCGTCCAGATCGTCCTGCGTCAGGACCAGCGCCCAGTCGCTCGTGGCCGCCATGATATTCTGGCTGAACTGGATGGAGAGTTGCGCAAGCCGGGCGTCGATCTCCGCAAACCGCGCCTTGGCATCGCCATCGAGCGCCGCGCCGCCCCGCACGAAGCCTGCATAGCTGGTTTCCACCAACCGCAACTGCGCGCCGTCAAGACCGCTATCCTGTCGCGACGCATAAACCTTAGCGATCCTGCTGAACAAGGCACTGTCGTGACTGATCGCGGTGCCATGGTCATTCAACAGCGCCGAAACATCCGCCTCGATTCCACGGATCGCGTCTGTCGCCTGTGCAGAGGATAGGGTCCAGAACATGCGGCGGATACGCGCCAGCGCTGCGCCCGACCGTTCCAACGCGGCTATCGTGTTCTCGAAATCCGGCGGACTGTCATTCTCCCGGATGCTGGCAAGCTCCGCGTCATGCAATGCAATAGCGTCGTGGAGCGCCGGGAGAAAATGCGCGGGTTGCGCCTCCGCGAACGGCGGCGCGCATAACGGACCGCTCCATGCATTCAACAGAGGATTGGCAGTCTCAATCAATGGACTGGACTTCGTCGGTGTGCACCTGAAAGGACATCAACTCGGCAGGACCGAACGCCGTGGTCAACGCGGTGTCGGTCGCGTCACGCCCCCGCGCCATCAGGATTCGGCCGACCCGGGGCTGGTTGTGGCGCGCGTCATAGGTGTACCAGCCGCCATTGATGTACACATCGAACCACGCGCTGAAATCCATCGGCGCATCGACCGGCGGAATGCCGATATCGCCCAGATAGCCCGTGCAATAGCGTGCCGGAATGTTCATGCAGCGGCACAGGGTTATCGCCAGATGTGCAAAGTCGCGGCACACGCCCTGCTGCTCCTGATATCCGTTCCAGGCGGTCTTATCGCATCGCGCATGATGATAGCCGAACTCGATATGATTGTGGACGAAGGCGACGATGGCCTCCACCCGGTCGCGGCCCGATGTGATATGGCCGAACTGCGACCATGCCACGTCCATCAACCGATCGGTTTCGCAATAACGACTGCCTAGAAGATAAACGAGAATTTCGTCCGGCAGCGCCTCGACCGGCAATTGCGGACCATCGGGCGCACGCTCATCCACCAACCCGCTATCCTCGACCACGAAGTCGGCAGACAGGGTCACGCCTCCCGCCGGGACAGTCAGCCTTGTGCAGACGTTCCCGAAAATATCCTCATATGTGTAAATCGGAACATCGGGCGACGTCTCCAGCCGCTGCGGCGTCTTCAAATCCTTGTGTCGCGACGGATGGATGCTGAGCAGCGCCATCATGGCGGTAGGCATCTCCGTTTCGAAGCGTATCTCGTAACCGGCGCGAATGAGCATGTCAGGCGCTCCCTGTGCTGCCGGCGAAGCGGCTGTTGATGGCCCCGTGCAGGGGGGCCGGCATTGCGTCGCTACCAGCGACGCGGACGGAAACATCGAGGTGCATGTCCAGGAAACTCGATGGAAAGCCCGACCACGTCCCCGATAGCGGAATTGCCTGATAGGGATCGCGGGCGATGGCGACGCGGATCAGCCCGCGATTGCCGATGATGCCGTTGGTGGGGTCGAATTCCACCCAGCCCGAACCCGGCAGGAATATCCGTACCCACGCATGCGTGTTGCCGCCGCCGACGCGGCCTTCCGAGGCCGAAGGGTTGTACACATAGCCTGAAACGAACCGCGCCGCGAAACCCAGCGCGCGAACCGCCTCGATCATCAGCACGGCGAAATCGCGGCATGTGCCCTGACGCAGGTTCAGCGTCTCGATCGGCGTTTGCGTCCCCTTCTCCTGCCGGGGGACATAGGTGAAGTCGCGCTTGATCCGCGTCGCCATGTCGGTGAGGAGGCCGATGGTATCGGTCGCGCCATGATCGTTGACGAAGCCTCTCGCCCAATTGTCCACGATTCGAAGTGGATCATGATGTTGACGCTCTATCGACCGTAACAGGTCGGGCATGTCTTCCGACGAGTAAGTGAAAGGGAATAATCTGGCGTAATCTTCGACGTCCACTTCACCCTGCGCCAGCGGCGCGTGATCCATCGTCACTTCGCTCATCACGCGCAGCGATCGCGCACGCCGGTCGAACAGGGCAATGGCGACGGAATTGCCCAGCACATCGTGCAGCCAGCGCAATTCGCGCGGCTCCGGGTCGATTTCGAGCTTGGCTTCGATCAGCCTCTGGTCGAAACTCTCGCGCGGGCGCATCATGATGCGATGTTCACCAAAGGATACCGGCTGCCGATAGCGATATTCCGTAAGGTGTCTGATCGTCAGCAGTGGCATGGAGCGCTTTCATGACGATCATCTCGGATACGGAAGGCGGGCTTCTCGGTCATTACGATGCCGAACCCGTGAAGCTGTATAACGTGCAAGGCACTTCTCCGTTCCTTTTGCTAGGGGATCATGCGGGGAATGCCATACCACGGGCGCTGGGTACATTGGGTTTGTCGGCCGAGGACAGGCAGCGGCACATTGCGTGGGACATCGGCGTGCGCGAAGTGGGCGAGCGGCTGGCGGATAGCCTGGACGCGATGTTCGTCCATCAGCATTATTCGCGGCTGGTCATAGACTGCAACCGCGATCCCTCGCATGCCGAGGCGATTGCGGAAGTGTCCGATGGGAGCGCTGTGCCGGGCAACAGGGCGCTCGATGGGCACGCGCGCGCGCAACGCGTGCGGGACATCCATGCGCCCTATCACGCGTCCGTCGCCGCGATCTTGCGCGAACGTGCCTTCGCGGGGCGAGAGACGATCCTCGTTTCGTTGCACAGCTTTACGCCCGTCATGGCGGGAGCCACGCGGCCATGGGAGATCGGACTGTTGTATAGCGATGGCGACGCATCCTTTGCGCTGGCGTTGCTCGCCGTCCTCAACGATGTTCCCGATATCGTGGTCGGCGATAACGCCCCTTACCAGATGGACGAGACCGACTACACGGTACCGCTTCACGCCTTTTCGGCGCGGCTGCCTTATGTCGAGGTGGAGATGCGGCAGGATCTCATTTCCAGCGCGGCAGGTCAGGAACGCTGGAGCGCGATCCTGACGCAGACCCTGCAAGATGCAAGGCTGCGGCGAATGGCCGCCGCAGCCTGCTAAGCCCTAAAGAATGAAGTCGCCGGCATCCAGCGTGCTGCCGCGATTTTTGAGCAGGATGTCGAGATCGGACCGGCCATCGCCATCGGTATCCGCCTGAACCAGAACATGCGCGCCCCGATCGGCATAGCGCAGTTCCCCCGCAGTGTCCGAGAAACCCTTGGTCCCGATGAAACGGAAGGCATCGTTCGCGCCGGTCCCTTCCCGCGCATCGATCTGCGCAAGATCAATGTGATCGCGGTTGCGGACGAAATCGGTGATGTGATCCATCGCGCCTGGCGCGCTGTCCCGGACATCGGTGAAAATGAAGAAGTCATGCCCGCTACCGCCGGTCAGGGTGTCAGCGCCGCCATTGCCGGTTATCTTGTCCTTGCCCGCGCCACCATTCAGGCTGTTGGCTTTGTCATCGCCGCTGATCGTGTCGTTGCCGGACGTGCTGCCTTTGTTGGTGCTGTTGTTATTGTTTCCAGCGGCAGGCGCGCTCGGCGCAGCCTTATGTCCCGCAGGATTGTCCGCCCTGTCGAGCCGCGCCGCAAAGTCCTTCATATAGGCGGAGCGGTCCTCGGCCACGGTCTTCGCGCCATCCCATGATCCCATGCGCAGGGAACTGCTGCTGTTGTCGGTCCAGTAATTATCGCCCTTCTTAACGAACTCGCCGCCCCAGCCTTCCTGCGTGGGGCTGGTGCGCCCCGAAAAGACGACATCGAGCATGTAGAGCAGCGTGGGCGTGTCACCCATCTTGATGCCATAGCCTTCCCATACCGGGCTGATACCCTGCTGATAGACGCCGTGGCTCATCTTGTCGAAATGGTCGCCAAGCGCGCCATGCCCATCGGCATTCTTCGCTACCCAGTCGCCCGATCCGTCATAGGGGCGGTTCTTGCCATCGTCTGTGTACATGCCCCGGAACGTCTCGAGATCCTGCACCCACCAGATGTCGTTCTTCCAGTTCTTCTCCAGATAACGCGTAGCATCGCTGTCCTGCTTGCCGATGCTGAGCAGTCGGATGCTGTCCGCGATGTCGGGCGCATCGTGCAGAGCCTGCGCGATGTCGGTCTCGCCGCCCCATGTCAGGACGTATAGCGGATCTTTCGCACTGGCATCGCGTGCGGCCTCTACGATTGCGCGCGAACCGTCAGTGGGTTTGGAATAGCCCGCCGAAGGCGCTGCGGTCGTCGCGCCCTGATGCGTGATCGAGCGGAGGTAGTCGGCGGTCGGATAATCGCCATACGTCTTCAGATTCTTGTAGTCCTTGGCGTAGGCGTCGATGACTTGCAGAATGTCGGACTTCCGGCCGCCAGGGGTCGCTTCAGCGACTGTCTGGGACATGCCGACGATATTGAGCACGTCGGAATACAGCAGCGCGTGGACCATCGACTGATCGTCGTCATGATCGCCGCCGCCAATGTCGGTCGAGATGAATATGCGGGGTTTAGCAGCCATAAAAAATACTCGTGCATCAGCAGCGCGCGAACCGCGCGATACCGTTGTGAAAACAACATGTTTGAAATGATGTGACCGCGCTTGCGAGCGGGCGAAGACCAGCGGCCTTCACGTAGTGCTTTGTAAAGCGAAGCATTTTCTGATCAATGTCGCTAATCTAGGTTAATGCACGGCACAACGTGCTACTGTGACTGGGATGTTTCTGAAGCCGGTTTCCCTCGCGCCGCTGGAACAGGAGCTGCACTCGAAAGTCTCATGCCTATGATTATCGACATCACAACGCTGGGCCTGATGGACGAGGCGGAGCTGGAGCTGGACCTTGCCGCCTTGGCTCTGAGTGCGCTCGATCATCAAGGCACCGACCTGCAACCTTATATCAATTTGCTAAGATCCATCGGCACAAGCCTGCGCGACGTAGGAGAAGATGCCGATGGCTCGGCAGAACAGGCAGAGGCGCTGGCCCGTGTCTTTGCCGGTGAGTTCGGCTTTACCGGCGACACGGAAACATATGACGCACCCTTAAATACAGATATGATCCGCGTGCTGGACCGCCGGAAAGGATTGCCCGTCAGTCTTTCCATCCTCTACGTCGCGGCCGCCCGCCGCCTTGGCTGGACGGCGCATGCGCTCAACACGCCGGGTCATGTGATCGTCAGCATCGGCACATCTCCCGTCACTCTGATCGATCCTTTCAGGGACGGCGCAATCGTCACGCCGCAGCAGTTGGCACTTCTTCTGGCGCGTGCGCTTGGCCGTGAGGCATTGGTGGAACAGCATCATCTGGTGGCGATGTCGAACCGCGCTGTGCTGGTCCGGCTGCTGCTCAACCAAGCATCGCGGGCGGAGCAGGAGGGAGACTTGGCGCGCGCCACGACGCTTTATCACCGCATGACCGTAGTCGCCCCCGAAAACGGGCATGGCTGGTGGGAACTTGCGCGGCTGCAACTGGTCGCGCGCGATGTCGATGCGGCGCGGCGGAGCCTCAGCGCGATGCTGGAAGTCACGCGCGATCCGGAGCGCCGCGAGCACATCTCCGCCGCACTCGATGCCATCTCACCACGATAAAGCCGGAACCCTGAAGCCTGTCACGCGCTTATTGGCAAACCTTACAGGAGGGAAAGCGCCATGGGCAAAACGATCATCGGAACCTTTCCGACGCGCCGCGAAGTCGAGATCGCCGTCGAACATCTGGTGCAGGATTACGGGCTTGATCGCTCGGATATCTTCATCGAGCCGGTCGCCGATCAGAATAGCGCTGGCGAGAATGTAACCGGAGCCGATGCGGAAAGCGGCCATCCCAATACCGACACTGATGCGGAGGGTGCCGCCTATAACGGCGCGCTTACCGTATCCGTCGATGTGAACGATGACGAGGACGAAGCCGTCGACAAGGCGTTTCGCGATGCGGGCGCATCGAACGTCACGGTTCGATAAGCAAGATCATCCAAGGAAATGGCAATGACTACCGAAAGTATGATTCACGAGGATGGACTGCCGGGCCATGAATCAAAGCTCAATCCCAAGCCCGAATGGGAGCCGCGCTATCCGGGTTCCGGTCGCCTGAAAGACAAGGTAGCGCTGATTACCGGCGCGGACAGTGGCATAGGTCGCGCCGTAGCGGCGCTTTTCGCCCGTGAGGGGGCCAATGTGGCTATCCTCTACCTCTGCGAACATGACGATGCAGCGAAGACGGCTGAGATCGTCAAGGCGGAAGGCGGCGACGCGCTCACGATCGCAGGCGATGTCGGCGACGCCCAATTCTGCAAGGATGCTGTAGGCCAAGTGGTGGAGCGCTTCGGCAAGCTCGACATCCTGGTCAACAACGCAGGTGAGCAGCATCCGGACAAGGACATCCGCGACATCACCGAGGAACAGCTTCGGCGCACGTTCCAGACGAACATCTTCGGCATGTTCTTCATGACACAGGCAGCGCGCGAGCATCTGAAAAGTGGCGCGTCGATCGTGAATTGCACTAGCGTCACCATGTATCAGGGCGAGAAGGAACTGCTCGATTATTCCAGCACGAAAGGCGCGATTACCGCCTTTACCCGCAGCCTGTCGGAAAACCTGATTGGGGACGGCATCCGCGTAAACGCCGTCGCGCCGGGGCCGATCTGGACGCCGCTCAACCCTTCGGGCGGCGCTACTCCGGAGAAGCTGGAGAGTTTCGGCGAAGGCACGCCGATGGGTCGGCCCGGCCAACCCAACGAAGTCGCGCCAAGCTTCCTGTTCCTCGCTTGTGAGGACGCAAGCTATATGTCGGGACAGGTTCTGCATCCCAATGGGGGCACCATCGTCAATGGCTGACGCCCATCAGAGGCGTGCGCGCTGGCCCGAACGCCTCTGGATCGTCCGCCACGGTCAGAGCGCGGGGAATGTGGCGCGCGACGCGGCCGACGAAGCGAAACTCGACCGGATCGGGCTTGACGGACGCGATGTCGATGTGCCGCTGAGCGCGCTTGGCGAGCAGCAGGCCATCGCGCTCGGCCACTGGTTCGCGCAAGGGGAGGAGGGCGAACGGCCGGACATCATCCTGACGTCGCCTTACGTCCGCGCTGTCCAGACCGCGCAGCTTTTCCGGGAGGCGGGCGGCGCTGCGGATGATGTGCCGGTGTGTATGGACGAGCGCCTGCGTGAAAAGGAGTTCGGCGTCCTCGACGGGCTTACGACGCTTGGCATCAGGAACACCTTCCCCGACCAGGCGGAGTTTCGTCGGCTGCTGGGCAAATTCTATCACCGTCCGCCCGGCGGTGAAAGCTGGTGCGATGTAATCTTTCGCCTTCGCGCCGTGATGGACACGATTTCTCTGCATTATGCGGAGCGGCGCGTGCTGATCGTCGCGCATCAGGTGGTGGTGCTGTGTATGCGCTATCTGATCGAGAATATGGACGAGCAACAGATCCTCGCCATCGATCGGGAAGCCGATGTCGCCAATTGCGCGATTACCGAATATGAGCACGACCCTGACCTCGGTAAGGCAGGCGGCCTGCGCCTGCTGCGCTACAATGTCACCGCACCTATGGAGAAGGAGGACGCGCCTGTGACTCGCGCGCCGGAGGCCATCGTGGCGTCGCGCGGATGAGCCAACGGATCGACCAGGAATGGCTTCGAGCGCATCCGTTGCCGGTTCATGGCGAAGGTACGGACAAGAATACACGGGGCCGCGTGCTTGCCGTGGGAGGCTCCGAATTCGTGCCCGGCGCCTTACGGCTAACAGGCGAAGCGGCGTTGCGCGCAGGCGCGGGCAAATTGCAGATGGCGACGGTGCAATCCGCCGCGATGGCGCTGGGCGTATTGGTGCCTGAAGCGGCGATGATAGCTTTGTCGGAAAATGACGAGGGTGAAATCTCCGCAGAGGCTGCCGGCAAGCTAGTCGACTCTTTGGAGCGATGCGACACGCTGATCTTCGGACCGGGAATGCGGGGCGGCGACAATGTGTCGGCGATACTTCGCCGATTGCTTGAAAATCCAAAGGCGGAGAGATCGGTCCTGCTCGATGCAGCCGCAATCGAAGGCGCTGCTGATCTGCCAGATATGACAGCCGCGCATGACGGTCGCATCGTCATAACGCCGCATTTTGGTGAAATGGCTGCAATGAGGGGCATGGCCATGGAAGAGATCGAGGGCGATCCCGAAGCCGTGGCGCGTGATGTGGCCCGGCGTTATGGCGTGCTGGTCGTGTTGAAAAGTGCCGCCACGATAATTTCGTCACCCGATGGGGAAACTATGCTCTATTCCAGCGACTGCACCGGACTGGCAACCGGCGGTTCTGGCGATGTCCTTGCAGGCGTCATCGGCGGATTAATGGCGCGAGGCGCGTCGCCGTTGGTGGCTGCGGCGTGGGGTGTATGGCTTCATGGCGAAGCAGGGCGCTGCGTCGCCGAAAGCATCGGACCTACAGGATTTCTCGCCAGGGATTTGCTGCCTGAAATTCCCCGCCTGATGGCGCAATGAGCTGCCATGGTAAATAGCCCGCCGCGCATTGGCGCGGCGGGCATAAATTGGTCAGGCCCCGACGAGGTTTACCGCATGTGGCTTTGCAGGCGGCAGACCTTCGCTCTTGGCGAGTTCAAGCAGTTCCGCTTTCCGTGCCGCCATCTGCTCACCGAGCGCGGCTAGGTCGACGTCCGTCTTTCGGCACTGCGCGAACATGCCTTCGGACGGCATTTCTTCTTCGTGGACGTGGTGCTTAATCTCTTCAGACAGCACCGTCACCTTCGCATCGTAGAAGTCCTGATCGGGTGATCCGGCTTCGATGTCGTTAATCAACACCTTCGCGCCATCATGTTCCACATAGGCTTCGTCCAGAGTGTCGTCTTCGATCTTGCCGCGAAAGGCGGGATAGAAGATCTCTTCCTCGATCATCGTGTGGATCTTCAATTGCAGGCAGATCTCGTTGGCCAAAGCCTGCTTCTTGGAATCGGCACTGGCCTTCTCGAACTTCTCGAACAGATCCTCGACGGCGCGATGATCCGCCTTCAGTAAGGCAATCGCATCTTTGAACTGACTGTCGCTCATGGTCGTCTCCTCTGCATCTACAGCATTAGAAGCGTGAACGAAGGTCGTTGTTCCTTGCTAACGACTCGCAACTCAGGTGCCAGCGGAATATGCGTTAGGCACGATGAAGCAGCGCGCCTGCCAGGGGCAGACGCGCCGTCGATCCATTTAGGTGGTAATCAGTAATTGGCGGGCGGGTCGCTTGCCGGAAAGCTTTCATCGACCTGTTGATCGACCATATCCCAATCGTCATTGGCTATACCCGATTGCTCTTCCGGCCCCGCATTGCGGACGATGCCCGACGATCCGGACGGTCCACGATCATCCTTGGTGCGCGCCTGCGCGGCCTGCGTGTACGTGTTGTAGGCAAAGATACCCAGGCCCGTAAGCAGCCCAAGTTTAATCAATCCGCGCATATGTCTCTCCTCCGGCTACGCCAGTTCGCTGGCTGAAACTCATAAGAACAACGTTCGCTGCGCAACGACGTTCCCCTTCCGCAGGAGAAAGGCGGCAAAGCCTAACCGAAGATAAGCATGGAGCGCCCTGATCGTCAGCGCCCGGAGAACGCCCAGCGCAGCGAACTAGCCAACAGGAACGTCGATCCCCTGACTGCGGGTTTAGTCAGCCTCGGCCCGCTCAGCCCATGCTGTTTCCTCGCCCAGTCGGGCAGAAGGTCCACAGCGGCCTGCATCACCATCTCCTGCACAGGCGCGGACCGCAGGTTTGGAGGCGGGCGGTTGAGGATCAGCCTCGCGACTTCGCGCGTGCGCTCATCGCTTCTAAGCTCGGGCCGATAGGTCTGGATCACCGCCTCAGCCTCGGCGCGCGTCTCTGGCACTGGATCTGTACCCAGCGCACGCGCTATGGCCGCAAACTCCGCGAAATATCGGTCCTGATCTGCACGGCTCATCTGCGGCTCGGCATAGCGCCGCCATGCGTCCAGAAAGCAGATCGCCTCCGCCACATGCACCCAGGCAAGGAGATGCGGATCGTTTGCGGTGTAAGTCGCGCCGTCGTTCGACGTACCTGACACCCGTGCGTGAACATCACGCACGCGCGCAATTGCGGCCTCGGCAATATCGCGATCGGCAAATGTTGTCTCCGATATGAACCGGGCAGTCCGCCGCAGACGCCCCAGCATGTCCGTGCGGAAATTCGAATGGTCCCAAATTCCGGCCAGCGCGGCAGGATGCAGCATCTGCAGCAACAGCGCAGAGATGCCGCCCACCATCATGGTCGTGATGTCGCCATGCACGCGCCAGATCACCGAGTCCGGAGAATATAGTCCGCGCGCCGATCGCTGAACCGGCCTTTCGCCCCGCGCTTGATCGTTGAACAGCGCCCGCACTTGCCGCTGCATCATGCGGCGTAGCGGATTATCGGGGAAATTCGGCATGATAGTGGTAATGGGCCTTGGTTGATGCTTGCACGATCAGCACATAGCCCTGTAATTGGTTCCCACACCAAACTCGGTATGGCACTCGCCAGCCGCAAGCTCGCCATCGGCAGGCTTGGACCAACATCAGTGCGGCCAAACAAGAACTTCCAGTCATTGGGCCTGCTGCCAAGGTGCCATGTGGAAAACGGGGACAGCATGGCGCAAAAGCTGGCATCAGATTCAGAATTCGAAGCACTGCTTCAGTATATCCAGCAAAGTCGCGGCATGGACTTTCGCGGTTACAAGCGCACAAGCCTGAAACGCCGGATCGCCTTGCGGATGGAGGCTGTGAATGTAACGCAATTCAGTGAATACCAGGCCAATCTCGAAGCGGACCCTAGCGAGTTTGAAAACCTGTTGAACACAGTGCTTATCAACGTCACCTCATTCTTCCGCGACCCGGAGGCATGGGATGTTCTGAAGAGGGACGTGCTACCGGAACTCCTCAAGAAGGCGGACGGCCAACGGCCTATTCGCGTCTGGAGCGTGGGCTGTGCCTCGGGAGAGGAGCCTTATTCTATCGCAATGTTGTTGGCCGAGGAGATGGGCATCCCTGACTTCTGCCGACGGGTAAAGATCTATGCGACTGATCTGGACGAAGAGGCGCTGAAATCCGCACGGCTTGCCACCTATCTCCCGCGCGAAGTGGAGAATGTGCCCTCGCCCTTCCTCGACAAATATTTTGAGCGCACGAACAACCATTATGTCTTCGAGCGCGAGCTTCGGAAATGTGTGATCTTTGGGCGTCACAACATAGTGCGCGACGCACCGATTTCCCGCATCGATCTTCTGATCTGCCGCAATCTGCTGATCTATCTGGAGGCCGAAACGCAGGCCGTGGTGCTGCCGCGGCTGCATTACGCGCTGAATTCGGAAGGTTGCCTGTTCCTGGGCAAGGCCGAGACGCAACTGGCGCGCTCGCCGCTTTTCCGGCCCGTGGAGATGAAGCACCGCATCTTCACCAAAATAGCGCAGGAGCCGCGCCGCCATATCACCGGCAGGTTCGGTATGGGCCGCGATCTGCGGATCGACGCGCCCCTGCCATCGCCTGCTTTGCTCGAGGCCGCACTGGATCAGGGAGGCACCGCCGTACTTATCGTCGATGAGGATGGCGCCGTCGCTTTGGCCAATACGCCTGCACGCGAACTGCTGGGCGTAGGGCCCGCGGATGTGGGACGCCCCTTCCAAGATTTGCCGATTTCCTATCGTCCGATGGAACTGCGTGGGCCGATAGAGGAGGTGTTCCTAAGCCGCCGCAGCATCAAGCTGGAGGATCAGGAATATCGCCTTACTCAGAACGAAGTGCTGCGCCTCACCATCGACGTAAGGCCGCTACAGCGCCCCGATGGCTCGGTTCATGCCGTTCTGTTGAGCTTCACCGACTCGACCGCCCTGCATGTGCTGCACCGCGAGTTGGAAGCGGCGCAGGAAAATCTGGAGAACACCATCGAGGAACTTCAGTCGGCGAACGAGGAACTGGAGACGACCAACGAAGAGTTGCAGTCCACGAACGAGGAACTCGAAACCACCGTCGAGGAGTTACAGTCCACCAACGAGGAACTCGAAACGCTGAACGAGGAGGCGCGGTCCAGCAACGAGGAAATGGAGTCCATCAACGAGGAGTTGCGGGTTCAGGCCGATCAGGCAGCGAGCTACCGCCTCTATCTGGAGTCGGTGCTGCGTAGCATGAACGGCGGGATCACCGTGCTGAACCAGGCACGGGAGATTCGCAGTTGGAACCGGTGGATGGAAAAGACATGGGGCCTGCGCAACGAGGAAGTCGTCGGAATCAACATCGACAGGCTCGAAATCGGCTTGCCCGTCGATGCCTTGTTCGACGGGATCGCAGAGATTGAGAGCAACCGCGCCGAGCAGGTCGAGAAAGTTCTGGAAGGCATGGATCGGCGCGGACGGCCGATTGTGTGCCGCGTCGTCGTATCCGGCCTCTTGTCCGAGAACAGCGAGCATCTTGGCTGCGTATTGCTCTTTCAGGATATTACTGAGGACAAGCCTTAGCCGCCGGGCAAGTGTCTCGGTTCTGTGGCCGCTATGCTTCTCCGTCCGCGATAGGCCGCTTCAAGGCTGAGAGCGCCTCGTCAAGCACCTGGATCATGCGTCCGGCGTCTTCTGCGGCGCTGATCCAGCGGGCTTCGGCATGGGGTAGGCCGCGTGCCCTGGCGCTGCTGCGCATCTGATCGAAAAGTCTAATACGATCCCGGTGCGTGCGCGTCGCGACGGAAAGTGCTCTTTCCAGCTCGTCGCTCTGCGCTGCGGCAAGGCCCAGCGGCGTGAAGGCGTGACCTACCTGGCACCGGAAACGGATTTCATCCTGTACATCGATCTGGTTCAAAACGCCGCCACAATCGGGGCAGGATATATGACTTGGCGCGCCGGGAGTTTCGGTATCCTGATCCATGACTGCAATCTCCTGTGCAGCGATTCTGTCTTCCACGGCATATTCCGGCGGCAGGGGCAGGTCGGGACCGGCGGGTTGGCGCACCAGCCTGCCCAGCAGATCCGGAATATCCAACAAAGGCACTGAATGATCGACATGATCGCGCAGCAAGGCGTTCTTGGGCATCGATGGCCACTCAGCATCCGCAGGATCCTGGACTACGGATGTTCCGCCCGCCGCCTTGATGGCGATCAGCCCTTCCGTACCGTCATCGAGCAGGCCGGTCAGGACGACGCCGATTGCCTTTGCGCCATAAGCGACCGCGGCCGAGCGGAACAACGGATTGACCGCAGGCCGCGTCCGGTTTTCGTGCGGGCCACGGCGCATCAGGATGCGGCCTCGCCGTAACAGCATGTGGTGGTCCGGCGCAGCGACATAGATCTTGCCCGGTTCGATCGAGTCGCCATCCTTTGGGGTGACTGCCTTGAGCGGCCCGACGCGATCCAGCAATTCGGCCAATATGCTTCGCGCGGACGGCGAAACATGCTGTGCGATGAAGATGGGGGTCGGAAAGTCTGTGGGTAACTTGGCGCAAAGGCGCCTTAAGGCGTCGACACCCCCGGCAGAAGAGCCGATAAGGACTATTCTAGATGGTTCCATGATCGCCTCTGTAGGTTGGGAGAATGACTGTTGTACCAACATAGGTGGTCGACTGAACCGAATGGCACAAGCCGATTTCGCGGTATGAACGATAATGGCTATCGGACAACGATGTGACTGAAGTTCCTACAGCGCAGATGGATGAACTTCGGATCAGCGAAGAGTTACGGCTCCTCGACGAGAACGAGCAGCTACGAGTGCAACTGGAAACCGCGCTGGAAGAAAACCAGCATATTTCTGAAGATCGCGATCAGCTTCTGGTGCGGGTTGCCGACCTCGCGATGGAGCTTCGTGCCGAAACTCGCAAGAGATTGGAAGACGACACTCCCCCCGCCGTTGAAAGTGGCGTTCCGCTGAAGAAGGAGACGGGCCGCAGCGAGACCGAAGAGGAATTGCGCGTCGCGTTCGAGGAATTGCAGGTCCTTACCGAAGAACTGGAAGTCGCGAATACCACCCTGCAACAATTCAACGCGCAACTCGAAGAACGCGTGGCGGCGCGCACGCGGGAGATCGTGGATGCCAATGCCGCACTCCGCAGAAGCGAGGCAGCGCTTCAGGCGGTTGCCAACGTTGTTCCGGACCTGCTTTGGCGCACGGATCATATAGGCCGAACGGAATGGGTAAATCGCCGATGGAGCGACTACACGGGGAAGTCGGTCGGCATCATTGTGTCGACAGGTTGGCTTTCCGTGCTGCATCCGGATGACCGCCCGGCTGCCGAAGAAGCGTTCATGCGTTCCCTGCGTGACGGTGTTCCCTACCAGCAGGAACACAGGATGCTTGGCGTTCATAACAATTATCGATGGTTCATGGTGCGTGCCGAACCGATGCGGGACGACCGCGGAAATATTGTCGCCTGGTTCGGGGCGGCTATGGACATGCATGACCAACTCGTCAGCATGCAGGCGCTGAAGACAAGCGAGGCACGTTTCCGGACATTGATCGAAGGCATGCCGCAACTGGTCTGGCGATCAGCCAATGGGGCCCAATGGACATGGTCGAGTCCGCAGTGGGGAACGGCAACGGGTCAGAGCGATTGGCAAAGCTGGGGCAGGGGATGGCTCGACGCTTTCCATCCCGACGACAAGGACAGCGTGCTGTCTTCTTGGGAGAAGGCGCTGGAAGAAGGAATCCTGGAGTTCGAAGGGCGCGTGTTTTCTGCTGCGGAGGGTCGCTATCGCTACTTCCAGACTCGCGCTTTGCCCGTGCGTCGCGAAGATGGCCAGATCGTTGAATGGCTTGGCACTTCAACCGACGTTGATGATCTTGTCCGGTTGCAGAACGAGCAGACCGTCTTGGTGTCGGAGCTTCAGCACCGCACACGCAATCTGATGGCCGTTGTTCAAGCGGTGATTACGAAGACCATCAAAAACTCCGACGCGCTGCACGATTTCACGGCGCGTATCGGCGATCGTATGCAGGCGCTTGCCCGCGTTCAGGGTTTGTTGTCGCGCCGCGCGGCAGGCACGCGCATCGCGTTCGACTGGCTATTGAAAGAAGAACTTTCGGCGCACGCCTCGCTTGATGAAGGACCGGGCGCCAGCAAGATCACGCTCAATGGTCCTGAAGGAATATTGCTGAGTTCGTCTACGATCCAGACCTTCGCTCTTGCATTGCACGAGCTTGCAACGAACGCGGTGAAATATGGCGCTCTCGCATCGGCAAGCGGTCACTTGTCGATCGAATGGTCGGTCGTTAAGCGGGATGATGACGGATCGCACCTGCTGGTGCACTGGCGCGAAACGGGTGTGGGCGATACTGAAGGGGCAGACCGCGATGCGCCGGACAGGATGGGATATGGCCGGGAACTTATTGAACGCGCCTTACCGTATCAGCTTGGCGCGCGAACCCGATACCGCTTCACCGACGACGGTATCGAATGCAGCATCGAAGTGCAGATTCCCGATGTCGCCGCCCTTAACGATGAACTGCAAGGCAGCTCGCCCTCTTACGGTCTGTTAGGCTGATCACTTTCTAGAGCCATCAGCCGACTCAACCACAGCCGCCATGCCGACCGACTCATTCTGCCGCATGGCTGTTTTCGCTGGCGTTTCGCGCGTTCATGTTGTTGGCAATGGGCGGCGTCTCCCCGCTCCCGCTGACCGAAGCCGGTGCATCGGCTCCATTGGACGGCGCTTCGTCGCCCACCACAATGTTCGATCCATTTGCGGTGGTGGACTGATCGACCTCCGCCTGTCGACCGCATGATGCAAGAGTCAGGATCGCAATCCCGGCATACGTCCACAATCTCAAACTTTTCCTCATGACGATCACCCCTGTAACACGACGCACTGTCGCCATTCACCGTGCCACCGCGGATGCCGTATTCTGAGGAAATGTCGCTGACTTATGTGTGTGTGCTCGCGATTTAAACTGACAAAGGGGGCGCTGCCTGCGCAATAAAATCGAAGCTCGACACACCTGCTACTCGAAGGAAGTAATCCCGATGAAGGGAAATCCTTCCTCGAAGTATAATACCGATATTTCGGATGATGATCCCCGGATCGCTGGCTCCCGCCTCTGCAATGTGAAACCCTTACGCGTTGCGGAGAAGAATGGCCCTGCAACAGGGGGCATATGGATCAAAACTGGAAGGCGACTGCTGCAAGCCGGTCGAACAGCGGGCTAATGGCACTGACCACAATGCTGGCCGCCCACAGGATCGCAGTGGACCCACTGCAATTGCGTCATGAGCTTGGCCATGACGATCCCGCCACCGCGCAGGATATCGTGCGACTGGCCAAGCGTCAGAGTGGCGTCCGCGCCCGCGCGTCGCAATCCGAATTCGGCAAGCTTGGCCGCTTGCCGCTACCAGTTCTCGCCAATGGACCAGACGGGTGGTTCCTGATCGGTCGCGCCACCGAAAGCGAAGCACTCATACACCGTCCGGGCCATGCGGTCGAAAAGCTGTCCGGCGACGCGCTGGAAGCCTTATGGTCGGGGGAGATCATCTTCGTGACGACGCGCGAAAGCGCGGACACGACATCGGGGCGCTTCGACATCCGTTGGTTCACACCGCAGATCGTGCGCTACCGCAAGCTCATCGGCGAAGTGCTGCTGATTACGCTGGCGTTGAATGTGCTTGGACTGGCAGCGCCTTTGTTCTTCCAGAACGTCATCGACAAGGTGCTGGTGCACAACACGCTGGCGACATTGCAGGTTCTGTCGATCGGCTTCGTCGTGGTGTCGGTGTGGGAAGTGGCCTTCGGTTGGTTGCGGACGCGGCTCTATTCGGAAACCAGTCAGAAGCTTGACGTGGAGCTTGGGTCCAAGCTGTTCCGGCACATGCTGCGTCTGCCGCTTTCCTATTTCGAAGGGCGGCGTGTCGGCGACACGGTGATGCGCGTGCGGCAACTGGAATCGATCCGTGAGTTCCTTACCAACGCCTCGCTTTCGGTGCTGATCGATCCGGCGTTCACCATCGTTTTTCTGCTCGTCATGTGGATATATTCGCCCACGTTATTCTGGATCGTCGCGGCGACTATACCGGCTTATGTGGCGGTCTCCCTGCTCATGACTGGCCCGTTGCGCCGTAGGCTGGATGAGAAGTTCGAACGTGGCTCGGCGAACAATGCGCTGCTCGTCGAGAGCGTGTCGGGTATGCAGACCGTCAAGGCGGCCGCCGTCGAACCGCAGTGGCAGGACAGGTGGGAACGGCAGCTTGCGGGGTACAGCGCCGCCAATCAACGGGTCATCAATCTGGGCAACACCGGTAGCCAAGCCGTCCAGTTGATCTCGAAGCTGAGCCTTGCCGCGATCCTGTTCTTCGGCGCGCGTGAAGTAATCCTCGGCGCTATGACCGTAGGCGGGCTGGTCGCCTTCAACATGTTTGCGCAGCGCGTCTCCGGGCCGGTAATCCGCATGGCGCAACTCTGGCAGGACTTCCAGCAGGTCCGCCTTTCGATCGACCGTCTTGGCGATGTCCTAAACGCGCCGGTCGAGCGTAGTTCCAAATCACATGTGACGCTCCCGCCGATGAAAGGCGAGATCAGGTTCGAGAACGTCAAATTCCGATATGCCGCCGATGGACCATGGGCGCTGGACGACATCAGCTTTTCCCTGCGTGCAGGCGGCACGCTCGGTATTGCGGGAGCGTCGGGATCGGGCAAATCAACGCTCGCGAAGCTGTTGCAGCGGCTCTATGTGGCGGGATCGGGGCGCATATCGATAGATGACGTGGATATCGCGCAGATCGACCCGACCTGGCTGCGGCGTCAGATCGGCGTGGTGCTTCAGGAAAACCTGCTGTTCAATCGCACTCTGCGGGAGAACATCGCCCTTGCAAATCCCGTCACGCCGCTGCCGCAAGTGATCGCCGCCGCGAAGATGGCGGGTGCGCACGACTTCATCATCTCCCTGCCACATGGCTATGACACAATGATCGAAGAACGTGGCGTGAACCTGTCGGGCGGCCAGCGCCAGCGCATTGCCATAGCGCGCGCGCTCGTGACCAAGCCCCGCATCCTGATCTTCGATGAAGCCACCTCCGCCCTCGATGCGGAGAGCGAGGAGATCATACAGGGCAATCTGAAAAGCATGTCCGCCGGACGCACCGTGGTCATCATTGCACATCGGCTTTCGGCGATCCGGGATTGCGACTGCATCCTGACATTGGAGCGCGGCAAGATTGTCGAGCGTGGCTCGCATCGCGAGCTTCTGCGAAAAAATGGCCGCTACGCCAATCTCCACAGGTTGCAAATGGGCTTGGAGGCAGTCGCGTCATGACCGCACTGGCCAGCACATGGGCGTCGGTTCGCGAGGCATTGCGCGATGAGAAAGCAAATGCCGCTCGCCTGTCACGCACGGACGAATTCGATTTCCTGCCCGCCGCCATCGAAATCGTCGAGCGGCCGGTGTCTCCGACAGCGCGCATCACCGCCAGAGTGCTGATGATCGGGCTGGTGCTGACATTGCTGTGGCTTGTGTTCGGCAAGCTCGATGTCGTCGCTTCCGCACCTGGACGATTGATACCGGCCGACAATGTGAAGGTCATACAGGCGGCCGATAGTGGGACCGTCCGTGCAATTCTGGTACACGACAGCCAAGCTGTGCGTAAGGGGCAGCCCCTTGTGGAACTCGATCCCACGGTATCGTCAGCCGAAGCGGTGCAGGCGCAAAAGGCGCTGGAGACGGCTGAACTGGATGCTGCGCGTGGCCGTGCGATGTTATCGTCGCTGAACGGAAATGGGCTGAGGTTCGTCGCGCCGCAGGGAACTCCGGACGATGTCACAGCTATGCAGACGGCATTGGCGCGCGCGGAACTGGAGGCCATTCGCGGCGGTGCTTCCACGCGAGGCGCGGATCGGCAGGCGGCCACGGCGGCGCTGGGCGAAGCAAGGTTGCAGGCGGCTAAACTCACCGAAACGCTCCCGCTCGTCGAACAGCAGATCGCCGCCAATGAGGCCATGCTCGCAAAGGGCTTCGTCTCGAAGCTCCGTGTCATCGAAATGCAGCGTCAGCGCCTTTCGATCGTCAAGGATCGGGAGATCGCGCTGGAAACTGCGGACAAGGCGCGGGCGCAGATGGCTTCTGCCAGTGGCGCGCAGACGGAGTCCGACGCACTGGCGCGCGCGAAGATCCTCGACAACCTGACCAAGGCGGAGGCGGAAGCGCGATTGCGGCGAGAGGAACTTATCAAAGCGCGCAGGAAGTCGAGCCTGCAACGGCTCGTCAGTCCGGTCGATGGAACCGTTGCGCAGCTTTCGGTGCACACGGTGGGCGGCGTCGTGGAGGTCGCCAAGCCTATCATGTTGATAGTGCCGGCGGGCGGAGACCTGATTGCGGAGGTCAAGATACTCAACCGCGATGTCGGCTTCGTGCGCGTGGGCCAAAGCGTTGCGGTCAAACTTACGGCCTTTCCGTTCACGCGCTACGGCACGGCTCCGGGCATTGTGCAGAGCATCAGTTCCGACGCCGTGCAGGATGAGAAGCTGGGCTTCGTCTACATTGCCCGCGTGGCCCTCGACCGCCATTGGGGAGGCCGCAGCGAGCGCAGGATTGCGCTAAATCCGGGCATGGAAGTCACGGCCGACATCCGGACGGGCCAGCGGCGCATCGGAAGCTATCTGTTGAGCCCCATCCAGGCGGCAAGCCAGGAAGCGGGGCGGGAACGATGAGCATGTCCGCCCCCGAACGCGCTTCGGGCAAGCGGCACATCGTCTTTGTCGTTGCCGGGCTGGGTGCGGGCGGGGCGGAGCGCGTCATCAGCGTGATCTCAACGGCATGGGCCACGCGCGGTTGGCGTGTGACGATCCTCGCTTTCGACGATCCGAATGATCCCATCTATCATGTGTTCGACCCTGCCGTAACGATCGTCCGAAGGGGTTTGCCAGCCGGCAGGGGGCCACTACGGTCGCTGCTGACACAGGGTAGACGCATCTGGGCGATCAGGCGCAGGCTTGCCCAGATGCAGCCCGATGTCGTCGTGTCCTTTCTAACGAAGATCAACGTGCTGACCCTGCTAGCCACCATCGGCACACGCCATCGCGTCATCGTGTCCGAGCGTAACAATCCGCACGCGCAACGGGCCAGCCCCGCATGGAACGCGCTGCTCGTCCGCCTCTATCCGCGTGCGCAGGCGGTCATCATGCAAACCAAGGCCAGCATATCCTGCGTACCGATAAAGGCGCGGGCGCGAATGCGAGTGATCCACAATCCGATCTTCATGGCGTCCAGTTCGGGGGCGACGGACTTGCCTGTCCTGACCTCGGTGGGCCGACTGACGCACCAAAAGGGATTCGACTTGTTGATAGCCGCCTTTTCAGCTGTGGCTCGGCTTCATCCCGCATGGACCCTGAGGATATGGGGCGAAGGGGAGATGCGCGGCGCACTGGAACGGCAGATTGCTGATCTGGGCCTTGCCTATCGGATCGATCTGCCGGGAACCAGCAGAACCCCAGGCGCTTGGGTTCAACAGGCTAGCGCCATGGTGCTGTCCTCCCGCTATGAAGGCTTTCCCAATGTCTTGGGCGAAGCCATGGCGGCGGGGCTACCCGTGATCGCGTTCGACTGTGATTTCGGGCCCTCCGAGATGATAACGCATGGGATCGACGGCCTGCTCGTCTCGACCGGCGACGTTGGCGCGATGGCGCACGCGCTCGACCAGCTTATGTCGGACAGGACGCTACGTAACCGGCTAGGCACGGCGGCACGGGCTGCTGCGTCCCGCTTCGCGCCAGAAAAGATCATCGCGCAATGGGACGCGCTTATCGAAGATGTGATGTTGCGATAAGCGTCAGTAGATCAGGATGAGTTTGAGGAATCCCTGCCAGCGGCGAAACTCATTGAAATTATCGGGTGTCGTGCGCTGACTGTAGTTCGCGATGGCTTCCACCGAAACATGGCGATTGAGGAGGTAGCGCGCGCCCGCCTCGGCAGTGACGTAACGCTCATCCTGATCGAAATCGCCACGATAATGAATGTCGCGCAGGCCAAGCATGCCGTGCAGGATCAAGTTGTGACGCGCCTCCTGATCGATGCGGATACTCGATCGGGCGTCGATGCGGCCGATCGCGCCGATGCGCACCGTGGCCACATCGCCTCTGAACACATCCATGCTGATCGCCGTGCGCGTACGTGGCCGCCACGTGAGCCGGCCGTTCGCGGCGATGCCCGTAAACGCATCCAGGCTGATGTCGCCCGGATTGGACCGGAATACGCCAATGCCTAGATCGCCACGCAATCGGTCGGCAAAAGCCAGCGACACGCCCGCCAGACCGCCATATGTGGTGGCAGTTCTGTCGACGCCAGTGCGATCGATTTTCACGCGGGGATTACGCCGCGCGACATAGGGTTGGACGAAGACCGAAATGCGTTCGGACAGCCGGATCTGGCCTTTGACGGAGGCGCGATACGTCACCATGTCGCGGTCGGCATCTTCGAAAGGAAGGTAGTCGAGCTTTGTAGCCGCCACATTTGCGGTCACGCCGACCCGTGGTCCGTCATATCGGTATTCCAATTCGGCGGCCGCGACGTTGATGAGTGCGGGACGCCGGTTGCGCGCAAATTCCGCTTCCGGATCGCTACGCCGTTCGAAAGTACGATCGAAACTGAGCAGCGTACCCAAAGATTGGCGGCTTCCGAAGGCGCGGCTGTAATCGACGGAGGCACCGAATTCAGTGGTGTTTTCCCGGCTCGTCCGCGCATAGCGGGAGAGGCCGCCATAAGCCTTCGCCCGGAACTTGGCGCTGGCGCTGTCCTGCCTCGCCTCGATACTGGGATTGAGCAGGAATATGACGTCAGAACGCCGATTGCTTTGCGTCGCCAGAATGTTGTTGTCGAGGCGCGCGCCTGCCTCCACCTGCGGCATCAGCACGAACGATCCTGCCCGGATGGTGCGCGGCTCATAACCCGGACGCGGCAGGTCTTCGATGCTCGTGTCGCGCTGCACGCGTTGCGCGAAGGCTTGGCACGGCCCCAGCAGTACCGCCACGCCCAAAGCCACTGCTCTGGTGTTTCGTCCCAAAGATGCCCCCCCGGTCATCGGCTAGAACCAGCTCTCCTGCACCTGTATGAGATCGCCGGGCTGGACGCTGCTGTCCGGCCCCGCGCTGCCCTTGGCCGAACTGCGCGTGACCATCACCTTCTTGGTGTTGGCCCGGAAGGTGTAGCCGCCCGCGACGGACACCGCCGTCATCACCGACATGCCGGGGACGTAAGGATATTGGCCGGGGCGCTGAACCTCACCAAGAATGAAGAAGGGCCGGTAGGCAAGGATTTGCGCGCTGACTTTCGGCTCCAGCACCAGTTGCTTGGCCCGGATCGAGTCTGCAACGTCGGTTTCGAATCGCGTGATCGTTTTGCCGGATGCCGTAACGGTGCCGATCATCGGCAGGGATATTTCGCCGGTATCACCGACAAGGTAGGTGTTGTTGAGCGCATCCAGCCCAAAGACATTGATGCGGATCTGATCCCCTGGCCCGAGCTGATAGGGGCCGGGCGCAGCGCTCGCCAATGGTTGCATACTGGCATTCGCGCCGGCGCAGCTTGTCATGGCTACAGCCATCACAAAGGTCAGGCATGTCCTGAAGATGCTCATGATAGTCCTCCCCTCATTATCCGTGTCTGGTTGCCGGCGCGCCGATGTGATCGGCATGAGACTCGCTTGCCGAACCCCGCCACGCCGTCAGTTCCTGCTGCAATTGTTCCTCCAGCATCCGCATGTCGTCCCTGTAGAAGTCGCGCAGCATGTCGCGCAGTTCTTCCGTCAGGGGCGGGTATTGCACAGGCGCGGCGATCGAGGCGCGCGCGCGGGCAAGCAGCGGGTTAGACCGCAGGGGATCAAGCAGCGGGCGGGTAGGCTTCAGCAGGCGACGCAGGGGCAGGGGAAGCATCGGCGCTCTGCTGTCGTTCTTGCGCTGCGCGGCCTCCTCCGGCGCGAAGTGCGCGGGCACGCCGATATGGCTGCATACGCCTGCCACGATCTCCTCGGCAGATGTCTTCACATTCTCGTACAGGATGACATGGAGCTGCTCCCTCGGGAAATGGCTCAGAAACCGCATGATGTGCGCCCCATAGAGGCCGCCATCAAGGAAGCGTGAAGATGCCGAACGGCGTGTGTCGAGATGCTTGCGAGGGTCGCCGCCAACCATCCCGCGCCGGAAATACATGCAGTAATCGGAATAGGCGCGCTGTACCGGATCGCGTAGCTGCACGATCAGCCGGGCTTTCGGCAAAGTCGCCGCGATGCGCTCTGCCGCTTCGGGATGCGCGAGGTAGCTGGCGGATTTCTCCCCCAGGATGCGGTTCGAAGGGGCGTCATTGAACAGGCCGCGATACCATTCAGGTCCGCGATGATGTTCCGTGCTGAAGTAATGCGGCTCGGCCTTGGGCAACCACAAATCGGGGTGACTGCGCAGTTGGTGCGCCACCCACGTTGTTGCGCCCTTCACCGCGCCGATGATGATGAAGGCCGGTTTACGATCAATCAAAGTCACTAAGCGTCGCCTGTTTTACAATGGAGTGGAGGATTTGTCCCATTTGACGGCACATGGCCGGGCTCAACGTCGGATCGACGGGCAGGAGCAAGCTGGTCTCTCCCAAAAGGCGCGATACGGGCAGGCGTTCGGCCGGGCGCATCGCAGTGTCAGCGAAAGCTTGTTCCAGGTAGATCTCCGGGCAGCTTCCGGTCTGGCAGGGAACACCGGCAGCGCGTGCCTCCCGGACGATGCGGTCCCGGTTCCAGCCGGGACGGAGATGCTCAGGCCGGACGAAGGCATAGAATTTATAATAGGCATGGCCGATCTCCGGCGCTGGCGCGATGAGGCGCAGCGCAGCGAGGCCGTTCAGTTCGTCGAGCAGTGCCGCAGCGTTGGCGCGGCGGTCGGCAAGCCATTGCGGCAGTTTGGCCAGTTGACGCACGCCGATGGCCGCCTGCATCTCCGTCAGGCGGTAATTGCTGCCGAAGTGATGATGGAGCCAGCGGAAGGCAATGCCGTCGCCGCCTTCCGCATAGACGCCGGGGTCTTTGCCGTGGTCCTTGAGCGACCACGCACGACGCCATACCGAAGGATCGCGTAGCAGCAGCATGCCACCTTCACCGCCCGTCGACATGATCTTGTCGGTGCAGAAGGAGAGAGCGGCAGCGTCGCCAAATCCACCCACGGCCTTTCCACGCAACGTTGCGCCATGGGCCTGCGCGCAGTCCTCGATCAGCTTGATGCCTCGTTCGGCGGCCAGCGCGGCAATCTCGTCCACGGGCGCGGGATGACCCGCGAGGTGAACAACGATGATGGCTTGCGTTCTGTCGGTCAGGTGCGGACTGATTGTTTCTGGAGTGAGGCTCTGACTGATATTGTCGACATCGGCGAAGATCGGCGTAGCGCCACAGGCGACGATGCAGCTTGCCGACGCCATGAAGCTCCTTGCGGGCACGATGACTTCGTGGCCCGGCCCGACACCCAGCGCCCGCAGGGCAACCTCCAACGCCAACGTGCCGTTTGCGAGCGCGATCGCGTGCGGCATATCGCAAAGCTTGGAAAAGCCCGCCTCCAGTTCGGCGCACCAGTCGCCATGATGCAGCGCGTTGACGCGCCCGGTCTGGAGCACTTGCGCCACGGCTGCGATTTCGTCGGCAGCGTAAACCGGCCACCGCGACGTGATCGGAGCCAAGTCCGGCTCTGCGTCGACTTCATGAAGGGATGCGAGCATGTAACGATAATCCCTAATGTGTCTGGCCGACCGCGCCCTTGGCGGGCCAGGACACTTGGCCAAGATGCACGGCAGGGAGCGTTGCGCCTCGCGCCTCGGCCAAGTCGATCGGGCGATCCTTCACGGGCGAGCGGGTGACTTTTTCGAGCATGTCGAACAGTTCGTCGCGCACCTGTTCCTGATCGTGCGCCAGAACATGATCCAGCAGGCGGTCGAAACCGACTTGCAGCGTCGGCAGAGGAACGGGGACCGGTTCGGCCTCGAACACCCCCGCCAGGTCGGAGGGCAGTTGTGTTTCGCGCTCGTCGAATAATTCCTCGTAGAGTTTCTCGCCGGGGCGCAGGCCGACGATCTTGATCGGCACGTCGCGTTCCGGCACCAGCCCGGCGAGGCGGATCATGCGCCTTGCGATGTCGATGATCTTCACTGGCTCGCCCATGTCGAGAACGATGATCCGCCCGCGCTTCAGACCGAATTCCATCGCACGGGCGGTGCTGTGCAGGATCAGTTGCACGGCCTCATGCACCGTCATGAAGTACCGCGTGATCTCCGGATGCGTGACGGTGAGCGGCGCTCTGCGGTCCAATTGGCGCTGAAACAACGGGATCAGCGACCCACTGGAGCCAAGCACGTTGCCGAAGCGGACCGTCATGAAACGCGGCGAAGAGGGGCGGCCCGCGCCCTCAAGATCGAGCGCCTGGCAATAAAGCTCACCCAGGCGCTTGGTCGCGCCCATCACGCCCACCGGGTTTACGGCCTTGTCCGTGGAAACCTGCACCATGGCGCGCACGCCGAAGCGCTTGGCGGCGTCGGCGACATTGCGTGTTCCCATGACATTGGTCTGGACTCCCGCGCACACGTTCGTCTCCACCAGCGGCACATGCTTCAACGCGGCGGCGTGGAAGACGAAGGCAGGCGAGAACTCCGCGAACACCGCCATCACATGCTGCCTCTGCCGGATCGAGCAGAGGATTGCGCGGCAGGAGATTTGCGGATAATTCTCCCGCAACTCCATCTCCACCGAATAGAGATTGAATTCGCCGCAATCGAGCAGCAGCAGTTCGGACGGCTCGAACCGCGCGACCTGCCGCGCCAGTTCGCGGCCGATCGTCCCGCCTGCGCCGGTAATCAACACGCGTTGACCCTGGATCGCGCGCGATACGACTGCGGGGTCCAGTTCGGTCTGCGGGCGGTCCAGAAGGTCGGCCAGATTGATGCGTTCCAGGTCCAGCGGATGATCGATCTCCGTAGCCGCAGGCGCACGCAGGACCGAAAGGTTCAATGTCTGCGCGGTCGTTACGAGCTTCAGCTTGGCAGGCCCGGTAAGACCATCGGGACCGGCGGCCAGAATGATGCAGGTCGGCCGCATGTTGTGGGCCGTCAGCGCATCCACCGCATGTTCGAGCGCGTCGATGCCACCCAGAATTGATACGCCGCGCAAACGGAGATGCGCTTCGGGGCTGTCGACGTCGAGAATGCCGACGGGAAGGTACGGAGGAAGCGGCACAAGCTCCAGATGCCGCAGGACGCCCTCAACATACTCAGGCCGCCCGACGATCAGCGCCCGCTGCTGGCTGGCGACCATGTCCGTATGTGCGGCCCTGCCGACGCGGGGCATGTGCAGACGGCGGATCTTCTGCCGCAGGATCGCTTGCCACATGCGTCCGCCAGCAAGCAGCGCCATGAGAACGAAGCATTGGATAATGGGAACTGAGGTGGGCATCCATCTGGCTCTGGACGCGATCAGCAGTACGCAGACGGGCACGACCACCGCGAACACGGCGGCCTCCACCAGCCGCACGAGATCGGGAAGCGAGGCAAGCCGCCATACGCGATTGTAGATGCCACTGAATTGCAGCACGACGAGGCCGCTGATGAGGAATACGGGCAGGCTGTCGAACATGCCTTCCAGCATGGCCGGAGGGATGTGCCCGTTCATCCGCAGGATCAGCGAAATCGCCAACGATGCGCCGATCGCCACGATGTCATAAAGGCTGTAGGCCAGTCTCTTGACGAGGCGCCGGTATAACTGGCGATATGAACGGCTTCCGCCGGATGGTGGCATCGGTCCCCCCTTGTTTGATGTCGCCGACAGGACTGAGGCTCCGCGCTATCTTACATGGCTGTTTCGCAAGGTTAGCGGCGCGCGTTCGCCCATGAAATCGCGCATTGGGGCGAAGCGATAGGGGGTATGTTTCGGCTCCTATTGGCACGCATCAGTCTCGAAAGACTCTGGTTGAATCCATAAGGAGTGTTTGCGGCAGCTTTGGCCCTCTCAAGGATGACGGACGAAATAGCGTAGGCGATTGTCCGCAGTGCGCGCTTAAACTTTCCCCGTAATCGAGCGCACCCGTTCAGGGCACGTCGCGCTCAGCAAAGGGGAAAGACATGCGATATTGCGTGGCGGAAGCCTCACCTTCATGCAGGTGAAGGTGCTCCATGTCATAACGGGGCTGAACGTGGGCGGTGCCGAAGCGATGCTCGCGCGATTGCTGGATCACGAGCGATCCCGGGGTGGCGTTCGTGCGCAGGTGGCTACGCTGATGCCTCAGGGCGTGGTCGGTCGGCAAATGGCGGCTTCAGGCGTCGTCGTGCACCAATTGGGGATGCGCGGCTTGATCTCGGCGGTGCCTGCCGCCCTGCGCCTCGCCCGGCTGATCGGTAAGGAACGGCCCGATGTCGTCGTTGCATGGATGCATCACGCGCAGCTTGCCTCAACCCTTGCCGTACTTCTGGCGCAGACGAGAACGCCGGTGGTCTGGAACGTGCGCCATTCGCTCGGCGGGTTCGAACGCGAAAAATGGCTTACGCGCCTGATCCTCAAACTTCAGGTCCGTATCTCCAGAATGCCGACCGCTATCATTTATAACAGCCGCGCGGCTGCGGCCCAATACAGCGCTCTCGGGTTCGCGCCCGTCCGCGAGCATGTCATACCCAATGGCCTGATCGTCCCTCCTGCGCAATCTCGCACCGCTGCGTCGGAAACGGTGCGGAGCCTGTTCGGCATCCCTCCCCATGCAATCGTTATAGGCATGATAGCCCGGGCGCACCCGATGAAAGATGTCGGCACGCTGCTCTGCGCCTTTTCCAAAGTGCAAGCGGCTGGTGTGGCGGCGCATCTGCTGCTGGTCGGCGAAGGGATGGACCATCTCGATCGCGGCGAGGCCCAGTTGCTTGCGGCTTTGCCGAAAGGAAGCTGGACAATTTCAGGGCATCGCACTGATGTCGGCGAATGGCTGGCGGGCATCGATACCCTGGCATTGTCGTCGGCATGGGGCGAAGGCTTCCCCAACATCGTCGGGGAAGCCATGGCGCAAGGTGTTCCTTGCGTCGGAACCGATGTCGGCGATACGGGGTGGATCATTGGAACCACTGGTCGCACGGTGCCTCCCCGCAATCCCGCCGCCCTGGCAGAAGCGCTAATCGAATTGGCGAGGATGGAACCGGAAGAACGCATGGCTCTGGGCGAGGCCGCGCGTCGCCGGGTCGAAGAGCATTTCACGCTGGATCATGTCGCGGTGCGCTATGGCGAACTCTACCGGGACGTTGCGAACGCGCGCACACGCGTTGCCGACACGAATCACGCCAGCACATGCGAGGCGGCATGAAGGTCGTCGTCATCGCCAGCCTAGCCTATTCTCTCGTCAACTTCCGTGGGCGGCTACTCGCCGCGATGGTCGAAAATGGCCATGACGTGATCGCCTGCGCGCCGGACAGCGATCCGGAAATTGAGGATAGACTGCGCTCGATGGGGGTCGCTTATCGGCGGATGCCAATGGCGCGGACGGGCATGAACCCGCTAACCGACATCGTGACGCTACTGTGGCTCATCGGTTTTCTGCTTCGGAACCGCCCACAACTCGTCCTCGCTTACACTCAGAAGCCGATCATCTATGGGGGCATTGCCAGCAGGCTGGTCGGTGGAACCCGCTTCTTCGCGATGGTGAGCGGCCTTGGCCATGTGTTCAGCGAAAGCGGATCGCGCCTGCTGCCGCTGATCCGGCGCATCGTGTCGACTCTGTATCGCTTCGCGCTCCGTCGTGCAGCGGCGGTGTTCGTGTTCAATTCTGACGACGAGGAGGAAATGCGCCGCCACCACATCCTGCAAAGTGGGACTCGCGTCATTCAGGTGCCGGGATCGGGCGTCGACCTCAGCCACTATGCGCAGCAGCCGGTGCCCGATGGCCCGCCCATATTCCTGATGATCGCCCGCCTTCTGCGTAACAAGGGGCTGCTGGAATTCGTCGAGGCGGCAAGGATTGTTCGCGCCTTATATCCGCAAGTCCGCTGCCGGTTGCTGGGGCCGCTCGACGCCAATCCCGCTGCGGTCAGTCGGGCGACGATCGAAGCATGGCAGGCGGAGGGCGTCATAGAATATTGCGGCGAGACACGCGACGTTCGGCCGCATCTCGCCGCCGCCAGCGTCTTCGTATTGCCAAGCTGGTATCGCGAGGGGCTGCCCCGCACCTTGCTGGAGGCGATGTCGGTTGGCCGGGCGGTGATTACGACCGATATGCCGGGTTGTCGCGAACCGGTGGAGGAAGGCCGCAACGGGTATCTCGTCCCGGCTCGCGATGGGGCGGCGCTGGCGCAAGCCATGCTGCACTTCGCGCGAGACCCCGGCCTTGCCGCTGCCATGGGTGCCGCCGCCCGCAGGACGGCCGAAGACCGGTTCGCCGTGGAGCGCGTGAACCATCTGCTGCTGACGACGATGAACCTCAACGCCGGCGATCCGCAGGCACAGGACCGCCGCAGCCCAGCCATGATGCGGCCCGGTATGTTGCAGGAGGAAGCGCCATGTCCATAAGGCGCGTCGTGGATGTCACAGTGGCGAGTGCGGCCATTCTCGCCACGCTGCCCGTGACGATGGCGATCGGAGCGACGATCGCCTTGAGGGATGGTCGACCTGTCCTGTTTCGCCAAAAGCGGGTTTCCGCAGGTGGCCGCCTTTTCCACGTCGTCAAATTCCGCACGATGCGTGATGGCCGGGACGCGGCGGGGCAGTTGCTGCCCGATGCAGTGCGCATGACAAAGCTCGGGCGGCTTCTGCGCGCCACAAGGCTCGACGAGCTACCGCAGCTCTGGAACATCCTCAGCGGCTCGATGAGTTTGATCGGCCCGCGCCCGCTGCTGCCCGAGACGATCATGCAGGCCGGGGACAAGGGATGGCTGCGCTGTGCGATACGGCCGGGCCTCACCGGTTGGGCGCAGGTCAATGGGAACGCGCTGCTGAGCGATGCCGACAAGATCGCGCTGGACCTCTGGTACATCGCCAATCGCTCCCTCTCCCTCGACCTCCGCATATTGGGCCGCACCCTGCTGGTCGCCGCGAGGGGCGAGCGCCCGAACGACCTATCGATACGGAGGGCACATGAAGGCGATCCTCATTGGCGCAGTTGAGAGCACCAGGATCGCGCTGGAGTGTCTGGCCAAAGCGCCCGAATGGGACTTGTCGGCAGTGCTGACGCTCCCGCCAGAGCTGGACGCGCGCCATTCGGATTTTGTCGACCTGGGTCCCGAAGCCGCAAGTGCGGGCGCGCAGTTGGTGCATGTATCGAACATCAATTCGGAGGACGCGCTTGCATCCATATCGGCAATAGCGCCCGACTATATCTTCGTCATCGGCTGGTCGCAGCTTTGCGGACCGCGGTTCATGAGCAGCGCTCGGCAGGCTGTGATCGGCTATCACCCAGCGCCCTTGCCCCGGTTGCGCGGGCGCGGCGTCATACCCTGGACGATCCTGCTGGAGGAGCCGATTACGGCCAGCACATTGTTCCGGATCGATGAGGGTACGGACAGCGGCCCGATTCTCGCGCAACGCTTCTTCCACGTTGCGCCCGACGAGACCGCCGCCAGCCTCTATGCCAATCATATGGGGGCGCTCCGGACAATGATGCCCGCGATGCTGCACGATCTGGCGCAGGGCACCGCGATTGAAACGGTACAGGATGAGCGGCACGCCACCTTCGCAGCACGGCGACGACCCGAGGATGGACGGATTGATTGGTCGGAAGCGGCCAAAGATATCTGGCGAGTCGTGCGCGCGTGCGGCGATCCCTATCCCGGAGCCTGGACGTTCCTGGGCAGCGACAGGATCGTGATTTCCACTGCTCACCTCGTGCCGCTTAGCCAGCATCGCGCCGCTATACAGGGGCAAGTGGTGGAGCGGACCGCCGACAGCTTTACCGTCAAATGCGGTGACGATGAGGGATTGCGCGTGTCGCAATGGCGTCGGACAAAGGATGGGCCGCCGCCGCTTCACGCGATCCTCGGCCAAAAGGATGCAATGCCATGAGCGGCTTCTATCGCATCGGTCGCGCCATGGTGATCGCGCCGCATCCGGATGACGAGGTTCTTGGCTGCGGCGGAACGGTGGCGCGGCTGACCGCCCTGGGCCGGGTCGTCGAGGTGGTCGTCGTCACGCGCGGCATGGCCCCGCGTTTCGACGTGGCGCAGGCTAACAAGGTGCGGGAAGAAGCGAGTCGGGCGCACGCCATATTGGGCGTATCCCAAACCCACTTCCTCGATTTTCCGGCGGCCGGGCTGGACCAGGTGGCGGGCGCGGACCTCAATGACGCTGTGGCCGCCGTCGTGCGGGACATGCGCCCCGACACGCTGTTCCTGCCGTTCATCGGCGACCTTCATTTCGATCATAAGCTGGTTTTCGACGCTGGCATGGTCGCGGCCCGCCCGCAGGGAAACGGCAGCCCCGAGCGTGTCCTCGCCTATGAAACCGTGTCGGAAACCAACTGGGCCGCCCCCTATGTCGCACCGAGCTTTCAGCCCAATATGTTCGTCGACATCAACGGGCATCTCGACACGAAGATCGCCGCCTTTCGTTGCTTCGAATCGCAGGTGCGGCCCTATCCGAACGAGCGATCGATCGAAACGCTGCGGGCGCTCGCCATGGTGCGGGGATCGTGCGTCAGTTGCACTGCCGCCGAAGCCTTCACGCTGATCCGGGAAGTCATGACATGAACATCGCTGTCAAAACCACGAGGCAAGGCCTGATGCAGAGCGGCGACGGCGCGAACGCACGGCGATCCGGGCGGATGCTGATAAGCTCGGCAGGGCGGCGGGTCGGCCTGCTGCGCTGCTTTCGCGAGTCCGCCGCTATTCTCGGCCTTGACCTGGATATCCTGGCCAGCGACCTGAAGCCCGAATGGAGTCCCGCCTGTTTCGAAGCCGATGCCGCCTTCGCAGCGCCGCCAGCGGAGAGCGACGCCTTCATTCCGCAGATGCTCGACCTTTGCCAGCGTCAGGGCATCGGTCTGATCGTTCCGACCATCGACACCGAGTTGATGGCGTATGCGCAGGCGCGCGACCAGTTTGCCGCCATCGGCGCGCACGTCGCGGTAAGCGACGCTGCGCCTGTCGCCATGGCGCGGGACAAGCTTGCGACGGCGGCGTTCCTGTCGAAAGCTGGCATCCCGTCCCCCCGCACGGTCACGGCGGACGATGCTCTCAACGACAGGAGCACGCTCGCTTTCCCACTGCTGGCAAAGCCGCGGCATGGCAGTTCGAGCCGCGGCATAGCCGTCGTGCGGGATCTGGACCAGGTCGCCGCGATGGAGGCTGTCGAACCCTATGTCCTTCAGGAAATTCTGGACGGGCCGGAGTATACCGTCAGCCTGTACTTCGACATGTCCGGCGCTTTGCAATGCGCCGTGCCGCATGAGCGTCTGCGCGTGCGAGGTGGCGAAGTCGAGAAGGGTGTCACTGTCCGCATTCCCTCGCTCGAAGATATGGCCGGGAGTCTGGCGAGCGCATTAAACGGCGCTCGCGGCGCAATGTGCTTCCAGACGCGCATGGCCGCCGATGGAACGCCTTCGATGTTCGAGATCAATGCGCGCTTCGGCGGCGGCTATCCTCTGGCCCACAAGGCGGGCGCGCCCTTTGCCCAGTGGATGCTCGAGGAATGGCTCGATCTGCCCCGTACCGCAGCCGACCAGTGGCGCACGGACGTGTTGATGCTCCGTTTCGACGACGCCCTGTTCGTATGACCAACGGGCGCTGGCGCAAGCCCGCGTTCGACCGGGTGATAGTCTTCGATCTCGACGACACGCTCTATCTTGAGCGGAACTACGTGGAGAGCGGCCTTCGCGCCGTGGGTGCCTGGGCGCGCGCCTGCCTGGGCCTGGACGGCTTGGAACCGATGATGCTCGCCCGATTCGCCGCTGGCAACCGCACGCGGATCTTCGACGACAGCCTTGCCGCAGCGGGCGTCGCTCCGGCCCCGGCGTTGATCGCCCGGATGCTCAGTGTCTATCGTCAGCATCGTCCGGCGATCCATCTTGAGGCTGATGTTGAGGCATTTTTTGACTGTCCTGCTCCTCGCACCGGCTTTGCCGTCATCACCGACGGCTTTATCGACGCGCAACGCCGGAAGATCCGCGCCCTTGATCTCTTCAGCCGGGGGATCGCGCTCGGTATCTGCACGGACCGCTGGGGGCGCGACGCCTGGAAGCCGCATCCGCGTGCCTATCTCCACGCGCAGGCGTTTTTCGGGCTGGAGCCGGAATGCTTCACCTATGTCGCCGACAACCCCGCGAAGGACTTTCACGCGCCGATTGTACTGGGATGGGACACCGTCCGCATCGTGCGGCCCGGCAGTCTGCATGAAGGCGCCGCCTGCGAGAAAACCGCTCAGGCGCACCGAGTAATTGATAACCTTCAACAATTTTGATCGTCAGTTTCAAGTATTAGGTATTAATACTTAGCACAGTTTATCTATGTGTTTATAGTAGTGATGAAATAGACGAATCTTCTTGATTAAATATAACGCTGAAGTAACTTTAGGGCTACAGGGTCAGTATTTCGAAAGCATAAAGTACTCTTAAGGTACGCTTTCTATTTAACGGGGGAGCCCCGCCTCGAGATGAATTGGCGTTCTGCCAATTGCATGAATCGTACGCGAGTACCCCATAAGGGTTGGAGGCGACATTGTCCCAGGAACTGATAATATCGATCGTAAATCGGAACGAGATCGAGGGAGAGGGTCTGCGACGGATCTTGACTGATACGTCCTTCCACGTTGCCGGTGTTTTCAAGACGCCGGCGGATATTCCCTTCGGCGATGACGCCCACGGCAGGCGGCCGTTGCTGATTATCGTGTCCAGCACCGACGACGCGACGCTGACGATGTGTCGGCAGGCAAGAGCGGCGGCCCCTGACGCCCTGATCGTGATGATGGGCTATAGCTGCGACAGCACGGTCATCGCCAAGGCGTTCCGCACGGGCGTCGACGGCTATGTCAGCAAGGATACGCGCTGTGCATGTCTGCCCGAAATGATCCGGCTCGTCGCCGTGGGTGAAAAGCTTATTCCATCCGAAGTCGTGTTCGATCTGGTGAGCCTGGAAACGCCGATCCGCTGGGATGTGGGCGACGGGCGGCTGGAAGACGTGAACATCTCCGACAGGGAAATAGAAATTCTGCGGGGATTGATCCGGGGCGACCCGAACAAGGTCATCTCGCGCACGCTCAACATCACGCTGGCCACGGTCAAGGTCCATGTGAAGTCCATCCTGCGCAAGCTGCACGTCGTGAACCGGACGCAGGCGGCGATCTGGGCGATCAATCATGGGCTGACTGGCAATTACCCGAGTGCCGCAGTCCGCGAGGAAGAACTTCCCAAGGACGTGAAGCTCAATGGCTTCGCGCAGACCTTTCTCCCCGCGCCTGCGACGGTGATGTGATCCCTTCAGAGCTTTCCTGATTATCAACGGGCGGAGGGGCGCCTGTAACAACCCGATTTAAGGGGGACGATCATGCCACTGGGCAATACCGATCTGATTCCATCGAACCTGATCTACGAGGGGCCTCAGATGGTCCAGTCGCGCGCACCCCAGCCAGGTACGCGGACCGGCTATTTCGGCGTGGCGGATTTCTTCCGGATATTGCGTCGCCGATGGCGGCTGATCGCGGCGCTCACCACCATTGGCATGGTGCTGACGGTGTTGGCGCTGGTCAGCATAGAGCCGATCTACAGCACGTCGGCGACGGTCGTGGTGGAGCCGCCGGACACCGAATTCCTGTCGGCCACGCCCACGACTGTGCTCAACCCGAACGACGAAACGCGTATCGAGACGAAGGTGGAAATCCTGCACTCACGCAAGCTTGCGCGTCGGGCGGCGGCGACGATGCAGTTGGGAGACGATCCTGAATTTGCCGATCGACCCGACGAGAAGCCCGGCCTGATGGCGCGGCTGACGGGCATGATCCTTCAGCGTCCACCGGCTCAACAGGACGCGCATCTTCGCAAAGCCGACGCCGAGCGCGCAAAGGATGAAGCGGTGGTCGACCGCTTGCTGGCCAATCTGGACGTTGCGCGCGTTGCCAAATCCAGCACCATCAACGTAACGGCGTCGTCGCATGATCCCCAGAAGGCGGCGTTGATCGCGAACCGGCTCGTGAAAACCTACATCCAGGGTCAGGTCCGCAACGCCGCCGAAACGCGCGAACGCGAGATACAGCGTCTTGCCCAGCGTGTCGCGGAAGTGCGGGAAACCTTGCAGCAGTCCGATGGGGCGGCGGCGTCCTTCCGTGCGCGAAATGGCATACTCGATTCGACGCCTGAAGATACTGGTGCGCTTCAGGTGGCACAGGCGGCAGGTATACTGACGCAGGCGCAGGCCGAAAGCGCGTTTGAGACGCGGCTTGCCAGATCGGGGGGCGGACTTGCCGCGACCTCGCCGCTCCTCATCGACTTGCGCCAACAGGAAGCCGCACTGGCGCGGCGCCTGAGCGAACTTGGCACGATCTATGGCGCGGGCCACCCCGACGTCATCAAGGCGCGGGCGGAGATGGCGGCGCTGACGCCCCGTCTAGCCGCTGAAACGGCGCGGGTGCAGCGCGCCTCGCAATCGCAGGCGCTGGCGAGCCAGGCGCGGCAGGGCGCGGTGCAGGCGGGCATCGGCGGGCTGCAATCGCGGGCGCTTGCGTCCGGCGTGCAGGCTGTGCCGCTACGTGCGCTCGAACGGAACGCGCAAGCGAACAATACGCTGTATATGTCGCTCATCAACGCGCTGAATGCGAAGATCGCGTCTCCGGCGGACATGGACCCGGACATTTCGGTCGTGTCGCAAGCCGCCGTTCCGGTGAACCCGTCCTATCCCGTGCCGCAGCGCGTGCTGGCGGTGGCGCTGCTCGCGTTCCTCGCGCTTGGCGTCATCATCGCGTTCGTCATTGACACGATGGACACGACCATTCGGACTTCGGCGCAGGTCAGCCGCCTGCTCGGCATACCGACGCTGGCGATGGTCCCCGACCTTACCGAGGATCAGGAGGAAGTCGGCGGGCCGGTTCATGCGCTAGTCGGGTCGAAACCCCGGTCGCGCTTTGCGGAGGCCATGCGCAACCTCCTGATCGAGCTTGAGACGCGCCACGGTCCTGAGTCCCATGTCGTCGTCGTGACGTCCCCGCTCGATGGCGAGGGCAAGAACACCATCGCAACCAGCCTTGCGGCGGCAGCGGCCATGGTGGGGCGTAAGGCAGTCGTCGTCGATTTCGACCTTCGGCGGCCCGGCATCCATGGTCAGGGCGAGCGCCCGACCGGCGTCGTTGGATATCTGTCGGGAAACACGGCGATGGACGACCTTCCAGTCATTCAGCAGGGCAGTCAGTTCGCGACGATCGCGGTCGGCGATACGCCGATTGATCCCGGCGCGATGATCGCTTCTCCGCGCCTGCCGGTCCTGCTCGACCGGTTGCGCGAGCGGTACGACTTCGTGATCCTGAACGCGCCGCCGATCCTTCCGGTGCGCGATGCCAAGACGCTGACCGAACATGCCGATTCGACGCTGCTGGTCCTGCAATGGGGCCGCACCAATCCGGAAGCGGCGCGGGTGGCGATGGAAATGTTCGAGCGGCCGATCACCGGCGCGGTCATCAACATGGTCGACTACCCCGTCCATGCGCGCCGCCGCTACGGCGACGCGATCCATCACATCGCCAATCTGACCGAATATTATGATGGCGATCCGCCATCCTCCGGCTGGACGCTCAAGGAGCGCTGGCAGCGGAGCGTGCGCCGGATGATGCGTCGAACGGCGCGGGCCTTTCATCTGGCATAGCGGCGGCGGGGACCGATGAAGGCTGCTGCCATAGGGCAGCAGCCTTCATCGCGTTTCGCAGCGACAGGCTTAGTCCTGCCAGCCAGACGAAGCCGAACAGCACATGCGCGATGTTGGCGCCCATTGCGCCGAACGTGAAGATCAGCGGTGGCGCGCTGCAATAGAAGGCCAGCGAGCAGGCCATGACCGTGCGCAAGACGTCTCTTTGATTGCCCAGTGCGAGCAACCCCGCCCGGCTGGCCGCGCCGCTGATGGTCATCGTCACGGCGAGGATCTGGACGACCAGCAGCGGTACGGCACCCGCGAAAGCCGCGCCCAACGCCATGCGGATCAGCGTATCGCCCAGCAGCAGGATCGTCAGGAAGCACCCCGCGCCGAATACCGCCAGCAGGGCTTCGGTCTGGATCACCACCCGCATAAAGGCCCGCCTGTTTCCGGCGGACGCCAGGCGAGCGAGATCGGGATAGACGACTGATTCGACTTGGCTGCCGACCTGTTGCACGATCCGGCTGACGCGTTTGGCGATGTGGAAAAGTCCCGCGCTCGCCGGGTCCGCAAGCCAGCCCACGATCAGGGTGTCGACCTGCTGCGCGCTTGACCACAGCGTCAGCGATATGTTGGAACCCCAGGAGAAGCGCCAGATGCCCGGAAACTTCGCGAACATGCCTTTGAGCGGCGCGAACACTATGTCCGTGAAACGCAGCGGCGCGGCGATCAGCGCGCAGACGAAGTTGCTGAGCGAACCTATGATCTGGGTGATGGTCCAGATCGCCACCATTTCCGCAAGGCCCGCCCCCAGCTCGAACGCCGCCGCGACGAGCGCTAGCCGCAGCAGCGCGTTCGCCACCTGCAACCGTGCGATCATGCGGTAATTGTCGGTAAGGCGGAAGATCGCCGTAGCCACGCCGTTGAAGTTGAACAGCAGCGAGACCAGAAACAGCAAAGCCAGCCCCAAGTTCGCCGTCGAAAGGCTGGCGACATAATGCGCTGCTATCGCGATACCGCTGGCAATCGCCCAGGCCGCGACGCTGCCGCCAAGATCCAGAAGCAGGCCGAACTTCAACAGCGGAGCGAAGGCGGCCCGGTCTTCCGCCATGTCCAGCGACGCGCCGTATCGGATGATCGGTTGCCACGACTGAAAGCTCAGCAGCCGCTCGCAGGCCTGCCCCAGCGTGAGGATCAGCGCCAGGATGCCGTACGCCGCCGGTCCCAGATCGCGCGCCACCAACGCTATGGAGACGAGAGTGATGGCAAGGGTCGCCGCGGTGCCGCTCAACAGATGGCCGACAGCTTTCACGCGCCGATGCTTAAGGGCGCTCCCCAGCCGCCCGAGCATCCCGATGCCGATGACATGAGGCCGGGTCGTGATCGCCATTTTTCTGCCCCCTCGATTTTTTGTCCTGCTTATCCATGCGGCGAAACTGGCGCGGGCGCAGCTTTCCCGTGGGTCTAATCCCTAATTGCCGCACGCCGCACGCGACTTCCGGGCTAAGAAAGTGCGCATGGATTTGGCGAGGGGAATGCGATGTCGTTGACTGCAACCAGATTTTTCCAGTCGTCCGACGCGCTGGCGTCTCCGGATGCGGAGGACCGCTTCTTCACGGACCTGCGCACCCGCAACGCGACCTTCAAGCGGACGGGCAGCGATCGCTTCCGGGATCTGGACGAAGCTTGCGTGCAATGCTTCCAGGCGGCCGATGCATCGATTTCGCAAGTGCTCGATGTCGGCATTTCCTCCGGCACCACGACATTGGCGCTCAGCGACCGTCTGCAACAGGCGGGGCATCCCGCGAAGGTCGTCGGCACCGATCTGTCGGTGGACGGTCATCTCGTAAAAGCCTTTCCCGGCGTTCGCGTGCTGACTGACGAGGCGGGCTATCCGCTGCAATATGACGTGATGGGCGTCGTTCTGCGCCCTTGGGGACGGCGGGCGGATTATGCGACGGGCATGGTGTTCGTGCGCGCCGCCGCAAACGCATGGATCGGGCGGCGCGCCACGCGCGTGCTGAGGCAGGGGAAGGGCGGCAGTGCGCCCGTGCAACTGGTCAGTCCCCGCGTATCGCGCCGGACGGATGTGCATGTCGAGAAGAACGATATTTTCTCCGACACCGCCCAGTATCGCGACCGGTTCGACTTCATCCGGGCGGCGAACATCCTCAATCGCGGCTATTTCGAAGAGAGCCAGTTGCGCAAGGCGCTGGCGAACATCGTCGGCTATCTATCCGGACCGGGGGCATGGTTGCTGGTCGTGCGCTCGACGCAGGGCCGCCATGTCGGCACCTTGTTCAGGGTCTCGGACGACGGCAAATATATGAACGCGGTCGATCGCTTCTGCGGTGGGTCGGAGATTGAGTGGCTGGTTCTGGAAACGCCATTGCCAGCCAAATGGGCGCGCTGATGGCGGACGGCGGGCCGGTCACGGTTTGCTTTCCCTTTGTCGGCGATCTCGTCGGAGGTAGCCATATCTCGGCCTGTGGGTTGATCCGGAAGATCGACCGCCGCCGCTTCTCGCCGCTCGTGCTCGTTCAGTATCCCGGCGGCGCGATTGCCCGGCTGTTCGAGGACGCAGGCATAGACGTGGAAGTCGCGCCCCCGTCAGCCGCCCTGCATCACGGAAGCCGGATAGGCGCACTGCGCGGCCTCAGCCTGGCCAGCGGAGCCGTGCCGCTCGCCAAATTCCTGCGCAGGCGGGGCGTCGCCATCGTGCACAGCAATGATGGCCGCACCCACGCGACATGGGCGCTGGCCGCCAAACTCGCGCGCGCCAAGCTGCTCTGGCACCATCGCGGATCGCCCGATGCCGCCGGTCTGCGGCTGGCCGCGCCGCTCCTCGCCAATCGCGTCGTTGCGGTATCGCGCTTCGCCAGTCCGCGTGCGCGCGGCATCTCGGCGGCGCGGCGGACGGCAGTGATCCACAGCCCGTTCGATACGTCGCAGACACATGATCGGGACGAGGCACGCCAGACGATACTCTCGACTCTCTCGCTGTCGCCAACTGCCCGGCTGATTGCCTTTTCGGGTGCCCTTATCGCGCGCAAACGGCCGCTGCTGTTCGTGGAGGCAATCGCCGCCCTTCGTCGCCGAATGCCTGACAGTGACGTGCACGGCCTTCTGTTCGGCGGTGCGCTGGACGGGATGGACGAGCAGGTCGCCCGTCACGCGCAGACGCACAATGTCGGCGATGCCATACACCTGATGGGGTTCCGATCCCCCGGCGCTTTCTGGCTGGCGGGCTGCGACCTGCTGATGGTGCCTGCCATCGACGAGCCGTTCGGCCGCACATTGGTCGAGGCGATGCTGATGGGCACGCCGGTAGTCGCCACCGCATCGGGCGGTAATGTCGAGGCGATCCGCGACGGAGAGACCGGCAGGCTGGTCCTGCCCGAAAACGCCGACGCGCTCGCCGATGGCTGTCGGGATATATTGACCGATCCGCAATCCGCGATCCGCCTGGCACAAACGGCGCAGGACGAGGCGAAATCGCGCTTCGGCGAAGCCTGCCACGCCGACGCTATCATGGCTCTCTACGACGACATGCTGTGCAGGCGGACCAGGGCTTAAGGCTTCACGTACAGTCGCGCTTCCCCATAGCGGTCTCGCACGATCGGTTGCGAGATCAAGCGGTAATTATGGCCGCGAGCGTAGTCGGTGAAAGGATCGTCAAGCCGGCCCTCCACGCCTGTCAGTATCGCGGCGGGAGGCCGCGCGGCGAGCAGGCCAGGCAACAACGTCGGTGAAATCATCCGGTAATGTACGCGGTCGGCCTGCGGGATCAGGTCGCCGACGCGATAGATCATTGGCCCGGCGGCAAGCTCCGGATAGACGCCTAGCCCGCCCTCCAGCGGATATAATGGGGCGAGCGTCGCGACCGGCCCCCTGGCACCGCTCTCCGCCAATGCGCGCGCCACGCGCTCGCCTGCGGCATGGATCTGAAAGCCGGTCCACTTCTGCGGACTGAAGAGCTGGGGAAGACCGACCATCAGCCGTGGCGCGCCCGCGAGGATGACGAGGAGGGCGGCACCTGTAAACCAGGGCGCGGCGCGCTTGCGCTGGTCCCGCAGCAATCGTCCGTAGAGCAATGCCGCCAGCAGGAGCACAAACGGCACAGGCGGCACATAATATTGCGGAAAGGCCGGGGTCGGCACGAAGGATATCAGCGCCCCGCCGACCGCCAGCGCCGTCACCAGGAGGATCGGCCATAGCGGCCGGTCAGCCCCTCTCGCCGCATCTCGCGCGCCGCGCCAGTTGGCCCATATGCTCCACAGGACGCCCGTAAGAACGACGAAGCCCCCGCCGCTCAGCCACAGCTTCGCAGCCAGCCCGGCCTTTCCGGGGAAGGTCATGATCTTGGTCCCGTCGACCTCCGAATTGGCAATCCAGTAGGCGATATGCGGCCCCCGATGATATCCGATGACATGAGCGAGGAAGCCGGCAGGGTCGCGCCCTAAATAGTACAGACTCGGCAACCCGCCGACGACGCCGCCGATCAGGAGCGGCAATACAATTGTGCGCACCCGCAGGCTGATAGGGAGGCGTGACGGCACCAAAAACGCGGCCACGGCGAATGGTGGAACGAGGAAGATGTAGTTCGCTTTGAAGCCGATGGCGATGCTGACGCATAGCCCCGCGCTCGCGATCAACCACGGCGCGGGCTCCCGGCGATCCAGGCCCGCGATGAACAACCCGGTCGCGGACACGGCGAACAGCAGGGGTAGGAAATTGTTCGTCACCAGCATCCCCGCTTGCCCGAGCAATAGCGGATGAGTCATCAGCAGCAGCGCAGCCAGTAGCCCCGCCGCTCTTGTGCCCGCCGCCCGCGACGCCACCAGTCCCATGGCCAGCGCCGCCAGCATCCATGCGGCGAAGATCAGCAACCGCCCGGTCAGCAGATAATGATCCGTCCCGCTGATCCCGAAAAGCAGGGACAACAGGAGCGGGAGATTGGGGAGATGATTGAAGCCCACATCGCGATAGATGTCTACCTGCGGCAGAACGATGCCAGCGGGCACCAGCATCTGCTCGTCATGCCGCATCGGATAGGTCATGATCCGCGCGAACAGGCCGATCACGGCCAGCGTGACGCCGCCATAGGTGGTGGCCTGGATGGCCGAGAACCGCGTCCTCTCGCGTGGCCCCTCAATGGGCATGACCGATCGATACAGGGCCTTCGCCGCCATCCTGACTTCTCCCCATTCCGAGCGGGAGCTTACCGGATTGCGCCACGCCTTCGCGCGCCCAAAGGAGCGCATACCGGTTCAGAGGGAGTAGCGCGGACAAGGGCGCTCGCTCTGAGTAACACCAAAGAGCGCCGTCGCGCCTTAAGCGCCGACCATTGCGGCGTTTCTGCCGTCTATGCTGCACGCAAAGGCAAACTGCTGCGAATCCGCGCCAGGGGCGAAGGGGGGATGACCATCGCTAACGAAGCATCATCGGCTCTGATGAACGGAACGGTGACGTCCAGCGCCGCGCCGTCGCGTGGCGGCGCAAGCAAGGCGCGCGCGCGGGAGTTCAATGCAGCGGCGCATGGATTGCGCGGTCTCGCCGCCATGATGGTGCTCGTCGCGCACATCCTGGGCGGCACGGCGAAGCATATCTACGCTGACAACCTCACTTATGTGGAGGCCGTCAAAGCGCCTTGGTATCTTGGCACGTTCGGGGTCGAGTTGTTCTTCGTCATCAGCGGCTTCGTGATCCTGCCCAGCGCCATGCGATACGCGCCGCGCGAGTTTGCGCTGCGGCGGTTCCTGCGACTCTATCCGCTGTTCTTCGTGCTGTCCCTGCTGTTCGTGGCGCTGAACGCCGTCACCAACGCCTATCCCGCCATCAACACCTTCCAGAGCATCGTGTCCGGCCTGCTGTTCCTCAACCTCTTCACCGGGACCGAGCAACTGACGCCTAATGCCTGGAGCCTGACCTACGAGGTCATGTTCTACATATTGATGTTCGCCATCGTGCATTTCGCGGTGCAACGGCGGCAGCTTTGGCAGGGAGGCGTAGCGGTCGCCGCCGGTCTCGCCTTCCTGATCGCCTTTCCCATCGCGATCTACTTCGTCCTTGGCGCGCTCATCCGCGTCGTAAGTCAGCGGGAATGGCGCGCGCCGGTCCCTCCAAAACTGCTCGAAGCGGTAAGTCTGATCCTGATGATCGGTTTCGCAAGTCAGGGACATTTCGAATATCTCTGGAGCGATTTCCGCAATCCGGTGGTCGTGCCCATCATCATTGCGACGGCCTGCTATTTCTATTTCGCCGTCCTGCCCGGCAGCCTTACCGCCGTGGCGCTGGACAATCGCGCGATGCGCTATCTCGGAACAGTCAGCTATAGCCTGTATCTGGTTCACCCCTACACCTATTTCCTGGCGCGCTGGGTCTTCGACCGCCTGGGGCTGTTCACGGATTCGGTGGGACTTTCGATCGCACTTTTCGGTAGCGTGGTGATAGTGCTGACGCTTCCGATCACGCATCTCATCCATGTGACGCTTGAACTTGGGCCATATCAACGGGTGTTCCGTCAGGGAGTCTATCGGGAGAAACCGTCCCAGGCACCAACGGCCCACGGGTTAGCGCGGGCGCACCCGACATGATCGCCGTCGCGCCCGGCAGGCAGTTGTCCTATGTCCAAACGGACATTCGCGCGCCCATGCTCATCATGGTCGCAATCTTCCTCGCCCCCTATCTTTCGTGGCGGCCCTCGCTCGATATCCTGTTCACGATCAGCGACGCGTGCTTCATGCTGGGTGCGGTGCAACTGGTCATGCGGCAGCGCCTTCCGCTTCAGCCCTTCGGCGTCCTTTCGCCGGTCTGGCTGGCGGGGTTCGTGGCGATGATGGCGGGCTTATTGGTCAGTTCGCTGTTCGGCAACGATCCGACGCGCTGGCCGGTCGTGGCGCTGCAATACAGCTTTGCTTGGGTGGTGCTGCCCTTTCTGCTGATGGGGCATGGCAATATCGAGACGCACAGGCTTGCGCGGGGGCTGCTGACTGGCGTCGTGCTGATGGAGCTGGTCGGCATTATCGTCTATTTCAGTTTCCAGGGGTCGTTCGAACAGGCGCGCACGATCCTGGGGCTGGATTTCATTTCCGGAAGCGGCAGGCTGGGCGTGTTCGTCACCGATGCCAACTGGAACGGCGCGACCGTCGCCATGGCGCTCCCCTTCACCTTCTATCTCCGCGCGCGCAGGATGATTGCCGCATGGCAGGCGATCTTCGCAAGCATAGTCCTGCTGTTCGCGCTGATGCTGACCGCTTCCGTGACGGCTTTCGGCAGTGCCGTGGCCGCGATGATCCTGTTCGTGCTGGCGGGCGGCGTCCGTCCCAAGCTCTACACGTTCATCGCGCTCGCCGCCGTCAGCCTTCTGCTTGCCCCCAGCGAATACGGAATGCCCAGCATCTTCCAGAAGCGCGTGGCGAGCGCGCTGGAAAGCGGCAATATCTCGCAGGCGGGTACGTTCAAGGGGCGGGTGGCGCTGATGGACAGCGCGTGGCACCGCGTGGGCGATCACATGGTGCTGGGTGTCGGCGTGGATCAGGACCGCGTGGTGAACGGGCAGGGCGCCCCGGTGCACAACATGTATCTTCTGCTCTGGGTCGAGGGCGGCTTCATAGCGCTGGCCGGGTGGATCACGATGATGAGCATCTTTCTGGTCATGGCTTTTGCGGCGCTGCGGCGCGACCGGCTGGCAGGAGCGCTTGCCCTGTCGGTATTCGCGACATTTCTTCTCTTCTCCACCGCCAGCCCGCACATGTACGCCCGGCTATGGGCAGTGCCTGTCATTCTGGCCCTTGCGATCGCGCAGAATGCTGGCGCGCCGCTCACCATGCGGCTGACGCTGCGGCAGCGCTATACGCCTGCACGACTACGCCGCCTCGAACGTGCGCGCGGCTGAGCCGAGACCATGGCGACGCGTAGCCGAAGGCCGCGAAGGGAGCCATGGGCGCTTGCCATGGTGATGCTGGCAGGCGTCGCCGCAGCGGTAGCAGCGCTGCTGTCCGGCACCTTACCCTTCAGAGGCGGCGCTGAAAATGCGCGCGCATCCCTCGCTGCCGAATGCGATCATGTCGATACGTCTCCATCTGGACAAAAGGCGTTCGCCACTGCCGAGGGGTTCGGTCGGTTCGCGCGGGGAGGGCGCGGCGGGATCGTCATTCCTGTGACGACGCTCTCCGACACTGGGGAGGGATCGCTCCGCGCCTGCGCCGAGGCTTCGGGGCCGCGCACCTGCGTTTTTCGGGTCAGCGGCACGATAGCGGTAGATGACTGGATCAGCGTCAAGCATCCCTATCTCACCATTGCGGGACAGACTTCGCCGGGCGGCATCGCGATCCGTATCCGCAACTCGCCCAACGCGCCGATGCTGGTCCAGACGCATGATGTCGTGATCCGTCACTTGCGGCTGCGCCCCGGCCCTTCGACGCGGTCATCGGATAATGTCGACACGATCCAGATCAGTGGCGGCGCGCATGACGTGATACTCGATCATGTCTCCACGTCTTGGCCTACCGACGAAGGCATCAACATCGTCGGGTCCGGCGAGAAACCCAGCAAGTGCGGCGAGACGCGGGACATCTCCGTGCAATGGTCGATCCTGTCAGAGGGATTGAACCGTTCCAACCGCGAACCGCACAGCCGGGGCACCTATTTCGGTTATGGCGCGCGCGACATCAGTTTCCATCATAATCTGATCGCCAGCAACGTGCGCCGCAATCCGCTCATCAACACGCGCGGGCAGTTCGATATGGTCAACAACGTCATCTACAATTCGCAGCGCTACAATGGCGAGTTCTATACGCGCTTCGGGGCGGTGGCGGCCAATGTGATCGGCAATGTCGCGATCCTCGGGCCGTCCTCGGAAAAGAACAGCCACCTCTACCTCGTGAACTATTTCCGCGACTATCCCGCCGACTTCGCCATATATCTGAAAGACAATGTCGACCTTCACCGCCCCGCCAACCGGGGCGACGAGCGGTTGGTGCTGGAGCCGGGTGACTGGCGCTATGCCCGATCCGTGCCCACGGGCAAGCTTTCGCTCGGCACCGCCGCGATCACAGGACCGGGGCAGGCGTATCGCGATGTTCTGGCGTTTGCAGGCGCGACACGGCCGACGCGCGATGCCGTCGATCGCCGGGTTGCGAATGATGTCGCTACCTGCCGGGGCGCCATCATCGACGATCCCGCGCAGGTAGGCGGCTGGCCGACCCTCGCCGGGCCGCAGCCGCCCGCTGACCATGACAATGACGGCATGGCCGATGAATGGGAAAAAGCACACGGCCTCTCTCCGGCTGATCCGGCAGACCGTAATCGCGGGGGCAAGGACGGGTTTACGGCTCTGGAGCAATATCTGGGCGACCTCGCCGGCGATAATGACCCGCAACGTGCGGCGGCAGGCCCGGACCCGGACCCGACCTGCGGCTTCGCGGTGGCGCAGGCTCCCCCGCTCCCCGAAGTGACGATCCGGGCAGAACCCGACAGCGCCGCGCAAGGGGAGCAGGTGCGCCTCGTCTGGCAGGGCAGGCACATCCAATCATGCAAGCTTGAGGGCAAGGCGGTGCCCGAAAGCGGCACGATGCCGGTCTACCCGCTTCGCGCCACGACCTACTTGATACTGTGCACAGGAGCGGGCGGAGGGGACGCTATGGACTCAGTCGTAGTCCGCTGGCGCGGTCTCGCGGTGAGTGAAGAACCGCCGCCAGGTAAAAAGAAGCAGTCTCAGCCCAATGGACTGAAGGCACTATACCAATGAGGGACTGGGGACCGGAATGGTCTATTCCGCAAGGTTCTGCCCCAGCGTAACCTGTCGTGTGGCGCGTGATCGGTACGTCACGAAATGGGCGACGAGGGGACGAACGAATGGCGGGCGGGGCTTATACATCGGGTTCGGGCGAATGGCGCGTCAACACCAAGACATCGGGCGTGCAGACAGACTCGAGCATGACCGCGCTTGCATCGGGCGGGTTCGTCATCTGCTGGACCGATGCGACGGCCGATGGCAGCGGTTCGGGCGTCAAGGCGCAGCTTTACGATGCGAACGGTGTGGCCGTGGGCGGCGAGTTCCTGGTCAACTCCACCACCCTCAACGCGCAGGATCAAGCCTCCGTCACCGGACTAGCCTCGGGCGGGTTCGTCGTCACCTGGACCGACAATAGCGGGACTGGGCCGGACGCCGACAAGAACGGCATCAAGGCGCAGCTTTACGACGCGAACGGCGCGGCAGTCGGCGGCGAATTTCTCGTCAACACCACCACGCAGCTTGGCCAGTCTAATTCGGTGACGACAAGCCTCGCCTCGGGCGGTTTCGTCATAAGCTGGGTCGATGCCAGCGCGACCGCGCCCGATGCCAAGGGCACGGGCGTCCGCGCGCAGATCTATAACGCAGCCGGAGCCAAGGTCGGCGGCGAGTTCCTCATCAACAGCACGATCACCGGCAGCCAGCAATTTCCGGCCATTGCGGGCACTGCGTCCGGCGGCTTCGTCGCGACATGGGTGGATGGCAGCGGCCTTGGCGGCGACAGCACCGCGCCCAGCATCAAGGGGCAGATGTTCTCCGCGACGGGGGGCAAGATCGGCGGCGAGTTTCTGGTGAACACGGCGACGGCCTCCAGCCAGGATCAGCCCGTCATCACCGCGCTCAACAATGGCGGCTTTGTCATAGTCTGGCGCGACATGTCGCAGCAGGGCGACACCAGTGCGGCAGGTGTGAAGGCACAAGTCTACAATGCGGCGGGCGCCCGCGTCGGCGGCGAATTGCTGGTCAACAGCACGACTTTCAATTCGCAGGATCAGCCGTCCGTCACCGCGACGTTCGACGGCGGCTTCGCGGTAAGCTGGCGTGACAACAGTAACCTGTCCACCGACGCCAGCGGCTTCGGCATAAAGACGCAGATTTTTGACGCAGCAGGCAACAAGCTGGGCGGCGAGTTTCAGGTCAACGGGATCACGAGCGGCAATCAGGAAATGCCCTCCATCATCGCGCTTGCGTCCGGCGCGCTGGTCGTGAGCTGGACTGACTATAGCGGGCAGAGCGGCGACACGGACGGATCGATCAAGGCGCGCATATTGATGCCGACATCGGCCCCGATCGGCAACGTTGCGATATCCAACACGATCATCTCCGAGACCGCCGTCGAGAACACGACCGTCGCCAGCATGAGCGCGACAGGAGCACTTAACGCCACCTACAGCTATCAGATCATCGACGACTCGACTGATGGCGCATTCGCTATCCAGGGCGACAAGCTTGTGGTGAGCGATAGCCTTTTGCTGGATTACGAGACCGCGCCCGACGCGACCATCATCCTGCGCGCCACTGACACCTTCGGCAATAGCCTGGACAAGGTCATCAACCTCTCGCTCACCAATTCGGCGAACGAGAAGCGCTATGCCGGTGGGTCGGAATTGCTGGCGGAGACGGCCATCAACGCAAACCAGCAGCAAGCCGCCGTCACGGGGCTCAGCAACGGGCGCTATGTCCTCATCTGGAGCGACGGTAGCACGCAGGGCGGCGACGCGAGGAGCTATGGCATTAAGGGGCAGATCGTCAGCGCCAGCGGCGCAAAGATCGGCGGCGAGTTTCTGGTCAACAGCCAGACGTTGAACAGCCAGGACAGCCCGGTCACAGCGGCGCTGCCTTCGGGCGGGTTCGTCGTCAGTTGGATGGACTCCAGCCTGCTTGGCGGCGACGCGTCCGTTTCCTCTATCAAGGCGCAACTATACGATGCGAGCGGGGCGGCGGTCGGCGCCGAGTTGCTCGTCAACACCTCCACTGTCAGTGCGCAGCGCACGCCCGCCATCGCCGTGCTGGCTTCGGGCGGGTTCGTCATCACATGGGCGGACTTAAGCCTGCAAGGCGGCGACGCCAGCGGCAGCAGCGTCAAAGCCCAGCTATTCGATGCGAACGGCAACCGGACCGGCGGTGAGTTCCTGGTCAACAGCGTCACTGCCAACGCGCAGGATACGCCGGTGGTCGCCTCGCTCGTCTCAGGCGGCTTCGTGATAAGCTGGCATGACTCGAGCCTTGCCGGCGGCGACAGCAGCAAGGATTCGGTCAAGGCGCAAATCTACGACGCGGCCGGAGCCAAGCTAGGCGGCGAATTCCTGGTCAACACCGAAACCAACGGGAATCAGCAGCAGCAGGCGATTATCGGTCTCTCGAACGGCGGCTTCGTCATCGCCTGGGCCGACGCCAGCCTTCGCGGCGGCGATAATGATTATTATGGCATAAAGCTTCAGCTTTTCGATGCGAGCGGTGCGAAGGTTGGTGGCGAGAAACTCGTCAACACGACGACGCTCGCGGGGCAGATCGCGCCGACGCTTTCGGCGCTCGGTGACGGCGGCTTTGCTGTGAGTTGGTCGGATTACAGCGGCGCGGCGGCCGAAGGCGGGACGCCCGGCGTCAAGGCGCAGATCTTCGACGATCAGGGCAGCCGCATCGGTGCGGAATTCACCGTCAACACGCAGTCGCTCGGCCCGCAGGTCGATCCCGGCATCGCGGGCGGCAAGGATGGCGACTTCCTCGTCGCCTGGACCGACTACAGCGCGCAGGGCGGCGATAATTCCGGCACTGCCGTCAAGTATAAGATCTTCAGCCCCCTGGGATCGCAAGGCGGGCCGCCTTCGCTCATTGCGAATCCGGATACCTTAAGCGGTCAGGAGGATCAGGCCAGCACCTTCCTGCGATCCAGTCTGCTGGCCAACGACGTCGATTCTGCGGGTCTGCCTATCAGCCTGACAGGCGTTTCGGCTATCTCGGGCGGCACGGTGTCGTTGAACGGGAGCGGCAACATCGTTTTCTCGCCCTTCGCCAATTTCAGTGGCGCGGCGCTGTTCAGCTATTCCATCGTCGATAGTGCAGGCGCCACCGCGACCGGGCGTGTCACCGTCAACGTCGCACCCGTGAACGATGCGCCGCTTGCGGCGAATGACAGCATCAATGTCGGCGAGGACGGCTCCACTTTCTCGGTCAGCACGCTGCTCGCCAATGATGTGGACGTCGATCCGGGCGACGTACTGACGCTCCAGCCGCTTCCCGCCGCGACTGCCAGCGGCGCGGCGCTCTCCGTCACAAACGGCGTCGTCACCTACGCGCCCGGCACCATGTACCAGTCGCTGGCGGCAGGAGAGACGGCAACCGACAGCTTCAGCTACACGATCGCGGATTCGTCCGGCGTTCAGTCGAGTGCGGATGTTACAGTGACGGTCGTTGGGGCCAACGATGCCCCGACCACACTGACGCTCACAGGCAATCGCGTGGACGAGAACGCCGCAAACGGCACAGTGGTCGGCACCTTCGCAGCCCAGGATGTCGATCACGCCGATGTACTGACATACAGCCTCACCAGCACCGCCAGCGGACGCTTCACGATCGATGCGGCGACGGGCGTCGTCACCGTGGCCAATGGCAACCTGTTGGATTTCGAAGCTGCCAGCAGCCACACTATCATCGGCCGCGCCACGGACACCACGGGTGCATTCGTGGAATCAACCGTCAACATCAGCCTCAACAATCTACCGGAACCCAAGAGCTATACGGGCGACAATGGCGTCAATGTCTTCACTGCGTCCACGAACGACCTGTGGACGATCAACGGCTTGGGCGGCAACGACATCTTGACCGGCAATGCCAGCGCCGACAGCATCTATGGCGGTGCTGGCAACGACACGCTCGACGGAGCCGGGGGTGCGGACACGCTCTATGGCGGCATCGGCAACGACATATTCTACATCGACAACTTAGGCGACCGGATCGTCGAAGGAGTGGGGGAGGGGACCGACCTTGCCTACAGTCCGGTCGATTTCACCATGGAAGCCAATCTGGAGAAGCTGACTCAGACCGGCGCCGGCAACATCAGCGTGACCGGCAACGACTTCGCCAACACCTTGGTCGGCAACGATGCGAACAACAGCTTCTTCGGCGGCATTGGCGGCGATCTCATCACGGGCATGGGCGGCAACGATCTGATCTATGGAGAAGCTGGGAACGATTTCCTTCAGGGCAATGACGGCAACGATCTGCTCGTCGGTGGTGCAGGATTGGACGAACTGACCGGCGGCGCGGGCGCGGACCGTTTCCTGTTCAACTCGCTCACTGTCTCGGCCGACCGCGATACCGTGAAGGACTTCGCCGCCAGCGAAGACCTGTTCGCCTTCGCGCAGTCGATATTCACGGCATTTGCGACGACACCGCTCGGCACTTTGCCGGGATCGGCGTTCTTCGCGGGGGCCGCAGCCCAGAACGCCGATCAGCGCGTCATCTACAGCAGCGCGACGGGCAATCTTTTCTACGATCCGGACGGCTCGGGTTCTGCGGCGATGGTGCAGGTCGCCTTCCTCAGCAACAAGCCCGTCCTCACCGCGCAGAACTTCACCATCGTTTAACCCCAAAGGCGGAACGGGCCATCGAGATACCCCTTTAGGCAGGAGCGCGCCTAGCGGTGACGCCGGGGGTAATCCTTCTAAGCCACATCACTCTCCGGTGCGTCAGGGAACCGCTCCAGCCTTTCCGCTATGCTTGCGCTATCAGCGTAAGGCTCGGGCGGCGGAGAACAGGCGATGAAGACGGTTTTGCTCGCGGGGGGGCTGGGTTCGCGCCTGGCGGAAGAAACCGGCATCATTCCCAAACCCATGGTCGAAGTCGGCGGGCGGCCAATCATCCTGCACGTCATGGATATCTACAACCACTGGGGTCACCATGATTTTATCGTGGCCTGTGGTTACAAGTGCATGTTGATGAAGAAGTTCTTCCACGACATCCACTTCATGAACAACGACTTCACGATCATGGCCGACAGCGGCGTGGTGGAGCTTCGCCCGTCGCGCTTGGTCGAATGGAATATCTCGGTCGTGGACACCGGCGAGCATACGATGACCGGCGGTCGCCTGCGCCGCCTGCGCGACTGGATCGGAGGCGAGCCGTTCATGGTCACCTACTCCGATGGGGTAGGGAATATCGACATAGAGGCGCTTCTCGACTTCCACCGCTCGCACGGCGGTCTGGCAACGGTGACGGCGGTGCAGCCCCCGGCGCGCTTCGGCAACCTCGAACTGGATGGCTCGCAAGTCACCGAATTCACCGAGAAGGTTCTAAAACACGAAACCTGGATCAACGGTGGCTTTTTCGTATTCGAGCCGGGGGTTCTCGATTACCTGACCGACGATCAGGAGCCGCTGGAGCAGGCGCCGCTGACGCGCCTCGCGCAAGACGGCCAGCTTTTCGCGTTCAAGCATACCGGCTTCTGGCACCCGATGGACACCGTGCGCGATCGCGATCACCTGAACCAGCTTTACGCCAGCAGCAATGTGCCCTGGCTCGACTTTCCGACACGTGCGCCCGTCGATCTGCCGCGTGCCGTCAATGCCTGAGGCGCATTTTCCCGCAGACGATCTGCGGCGGGCCTTTTCGGGGAAGCAGGTTCTCCTCACCGGACATACCGGGTTCAAGGGCGCGTGGCTGGCTTTGTGGCTGACGAAGCTTGGCGCACGCGTGCGCGCCGTCGCGTTGCCGCCCACCGCCGACCAGCCATGCATGTTCTCCGCCGCTCGCATAGAGGCGCTGGTGGAGCATCGGATCGCCGACATCCGCTGCGAAGAACAGTTCGCCGTTGCCATCGACGGCTTTGATCCTGATCTGGTCGTCCATATGGCCGCGCAGGCGCTCGTCCGCCCTTCCTACGCCGCGCCCATCGACACCTTCCGCACCAATGTTATCGGCACCGCTGTCGTGATGGACGCTGCGAGGCGCATGGAGCGGCTGCGCGGGATCGTCGTCGTGACCAGCGACAAATGCTACGAGAACAGGGAATGGCAGTGGGGCTATCGCGAAACCGACCGGCTGGGCGGCAAAGACCCGTATAGCGCCTCGAAGGCCTGCACCGAACTGGTCGCCACATCCTACCGCAAGTCGTTCTTCGGCGAACCCGACAGCGCAATCGTCGCCACGGTCCGCGCGGGGAATGTGATCGGGGGAGGGGACTGGTCGACCGATCGCCTCGTGCCCGACATGATCCGTGCGTCCGCGGCGGGCGAAAGCGTGCGCATCCGCAATCCCGCCAGCGTCCGTCCCTGGCAGCATGTCATCGAACCGCTCGCTGGCTACCTCCAGCTTGCGGCGGGAATGCTCGACGGGCGGCGCAGCCTGTCCGGCGCTTGGAATTTCGGCCCGAATGCTGAAAGCGTTGTTGACGTCGGCACTCTTGCGCAGATGCTCCAGCAGCGATGGGGGCCGGACGCCGCGCCTCTCCACTTCGACTCGCCCACGTCTGAAAAGCCCGAGGCCGGGCTTCTCCGCATCGACAGTAGCAAGGCGATCAGTGAACTTGGCTGGCGTCCACGCCTGTCTCTGCGGGAGACGCTGACGTTCACGGCCGACTGGTATCGCGCCTGTCTTTCAGGGTCGGCGAACCTTCGCGTGCTCAGCGAACAGCAGATCGACCAGTATATGAATGTCCCACACAGACAGCATCGCACCCCGGCGGCTGTCGCTCTACAGGAAGGTGAAGCCGCATGCGCGTGAACTATGGTCAGACGGTCCACGGCGAAGCGGAGATCGATGCGGTCGTCGAAGTTCTTCGTTCGTCCACGCAAATGGGTGCGAAGGTCGCAGGGATGCAGGATGCCGTGGCGGCCCTGTTCGCGAAGCGCTTCGGGGTCATGGTGAATTCAGGATCGTCGGCCAATTACTTGGCTGTCGAACTGCTGGGCCTGCCGCATGGTAGCGAAGTGATAACGCCGGTGCTGACGTTCGTGACGACGGTCGCGCCGCTGATCCGCAACGGCCTGATCCCCGCATTCGTCGATGTGAGCGAAGGCACCTACAATATCGACGAGTCCGCGATCGAAGGGATGATTACCGAGCGGACGCGCGCCATGATGATCCCGTCGCTGATCGGCAACCTGCCCGATTGGGACATGATCTATCACATTGCCGACCGTCATGGTCTGGCCGTCATCGAAGACAGCGCCGATACCCTAGGCGCGACATTGCGCGGCACGAGCACGGGGACGCGATCGGACATCAGCACGACCAGCTTCTACGGCTCGCATGTCATCAACGCCGCCGGAAATGGCGGCATGTTGTGCATGAATGACGAGACGCTGGCCCGCCGCGCGCTGCTGCTGCGCTCATGGGGGCGCTCCTCCTCGCTTTTCCCTGATTCCGAAAGCATCGAGCGGCGTTTCAACGTCACGCTGGAGGGCATTCCCTACGACGCCAAATTCGTGTTCGAGGAACTTGGCTATAATCTTGAGCCATCGGAGATCGGAGCGGCATTCGGTCTGGTCCAACTCGGCAAGCTGGAACACAACATCGTCGTGCGCGAGCGCAACTTCGCGCGGCACCTCGCCTTCTTCGCAGATTATGAAGACTGGTTCGTCCTGCCGCAACAGCTTGCCGAGGCACGAACCGGATGGCTGGCTTTCCCGCTGACGGTGCGTGCCGATGCACCCTTCACGCGGCGCGAACTTCAAACATTCCTGGAGGAGCGCGACATACAAACACGCGTCATCTTCACCGGCAACATCCTGCGTCAGCCCGCCATGGCTAACGTCAAGGCGCGGACCTGTGTGGCCGGTTATCCCGTCGCGGACGCAGTAATGCGCGGTGGCATGTTGATCGCCTGCCATCATGGCCTGCTGTCCGAACAGATCGATTACATGCACGAGAGCTTTGCGGAGTTCGCATCTCAATATGGTGGAGCGGAGCGAGCGGACTTGCGGCAACTCGCGTCCTGAACGGAGGGAAGCGGTGCCCGAACGCGTTCTCATAACGGGTGGTGCGGGCTTCATAGGCACGCATCTGGCCGCCAGTCACCTCGCCGATGGAGACGATGTTCATCTGCTCGTGCGTCCCGGCAAGCAGGTGTCCGGCAACGTGGCGACGGTTCACGCCGTCGACTTGCAGGATCGTGATGCTCTTGAGGACTGCCTCCGATCCATTGCACCGACCATCATCTATCATCTTGCGACCAGCACCGGGCGAAACGCGAACTGCGATGTCGATGCGCCGGAACTGCTCGTCGATCCCGCCAATCTCCTCAACATGATCCGCGCCGCGAAGCGGGTGTCGCCGAAAGTTATGATCCGGGCAGGGTCCATCGCCGAATATGGCGGCAATCCTCGCACGGCGCACGAAGATGATCGCGAGAATCCGTCCTCCAGCTATGGCGCGGCTTTGGTGGCGGCAACGCATTATTGCAGCGTTTTGCAGCGCCAACTGCCATTCCCCCTTCATACGGCCAGGCTGTCGCTGACCTACGGGCCGGGGCAGGCCGCGAACTACATGGTTCCCGCGCTTTTGCAGGGACTACTACGCCGTGAGCAGGTGTTCGTGCGCAATCCGCTCGACCGGCGCGACCTCGCCCATGTCAATGATATCGTCGCTGGGTTGAGGATGCTCAGCGCAGCCAACTTTGCCCAAGGCCAGATCATTAACCTGACGAGCGGCCATGCCCCGTCCATGCGGCAGGTCGCGTACCTCGCCTGCGATGTCGTGGGGGTGGACCGGGAACTGGTGCACTTCGGGAAAGCCCATCCCGCCAGCGCATCCACGCTGTGCGTCTCCGCTGAACGTGCGCGCGCGCTACTGAAATGGCGCGCCGCAATATCGCTCGCCGAAGGGTTGGCCTCCACCGCCGCCGCAATGCGACAGGAGATTTACGCATGACGAGTTCAACCGCGACGCTCGTGTCCATCCTTGTGCCTGTCTTCAACGAAGAAGCGAATGTGGATCGCGCCTACAACCGCATCACCGCAGTCTTCGCTTCTCTGCCGGACCATGATTGCGAGATCATCTTTACCGACAACCATTCCACCGACGATACGCACGACCGCCTCCTCCATATCGCAGCGCGTGACGACCGGGTGCGAATCGTCCGCTTTGCCCGTAACTATGGGTATCAGCGGTCCGTTCTGATGGCCTATCAGAAGGCACGGGGTGACTGCTCGATCCAGATCGACTGCGACCTTCAGGATCCGCCCGAACTGATCCCGCAGATGCTGGACCTGTGGCGGCAGGGCAATCAGGTGGTCTATGGCATCCGCCGCTCGCTGCCCGACGGGCTAGCCGTCGCGACGGTGCGGCGGATATTCTATCGCCTTATCACGGCGCTCTCGGATGATCGCCTGCCGGTTGATGCGGGCGAATTTCGGCTGGTCGACCGGAAGCTGCTCGATGAAATGCGGACGATCCGCGATACCAGCCCCTATGTGCGCGGCGTCATCAGTGCGATGGGCTTTACGCAAGTCGGATTCCCCTACGATCGCCATGACCGGGTCGCCGGAAGCAGCAAATTTCCGCTGCGCAAGATGATCGGGCTTGGTCTCAACGGCATCCTCAACCATTCGCTTGTTCCCTTGCGCATGGCATCGGCCGTAGGACTGACAGTGGGTGTGTCCACTATGATCCTGATCGTGGGCTACTTGATCGGACGGCTGCTCTTTGGCCAACACTGGCCCGCGGGCTTCGCGACGACGACGATGCTTCTGCTCCTGGGCATCACGCTTAACGCATTATTCCTCGGCATTATCGGCGAATATCTCGGGCGCATTTACATTCAGGTCAAAGCGCGGCCCGGACCCATTGTGGAGATGGAAGTCGACCGCACGCCACTGCATCGTTTCCAGCAGGACCGCGCGCGTACCCGCCGCCCTAACGAAGACCAGCCCGAATTGATCTACAAGGAAGTCAGCGGGTGAGGGCGGGGCAGCCCCAACTACTGCCCCAGTACGCCTCTAGACGGTCAATTCACCCTCATCCTCACCGTCCCAGTAATGCACACGGCTGGCGTGCACCTTGATGAGGACGAGGCCCGGCGTATCGATGCCGTTTTCAAACCAGCGGTCGATATCCTTGGTCCAATGCTCGGCAAACGCTGCCTTGTCGCGGATCAGATCGGCGTTCCCTTCGACGGCGACGAAGAAGGGGCGCTGACCTAGCAATCCTGACTTGCCGAGGAAGCTCAGGCCGACCTGCGGATCACGCTGGATGTCCTGGACCATCGTCGTGCTGTCATGCGTGAAATAGTAGGAGTCGCCATCATAATCGACTTCGCGATTGTTGCTCATCGGCCGTGCGCCGATCGCGCCACCCTGCGCATGAGTCGATAGCATCGCAAAATCGATGTCGCGCATCTTGCTCGAAAGATCGGCCAAAGTTCTGGGCATACTCGTCTCCTGTGATTTTGGGGGACAACGCGTCGCCCGCGTGAAAGGCTCCTTCGCGGCAGGCATTCCCACCATTCGCTCCAGCCGCGCCATGGCGCTGTCCCATAGCGGCACGGCGGATTGTTAACCCTCTTTCACCATGGCCGAAAAGGTAAACGATGCGTTAACGATGCATCATGAGAAAACGTCGCGCCCTTGTCCTCACCAGCGAATCGGCTGGTCATCCGTTCCGCCGCAGTCTGCCGCCACACGTCCTGGTCATGCCTAAGCATGATGCGCCCGCAAAGTCGGACGATCAGGACTGGAAGCTATTTGGCCTGAGTTTCGCGGCCTTCTTCACGGCGTTCTACAGCTTTATCGCCTAAGCGGGCTTCAGGCGGACGCTATCGCGGGCACCCCGTCGCAGGCCTTGTGCAGCCGCCATGCGAGCCACGCCGACACCGGACACATTGCAGCGACGAGCACGAGCTGATTGACTGGCGCCATGCCCGCCATTGTCAGGCCGATTGCGATGACCGATCCCGCCACCATCGCACCGGAATTGACGATGTTGTTCGCCGCAACCGTGCGAGCCGCCTCGCACTTCTCCACCGTAGTAGTGAGGAACGCATAGAGCGGCACCACGAACATACCGCCGAACGTCGCGACGCCCAGCAGGCATCCGGTGAGCTCAAGCGCATCGGGATGCCGCATGAACTCACTTAGCGACAGGAATGTGCCGTCCGCCGCACCAGTCCAGTTCGCGCAGACGAAGTGAAAACCCAGCAGGCAGACCCCCATACCGAGCACCGAAATAGGGGCATATTTAGCCGATACCGCGCCCTGCAGCAGCCGGTTGATGGCGACTGAGCCGATGGCGATCCCGATCGAGAATATGGCGAGGAACAAGCTCGCGACAGCCTTGTCGGCAGTCAGGACGTTTTTCACCAGCGGCGGGAACTGGATGAACAGCACCGCGCCGATCGTCCAGAAAAAGCTGATCGCCATGATCGCAAGGAAGAGGCGCGGAATGTGCATCGTGCCTTTGACCAGCCGGATCGAGGCGCGGATCACATGGTAATCCAAGGGATCGCAACGCCCCAGCGGCGGCGCAGTGGGCACCTGCCGCCCGGCGACATAGCCGATCAGGGCGGTGACGATGACGCCCGCAGCCGCTGCTTCCACTGGGATTATGCCCGCCAATATCGTGCCCGCAAGGATCGCGATATAAGTACCCGCTTCGACCAGCCCCGTGCCGCCCAACACTTCGTCGTCATGCAGATGTTGCGGCAGAATCGCGTATTTGATCGGGCCGAAGAAGGTGGAATGGATGCCCATGGCGAACAACGCCAGCAGCATCAGCGGAATCGCGAAGCTGTGGATCGCAAAACCCAGCCACGCCAGCGCCAGCCCCGCCGCACCGACAATCATGATGCCGATCTCGGCCGCCTTGACGATCCGGATCAGACGCGCCTTGTCGCGTTGATCGGCAAGCTGTCCCGATAGGGCCGACAGGATGAAGAACGGCAGGATGAAAACGCCCGTCGCGATCGCGCTGAACCACGTCTCCGCCTTCTCGTCGCTATAGACCGAGTAGACGACGAACAGCACCATGGCGTTCTTGAACAGATTGTCGTTGAATGCGCCCAGCAATTGCGTGACGAACAACGGCAGGAACCGCCGTTTTGTGAGGAGCCTGAACGAGGCTTGCATGTAGGCGACGACTTCTCGCTGTTGCGCTTATGAGGCGGGGTCTAGCGGCTGAGAGCTGCGCTGTCCAACACGCTATGCCGATGGTGCGACCAATTGACGTTCGTTGCGGAGGCGGTTCAGACGCAAACGCCCGTGCTTCACCTTGTCACCGGCAATCGGCTGTGGCAGGCAAAATCCATGCTGACGCTGCCCAATCTGTTGACGCTCTCGCGCATCTTCGCCGTGCCGCTTCTGGTTGGCCTGCTGTGGTGGCCGCAATGGGAAGCGGGCTATGCCTTCGCGTTCGCGCTCTACTGCCTGATGGGCATCACTGATTATTTCGACGGCTATCTGGCGCGCGCGAACGGCGCCGTGTCGCGGCTCGGCATCTTCCTCGACCCCATCGCGGACAAGATCATGATCGCTGCGGTCATCCTGATGCTGTCGGCAACGCGCGATATTGCGGGCATTCACATCATCGCGGCGCTGGTCATCCTGCTGCGGGAGATCGCCGTGTCGGGCCTGCGTGAATTTTTGGCCGGATTGCAGGTCTCGGTTCCGGTTTCGCAACTTGCCAAGTGGAAGACGACGTTTCAGCTTGTCTGTTTCGGTGCGCTGATCCTTGCAGGAGCCTTGCCTGCCTACGCCTTCATCAAATGGACGGGGATCGCGACGCTATGGGGCGCGGCGATCCTGACCCTGATAACGGGCTGGGATTACCTCCGCGTCGGCCTGAAGCATATGGACTGATGCGACATGGCGCTTGAAATCCTTTATTTCGCCTGGGTGCGCGACGGCATAGGCAAGGATGGCGAGCGCATCGACAGCCCTTCGCCTGATACCACCGTGGAGATGCTCGTCACCAATCTGGCCGAGCGGGGCGGGGGCTATGCGCAAGTGCTGGCAGATCGCACGCGCCTCCGCGCAGCGCTCGACCAGAAATTCGTGCCGCTCGATACGCCAATCGGCGGTGCGCGGGAGCTGGCGCTGTTCCCGCCGGTGACAGGCGGATGAGCTTCTTCACGTCAGTCACGACCGAGGACTTCGATCCCGCCCCCGAACTGGCGGCGCTCGAAAAGCTGGGCGGCGGCGGCGTCGCCAGCTTTACTGGCATCGTGCGTGGCGGCGAAGGACTCGTAAGCCTCCATCTCGATCATTATCCCGCAATGACGCAGGCGCAGGTGGACAGGATTGCCGCGGACGCAATGGCACGCTGGCCGCTACTGGGGATACGCATCGTTCACCGCGTCGGCACGCTGCTGCCGGGTGAGCGCATCGTCTTTGTCGGCACCGCATCGGCGCGCCGCACCGCCGCCCTGGAAAGCTGTGCCTTCCTTATCGATTGGCTGAAGAGCCACGCGCCGTTCTGGAAGAAGGAAACTTTCGATGATGGGCGGCAAAACTGGGTGGAGGCCAAAGCTGAGGACAACGCCAAAGCCGCGTCCTGGCGCTGACCTAGGCTCTACGCAGCAACCTTTTCCCGGACCTTCCGCGGCGCTTTCGCAGCCTCCCGCAGGATGTCCGCGAGCATCCGGAATTCCTTCTCGCGCGGACTGTTCCTGCGCCAGATCAGGGCGATATCTCGCTTGGCGTTATCGGTGTTCAAGGGCCGCGCGACGATCTGGGTATTGTCCAATATGCCCCCGGCGATCGCCATTTCAGGCAGCATGGTAAGGCCAAGGCCATTGTCCACCATCTGAACCAGCGTATGCAGCGACGTGCCCATCATCGTCGCCTCCGCGCGCAGCTCAGGACGGTTGCAGGCGGCAAGCGCGTGATCCTTCAGGCAGTGTCCGTCCTCCAGCAGCAGCAACCGCGCCTCATCGATCATATCGGCATCGATATGTGCAGGCGGATCGCGGGGATCGTCTTTGGGAAATGCGACGAACAGCGCATCGGAAAACAGCATTTCGCTGTCCACGTCACCCGTCGCATAGGGTAGCGCAAGCAGCACGCAATCAGCCTGTCCATGACGCAGCGACTCGACCGCAGCGTGGCTCGTCTCTTCACGCAGGTACAGCTTGAGATCGGGCTTTTCGGCCCGCAACCGGGGCAGCAACTGCGGCAGCAGGAACGGCGCAATCGTCGGAATGACACTCATCCGCAGTTCGCCGCTCAGCGGTTTGCCGGCCGCCTGCGCAATGCCCGCCAATTCTTCTGCTTCCCGCAATACCCGGTGGGCCTTCTCTACGATCCGGTCGCCAAGGGCCGTAAACCGCACGACCCTGCGCGTACGTTCGACCAACGTCACGCCGATCAGCGACTCCAGTTCGCGTATCCCGGCGGACAGCGTCGATTGCGTCACGAAGCAGGCATCCGCCGCTTTACCAAAATGGCCCTGTTCCTTCAGCGCCACCAGATATTGCAACTGCTTGAGCGTCGGCATGTAGCTCGACATGATCTACTCCCTCGATTGATAAGGGAAATATAATCGCTCTACCCGATATATCCAAGCCACTTGGCAATGCCGAACAGTGATGTGAGGGTGAGGACGATACCGACAGAAACCATCAGCACCTTGGGCGCGATGTGCCGTGCCAGCATAGCGCCCAACGGCGCGGCAATAACCCCGCCGATCAACAGGCCCGATGTTGCGATGGTGAACGCCTCCCATCCGATGTTGAGGAAGAAGGCGATAGAGATGCTCAGCGTCAGGATGAACTCGACGCTATTGACGGTGCCAATGGTATGACGCGGGCTTGATCCCTGAATCAGCAGGTTGGACGTCACCACCGGTCCCCAGCCACCGCCGCCGATGGCATCGAGAAAGCCCCCGACAAGGCCCAGGGGGCCTACGATCTTCGGATTGTTATGCTTGGGCGGCAAATGTCGTGCACGCCAGATGAGAAAAACGCCGATCGCCAGCAGATATGCCTGTATGAACGGTTTGACCACATCGCCATCTATGTTCGAAAGCACATAGGCGCCCAGCACACCGCCGACCACGCCGGGAATGACAAGCCGCCGGAAGAGGCTCCAGTCGACATTGCGATGCGCGATGTGGCTGATTGCCGACACTCCGGTCGTGCATGTCTCCGCCGCATGGACGCCTGCGGACGCCGCAGAAGGCGGCACACCCAATGCGAGCAGCAGCGTGCTGGAGATTACGCCATAGGCCATGCCAAGCGCGCCATCCACCACTTGCGCAAAGAAGCCGACCAGCACAAACGGCCAGAGGGCGTCGGCATGAGCCGCGCCTGCGCTCAAGATCGAATCGATCATCTAGGCCCCTTATACTTCGTATTGTCTATCGCCGTGCTTGGCTTTTCAAGTTTTGCCAAACAACTTTCTCTTGTCCCATGCGAAGGCAAAAACGGCGTACCTCTGGAATAAGTAACCAAGAACGCCTATTCTGTACATTGGTTCAGGTCAAAGGGCGTCCTATGGTCCGTCGTCTCATTGCGTATCTCGATTCGATCAAGTCGCGAGATCCCGCACCGCGCTCACGCGCGGAGATAATGCTGTATCCCGGCGTGTGGTCGCTGGCGTTTCATCGCGTCGCCCATCGCCTTTATCGCGCGGAGCTGTTCTTCCTCGCGCGTGCGATCAATCACATGTCGCGCTTCCTCACCGGCAACGATATTCATCCTGGAGCACGGATCGGCCAGCGGTTCTTCATCGATCACGGCTTTACCGTAATCGGCGAAACCGCTGAGATTGGCGACGATGTCACCATCTATCAGAACGTCACGCTCGGCGGCACCGATCCGGCCAATGGCATCGCGGGCAAGCGGCATCCCACTATCGGTAGCGGCACGATCATTGGCTCTGGTGCGCAGGTGCTGGGGCCGGTGACGGTCGGACCCCGTTCGCGGATCGGCGCGAATGCCGTCGTTACCAAGAACGTGCCGGATGGCGCGACCATGGTCGGTATTCCGGCGCGGCAGATGCTGGTCGACGTCACCGCCTATCAGCGGGATTTCGTCCCCTACGGCACGCCGTGCAGCAACAATTTCGATCCCGCCACGCAGAAGCTGGAACTGCTCCAGTGCGAAGTCGAAGAACTGCGCAAGCGCCTCGCCGCACTGGCTGAGGAGCAAGGCCGCCAGCTTCGCAAGTCTGACGATGTAGAGGAGCGCGGCTGCGCCTGATGAGCAGTGCTTTTCATCCGGGCAATGTCACGCCTTTTCCATCAGGGCGCACCGAATCGCAGACATTGTTCGACCGGCAGGAACTGATGCGGATCATGGATCTGTATGGCCGGATGGTGTCGGCGGGGCATTGGCGCGATTATGCCATCGACATGGGAAAGGACGCGGCGGTCTTCTCCGCCTTCCGTCGCTCCGCCGAACGGCCCGAATATCGAATCGAAAAGCGTCCCGCATTGCGCAACCGTCAGGGTATGTGGGCACTGATCGGGGAAGCGGGCGCAGTGCTGAAACGCGGTGCTGACCTGGGACCGGTTCTGGCACCGGTCGAGCGCAAGCTGATGAAGCTGGTTGAGGAGTAGCTACTTGCCGCCAAAGCGGGGGGAGAGCATCCCGACCCGCGATTTGTAATCCTGATAATCCTTGCCGAACAGGGCGATCAGGTCTTTCTCCTCATAGCCGATCGCGACGACGATATAGAGCGACATTCCCACTGCAAACAGCAAGTGACCCGCCGTCATCAGCGGCGTGGCCCAGAAGGCTATAAGGAACCCGCTATACAGTGGATGCCGCACGATCTTGTAGAAGAAGGGCTGGCGAAACTGCGGTGCCACTGCGCTTCCGCCGCGCATGTTCTGATAAACCTGCCGCAGCCCGAACAACTCGAAATGGTTGATGAGGAAGGTGCTGAGCAGCACGATCAGCCAGCCGAGACCGAACAGCGCCCATAACATCCCTGCGCCAATCGGATTTTCCACACGCCAGACCGTGGTAGGTATCGGCAGCCAGAAAAAGAACATGATCCATAGTATGGCGCTGGTCACCAGCACATACATGCTGCGCTCGATCGGCTCAGGGATGTAGCGAGTCCATACCTGCTTGAAGCCTTTCCGCGCCATCACGCTATGTTGCAGGCCGAACAGCGCGATCAGCAGGATGTCCGTGATGACAGCCGTCGAGACATCGGCTTCGCGCCCATAACTGATCGTACGCGGTACGCCAGGAATGTCGCCCACGAACGCCACGAGGTACAGGAACGTCGCGAGGAAGATAAAATAGGCGGCAACGCCAAACAGTGCCGATAAACCACGCGACATGGTGCCCTCCACCGCTGATCGTTTCGGCACCATACCATCCTTGACCCAGCGGTGCCAGTTGAGCCGTTCCTAAGCAGTGTTGCGGAGTTTTTATGTCTGTTCCGGCAAGCGCGGCCTAATCGAGAGCAGCCTTATCAAGAGCGCGCGCCTGATTGTCGCGCAAGAGTCGCGCAAGCAACGCACAAGGACGCATCACCTGTTGGTAGTCTTTCTTCAGGTTACCGCATGACGCTCCAATCGCTGTCACAAAATAGAAACAAATATTCCTCTGAAGTGAAACAAAATTGTCATAGGCGGGCCTTCCGACACGGTGCTTGGAAGTGGTCGGCAGACTCGACGGAGAACATGATGACGTTCCAGAACAGCGTGCTGGTTACTGCAATGGCGCTTGCCGCCTTACCGTCGGTCGCGTCCGCTCAGGCACTGAGTGCACAGGAAGCGGCAGAACTTCGCGCGCAAGTTGCAGCCCTCAAGGCGCAGGTTGATCGTCTGGAAGCGCGGCTGGATAACGCCGCCTCAAGCACCGCCAGCGCGCCAACTACGTCTGCGCCCTTATCCTCGCCTCAGATCGCCGCTACCGATCCAGCACAACCGACAGCGCCTCAACCCCAGTCGGGCAAGAGCGATACAGGCATCAAATGGAAAGGTGCACCACAACTCAGTCTTGGCGATGCGACGTTCAAGGTGAACGGGCGCATTCAGTACGACGCTGGTTATCTGTCCTTGCCAAAGTCCGTCAATGACCGTGCCGTGGGCTATTCCAACGAACTTCGCCGCCTGCGCCTTGGCGCTACGGGAACATTGGGCGGCGGCTTCGGCTACAAGCTTGATACGGAACTGTCGGACAACGCCGTCGATATCGTCGACACCTACATCACGTACCAGGCTGGCAAACTGCTGGTGACACTCGGCAATCAGAATCAATTTCAGTCTCTGGATGAACTGATCGGCGATAGCACCGGCTCCGTCATGGAGCGCGCTGCGTTTACTGACGCGTTCGGGTTTGAGCGGCGGCTGGGACTGTCCGTCCAATACAAGACCAAGTTGCTGATCGCGCAGGGCGGTATCTTTTCCGACAGCATCGATTCGCTCGCCAACAACAGCGACGGTTCCGCTGGCGGCGACGAGAACAACAGCTTCGCGCTGGACGGACGCATCGTCGTCACCCCCAAGCTTGGCGACATGCAGTTGCAGTTCGGCGGCTCCTATCACTGGCGGGACTTTCAGCGTCTGTCCGAAGCGCCGGTCCAGTACCGTCAGCGCCCGTACCTGCACAGCGTCAACAGCCGCTTCCTCGCCACACCCAGGATCGCCGCAGAAGGCGAGTCGCATTACGGCTTTGAACTTGCGGGCAGCAAGGGGCGGCTGTTCTTCGCAGGCGAGGGCCACTGGTTGCGATCCATGCGGCCCGGTCTTGCCGACCCCAGGTTCTTCGGGGGCTATGCCGAAGTCGGCTACTTCCTGACGAAGGGCGACGCACGCCCGTTGCAGGACGGCATCTTCGGCCGGACCGATCCTGCCAATCCGGTGAGTGAAGGCGGCCCCGGCGCATGGCAGGTGGCATTTCGCTACGACTATCTTGATCTCAATGATAAGGGCATCGTGGGCGGCACGCAGAACGCTTACATCGTTGGACTGGTATGGACGCCGATCAATTATCTGCGCTTCAATGCGAACTACGCGCACCTGTCCTACACCAATGCTGCGATACTTGCCGGCACGCGCGCGGATTACAGCGCGGATGTCATGGCGTTACGCGCGGAACTTGATTTCTAACGCAGGGCTTGCGCCGAAAGCGCATTGCAATCAGCGTCTTGCGCCGTCGCGCCTTGTTTCCCGGCGATTGCCCGGCCGAGCATCTTGAGTACGTTGCCCACGGACTTGGTCTCCTTGGGAATGACGATGTCAGGTGCCTTGATTGTGCCGCGGATCGGCACAGTGCCGGAAAGCCGCAATATGCTTTTGGCCTTCGGTGTGCCCGCCAGGTTGAGCGACAGTTGCTCGGTCCTTAGATTGACCGCCCCGCTGGCCCGCGTCAGCGCTCGCGTCGTGTCGATCAGGACAGGATTGGCCCGCGCGATCCCATTCTGCACGTCCAGCCGCGTGACCATGCAGCGCAGCGTCGCAAGTTCCCGCTTGTCTGTCGTAAGGCCGCGACCGATGTCCTGCCCCAATAGCGACGCTGTACGCGCGGGGATCGTGCCGTCCCGCGCCACCAGCGCGATCACACCGCTCGATTGTCCGATCGCGCTGCGGATCGTGCGACCCCGCCCGGCAAGACGCAGTTTCCCGCTGAGCTTGCCGTCGATGTCCGCATCGGGGAAGAAATCCAATAGCCGCGCATCGCGCACATTCATCGCGACGCTAAGCAACGGCGAGGGAGCTACTCCGCCTCCAGCCCGCTGATCCACGGATAATGTGCCGACGAACCGTCCGCGCGTCAGTCCCAATTCCAGCGGATCAAGCACCAGCCGCGTTCTTTCCAGTAACATCGTTCCTCTCAGGCTCCGGAAGGGCGAAGAGCCGGGCCACAGCAAAGTGCCCACGCGCAACCTCAGCCGACCATCGGTCTTTGCCACGCTGTGCAGATCGATGGCGGTATCCGGCACCACGCGGTCGCCGACCTCCGCGCGCTTCGCCTGCCCGCGTGCTTTCCCCGCGTCGCTGGCGAGGTCCGAAAAATCGAACCGGCGCGAATGGACGTCGCCATCGATCCGCGTTCGCCCGTCGCGCTTCCGGATCGTGGCGCTCCCTGCGATATCGGATCGCCCGATCGTACCGCGCAGGTTGGTGACGGTCCAATCGGGCCTGTCGCGCCGCACCTTCGCGGACAGCTTGACTGGCTGCGTACCTGGCAGGCCCGCTTCGATAATCACGTCCACCAGCGCCAGATCGTCGCCATAGGCCGTGGCGTCGGCGGTCAGATGCCCCATGTCCAGAGGATGATCCATCGTCCCCTTGAAAGTCGCGCCGACCGCCGCGCCCTTGATCTCCGCGCGGAACGGCCATGGTTTATCGGCTGCCGCCCCGGCAATTGCGCCTCCCTCCACGACGACATCGACGGGACGTCCCTTGATGAGTCCCGTGCCGCGCATGACCAATCCGCGACGGACATCCGCCTCCACCTTCAGGTCGACACTGCGGTCCCGCTTGGCGTCGCGATAGATGACGCGGCTGTCCGTGACCTTCAGGCGGGAGAGGGCAGGGCGGCGCCCCCCGCCTTCACTCTTGGCTCCATCGTCCCAGCTTTCGCGGCCTTGCCTGTCGCGGATCAGCGTTACGGTCGCGCCACGTACATCGAATGCTTCGACAGCAATATGCCCCGTCAGCAGCGAGAAGGCGCTGAACCGAAGGCGCGCTTCTGCGACACGCGCAAGATCGCCTGGCCCTGCCCAGCGCGGCTGCGGAATACTAACGCCGCGCGCCGTGACTTCGGGATGAAAGGAAAAGCGGTCGGTTCGTTCCAGCACTTCGATATGTGCGGGCCGACCGAGCCGTTTGGAAAGCCGCTGCTCGATTGTGCCGCGAAGCGCACCCCAGGGAAAAGCCGCAAGTCCGATCAGCATGAGGAGCGCAAGCAAAGCTACGATCAGCGGACCCTTCACCCACCACGACACTGTCCGCAATTTTAAGCCTGCTCTTTCGGGGCATCACGCTGGGATAAGCATGTGCAGCAGGGACGCACGAGCAGGACTTTCGTTCCGCTATCGCATCAAGCGCGGCTTCGTAGCGTCAGGCTGCGCCGTCCGTATCAAGCGCATAGCCGGCCGACCTGACGGTGCGGATGATATCGCGATGGGCATCGCCATTGATCGCCTTGCGCAAGCGGCGGATGTGCACATCCACCGTGCGCAGTTCGATGTCGCTGTCTTGTCCCCATACGCTGTCGAGCAGCCGTTCGCGCGAAAAGACCCAGCCCGGATGCTCCAGGAAGTGCTTGAGCAGGCGGAATTCCGTGGGTCCGAGCGAAACCATCTGCCCGGCACGACGGACTTTGTGGCCTACGGTGTCCATTTCGATGTCGGCAAAGGACAATGTCTCGCCCGCCAAAGCAGGCCGCACGCGCCGCAGCACTGCGCCTACCCGTGCCACGAGTTCGCGCGGGGAAAAAGGCTTGGTCACATAATCGTCCGCACCGGTTTCCAGGCCGCGTACGCGATCCTCTTCCTCGCCGCGTGCCGTCAGCATGATGATGGGGACGTTGGCCGTGCCTGTCATCCGGCGCAGGCGGCGGCACACTTCGATGCCGGACAGGCTTTCCACCATCCAGTCGAGCAATACGATATCGGGCGTATCCTCCTGCGCCAGGATCAGCGCTTCCTCGCCGTCCACGGTGTGGGAAACCTCGAAATCTTCTCGCTTGAAATGCCAGATCAGAAGCTCGGCCAGCGCCGCATCGTCTTCCACCAGCAACATCTTGGCTCGCGCCATGGCCGTCGTCCTTATCTAGCCCGATCGTCTTCGGGCGCTTCGCCGCGCTCGCGATCGGGGAGGTATTTGCCGGTCGCTGCGTAATAGACCATCTCCGCGACATTGGTCGCATGGTCGCCGATCCGTTCGATATTCTTGGCCACGAACAGCAGGTGCGCGCTCTCCGAAATCATCTTCGGATTCTCGGCCATGTAGGTGAGCAGCGTGCGGAAAATGCTGTTGTAGAAATCGTCCACCACCTTGTCGCGCTCGATCACGGCGATCGCCAAATCGGCGTCGCGCGCGGCAAAGGCGTTCAGTGCATCATGCACCATCTCACCCGCGATCTGCCCCATGGAGGGGAGAAGCGACATCAGCTCAAGTTGCCGGTTCTCAACGATCAGCGGAACGCGCTTGGCGATGTTCTTGCCATAATCGCCGATCCGCTCGACCACGCCTGCAATCTTCAGCGCCGCCACCACTTCGCGCAAGTCGTTCGCCATCGGCGCGCGCAGGGCAATGGTCTGCACCACCAGCCGCTCGACCTGTTCCTCCAGCGCGTCGATCTTGGGGTCGTCGCGTACGACTTGCCGCGCCAGATCCTTGTCGCGGCGGATCAGCGCCATCATGGCATTGTCCAGACTGGCTTCGGCGCGCCCGCCCATTTCCGCGATCAACCCGCGCAGAGTGTCAATGTCCTGATCGAAGGCCTTGACCGTATGTTCAACCATCATGTCTCTCCTGGCGATCCATAGCTGATCTCACCTTCCGTTCGGGCTGAGCGAAGTCGAAGCCTTTACCTGAGCGTAGCGAAAGAGCCTCGCATGCGCTCGGCATGACCCTTCGACTTCGCTCAGGGCGAACGGAACGCAACATCATCCATATCGCCCTGTAATATAATCCCGCGTGCGATCCGCCTTCGGATTGGTGAAGATGTCCGACGTCACGCCATATTCTACCAGCGTGCCCAAGTGGAAGAACGCCGTCCGCTGCGACACGCGCGCGGCCTGCTGCATGTTGTGTGTCACGATGACGATGGCATATCGCCCGCGCAGTTCATGGATCAGTTCCTCGATCTTGGCCGTCGCGATGGGATCGAGCGCGGAGCACGGCTCGTCCATAAGGATGACTTCCGGCTCCACCGCGATCGCGCGGCCGATACACAGGCGCTGCTGCTGGCCACCTGAAAGTGCGGTGCCACTTTCGTTCAGCCGGTCCTTCACTTCTTCCCAAAGGCCCGCCCGCCGGAGCGACTTCTCAACGATCACGTCCATGTCGGCCTTGGCACTGGCAAGCCCGTGGATGCGTGGGCCGTAGGCGATGTTCTCGTATATCGATTTGGGAAACGGATTGGGCTTCTGGAACACCATGCCGACCCGCGCGCGGAGCTGCACCACGTCCATCGATTGCGCGTAGATATTCTCGCCGTCCAGCGTGATCTCGCCCTCGACCCGCGCGCTTGCGACAGTGTCGTTCATGCGGTTCATCGTCCGCAGGAATGTGGACTTGCCACAACCGGACGGGCCGATGAAGGCGGTCACATTGTCCATATCGACGTCGATCGACACATTGTTGATGGCCTGCTTTGCCCCGTAAAAGACGTTGACATCGCGTGCCGTCATCTTCGGGTTGTTGGGCTTCAAAGCCTGTTGTTCTTCGGTGAGCATATGTCTGTTTACCAGCGCTTTTCGAATTTGTTGCGAAGATAGATGGCGAGGCCGTTCATCGCGAGCAGGAACGCCAGCAGGACGATGATCGCGGCGGAGGTTTTTTCGATGAAGCCCTTGCTGACTTCGTCGGACCACAGGAATATCTGCACGGGCAGCACGGTGGCAGGATCGGTCACGCCGCCCGGAGGCGTCGCGATGAAGGCGCGCATGCCGATCATCAGCAGCGGCGCGGTTTCGCCCAGAGCGCGGGCCATGCCGATGATCGTGCCGGTCAGGATGCCGGGGAGGGCCAATGGCAAAACGTGATGGAACACCACTTGCACCGGCGAAGCGCCGACGCCGAGCGCCGCATCGCGAATGGACGGAGGCACCGCCTTGATCGCATTGCGGCCTGCGATCACGATCACCGGCATCGTCATCAGCGCCAGCGTCATGCCGCCGACCAGCGCCGCCGATCGCGGAAAGTCGAGCAGGTTGAGGAAGATCGCGAGGCCCAGCAGGCCGAATATGATCGAGGGCACGGCGGCAAGGTTGTTGATCGACACTTCGATAATGTCTGTCCACCACGCCTTGGGCGCATATTCCTCAAGGTAAAGCGCCGTCGCGACGCCAACGGGGAAGCTCAACAGCAGCGTCACCAGCATCGTCAGCAACGAACCCTTGAACGCCCCCCAGATGCCGACCTGTGTCGGATCGGTGGCATCGCTGGCGGTTAGGAAGGCGCTGTTGAAGCCGGTCGATACGACCCCTGCCTTTTGCAGGCGGGTATAGGCGGCTTCATCGGCCGCACTCGCATTGCTCTTGGCGGCAAGATCGATGCCGGTGGACCCGGGCAGGGAGAGCGTCACCTTCTGCGTCAGAATTTTCGGGTCGTCGAGGATCGCATCACGGACCGTCAGCCAAGCATTAGGCGACAGCATGGCGTCACCGCCCTCACCCAAAGCAGCATCGGCGGCCTGCGCCGTCACACCCTGAAGGTTCGCGCCCGAAAGCGCCTGTGCATTGACCGTTGCGGGGTCGATCACCAGCGGGGCCGACCGGAAGTCGATGGGCACGGCGACCTCGGTCCGGGTAAAGCCACCCGCACCATCGCCCACCATCTTGAACAGCAGGAACGCGAGGAACCCGGCCGAGAGCAGCACGGCCGCCATGCCCAGATATTTAAAGCGCCGCTCCGACGCGTAGCGCGCGGCGATCCGCTTCTGCATGGCCGCGCCCTTCCAGTCGGTCGGGTTGCGGGTCGGGGAATGACCAGTCACGAACTTTTCTCCCCGTTCGCCCTGAGCTTGTCGAAGGGTTCTGCTGAGCCGCAGGCGAAGCATACTTCACTGCGTTCAGTGTGTGGCTTCGACAAGCTCAGCCCGAACGGTGATGGGTGAGTGGGAAGGGAGATCACTCGTAAGCCTCCCGGTATTTCTTCACGACGCGGAGCGCCACGATGTTAAGTAGCAGCGTCACGATGAACAACACGAGGCCGAGTGCGAACGCGGCCAGCGTCTTGGCGCTGTCGAATTCCTGATCACCGGTCAGCAACTGAACGATCTGCGTCGTTACCGTGGTCACGCTGGAGAAGGGATTGAGCGTCAGGTTGGCGGCAAGGCCAGCGGCCATCACCACGATCATCGTCTCGCCGATCGCGCGACTGACCGCCAACAACACGCCGCCGACGACGCCTGGAAGCGCGGCGGGGATCAATACGCGCTTGATCGTCTCGCTGGTCGTTGCGCCCATGGCGAGCGAACCGTCGCGCATCGCCTGCGGCACGGCGGCGATGCTGTCGTCGGCCATCGAGGAGACGAAGGGAATGATCATCACGCCCATGACAAGGCCTGCTGCCAGCGCACTTTCAGAGGACGCGCCGTGGATCCCGATCGATACCGCGAAGTCGCGCAGGGCCGGGGCGATCGTCAGCGCGGCAAAGTATCCGTAGACCACCGTCGGCACGCCCGCGAGGATTTCGAGGATCGGTTTCATCCACTTGCGTGTCGAGGGCTTCGCATATTGCGTCAGGTAGACTGCGCTCATCAAGCCGAGCGGGATGGCAACGATCATGGCGATGATAGCGCCGATGAAGATCGTGCCCCAAAACAGCGGCACCGCGCCGAATGCACCTGCATTGCCATAGCCCATGGCCGCCGACTGCGGTGACCACTTCGTGCCAAAGAGGAACTCGAACGGATTGACCATCGAGAAGAAGCGCAGCGATTCCCATAGCAGCGATGCAACAATGCCGACCGTAGTGATGATCGCGATCAGCGACGCGCCCAGCAACAGCCCCATCACCAACCGCTCGACTCGCGTCCGCGCCCGGAAATCGGGCCGGATGCGCGTGAAGGCATAGGCACCGCCCGCGAAGGCTAGCACGATCGCCAATATCACGCCGACGGTCCCGTAGCGGCTGGTGGCGGCACGATAGGGCTCGACCAGTGCCTGCGCCGCCGGGTTGAATGCCGCCGCCTGATTGCCGCTCGCGATGTTGCGCGCTTCATTCAGGATGGCGCCGCGCCCGAAGCCGCCCGGCGGCAGACTTTGCGCGGCGGGATCGGCCAATACTGCGTCCGTCACGAGCGACGGCATGACGTTGCTCCACACCGCCAGGAAAATGAGGCCGGGGATCAATGTCCAAAGCGCGACATACCAGCCGTGATAGCTGGGCAGGCTGTGCATCGCGCCGCGTACTGGCCCGGCGTTTGCAGTGGTCTGCAACCGTGTGGCACGGGCACGGGCGCTGATCCAGGCAGCGACGCCCAAACCCAGCAGCAGCAATAAAATGGCGGGACCGGTCACGGGCTTACTTCAGGTCCGCACCGTTCAGCGCGGGCAACGTCTTTACGATTTCCGCATTTGCCGTGCGAACCGCATCAGTCGCCGCGACCATGCCGCGCTTGGCAAGCATGCCACCAGGCGCCCACGAACCGGCAAAGGTGTCCAAATATGCTTTGAGCCCCGGGATCGCCTGAATATGCGCTTTCTTGACATAGATGTAGAGCGGACGCGCGCCGGGATATTTGCCGGTCGCAACATTCTCGTAAGTTGCTTCGACGCCGTTCAATGCGATGTCGTTCAGCGAATCCCTGTTCTCCTCAAGGAAGCTGTAGCCGAAGATTCCAACCGCATTCGGGTTCGCCGCCAGCTTCTGCACGATCAGATTGTCATTCTCACCCGAGTCCACATATTTGCCGTCCTCGCGCACCTTGGTACAGGTCGCCTTGTACTTGTCCTCGTTGCTGTCCTTGAGTGACTTCATCGCGGGATCACTCTGACAACCCTTTTCGAGAATCAGTTCGGCAAGCGAATCGCGCGTGCCGCTGGTCGAAGGCGGACCGAAGACGGAGATCGGAATGGCGGGCAGGCTGTCATCGACATCCTTCCAGGTCTGCGCCTTGTTCGGACCCTTGCCGAACGGATCGGCGGCCAGCGCCTTGTAGACCATTTCGGGCGTCAGCTTCATGCCCGGACCTTTTTTGGATTCGGCGAAGGCAAGGCCGTCGACACCAACCTGAATCTCGATGATTTCCTTGACGCCGTTCTTTGCGCAATCCTCAAACTCGGACTTCTTGATCCGGCGCGACGCATTCTCGATGTCCGGAAACTGCGCGCCGACGCCAGCGCAGAACAGCTTCATGCCGCCGCCGGTGCCGGTCGACTCGATGATCGGGGACTTCATACCAGGATTGGTATTGACGAACTGCTCAGCCACTGCGGTGGCGAAAGGATAAACGGTGGAGGAGCCAACGGCCCTGATCTGATCGCGGCCGGCGCCTTCGCCACCCGCTTTGTCCTGGCACGCCGAAAGGGTAGCCGACAACGCAAACGCCGAAACGGCGAGACGAACGATATGCTTCACTAGGAGCCTCCACTTTGCGATGCCGCGAATCCCCGGCGCGACCTGTCGTGCCAGCGCCCTAGCGGCTCATCATCGCGGCATTGTGACAGTACGGTTTCAGTTTGATGACAACCGCTTCGGAGCGCCACAAAAGTACGTTACGATATCGAAACAAAATGTCGAATTTTCGGATTTTACCGTCAACTTCGCAGTCAGCTTTGGCGTGTGATTGCCTTAGCATTATTTAGATAGGTTCGGCCGATCCTGATATCCTCGCCTCTTGCCAAACATGCAAACCATACACCGCTTCCATCATGTCGAAGTCGCTGGATATGATCGCGCCGGACGATGTGAGAGCGATGCAACCGGATGAATTGCGCCGGGTCCAATCGCTGTTCGAGTGAGCTGATCGTCTGGTGCAGCAGATAGCTGTGATCTCCGACATGCAGCCGCATATAGTCACGTTCCGCTTCGATCCTGTCGATCTGATCGGTGCCGACGCGGATCAATTCCGACCGATGCGGCACCCAGAACTCTTCGGCCCATGCGTCCGCCGTTGCCGAAACCGGGGGTGCCGAATTGCCCTGGACGCGGGCCAGCGCAATCTCGACTCGATCGATAGCGCGGACCAGCCTGTCATGCGCTACGGGCTTCAGCAGATAGTCGATAGCGGCCAGATCAAAAGCCTCGACCGCAAATCCGTCGAACGCCGTCACGAAGATCACGGCCGGACGAATACCAGTTTGCCCGACGGCGCGGGCCACGCCGATCCCGTCGAGCAGGGGCATAGCGATGTCCAGCATCAGCAGGTCGGGTTGTAATCCTTCGACCATGCGCAGCGCCGCCTCACCATCGCTGGCCGTACCGACAAGCGAGATTCGCGGTTCGCGGGCGCACAGCATCTGCAATCGCTCAATCGCCAGCGGCTCGTCATCCACGATCATCGTGCGAATGGCCATGAAACCTCCCATTATGCTTTCGTCCTAGCAGCCGCGCCGCACGATCGGCAGCGTCAGCTCCACCAGATATCCGCCGCCATCCAGTGACCGCGCGTGAATCTTACCCGACGCACCAAACCGCGCGGCCAGCCGATCGCGCACATTGGCAAGTCCGATGCCGCTGCCGCGATCATGATCTTCAGGCAGAACGTCACCGTCATTACGAACGCTGACCATCAGCATATCATCCTCCTCTCGCGCGAAGATCGCAATGGTCACAGGCCTGGGTGTCCGGGCCACGCCATATTTAATCGCATTCTCGACCAGCGGTTGAAGGATCAGGCCGGGGACGCAGCAGTTCATGACGTGCGATGGAATGTCGATCAGCGTTCGCAGGCGCTCGGGAAACCGCACCGCTTCGATATCCAGGTACAGCTTTTGCAGATGCACCTCTTCGGATAGCGGCACATCTTCCAGCGGATCCCCAGTCAGGCTGGCGCGATAGAAATTGGACAAAGACATTATCATCTGTTCCGCCTCATCGCGCCGATCGACCATCACGAGGCTCGACAGGGAGTTCAGCGTGTTGAACAGGAAGTGCGGATTCACTTGATAGCGCAAGGATCGCAGCTCCGCCTGCTGCGCGGCTTTTTCCAGTTGCGCCGCACGGCGCTCCACGCGGCGCACCTCGGCGGCATAGGAGAAAGCCAGATAGAGAGCAGCCCAGGCCGACAGGAAGAAGTAGCGCCCGATCGCGAATTCGGCGATTTCCTTTAGCGCATAACCCTGCTCGGCAACCAGTTTTTCCTTGGGAAGGTCCGGGAAAATGCCTGCCGGGTCATAGAAGTAGAAGACATAGTAATTCGCCACCGCGATCAGCACCGCGCAAGGGATAGCGGCTGTGAAGGCGGCCAGCGTACGGCGGTGAAGGCTCGCCTGATCGAAACGTCTGATAATCAGGTAAAGCCCCCAGGTGACGACAATGCCGATGACCGTCACGATACTTCGGCGGATTGCCATGGGCGCTTGCGCATCGAAACCCATCACGAAGGAGCGAAGCGTCACCAGCGCCATGTAGAACAACCAGAAGCCGAGGATTGAATAGAGGGCGACTATCGGGGGTATGCCCCGTTCTTCTTCATCAAGCTGGAATGTCATTGCGCAACCATAAGGACATCGCCTTAAGTTGTCGCCTTCTCGTCGCTGCGCCTGTCGAAAACCTATGCGGGTTGGTCGATGGCCGCGCGGGAACAGGCAACGCTTCCATCCGTTCTTCTACAGACAAGGAGATGCGATATGCCCGCGAGCACCAACAATCCTGAAGCAGATATCGATGACACCACCGCGCGCGAAAGCGACGAGCAGGATCATGCCCTTACGCATGAAGAAAAGCTCGAACGTGGTCTGGAAGATTCCATGGATGGGTCAGATGCGCCGTCGGTCACCCAGCCGGGTGACCATGGCGAACCAGTGCCGTCATCTGGATACACGGAAGACGAACAAGATTAAGGAAGCCGCTATGCTGCACCGCAACATTATTTTTGTTGCACTGGTCCGGGAAATCTGATCCCTTGCACCTATTCCGGCCACAAATTGGTGGTGGAATATGGTGCAGGTGGAGCGGGCGGTTAATCCTTTGATAAGCATAAGGAGCGCATGATCCATTTGTCTGGGCCATCAGGTTGGAGGCATGAGTAATGGGTATCAGTGCGAAACCCGCTGACGGGCAACTGGCCCTCGCTGAAATGCGGGAGTTTGCAACCTTTCCGTCATCGACACAGCGTTACATTCGCCGCTCGCTGGACATCGGCTTGCACCGTCGCGACGCCTTGGAATTATGGTCGCGCGATTTGGTGGAAGCGGCGAGCATCCGCGCGCAATCGCGCATCTACGACAGGCTCGACACCATCAAATCCATGGTGCCTGACGACAGCGGCCTCGATCAGGTGGAGCCGTTCATGGCGCCGCTGGTGACGGTTTCTGCTTTTGACCTCGGTCAGGATCGTTTGACCAGTTTCTCGGCCTATCGCTTTTTGTACGAGCGCTTGATCGGTGCCGGCGCGCGGCCTTGGTTACCTGGTGCATTCTGTGCGGCAGCGAGCCTCCCGCATCTTCATCCGGAAAAACGCCGCCTGTTGCTTCAGTCGATCAGCGAAGCAGCGGCCACTGCGGCGGGTTGGTCAAACCGCGAACCGAGCTTCTACCCCGAATGGGTTGAAAAGGTGGATACGAGCAAGGCGCCCAACTAACTTATCGCAGTGAACTGTCGCTGACAGTTTCCATGGCGACGAAGGTCGACGTGCTGGCCACATGCGGCAGGCTTGAGATCTTCTCGCCCAGAACGATCCGATAGCGACGGATGTCCGGCGTGCGCACTTTTAGCAGATAGTCGAAGCTGCTGGCGATCATGTGACATTCTTCGACCTCTGCAATGCGCCGCACCGCATTGTTGAACTCTCCTAGCGCCTTTTCACGCGTGTCCGAAAGCTTGACCTCGGTAAAAGCTACGTGATCCAAGCCCAGCTTGCGTGGATCAACGATTGCGCGAAAGCCAGCGATGACACCGGTCTCGATCAGCCGTCTCAAGCGAATCTGGCACGGAGTCTTGGAAAGCCCGACGTGTGTGGCGAGATCCGTGATGGTCATTCGCCCGTCACGGACCAGCGCCTCAATAATTTTTCGATCGAAGTTGTCCAGCTCGACCGATTTTTGAGGTACATCCATGCAACATACCTACGGAACGGATCAAATAAGGGCAAACTGATATCATTTTACCTCGCATATGGGCTGATCGGCTCGGCGACCTAAGTTATTATGCATATATGACAGACCCCACCCCGTTTACTGCGTTTGCCCCTCCAATCCGCTACCAGTCAGCCTTTCGCCAAGCGATCACCACCGCGTATCGTCGGAGCGAGCCGGAGTGTATCAGGCAGTTGCTTCCCCAGGCCACTCTGCTCGATCTGGTCCGTGCTGCCGCCCGTGAAACGGCACATGCGCTAATCACGAGACTGCGATCCAAGCATAAGGGGACGGGCGTTGAAGGTCTGGTGCAGGAGTATGCTCTTTCCAGCCAGGAAGGTGTGGCGCTTATGTGCCTTGCCGAAGCCTTGTTGCGCATTCCAGATGCCGCAACGCGCGATGCTCTGATCCGCGATAAGATCGCACCGGGTGACTGGTCGTCGCATCTTGGCGGTGGCCGTTCGTTGTTCGTCAACGCTGCAACATGGGGCCTGATCGTCACCGGCAAGCTCGTCGATCCAGTAAACGACCGCAGCCTCACCGCTGCGCTCAGCCGCCTTGTGGCCCGCGCAGGCGAACCGGTAATCCGCAAAGGTGTCGACATCGCCATGCGGATGATGGGTGAGCAGTTCGTCACCGGCGAGACGATTGCCGAAGCGCTCAAGCGCGCACGGACCGAAGAGGCGAAGGGCTTTACCTACAGCTTCGACATGCTCGGCGAGGCGGCGGCTACGGCTCACGATGCGGAGGAATATTACCGGTCCTACGAAACGGCGATCCACGCGATAGGGAAGGCTGCAAAAGGTCGTGGTCCCTATGCAGGCAACGGCATTTCGATCAAGCTTTCGGCGTTGCACCCGCGCTATTCCCGCGCGCAGGCGGATCGCGTTATGAGTGAGCTGTTGCCGCGCGTCGCGGCTTTGGCCGCCATCGCCAAGTCATACGATATCGGCTTCAATATCGATGCCGAGGAAGCGGACCGTCTCGAACTATCGCTCGATCTGCTGGAAAGCCTCGCGCTTGATCCAGCGCTCGCCGGTTGGAACGGTCTGGGCTTCGTCGTACAGGCCTATGGCAAGCGCTGCCCGTTCGTCATCGAATGGATCGTCGATCTCGCCCGTCGCGCCAGTCGGCGGATCATGGTCCGGCTGGTCAAAGGGGCCTACTGGGATGCGGAGATTAAGCGCGCGCAAGTCGATGGGCTTCCGGATTTCCCGGTCTATACGCGTAAGATTCATACTGACGTCGCCTACATGGCCTGCGCGGCCAAGCTGCTGGCGGCGAAGGACGTCGTCTTTCCGCAATTCGCCACGCATAACGCCCAATCCCTCGCCAGCATCTATCACATGGCCGGACCCGATTTCGTGCATGGAGATTATGAGTTCCAGTGCCTGCACGGAATGGGCGAACCGCTTTATGAGGAAGTGGTGGGTGCGGCGAAACTCGATCGCCCCTGCCGCATCTATGCGCCGGTGGGCACGCATGAGACTTTGCTCGCTTACCTCGTTCGCCGCCTGCTGGAGAACGGGGCTAATTCCAGCTTCGTCAATCGCATCGCGGACCCGAACGTATTGATCGACGAATTGGTCGCCGATCCGGTGGAGCAGGTCGCCGCAATGTCGCTGCCCGGCGCGAAACACGATCAGATCGCACTGCCTTTGGCGCTTTATCCCGATCGCCATAATTCGGCGGGGATCGACATAAGCGATGAGACGGCCCTTGCAACCTTGAACGAGGCGCTGCTGGCGAGCGCCGCTATTGAATGGGCGGCGACGCCGGACCGAGGGAAGACCATAACACGGCAGGTTCGTAATCCTGCCGATCATCGCGACGTGGTTGGTATGGTTGCCGAGTTGTCGCCAGATGATGCAAAAGCCGCCGTGGTACGTGCTGCAAGTTCAAGCTGGCAGAGCGTGTCCGTCATCGAAAGGGCGGCTACGCTCGATCGGGCCGCGGATGCCATGCAGGCGCGCATGCCGATTCTGCTAGGCCTCATCATGCGAGAATCCGGAAAGTCGCTTGCCAATGCCATAGCGGAAGTGCGCGAGGCGATCGATTTCCTCCGCTACTACGCACAACAGGCCCGCAAGACTTTAGGCTCTGACATCAAGCCGGTCGGTCCTGTCGTATGCATTTCACCCTGGAATTTCCCCTTCGCTATTTTCTCAGGCCAGGTCGCTGCCGCCTTGGTCGCAGGCAATCCGGTGCTCGCCAAGCCTGCTGAGGAAACGCCCCTCATTGCCGCGGAAGCTGTGCGCCTGATGCACGAAGCGGGCGTGCCTGCCGACGCGCTGCAACTCATTCCCGGCGACGGCTTGGTGGGTGCGGCGCTTGTTGAAGCGCAAGAAACTGCGGGTGTCATGTTTACTGGCTCCACGGAAGTTGCCCGCTTGATCCAGAGGCAATTGGCGCAGCGCCTTTCGCCCGAAGGCAAACCCATCCCTTTCATCGCCGAAACCGGCGGGCAGAATGCGATGATCGTCGACAGCTCGGCGCTCCCTGAGCAAGTCGTGGCCGACGTAATCGCGTCCGCCTTTGACAGTGCAGGCCAGCGCTGTTCCGCACTGCGTATCCTCTGCCTGCAGGACGATATCGCCGATCGAACGCTGACAATGTTGACGGGTGCCCTGCAGGAACTGCGTATCGGCCGCACCGACCGGCTTGCGATCGATATCGGGCCGGTCATCACCGCCGAAGCCAAAGCGAATATCGAGGAACATATTCGCGCAATGCGGGCGAAGGGTCATGCCGTAGAGCAGCTCGCGCTCCCAGCGGACGCGGCGCATGGAACGTTCGTGCCGCCCACGATCATTGAATTGGACAGCCTTGCCGATCTTGAACATGAAGTATTCGGACCTGTCCTTCATATCATCCGATACAAACGCGCGGGACTAGACGCGTTGATCGATGCGATCAACGCCACCGGCTATGGCTTGACCTTCGGCTTGCATACGCGGCTAGAGGAGACGATCGCGCATGTCACCGGCCGCATTCGCGCGGGCAATCATTACGTGAACCGCAATATCATTGGCGCAGTGGTTGGCGTGCAGCCGTTCGGTGGACGAGGGCTTTCGGGAACAGGACCGAAGGCCGGTGGGCCGCTCTATCTCGGGCGACTCGTGCGCGAAGCGCCTCAGGCTTTGCCATCAACGTCAGCAGTTCCCGATGCGGCGCTTGCCGACTTCATTACCTGGCTTGTTGCTAAAGGAGAGAACAAGGCTGCGCAACACGCCCGCGACTACGCCAAACGCTCAAGGCTAGGCCTTGAACTGGAACTGCCTGGTCCCGTTGGCGAACGCAATCTCTACGCGCTTCATCCACGAGGCAACATCCTGCTTGAGCCTGCTACAACAGAAGGGCTTTATCAGCAGATCGCGGCCGTTCTTGCGACTGGCAGTTGGGGCAGGGTGGAGGGAATGGCGCTTCCTGCCGATCTCCCTGCCAGCGTAGTGCAACGCCTGTCTTCAGAACCAAGTGATCCCGTAGGGGGGGCGCTGCTGGAGGGCGATCCCAACCAGATCGTTGCCGCTCTTGCCCGCATCGCCAGCCTTCCGGGAGGCGTCCTCCTAACGCAAGCCGCGTCATGTACCGACTGCCGTAACGGCGCAGCTTACCGACTTGACTGGCTTGTCGAGGAAGTGTCAACCTCGATAAACACCACTGCGTCGGGCGGTAACGCAAGCTTGATGACTATTGCGTGATGGCCGTGCCATTCCGCCTGGCATCGGACTTACCCGCCACTCTATTTATTCATTGGCTCCAGCACCGTTTCTGCACTGGTCACGGCACCGCTGATTGAATGACGCTGCTGCCAAAGAACGGAGAGGCGAATAAGCTACGAGCCAAGCAGTTTCTTTTTAAAGAGTGTCTTTACCAGTCGATCTTCAAGGACTCGTCCGACGACGTATAAAAAGGCAAAGATCGCTGCAAAAACATATGCCGGCGTAGGCGAAGGCTTCTTGTCCTCGTCATCCTTGTCCTTTTTTGAACCTTCTTTTTTGGGCTTTTCAGGTGCTGGCGCGCCCAAAGCTTTGTCGATCGGGTTCAACGGCTTAACGGCATCTTCTTTTTTAGATTTCTTCGATGTCTCCGCTGCTTCGGTCGAAGGTTTCTGGAACTTACCCATGGCTATAGTAAACTGAGCAAAAGCCAGAAACATCAACGGCGCAAGAAAGCAGAACAACAATGCCCGGCTAGTCAGTCGGTAACGAAGCACCGTTCCAGCCAAGCCTTTTTCGACCTGCAACACGCCGCCATCGAAGACGGACATCTTATCTTGGGCTGCTTGATCCTTCTTGCGGAAAATCAGCGTATCGTTTGTTCGTTCATGGCTGGTGCCGGTCTCGCGGAACAGCGGGTCGAGCCTGTCGAAAGCTTCATCGCTTGATTGCTCGGGGGCAAGCGGCAAGCTGCCTCTGACATGCCAAATCCAGTCGATGAAACGCAGGTTCACGTGATCTCCTTTTAAGAAAGCTTTTCAAAGTCGGCTTCGGAGCCTGCCGATTAAGATTAAGTGGTCTCCATCATTCGGCAGGCAAAGGCATTGCCTCCGCTCGCCCAAATCGTTCCTTGAGCGACTTCCAACCTTCCGTGAAAGGAAAGGTCATCTGCTCGCGGATCGACATGCGGCGTCCGCCCTCCATGCCCAGCAGCTCCGCCTCACCGTCCACGCATGTGCCGAACAGGCGGTCGATGAAGATATAGGTATTGGAATAATTGCTACGGCTGGCTTCGAAGTCCTGCGAATGGTGCACGCTGTGATGCTCGGTCGTATTGAACACAAAGCGCCACCAGCGCGGCGTGTTGAAGCGGACATTGATGTGCTGATAGGCTCCGACCGCCATCCCGATCGCACCCGCGAGGAGGGCAGCTCTGGGCAGGAAATCGAAAAAACCACCAACACCCAGACCGATTAGGAAAAGTTCGACAGGGTTTCCGACCGCACCCTTATGAACGTTCAACTGCGTGATGTAGTGATGCACCGAATGGGGTAGCCAGAGCGGGTACCAGTTGTGCATCCCGCGATGCATCCAGTACTGCCCGAAATCGAAGATGAACGATATCAGAAATGCCTGCACCAGCAGAGGCAAACCCGTGAACCAACTGAGTTTGTCCCAATCGAAGGAATGCTGGACTGCCTCGATTATCACTCCATCGCCAATGTAACTGTCCACCATGCGGAGCAGCGTGTAGCCGAGTCCGACATAGAACAGGTCGGTAGTCAGTTCCTTCCAAGTCAGGTGCCAGCTCTCGTGCCGTGGCGTCAGCCATTCAAGAACCATCAACAGGATTTTAAAGCCGATGCCGATGCCGATTGCAGTCGATGCCTTCGCAATAGAGTTGGGCGCGTAGTACCAGAACAGGATCAGCGCGAACAGCACCGTAGGCTGGAACACGGTGAAGACGAACTGCTTGAAGGGCCCGCCCTCCACCTTGGGAATGTTCTCCCAGCCGACAGTAACTGGCGCCTGCGCGCCGATCACTCTTTTACCTACGCGAACTCCGCCCATTTAGCTGCCCCCCGCAAAGCTTGGTCGCCTATGCCAGTAGTACTAATTGACTCAAACGTAATACTAATGCGTCTCCCTGTCCATACGTAGAGTGACGTTTGCACTACCTGTGGGCAAAAGGCCGGAGGACTGTCTCTTACGAGGTTGCATTCTCTTTTACGATCGACCGTATTCGGGAGCTCCGGCCAATGTTGGTGCGGGCCGGGTGCGGCATCATAGTTCCTTACATATCTTCCCTGCGCTCGCGCGGCCAAGCCGGTTCGAGCCTCATCGGGAAATTGAGTATGATCATTGATGAAGGTTACATGCCCGCAGCCCCTGATCGCCCGGGGCTATCCATCGGCGGAGCCGCTGCAGCCAGTGCCCCATACCGCCGGCCTACACCTTTCCCGGCGCCTTTCGCTGCATATAAGGCTTCATCCGCCCTTAGTCGCAGCTGAAGCGTACTTGCTGCATCTTCAGGCAGACATGCAAAGCCAATACTGGCGCCCACACGCGCAACAGTCCCACCACCGAGATCGTAAGCGTAGCGCGAAATTGCGCTGATAAGACGGTCTGCTAGCGGCCCAATCCGATGAGGCTCCATATCGCGTACGACGACCATAAACTCATCACCGCCCATCCGTCCAAGTAGATCCTCACTTCGAATCTGCTCCCTCAGCCGTTCAGCCACCTTGACCAAGAGCAAATCCCCGGCTCCGTGACCATGTTGGTCGTTCACTTGCTTGAAGCCATCAAGGTCTATGCAGATCAAGGCCATTTGCCGATCCCGATGCGGCAAAATCTGACTCAGTGCTTCATCCATGCCCTGCCGGTTAAGAATGCCTGTAAGGGAATCATGTTGAGCAAGATGAAGCACTTTCGCGTGCGCAGCCAGAGTGGACAACATAGACTTATGGAACGTGGCAATGATCTGCATCGCTCCCAAAAGAAAGGGTGGGGTCATCGGTAAGATTATCGCGAGCCAAGCCTCACCCGAAGCCAACGCTCCTGCAACGAACGGAAGGTCGCATAACAACACAAGCAGAAACGCAAAGCGCGGTGCGGCGTAGTTACGCGCACAAAGGGGGCCGATGAGTGCCATTACGAGAGTGGCCGACAACACGCATAGCACGAGATCGCCCGACCTCATTATAGCGAAGGCTAAAGATCCTTGCAGGGTGCACCAGACTGTTGAGAGTATCACCGACGTGTCGATAGTCGGGTCGCAGCCAGGCTCATGTCGCAATTGCCTCGCACGCCGCTGCCAATCGACGAAGCGCGCCGTCATCAGCGCTAGTTCGAGTCCAACGAAGAACCCAAATGTTGCGTTGCCACTACGGAAAAGCGCCACGCCAGCAACAGCAAGGGCACAGAGCGATCCCATGAGTGCAGCAGCAGGAGACCCCAGAAGTTGCCCTAGCAAAAAGGCGCGCCCGGCAGGAGTAACATCTTTGAAAGGCTGAAAGAACCACTGACAAAGCGAAGTGGCCCGTCCCAACCTCGCACGAGAATAGGTATTCACTTCGCCGCTCCTGACTCCACCAAATCATCTTTGCACGAACATGATTATGAAATGGTTGCGAGGGGCACCGGAGTGCAGTGCCGCGTCTCTGCCAGGCCACGACGTTGCGCATGCTTATACGATACTTCGGCCCTATCCAAGATAGGCCAGCCTCCGCTTGTTTCAGCTAATGGCAGTGCTGATTGAGGCGCTCAATTAAGTCCCAGGTGGTGATGCTCGTAGGGTGCTAACCCGGAGCCATCCAAGTTTCCAGGCTTGTCGATCGTCCGATAAGTTCCATACGATCACGGGAAGGGGGAGTGCCAAAGGCGCGGCTATATTCCCGGCTGAACTGCGTCGCGCTTTCATAACCGACGGAATACGCAGCTCTGCTTGCCTCCCAACCCGCCGCAAGGAAGCGTCGCGCGGCCTGCAATCGCAAAGTCTTCTGATATTGCAACGGGCTCATCGCGGTTGCGGCTCTGAAATGGCGATGGAAAGATGCCACGCTCATTCCTGCAATTTCGGAGAGCCGGACCGTCCTCAGTTCCTCCGTATAGTGACCCTGTATCCAATGAATGGTGCGGCGAATCCTCGCCAGTCGGCTATCCTCCTGCGCCATCTGGCATAGTTGCCCGCCGAGATGCCCTTTGAGAAGACAATACAGGATTTCCCGCTCGCGGGCCGCTGCAAGGGCGGCAATGTCCTCCGGGTGGTCCAGAAGGGCGAGAAGCCTCGCCCATGCGTCCAACAAATCCGGCGTTATTGCGCTCAGCGCGAAACTTGAGCGTCCGGGGCTGGTCCCGCCGTGATCGATCAAACCGGTCGGCATTGTGGCGACCAACTCAGCGAGTGCAGAGCGGTCGAGCCTCATTCCCACCGCCACATAGGGCGCGTCCGGCCTGGCCTCCAGGATTTGTCCCGTCCCCGGAACGTCGAGTGACGCAACGAAGTAGCTGGAATTATCATATTGCAGGACAGCATCACCGATGCTTACGCGTTTCGCCCCCTGAAGGATCAGGCACGTCACGGGCGTATGTACGGTCGATACACCAGTACTCGGTTTGAAAATGGTGCTCAGCGTCAAGCCTGGAATGAGACTTTCGGAGCACGCTGAGCCAGCGTGTCGCTGCACCCGCTCTCGCATCTGACATATCAATCGCCGCATCGAAGTCATTGCTTGTCGCAACTTGGCTGGTGCCTGACAAGGCCCACGGAAAGGCGTTCGCGGTTGATAGGATTAGGCATGCCTTCGCGATAATCGAGCACTGCATACCGCGATCCATCCTCTAGACTGTCTGGCAGAAAATCATGAGGACAAGAACAATTATGCCAGCTTTCGATGTCACCACCACGACCGACGACGTGCTTGCCGGTCTGGACCTTTCCGGCAAGCGTATCCTGGTCACGGGCGTCTCCGGCGGACTTGGGCTGGAAACAGCTCGTGCGCTCGTCGCGCATGGGGCAAACGTCATCGGCACGGTGCGCGATCTCGCCAACGGCGATCCCGTGCGCGATGCGGTAGGGAAGGCACCCGGCAGTCTTGATCTGATCGCGCTCGACTTGGCTTCTCTTGCAAGCGTCCGGGCTGCTGCAGACTCGCTGATTGCTGATGGACGGCCGCTTGATGTCGTGATCGCAAATGCCGCCGTGATGGCAACCCCGTCCGGCAAGACGGTCGATGGTTTCGAGACTCAGTTCGGCACCAATCATCTTGGCCATTTCGCCTTGGTAAATAGGCTTGCACCCTTGCTCAGGGAGGGCGCACGAGTCGTGATCCTTTCTTCGGCGGCGCATCGCTTCTCGGACGTCGATCTTGACGATCCCAACTTCGAGACGACGCCCTACGACACCTGGAGCGCCTATGGACGGTCCAAGACCGCAAATGTGCTGTTCGCCGTGGAGTTCGACCGGCGGTACAAGGACAAGGGCGTCCGTGCCGCAGCCGTCCATCCAGGCGGCGCCGACACCGGCCTCAAGCGCCACATGAGCCAATCGGACATGGACGCGATGGTGGCCCGGATCAACTCGATAGCGAAAGCGCAGACTGGTGCGCCGGCCTTTAAACTGAAGACGATCCCACAGGCCGCTTCCACCTCCGTCTGGGCCGCGATCGTCGCCGACGCTGACGAGGTCGGTGGGCGCTTCTGCCAGGATTGCGCTGTTGCGGGACTGGCTCATGCCGAAGTCATCGGTCCGGGCGTCCGCGAATATGCAGTTGATCCGGATAACGCCAAGGCATTGTGGACCAAGAGCGAAGAACTGGTCGGTGAGCGGTTCTGACCTTCGGCTCATGGTCGCTGGAGCCTGAGCCGCATCCAGGCGAAGAACGCTTCGCTCGCCTCGATCGTCTGCCGGCTCGCTAAGGTGTACGCCTCGAGCGATGCCGGGTCTTTTATCAGGCTGAGCGGCCATATGGTCTGTGTCATAGATATCGCGCGTCGCATGGCTATGAACAACGCGGTGATCTCCCTACCGGCGGCCGCATCCAGCCTGTCGTGGGACCAGCCGGCCAAGCTCTCGGACAATGCAGAGAGTTGGCTGGCCTGAATCTTGCGCAAACGGATGAGATCGAGCTTCCAGTTTTCGGATTGTGCTTCGAAGGCTGCCTTCATTTGCGCGCTTGTCTGCTCGAACGCGTCGAGGCTTTGGCAGAGTGCGTCTTCAGTCACACGCCGGTACGGTAAAGACCGCCGTCCATTAGGAAGTTTTGCCCAGTGATATAGCCTGCGCGATTGCTGCACAGAAACGCGCACATCGCGCCCATTTCCATCGGGTCGCCGACCCGGCCGGCCACCGGGTTACCGGTCAGGTGCTTGGTGATATCCTTCGACTTGCGCAGTCGCTCGGTGTCGAAGGGCCCAGGCAGGATGTTGTTGATTGTCACGCCTTTGGCCGAGAATTCACCTGCAATGCCGAACACGAAGTTGGTGAGCGCGGCGCGTGTAGCATTGGATAGGCCGATCACCGGGATTGGCACGCGCACTGCCGAAGAAGTGATATTGACGATTCGACCAAAGCCGCGCGACGCCATGTCGTCGGCGGTCAGGCGAATGAGCTCGATCGCGCTCAGTAGATTCTGGTCAATCGCCGCGATCCAGGTATCACGATCCCAGTCGCGAAAGTCGCCCGGAGGCGGCCCTCCGGCATTGTTGACGAGGATGTCGATTTGCGGCACGGCGCTGACAAGCGCCTCGCGCACGGCCGGATCGGTGACACTGCCGGCAACGGCGGTAACGTCAACGTCAGGGTAGGCGGCGCGGATCTCGGCGGCTACAGCCTCCAGCGTGCTTTGCGTGCGCGCGTTGATCACGATGTTTGCGCCTTCCTGCGCAAGGACAGTGGCGCAGGCGCGACCGATCCCACTGCTCGCGGCGCAGACGATTGCTGTTTTTCCTTTGAGTCCCAAATCCACGTTCTTCTCCGTCCTGCCGGTCAGCCGGCCTTAATCTTTGTCATTGATCACGCCGTGCCGTAGACGAAGCTGACGTCGCCAATGCCGCCAATAACCGCACGGACGCGGTCACCAGGGTTTAGCGCGACCATCGGACCCAGTGCACCGGCGAGCAGCACGTCGCCCGCTTTCAAGGGTTCGCCGCGATTGGCCAGCGTCCGCGCAAGCCATGTCGCCGCGTTGAGCGGATTGCCAAGAGCCGCGGCTCCGACGCCGAGCGATACGATGGCGTCGTTGATCTCCATGACCATTCCCGCAGACCAGATATCGAGGCCGGGGAGGGGGCGCCCGGCCCTTGACAGGACGAAAAAAGCTGAGGAGCCATTGTCGGCCACGGTGTCCGCAAAGGTGATTTTCCAGTCGGAGATGCGGCTATCGACGATCTCAATCGCGGCATGCACAGTATCAACAGCGCCGGCGACTTGTTCCGGCGTAATATCTTGACCATCGAGGTTGCGGGAAAGAACGAACGCGATCTCCGCCTCCGCCTTCGGCTGGATACAGCGCGCAGGATCGAGGCTGCCGCCGTCAGCAATCCGCATATCCTCGAACAAAGCTCCGAAATCGGGCTGCTCGACGCCAAGCTGAGCTTGAACCGCCTTTGCGGTAAGCCCGGCTTTGCGCCCGACGATCCGGCGGCCCTGAGCTTTCCAGAACCGCGTGTTTACCGTTTGCACGGCATAAGCGCCGTCCACATCAAGGGGATCGAGCCATTGCCGCATGGGCGGAATTGGGCCGTTCAAATAGGCATCACGCAGCGCGCGCGCGGCGCTCTCCAAGGCTTGGGTTGGCATCTAACCGAGTCCTCTCGATCGAAAGACCGACATCCTGCGGAAGATGCCGTCGCGTTTGACAAAGGCGTGGAACAGCGCGCCGGCTACATGTAGCACAACCAGCAGCAGCAGAAGGCAGGCAAGCAAAGCATGCGCCCGGAAAGCGGGCAGGTCCGTTACGCCCAGCGGCAGACGATCCGACTCTCCGCCGAAGACAACATTGGGGATGCCCGACATCGCTGCGGTGGCGATCCCGGTCACGACAATGGCGGCGGTGTTGAGACGCAAGGCGTGATGGGTGAGCTTCGCCAGTCGATCCAACAATGCGCTGCCGCTCGACAAAGGCTGTGGCTGCCGGCGCAGATAAGCCATCGGGATCATGATCAGCAAAATAGCGCAATCGTCAGGCCGATGATCATGTGCATGCCGACCACAGCCACTTTGGCTGGATCGCTCTCAGCCATAGGCGCAACGAGGAGAAAACCGGAAATCAGCATCGCGATGACGGCGCCAGCCAGCATCCAATGTGATGCGGCGCGAAAATGTCCATATCGCGGGGGGCCGTAATCGACATGGGCATCTGGACTGCGCCGTGCGGTCATCGATCTTTCCTGCTGCGTGTTCGATTCACAACGGAGGAGTGCATCACGGGCGGGGTCATCGCGTGCACTTCGTGTCCCGCTCGACGTGCTCGCGTCGCCACTCAGCGATGACCTGCTCATATTCGAGCGGGCCGCCGCCATAGGTAGCGCCGACATATGTCGGCTTGTCCGCAAACTTGCCTTCGTTGTTCAGAAAGCCGGGCGTGCATTCCTCATAGAAATGCTCATGGTCGACATGCTTCTGGTCTATAGTCTCCGTCCAGCGTAGCTCCGCTTCTGGAGTGACTTCCATCGTCTGCACGCCTTGAGCGCGGCAGCGAGCGATCAGCGCTGCGGCATGTTCGGCCTGCATCAGCAGAGTGTGCGTGAAGTTGAAGGCCGTGGTGCCCTGCAGTGTGCCCCCGATGATGTGGAAGTTGGGGAAGCCGCTCAGTTGCGTTCCATGCACCGAACGGAACGACCCATTCCATTTGTCTTCAAGCGTTATACCGTTACGGCCTCTGACCTGATACCCGCCTACTTTGTGTGGCGGGGCACCGACGTCGAAGCCTGTGGCAAGCACGATCAGGTCCAAAGGATATTCGACACCCTTCGCGATCACGCCCCTTTCGCTAATGCTTTCGATGCCACGCCCTTCGGTGTCAATCAAAGTGACATTTGGGCGATTGAAGATGGGTAGGAACTCATCGCTATATAGCGGGCGCTTGCACAGGAAATTGTACCAGGGCTTGAGGCGCTCGGCGAGATCGGCATCTGTGATTTCGGAAGCCACCCGGTTGCGGATCTGCTCCATCTTCTCATAGTCGGCGATTTGCATCAGTTCGTGCGGGCCAACGTCGCCGCCGGGCTGAAACCGTTCCGCCATTAATGAGCTGAAACGCAGCCACAGGTCACCCCAGTGATCATTGACGAGGTTCTCCTCGACCTTGTGGCCGGAGACTACCGCAAGGAAATTTTCCATGCGCCGGCGTTGCCAGCCTTTTTCCTGCGCGCCGAACCAGTCGGGATCGGTCGGACCATTCTTGCGATGGTCGACCGCGGATGGCGTTCGTTGGAAGACGAGGAGCTCAGCGACGTCGTCGGCAAGCCTTGGCGCGATTTGCACCGCAGTGGCGCCAGTGCCGATCACGCCGACCCGCCTGCCGCGCAATTTGTCAAAACCGCCTGCGGGCGAACCGCCCGTATAGCTGTAATCCCAGCGCGCCGAATGGAACATGTGCCCTTTGAAACTGCGGATTCCGGGAATGCGCGGCAGCTTGACTTTGGCCAGTGGCCCCTGCGCGACGCACACAAAGCGCGCGGCAAGTGTGTCGCCACGGTCCGTTTCGGCAATCCATCGCGCGCGGTTTTCATCCCATGCGATTGTGTCGATCTTCGTCTGGAACAGAGCGCGATCGTAGAGATTGAAATGACGTCCTATTGCCTGGGCGTGCGCGAATATTTCCGCGCCCCTAGCGTATTTCTCGGTAGGCACAGTGCCGACCTCTTCAACGAGTGGCATATAGATCGCTGCTTCGATATCGCAGCGTACGCCAGGATAGCGGTTCCAGTACCAAGTGCCGCCAAAATCGCCTGCGACTTCCACGATACGAAACGACTCGATGCCATGCCGCGTCAATTCAGCGCCCGTAAGCAAACCTCCGAAGCCGCCGCCGACGATGAGGACGTCGATCTCTTCTGTTAGAGATTGGCGGGCGAACCCAGGCTCGACATAAGGGTCTGCAACATAGTCGGCATAATCACCGCTAGCCTCAATGAACTGGGCGTCACCGTCTTTGCGCAGGCGTTTGTCCCGCTCCTCTAGATATTTGGTGTGCAACGCCTTTGCATCATATGCCGTGTGGCCAGACATGCTCTCTCCAACTTCGATCGGACGCCGGGCTTCGTGACGAACCTCGCTATCGACTCCCGTAACGTAAAATAAATTACACTTACATGCAAGTATGCTAGACTGTGCAGGTGGAATTTCATAATGCCAATACCAAGCCCGCGGTTACACTGTCGTCACCTGTGAAGGGCGAACCACGCTTCCCGCATTGCTGAGCAAAAAGGCGAGGAACAATTGGCTCGTTGCAGCATGTCGCTCTCGGCATTCCCACACTTCGTGAAGGTGTTGATGTCTACGAAGCATTGACCCACGTTGATCGAGCGGATCTTGTCGCGATGCGCTGCTCCGGCGGGAGCAGGACTAGGTCATGCTCGTCGAAACTGGCAGAGACCGCAAGTTTCGTCACCTTCTGATGGGGCCACGTTAGTCAATATCGTTGAGGTTGAGACAAGGCTGTAGGAGGAAAGGGATCGCGTACTTGCTGAAAAGGCTCGCGTGGCGCACATCCGCCTATTCTATTCCCATAACCTGGGCGTTCAGTGCACGGTTCGAACCGCCAGCGGCAAAATCATCGAAAGCTGTTTCCGTAACGCGAATGATATGGCGGGCTATGAAGGGCGCTCCCTCCGCTGCACCGGCATTAGGGTGTTTAAGCGCACATTCCCACTCGAGAACCGCCCAGCCCGAAAAGTCGTTCTGCGCCATCTTCGAAAAGATCTGCGCAAAGTCGACCTGCCCGTCGCCAAGCGAGCGGAAGCGGCCGGGTCGGTCGACCCAGGACTGGTAACCGCCATAGACGCCGGCGCGGCCGCTCGGGCGAAACTCCGCGTCCTTGACGTGGAAGCATTTGATGCGGTCGTGATAGATGTCGAGGAACGCTAAATAATCGAGCTGCTGCAGCACGAAGTGACTTGGATCGTATAGGATGTTCGCCCGCGGGTGATTGCCTACGCGATCCAGGAACATCTCGAACGTGACGCCGTCGTGAAGATCCTCACCCGGATGAATCTCATAGCCGATATCGACTCCGTTCTCGTCGAAATGATCGAGAATAGGCGTCCAACGTCGCGCGAGTTCGTCGAATGCGTCCTCCACTAACCCTGCGGGACGTTGCGGCCACGGATAAACGTAAGGCCAGGCTAAAGCGCCTGAGAAACTTGCATGCGCTGTAAGCCCCAGCCTCCGGCTCGCGAGCGCCGCCATCTTCATTTGTTCTACCGCCCATAATTGCCGGGCCTTGGGATTGCTGCGGACGTGGGGAGCGGCAAAAGCGTCAAACTGTGCGTCATAGGCGGGATGGACGGCGACCAACTGCCCCTGAAGATGTGTCGCCAGTTCGGTGATTTCGATGCCGCGCTCGCCTAGAACGCCTTTGACCTCGTCGCAATAGGTCTGACTCTCAGCCGCTTTTGCAAGGTCAAAAAGGCGCGCGTCCCAGCTTGGAATCTGGATGCCCTTATAGCCAAGCTTTGCGGCCCAATCGGCGATGTCCGGGAGGCTGTTGAATGGCGCCTGGTCGCCCGCGAATTGGGCGAGAAAAATGGCCGGACCCTTGATCGTACGCATGCTACACCTCGAAATTAATCCAACCCGCTTCTTCCTGGCTGGCAGTCACGGCCAAATGGATGAGCGCCATGCCGCGCAATCCATCCTCGATGCCGGGGAGAAGGCTTCCAGATTCTCCGCGCAGTTGGCGTGCAAAGTCGCGATAGAGATTAGCGAAGGCCTCCAGATACCCTTCCGGGTGGCCTCCGGGCATGCGGGATGCCCAGCCAGCATCGCTTCCCAGCGTGGCGTCCCCAGTCTGGAGCAACTCGGTGCGGTTATCAGCATGATTGAGCGTCAGGCAATTTGGACTCTCTTGAGACCAGCTTAGCGCACCCTTGTCGCCATACACCCGCAGGCGGAGGGCGTTACGTTCCCCAATCATGATCTGGGAAGCGAGGAGCATGCCGCGCGCGCCATTGTCGAACCGCAGCAGCAGCTGACAGTCATCGTCCAGTGCCCGATCGGGCACCACCGCGGCGAGATCCGCTAACAGCTGCGTCACATTCAAGCCGGTCACGAATTCGGCGAGGTGGAAGGCATGTACGCCGATGTCGGCGATTGCGCCGCCTTCTCCTGCCTGTGCGGGATTTGTGCGCCATTCCGCCTGCTTGCCTGCCGCAGCGCCAGCCAACCAACCTTGAGCATATTCGACAATGACCTTGCGAACGGTGCCGAGCGCGCCTGCCGCGATCCGTGCGCGTGCTTCCCGAACAAGCGGATAGCCGGAATAAGTGTAAGTCAGGCCATAGGCGCAGCCTGAACGTTGGATTATGGCAGCCAGCGTCTTTGCTTCGCCAAACGTCGCCGTCGCCGGTTTGTCACTCAGGACGGCGATGCCGGACTCTAGAGCCATCGACGCGGCGGAGAGATGATTATGATTGGGCGTGGCGATCGTCACGAAGTCGATGCCGTCATCACGCGCGGCTTCTCCGGAGAGCATCGACGGCAGATCGGGATAGGCGCGCTTTGGATCAACGCGGTAGATCTCTCCGGCTTGGCGCGAGCGGTCTGCGTCGCTGCTGAAAGACCCCGCGACAAGTTCGATCTCACGATCCAGTTCGGCGGCGATGCGATGTACCGGACCGATGAACGCTCCTGGACCGCCGCCAATCATTCCCATGCGAAGCCTTCGCATTGCCCCTCCAGTTATTGCCTCGCTGCGCCCGCGACGGAATTGAGGTCGTTGCCCTGCGTGTCGCAGGCGCAAATTGAGCTTGCCTCATTCATGCGGCCAGACGCTGCGGCCAAGCAATGATGTCAACGTGATGTAACGGTTGACGAGAACTTGTTCCGCCTGATGCGACCGCCGTTTTTACACAGTGCGTGGAATTATACCCAGGGACGAGCAGCTACTTCTGGCGTCGGAAAGCCCTACCACATATAGCTGCTAGATGAATCATTCCGTTAGGCTTGATAATGGCGAACACGCCCAATTGATCGACAACGAGATCGAGAGAATTCGAGAGTGTCTGGGGCGCTCCTCAAAGCTTCGCGATCTCTTCGACTATCTCGTTGATCGCTCGCGCACCGGCACTCCGCCGCGTGAAGTGGAGATATCGCAAGACGTCTTCGGCCGTACGACACAGGCAGGCGATGATGGCGGCGCACGCGTCTATATTCATCGACTCCGAAAACGGTTGGAGGAGATTTACGGCGATCGGAGGGGCGCCGGACTAAGGCTTACACTTCCTTTGGGCGAGTATCGCCTTATTGCCGAAATTGGCAGCGCTGACTTCCCCGGGCCGGAGTCCGCACCGTTACTTCTCGCGCCGCGTCGTCAGTTCTCCTGGCGAGCGCTGGCAATCGCGGCGGTCGGTCTGACGGCCGCCTTTGCCCTTGTCGTTTCGCTGTTGCTCTGGCCTGCTCCCGGAGTGCGCGAGGCAACGCAGGTGCGCCAATCCGAAATCTGGAAGCCGCTGTTCGCAAACCGCAAAAGCGTGATCATCGCCGAAGGTGACCACTATCTTTTCGGTGAGAAAGGAGCAGGCGGGGAGGTGTCACGTCTGGTGCGTGATTATCGCATACATTCGCGCGAGGATCTCGACGCTTATCTTCTAAGCCACTCGTCTGACGCCGCGCGCTATATCGATGTCGGCCAGAGCTATATTCCCACGACCGTTCCTCGCGCCCAGCAATATCTGGCGCCCATTCTTGCGCGTGCGCCCAGCGTCCGCGTGCTTCCCGCGACGCAGGTGCCGGCGGCCGCGATGCTGTCGCAAAACATCATCTACCTCGGCCTTTCGAGCGGGCTTGGCCCGCTAAGCGCCCCGACAACCTCCGGTTCCCGCTTCGAACTTAGTACGGATAGCGACCAGATACGCGACAAGCGCACCGGACGCGTCTACGGAGCAGGGCCCTCGGGCGGCGCATCACCACGTAGGCAATATGGCCTTGTGAGCCTTTTCTTCGGTAAGGAGGGCAACCGCTACATCATACTCGCGGGGACGAGTGAAATGGGACTGGTCGGGCTGGTCGAGACGATAGGCGCGTATGATGGCTTACGCGAACTGTCCAACGCTCTGCACAGCAGTGGCACTGCCGAGGCCTTATACGAAGTGGATAGCCAAGGTGCCGGCGTTCTGGCCGTGAGACTGGTGGCCACTAATCAAAGAGATCAGCAGCGCGTTTGGACGCCCTGAGGATTCTCGCGGCGCGGGCTGTCAAGGCCGTGCCGTAACCTTGCAACATCACCGTTACGTTGCTGTGACATACTTGCATGTCAGTCCGCCATGACTAAAACTTTGTCATCGCCAGTCGTCGCAGAATGACAGCGACCGTGGATGGCAAGGCATTGATCCGAGCGTGATCTACCAGCTGAACTTTCCCGGAACCGTTGCGCGGCAGCGCAGCGAGTATAAAAATTTCGTGGGGAGAGAAGTTATGATGGTATCAGTTCGCAAGTCGCAGAGGCAAGGTGTGCGATATTTCGCCACGGTATTGTTGGCATCTTCCGCCTTCTTTGCAGTACCTGCAGAGGCGTTCGCACAAGATGCGGTGAGAGCCGATCCGGACGCCTCTGGCACTGCCGATGAGCGGACTGCGGATATCATCGTCACGGCAAACCGCACTACATCGCTTCTGTCAAAGACACCGATCGCAGTATCTGCAATTACTGCGGAGGGTCTGCGCGACCAAGGCGTTACGGACCCAACCCGGTTGGCGGACGCGGTGCCGAACCTTGCCATCGATCGCGTTAACGGCAACGGCCTGCAGATTACGATCCGCGGTGTCTCAAGCAATGACGTGTCGGAAAAGGGCGATCCTTCCGCCGCATTTCTCTCCGACGGCATCTACATCGCACGGCCCCAGGCACAGGAAGTAAGCCTGTTCGATTTGGAGCGAGTCGAAGTTCTACGAGGACCGCAGGGCACATTGTACGGCCGCAACACGACCGCCGGCCTGATCAATGCCATTTCGGCGCACCCTAAAAGCACGTTCGAGGCATCCGCCGACTTCGTATACGGGAACTACGACACCATCCAGGCGACCGGAATGATCAACGTGCCCTTCGGCGACACTGTCGCGGTTCGAGGTGCAGTGAACTATAGTCGTCGCGATAGCTATCTCTTGAAGGGGGCATCGAGCCCATCGCTTGATCCTGGCAAGGAGGACCTCTCCTTTCGCCTCGGCGCCACATTCGATATTGGGGAGCGCGTGCGCCTTTACCTAAAGGGCGACTATAGCGAGATGAAGGGCAATCCGCAGAACGGCGTCGCCCTCGGTAACTTCTACCGCATGCCGATCGGCGGCCCGCCCACCGGGCAGCGCGGCGTCATGCCGGTCTATCGTGCGGGCCGCACCTCTAGCGAGTATCGCACGCTCGGCTTCGCACAGGCGAGCGAGGCCACCAGCGACAACAACACCTGGGGCATTCACGGCGAGCTTGACGTCGATCTGACCGACAATATCACTGCCACCTACCTTGGCTCCTATCGTGAGTTCAAGCGTGACGAGATTCAGCGCAGTTACGTCGGACTGCTGACGGCTGGCCCCTTTGCCGGACAATATCCCCTGAACGCGACCTTCGAGGGCGATTACGAGCAACAATCGCATGAGCTGCGGTTCGCCTATAGTTCGGATCGCTTGAAAGCGCAGGCGGGGGTCTACTATTTCCGTGAGGTATCTGATGTTGACTTCCTGCTCTTCGGAACGCGATTTTTTCGTCCTGGCCAGCGCGGTTATGTTTACGGCTTCTCGCAACATCCGACGATTTCAAAATCGCTAGGGGCTTTTGGTCAAGCGACATTCAGCATAACTGATACGCTGCGGCTGACCGGCGGCATTCGCTATACGCGCGACAACAAGTCGAGGGTCGGCGTCACCATCAACCACGTCAACGTCGACGACCCGCTCGACTACACCACAGGCGTCCTGCCTGGCACCACCAATCCAGGCAGCCCCGCGACCGGGTTCCAGCCTGTCTCGGACTCGCTTAACAATGCGTCAGTCAAGTACAGCAAGATCACTTGGCGGGCGGGCCTCGAATATGACGTGGCGGATAGCAGTCTGCTCTATGCCACGGTATCAACCGGCTATAAGGCAGGCGGTTTCAACGAAGGCTGCCTTGCAGGCCAAACCAACTGCACAGCTCCCGTCCCAGCGTCGGCGCTCTTTTACAGGCCGGAGACGCTGACGTCCTACGAAGCCGGATTAAAGACAGCTCTGCTCGATCGAAAGCTCCGGCTGGCTGCTAGCGTGTTTCACTACGATTATTCAAACCTGCAACTCAGCCAGGTTTCTGCGACCTATTGTGGCGGACCATGTCTGGTCATCAGCAACGCCGGCAAAGCGAAGATCGATGGCGTCGAGCTTGAGATGGCGGCCCAGCCGAGTCCGCGCAACCGGTTCGACCTGTCGGTAAACTGGCTGAAGGCCCGATACACGGACTATCAGGTTACGCCCGGTGTCGAATTCTCGGGCGAGAAGCTGGACAGGTCCCCGGAGTGGACGGCGACCGCTGGTTACTCCTATACTCTGCCTATTGGGGACGGCAGGCTTGAGCTGGGGGCACGTACCCGGATCAGCGACAGCTATCAGTTCGTCAGCACCGCTCTGCGCAACTTCTTTCGTCAGCCTTCCTTCACCAAGACTGATCTGACAGTCACCTATAACAGCCCCGACGACCGCTTCTATGTTCAGGGCTTCGCCAAGAACCTTGAAAACGCAACGACGCTAAGCAGCGTCTCGCTATCCGCCAGTTTCCCGGCATTTACCGACGGCCTCGCCTGGTTCGGAGACCCAAGGACTTATGGCGTCCGCGCAGGTTTCAAATTCTGATCCGCCGATTGCCGACGCCAGCCATCCACTTCGGGGAAACTGCTATCATGCCGAAAAAGGACCCTGCGATGAACGCCGAGCTACCAACTGCCAACAGGAACCAAGCCGACCGGGCCAAGCAAGGTATCGTCGTCTTCTCGCGTATTGCACAGCGTGACCTGTTCGTGTCGAACGTGATCGAGCAAGAGGAGGGCGGTTGGCGCATCATGATCCGCAACCCGTTCTACACCGGGACTCATCTTTCCACAGTGAGTTCCGTGAAGATCGCAGTGAACGGCCATCAGGTTTCCGACGCAAATACATTCATCGCGCTACGCGGACAACGGATTCCGGCCGCATATGCAAAGAACATGCACGAGATATGGTGGAGCATGGGCGAGGCTGCCGAGGTGTTTCTGACCGATCAGGAGCTGACTGACGTCTTGACCGACAAGAACCAGATCAATGTCGACATCGATATGCGAACCACCTTTAGCTACGGCTTTCCTAACGACACGCTACCCTACCGGCTCACCGGTGAACTGGAGCTTCGCTGACATGAAACTTGGTCTTAGCCTCTACTCGTTCGGTGCCGATTTCCATGCTGGGAAAATCGATGTCTACCAAGCCATTCGCAAGGCAGCCGAGATGGGCTGCGATGGCGTGGAAATCATCGCCGAGCAGCATATCCCCGGCTGGCCCAATCCCAATCTTGACGTCCTCAAGGCGATCCGAGAGTTGGTAACGTCGCTGGAGATGGAGATATTCTGCTTTAGCTGCTATTTTGGGACGAACATTCGCAGCGACCGTCCGCAGACTTTCGAAGAGATGGTCGACAACGCCAAGCGAATGATCGCGCTGACGTCGTATCTGGGCGCTCCGATCATGCGTCCTGCCTTCAATGCCGAACCGGTTGGTCAGCTTATCGATTTCGTGAACGCCGTCCTTCCTACACTTGAGGAATATGGGGTGATCTGGGGCGTCGAGTTGCACGCGCCGCATCCGCCGTCCTATTATCAGGAAGCACTTGAGACAGTCGAATCCCCATGGTTTCGGCTCGTGCCTGACTTCTCTTGCTGGCAGGGCCCCAATGCGCCTGGCCAAATTCAGACTAACGACCTGTCGACCTTTGAGCCTCTGCTCAAATATACAGTTCACTGTCACGCCAAGGCACACATGTTCGATGCGAACGGTGAGGAACCCAACACGCCCTACAAGGAACTGCTGGGCATGTTGAAGGACTATGGTTTCGAAGGCTCAGTCGCCGGTGAATATGAGGGGTGGATCATCGCCTACCAGCCGTCCGAGCAGCCAACGAAAGTGCTGTTCGACCTGCTGGAAAGATACGGTCGATAACTGTCTCCGTTACGTAAGGAATAGCGATGTCTGTCACCTCGCAAACGGCTTTTCCCGGTCCGGATACCTTTGCGGGCGCGGTGGCATCGCCCGGTCTGCGCGAGCTGCGGCTCGTCGGCCTTTTGACCACGCTTTTCGTCACCGCAGGGGTATTGTTTCTCTTCTGGACAGTGCTTCAGTCGATTTTCCTGGCGCTGCAGGTGCAACGGATCGATCGCGACGGCGCGGCGGCCGGACTTGCCTTGGTGATTGGTGTCGGCGCGATCGGCGCCCTTGTCTCGGCCCCAATCGCGGGATCGTTGAGCGATCGCACCCGTACCCGGATCGGCGGTCGGGCGCCCTGGATGCTTGGCGGCGCAGCCGCTACGTTCGTTCTGGCGATATTGCTCGCCCGCGCGACCACCATCACTGAACTCATGATCTACTGGCTGCTGATACAGGCCAGCACCAATTTTATCTTCACACCATTAATGGTGCACATCCCCGAGCGAGTGCCTGTAGCGCGCCGGGGTGTCTTCTCGGCGGCTATCGGAATGGCTAACCTGATGGGCATCCTTCTAGGACAGGTGCTCGGCGCGTCTTTCGCACAGGAGCTATTCCTCGGCTATGTCGTCGCGAGCATTGTCATGGCGATGGCCGTTTTTACGTTTGTGGCGGTCAACCGGCGCTCGAACATCGGCGTTCCACGGCCGCCCTTTAATTTGAGCACCATCCTGGGCTCCTTCTGGGTTAATCCCGTCAAATATCCTGCCTTTGGATGGACTTTCCTGGGACGGTTCCTTTTCCTCACCGGGTTCTTCCCACTGAAAGTGTACCTGCTCTACATCCTTCAGGACTTTATCGGCTTCGGCCTGAAGGCTGTGGGATCGCTGCCCGCCGTCGGCCTTGCGGCCATGGTGGGTGCTGCTGTCGGAACGCCGCTGGCGGGCTGGCTCAGCGACCGATTGAATGTCACACGCCCGCTGATCTATCTGTGCTCGGCGATAATGGTTGGTGCCATGTTGGTGCCGCTGATTTTCCCGACCTACACTGGAATGCTGGTGTACAGCTTCCTCGTCGGAGCAGGCTTCGGCGGGTTCGCGTCAGTCGATTACGTACTTATCACAAAGGTGCTTCCCTCGCAGGATGATGCAGGCAAGGATCTCGGCATCATCAACATGACAACCACGCTGTCACAGACGTTGGGCGTGGGCCTCGCCGGCGCAATTGTCAGCATGGTGGGCAGCTATGCCGCTTTGTTCGTGATGGGCATCATCTTCGTCGTGCTCGGAACCACTTGCATAGCCTTCATTCGGGGCGTGCGCTGAACGGGCGCTCCGAGCTGTAAGTCTTGCCATCCCTGATGCTGCGGTTTTAGTCTTTTGCGAGGATCAGGTCGGATGCCCGCTGGCCGATAGCCATCGCGGGTCCGTTGGTATTTCCGGAAACCGGGGTGGGCATGATCGAGCAGTCGACCACACGAAGGCGCCCGATCCCATGAACTCGGCAGGCATCGTCAACGACAGACGTTAGTGGATCGGTTCCCATCGAGCAGGTGCCGGTGCCGTGCAGACCCGGATCTACCATGGTGTGAAGCTGTTCCAGAATCTCGCTGTCGCTTTGAATCTGCGCGCCGGGCTGTCGCTCTTTGCCCACGTAATGTGCGAGCGGCGGTGCTCCAGCCCATCTGCGCAACATCTTCACCAGTTCGAGCGCTTTGCGGCGGTCCACCTCCTCGCTCCAGAATCGCGGATCAACAATTGGCGCTGCCCGAAAATCGGCACTTTCTAGTTGAACAGTGCCGCGCCCCTTTGGCCGCAGATGGAAGCCTGCAAAAGTGATGCCCGGCTTCTCGGATATCGGACTTCCCGGATTGGCCGCCATCTCCGTGACCGTACGCATCGCAAAAGGCGATGCGGCAAGCTGCATATCGGGCCAATCCGAAGGCTCGCCGTCGCTGGACACCATCGCGGTGATCGGCAGGCCGACCCGCGCAAGCGGCCCCGTGCCGGTGAGAAAGTAACGCAAAGCATTGCGCGGCAGTCGCCAACTACGAAATTCGCGGTTAAGGCCGGGATCGTTGGTGAGATCGTACGAAATCCCGAGCTTCTGATGATCGCACCAGTTTTCGCCCACGGTCGGCAGGTTTCGCAGGACTGGAATGCCATGTTGCGCCAGATGCGCGCCGGGGCCGACACCTGACAGCATCAGTAACTGGGGCGACCGGTAAACGCCTGCAGAGAGGATGATTTCGCGTCGGGCGGTGAACCGCTTCGCCTCACCGTTGATCTCGCACTCGATGGCGGTAGCTATCCCGTCTTCAATCACGACGCGTTTCGCCATGCAATCCGTCAGGATCGAAAGGTTGGGCCGGCTCCGCACCGGAGCCAGAAACGCTTCATAGGCGGAGGCGCGCTGGCCCTTGCGGTCGACGGTGTATTGGGTCCGGCCTACGACTTCCCGTTCAGGCGTGTTGATGTCGTCAGTCCACACCGCGCCGGTTTCCCCCGCCGCCGTGACGATGGCATCGAAGACTTTCGCCCGATATGTGGATTGGGTAATCTGTAGCGGACCATTGTGTCCACGCGATATATCTGCCCTGTCACAACGGTAATCCTCGATTTCGCGGTAGGCGGCACGGATCGAGGTCCAGCCCCAGGAATGCAGACCAAGGTCACGCCAGTTGTCGAAGTCCCGTGGCTGTCCGCGCAGATACCACATGCCGTTGACCGCAGATGATCCGCCCAATCCTCGGCCGTAGCTATGGCGCTCAGGGCCACGCCCTTCCTGAGGCGTGACAGGGAAAAAGGAGAAATAATCCGGATTTCCCATGATCTTGGCAAAGCCCGCGGCCATCTTGATGAAGATGCTCTGGTTGGTGCCACCCGCTTCGACGAGCAACACGCGGTTCGCGGGATCATCGCTAAGCCGCCGCGCCACCACGCAACCAGAGGAGCCCGCACCGACGATAATATAGTCGAACTCGTCCACTGGTTTTGATCCGGCTTCAGGCCGCGAGCTTGGCTGCGAGCCGGGCCACGAGTTCGCCCTGATGACGCGCACCGTCCAGTTCGTTTGCTGAGGGCTGCCGTTCGCCCTTGCTACCAGCGATCGTCGTTGCGCCGTAGGGTGACGTGCCGGTCACTTCGTCGAGCCGCATTTGGCCGGAGAAGCTGTAGGGTAAGCCAGTGACCACCATGCCCAGGTGCAGCATATTGGTGATTAAGGAGAACAGCGTCGTTTCCTGGCCGCCATGCTGGGTCGCGGTGGAAACGAAAGCACTTCCCAATTTACCGTTCAGCGCGCCACGCGCCCATAACGGCCCAGTCTGGTCCAGGAACGCTGCCATTTGCGACGGAAGGCGGCCATAGCGCGTTGGCACGCCGAAGATGATGGCATCATAGTCGGGTAGTTCGTCCACAGTGCAGATGGGTGCCGCTTGCTCGGTCTTGAAGTGTGCCGCCGCGGCGACTTCGGCCGGTGCAGTCTCCGGAACTCGCTTAACCAACGCTTCCGCGCCGCCCGCGCGAACGCCTTCGGCAATGGCGTCGGCCATGGTTTCAATATGGCCATAGCTTGAATAATAGAGAACCAGAACACGAGTCATTAGATCTTCCCCAAGTCAAATTGCCGCTTCGGCGGTGGCGATTCCCATTCCAGCATTCCATTGCGGAATGGCATGATAGAGAATGTGGTGTGGTATGAAGGGGCCTATGGCGCTCATTGCTGCATAAGCGGCGACCCAGCTGCGGACTTCATGTCCGCCGCAGCCCGCAATTCCGGTGAGCTGTTCTTCGCTCAACTCGCCGACTGTATCGAAATCCGCGAGCGCCATCTGGGCCATAAACGCCATGTCCCAATCTGGAGCCAGCGGCGTTGCCTTGCCTTCGCCGCGCGCCATTTTACGAGCGGTTTCGAAGTTAGCCTCTTCACGTGCACGGCGCGCCTCGATCGGGGGATTGCGCCCAGCGATAAGCATCTCGGCGATTGGCGGCGGCGCTGTCTCGATCCTCGGGATCGGAGGATCGTGAGACAAGCCGCCAGACCCGAGGATGAGCACGCGCTTGCCGAGCCCAGCGGCCCAGCGACCGACCGATTCACCGAGCCGCCGGACTTGACGCATCGAGGGCAATGGTGGACCAGCGCAGTTAATATGAATGGGCAGCACCGGCCAGGCGTCAACCCTGCCGCCCAGCAGGACAAGCAATTGCGCAAACCCGTGATCGGCCTGCAACCGATACGACATCGCGACGTCAACATCCTCCCCGTGTAGCGATTCGATGCAGTTGATCGCCAGCGCTTCAGGCACGTCGAACGCGCCCTCGCCAATGTCATAGTCACCGATCGCTTCCGCACGGATGCCGACGGTGAAAGGCGGCATCATATCGTAAAACACACCCTTGAAATGGTCGGGAGCGAACTGGATCACGAGTTCCGGATCGAATGCTTGAACTTCTTCACCTAGCGCACGAAACGCTGCGCGCACCTCGGCATCCACAGAAGGGTCTGCATCGACATGGTCCATCAGCGGCGTATGCGATGCGCAGATCATACGAATGGTCATCAGGGACGCTCAAGCCGGAGCGAGTGCGTGAGTGCGCAGGAATTCGATGTGAAGTCGGTTGAACTCGTCGGCCTTCTCCCACTGTGGCCAGTGCGCACAATCATCCATTACGACCAGCGGCCGGGCATTCGGGATTGCCGCTACAAAGCGTTCGCCGGTAGCGATAGGGGCAGTCGGGTCGTGGTCGGTCCAGATCACCAGAGTGGGAGCTGTAATGCGCGACAGACTTTCATCAGTCAGCACGTTGCGCATGCGGATATCCATGTGCTGCAGGCACAGAATATGTTCCATTGCCTTGACGAAGCCTGGCTGAGTGTAGATTCCGAGACGCAACTCGATCAGATCTTCGGTGACCCGTGCCGGATCATTCATCAGCCACTCGAGCCGCGCACGAACCGTCTCATAGCTCGCGTCCGCGACCGCCTTCATCGTTACGTTGTAGACGCGTTCCATCACTTTTGGATCGGTGTTCAGGCCGCCGGCGGTGTTCAACGTCAGCGAGGCGGTGCGTTCCGGATGGTCAATTGCAAATTGCGCTGCGATCCAGCCGCCCAGAGACTCTCCATGGACATGAATACGCTCAAGGCCCAACGCATCGCAAAAATCGAGCAGATGCCGCACATAATGCCGGATCTCGTAGTTGTGGTCCGGCTTATCGCTGTATCCATGCCCGATCATATCGAGTGCGATGGTCCGCCAATGCTCAGCGTGCGGCAGGATATTGCGCGTGAATGCCTCAAGGTGCCCGCCCGTTCCAGGGATGAACACAACCGCCTCGCGCGCGGTGCCATCGCCCGCTTCGATGTAGCGAGTGCGGATGGAGCCAGCCTGAACATGTCCCAACCGGATCGTTCCCACCGCTATTTCCGGCCAAAGAAACATTCGATCTTCTCCCTGTGATTCGATGTATACTAGCATGCTAGATTAGTTGTGCAAGAAGCATGCTTGAAGCTTGGTTTTGTTATGTTCAGTGCCAGACTTAAGCGCCTTCTCACTTCTGAAGGATCTCGTTGCATTCTAGAACGTGGATGATAGAAATCGTTCCATTAGCTTGTGACGAGGACCTGACCCGCCGGTGAATAAAAAGGACGAGATATACGATCTCCTCATGGAACGGCTCATTGGCGCGCGGTATATGTTCGGGCAACGGCTGTCTGTTAAGGAGCTTGCCACAGATACAGGAGCGAGCCGTCAGCCGATCATGGCAGCGCTTAATCGGCTGCATGCGGAAGGTTTCGTCAGGATCATTCCTCAGGTCGGCTGCGAGGTCATCAAGCCTGAACGCAGGGAGATCGCCGATTTCTACTTGATGTTTGAGCGCCTTGAGGGATTGCTTGCTGAACTCGCTGCTGCCAGGCGGACCGACGAACAGTTGCGGGCGCTTAGGGCTTTGCAGGCGCGTATTGTTGCTATCGACGTCAGCGATCCAGGCCATACCCTTGAATATGGTAAGCTCAACCGTACCTTTCATCAGCTCATTCATGACATGGCGCATTCCCCGTTTGTCGATGACCGGCAGAACAGCAATTTCAACATGTCGGATTTCTTTATCAACCAGGCGGGCGGCTTCGATACGTTCATGGCCGACGCCGCTCGGGAACATGATGATATCATCGAAGCAATCGCCGGTCAGTCGCCGGCGCGTGCGCGGACACTTATTGAAGGGCACATCGCTGCCGTAGCGTCGGCTGTGCTCGCGGGCCTGCGAGCAAGTGCCGCCGCCTGAACCAGCACGCTGCGCGCTTGCGGCAGGCGCCGCTCAGGTTTAATTTGCGGTGGTGCGCAGCCCCGCGGTCCATGCTGTCACTGCAGCCGCTACTTCGTGATCACGGGTGATCGCGGTGTTCAGAAAGACGCTGGAAACTAAGTTAAAGACGAGAATATGGCAATTTTGCGAGTCGGTGCAGCAACGCCTATATCTCATATACCAGATACTGTGGCCATCATCGACTAGGCACTTGTCATAAAATGATATAAAGTCGAATGGACGGAAAGGTGCTGGGCTGCGGTAATCACCGGGCAATAACCGAAAAGGGAGCCCCAGCATAATCCGCCCGGCTTGAACCCTATCCCCGCCTCCGTCTCGGCCAGCGAAAAGCGTGCGGCGGCCTCCACCACCGACCCGGGATCGGACTGGCGTCCGGGGTCGTGCGCCCCAGTCCATTTCGCCAGCGCCGTGACGCGGGCGTGGAGCGCCGCCGACGCCGCCTCATCTTCGAACCCGGCTTCCCTGGCATAGGCCTGGAGAGCGAGTGCCTGGGCGACGGGCCGCGCATAAAGATGTGCCGGCAGCGCTGCCAGGATCTTGAGCGCCGCTTCTAGCAACGGTCCGCTGATCGGCACCGCGTTGATTCGGTCGGCCGAGCTCATGTCCCTTTAGCGGGGATCGCTGCCTACAGCATCGGGAGCATGTCCTTCCTCACAATGCCCGTTCGGTCTGGCGCATCCGCGGCTCGCGCGGGGCAATCTCTTCGATTGCAAAGCTGTGTGCCGGCAAGGGTTGCAGCAGTTCGTCCTCCGGAACATTTATATCGAGCCAAGCCATGTTCTGGCGCCTGAGCGCGTTGCGAGGCTCCGGGTTGGCTGGCCAGAGCAATAAGAAGTGCAACCTGCTGCCGCGTCACATCATCTCCCACATGGCGGCTAAAAATTTCGTAAGATCTCTGATGATTACGGCGCAGGAGATGCTCGCCCCCCTCAAAAAAGCCGATCAGTCTAAGTCGATTGCGTTGTAGCCGAATTTGAGAAGCGGCGGCCCGCTCGCTACCGATCTTTTTGTCTTCGGACAGCTTCAACGCCTTAAGCTTAAACTCGCGGCTGAATTTCGTCGCTGCATTTGCGTCCTCCGCTTCTGAAAACAGCTATCTCGGTGTTCACGGAAGCGGCAGCAGCTCATATCGGTGCCTTTGTCGCGAGCTCAGGTCGACTGGGCGAAAGGTCGCGGATCGAAACGCCGTGGTCGAGGATTCTGTCCGGGACACATCTATTTTCAATCAACGCGGCCGCTAACCGGCCCATGGCCGGAGCGGTTTGGATGCCATAGCCACCTTGCCCCGCCAGCCAAAAGAAACCGCGCGCGTGCTCGTCAAAACCGACAACGGGTGTGCGGTCTGAGGCAAACGTGCGAAGTCCGGACCAACGATGACTGATGCGGGAAACCTTGAGAATGGTTACGGTTTCAAATCTGTCGACCGCAATTGCCACATCGAGATCGTCGGGTGCCGTGTCGCCGGGCGTTTCCTCATCCTCGTTCGCCGGGGAGAGGAGAATCTGCCCAGCATCCGGCTTAAAATAAAAGCTTTCCTCCGGACCCATCACGAGCGGCCATGCGTCCAGATTTCGTATATCCGGCGCAGGAATCATCATTGCAGTTCGCCGCAGTGGCTTCAGGCCAAGGCGGGGGATCCCGGCCCGTTCGGCGACTTCGTCAGCCCACGCGCCTGTAGCATTAACGACAAGAGGTGCGCGAAATTCCCCAGCCCTTGTATATACGGTCCATCCGTCATGTCCTCCCTCTATATGCGTCATCTGGGCGCCAGTCATGATCGCGACGCCTCTCCGCTTGGCCAATCTGAGATAGCCCTGATGAAGCGCTGCCACATCCATGTCGAAGCCACTGGAATCGGTGACCCCGCCTGCCACCCACTCCGGTGAAAGAATTGGAACGAGCGCAAGCGCTTCACTCGCATCAACCCGGCGCAAATCACTCGTGTCAGGCCGATCCATAAGGCTGTCGAGGCCATGCAGCCGCTCATAATCAGCAACGAAGAGCGTAAGGCGTGGCTTGAGCAGCTCCACATCGACAAAATCTCGATCAGGCGCGATCAGATCTCGGCGACTTGCCCGCGTAAGCGCGCGTATCTGTTCGTTGCCGTACGACTCAAAAAAAGAAGCGGCTGACCTTCCTGTCGCGTGACGCCCCGGTTGGTCTTCGACTTCCAGCAATGTCACCGAGGCCCCTTGGCTAAGATGGGCGGCAACGGACGCCCCCGCCATACCACCGCCAAGAATAAGAATGTCCGTGACGATCATTGCGGCCGCGCGGCGATAGCGTCGATCTCTACGACGGCATCTTCCAGCATGAGATCACTGACGACGGTTGCCCTTGCCGGAAACCGCGGGCCAAAGTGCTTTGCGTAGACTTCGTTGAAGACTGGGAAATCGTGCGGGCTCTTTAACCAAATTCCGACGCGCACGACATCGCGGAGCGACAGATTATGTTCGCACAAGGCCGCTTGGATATTGTCGATTGCCACTTGCGTCTGCTCACGAATTCCGCCGTCGACCAATCGTCCCTCGAGGAAGCCGAGCTGACCCGACACGAACACAAAGCCGTTTGCCTCGACCGCTTGAGAGAGCGGCAGGGTTAAACCTGCCGCCGCCAGCCTTTCACCGTGCACCACAATACTTTTCCTCTAATTCAATATTTTACTGAGGCCATCACGCCGATCGTGCGCGGTCGTTGGATTACGACCTCGTTGATGCCTAACCCGGTACGGCCGGACAATTCGGCGAGTTCGTTGGTCACGTTCCGTACAAACCCCGTGACTTCGAACTGATTTGTCCTCACGCCAGCTCGCAAGTCGCCGGTTGCATATCCATCGAGCCGGATATTGCGATTGACCAAGCTGGAGGGGAACGAGGTGTTCCGATCGCTCACCATCCGAATTACCCCACCCAGGACGCCGTGCAAGCGGCCGCTGATCGGCCAATCGTAATCTGCTGTCACGGTCGACGAGAACTTTGGCGTCAAGGGCAGCGGATCGCCCGATATACCGCCGACCGCGGCAATATCTTGGGAGAGAGTGGCATCGGTGTAGGCGAAAATCGCACCAACTTGGAGCCCAGAAACGGGCCGTACACTTGCGACCGCTTCTACGCCCTTGCTGACCGCCTTACCGCCGTTTGTTCGATAGCTGAAACCGCTGACCGAGCCAATGACCTGAATATTCGTCCAATCGATATAGAAACCGGAGATGTCCAATGACGCTCGTCGGTCTGATGTTTGTGCCTTGAAACCAACTTCGTAGCTTTTGACGCGATCGGGACTGAAGGTCGCAGGGGTATTGGCGACTTGGACGTTCGGTCCACCAGGCCTGAACCCGGTGGCGAAGCGTAAATATGCCTGAGCGTTGGACGAAAACTGATACTTAGCATCAGCCAAGTAGGTCTTGACGGTCTCCTTCGACGATGCCGGCGGAGTGGCAGGCACGAAGGCTGCAGCCGGGCCATAGATGGATGTCAGGATGGCGTTGAGGCCCGCCACAGCCGAGCCAGTAGTGAATTGCTGATAGTGTTGATTGTCGCGCCCGATTCGGAAACCTCCCTCGACCGTCAGTTTCGGAAGGACCTGGTACGACACATTGGCGAATGCGGCATACTCCTCGTAGCTCGAGTCGAGCATGATATTCAGCAGCTGATCCAGACCTGCGATCGACTTACCATCAAGCGTGCGCGCGTCCCCACGCTGGATCTGGTCGGCGGTTTCCCTAGTATAAAAACCACCCACGAGAAACTGAAGTGGGCCGGTTCCAGTTGAGCTAAACCGCAGCTCATGAGTGTTCTTCTTAAGGTTTAGATCATTGTGGATGCCGGCGTTAAACGGCGCCGGAAGAACCGGACCCAAACCCAGCCTGCCGATGGTCACGAACAGCGAAGCAATTGGAGCGTTTGAATAGTTAGATAGGATGTCGGTCTGGATATCCTGATAGCTGCCGATATATGTAGCGGCCACTCGTCCGAGATCCAAATTGACGGACCCGTGAATGAACTTGAAATCCTGATTGCGAGTCGGAACCACAGCCTGGTTATACGAGCGTCCGGCGAGAGGCTTCCCGTCCGCGTCGGTGATAACAAAGTCCTCGCCGTCTCTATCGGTTCTCTGAATGGCACCCCAAAGGTCGATCGTGAGATTGCTGGTGGGTTTGAACAACAAGTCCAATCGACCGCCATAGCGTTCGGCCCGGTTGAACCGATTGCGACCCGTGACGGAGTCGTTGATGAAACCGCCCCGGAGGTCGTCGAAGCCCGAGACGCGAACGGCAAGCTTGTCCCGCACCAGCGGCATGTCCGCGGCGGCGCTGACCAGATAGCTGATCCGACCACCGTCGGTATCGGCAACCTCGCCATGGGCCGACCCACCGAAATCCGTAAGGGACGGCTTACGCGTGACGTAAGACACGAGGCCACCAAGAGTGCTCGCGCCATAATATGTCCCTTGAGGACCACGCAGCACCTCAACCTGTCGGATATCGGAGGGATCAAGATCGAATTGCGATGAGCCGCCTTGGAGAAATGACGAACTTGACCCGGTCGGCGCGCCATCGATGACGACCCCGCTCGTCGCGGAAGCATCGGCGCCGGTGTTAATACCACGAATGATGACCGTGTTGCCGCCTACTCCGGTGCCGATATTCAAACCGGGCACGAACGAAGATATGTCTCTCAAATTGGTTGCACCGCGCGCAATCAGATCCTCTTGACGAATGACTGTTACCGCTGCGGGGACATTAAGCTCGGTTTCATCGCGCTTGCGCGCAGTGACGATAATGTCGGCCGGTCCGTCCGAAGTGGTTGTCATAGCCGGCAAAGCCGCAGCTGCTTGCGTTGCCTCGGGCAGAACCGTCTGCGCTTGAGTTGAAAACGGCATCAACGCCGAACCTAGAAGAACTGCTTTCAGATATCGCAAAGATCGAACCGACATTTTCCACCCCTTTTCTGGCACCGTCCTGGATCAGGGTTTCGCTCGATCAAAAAGCTTGATCAAAGCCGAACGCCCTAAGTCATTTGTTTCGAGAAAGGAATGTTCTGTTTCTCATTACGAAAAGTCAAGCCTATTTATCTCCTAGAGAAAACAGTTTGACACGACGTCTCTTCGGCTGGACATTACGGAGCCAAAGGTTGGATAACCCCGATGCGCCGAGATGTCGCGTTTTCGGTCGCAAGGCCATGTCGAGTGAGGGATGAAGGATTTGAACAACCAGAAACGCGGTTCTAACGCTATAATGCGGCTACCTCAGGGGGCGCTGCCTTGGGAGGCGTTCAGCCCGCGCCAACGTTATTCCTTCCTTGCCATGCTATTTCTTATTTCGGTTGTCAGCTATGCCGACCGGCAGCTTCTGCCGGTGGTGCTCGGAAAAATAAAACTCGAGTTTGGCTTGTCGGATGGGATGCTCGGAGCCATCGGCGGCGCTCCTTTTGCTCTGTGCTACGCAGTGTCGACGCTGCCATTTGCGCGCGCAGCTGACCGGGGCAACCGCAAAGCATGGCTGCTGGTCTCCTTTGCGTTTTGGACTGTCGCGACGATGGCGTGCGGCTTTGTTCCTACCCTCCTCCTGTTGTTTATTGCGCGCATGGGCGTGGGCCTTGGAGAGGGTGGTGCGATGCCAATTAGCCATTCGCTCATCGCAAATTATTTTCCACCGGACGTGCGTGGCAGGGCTTTCGCAATCTTCACGGCGGCGTCCACGATAGGAACGGCATTAGCCTTGATCGGGGGCGGGTGGCTTGCTCAACACTATGGTTGGCGTACCGCATTCCTTTGGATGGGCGCCTTGTCGATACCGATTGGAATGCTTGCGTTTGGGGTGCTGCGGGAACCTCCGCGCGATAATACTTATCGATCAGAGAATAACACTCGCCCGAGGCTCATTGCGGACCTTTCGGCATTATCGACCAAGCCAAGCTTTCTTTTAATCCTTTCCGGTTTTATTCTCTACTCCCTATTCGGGTACGGCCCCATCACTTTTATTCCGACCTATCTAGTGCGTGACCTGCACGTCGATATAGCCACTGCTGGCGCCCAATATGGTGCTGCAAGCGCTATAGGAACGCTGGTCGGGGCGGTGGTTGGCGGAGTTCTTACGGATAAGCTCTTTCGAAGAGATCCTCGTTGGCTCGTCTGGCTACCGGCCGCTGGTTTTGCGGTATCGCTCCCCCTGGCGGTCATCACGTTCAGTGCCACCACACTCGTCGATTTCATCGTTTGGGTCGCTATTCTCCAAGCGGTATTGTTTGCGACCCTGCCGGCCTTGTTCGCCGCCGTCCAACACGTCTGCGGGCCCAGTCGCCGTGCCACGGCAACCGCCGTCTTGCTGGCGCTGCTGAACGCTGTCGGAATGACGGTTGGGCCGCTTGCTACGGGATGGCTCAGCGACGCCTTCTCAGCCGCAGCCTATCCACAATCGCTTCGCCTAGCTTTGCTAGTGATGTCGTGGATGTTGGCGCCTGCCGCCCTCCTCATCGCACTCGCCGGACGAAGCTTCATGAGAGACGTCGAATAGCCCGCGCACTACGTTGTAGCTAATGCTCGAAGCGCGCGTCGTCCACGGGTGGCGGCTGATGCGACCGTGGGATGAAGACCGCCAAGACATGGCAAGGCTGATCCCCGGCCTTGATGTGGGCATGGCCCATTTCGGCGTCAAAATAGATGCTGTCACCCTTCTCAAGGCGCACAGGTGCGTACACCTCGCTATGAAACTCCAATGTGCCTGATATTACGAAATTAAACTCCTCGCCCGCATGCCGCGTAAAGGGTCCATATTCTGCTATATTGTCTAACGAGACCTCCGCGATCGCGGGCTGGCAGGCGCGATTGAGAATCTCTGTTGATAAAAACGTGAGCGTATACAAGCCACTATCCATGACCTTACCCTCCCCGGCCCTTGTGATGCTGCGACGATTACCAAATGGGCTTTTGACGTCGATGTCCGCAGGGGCCGCACGATTTGTCTCGGACGTTCCCCCCTCGTCCGATATGAGATCGGCCATTTCGCATTGGAGAAAGCGGGATATCGCTTCGAGACGCTCGAATGTAATCGCGACCAAGCCGTTCTCAAGCTTAGAAAGCGTCGATAAAGCTACGCCAAGTTGCTTTGCGAGCGCTGCTAGCGACAGGCCGACCTCGACGCGCCGATGACGGATAGCGCGGCCAATCCGCGCTTGCGATGGTGTGGGCTTGGGTTTCCCTGAGCGCTTCGGTTGTTCGTCGTTGAGCGGTTTGGGCATCGTGCTGATTTCGACCTGCGGCAAAGTTTCTCTATCATTAGCATCGCCGGTGAACCCAGCGGAAGCGAAATCGCGAAAATTCCCCTTCTTCACCATATACACTAGTTCGAGCTTGATTTCCATGTGAGAAAGGGTTTCAATCATACTTATAAACTATTTCGTCTAGAGAAAGGCCTAGTGTGCCCAACGGGATTGCGGCGGCGCGGAATATTGCAGACCTCCAGCTGTTGGCCCGGAAGGCGCTGCCGGGGCCGGTGTGGAACTATCTTGAGGGAGGAGCGGACGATGAGGTGACGAAGCGGCGCAACACGGCGATCTTCGATGATGTGCTGCTGACGCCAGAAATCCTGACCGACGTGAGCAATATTGACACCCGCATATCAATGCTCAACATCGATTTCGGGTTTCCTGTCATAATGTCGCCGACGGGCATGTCGCAGCTCTTCCACCCAAGTGGCGAAATGGCGGTCGCTCGGGCGGCCGCAGACCATGCGGTACCTTATGCATTATCGACAATGGCAACGACGACGATCGAGGAGGTAGCACAGATCGGCGGGCGGCGATTTTTCCAGCTTTATTGCTTCAAGGATCGGCGACTGACTTCCGAGTTGCTCGATCGAGCGAAGGCGAGCGGATATGACGGCATCATCCTCACGGCGGACACGCCCGTATCTGGCAACCGAGAGCGAGACCTCGTATCCGGCATGAGCGTACCCATGAAGTTTCCTTTGAAAAGTCTTATCGACTTCTCGCTTCATCCCAAATGGTCGCTCCCAATGCTTTTTGGAAAACGCGTCGCACTGGCCAATATGACCGGTGGTCATTGGGGCACCGGCAGTGCTGCGGGGGTGATCGCAATGGTCAACGGGCAAATGGATAGATCCATAACCTGGAAGGATTTAGACTGGCTTAGGGCGACGTGGAATGGTTCCCTTATTTTGAAAGGCGTCAGCGCACCGATCGACGCTGTTGAAGCGGCAAAAATTGGGTGCGATGGCCTGATGATTTCAAACCACGGCGGCCGCCAACTGGACGGCGCCGTTACCCCGCTTGAACAATTACCCCACATTCGCGACGCTGTCGGCGACGCCGTAGTGTTGATCCTGGACGGCGGCGTACGCCGGGGAACTCACATCCTGAAGGCACTCGCGCTCGGCGCCGACGCCTGCGCCATCGGTCGTCCGTACATATTTGGTCTTGCGGCTGGAGGCCCTGCTGGCGTCCATCGAGCGCTGCAGATCTTGCGCACCGAATTCGAGCGCGGAATGGCGCTCCTCGGCGTGCGCTGCGTCGCTGACATACGTTCCCGTCACGTGCGGTGGTCAGGCCAGCAGGCGGCCACCGATTTTGCTGTCCGCCTCGAGCGTAACGCATGGCCAAACCGACCCGAGACATCCGACAATGGACCGTGGACGGCTGTCGGTCGCTCGGCGTTCTCGCCTGGGAAAGCAGTATGACACAGACTAAGACTCGCCAAGTAGGCCGCGGCCCTATTCGAATTTTTGTCGCATGTCTGGCGCATGAGACGAATAGCTTTTCCCCGATACCGACGAGCTTGACCAGTTTCGAAGCTGACTGTGCATACGTGCCGCCGGCAAAAATTGGGCGTGACGCGGCAATGTCGTTTCAAGGCTATGGAGACGCGATTGCAGCGATCAGCTCCGCGGGTGACGAGGTTGTCGAAGGTCCGTGCTTCTGGACCCAGCCCTCGGGACCGGTATCTAGGTCGGTTTTCGAGGATATGCGCAATCACATTCTTCGCGGTCTAGAACGCGCTGGGCAAATCGACGCAGTGTTTCTGGTCCTTCATGGCGCGATGATGGCCCCAGGGGTCGACGACTGCGAGGCTGACATTCTGCGCCATATTCGAGCGCTGCTTGGCGATGATGTGCCTATCGGCGCTGTGCTCGACCTTCACGGCAACGTCGGGGCTGAAATGGTCGCCACTGGGACGCTGCTCGTGGGCGTGAAAGAGTATCCTCATGTCGACTACCGCGCGCGTGTGGAGGAACTTCACGCCATGTTGCGTGACTCCGTTGTTAGAAATGCCAGCTTCGTCGTTTCGCTTCGTTCGATTCCCGTTCTCAGTCTCCAAGGTACGACCGAAGGGCCAATGAAGGATCTCGTACGTCGACTCGTAGATATCGAACAGCAGCCGGGAATCAGGTCGGTAACTCTGATGCATGGTTTTCCTTGGTGCGACAGCGAGCAAACGGGAGCGGCAGCGCTCATTATAACCGAAGGATTACCTGAAGGTCCGGCCAACATGCTGCTCGACGAGATCGCTGAACGCTACACGTCGATCGTAACCGACGCTCCGGTCAATCGGCTGACAGTAGAAGACGCTTTGGCCGAGGCGATGGAAATTCCGCAAGGTCGCGGGCCAGTGATTATCGCCGACAGTTCTGACAATTCCGGCGGTGGCGCCGCCTCTGACAGCACGTTTTTGCTTCGGACTTTGCTCCAAACGGATTGCGGTCCGGCGGCGCTAGGCATGATATGGGATCCACAGGCCGTGCGGATTGCTGCTGATGCGGGCGTTGGTGCCAGACTTACGATACGGATCGGGGGAAAGGTCGGCCCCCTTTCTGGAGATCCGCTTGATGTGGACGGAGAAGTCATATCGGTAAGGGCTGATGTAAGGCAGCGTTTCTTCAGCAAAATTCCTAACACTCCAATCGGCCTAGCCGCAGTTATACGTGTTGATAAGGTTTTTATAGTACTGAATTCTATTCGACAACAGGTTTTTGCGCCAGAGTGTTTTACCGAGATGGGTGTCAATCTCTCGGCGATGGGCATTGTTGTCGTCAAGTCTACACAGCACTTCAGGGCCTGTTTCGATCCAATCGCGCGCGCGACACTATACTGTAACGCGCCGGGGTCTTTGGACATGGATCTGATGCAAATGCCATATCGCAAACTTCGGCTTTCAAGACTTGGCTCCGCCTACGCAATCGACCGGCCTGTGGTCCGCCTGAGGCACGAGCAGTCGTCGACAGAGTAACTCCCGTTTAGACGGTGCATTTAGCATGATCTGAGCTAGTTCAGCAAAGTAAGACTGGTGTAATCGCAGTGAAAAAAAAGACATTCAAGCTGGCTTCCTGTTTAGCAGCGGCTTTGATGAGCCTGTCCGCCGCGCGCCCCTCGGCAACGGATTCCGCGCCTTCGATGCCCGCCGCCCTTGTAAACGCCAGCGCGCCTTCTTCGCCCGGTCGATCGATAGACGCACCATCCGTATCAAGATTACTGGAGCGTACGGATTTGGTCTCTTGGCTAGACGGGTACATGCCCTACGCCCTGCGGGCGGCTGATGTGCCGGGTGCAGTTGTTGTCATCGTTAAGGATGGGCACATACTTAGCGCCAGGGGTTTTGGCTACGCCGATCCCGAAGCCGACCTTGCGGTCAACCCTGAGAAAACGCTGTTCAGAGTTGGTTCGATATCGAAGCTGTTCACCTGGACAGCTGTCATGCAGCTGGTTGAGCAAGGCAAGTTGGACCTCGATCAGGACGTCAATGCCTATATTGACTTCCAAATTCCGGATTTCAAAGGTCGTCCACTTACGCTTCGTAAGATAATGACACATACTACGGGATTCGACGATGTCCTGAAGGGCATCGTTTTCTACGATCCGCGGTTTCACCTTTCGCTGTCCGACTATGTTAAAAAAAGGTTGCCGCGGCGCGTAGATGCTCCCGGATCGACGCCCGCTTATTCCAACTATGCCGTCGCACTTGCAGGCTATATCGTGCAACGTCGTTCCGGCGAGAACTTCGACACCTATATCGAGCGGCACATCTTCGCGCCGTTGGGCATGACAAATTCAACGTTCAGTCAGCCGTTGCCAGCGGCTTTTCGAGCAAGACTGGCAACCGGATATGCTGCTCCCGGACGACCCTCGCCAAGTCCCGAATTTCTCGGCCCGGAGCCGGCGGGAGGAGCTACCACTTCGGCGATGGACATGGCCCGTTTCATGATCGCGCATCTTCAGGACGGACAGTTTGACGGCAAGACAATTTTGAATCCGGTAACGGCGCAGCGAATGCATGACAGCGCGCGGCCTCTGGTCGAACGGGCCGCGCTCATCCCGCCACTGAACAAGATGGAGCTTGGTTTTTTTGAAACCAACATCAATGATCACCGGGTGATCGGGCATCTGGGCGATACCCAAGCATTTCACTCTGCGCTCCACCTCTTCTTAAGGGAGCGTGTCGGGCTGTTCATCGCGATGAGCAGCCCGGGAAGAAAAGGCGCGGCGAACGGTTTGCGGACATCGCTGTTTCAAGACTTCGCCGACCGATACTTTCCATCGAACAAGACCGCGACTGTAGTTGATCCTCGTCTGGCCCACGCTTCGGCCCTAGCCGGTATTTGGTGGCCGAGCCGACGTCCGCATTCCAGCTTTCTTTCCCTTGCTTACCTGGCCGCGCAGGTCCGGGTGGCTTCGCTGCCGGACGGCACACTCTCCATTCCCGGCCTGACTGGTCCAAATGAGCGGCCACGCCGTTGGGTGGAGATAGCACCCTATGTGTGGCGCGACCGCGATGGCCATGATCGCCTCGCAGCGCAGGTCAGCAATGGTCGGGCGACCAGATGGAGTTACGATTTCTTATCACCTGTACAAGTTTATGATCGCGTGCCGCCTGCTAAATCGTCGGCCTGGATATTTCCCGTGCTTGGAACGGCCTTATTTATCCTTCTGATTAGTTTCTTTCGATGGCCGCTGGCGTGGGCTGTACGGCGGCATTTCTCGGCGCCCGTCCCATTTACGGCCGAGGGACTGAGAACATACCGAGCCTTGAATCTGCTTGCCGGCCTAAACGTGCTTCTATTTGCATCTTGGAGTGCGGTTATTGCTGCAATGTTTCAGTCGCTCGACACGCTGGCCGGCCGTTTCGATTGGTTGGTGTTCACGCTTCAGGGTGCGGGCATTGTTATATTCTTTGGCACAGTACTGCTTGCCGCGTGGAACGTGAAAGTGGCTTGGACGGATCGCAGGCGTTGGACAAGCAAGACGTGGGGCGTCGTTCTGCTGATGGCGACAGCCGCCACGCTATACGTCGCGGTCGCGTTCGATCTGATGGCGATGACAACGCAATACTAGCGTCAGGATACATTGATTGAGCCAGAAGGTAACGGTTGCAGCGATACAGATTGCGGACATGAAGGTGTGAGCACAGCGGTCATATCGAGTATGGATACGCCGCCAATCCTTAAGTTTGCCGAACATGTTCTCGATCCTGCGGCGCTGGCGATAGAGGACTGCATCGTGCGGGATGGGGACCTTCCGGTTTCTCTTTGACGGGATGCAGGCGGTGGTTCCGCAGTCCGCGAGGGCCTTGCGGAACCAGTCGGCGTCATAGCCCCGGTCACCGAGCAGTGCCTTTGCCCTGGGGAAGGCCTCCAGCATCAGGGCAGCGCCTTTATAGTAGTCGCTCATCTGTCCTTCGCGCAGCAACATGACCAGCGGTCTGCCCATGCCGTCCCAGACGGCATGAAGCTGGGAGCTCAGGCCGCCTTTGGTGCGTCAGATACGTCGGGGAACAGCCCCTTTTTAAGCAGGCTAGCTGCCGTCCGGTGCGCTTTGAGATGCGTCGTATCAATCATCACCTGTCAGGCTGGCCGCCCTTTGCCGAAAGGGTCGCGAATATCCTGTTGAACACACCAAGCCGGCACGATCGGATGAAACGGTTGCAGATCGTTTGGGAGGACCATAGTCAGTAGGCGCATCGCGCCATCGCAGGCGTTCTGATCACAAAAAAGATGCCGCTGATGATCCGCCGAGCATCGACACGTGGCACACCATGAGACAACGGAAAATACGCATCGATCCGGCGCACGCTGGGGAGAATGTCTTCAGCGCCTCACTAGCCGCGGCTTCCTTCCTCCGTTTCAATGTTGCCCAACTGGCGGGAGCGCGCGCGTTTGCGGTCATCCAAAAGGCCATGGAGCAGTGCGGAGGGCGGCCAGCGGCGGAACAGGCGGAGCAATGCATGGGGGTGCGGTTTTATAGTAGGGCAAACGGCGACACATATTCGTTATGTTTATCCGGCGCGGGGCGCCGCGCCGGGAAAGATTCGAACGTCGCCTTCCCGCCGAGCGACGAGAACCAGTTGCTGGGGCAGCGCTGCAAGCTGAAGCACAATTTCTGGGCCGCTGCGACAGCGCTGGAGAGGTGATATTCCACATAGCCAAGTCGTTGCGCTTTTCAGGTTTCCAATCGTGACGTTGATAGATGCCCGCCACGCCAGAGCGAGAACCGCAAACGTGATGAGGACCGCTTCAGTTACTTCGAAGCGGACGCCGAGCCGTTGAAAGCCGGTCGCCAGTGTTCGCCGAAGGTCACCGGCCATCGGAACAGGCACCTCAACACGGCGAAGACGTTGCGGCGATTGGCTGCCTGCTCACGCGGCATACGATCGAAGACGGTAACGACATCGACACGAGTGATGGTGGGAAGGGCCTTGCCCCTCAGCACCGGCTTGACGTGAAGGTGCAGCGATCGAGTTAGGAGCGTCGATCATCCTTTTCCCTTGCAGCTTGCTGCAAACCGATCGGCGTAGTTTGAAAACGCCAGATCGACAGCCTCGCGGCGTCGCTGCTTATCAGATTCGACCGGGCGATGCCCTAATCGACGAGGCGAAGGAGCCTTGTCGCTTCCTCGCGAGCGGTGAAGGGCGTCCAGGGCGAGCCATGTCGCCGATCGTGTAGCGACGTGTCTTCGCCTCCGGCCGCCCATGCGATACTGGACGACGCAGGACGCTGAGCCGCCCGCACTGATCTTCAGCCCGAACCCTTCAGTTCGTCATCCCAGAGGAAGCCGGTACGGCGCCTGCCTGAAGCGCGTCGAGGGTTCGCTTGGTGATTTTTCCAGTGGCCATGACGAACCTCATGTACCAAAAAGTAATCATCCAGCAGTCACCGAACGGAAATGGGCGGCGGTAGGCGGCGGCGCGTTTCGGTATAAACCGCTGTAAACAAAGAAATTGCGACACTAAGCCGTTGACCTAAATCCGCCGGTATCGGAAGTACCAGACTTCATGGCCTTTCGTCCGCGCCTTGGCCTCATATCGCGTTTCTGGCCAGCCGCCTGGTCGCGTTAGGAAATCGTTGGGCTCTTTTGCCAGCCATTCAAAATCCGGGCGACCGTTCATCACCATCAACGCCCAGCGCAGATATACCGGATGATCGGTTCCGAAGCGGAATTCGCCGCCCGGTTTTAGCTTGGCGGCGATCATGTCCACCGGTCCCTTGTTCATCATGCGCCGTTTGGCGTGTCGCAGCTTGGGCCATGGATCGGGGTGTAGCAAATAAACGAAGCTGAGACTCCCGTCCGGTATCCGCGCTAAGACTTCGAGTGCGTTGCCCATATGCAGCCGCACATTGGCAAGCCTGCCGTCCCGGATGTGTGTCAGGGCACCGACCACGCCGTTGAGAAACGGCTCGCATCCAATGAAGCCATGGTCGGGCAACATGTCTGCACGGTAGGCGAGATGCTCGCCGGATCCGAAGCCGATTTCGAAGTGGAGGGGGCGGTCGTAACCGAACAGCGCTTCCGCCGTAACCTCGCCGCCTTCCGGCACACTGATCGCCGGGAGCAGTTGCTCGACAAGCTCCGCCTGTCCGGCGCGCAATTTGTGGCCAGACCTGCGACCATACAGGCGGTTGAGAGTAGTGGGATCCTTCATCCGGCGCGCTTAGAGCATTTTTAAATCGGGTGTCATCACCTGATCGTCGGAAACTGCGGTTGTGTGCAATTGAACGCGGAACGAACTTAAATTTCAAAAGAAAGGTGCCGGGCTCGATAACAGGGGGAAATCGAAGCCCGACAACAATCTTCTACGCGCAACTGATGCCGCCGCCTAATGAACTCTCTGTAATGTCAAAAAGCTTATGAAAACGCCATTAGACGAGTGCCGCCTTGAGCTTATCCACTAGGTCGGTCTTCTCCCATGGGAAGAAGTCGCCTTCAGCCGTGCGGCCGAAGTGACCATAGGCGGCGGTCTTGAGGTAGATCGGCTTGTTGAGGCCCAGATGCGTGCGAATGCCGCGCGGCGTCAGCGTCAACAGGGTCGGTAGCACCGCCTCGATCTTCGCTTCCTCGACCGTGCCAGTGCCATGCGTATCGACATAGAGCGACAGCGGCTCGGCCACGCCGATAGCGTAGCTCAACTGGATCGTGCAGCGGCGGGCGAGGCCGGCCGCAACAATGTTTTTCGCCATGTAGCGGCTGATATAAGCGGCCGAGCGATCCACCTTCGTCGGGTCTTTGCCGCTGAATGCGCCGCCGCCATGGGGCGATGCGCCGCCATAGGTGTCCACGATGATCTTGCGGCCGGTGAGGCCCGCATCGCCATCGGGGCCGCCGATTTCGAAGCAGCCCGTTGGGTTGACATAGATGTTCTCGTCTTCGGGTAGCCAGCCTTCCGGAAGGATTTCCGCAATAACGCCCTTCACATAATCGCGCAGCTTGGCGCGGCCCGCGTCATTGTCCATGCCGGTCGCGTGCTGCGTTGAAACGACGACGGCGGTGGCGCGCACCGGCACTTCGTTTTCATAAGCGAGCGTCACTTGGCTCTTGGCGTCCGGCTCCAGGAAATCGACGACCTTGTTGTGACGGTCGGCGGCAAGGCGTTCCAGGATCTTGTGCGAATAATAGAGCGTCGCGGGCATCAGGTCGGGCGTCTCGTCGGTCGCGTAGCCGAACATGATGCCCTGATCGCCTGCGCCTTCGTCCTTGTTGCCGGAGGCATCCACGCCCTGCGCGATGTGCGCGGACTGGCCGTGGAGATTGTTGTGGAAGGCAAAGCTCTCCCAGTGGAATCCGGCCTGTTCGTATCCGATGGCCTTTACGGTGTTGCGGACGGTCTTCTCAATTTCATCCAGTGCGCCGGGCGCCCATTCGCCATTCTCATACACGCCCTTGCAGCGGATTTCACCAGCGAGCACAACAAGCTGCGTGGTCGTCAGCGTCTCGCAGGCGATGCGCGCTTCTGGGTCTTTCGACAGGAATAGGTCTACGATCGAGTCGCTGATCTGATCGGCAACCTTGTCGGGATGGCCTTCGCTGACGCTTTCGGACGTAAAGAGGAAGTGATTACGCATGATGCTCCCGTCACAAGGATATAAACAAAACTTTATATAGGGCCTTTAGTGACTGGCGCGGCGCGTGGCAACTGCCAAGGCGACGAGAGCGAGCGCCAGCAGCAGCGCGGCCCAATTGCCGACGCGCGAGAACAATGTGGTTCCACCGGGGGAGGGAAGCAGTGCATCGATATACCCCGCTTCACCAAGCGGCAGGCTGTCCACGATCCGTCCCTGCGCATCGATTAACGCCGAAATGCCGGTAGGCGTCGAGCGCAGGATCGGCAGTGCCTCTTCGATAGCGCGCAATCTCGCCTGCGCCAGATGCTGCGGCGGTCCCCAGCTACCGAACCATGCATCGTTCGAGGGATTGAAGATGAAATCCGGTCGGTTAGCTTGGTCTACTACGTGGCCTGAGAAGATGATCTCATAGCAGATCTGCACGCCCATCTTCAGCGACGGGCGGCCCGTTCCGGGGGGCAGAGGCAGGCTTCGCGCGCCCGGTCCCGGCCAGAAATCAGCATCTCCGGGCACAAGGCGGGATAGCCCGATCGGCTCCAGTAATTGCCGCATTGGAAGATATTCCCCGTAGGGGACGAGATGCGACTTGTCGTAACGGCCCAGCAGGCGCGCTTGCGGGTCGAGCACCCAAAGGCTGTTGCGCGCTCCGGCGAGGACGCGGCTGACATAGCCGTCTTTCTGCACTTCCTTGAAATAGACCTTTTCGCCCCCGGTCAGCAGCAGGTCGTGCGGACCGAGCAGTGAAGCAAGGCGGTCGCGCCATTCCGGCTCCATGTCTAAATAGGCCGGGATCGCTGCTTCCGGCCAGAAGATCAGGCGACCGCGAGACGTCGGGCGTCCCGACAAGGTGGCAAGCTTTTCAAAGTTCGCCATTTCGAAAGCGGCGCTATATTTGACATCCTGCCCTATATTAGGCTGCACGATCCGGATGGCTGGTGCCGAGGTTTGCCTGGATGGCGCTGCATAGAAGCTCCAGATCACCCCTAATATCGCGATGATGACCAGCGGCACCGCCATAGCCAACGCCGGGCGAACTCTGCGGCTGAAACCAAGCTGTACGGCCCCCGCTGCAACTATCGCGAGGCCCGACAGTCCATATGTGCCCAGAACAGCAGCGCTGTGCGCCAGCGCCGTTGGCACCCAAATCACGCCCAGAGGGTTCCAGGCGAACCCAGTGAACATGGTGGCCCGGAGATATTCGGTGCCGATCCAGCTTGCCGCCAGCAACAGCACCAGCGCTGAAGAAGAGCGGTCCTTCATCCCCCGCCTGTCCGGCAGGCTTCGTACCGCAATCCACGCGGTCAGGGTGGCCAGACCAGGATACACCGCCAGATACAGCGATAACAGGACCACCGCGCCATAGCCGAACCAATGTGGCATCGAATCCTGAAAGGTGAACGCGTGCGCGATCCAGTTAAGCCCGACAGTGAAATGTCCTACCCCAAAGAGCCACCCGCGCAGAAATGCGGCACGCCGATCTGGCGCGATCTGCACCAGCAGGATCAGCAGCGCAAAGCACAGTATAGTCACCGGCCAAAGGGACAGGGGGGCGAAGCCTGTGGCGGAAATCAGACCGGCGGCAAATGCGAGGATCTTGGGACGGGCGAGCAGGGGATGACGATGCGGCACGCTTACTGCTATTGCGCGCTTTGATGACAGTTTCAATCGCGGAGCAACGATCATGGCCACATCGATCCGGCCCTTCCATCTCGCTTTTCCCGTCCATTCACTCGAAGAGGCGCGAGAATTCTACGGCACTGTGTTGGATTGCGCGGAAGGGCGCAGTTCTGAGGAGTGGATCGACTTCAATCTCTTTGGGCATCAGATCGTGGCGCATCTTGCGCCGCGCGGCGTGGGGAGCGCGCATCACAATCCCGTGGATGGACATGACGTTCCGGTGCCACACTTCGGTGTCGTCTTGGAGCGCGGCGACTGGGACGCGTTGGCGGAACGCCTTCGCAGTGCCGGTGTTACTTTCGGCATTGAACCGTATGTGCGCTTCGCCGGACAAGTGGGCGAGCAGGCGACGATGTTCTTCCGTGACCCCAGTGGCAATGCACTAGAGTTCAAGAGCTTTGCGGACGACTCGATGATCTTCGCCCGTTAACAGGAGGAGGCCCTGATGATGCAACTTTACGGCGTGCGTGGCTGGGGTTCCGGCATAGCCGAAGCCATGCTGTGCCTTGCGGATGTGCCGTACGACTTCATCGACGTTGAGGGCTTCGATCAACCGGGAGCGGCGCGGGATCGTCTGGATGCAGTCAACCCGCTTTGTCAGGTGCCAGCGCTGGTGCTGGATGACGGAACGGTGATGACCGAAACTGCCGCCATCGCGCTGCTCCTGGCGGACTCGTACCCTGCGCTCGCGCCGCCACGCAACACGCCAGACCGTGCGCTGTTCTACCGGTTGCTCGTCTGGCTGGTCGCGAATGTCTATCCGACGTTCACCTATGGCGACTATCCCGAACGGTGGGCGCCTTCCAGCCCCTCTGAACTCGTAACCGCCACCGATCAGTACAGGCAATCGCTTCATCTTTGGCTGGAGGATCAGGCGCGCGAGCCGTTTTTGCTTGGCGACTCTGTGTCGGCGGTCGATATCTACGTCGCCGCGATGGTTAATTGGCGCCCACGAATAGCATGGTTTCGAGAGAATACGCCCAGGCTTACTCGCATCGCCGAACGTACGTCCGCGCTTCCGGCGCTTGCCTCGGTAATGCAGGCGAACGGCTGGCGATCCGATAACAACGCTTGAGTCGCGCTCCTTACTTACGTTAAGGGGTTAGGTGGGTACTAAGGAGTAGCCCCTATGACGAACGTATCCCTGCTGCAAAAAGCTAAAGACGCCGTCCGCTATGGTGTAGGCGTATGCCTGACGCCTGTCGCTGTTCTGGGCGTCGCGGGTATTGCGTTGGTGGTGTTCGTTGCGGACAGGTTCGGCAGCTTTACGCCGGACGAGAGCGAAGCGGCTAACGCAGCGGACGCTCCGTCTGCTTCGGCCACCGCCTGATCGTTAAGCCGATCGTTAAAAATCCGGCTTCTCATAATGGCCGGGCGGCACCACGATTTCCATCCGTTCCGATAATAGCGGCCGGAAGGACGGACGCGACTTGAAGCCCGCATACCAGCGCTTTACCGGTTCATGCCCGGTCCAGTCGATTCCCCCTAGGTAATCCGCTACCGAAAGATGGGCCGCCGCCGTAACGTCGGCCAGGCTCATCGTGCCACCCCCCATCCAGCTTCGATGGTCGAGCAGATAGTCCATATAGTCCATGTGCGTGTTGGCACGCTTCATTGCTTCGCGCAGCACGCCGCCGTCCGGAGACATACGATGGACGATCCGCTTCTTCATACGCTCATGCAGCAGCGGCGCGACGACATCGCCGTAGAAATTTTGATCAAACCAGGTGACGAGCCTGCGCACTTCAGCTCGTCCAGCCGCTGTTCCGGAAATCAGCGGGAACTTGTCTACCGTTTCCTCAAAATATTCGCAGATCGCCTGACTGTCGATCAGCGTGATGCCTTTATCGAGATCGACCATCACCGGCGTAGTGCCAGCGGGGTTCAAGTCCAGAAACTCATCTCGCATCATCCAGGGCGACTCACGGACGAGATCATAGCCGATACCCTTCTCGCCCAGCAGTAGGCGAACCTTGCGGGAAAAAGGGCAGAGCGGGAATTGGTAAAGTTGCCACATAATAGGCCCTGTTAGGCCGGGTGGCGCAATAGGAAAAGGCGCAATCCATCAGGTGGCACGGGAATTCGCGGGATAAGGGCCTTCTGATACTTTCAACGGTGGAAGAGCGAAAAATCGCGACGGACTGCTGCGCCAGAACGCAGTGGCAACAATTTGTTACATCGCGTTAGCTTCCTGGCCCAACTCCTCGCCTATTTTTGATGTTGCAGCGCAGCGAACTGCGCCAAATCTTTACTTCTGGAGTTGCCGTGTCTCAACCTAAGTCTCTCTTTGCGACATTGCGGTCGGACCTGCCGGCTTCGATCGTCGTGTCCCTTGTCGCATTGCCGCTGTGCCTCGGCGTCGCGCTGGCATCAGGCGCCCCGTTGTTTTCAGGCCTCATCGCCGGAATAGTGGGCGGCATCGTTGTCGGCAGCTTGTCGAAATCGCCTCTGTCGGTCAGTGGTCCTGCCGCCGGTCTAACAGTCATCGTCTTTTCCGCGATCGAGAGGCTACCCACTTTCGAGGCATTCCTTCTCGCAGTGGTCATTGCGGGTGTAATGCAACTCGCGTTCGCTTTCACTCGGGCTGGATTGCTAAGCGAATTTGTGCCGTCCTCGGTCATCACCGGAATGCTGGCCGCGATCGGCATCATTCTGATCCTGAAGCAGTTGCCGCATGCGCTTGGTTATGACGGCAGCTACGAAGGAACATTCGATTTCCTTCAGAGCGATGGGTATAATACCTTTTCCGCCATATGGTATTCGCTCAATAACAGCTTCCTCTGGGGCGCGATGTTGATCGCGATCATCAGTCTCGCCTTTCTTTTCTGGTGGGACGGCGCGCGCCCGAAGACCGGCCCGCTGCGGTTCCTGCCTGGGCCGTTGATCGTCGTCCTGATCGGCATCTTCGGCAACATGCTGCTTGGCGGTGTTATCCCCAGCCTCCGGATCCAACCGACGCATATGGTGCAGGTGCCGGTCGCGCAGGACTTTTCCGCTTTCCTGTCGTTCTTCCGCTTTCCGGATTTCACAGCGATCTCGAACCCGACTGTCTGGACCGTAGCCGTGACGTTGGCGATCGTTGCCAGCCTCGAATCGCTGCTGAGCGTCAAAGCTGTCGATGAAATTGACCCTCGCCGCCGCACCACCGACAAGAACTGGGAGCTGCTGGCGCAGGGCGGCGGCAACATCGTGTCGGGCATGATCGGTGGTATTCCGGTGACATCGGTTATCGTTCGCTCATCGGCGAACGTCGAGGCGAAGGCCGAAAGCAAGATGTCGACGATCATGCATGGCCTCTGGCTGTTGCTGAGCGTGTTGCTGATCCCGACGGTCCTGAACCTCATCCCGCTGTCGTCGCTCGCCGCGGTTCTGATTGCGACGGGCTACAAGCTCGCCAAACCCAAGCTGTTCATGGAGCGGTTCAAGCAGGGCTGGACGCAGTTCATTCCCTTCGTCGTCACAGTCGGTGCGATCCTCTTCACCGATCTGCTGATCGGTATCATGATCGGTCTTACCGTCGGCTTCATATTCGTGATCGCACGCAACTTTCGCCCGGCGATCACCTTCGCCTGCGACGAGACGGGAACCGACTGCATCATCCGCGCCAGGCGCAACCTGTACTTCATCCACAAATATGAACTGCAAAAGGCGTTTGCTCGCGTGCCTGACGATTGCGCGCTGTTGATCGACTTGTCTTCGACGAACTATGTCGATCTCGACAATGTCGACATCATCAACGCGTTCATCAAGGGCGCCGACTACCGCAACATCAGCGTACGGCTACGCGCCGATATCGCCGAGAAGGTGTCGCCGCGCATCAATGCCCAGTCAGCCGGAGTGAGTTTCGCATGAAAAGCTACAAGCAACTGCTGCTTGCCAACAAAGCCTGGTCGATGGAACTGAAGGAGGAGAACCCGAACTTCTTCAGCCGTCAGGTGGCAGGGCAACAGCCTGAGTTCCTGTGGATAGGCTGTTCGGACAGCCGCGTGAACCCTGAGCAGATGACGATGACTCCGCCGGGCGGCATGTTCATTCACCGCAACATCGCCAATCTGGTGAATGAAGATGATCTCAACCTGATGTCCGTGCTGCAATATGCGGTCGCGGTGCTGAAGGTGAAACACATCATCATCTGCGGCCATTATGGCTGCGGCGGGATTGCAGCCGCCTATGACGGACAAGTTGACGGGCCGGTGGACCAGTGGCTCGACAATGCGCGGCAGGTCAAGCAAGACCACGCGCAGGAGATTGAAAAAGCTGGCGACCGCGATGCGCAGGTCAACCGCTTCGTGGAAGTGAACGTGCGCGATCAGCTTGTGCGGCTGGTACGCACCAAGACGGTGCAGGATGCCTTCGCCGCCGGACAGCCATTGGCGCTACACGGATGGGTATATGACCTTCGCGACGGCATATTGAAGCCGGTTATGGAAATCGACGCGAACACGTCGATCGAGGAGATCGGGAAGCCGGAGCGGGTGCTAGTTTGAGCTTCGGTTTCTAATGGAAGTCGCGCGATTTCGGCAGGATGCGCACGTTGCGCGGATGGCCATGATTGCGGATCGGCTGGGGATGCTTGACCTCATCCGCGCGTGACAGGGTCATGGGCATCATGGTGTCGTCGTCCAGCCGATCCAGCAAAGCCGTCCGGTCGATGATGTTGGCGGCCATCACATGAGTGACGCCTTCGGGGCTGCGCTGCACTTCACCCTCCACCAGCATCAGCCGCGCGGCCATGACTTCGCGACGAAAATGTTCGAACAGGCGCGCCCACATAATGACATTGGTGATGCCGGTTTCGTCTTCCAGCGTGACGAAGATGGCATTGCCTTTGCCGGGCCGCTGACGCACCAGAACGATGCCGGCGGTCCGCACCTTGGTGCCAGCTTTCGAGTTCGCAGTGTCGGCGCAGCTCTTGATGCCTTCTGCCTCTAAAATGGGGCGCAGGAATGTCATCGGATGATCTTTCAACGAAAGCCTTGATGTCTGGTAATCGATTGCGACGTGCTGGGCAGACGACATTACAGGCAATCTGGCGTCAGGTTCATAATTCAGTTCGCGCGCCTTCGCGGCGGCAAAGAGTGGCAGTTCCCCATTGGGTAGCCGCCGCACTTCCCAGAGCGCCTGCCGACGGTCGAGGCCGATCGACCGAAACGCATCGGCATCGGCGAGCAGGCGCAGGGCGCGCTGCGGAAGATTGGCGCGGCGGGCGAGGGACTCTATGCTGTCGAAGGTGCCCGCATCGCGCGCATCCATGATCGCTTGCGCCCAGCTTGCTTTGCGCATCCCATCCAGTTGCCGAAAGCCCAAGCGTAAGGCGAGGCTACCGTCATCCCGCTGTTCAAGGCTGTTGTCCCAATTGCTATGATTAATGTCTATCGCGCGCACTTCGACATCATGCTCGCGCGCGTCGCGCACGATCTGTGCGGGTGCGTAAAAGCCCATCGGCTGCGAATTGAGCAGCGCGCAGGCGAAGACTGCCGGGTGATGGCATTTGATCCAGGACGACACATAGACAAGCCGGGCAAAGGAGAGCGCGTGACTTTCCGGAAAGCCATAGCTGCCGAACCCCTCGATCTGCTTGAAGCAACGTACAGCGAAGTCGCGTTCATAGCCGCGCCCCACCATGCCCTCGATCATCTTCGTGCCGAATTTATCGATGCCACCCCTATTGCGAAACGTCGCCATTGCGCGCCGTAGCTGGTTTGCTTCTGCGCCAGTGAAATTTGCCGCGACAATAGCGAGTTTCATGGCCTGTTCCTGAAACAGCGGAACACCACAGGTTTCCTGGAGCAAAGTTCTGAGTTCGTTGGGATCATGCGGCGGCGCGGGCGAGGGATACTCGACTTTTTCCGGATGCTGGCGCCGCTGTAGATACGGATGGACCATTCCGCCTTCGATCGGACCGGGGCGGACGATCGCAACCTGGATGGTGAGGTCGTATAGTCTACGTGGTTTCAGGCGCGGCAGCATGTTGATCTGCGCCCGGCTTTCCACTTGGAACACGCCGATGCTGTCCCCTTCGCACAACATATCATAGACTTTGGGATCATCGGACTCGAGTTCGATCGTCAGGCTATGGTTGCCCAAACCATGATCGCGCATCAGGTCGAACGACTTGCGAATGCAGGTGAGCATTCCCAGCGCCAGCACATCGACTTTCATCAATCCCAATGCGTCAATGTCATCCTTGTCCCACTCGATAAACGTGCGGCCTTCCATCGCACCGTTGTGGATCGGAACGGTTTCATCGAGCCTATCCTGCGTCAGCACGAAGCCACCGACATGCTGCGAAAGATGGCGGGGGAATTTGAGGATTTGACCAACGAGATCCTTCAGCCGGGCAATAGCGGGATCGGCTATATCGAAGCCCGCTTCGGTGTAACGCTTGTCTTCCATGTCACTGGAAAAACTGCCCCACACCGTACTGCCGAGGCGCGCGGTTATATCTTCGGAGAAGCCGAGCACCTTGCCGACTTCGCGAACGGCACTGCGTGGTCGATAATGGATGACGGTCGCAGCGATTGCGGCGCGATGGCGGCCATAGCGGTCATAGATATGTTGTATGACTTCCTCGCGCCGCTCATGTTCGAAATCGACGTCGATATCCGGTGGCTCATGCCGTTCGTCAGAGACGAAACGGGAAAACAGCAGGTCATGTCTGACCGGATCGACTGAAGTGACTTCCAGCAGGAAACAGACGATGGAATTGGCTGCCGATCCGCGTCCTTGGCAAAGGATGGGTGGCTCCTGTGCGCGTGCAAACCTGACCAGATCATAAACCGTCAAGAAGTAATAAGCATATCCCTTGTTACGGATGAGGTTGAACTCTTGCCGTAAAAGCTTTCGTACTTTGACGGATAATTCAGGTCCGTACCGCTTTCTGGCGGCTTTGGTGACGACATGCCGGAGCCACTGGTGCGGGTGCCACCCTTCTGGGACCGGCTCATGCGGATATTGGTATTTCAGGTGATACAGCCTGAAGCTAATCCGATCGAGCAGCACCTTCGTTTCCGCCACTGCCTGTGGGCAATCACGGAACAAACGCAGCATTTCGCTAGGGGCCTTCAGGTGACGTTCGGCATTGGCGGCAAGTTTGCGCCCCGCCTGCGTGATTGTCGTGCCTTCCCGTACGCAGGTCACGGCATCGTGCAAGGGACGATGTTCGGGGGTCGCATAGAGCGCGTCATTGGTTGCGATCAGAGGCACCCCACTGGCTTTGCCAAGCCGCATCAGGCGGGTTAGGCGACGGCGGTCATTGCCCTGTCGAGGCATCGTGGCGCCGAGCCAGACGCGACCCGGTGCCGCGCGCCTGAGTTGCAAGAGCATTGCGCCGTGTTCCTCCTGCGCCATGACGATCAGCAGCAAGTCTTCGAGATGCACCAGCAGATCATCGAAATTGATGATGCAGTCGCTTTTCTTCGCTCGCATATTGCCCACTGTCAGCAGACGCGTGAGACGGCCCCAGCCATAGCGCGTCGCGGGATAGGCAATGATGTCCGGCGTGCCGTCGCTAAAAACCAGCCGCGCACCGACGACGAGATCGAAATCGATTGCAGGTAGGCCTTCCTTAGCGGCGTCCTCTTGGGCGTCCCTCAGCGCGACATAGGCGCGGACGACTCCTGCGACGGTGTTGCGGTCAACTATCCCGATCCCGGCCATCTCCAGGTCGATCGCCGCGCCTACCATCTGGTGCGGATGCGATGCGCCGCGCAGGAAGGAGTAGTTCGTGGCAGCCACCAGTTCGGCAAAGGCAGGCTCCTGGTTCGTCATGCGAACAGCCCGTGGACGTACCAGTTGGGGTGGGACTTTTCGGTGTAAAGGCCGTGGCGGAATATCCAGAAGCGACGACCGCGCGCGTCCTCCACGCGATAATAGTCGCGGGTGGTGCCGGTCCCCTCCGGGCGCTTCCACCATTCCGCCGCGATCCGCTCCGGTCCTTCGAAGCGAGTGACATCATGCAATGTGCGCCGCCAGCGAAAGCGATGCGGCGGGCCGTCGGGGACTTCGGCCATGACTTCGATTTTCTGCGGCGGATCGAACAAGTGGACGGGGCGCAGGGGCGGTTCCCCGGCTTCGGGCTTTTCCCATTGTGCGGGAACAGGGGCCTCGACGGCAGGCAGCGTCAACACGCCTTGCTCGGGTATGTGCGTATCGCGCGGCGCGAAGCGATGGATGCGGTCGCGGCCCAATCGCGTCGAGAGCCTGTCGACCAGCGCGGCCATGGCCTCCTGCGTGACCGCGCCGCCTTCAAGCTGCAACTGCGTCGGCATCATCGGCTCGAGAGCGGGCACGGAAAGGCGGATCATATCGAAGCCGAAGCCCGGATCAATGGGATCGGCCAATGCCTCGATCCGTTCGGAGAAGAGCTTAATAAGGAGCGCCGGATCACGCAGCGGAAGGCCGCTCTCCACGCCGAGATCGCGCATCTGCCCATCGCTCCGGAACAGGCGCACGATGAAGCGACGGCCGCCCTTGCGCCGCTCCTCCATCACCTGCGCCGCGTCTTCGCCAAGGTCGCCGATGACGGTGAGTATGTCTTCGGTGCGGGCAATGGGTTCGGCGAAACGGCGTTCGAAGAACAAGGCGGGGAGGGCGCGGCGGGGCACGATGCGACTGTCCCTCTGTCCCAGCACGCGGACCAGCATATCCGTTGCCTCTTCCCCGAAACGCGCCGCGATGGGTGCGGAGGGCCGCGTGGCGAGGTCGCCTATGGTGCGCAGTCCCGCGCGGCGTAGCGCGGTCTCGGTCTCCGGTTCCAGCCGCAGGGCCGCAATTGGAAGGCGGCGCAGGGCTGCATCCTCGCTGGCTGCGGGTACGTTCTGGAACCGGGCGAGCGCTTGTGCGCCTTCCGGCGTATCAGCGAAGGCGTGGCGCAGATGCCCGGTCGTCCCACTCATCCAGCGGCGCATCCGCTGTTCCAGATCATCGACCAGCGCCGTCTCGCCACCGAACAGATGCGCGCAGCCGGTGATGTCGAGGGTTATGCCATCGGGCGAATCAAGCGCCACCATCGGCGTGTAACGGTCGCAATGATCCGCGATCCGCTCCAGCCAGCGCAGATCCGCGCCGGGATCGGCATCAAACACCGTCAGTTCGGGTACGCGTGCGCGGGCATCGGCCAAGGCCAGCCCCGGCGAGAGCCCCAGCGCAACGGCCTGTGGATCGAGCGCGGCAATGCGCATCGCGCCGCGTATCTTCTCGATGAGCGCGAAAGGACCGTCAGCCGGTGCGTCGGATCGGGAGGACAGCAGGCGCATCATCCTGTCCGCCGAAAGGAAGGGGAACCACAGCGCCAGATGACGCCGCCCGGATGGTTGTGTTTGCATGGCGTTCTGCCGGCCTGTCTGCCGCAAGGAAGACTGCTCGTTCACGATCCCACTCCACATGCCAGCGTCCGCCCGCAGGGCGACCACGCTGGCGCAACAATTCGATTTCCAGGGTTGGGTGGCCCGGAGCGTTGGCCTCCAGCGGCGCGGATGCCGCTGCCCGCACAGCCCATCGAGTCTGGGCGGCACTCGGCGTCGGCTCAGCATCGACCCGCAGCAGCAATATCGTAACGCCCGATGCTTCGGCGGCGAGGGCGAGGCGGCGGCTGGCAGTCAGGTCGAGCGCAGGCGGGCGCTGCCATAGTTCGACCACCGCCACGCCCACATCCGGGCAGCGCACGACATCTGCCGCCGCGCGCAGAACGGAAAGAGGATCGGGCAAAACCGCCAATATCATCCGTGCGGGATCGAGGCCAATTTCCATTAGTCCCGCGGCGTGCAGCCTGCCGCTCGCCTTCTGTACCCCTTCCTGCCGCAGCCAGATTATGCCGCCGCCCAACCGCACAGCCAGCATAGTCGCGAAACCCGTAATGCTTCCCGCATCGTCAGGCTCCGACGCGAATAGTTCATGCAGGCAACCTCTTGCGATTCCGCCTCCTGTGGCTACGTCGATCCCGTCATGGCCGCTGCTGACATGGACCTCCGCCATTGCCGGACGATGCTGCTCAATGGCGGCAATCCTGCGTTTGAGCGCGGATAGGGAGGGTAAAGAATCGGCCATATGTTCACTATATGTTCCTTATCTCCTTCCTTCATTCCACAGTCAACCAGTCATGCGCATGACGTCGGCCGCGTTGCTCGCCAATCGGTCGGCGCGCTCATTGTCGGGATGCCCGGCATGGCCTTTGACCCATCGCCAATCTATCCTGTGGCGGCGGGTGGCTTCGACCAAGGCCTGCCAGAGTTCCGCGTTTTTGACAGGCTTTTTGTCGGCGGTCTTCCAGCCGTTCTTTTGCCAGCCGAACACCCACTTGGTGATGCCGTCCTTCACATAATTGCTGTCGGTGGTCAGGATGACATGACAGGGGCGCTTGAGAGCGTTCAGCGCCTCGATCGCGGCCATCAATTCCATGCGGTTGTTGGTCGTCAGCTTCTCGCCGCCGGACAAATCCTTCTCATGCGGGCCGGACCGGATCACTGCGCCCCAGCCGCCGGGGCCGGGATTGCCCTTGCATGCGCCGTCGGTGAAAATCTCGACTGTGGTCGGTTCGCTCATGCGCCGAGCAACATGGATGGATGCGCCGTAGCGTAGAAATCCAGACGCCGCAGGAAGGCGAGGGGATCTTTGCGAGTCACCATCGCATCGGCGGGTGTGTTGATCCAGTCATAGGCGCGCGTCAGGAGAAAGCGCAAAGCCGCGCCCCGGCACAAGGCGGGGAAGGCGGCGCGCTCGGAATCCGATAGGCCGAATGCGCCATCATAGCCCACCACCAGAGCCGCACCGCGATTGGAATGATAGGCACTGCCGTCATTCGCAAAGCACCATGCGCCATGCGTCACGGCAAGATCATAGGCGCGAATGTCCGTGCAACTGAAATAGAAGTCGATGAGGCCAGTAACGTCATCGCCCAGCATCAGGACATTGTCCGGAAAAAGATCGGCATGGATGACGGAGCGAGGCAAATCCACGGGCCAATTTGCGTCCAGCCAACTGAGTTCGGCAGCGACGCGTTCACCAAAGCCCGGAGCAATGCTGTCGAAATCGGCTCCGCATTTATCGGCAAGATCGTGCCACCCGGCAGGATCAAGCGCGTTGGGGCGAGTGCCGGTAAAATCCGCCGCTGCCCGATGCATTTCCCCCAATGCCTTGCCTGCCGCCCGTGCCTGCGCTGGCGTCGGTTCGGTGACGGACACACCGGTCAGAAATTCGATAAGGCATGCGGGACGTCCACCCAGTTGCTGAAGCTTGGCCCCGTCCCGATCGCCAATGAAACGGGGCACTTTGCAGCCGCGCGCACCCAGATGATCGAGCAGGTCCATGAAGAATGGCAGGTCCGCTTCATCGACGCGCTTTTCGTACAGCGTCAGGATGAAACGGTCCTGCGTCGTTTCGATCAGGTAATTGCTGTTCTCGACACCTTCGGCAATGCCCTTTGCAGAGACTAGGCTACCGACATCATAGCGCGTCAGGAAAGCGGCCATGTCCTCGGCCGGTACATGCGTATATACTGCCATGAAGTGTCAGGCCGCTTCAAGACCGCGGGGAAGCTTGAAGGACACCGTTTCCCGGACTTCTTCGACTTCCCGCTCCTCGACATCGAACTTCTCGGAAAGCTTGGCGACGACTTCACGCACCAGCACTTCGGGTGCCGACGCGCCTGCCGTGATCCCGAGGGTTGCGACACCCCGCAGCCATTCGAAATCGATCTCGTCCGCACGCTGGATGAGGCGAGCGGGTGTGCCTTCCCGGTCTGCGACTTCAACCAGTCGCAGCGAATTCGAGCTATTCGGTGCACCGATGACGAGCACCGCGTCGCAGGATGACGCTATCGCCTTGACGGCATTCTGCCGGTTGGAGGTGGCGTAGCAAATATCCTCACCCTTCGGCGAAGCGATAGTAGGAAATCGGCGTTGCAGCACGTCTACGATCGCCGCCGTGTCATCCACTGACAAAGTCGTCTGCGTCAGGAATGCCAGATTATCGGGATCTGGCGCCGTAAACGCTTCCGCATCTGCGACCGTTTCGATCAGGGTCATGGTGTTCTCAGGCACCTGACCGAACGTCCCGATGACTTCGGGATGGCCGCGATGGCCGATGAACAGGATGTGCCGCCCTGCCGCGACTTGCCGTTCCGCCTGACGATGGACCTTGGATACCAGCGGGCACGTTGCATCGAAATAGGAAAGTCCCCGCTGCTGCGCGTCGACCGGCACCGATTTGGGAACGCCATGCGCCGAGAATATGACCGGAACGCCATCGGGCACTTCGTCCAGTTCCTCGACGAAGACCGCGCCCTTCGCCTTCAAGCCTTCCACCACGAAGCGATTATGGACGATCTCATGCCGCACATAGACCGGCGCGCCATATTTCTCGAGCGCGCGCTCCACGATCACGATGGCGCGGTCCACTCCGGCACAAAAACCCCGCGGCGCCGCAATCAACAGCAGCAAGGGCAATTTAGCGGATAGGTTGGCTGACGAGGGCGCGATGTCTGTCATAGCCAAAGCCTTTAGGCGAAGCTTCGACAGGAGGAAAGGCGCTTCCTTGCCGCCCGTGCCGCTGCACTTCTCGCGCATGCGTGTTGCGTCGCGAGTGGCGGATGGATAAGAAGCCGGTCATCCTCGCTTTTTCAGGGAATTCCTGTGACCATCGCCAGAACCGCACTTGTAAGCCTAGCCGTTATCGCTCTTGCGGGCTGTTCGCGCAGTGGGGAAATCGATGCGACAGGCGGCATAATCGCGGTTCGCTCGGCCTGTCCGACGGCGGCTGTCCCGGCCTATACGGGCGACATTACCCTGTTCAATCCGGCTACCAGCCGCGATGCTTCCGCTATCGACGTAGTGGCAGACATCACGAATGTTCGGGCGACATGTGCGGATGGCGCACAGCTTTACACCGAGGCCACGTTCGATGTGCAGGCGCGGCGCAGCGATGCCAGCGCGGCACGGGAAGTCACCTTGCCCTACTTCGCAACGGTCGTGCGCGGCGGTAGCAGCGTTATAGCCAAGCGCGTTGCGCAAGTGACGCTCCGCTTCGCGCCTGGCGAATATCGCACCACGGCGACTGCCAAGGCCGCGTCCTATGTCGACAAGGACGTTGCGACCTTGCCGAAGGACATTCAGGACAAGATCAGCCAGAAGCGCAAGGCAGGCGACGCCGATGCCGCGCTCGATCCGTTCGCCTCGCCCGAGGTGAAGGCAGCGTTGCAGCGTACCAGTTTCGAACTGCTGGTGGGCTTCAACCTAACGCAGGATCAGCTCCGATATAATGTGACGCGTTGATCGCTGGGCCGGTTGGTCCAGCAGCTATGGGCTGCTCTTTTCTTCGATACGCGGTAAGGGCAGCGGTATAGCGCCAGCCGAAGGCTGCGCAGTGTTTTTACCCGTGGGGAATTTCCGGTGACTTTGTACGCCCGTTTCACGACCTATCTCGATGCTGTGCTGGACCAGCTTGTCGCTTCGGGCGATTTGCCTGCCGGTCTGGATCGCAAGGGCGTAACCGTCGAGCCGCCGCGCGATCCGAGCCATGGCGATCTTGCCACCAACGCCGCCATGGTGCTGGCCAAGCCCGCCGGCACCAACCCGCGCGCGCTGGCCGAGAAGGTTGCGGCAGGGTTGCAGGCGCTGGAGGAAGTGGCTGAGGTTTCGGTGGCTGGTCCCGGCTTCCTAAACATGCGCCTGACCGATGCGACGTGGCGCGCCGAACTGGCGGCGATCCACGCCGAGGGCAAGGACTACGGACGCACCGACATGGGGCAGGGCGTTCATGTGAATGTCGAATATGTCTCCGCCAATCCTACTGGCCCGATGCACATGGGGCATTGCCGGGGCGCAGTGGTGGGGGACGCTCTCGCGACGCTGCTCGAATATGCCGGGCACAAGGTCACGCGTGAATATTACATCAACGACGCGGGGGGGCAGGTCGATGTCCTCGCGCGCTCGGTGCATCTCCGGTATCGCGAGGCACTTAGCGAAGATGTGGGTGCGATCCCCGAAGGCCTGTATCCCGGTGATTATCTGATCCCGGTGGGCCAGAAGCTGGCTGCCGAATATGGCGATGCCATGGTCGCGGCACCGGAAAGCGAGTGGCTGGTGCCCTTCCGCAAGCAGGCGGTTGCGGCGATGATGGACATGATCCGGGATGATCTCGCGCTGCTCGGCATCCATCACGATCTCTTCTCATCCGAAGCGGAGTTGCAGGAGGCAGGCAAGCCGGAGGCGGCCGAAGCCTGGCTACGCGAGCAGGGACTGGTTTATGACGGTGTTCTTGAGGCACCGAAGGGAGAAACGCCGGAAGATTGGGAGCCGGTCGAACTGCCGCTATTCCGCTCCACGCAGTTTGGCGACGATCAGGATCGTCCGATCAAGAAGTCCAACGGAAGCTGGACCTATTTCGGCGCGGACCTCGCTTACCATTATCAGAAAGCGGAGGCCGCCGATCAGTTGATCGACATATGGGGCGCGGATCATGCGGGAACCGTGAAGCGCATCCAGGCGGCGGTCGCGGCGCTCACGGGCGGCAAGACCCGGTTCGACGTGAAGCTGGTGCAGATGGTGCGCCTGCTCCGCAATGGCGAGCCGGTGAAAATGTCGAAGCGCTCCGGCAATTTCGTGACGTTGGCCGATGTCGTGAAGGAAGTGGGCAAGGATGTCGTCCGCTTCACCATGCTGACGCGCAAGGCCGATGCGCAGATGGATTTCGACTTTGCCAAGGTCGTGGAAGCGTCGAAGGACAATCCGGTCTTCTACGTACAATATGCCCATGCGCGGATTTCCTCGCTGGGTCGCCGTGCTGCGGAAGCGGGTCTCGATCTTCCAGCGCCGGACCTGTCCCGGCTTGGGACGGGAGAGCTTGAGGTGGTCAAGCGCGCAGCACAGTTTCCACGTATCGTGGAGGCCGCCGCACAGAGCCGCGAACCGCATCGTATCGCCTTTTATCTCAATGACTTGGCGGCGTCTTTCCATGGCTGGTGGAACCAGGGTAACGACAATCCGGAGCTGCGCGTGATTGTTGCGGACGATCCGGCGACCACATCGGCAAGGCTTTTCTTGGCGCAGGGAATCGGGCAGATAATCCGCAACGGCTTGGCACTAATGGGGGTCGAGGCGCTGACGGAGATGCAGTGATGAGTGATTATGCGCGTGGCAGCCTGAACCTGGATGACGAGGATCGTCTTCCGTGGCTGGAACCGGCTGATCGCGAGGACGATAATGACGGTGTCTCTCCGCTTAAGCTGCTCGCCTTCATCGTCACTGGCTTGATCGCATTGGGGGTGATCGTCGGCGGCGTATATTGGATACAGAACCGTACATCTTCGGCGGCTTCAGGCGGTGATGCGCAGCTTATCGCAGCCCCCGCTGGCGACTATAAAGTGCCAGCGAATGAAGTGGACGCCAAGAAATTTGCCGGTGAAGGTGACGCCAGTTTCGCTGCAAGCGAAGGCGTGGAGCGTGCAGGCCGGATCGATCCCAGCCGCGTACCCGAAGCGCCTGTAACGGCCGGACCAGCGCCTGTTGAGGCTGCAAAGACCGCGGCAGCGAAGCCCTCCAGCCAATTCTCGGCACCCGTATCTGATGCAACGCGCGGCAGCGCGGCGTCGAAACCCGCAGCCACCGCCAAAGCCAGCGGCCCGATGATACAGCTTGGCGCTTATGGTAGCCAATCCAGCGCCAAGGATGCATGGAACCGACTGTCCAAACGGTTCGACTATCTCGCGCCGCTCGGCACTTCGGTCGAGTCCGTGAAGGTTGGAGAGACGACGCTGTATCGACTCCGCGCGAGTGCCGGGACGGGCGCACAGGCCAGTGCGATCTGCGGGAAACTGCGCGTCGCTGGGGAAAGCTGCCTCGTCGTCAATTGACGCTTCGACAGGGCGAGCCACTCGCGTTAGAATGGCGGCATGAAACCCGTCATCTTTGGCTTGTCCGGCACGTCGCTCACCGCTGACGAAGCGGCGTTCTTTCGCGATGCCGATCCGGCAGGCTACATAATCTTCGGCCGGAATGTCGAGGACGTGGCGCAACTGCGCGCACTAACCGATTCGATGCGTACACTTCACGGTCGGGACAATTTGCTTATCATGATCGATCAGGAAGGTGGCCGCGTCGCGCGCATGCGTCCGCCGGTCTGGCCCGCCTTTCCGCCGGGATCGTCGTTCGACCGGCTCTACGACATCGCGCCGATCACGGCGATCGAAGCGGCCCGCACCAATGCACAGGCGATCGCTATCACGCTTCGGGAGTGTGGCATCACCGTCGACGCGCTTCCGTTGCTGGACGTGCGCCAGCCCGGAGCCAGCGACATCATGGGCGACCGGACGCTCGGCGGCGAGCCTATGCGTGTCGCGGCCCTAGGGCGTGCCGTGCTCGACGGCCTGAGGCGGGGTGGTGTTACGGGGATCGTAAAACATATGCCGGGACACGGCCGCGCTGCTGTCGACAGCCACCTTGAACTACCCCATGTCGATGCTGATGAAGAGGCGTTGCAGGTCGATCTTGAACCGTTCCAGTCGCTCAACTGGGCACCGATGGGGATGACGGCGCACATCGTCTACTCTGCCTGGGATGACCAGCGACCCGCCAGCCTCTCGCCGACCATCATTCAGGACATCATCCGCGACCGCATCGGTTTTGACGGGCTGCTCATGTCCGATGATCTCGACATGAAGGCGTTGAGTGGAAGCATTCCCGAACTGGCCGTCGCTGTGGTGGCCGCAGGGTGCGACATCGCGCTCAATTGCTGGGGCCGCATGGAGGAAATGATCGGCCTTGCTAAGGCGCTGCCGGATATTACACCACGCGCGCGGGAGCGGCTGGATGCGGGCCTCGCCTATGCGTCCGCATCGCAGGATGAAGTGCCACTGGAGGCTCTGCTGGCCAAGCGTGACGAACTGCTGGCTCTGGTCTGAGGACGGCAGTCAGCGTGGACGATCTTTTCCCCGACGCCGAAATGCCCGCAGGCCCGGAGCGGCTGACCGTCAGCTTCGAGGCATGGGAAGGGCCGCTCGATTTGCTCCTCTCCCTTGCGCGCACGCAGAAAGTCGATCTGCGGGAGATCTCTATTCTCGCGCTGGTGGAGCAATATCTGGATTTCATCGAAAGCGTTCGTGAGTTGAAGCTGGAACTCGCGGCCGATTATCTGGTGATGGCGGCGTGGTTGGCTTATCTGAAATCTGGCCTGCTCCTCCCGCGTGATGAGCAGGTCGCTCCCTCGCCCGAGGAACTCGCGCTCCGGCTTCAACTTCGCCTTCAACGTCTTCAGGCGATGCGCGAAGCGGGCGCGCGGCTGATGGCTCGCGATCTGGTCGGCCGCGACGTTTTCCTGAGGCCGGCACCGGAGGGCCTGCGTACCGAACGAAAGGCGAAGTGGCAGGCCAGCCTTTTCGAACTGCTACAGGCCTATGGTCAGATACGTGCCCGTACCCAGCCGACGGTGCACATTGTCTTTCGTCGACCGGTGATGACTTTGGACGAAGCCATGCTGCGCGTGGAGGCGATGATCGGCACGCGCCTCGACTGGACGAGCATCGAAGCGTTCCTGCCTGACGGGGTTGGCGGCGCATTGGGTCGGTCGGCACTTGCCAGCAGCTTTGTCGCCGCGCTGGAACTGGCGCGGCAAGGTAAGGTCGATATTCGTCAGGATGGCATATTCTCGCCGCTGTATCTGCGTGCCGCTGCCCGCGCCGTGGCTGCATCGACATGACGCAGGAGCCCGACGATTTCCTCCGCGCGGTCGAAGCGACGGTCTTCGCTTCCGAACAGCCGATTAGTGTCGGTGAGTTGCGGCTGCATGTCGGCGACTCAGGCAATCTTGCCGCTGCTCTCGAGCAACTCAAGTCGGATTATTCCGGCCGGGGGATCAACCTGGCGGAACGTGGCGGACGGTGGCATTTCCAGACGGCTGCCGACCTTGCCTACATCCTGCGGCGTGAGAAGGAGGAGACGCGGCGGCTGTCGCGCGCGGCGATGGAGACGCTTGCCATCATCGGCTACCACGAACCTGTAAGCCGGGCAGAAATCGAAGCGATTCGTGGCGTTCAGGTGGGTAAGGGAACGCTGGACGTTCTGATGGAAGCGGGCTGGATTCGGCCGGCCGGTCGCCGCGAAGTTCCGGGCAGGCCGTTGATCTATGTGACGACCTCGGAATTTCTGACCTATTTCGGTCTGGAGAGCCGCCGCGATCTGCCAGGCATCGACGACTTGCGCGCTGCCGGGTTGCTCGATCCCGTCGATCTGGCGCTGGAAAGTGCGATGGCTGTGGATGATGATGCCCAATCCGTTGTGGAAAAGGACGACGAAGACGCCTAGATAGCGTCTAGCAAATTGGAGAATTACGATGGGTTCCTTCTCGTTGATGCATTGGGTCATCGTCCTGCTGGTGGTGATGCTCCTGTTCGGCAGCGGCCGTATTTCCGGTCTGATGGGCGATGTCGCAAAGGGCATCAAAAGCTTCAAGAAAGGCATGGAGGACGATTCGGACGATATCACGCCCGCGCGTCCCGCTGCGAAGATCGAGGGCCAGCGCGCGCCTGAGCCGAGCGTGCCCAAGACCGAAGAGCAGAAGCAGGTCTGATTACGAGAGCGACGGTAAAGGCGCGATCGGAAGCCCGCGATGTTTGATATCGGATCGAGCGAATTGCTGCTGATCGTGATCGTGGCGATCGTCGTGATCGGCCCGAAGGATTTGCCGCGCGCGCTGTATAAGGTCGGCCAGATCGTCGGCAAGGCGCGGGGCATGGCCCGCCATTTCCGTACCGGCATTGACGCGATGGTCCGCGAAGTCGAGCTTCAGGAGCTTGAGAAGAAGTGGGCCGAGCAGAATAAGCGGATCATGGCGGAGCATCCTCCGGAGACTGAAGCGATTGAAGATCAATCGGAGCCGGTAGCCGAAGCGTCTGCCAATCCAGACTATGCGGGCGCGCACATGACACCTCTGGCGACACCAGCGCCCGCGATCACGCCGAAGAACGACGAAGCGGCATGATCGACGACATTGACGAAAGCAAGGCGCCCTTGCTGGACCACTTGATCGAACTGCGCGGCCGGTTGTTGAAGTGTGTCTATGCGTTGGTAATATGCGGTGCGGTATGCTTCTACTTCTCGGACAAGCTGTTCGCATTCCTCATCCAGCCGCTGCGGGAAGCCTTTGGCGACGGCAAAGGGCAGCTAGTCTATACCAAGCTGTATGAAGCGTTTTTCGTACAGGTGAAGATCGCCATTTTTGGCGCTTTCTGCTTGTCCTTCCCGGTGATCGCCAACCAGCTATGGGCCTTCGTCGCGCCGGGTTTGTACGCGAAAGAAAAGCGGGCGTTGCTGCCTTTCATTATCGCGACGCCGGTTCTGTTCACCATGGGGGCTGCGCTCGCTTATTATGTGGTGATGCCCACAGCGTTCCACTTCTTCCTGACGTTTCAGGGGAATACAGGTGGTCTGAACGTGCAGGCGCTGCCGAGTGCTGACGCCTATCTGTCGCTGGTGATGCAGTTCATTCTGGCTTTCGGAATCAGTTTCCTGATGCCCGTGCTGTTGATGCTGCTGAACAGGGCCGGGTTTGTCAGTCGCGCGCAACTGATCGGACTGCGGCGCTATATGATCGTCGGCGCTTTTATCGCCGCCGCAGTGTTGACGCCGCCCGACGTCGTATCACAGCTCATGCTCGCCATTCCTTTGATCCTGCTTTACGAAATCACGATCATCGCAATCTGGTTCACGGACCGACATCAGGCAAAGCAGGCGGCGCTGGACGAAAAAAATGCCGGGGCGGACCCGGCGTAGAAGGATCGACGGGCCACTAAATAGCGGCCCGCCCCCCAAAGCGAGAATTAATCCCCGGCTTTTTCTACGGCCTTGCCAGCGCTTTGCACATCCTTGCCCGCACCCTCAACGGTGTTACAGGCGCTCAGAACCAGGGCGCTGGAAAGCAGCATGGCTGCGATGATCTTCTTGGACACGGAACATCTCCTCTTGATACTCGGACGCAGTGTGCGCCGTGCGCCCGCAGGCTGCGGAATCAAAAACCCGCTTGTTGGCAAAGCGTTCCGACTTTCTGCATTAACATAGAAAATGGCTGGAAATAATTTGGGCCCGGCACGCAATCGGGGGGAGAGTTGCGTCCGGGCCCATGGGTATGGATAGCAAGAGCGGGGGGGCAAAAGATATGCTATCCGAAGATCAGAACCCGGCACATGAATTGAAGTTCCGTCCCTACTGAGATTTTTCTAAAAATTATTTGAGGGCCGATCATGACCCCGCGCTGCCACGAGATTTTCAGCTTAACGGCTTCCCGGAGTTTTGAAATTCTGCCCGAATTGTGGACCGCGGCAGTTCATCTTCCGGACCTCTCGCGGTGAGTGCCGGAGTCGAGGATGTGGGTGTCGGGAGCGCGAGGATTGGAGCGACAAGCGCCATCGCAGTGAACTTCGATTCATAACTGCGGCGCGCCGGGCCACCTTGCATTTCCCGCCCGCTGTAGCTCGCGAAGAATGCGCGCGACGTGCCGTTCGCTCCCGGTAAACGATAGAATATATGTGCGCCCACTACCGCTACAGGTGTCAGGCTGTTCGACCAGCCGGGTTTGACAGCCAGGGTGTGATAGTGCGTCGCCAAGCCGACTGGCGTGAAAACCCGTCCCGCCAGAGCGTCCATTGCGATCCGCCGGGCGCGAGCCCAGCTTCTGCTATTGGGCACACGCGTCATGGCGCCGTCGCAACTGAAAGTGAACTGGCAGCGGGTGTCGAGACGTTCCGACCCCTGGTAGACGACGCCGCACACACTCTGCGGCCAGGCGGGATGCCGCACCCTGTTGAGTACGACCTGGGCCACCGCCCGCTGACCAGCGTCCCGCTCGTTCCCGGCTTCGTAATAGATTGCCGAAGTGAGGCAGTTGACTGCTCGGTATTGATCGAGAGCAGAGCGGGCATGGAACGGTGCGGCGCTCGCAGCAGGGCCATTGCTCAATGCTAGGATGTGCACATTAGCCAGCGTGCTGGCTTCCGCGATGGGGTCGAAGGCGCCCTCGCTATAGAAAAACGCCGAACCCGGAAAGTTATCCGTTGGCGCTTCATGGCCTTTTTCCGCGGCGGCGGAATCACTTATGAGGTCCAGCGCACCCATTCGGGCGTAAGTGGTAAGATGCGGGGTCAGTAGCGCCAGGCACAATGCAGCCAGTCCGATCCAGCTAAAGCGCTTGGATGCAGCCTGACGATCGGCAAGAGGGAAGCGCAGGCGCATGCGCGGCTGAATACGCAGCTTTCTGGCGCTTTTCTGCCCCTTAAAACTGCCTGTATCTCCTTGGTACAGTTCGCTCCAAGTCTGTTACCACGAGGCGAAGGCGAAATTTATGAACGAGGGGCGCGGCTGGCTGGCATAAGCCAGTCCGCTCCGCTATCTAAGCGCCATGCATGTTTATCAGAATACGCTGGCGCTGATCGGAAATACCCCGCTCGTGCGCCTGACTGGTCCGTCGCAGGAGACGGGCTGCGACATTTACGGCAAGTGCGAATTTGCCAATCCCGGCGCATCGGTCAAGGATCGGGCGGCACTTTTCATTGTGGAAGATGCCGAGGAAAAGGGGCTGCTTCAGCCAGGCGGCACTATCGTCGAGGGTACTGCGGGGAACACCGGCATTGGTCTCGCACTCGTCGCTAATGCTAAAGGCTACAAGACGATCATCGTCATGCCCGAAACGCAGAGTCGTGAGAAAATGGACACGCTCCGCGCACTCGGCGCCGAGTTGGTGACTGTGCCTGCCGCTGCCTATTCCAATCCCGGCCACTTTGTTCATACGTCCCGCCGCATCGCAGAAGAAACGCCCGGCGCGATCTGGGCCAATCAGTTCGACAATATCGCAAACCGTAAGGCGCACATCACCGGGACGTCGGAAGAGATTTGGGACCAGATGGGCGGCCGGATCGACGGCTTCACCTGTGCAGCGGGCACCGGAGGCACGATCGCCGGTGTGGGCATGGGCCTTAAAGCCAAGGACGAGAATATCGTTATAGCCCTGAGTGACCCGCATGGCGCAGCGCTATATGACTATTACGCGTGCGGTGAATTGAAGGCGGAAGGCACGTCCGTTGCAGAAGGCATCGGCCAGGGCCGTATCACCGCGAACCTCGAAGGTGCGCCGATCGATACGCAATTTCGGATATCGGATGAGGACGGACTTGAATGGGTTCGGCGGCTGCTGAGCGAAGAAGGGCTTTGCCTCGGGCTTTCATCCGGCATCAATGTCGCCGGGGCAGTGGCCTTGGCGCGGCGGCTGGGGCCGGGGCATCGGATTGCGACGATATTGTGTGATACGGGTTTCCGGTATCTCTCGACGCTGTATAATCGTACATGGCTGGAAGCAAAAGGTCTGCCCGTGTTTCCGTGGCTGGCACAGGATTGAGGATCAGGCGGATAAGAACTGCTATGCCTTGTCTGGTGATGCTCTCTTCGACGGGGGCTGGTAGATCGTGACTGGTCAACCGTCCGGCGCCACGCCTCCATCAGGGCGGGTCGCAGATAATCCGGGTCTGCCGCGCAAGGATGAACAGCGGCGGCAGGATGGCTTGCACCGCGTGCAAATCGGACTGACGGGACTTGCAGGCGTGATCCTGCTGGTGGGCCTGGCGAACATCATCATCGACAAGGCGCGATTGGACGAGCGCAGTGTCCCGCCACCCGTCGTGCCTACCGTCTCTGCGGACAACGGCAATGCGGTATCACCTCGTGAGCCTCTGGCCGAACTCGGCGTAACGCCTTCTGCCGAACAATCGGGGCAGGTCGTACCGGATCTCCAGCCTGATCCGGCGCTCAACAAGCCGATGGACCACGATCCGCAATAGGCTGTTCTCGTCGACCGCAAGACGCCGCGTGATGAGTGATGCTGCTCTCATGTTCATCGCCATTGCCGGGTCTTTGCTTGCAGGACTTGGCGTGGGGCCGATACTCGGCGCGGGGCAGGTCGTGATGGGCGCTTGGTGGCCCTTTATACTCGCCGCCGCTTTTATCGCCGGAGCGGCATCGTGGTTCTGTATGGTGAAGTGGAGGGTCGCAGCGCTGTCGCTGTGGACGCTGATCGGCAGCATGCTGTCCGTTTTCATCCTGTGCGGCATGGCCGCGCAAACACCGCCGCGTCTCGTCTTCCATACCTCGAACCCGCCTGCGGCGGGGCCGCGTGAGCCGCTTGGGCTTCATACAGGATTGGACCTGTTCTGGGGATCGAGCCAAACCTTGTCGGCACTTGATACGCTGTTCAAGGTGGATCGACTCGATGTGCTTTCCCCGAGCAGTCTTCAGTTCAAGCAGCGCCTGCTGCTCGCTCAGCCTCGTCTGCTTGCGCCTGAGGAACTGGTCGCGCTAGACGATTGGGTACGCGGGGGAGGACGTGCAGTCATCCTTGCGGACCCGCTCCTTGTCTGGCCCTCAGATTTGCCACTGGGTGACCGTCGCCGTCCTCCGGTGACGAGCCTGCTCGATCCACTCCTCACGCGCTGGGGATTGGTGCTGGAACCGGCACAACCCGCTTTGGTCGAGCGTCGGTTTGTGGAGGGCAATCGCTTGCTGCTGACAGAAGGTGCTTCGCATTTCACAACCAGACATAGCGACTTTGCCCGGTGTCAGCAGGTTGGGGACGGCTTCATGGTCACATGTCGCGTGGGGGAGGGCAAGGTCCGTCTTATCGCCGACGCCGATTTGCTCGACGAAAGACTGTGGCAGTCTTCCGAGGGGGAAAGGCTGATGAGCGACACGATGGCGCTTCTTGATCGTTGGCTGCGCCGTCCTTTGTCACCCGCGACCGAATGGCCGAACGCAATCAACTGGGTGCGTAACGAGGCCGATGTTAAAGCCGGGCTGCGATGGGCATTGCTGGTGGCCCTGTTATGGGCTTTCGCAGGAGCGGCTATTCTGGCGCAATGGCGCGGAAGGCTTAAGCCATTTGAGGGCAGATGAACCAGAGAGTGAAGTTGAAGCAGGAACAGGCATAGAACAAACCGGTGAGACTGGCAAAATAGGACGGACGAAACCAAGAAACACTCGCCTTTCCCATCTCTAACCAGATTTTCCCCTTTATTCCCACCTCAACCCTTGGTATCCAGAATGCCATAGGGGCTGTTCCAGCTTTGTGATTCCCGTGGAAGCGGAGGGCGTGGTGCACGCGCTTTTCGCTGCGGGAGAGCTGTACCCCTAAGAAAGGGGCAAGGCGGTTTTCTCGTGACGAGCAGCATACTCTTCTCGGGCAACGCCTTCAGTCTGGCAGATGGCAAGGGCCGGTTCGTCATTCCCCTCGAAATGCGCAAGCAGGTCAAACTCGGCAGCGGTAACGAAAATCGGCTGGTGACATCATTCCATGGCAAGCACCCCTGCGCCACGGGTTTCGGCACCATCTTTCGTCAGCAGCAGGAGGACGCGATCACCGCGCGCGCCATCGCGGCCATGAACCGTGGCGAAGACTATGATGAGGACGGCGAGCGCGAAAAGCTGTTCCCGCTCATGGATGACGTCAACTTCGACGATGGCGGACGCTTCTTCCTGCCCGACGATCTGAAGGATGTGAGCGGCATCACCGACGCGATCTTCTTCGTGGGGGTCAGCCGCTATATCCAGATGTGGAACCCGGCGGCGTATGAAGCCAGCGAGTCCGGCCATGAATTGCTGAAAGCGAAATGCCGCCGTTTCCTGGCCGAGCGGGAGGCGTCGGGCAAATGAACCCTTCGACGCTCATGAGCGATGCGCCGCACATTCCTGTCCTGCTGAACGAAGTTCTCGACGCGCTCGCCATTGTCCCCGGCGAGACGCATGTCGACGGCACCTTCGGCGCGGGCGGCTATAGCCGTGCGATGGCGGCGCAAGGCGCGCGAGTGATCGCTTTCGACCGTGATCCCGACGCGATCCGTGAAGGGCGCCCGGTTGCAGATGACGCTGGCATCACCTTGGTCGAGGGTGAGTTCTCGCGGATGCAGTCGCTGTTGGCCAATGCGGATGTCGATCGGGTGGCAGGCGTCACGCTCGACATCGGCGTTTCTTCGATGCAGCTCGACCGGGCGGATCGCGGCTTTTCGTTTCAGGCGGACGGGCCGCTCGACATGCGCATGAGCAAGTCGGGAACGAGCGCGGCGGATTTCCTGAACACAGCGCCCGAAGAGGCCATCGCCGACGTTATCTATCGCTATGGTGAGGAGCCGAAGTCGCGCCGGATCGCGCGCTTCATCGTCGAGGCGCGGCCCCTGTCGCGTACCGGCGAGCTGGCCTCGGTCGTTCGGCGGGCGCTGGGGCACAAGCCGCACGACAAGAAAGACCCTGCAACCCGCGTCTTTCAGGCGATCCGCATTCATCTCAATCAGGAGCTGGAAGAGCTGGAGCGCGGGCTGGAGGCGGCTGAGGCGGTGCTGGAGCCGGGTGGTCGTCTCGCCATCGTAACGTTCCACAGCCTTGAGGATCGCATCGTGAAGCAGTTTCTGCGCCGCCGCAGCGGTGGCGAAGGCGTTGGCTCGCGTCATCTTCCTATGCAGGTTCAGGCAGACGCGCCGACCTTCGCGAAGCCTGCCAAGGCGGTGCGTGCCGGCCCAGCCGAACTTGCCGTCAATCCGCGCGCGCGCTCCGCCACGTTGCGCAGCGCGATCCGCACGAATGCGCCTGCTTTTTCTTCCGTCGCAGTTGGGGACCGGTCATGATCGCGGTTAAGCGTCTGCAAAGTCTGTTCTGGGTATTGCTGGTCACATTGGGCGCGCTCTCCGCCTATATGGTATCGCTCCGTGCGGCGACCGAGCGGAACGACCTCAACAAGGTGCGGGCGCAGATTGCCCAGACTCAGGCGGACATCCGTTATCTGGAAACCGAATTTGGCGCGCGCGCGAACCTGCGCCAGCTCGAACGCTGGAATGCCGAGGATTTCCGCTACTCGACGCCGACGGTGGCACAATATCTGGATGGCGAGCGCGCCTTGGCGAGCCTTGACGGTATCCAGCAGAACGGGCCGCAATATGTAGCACCGCCGGTAATGGCGGCCATGGTGCAACCGCCAGCCGAGGCTCCCACCGAGACGCAGGTGGCGCAGGCAAGCCCGGCCAAGACACAGATCCGCACCGACATCGCGATTATCCGGACGGCGCAGGCGGCGGACAATGTCGAGAAGCTGCCACGCCCGGCCAAGTCGAAGACTTCGCCCGAAGTGGAGCGCGATCGTCCGACGCCGGTCGCCCGCAATGTCGAGCGTATGGCGATGCTGGATTCAAAACTTTTGGATGACCGCACGTTGGGGGATCTCAGCGCGCGTGCGGCAGGCGAAAAACGCAAAGGCAACCGCTGATGGCGACGCTGGTCGTCCGTCCCGATCGTTCGCGTACAGGCGCGGACCGGGTCAACCTGACGGCGGTGGCGCATCAGCGGCTTGTGTTGCTGCTGATCCTGTTCGTCGGCATCACCAGCCTTATCGGCTTGCGGCTGGCATGGATGGGAGTGGCGACGTTCAGCAGCGAGCGGACGACCATTTCCGCAGGGGCTCTGCCGCGTGCCGACATCGTCGATCGCAATGGCGTGCCGCTTGCGCGTACGATGCAGGGCTATTCGATATCCGTACGGCCCGATCGGCTGATTGGTGAACCGGCGGAACTGGCGCGTAAGCTCAACGAAATCTTTCCCGACGAACCGGCGGCCGAGTTCTACAAGAAGCTGACGGGCAAGGGCTGGGCCTATCTTCGCAAGCGCGCCCTGCCCGAGGAAGTCGCGGCGGTGAACGCGCTGGGCGAAGTCGGCATCGAGTTTCCGCGCGAGAATGAGCGAGTCTATCCGCAACGCACTCTTGCCGCGCATGTGCTGGGCTTTCCGCCCACGGACGGCGCGGGCGGCATGGGTGTGGAGCTTGCCTTCAATGACCAGCTTACGAAGCTTGGTGCGCAGGGCAAGTCGTTCGCGATCTCCATCGATACGCGCGTGCAGGCGGCACTGGAAAACGAACTCTACACGCAGATGATGGCGCAACGGGCGCGTGGTGCCGGTGGCATCATTCTGGACGCCAACACCGGCGAGGTCATCGCCATGGCATCGCTGCCCGTGTTCGATCCGAACAAGTTGACGCGGGACACGGCGAAAAGCTGCAACGATTCGGCGCGATGCAACGACATGGTGCAGTCGCGTTACGAACTGGGTTCCACGTTCAAGCCGTTATCGATCGCGACAGCAATGGATCACGGCACGGTTACGTCGATGTCCAAACGCTATGATGCGACGGCACCGCTGGCCGTGGCAGGGTTTCGTATCAAGGACGACCACCCCCTCGGCCGTTGGATCAACGTGCCTGAAACGCTGGTGCACAGCTCCAATATCGCGACCGCACGAATTGCCGATGAAATGGGTGCGGCACCGATGCAGGCCATGTTCCGGTCGCTGGAATTTGATCGTCGGCCCAGCATCGAGTTGAAAGAACGCGCCGGCACATTGTGGCCCACGAACTGGGGCCGGATCACCACTATGACGGCGTCCTATGGACATGGCATAGCGGTCACGCCGATGCATCTGGCGAGCGCCTATGCGGCTTTGGTGAACGGCGGCATCTGGCGCCCTGCGACGATGCGCCGCCTGGCACCGGGGGAGGTGCCGCACGGTCGTCGCGTGTTTACTGCTGCCACGAGCGCCCGAATGCGGCAGCTTCTGCGGATGATCGTAGCCGCTGGCACAGGACGTAGCGCCGATGCAAAGGGTTTCCGCATCGGCGGCAAGACCGGTTCCGCCGAAAAGCCGTTTGCAGGCGGTTATGCACATCATTCACTCGTGACGACTTTCGCATCCGCCTTTCCGATGGATAACCCTAAATATGTCGTCCTGACGATGATGGACGAACCGCAGGGCAATGCCGAGACGTTCGGCCTTCGCACCGCTGCATGGACCGCCGCGCCTGTTGTGAAACGGGTGGTGGAGCGTGTAGGACCGATGCTCGGTATCATTCCCGACGAGCGGCGCGACGTGGACATTTCCGAGTTGATGCCGCTTCTTTGGAAAGCAAAGGGCGAAGAATAATGCGGCTGGACGCCTTGATCGAAGCGGTCGACCCAACGGCTTGCGCGACGCAAGTGACGGGCTTTGCCATCGACCATCGCAAGGTTGCGCCGGGGACTGTCTTCGGCGCGTTTCCGGGTGCGCGGTTCAATGGCGAAGACTTCATCGCCGACGCGATTGCCGCGGGCGCCATTGTAGTCGTAGCGCGGCCGTCGGCGGTGGTGAACGGCGCGGTGCACCTTGCCGATGCAGAGCCGCGCCGCTTGTTCGCATCGCTTGCGGCAAAGTTCTTTGCGCCATTTCCGGAAACCGTCGTTGCGGTGACGGGCACGAACGGGAAGACGTCCACCGTCGAACTGACGCGTCAGTTGTGGCGGCTGATGGGTGAAAAATCCGCGTCCATCGGCACGTTGGGCGTCACCACCGCCATCGACCAGGTGTCCACCGGGCTGACGACGCCGGACATCGTGACGTTCCTCTCCAATATGTCGGGACTTAGTCGCGAAGGCATCACGCATGCGGCGTTCGAAGCGTCCAGCCATGGTCTCGACCAGTTTCGCACCGAAGGGCTGCCTGTAAAGGCGGCGGCATTCACGAACCTCGGTCGAGATCACCTCGATTATCATGGCGACATGGACAGCTATTTCGATGCGAAGATGCGGCTGTTCGATGAAGTCGTGGCGGCGGATGGTGCGGCAGTGATCTGGGCGGACGATCCCAAGTCTGGCGACGTGATTGCGCGGGCCGAGCGGCGGGGACTGCGGGTCATGACGGTCGGGGCCGCGGGGACAGCCTTGAAGCTCGTGGATCGGACGCCGACGCATTTGGGGCAGACTTTGCTAATCGAGGCTGACGGCAAGCGGCACAAGGTGAACCTGCCGCTGATCGGTGCCTATCAGGCCGCTAACGCGCTGGTTTCGGCGGGACTGGTCACCGCGACGGGTGGCGACACGTCTAGGGTGCTTGAGTTTTTGGGTCGCGTTCAGCCTGTGCGCGGGCGGCTGGAGCGGGCTGTCATCACGCGCGCCGGAGCGCCGGTCTATGTTGACTACGCACATACGCCTGATGGTCTGCGCGCTGCCATCGAAGCATTGCGCCCGCATACGCGTGGCAAGCTGATCGTCGTGTTCGGCGCGGGCGGCGATCGCGACACGGGCAAGCGTCCGCTGATGGGCGCTGTTGCTACTGAACTGGCGGACCTGGTGATCGTCACCGATGATAACCCCCGTTCGGAGGAGCCTTCCGCCATTCGTGCGGCCATCATGGCGGGGGCGCCGGGCGCGAGCGAAGTCGGCGGGCGTCGCGCGGCGATTGCCGCAGCGATTGCGCAGGCGGGCGCCGACGACATCGTGCTGCTGGCAGGCAAGGGGCATGAGCAGGGGCAGATTATCGGCGATCGCGTGCTGCCGTTCGACGACGTGACGGTGGCGCGGGAATGCGCGGAGTGACGCCTTGACCCCGCTCTGGACATCAGATGAAATCGCGGCGGCGGTGGACGGAACGGCGTCCGCCGCTTTTGCCGTTTCGGGCGTAGCCTTCGACAGCCGGGAAGTCGGGCCGGGCGACCTGTTCGTGGCGTTGAAGGGCGAAGCGACCGACGGCCACAAATATATCGATACGGCGTTGGCTGCTGGCGCTGCGGGCGTTCTGGTGAGCGAACCCGTAGAAGCGCCGCATGTGCTGGCGGCGGACAGCTTTTTTGCGTTGCAAGCGCTCGGCCGCGCGGCGCGTGCACGCACGGAGGCCAAGATCGTCGGAGTGACCGGGTCGGTCGGCAAGACGGGCACGAAGGAAGCGCTGTTTCAGGCGCTTGATCGCGCCGTGCCGGGCCACGCGCACCGTTCGGTCAAGAGCTACAACAACCATGTCGGTGTACCGCTCAGCCTGTCGCGGATGCCTGCCGCAAGTGCATTCGGTATCTTCGAGATGGGGATGAACCATAGCGGCGAGCTATCCGCGCTGACGCAACTGGTCCGGCCGCATGTGGCTATCGTCACGGCTATTGCGCCCGCGCATATTGAGTTTTTCGCATCGGAAGATGCCATTGCCGACGCCAAGGCGGAGATTTTCGAAGGGCTGGAGCCGGGCGGCACGGCGATTATTCCCTTCGATAGTCCGCAATATGATCGGCTGCGGCGACACGCGGAGCGCTTCGCCGCCAATGTCCTGAGCTTCGGCATGGGTCGGGATGCGGACATCAGGGCTGTGGAGGCGGTTCCGGCGGCGCAGGGCGGCACCCTGGTCACGGCCAAGCTGCCGACCGCGGACATCTGCTTCACCGTAGGCGCGCCGGGAGAACATTGGGTCACGAATGCGCTCGCCGTGCTGGGCGCCGTCGAGGCGGTGGGCGGCGATCTGGCGGCTGCGGGGTTGGCGCTGGCTGAACTGCCGGGTCTTGCCGGACGCGGTGCGCGCACGACGCTGTACGTTCAGGGCCGCGATGCCTTGTTGATCGACGAAAGCTATAACGCCAATCCCCTGTCGATGGGCGCGACGCTGCGCCAATTGGGCAAGGAGAAGGCGGCGCGGCGAGTGGTCGTGCTCGGCGCGATGAAGGAGCTGGGGCATCGCAGTGCGGAACTGCACGCAGCGCTGGCGGAGCCGATTGCGGCCAGCGGTGTGGATTATGCGATCCTTGTCGGCGAAGACATGACGCCGCTGGCGGAGCGCCTTGAAGGTCAGGTCGCTTTCGCGCATGTGCCCGACGCCGATAGCGCGAAGGCGCTGATCCTTTCGAAGGTTCAGCCCGGCGACGCGATCTTGGTGAAAGGTTCGAATAGTGTCGGCCTGTCGTGCGTAGTCGCGGCGCTGGCGGACGGGGGCAAGGCATAATGTTGTACTGGCTGGCGCAGACGCTGGATTTCCAGGGGGTGTTCAACCTCGTCCGCTATCTGAGCTTCCGGACGGGCGCGGCGATCGCGACGGCGCTGGTGATCGGCCTTATCATCGGGCCGCGCTTCATCGGATGGCTGCGCGTGCGGCAAGGGAAGGGGCAACCGATCCGCGAGGACGGGCCGCAGAGCCACCTCACCAAACGGGGTACGCCGACAATGGGGGGGTTGATGATCCTCACGTCGATGATCGCATCGGTGTTGCTGTGGATGAACCTGTCGTCGGTGTACGTGTGGGCATGTATCTTCGTGACGCTGGGCTTTGGCGCCATCGGTTTTATGGACGATTACGACAAGGTTACGAAGGCCAGCCACAAGGGACTCTCCGGCAAATTTCGGCTGCTGTGCGAATTCGCGATTGCTGGTTTTGCGGCGTGGCTGATCGTCGGGCACAACGGCACGGCGCTGTATGTCCCGTTCTGGAACGGCCCGGCGCTTAATCTCGGGCCGTTTTACTATGTCTTCGCGGCGTTCGTTATCGTGTCCTTCGGCAATGCGGTGAACCTTACGGATGGGCTGGACGGGCTTGCTACCATGCCGGTCATCATCGCGAGCCTTGCGTTCATGCTGATCGTCTATCTGGTCGGGCGCGCGGACTTTGCGGAGTATCTCGGCATCCCCCATGTGCCGGGTGCGGGCGACCTCACCATTCTCTGCGGCGCGATCGTGGGTGCGGGCCTCGCCTTCCTTTGGTTCAACGCGCCCCCCGCTGCTGTATTCATGGGCGACACGGGGAGCCTGGCGCTGGGCGGCACGATCGGCGTGATCGCCGTCAGTGCGCACCATGAGATCGTGCTGGCCATCATCGGCGGATTATTCGTGGTCGAGGCGATGTCGGTGATAATCCAAGTGTTTTTCTATAAGCGAACCGGCAGGCGCGTGTTCAAGATGGCGCCGATCCACCATCATTTCGAGCAACTCGGCTGGGCTGAAGCGACGGTCGTGATACGGTTCTGGATTATCGCTTTCGTCCTGGCGCTGGCGGGCCTTGCGACTTTGAAGCTGCGATGATCGTCAGCCCGGCCTTTGCAGGGAAGACCTATGCCGTGCTCGGGCTGGCGCGAAGCGGCCTCGCGACCGTCGCGACGTTGGTCGCCAGCGGTGCCCACGTGGTGGCTTGGGATACGCGCGAGGAAGCGCAGGCGCTTGTCGCCGACAAGGCGGAGATCGCCGATCCGTTGACCATCGACTTGGCCGGGTTCGACGGCATCGTCGTTTCGCCCGGCGTTCCCCTCAACCGCCACCCCATTGCGGAGAAAGCGCGGGAGGCAGGTGTGCCGATCATCGGCGACATCGAACTCTTTGCGCTCGCCCGCCCGAGCTTGCCGCCGCATCGCGTGGTCGGCATCACCGGCACCAACGGCAAATCGACGACTACGGCGCTGATACATCACATCATTGAAAGCGCGGGCATAGCGACGCGCATGGGCGGCAATATCGGACTGCCGATTCTGGGGCAGGAGCCATTGCCGGAGGGCGGCATCTATGTCCTTGAACTGTCGAGTTACCAGATCGACCTGACCTACAGCCTCGATTGTGACGTTGCCGTTCTGCTGAACATCACGCCCGATCATCTGGATCGCTATGATGGGTTCGATGGCTATGTGGGCTCCAAAGCGCGGCTGTTCGAAATGCAGAGTGAGGGGCATGACGCCGTTGTAGCGATTGACGATGAGCCAAGCCGGGCCATCGCCACGCAGGTCTCGGCACGGCTGCATTCCGTTTCCGCACTCGACGTCGATACCGCAGCCCAGGCGCTCTGGCCATCACTGCAAGGGCCGCATAACGCGCAAAATGCTGCTGTCGCCGTGGCTGTTGGCCGGGCATTGGGTATCACCGACGCGGTCATAGAATCCGCCCTGGCGACCTTCTCCAGCCTGCCGCACCGGATGCAACGGGTGACCGAAGTCAACGGCGTCCTATATGTGAACGACAGCAAGGCCACCAATGCCGCTTCCACCGCGCCCGCACTCGCAGCCTATCCAGCTGTTGAGGGCAAGCCGCGCATACACTGGATTTTGGGTGGCGTTGCTAAGACCGACAATCTGGACGAATGCGTTCCCTATTATGGCAATGTCGCCCATGCCTATACGATGGGAGAGTCCGGCCATATGTTCGCCGAGCTTCTTCGCCCGCACATGGAAGTGGATGATAGCGAGATGTTGCTGACTGCCGTGCGTCGGACCGCGCGCGTGGCGCAACCGGGAGACGTCGTGCTGCTGTCGCCAGCCTGTGCGTCGTTCGATCAGTTTCGCGATTTCGAGGCGCGGGGCGATGCGTTTGTCGCGGCGGTGAAGGCATTGGAGGAACCCGACAATGGCTAGCGGCAGCTTCAAGCCCGGCAGGCTCGTGAACGGTCTCCGCGGCAAGACGGTGCCGCGCGAGCGGACGGCGCTTGCCATCTGGTTCTGGGAAATCGACCGCGTGCTGCTGTCGTTGATCGCGGTGCTGATCGCGATTGGGCTGGTGGCTGTCGCGGCGGCATCGCCCGTCGCGGCAATCGATCGCTCGACCAGCCAGGTCGCCGTCAATCCGCTGATCTACTTCTATCGCCAGCTCATGTGGGTCGGCATAGGCCTGCCGGTGATGCTGGTCATTTCGATGCTGCCTCGAACGCAGGCGCGCAGGCTTGCCGTCGTATTGACGGCCGTATTTCTGGTCATGATGCTGCTCGTGCCGGTGCTGGGAAACTCCATTAATGGCGCGAAACGCTGGATCGACTTGCCCGGTATCCGCTTCCAGCCTTCGGAGTTTCTAAAGCCCGCCTTCGTTGTCACGCTGGCGTGGCTGCTGTCCCTGCGTGGCAAGGATGCGAGCCTTCCGGTGATTCCGATAAGCGGCATGCTGACGGCGTTCGTGGCGCTTTTGCTGATGCGCCAGCCGGACTTCGGGCAGACCGTAATATTCTGCGCAGTGTGGAGTGCGCTGCTTCTGCTGTCCGGCGTGTCGATGAAAGCCATCGGCGCGCTGGTGGGCGCGGCGATGGGTTTGTTCGTGCTGACCTATATGTTCTACGAAAACGGCCGCAACCGCATCAATGACTTCCTGGGATTGGGCGTAGCTACTGACACTGGGCCGGATCAGGCCGATCTGGCGCACAAGACCATCACCAACGGCGGCTTCACCGGCGTCGGTCCGGGGGGTGGGCAGGCGAAGTTCCACCTTCCCGAGGCGCATACCGACTATATCTTCTCCGTCATCGGCGAGGAATTCGGGCTGCTGGCGTGCATCGGCATTGCGATCGTCTATCTGGCGATCATCGTCCGGGTGCTGCTACGCCTGCTGGACGAAGAGGACAGCTTCATCATACTGGCGGCGGCGGGCCTGACGACGGAACTCGGATTGCAGGCGATCATCAATATGGGCGTCAACGCGCATATATTTCCATCAAAGGGCATGACGCTCCCCTTTATCAGCTATGGCGGCTCCTCTATGATCGCGCTTTGCATCGGGGTCGGTCTGTTGCTGGCGTTCACACGTCGCAACCCCTTCATGGACCGCAGCCCCTATGTCGTGAAATGGAGCGGTCGATGAGCATATCCCGTCACTTCGTTCTCGCTGCGGGCGGGACCGGGGGGCACATGATCCCCGCTTATGCGGTGGCGAAGGAATTGACGGCGCGTGGCCACCACGTTGCGCTGGTGACGGACGAGCGCGGCGCGAAAATTCCCGGCATCTTCGAGGATATGCAGGTGCATGTCCTGCCAGCGGGGCGGATGCAGGGTGGACCCTTGGGCTGGCTGCGCGGGTTGAAGGCGATCCTGGCCGGGCGCGCGATGGCGATGCGGCTGTATGAGACGTTCCAGCCGACGGCGGTGGTCGGTTTCGGCGGATATCCTGCGATGCCTGCCGTGCTTGCTGCTTTCAAGATGGGGATACCTACAGCGCTGCACGAACAGAACGCGGTACTGGGCCGCGTCAATCGGCTGTTGGCGCGCAAGGTGGATGCCATTGCGACGGCTTATCCGATCGTGGAACGGCTGGCCGACAAGCATGCGGGCAAGGTGCATCTCATCGGCAATCCCGTGCGCGAAGAAGTCATGGCGCTCCGCGACGAGGAGTTCCCGGCGCTGACGGACGAGAGCGTCTTCCGCTTGCTGGTGACTGGCGGCAGTCAGGGTGCGACGATCCTTTCCAGCGTCGTGCCCAATGGCCTCGCGCTGCTGCCCGTTGGCCTCCGCCGCCGTTTGCAGGTGACGCAGCAATGCCGGGCCGAAGATATCGAGAAGGTGCGGCAGACCTATGCCGAAATGGAAATCCCGGCCGATCTGTCGACCTATATCGGCGACATGGCCGAGAAGCTGAACTGGGCGCATCTCGTGATTGCGCGGGCGGGCGCATCGACGATTGCGGAACTGACGACAGCTGGCCGTCCCGCGATCCTTATACCGCTGCCGACTGCAATGGACGATCATCAGACGGCGAATGTGCGGGAGATGGTCGAGAGCGGCGGCGCGCGGTCCATCCCGCAATCGCAATTCACGCCGGTGGAACTCGCCAAGCAGATGCAGAAGATGGCGATGGAACCGGGCGCGCTGGCCAATGCTGCTAAGCGCGCACGTGCTTGCGGTCGCCCCTATGCCGCGCGTGATATGGCAGACCTTCTTGAAAGTATTGGACAAGCCCCGATCATGAACGATCCCCTGCGGACCACGCCGCCCGCGCCTTCCAGCCTGACGTTGCAGGGCGTTCCGGCATGAAGGGCGTCGCGACGGATATCGGCACGATCCACTTCATCGGCATCGGCGGCATCGGCATGTCGGGCATTGCCGAAGTCATGCACAATCTTGGTTACAAGGTGCAGGGGAGCGACGTGGCCGAAGGCTATGTGATCGAGGGGCTGCGCAAGAAGGGCATCAGCGTCGCCATCGGGCATAAGGCAGAGAATCTGGGCGACGCCGCGGTCGTAGTGACGTCCACCGCAATCAAGCGCGGCAATCCTGAAGTAGAACTGGCGCTGGAAAACCGCATCCCGGTTGTGCGCCGTGCTGAAATGCTGGCGGAGTTGATGCGCCTCAAATCGACCGTTGCCGTGGCTGGGACGCACGGCAAGACTACCACGACGTCGATGGTCGCAGCGTTGCTGGATGCGGGCGGCGTCGATCCCACTGTTATTAATGGCGGGATCATCAACAGCTACGGGTCCAACGCGCGTCTTGGCGCGTCCGACTGGATGGTGGTCGAGGCGGACGAAAGCGACGGCAGCTTCCTGCGGCTAGACGGCACGATCGCGGTTGTGACGAACATTGATCCCGAGCATCTCGACCATTATGGCAGCTTCGATGCGGTGAAGGACGCGTTCGTCGATTTCATCGAGAATGTGCCCTTTTACGGCGCGGCGATCGTCTGCCTCGACCATCCCGAAGTGCAGGCAATCCTCCCGCGCGTGCAGGACCGGCGCGTGGTGACATACGGTTTCAGCGCGCAGGCGGATATTCGGGGCGAGAATGTGGTGTCTTTCCCCGGCGGCAATCGCTTCGATGTGCAAGTGCGGGAACGGGATGGCTCGACCCGGCGGATAGAGGGCATCGAAATGCCGATGCCTGGTCGCCACAATGTGCTGAACGCGATGGCGGCGATCGGCGTCGCTTTGCAGATGGGCATTGACGATGCGACGATACAAACGGGGTTTGCGAAGTTCGGTGGGGTCAAGCGGCGGTTTACGAAGGTAGGCGAAGTCGCGCTACCCGGCGGCACCGCTACGGTGATCGACGATTATGGTCATCATCCGGTGGAAATCCGCGCGGTTCTGGCCGCCGCTCGTGAAGGCGCGCGCGGGCGCGTCATCGCCGTGGTGCAGCCGCATCGCTTTACCCGTTTGCGCGACCTGATGGATGAGTTTCAGCAGGCGTTTAATGACGCCGATATTGTTTATGCCGCACCCGTCTATCCGGCGGGCGAGCAGCCCATCGAAGGGACGGACAGTGCGGCGCTGGTCGCTGGCCTTAAGCGTCGCGGGCATCGCGCGGCGTCGGTGATCGATGGACCGGATGCTCTGGCGAAGGCGCTGGCTACGGACTTGCAGGCCGATGACATGGTGATCTGCCTTGGCGCAGGCGACATCACCAAATGGGCGGCAGGACTTGCGCCTTCCATTACCGCGGCGCTTCCGGAGACGGCATCATGATCGAATTCGTGGATCTTTGCATCGACATGCAGAAGCGTGTGATCGAAGTGCATGAGAAGAGCATGGAGGCTGCGCAGAAGACGTTGAAGAGCGCGAATGCCTCCGTCGCCATGCAGGAAGCAATGACTGAGGCGACCAAGGCCAATGTTGCGGCTTGGGAGCGTTGGGTTTCGCTCTGGACCGGCGGGAGTGGAACGAAACGGAAATGACGGCGACGCTCGCTACGCTTCCTCCTCTTGATGGTGTGATTGAACAGGGCGGCAGCCTTGCCGACTTCATCTGGTTCCGCACGGGTGGGCCTGCGGAATATCTGGTGCGCCCCCGCGACGTGGACGACCTGTCGCGCTTTCTGGCTGCACTCGATCCTTCGATACCTGTGTTGCCGGTGGGGGTCGGCTCGAACCTGATCGTACGCGACGGCGGGGTGCCGGGCGTTGTGGTGCGCCTGCCGAAGTCGATGCAGAAGGTGACGGTCGAAACGGGAAATCGTGTCCGTGCGGGCGGCGCGGCGATGGGGATTTCGGTGGCCAGCGCGGCGCGGGACGCGGGCATTGCGGGCCTTGAATTTCTACGCGGTATTCCCGGCACTGTGGGCGGATCGGTGCGCATGAATGCGGGGGCCTATGGACGTGACACCAGCGACATATTGATCGAGGTGACGTTGGTTCTGCGTGACGGCATGGTTGAGACATGGCCCGCCGCGAGACTTGGCTACACCTATCGCCATAGCGAATTGCCTTTGGGCGCAGTCGTGGTGGAGGCGCTGTTCGAAGGTGTGCCGGGTGACAGGTCTGCGATCGGGGTGGAAATGGATCGCATCGCCGCCGAGCGCGAAGCGAGCCAACCGCTGCGCAGCCGGACGGGCGGCTCAACTTTCAAGAATCCCGAAGGTCATAAAGCCTGGGCGCTGATCGATCAGGCGGGTTGTCGCGGATTACAACGCGGCGACGCACAAGTCTCTGAAAAACATTGCAATTTCCTGCTGAATCTTGGATCGGCGACAAGTGCCGACATTGAGGCGCTGGGCGAGGATGTGCGGGACAGGGTGAAGGCCAGCAGCGGCGTGGAGCTTGAGTGGGAAATTCAGCGGATCGGAACGCCGAAGTGAGGGGGCCGTGGCATGTTGCCGTCCTGATGGGCGGATGGTCCGCTGAGCGGTCGGTATCGCTGTCGTCGGGCGAAGGCATCGCCAAGGCGCTGGAATCGCGCGGGCATCGCGTGACGCGCGTGGACATGGACCGCGACGTGGCGATCCGCCTGCATGAGACAAAGCCTGATGTCGTGTTCAACGCATTGCATGGCGTTCCGGGTGAAGATGGCACCGTGCAGGGCATGATGGACCTGATGGGCCTCACCTACACGCATAGTGGCCTTGCGACCTCGGTGATCGCCATCGACAAGCAACTCACCAAGCAGGCGCTGGTGCCGCATGGTATCCCGATGCCCGGCGGGCAGGTTGTAGAAAGCGCCTCGCTGTTCGAGCGCGACCCGATCCCGCGTCCCTATGTGGTGAAGCCCGTCAATGAGGGATCGTCGGTCGGCGTCGCGATCGTGACGAACGAGAGCAATTTCAGCAATCCGATCGGGCGCGATGTTGAGGGGCCGTGGCAGCATTTCGAGGAATTGCTGGCCGAACCCTATATTCGAGGGCGGGAACTGACGACCGCCGTGCTGGGCGATGAGGCGCTGCTGGTGACAGAATTGCGGCCCAAGAGCGGCTTCTACGATTTCGACGCAAAATATACCGACGGCATGACCGATCACATCTGCCCCGCCGACATTCCGGATGATGTCACTGAGCAGTGCAAGGCCATTGCGCTGCGGGCGCATCAGTTGCTGGGTTGCAAGGGCGCATCGCGGTCGGATTTCCGCTGGGACGACACGCAGGGCATCGATGGGCTGTTTCTGCTGGAAGTAAACACGCAGCCGGGCATGACGCCGCTCAGCCTCGTACCTGAACAGGCGGCGAAGCTGGGTATTGACTATGCCGAGCTTGTGGAGCGAATTGTCGAGGATGCGCTGAACGCGAAGCATTCGCGGCCGGGGGGCAAATGATATGAGCGACGCGAGGATCAGGCGAGGCGGGACGAGCCGCTTGTCGCCGCGTACATCGGGAGCGAAGGGCAATGGTCGTGGCCGTGCGCTGAAGAAGCAGTCACGGCTAGATCGCGTTGTCGCGATGCTGCCGATCAGCGACGCCACGCTGCAACGCATGGCGTCCTGGGGCATCGTGCTGGTTGTCGGCGGCGTGGCGGTCGGCGGCTCCATCTTCATGGGCCTGCCCGCCATGGCCCGGATGGAATTTGCAAACGCGACGGCCAAGGCTGGTTTCGAAGTTGCCAAGGTCGAAGTGCATGGCGTCGAACGGATGGACGAACTGTCCGTCTACAATATCGCGCTGGGGCAAGTGGATCGATCGATGGTCAACGTCGATCTGCCCAAGTTGCGCGGCGATCTGATGACGCTGGGCTGGGTGAAGGATGCGCGCGTATCCCGCCGTCTGCCCGATACGCTGGTCGTGGATATCGTGGAGCGGCAGCCGGTTGCGGTGTGGCAGCATGATGGCCAACTGCGGCTGATCGACGTTACCGGTGCAGTGCTGCAAACTGTTTCGGCTTCCAAAATGCCTGATCTGCCGCTTGTCGTTGGCCCTAATGCCAACACGCAGACGGCGCGGCTGAGCCAGTTGATGGACGCAGCGCCTGCCCTGAAGCCGGTGTTGGCGGGTGCGACGTGGATCGGCGACCGGCGCTGGGATCTCCGCTTCCAATCCGGCGAGACGCTGTCGCTACCCGAGGGGGAGCCGGAGGCCGCCGCCGCCCTCGTCAACTTTGCCCGAATGGATGGCGTCAATCGGCTTCTGGGGCGCGGGATCATCCGTTTCGATATGCGTGATCCCGACAAATTCGTGCTACGTCTCCCCAAGGATCGTCCCGGTAAGAGCGACGACGGAAAGTCGGAAGAGGCGAAGGCAACAAAGGTCGCCGCGACCGGTGGCGATGGGGACGTCTAGGCACATGGCACCACCTAAAGTCGAGAAGCTGATTACTGCCGTCGATATCGGGTCGTGGAAGGTCTCCGCGCTGATCGCCGGCAAGACCGACACGGGCGAACTTGCGATTTTGGGCACGGGCCAGCGCGAGAGCCGGGGCGTGCGCCGTGGTTACATCGCCGATATGGAGCGCACCGAAATGGCGGTGCGCGAAACTGTCGAGCAGGCGGAGCGTGTCGCGGGCCTCAATATCGAGGATGTGTGGGTCTCGTTCTCCGGCGGCAGTCTGGTCAGCGATGTCGTGACGGTCGAGCGCGGCCTTGGCGGCTATCGCGTCGAGCAGGCGGATATCGACGATCTCCTCACCACCGGACGGCAGAGCATCGATCCGGACGGGCGCATCGTGCTGCATGCGCAGCCGACATGCTTCACCCTGAACGGCACGGAAGGCGTCAAGCGACCGCTGGGGATGCACGCCGACAAATTAGGCGTCGATATCCATGTGGTTCTGGCCGATGGCGCGCCGCTTGCGAACATGGAGATGTGCGTGCGGGGCGCGTATCTCGATGTGAACGCGGTTGTCGCTGCCCCGATCGCGACGGGCCTTGCGTGCCTGTCTGAGGAAGAGCGCGATCTCGGCGTGGCTCTTGTAGAGTTGGGCGCGGGCGTCACCAATGTCTCGCTTTATGTTGGTGGGATGCTGGTCGGGCTGCACTCCATTCCCATCGGCGCGGCGGACATTACCGACGACATCGCCTCCGCATTTGGCATCCGGCGCAGTCAGGCGGAACGGATGAAGTGTTTCTACGGCTCGGCCATGCAGTCGCGCCGCGATTTCCGCGAGATGATCGAGATTGCGCCTATTTCCGGTGATGTAGCGGCAGGCGAAGGGGGCAAGATAACCCGCGCGGCCTTAGTCGGTGTGATCTGCGAGCGGCTCAACCAGTTGATGGCCGAAGTGAATGCGGCGCTTAAAGGTATGGGCTTTAATTCGCCGGTGGGCCGTCAGGTAGTGCTAACCGGCGGCGGTGCGGAAATGAAGGGTATTGCCGATTATGCGCAGAGTGCACTTGGCCGTGCGGTGCGGATCGGTCGCCCGCGTGGGCTGGCCGCACTTCCCGAAGCGCACAGTGGTCCCGCTTTTGCCACGCTTGCCGGATTGGCGCTTTACGGCGCATCCAATCCGGTCGACTTGCGCAGCATGACCGACGCACCGCAGACCGTGCATAAGATCGGCGCTTCCGCTTGGTGGCAGCGTATGATGGGTGCCCTCAAGGCGAATTATTGAGTGAGAACGGCGCAAGTTTCGCAAAGAATAAAAAAGGTGATGAATTGCCTTTTCAACTCGTGCATGAAGTAAATATTACGTTTCGCCCTGTGCCGGCGAGACCGAGGGAGCTTTAGGAATATGAGCATTGAAATCGGCCCGCCGCAGGTGGATGAGCTGAAGCCGCGTATCGCCGTGATCGGCGTAGGTGGTGCTGGCGGCAATGCCATTGCGAACATGATCGCGGCGTCGGTCGAAGGCGTGGACTTCATCGTTGCGAATACCGATGCGCAGGCATTGAATGCCTCGCCAGCGGAGCGCCGCATCCAGCTTGGCCCCCGGATCACCGAAGGCCTCGGCGCGGGATCGCGGCCCGAGATCGGCCGGGCAGCGGCGGAAGAAACGATTGCGGCAGTCGAGGAAGCGCTGAACGGTGCACATATGTGCTTCATCGCTGCGGGCATGGGCGGCGGCACGGGCACGGGCGCTGCGCCGGTTATCGCCAAGGCAGCGCGGGATCGTGGCATTCTGACTGTCGGTGTTGTCACGAAGCCCTTCACCTTCGAAGGCGCACGTCGCGCGCGTTCCGCCGAAGCGGGCATCGACGAGTTGCAGAAGCATGTCGACACGCTGATCGTCATTCCGAACCAGAACCTGTTTCTCGTCGCGAACCCGAACACGACCTTCAAGGAAGCGTTCCAGATGGCGGACGAAGTGCTGCAGCAAGGTGTGCGTGGCATCACCGACCTGATGGTCATGCCTGGCCTCATCAACCTTGACTTTGCCGACGTGCGTTCGGTCATGGGTGAGATGGGCAAGGCGATGATGGGCACCGGCGAAGCCGAAGGCGACGGCCGTGCGCTGCAGGCCGCCGAGAAGGCCATTGCGAACCCGCTGCTCGACGGCGTCAGCATGAAGGGCGCAAAGGGCGTCATCGTTTCGATCGTCGGTGGCGAAGACATGCGCCTGATGGAGGTCGACGAAGCCGCGAATCACATCCGCGAGCTGGTCGATCCGGACGCCAACATCATCTGGGGTTCGGCCTTCAACGATAACCTGAATGGCCGCATCCGCGTGTCCGTGGTCGCGACTGGCATCGATCATGAAGCATCGGGTGTCGCCGCAGCTCCATCCCAGCCGTTCAGCTTTGCAAACCGGCCAGCAGTGGCGACGCCCATTGTGCCTGCACCTACGGTAGCGGCAGCACCTGCTCCGGTTGCGCCGCCGGTAAGTGCGCCTGAGCCGGAAGCAGAAATGGAGCCGCTCGACCTTGGGACTGCAGCCGAAGCGGTTGAACCTGCGCCCGCGCCTGCACCGCTGGCTTCCCCCTTTGTCGCGCCCAAAGCACCTCCAGTGATTTCGGATCTGACGGACGAGGAAGAGCTGCTGCTGAGTGGCGAAGCGGCAGCACCACCGGAAGCGCCCGCCGAACCGGCTCGCGCTGCGCCGCGCGTTGCGACAGGCGGCGGCACCTTGTTCGAGCGCATGTCCGGTCTTTCCCGTGGCGTTGACAAGGCAGCGGAGTCGGATGCGCAGAGCAAGCCGGGCGGCATAGACATCCCGCGCTTCCTGAACCGGCAGAACAACCAGTAAGTTTGGCCATCGCCTGCTTCCTCGGGTGAACCCATGGAAGCAGGCGTCCGTCGCATCCGGCAATTTCAGGCATTTTCTATTCACCGATCTTCAGGCTAGGGACGGGTGTCGTGACTCTGCGTTCCTCAATTCGTCTGATGCTTGGTACGGCGCTCGTCATGGCCGGCGGAGTGCCGCTCCATGCCGTCGCGCAGTCGGGCACGGGCTTTTCGCAGCTTGACCTGCGTCAGCCTGATGCTGCGGCCAGCCTGAATAGCAATCTGACGCGTCTTGGCGATAACCCTCGGGATATCGGCGCGTTGATCGGAGCAGGGGAGGCCGCCCTGGACCTCAATGATCCCCGCGCTGCTACCGGGTTCTTCGCTCGTGCCGACGAGATTCAAAGTGGCAACGGGCGCGTGAAGGCGGGCCTTGGCCGGGCGATGCTGCAACTTCAGAACCCAACGGAGGCGCTGCGGCTGTTCGATCAGGCTGAACGGCTGCGCTATCCGTCCGACAGCTATATCGGCGACCGCGCCCTTGCGCGCGATCTGGCCGGGGATCAGGCGGGAGCGCAGCGCGATTACCAGACGGCGCTGCGCACCAAGCCCAACGATGCCGAAGTCATTAAACGCTACGCCGTGTCGCTTGGCATATCGGGTCAGGTGGATGCGGCCGAAAAAGTCATTCAGCCGCTGCTCTACAAAAATGATCGTGAAGCATGGCGGGATCGCGCTTTTATCTTCGCGATGAATGGCCGGGTGCAGCAGGCGCAGGAGATTACGGTGAAGGTGATGCCCAAACCGCTCGCCGACGCAATCCAGCCCTATATGAACCGCATGGCGGCGCTAACCCCTGCGGAGCGTGCCGCAGCGGTGCACTTCGGCAATTTTCCGGCGAACGCAGGGGTTCGCATGGCGTCCAACGCCGCGCCTAGCCGGTATGTGACGCCCGGTCCCGTAGCGGGATCGAGTAGCGTGCCGCAACCGGCATCTCCCTCGATACCCGCTGCCCGGAATTCGCCGCAGCCTGAGCCAACTGCGTGGACGCGGAGCCAGGCCGCCCCGACGAGTGTACCGACGCAGGTGCGCGGTGATAGAACGCGTACAGCGGTTCCGACTCCGACGGCAGTTGAGCCGTCGCCTATTGTTCCTACCTCGTCCAGTCCACCCACTCGCCCGCCTGTGCCGCAGGTACGTGTCGCCGAGACACCTCGCACGCCTACCGTCACGCCGACGCCTGCGCCTTCCAATGCATTGCCCGGACCAGCGACAGCATCGGCGACGCCCCGTGCAGTGCAAGGTCCGGTCGATCCGCTGGCCGCGCGTTCCACGCCGGCCAACCCTGTATCTCAGCCACTAGCGCCGCAAGACCGGCCTGCGCAGCCGCTTGCCCAAGCCGCTACAGCGCCAGCGCCCAACCCCGTCGCGACTCGTACGCTGGCGGACATCATCCGCGAACTCGACGTGCCGGATAGCGAAACACGGCCGCAGGTTGCTGCGGTGGACCTCACTGAAGTGATGGCGTTGCAGGCGCGCAAGCGGGAAGCGGCGCGCGCAGCGGCCGAAAAGGTCAAGCGCGATGCCGCCGCAAAGGTGAAGGCCGAAGCCGATGCGAAAGCCAAGGCTCTTGCTGCGGAAAAAGCGAGGCTGGCGAAAAATCCATCGCGCAATTGGGTCCAGGTGGGAACGGGGCAGAGCGTCCCGGCGCTTGGCTTCACATTGCGCGGGTTGCGCAAGAAATATGATGCGCTTGGACCCAAGGACGCATTCACAGCGCCATGGGGCAAGACGAACCGACTGGTCGTCGGGCCTTTCCCCTCCTTCGCGAAAGCCAAGGATTTCGAAGCGACGTTGAAGAAGGGTGGCGCAGATGTGTTCGCCTGGCAGAGCGAAGCGGGCGAGGAAGTCATGCCGATCGGTGGCAAGTAGCCGTTACTGAACGATCATCAGCCGATTGCGGCGGAGCCGGACATGCTCTCGCCAGGCGATGTACAGCCCGCTTGCGACGATGAACGCTGCGCCGATCCAGGTTGTTGGCAACGGCCACTCATTCCAGATGAACCACCCAAACAGCGTCGCCCACAAAATAGAGCTGTAGTCCATCGGCAGGACCAGCGACACCGGCCCCCAACGCAAAGCCCCGGTCATGCACAATTGCGCTATTCCGCCAGAGATGCCTATGCCGATCAGTGTGAGCCACGTCATGCTATCATGCGCCTGCGCCTTGAAGATCAATCCGACCGTAAGGGGCGGCAGAGATATGAGCGTGAACCAGAAGACAGTGACAGAGGCGCCCTCGGTACGGCCAAGCTCCCGCAGGATGAGGCTGATGCACGCGGTCAGCACGGCCGCGCCGAGAGCGACGGCGACGCCGAATAGCGGGAAGTGATTAGCGTCCGGCCTTACCATGATGAGGACGCCGACGAAACCGAGAAGGACCGCCGACCAGCGATGAAACCCCGTCGCTTCCTTCAACAGCAGGGCCGAGAGAATAGTCGCGAATATCGGCATCGAAAAGCCGATGGTCGTCGCCTCCGCCAGCGGCAGTAATATATAGGAACCGAAATTGAGCACCATGCCGATCGAACCTAGCACTGCCCGGCTGGCGTGCGTGCCGATCCGCTTGGTGTACACGGCTCGCGGACCCTGAATCATGCAAATCCAGCCGAACACGATCGGCAATGCAATGGCCTGCCGATAGAACAGTGACTCTGCAAGGTGGACGCCGCGCGTATCGGCGAGCTTCACGAGTGCGAACATCGTTGCAAGGCACAGCATCGCAAGCAGGCGCAGCCCGAGCGCGAAAAAGGGCCGTTCTTCACGGTCCGGCGAAGCGACAATAGAAGGAGCGGTGGCGGTTTCCACCGGCTCCCTTTAGCGGCTTTGATGTGGCGCGCAATCCAGTGCGGCGCGCATCCTGACGGTGAAGTTGACGGTAGAAACGCTATTTCGCGGGTTTGACGAACTTCAATGTCATACGGTCGCTCTCACCGATCCCAAGATACTTTGCCTTGTCAGTTTCCCCATTGGTGAGCGAGGGCGGCAGGGTCCAGACGCCCTTCGCCCAGTCCGCCGTGTCCTTGGAGTTCGCGTTTACTTCCGACGCGCCAACATATTTGAAGCCTGCCGCTTCAGCGAGACGGCGGACGGTCGACACCTTCAGATAGCCTGATGATTTCTCGAGGGCTGTGTCGCGCGCTTCGAGCAGTCGATGGTCGACGATGCCGAGCGTGCCGCCCGGCTTCAACATGGCGAAGAAGGCCTGAAAGCTGGCGGCCTCGTTTCCATCCATCACCATGTTATGCACATTGCGGAAAGTGAGGACGGTGTCGACGCTGTTGGCCGGGATGCCGGTGTCGGGCCAGGGAATCAGCTTAGCCTTGCCATAGATTTCCGGAGTTGCCGTCAACTTCGCCTTCAACTTGTCAAAGCCTTTGCCTGGTTCCTGCGCAGCGTAGTAGGTGCCATGGTCCTTCAGCAAGGGAGCGAGGATTTCAGTATACCACCCCGCTCCCGGCGAAAATTCGACGACGGTCTGCTCGGGTGTGACGCCGAAGAAGGATAGCGTTTCGACCGGATGGCGATATTTGTCGCGGAGCACGTTGGCGGGGGTGCGGGTCGGTGCGGCGACTGCTGTAGTCAACGCCCGATGCGGATCAGTGGTATGATGGCCCATCTTGCTATGGTCCATCGCCTGCTGCGCGATGGCGAAAGGGGCCAGCGCGATAAGGCCGAGGGCTGTGACGCAGGCAAAGGCGGTGGGGATTCGCATTGGAGGCTCCTCTTCAAAGGTGCCCGACCATGACTGTGTGCGATATGCTACGCAAGCGGAATGGAAGCTTCGTTAGCGCCCCGCCCGATGATTGAGATCGTGGCCCAGCGCGAGGATCGCGACGCCCACGATCGTATAGACGCTCTCTTCCAGCCCATGATCCATCGTCATCGCCCCCGCCATAACGCCCAAGCCCAGCGCGCCTACGGCGGCGGGCATCATGAAGCCATGCTTTATCGCGCCATGTCCCAGTGCGACAGCGCCAAGAATAATCGCCATCACCAGCCCGGTTTCATGAATCAGCGGGTTGGAAAAAATGCCGCCAGCGGATGCCAATAGTCCCAAAATCACGGCCGTCGCCACGCAGTGCGCAGCGCAAAGGCCCGATAGCGCCACCGCGACGCGATCGATCGTGCCTGTGGCCAGTACGGAACGGAAACTGAGCAACATCGTGAATGCCACATAAGCGCATTATGGATAAGATACAACATCACATGGCGGCGCAGCAGCAGAATTATATTCCTGTAACGTGCAACGATCGCCCTTGAACCTGGCCGGGCAGGCGCGCAAAGCGCAGTCATGTCCACGTCGCTCAGCCAATCGGCGTTTTCGCGCCGTTCTTATCCCCGCCCGCGCGCTATCGCCGCATGGCTATTGGCTGTCGCGGCTCTTGTCTTTGCCATGGTCGTCGTCGGGGGAATCACTCGGCTTACGGAGTCCGGCTTGTCGATCACCGAGTGGAAGCCGATCAGCGGCGCGCTCCCGCCGTTGTCCAATGCGGACTGGATGGACGCGTTCAACAAGTACAAGCAGATCCCGGAATATCAGGAAATTAACAAGGGCATGAGCCTGTCGGATTTCCAGTTCATCTTCTTTTGGGAATGGACGCACCGGCTGCTGGGGCGCGTGATCGGGCTGGCGTTTGCGCTGCCGCTGGCGTGGTTCGCGTGGAAGCGGGCGATCCCGGCAGGATATGGCCCGCGCCTTTTCGCGCTGCTGATGCTGGGCGGCCTGCAAGGCGCGATAGGCTGGTGGATGGTGGCGTCAGGTCTGTCGGTGAGGACCGATGTCAGCCACTACCGGCTCGCAGTACATCTGCTGACGGCGCTGTTCGTACTGGCGGGGCTGGTGTGGACTGCGCTCGATCTGCTGGCACAGGCAGCGGACACGCGCGCTCTCCCGGCGCGGCTCAGGGGCTTTGCCTTGGTCGCCGGTCTGGCGCTGTTCGTTCAACTGTTATTCGGCGCTTATACGGCGGGGCTGAACGCGGGTTATGTCGCAAACACATGGCCTTTGATGAACGACCGTTTCTTCCCCGAAGGTGTGCAATGGCTTGGCTCCTTCGGGAGCACGATCACCAACGATCCTTACCTCATCCACTTCATTCACCGCTGGTGGGCGTTTGTCACGGCGGCCGTGCTGATCGTGCTGGCGCGCAGGGCCAAGCGCGCCGGATTGCGGGGCGCGTCGATCGCGCTCAATGCCAGCGTGGGGAGCCAGGTACTGCTTGGTATCGCTACGGTCATCAGCGGAGTAGCGTTACCACTGGCGGTTTTGCATCAGGCGGTAGGCGCGCTGGTGGTCGCCAGTACCGCCTGGGCCGCCCATTCGATAGGTGCGCGCAGACGGTAAAAATCGCGATGGTATTATAATACCCGTCAGAAAACCCCCGCAATCTCTTGACTTCTGAGGCATTGGCCGTCATTAGCGCGCATCCCCCGGGCGGCGGCTTCGCCATCGGGATCGTATTCAACAGGAGATTCGGCCCATGAAGGCGCTGATGAAGACGACCAAGTCGGCGACGCCGGCTACGGTCGATAAGAAATGGGTGCTGATCGACGCGGACGGTCTGGTCGTGGGCCGTGCGGCTTCGATCATCGCCAATATCCTGCGCGGCAAGCACAAGCCGAGCTACACCCCGCACATCGATTGTGGTGACAATGTCATCATCATCAATGCCGGCAAGGTGAAGTTCACCGGCAAGAAAATGACCGACAAGGTTTATTACAAGCATACCGGCTATGCCGGTGGCATCAAGGAAACCACGCCAGCGAAGATCCTGGATGGCCGCTTCCCTGAACGCGTGCTGGAAAAGGCGATCGAGCGCATGATCCCGCGCGGTCCGCTTGGCCGCCAGCAGATGCGCAACCTGCGCGTCTTCGCCGGTGCCGAGCATTCTCACGAAGCACAGAACCCCGAAGTCATCGACCTCGGTGCCCGCAATCGCAAGAACAAGGTGGGTGCATAATGTCCGATAACCGCCAGTCACTCTCCGACCTCGCCGAACTGACGTCCGCTGCGCCTGTCGCCGCTGCCGCTTCGGTGCCTTCGGAAGCATCCGCTCCCGTCCAGCCCGCCGCGCCGACGATGCCGCTGCGTGAGCAGGAAATCGACGGCTTGGGCCGCGCCTATGCAACCGGCCGCCGCAAGGACGCCGTTGCCCGCGTGTGGATCAAGCCCGGTTCGGGCAAGGTCACCGTCAATGGCCGCGACCAGGAAATCTACTTTGCGCGTCCGACGCTGCGTCTGGTGCTGAACCAGCCGTTCACCGTCACCGACCGCACGGGCGCCTATGACGTCATCGCGACCGTCAAGGGCGGCGGTCTTTCCGGTCAGGCCGGTGCGGTCAAGCACGGCATCAGCCAGGCGCTGACCAAGTACGAGCCTGCCCTGCGCGGTGCGGTCAAGGCCGAAGGCTTCCTGACCCGCGACAGCCGCACGGTCGAGCGTAAGAAGTACGGCAAGGCGAAGGCCCGCAAGAGCTTCCAGTTCTCGAAGCGCTGATTTCGGGAATATACCAACCTCGAAAAGGGCGGTCCTTATGGGATCGCCCTTTTTCATTTGAGCATTTGTGCCGGTGATGAGAAGATCATGCGCCGGGCATCGGCGGGAGACGCATCATGGGCGAGAGGTTCGAGCGCCACAAGCAACCCTGGACTTCGGAGGAACTGGCGAAGCTGCGCACGCTGGCGACGAAGGGCATGGCGATGAAGGCGATCGCCAAGGCGCTGACGCGGAGCGAGGAGTCCGTCAAGGACCGCGCCAAGGCGGACGGGATCAAGATCGCAAAGCTGCGGTGAGCGCCGCGGGGGGCGCCGTTCGGTCGGGCGGTAATGTGCTTGCGTTTGCTGGCGCAGCGCCGAAAGGCTTTGCAGAGGATGAGCGCGGACTTCCCTTGACGCTGGACGACGGAGCGCGCGCGATCCTCGAAGCGCAGGTCACACAATTGATACGCGCCGCCGCGTTCCTCGCGCGTGATCCCGCCGCCGTGCGTGGCGACCGCCCCATGCCGCGCCGGGTGATGGGCAACGGCCTGCGGGAACTCGATATCTTTCTTGTCGATATCGTGGGGCAGGCGGTAGGACAACGCTCCGAGCGACGCGTCTATTGCGCCGCGGAGGCATGGCGGCGCTCAGGGCCGGGGATCGGACTGGCGGCGCGCCATCACGCGGCACTGGTGCAACTACGCGCGGCACAAAACCGCATGGCCTTCGAACCTGCCCGCCTGTGGATCGGTCCGCCCTATCCGCTGGCGCTGGCCTGTGCGGCGTATAGCGCACTGGCGTTGATGGTTTTGGAGAGAGTTAAGGTGAGGTGAGTAGACGTGAGTGGACGTGGGGGGCACGAGAGCTTCGCGCCATAGTCAGTCACGCAGCGGCGAGATCAGCGTTCCCGTAACTGCCGTTCACGAAGAAGCCGGCGTTCGCAATCCTGGCCGTGCAAAGCGTTAAACGGACAAGCCGCCATCCTGTCGGCTTTTGGAGGCTATCGGCGAAAGGCATCTTCAGCCAGGGGTTCGACTACCGGAAGCTGGTCGGGATATTGCGTTGGCGGCCGTCGGCCATGATACGCTGATCTCGCATGTTGACGACCTTTCGCGGTTGATCGCACTCGATCGATTTTGACCGATCCTCATTATCGTGAATTCACACATGATCCGATCGGCTCAATTATGACCGCCCGCAGGCTGATGCCGCGATGATCTGAAACTTGGTGAGCTTTCCGATCAAATGCCACTGAAGCTGACGATCTCGATGCCCGATCTGCATGGCGTCCCCGCCTCCCAGGGTAAGGGGGCATCTAAAAGCCCATCTGCCGCGCAATTCACAAAACTCGTATTTTCCGAATGGCAACGTGCCAAACTGTGCAACAGTGCCCAAAAGGCTAATGAACAATATTGGTGCGGTCGAGATGCCTTTCCGAGGCTAGTATCTCCGCCTAATGCCTTGTTTTCAATATATTTGTTCTGACAAATTCTTACTCAGAGCGACATGTTTTGACCTGCCCTTGTGCCATTTGTGCCATGCTGACTATGCCGAGTCAGGCGAACCGCACCCGTCAGGCGGTGTGGCACAAAAATAGCAGGATTCGGCACAATGGCGACCATCCAGAAGCGAAAGAAATCGTGGCGCGTCCAAGTGCGTCGCAAAGGCGGGGCGCTTTCGGCGACCTTCGACACACGGGCCGAGGCCGAAGCCTGGGCGATCGCGACCGAAGCCAAGGTCCTCGCGGGCAAAAACGCCGAGACCATCGTCCAGGAACCGATCGCACCCGTCGTCGGGAAAGCGGCCAAGGACGTGTTCACACGTTACGCCAAGGAAGTGTCGCCTGGAAAAAGAGGCGGGCGGTGGGAAGAGATTCGCATCAAGATGCTTATCCGCCGGAGCCGTTTGTTCGACCGGCCGATAACGGCCATCACGGGTCCTGACATGGCGGAGTGGCGTGACAAGCGGCTGTGCAAGGTGTCTGCCTCGACCGTGAACCGCGAGCTCTGCCTGATCTCGAGCATGTTCAGCCACGCGATGAAGGAGTGGCGCGTGGGCCTGACCTTCAATCCATGCGCCCTGATCACGAAACCGCGCAAGCCACGGCCACGCACGCAGCGCGTCACGGAGCCGGACCGCAAGGCCATCATCGCAAAGCTCGGTTGGAATGGAGTATCGGAGCCGACGACGTCGGGGCAATGGGTGGCGTTCTCCTTCTACCTCGCGCTCGAAACCGCGATGCGGAAGGGCGAAATCCTTTCGCTGCGGTGGTCGGACATCGACTTCGACGCCCGCCATGCGCACCTCGACATGACGAAGAATGGCGACGAACGCGACGTGCCATTGTCCAAGGCCGCGATGGCGCTGCTGCGGATCGTGAAGAAGCGGGAGCCGACGGCGTCGGTCGTTCCCGTGCGGGCGGGGCACTTCGACAAGCTGTTTCGCGACGCAAAACGCGAAGCCGGCCTGTCCCACATCCACTTTCATGACAGTCGGCGGGAAGCCGCCACGACAATGGCCCCGAAGCTGTCCAACGTGCTCGAGTTGGCGGCGATCACAGGGCACAAGTCCCTTTCGATGCTTCAAATCTACTACAAGCCGAGAGCAGCCGATCTCGCTGCGCGGCTGGATGCATAGGCATGGTACGTATGTCAGAGGTGCGATGGCGACCTTGGTCCGGCCCAGCAGAGAGGCCGACCTGCCAATTATTGAAATCGTAGCCCTAAGGACTATACTATGACTCGTTTCGTCGAGTGAGCACGATCATGACCGTGTTCATGACGAAGGGCTTCGCCCGTTTCGCGCGCAAGGCTGGTCTCGCGTCGGACTGTCTTCACGCTGCGGCAGCTGACGTCGCGGCCGGGGATCATGACGCGGACCTGGGCGGCGGCGTGTTCAAGCAGCGCGTGGCCAGACGGGGTGGTGGTAAGTCAGGAGGGTTTCGGACAATCATCTTGTTCAGGGTCGGCGGGCACAGTTTCTTCGCCCACGGCTTTGCTAAGAATGAGAAGGCCAATGTAAGTGTGAAGGAACTCAGGGCACTGAAGCAACTGGCGGCGGTGTACCTGAGGCTTTCGGAAAATGAGATTGGAGCCGCTATCGCGGCGGGCGAATTGATCGAGGTTTCGGATGATGATCGCGAAGGCGAAGAGCAAGCGGGCTGAAAGCCCGATTTTGGCGTCGGTGCATGAGGCCGCGGCGGGGCTCCATCGGATTGGGCTCGTAGACAAGTCGACGATGCGCGAGTTCGATGCGCTATGTCTCACCCCGGTCGAGCCGATGGCGCCCGAAGAAATTCGCGCACTGCGGGAACGCGAGAAGGTCTCGCAGCCGGTGTTCGCTCACTACCTCAACGTTCGGAAAGACGCAGTCAGCAAGTGGGAGCGCGGTGAGAAGCGTCCCGACGGCCCTTCGCTCAAGCTGCTGAATCTCGTGAAGGCGAAGGGGTTGCAGGCAATCGCCTAACCGCGACAGAAGAACACTCCCATCGGGCACCCATGAGGCTGATTTTTCCCGCAAACAGGCAGGGAAAAATCACCGGCACCATCAGTAGCGCCAACAGATCGTCGGGAAAGGGCGGGTTTTCCCGGACAAGGGCAAAGTTGCACTGCTCGACAGCCGCTTACTATAGCCATAAGGCAGCTGAAGGGCGTGATCATCATCATCGCCCAACAATCTATGTTGGTCGAAAACTCTGCTCGAAGCCGTCAGCCGAAAGCACCGCTCCGCGCGACACCCAGTCGGCGCTCGGTCAGGTCCGCGAACGAAACCAGCTGTGGGGCCCGGTAGACTCGTAACGCGCCGACCATCGAGGAATTGGCTCGATAATGGCTCGGGTCAAATCAACCGCGCCAGCCTCCCCCGATAAAGATCCGCTTATCCCCCATGGGCCCCGTTGCCGACCCGAGCATCGGCATTCCATTAGTTTCGTTCTGGAGTAGCAGACCAAAATGAGGGGGCGAGATATGATTAGGCAAATCAAATGCAACGTTCTGGCGACGGCCGGGGCGATGGCGATCATGCTGGCAACCAGTGCCCACGCGCAGGAGGCCTCGTCCAACGTCCTCACTTCTGCCGAAGCGAGTGAGTCGGGTGATATCGTCGTCACAGCGCAACGCCGATCTGAACGGCTGCAGGACGTGCCCATACAGGTGAATGCGTTTGGAAGCCAAACGTTGCAGGATGCGGGTGCTCGAAACGTGCAGGATGCGATCTCGCTCGTTCCGAACATGACTCTCGACCGCGCTAATGTTTATCATAGCAGCTACATCACGTTGCGAGGCATTACGCAGATCGAGAATGCTGACCCGCCCGTTGCCGTTATCGTTGACGGCGTGCCGCAGACTAATCAACGGCAAGTTAACCCCAGCCTCTACGACATCCAGCAGATCGAGATCCTGAAGGGGCCGCAGGGTTCTCTCTACGGTCGGAACGCAGAGGCGGGCGCCATCAACATCGTTACCAAGGCGCCGACCAATAATCTCACGGGCGCCTGGAACGCAAGTTATGGCAACGGGGAAACGATCAATGTGGGCGCTGTTCTCTCGGGAGCCTTGGTCAACGACGTTCTCCTCTTCCGCGTCGGAGGTGAATATGCGCATTCCGACGGGCTTATCCGGAACACCTTCACCGGCGACAATGCTGACTTTGTCGACCACGACTACACCATTCGCGGCAGGCTAATCTTCAAGCCGGCCGAGCGTCTCACGCTCGATGGGCGCATCGAGTACAGCGATTTCCGCGCGGGCAGCAACTATTACAGCGCGGTGTTCAGTGCGGACGCGAATGATTACCGACTCCCGCAGAACAATCTGGAGGGTGTCTCCTTCGGCAACAATACAAACTATACCATGAAGGCTGATTACGACCTCGATTTTGCGACGCTGACCAGCATCAGTGGTTACTCACGCGTCAACGAGGACAATTATTCTGACCTCGATTTCCGGAATCCTGTGCAGAGCCCTGGCGGTTTTCTTGGCCTCGGTATCCAGATCGGCGTTGGACAACAGCTTCTGTCGAAGATATTTAGCCAGGAAGTTCGCCTTGTTTCCAATGGCAGCAACCGTCTTCGTTATTCGATTGGTGCCTATTATCTCCACACGGCTCGCGGTTATCGCACTCGCGTGTTCGTCGACCTTACCGGGAGCGGTGACCAGCAGTTCAACCCGGCACTCGTCATTTCTGACCAGTTCACCCACGATGACAATAACAGTTACGCCGGCTTTGGACAGGTCGACCTCGATCTGACGGAGCAGCTCATGCTGACCGGCGGCTTCCGTTACGACGTGGATGAACGCGAGCAGACGAACCTGCTGACCGGACTTGTTCGCAGGAAGAGCTTCAAGAAGGCGCAGCCCAAGGCAACGATCACCTACAAGCCAGCTGAGGGCAAACTCCTCTACCTGACCTATGGAAAGGGGTTCCGATCTGGTGGATTCAACACGCCGAACTCGGCCATTCCGATCTTCCAGGATGAGTCGCTCGACAACTTCGAGGCTGGCTTCAAGACCAGCTTCGCTGACGGGGCGCTACGGTTGAACGGCGCTGTATTCCGCGAACGGGTGAAGAACTTCCAATATTTCTTCGTCGACGCGACGTCCGGGTCTCAGGTAATTGCCAACATAGACCGGGTGAACATCACTGGCGTCGAACTTGAGTTGCAGGCGGTGCCACTGCCTGGTCTCACCGCCAATGTGGGGATTGGCTATACCCACGCCGACATCAAAAACTTTGGTCAGTTCCCGCAGTACGCGGGTAACAAAACGCCCCGTAACATTCCCTTCTCATCAACGGGCAGCCTTCAGTACCGCGGCACAATCGGGAGCAATGTGACGGGAATAGCGCGCGTTGACTATCAGTACAATAACAAGAAGTATTGGACGATCGACAACAACTCTGTCCAGAATAGCTGGACAATTATCAATGGGCGCCTCGGCGTTGAGACGGGAGGGTTTGGCATATACGCCTTCGGCAAGAACCTGACGAACGCTAAATACTACACCGAGTATCAGCCCCAGGCCTACACGGGTGAAGACGTCGATCTCGGCTTTCGCGGCCAGCCCCGAACTTATGGTGTGGAACTGCGCTACAGTTTCTGATGACTTGCCAGCCGGCCGGTCATCGGCGGCTGGCCCCTTCCATGAGAGTATAGTATGCCCACCCGCACAATCAGGTTGGGGATAGACGTCGGTGGAACCAACACCGACGCGGTCCTCATGCACGGCCGGGATATTCTCGGTACGAACAAAAGCTTCACGACCAGCGACGTGACGTCGGGCGTAATCGAGTCCGTCGAACGACTCTTAGGCGACACCGGCATTCCGGCCCGCGCGGTTGGTCATGTGATGATCGGTACAACGCAGTTCATCAATGCCTTTGTACAAAGGCGCGATCTGGTACAAACCGCTATTGTGCGGGCATCCCTGCCACGCGGCGATGGGGTGCCGCCGCTCACTGCCTGGCCCGAGGATCTTCTCGCCGTCATCGGGCACCATGCATTCGAAATCCACGGCGGCGCAAATTATGATGGCTCAACTTACGCGGACCTGGATGAGCGGGAGTTGGCTGAAGTCGCGGAGACCCTCCGCCAACGGGAGATTGGTGCTGTTGCCGTCTCAACAACCTATGCACCACTTCGCCCGGACATCGAGGAGCGGATGGCGGCGTTCTTCAGGGCGGCTCTTCCGAGCGTACCCGTCACGCTTTCCGGAGCCGTTGGCGGCCTCGGCTTGGTCGATCGCGAAAACGCAGCAGTCATAAATGCTTCGCTTGCCCCGCTTGCCCAGCGCGTGGTCAAGGGGCTGGAGGACGCGATCAGCGCCCTCGGGCTCGATGCGACTCTGTTCATCAGCCAGAACGATGGTACCCTGATCTCGACGGAGGAGGCTGCACGCCATCCAGTCTTCACCTGCGCCGCAGGGCCGACGAACAGCATCAGGGGCGCTGCCTTCCTTTCAGGGCTCGATGATGCCGTAGTGATCGACGTGGGCGGCACCACGACCGATGTCGGCTCCGTTACGCACGGCTTCCCCAAGGAGACGGCACTTCCCAATTTCATCGGCGGGGTACGCACAAACATGCGGATGCCGGACGTGCTATCCGTGCCGCTGGGCGGGGGTACGCTCGTCGATCTGGAGCAAATGTCTCTTGGACCCGCATCGGTCGGTCATCGGCTCAAGCAGGAGGCTCTCGTCTTCGGTGGGCAAACGCTTACCGCGACGGACGTCGCGGTCGCGGCGGGCGTTGCCGACCTCGGCGATGTCGCATCAGTGTCGTACCTGCCATCGGAGGCCGTGGCCAAAGCTATGGCGAGCATGGCAAGCATCGCCGAAGGTGCCGTCGACCGCATAAAGACCAGCGCGGTTCCTGTGCCCGCGATTCTTGTGGGCGGTGGCCATATTCTGCTTCCAGACCAGCTTCCGGGTGTCGACAGGATCGTTCGCCCTCGTCATGCGGAAGTAGCCAATGCCGTCGGCGCTGCCATCGCCACCGTTAGCGGCCGGGTAGACAAGCTCTACGATACAGCAATGATCGGCCGCGACGGCGCGGTCGAGGCGGCGCGCCAGGAAGCGATCGCGACGGCAGTGGCGGCTGGCGCGCACCCCGAAACCGTGGAAATCATCGAGCTCATCGAACTGCCAATGACGCATATCCGCGCCGGTACAACCCAAATCAAGGTCCGAGCGGTCGGTGAGCTGGATCTGGCAGTGGATTCGTCGCCAGCCATTACGGCCTGAGGATAGCTATGTACGAAGTAACATCCCAAATCGACATCTCAGACATGGCCCGAGGCGCTGTCTTTCTGGGCGCCGGCGGAGGCGGTGATCCCTATGTCGGCGAACTTTTTGTCAGCGCACAGATCGAAGCCGGCCGTTTTCCGCGGGTGGCCGCTCTTGATGAGATCGCCGACGACGCTCTCGTGGTCTCCATCGCCGGAATGGGCGCGCCGACCATCTTGGTCGAAAATCTGATCAGCGAGCGCGCGCTTCTTGAACTTGTCCGCAGGACGGAGACGCTTCACAATCGCAAAGTCGATGCGCTCATCAGCATTGAGATGGGCGGCGTGAATTCTATGTTTCCTCTAGGGCTAGGCGCTCGCCTCGGCCTTCCCGTCATAGACGCTGATGGCATGGGCCGTGCATTTCCCCACCTTGAGATGACAAGCTTCAGCGTCTATGGCTGCCGCGCCTCGCCGCTCGTGCTGCTGGATGATCTCGGTTCGTTGGTGACTATCGACGTCGTCGATGATCGCCGTACCGAAGAACTGGCGAGGACCAATGTTGTGGCCATGGGTGCCCTGCTGAACGGCTCCTTCTATCCCATGTCTGGTGCCGACGCAAAACGGACTGCCGTAGCAGGCACGATCACCCAAACACTGGAGATTGGGCGGGCTATTCGGGAAGCGCGCCATGCGAGCGCGGATCCCGTCCACGCTCTTCTTGCTTATTTGGACCAATCGGGCGAAAAACAGCACGCTCGCCTTCTCTTTGAGGGGAAGATTGCAGATGTGTCCCATGAGACCCGCGATGGCTGGCACTGGGGGCAAGCGCTGGTGCGAAACGCCAGCGGCGATGAACTGAAAATCGATATCCAGAATGAGTATATCGTCGCACGCCGAAACGGACGCACTGTCACCGTCGTGCCAGACATCATCGCGACGCTCGATCGCGAAAGTGCCGAGCCACTCACCGCTGAAATGCTGCGTTACGGCCAACGCATCGCTGTTGTGGGCTTTTCAGCGGCCCCGATCATGCGCCGCGCCGAGGGGCTAGCCGTCTTCGGGCCACGCAAATTCAAGCTGGACGAGGATTTCGTCGGTGTAGAGGACCTTGTCACCGCATGACCGATCTGGCTGGCGAAGTGGTGGCGGTCAGCACCGCCCGTCCACAGTGGCAGGAAATGTACGGCCGCCAAGTCTACAGTGCGATCGTGCGACGGGCAGCCGATGGACCACTCCACTTCGGCACGGGGGGGCCTGAAGGGAACGAAACGGCGGTACACACCGAGGAGGTGTACGCATTCTTCGCCGAGCATTACGATCATTGGGCAGCGGAACTGGGAGTCGACCGCGGCCAATGGTCGGACTGCTACTGGGGCGAGAACCTGATGCTTCGGGGTGACTTGCGCGAGGACTGCCTTCATGTCGGGGACCGCTTCCGCATCGGCGAGGCGCTCCTCGAAGTGACCTCGCCGCGCATCCCCTGCTTCAAGCTCAGTTGGCGCTTGGGGCAGCCCGAAGCCTTCCTCAGCACGCTTATCGCCAGCGGCTTGATGGGCGCCTATTTCAGAGTAATCGAGCCAGGTTTAATCGAAGCAGGGTCTAAGATCTCCAGGGAGTACCATGCTGCAGATGCAATAACCGTCGCCGCACTCTCCAAGCTTCTTCACGATCCGAACATCACCGATACAGACGTGCTGAAACGGGTCCTGTCGACGGCCGGACTTGGCTCTCAAGCATCCGAGATGCTCCGCAAACGAATCAATGCGCTCACCGATGGGCTATTGACCGTACGCGGCCGTTGGCAGGGCTGGCGGCGCTTTGTCGTGACTGACATCCGTGATGAAACTCAGGCGATCAAGTCCTTTTACCTTAAGCCTGCTGATGCCGGGCCTATTGGTGGCTATCGTGCGGGGCAGTTCCTCACTGTCCGCCTGCCTGAGAATGCCGGCGGCCACATAAGAACATGGAGCATCTCAGACTATGACCAAGATGCTGACCACTACCGTCTGTCGATCAAGCATGAGCCGGAGGGTCGAGCCTCCGCCTGGATGAATAAAGAGCTTCGGGTCGGTACGGAGCTTGATATCCGCCCGCCTACGGGCCGCTTTGTCCTAGATCGCGGTAGCTTCCTTCGCACCGTCATGATTAGCGCCGGCATTGGGGTTACGCCCTTGCTTGCCATGCTGAAGGCCCATGCCGAGCGCGGTGAGGAAGCACCGCCCCTCCTGTGGATCCATTGCGCGCGTTCGGGTGCGGAGCATGCCTTCCGCGATGAGGTCAACGCCGCACTCGCCCGCCTGCCGAATGCGGTGCGCCGCGTATTCTATTCCGCGCCGCTCCCGGGTGACATACTTGGGGTCGATTATGATTGCCTCGGTCGTATTACGCCGGAGGCAGTCACCGGACTGCTACAAGAAACCTACAAGTTACGTCCCTTCGGGCGCGAACTCGAATTGACTGGCGATAATGCGGACTTCTACCTGTGCGGCCCGCGCCCGTTCGAGGAAAGCATTCGCTTGGCTCTGGTCGATGCGGGGGTCAATCCGGCGGTGATCCGCTCGGAGAGTTTTGGCCCAAGCGGGCAACCGGACGACGCCTTAAGAACGCCAGAACAGGCAGCCATCCGCTTCTCGACTTCCGCGCGCGATGCGGTTTGGCTCCGTGACGATGATCACACCCTGCTCGAAATCGCGGAGGCGTGTGGCGTTCCAGTCGAGAGCGGATGCCGAATGGGGACCTGCGGAACATGCGAGGTTCGCCTCCTTAGCGGCGAGATTGGCTATGTCACGAAGCCCGCCGCGCTCCCGGTCTCTGGGCGCATCTTGCTCTGCTGCGCCCAACCACTGTCCGGGGAGGTTGAGATCGAAGCATGATAGGTGCCGAGCCGTGTTGAGTACGCGCCCTCCTATCAAGCCGTTGGCTCCACGGTAACGGGAATGCCGCTCAGGACGACCATTCCAGACAGTGGATCGATCTCGGCAGCCATCGTAAGGTTCCCTACGCTTTGATGCTCGAAGCCGTGCGGGAAGCTCACTGTTCCTGGAAGAACGCGCTCCTCGATCGAAGTGATGGCGCATACAGCGCCGCTGCCCCCGCGGACAATAGCTTCCGCGCCATCCTTTAGTGACAGCCGCACCGCATCGTCGGGATTTATCCCGAGCGTCGGGCGATCCGGTTCGCGCAGCGCAGCCGTTCCGTCACTCATCACCGAATTGAGCTTATATTTCTGCCGTGCCGGAATGAGGAGGAAGTGGTCGGGCCGTTCGGCCGGCGGCTCGAGCGTATCGAACTGAGCGAGGATGTCGGGCGGCGCAAGGTTCCAGCGCCCACCTGGCAAATACCTGTCCACCCAACCCCAGGGACGCTCCTGTATTTCCAGTCCTTGGGGCGCAGCCTTGATCTCGTCGAAGCTAGCCTTCGCATTGCCCGCAAGGGGACGCAGCATGTCGTCGTCGGTCATATCATCTGGCGACGCGCCGCCAATCAGGTCATAGCCCAGCCGGAGCCCGAGTTGCGCGATCATCCACCATAATGGCCTGCGTCCCCCGGATGGAGTCATCATCGCTGGCGTGTATTGGACGAATTGCCGGGGGCTAAGGAAGTCGATGTACGGCAGATCTGCGCGTTCGAGCTGACCATAGCTTGGAAGCACATGCGTGGCCCGACCCACCGATTCCGTTTCGATCACGTCGGCGACGGCGAGAACGTCAAGGCTGTCGAGTGCCCGTCTCAGGCGCTCCGTTTCGGGCAGCGCGATGATCGGGTTACCGCCCAATATAATCAACGCCTTGAGATTGCCGGCCTCGATCTCATCGATGAGAACGCCAGCGCTATATTCCCCCATCCTGGACGGGATGTCGGGACGCGACGGCGCGCCTGGGCCGTCATAACTGCAGCGCGGCCAGCCGGTCGCATCCGCATTGCGCACGAAGCCCGGATTATACCATTCCCCGCCGGGGCGATCGAGCGAGCCCGTGACGGCGAGCAACGCATATTGCATGAGGAGTGTGAGATTGGCTGTGCGCGACATCGAGACTCCGGTGCCAGTCATGATGCCTAACCTGCCCGTCGCCCTGATGTCGCGAAGCAGAGCCTCAAAGACCGCAGGCTTGAGGCCGGTCAGTCGACAGGTAGTGGCAAGGTCGAAACGCGCGACTAACGCCTCGATGGCATCCACTCCTGTCGCGAATCTTTCAAGGAACTCCCTGTCGGCACCGTCGCGCAAGATCTCACGGGTTAAATGGCCGAGAATGGCATATTCGCTCCCTAGTCGGGGGCGCAGGTGATGATTGGCGACCTCTGCCGTTTCAGTCCGGCGTGGATCCACCACCCAGAGGCGGCCCTCGCTCGCCCACTGACGCAGCTGGATCTTGGGTGCAGTCATCCCGAAATTCTGGCCGTGTGAGACCATAGGGTTCATGCCGATCAGGATAACCATCTTCGCATCAGGATCGGGTTGTCCTGCAAGCAAGGGATTCCCGGAAAGCCGGTCCTGTACGAGCAGGGTTGTGGCGGCATCCACCGAAATTGTGCTGTAGACACTGGGCGAGCCGATGGCGGCGAACAAGCTGCGCCAGATCTGCGACGTCCCGTCGAAAAGGCCGGCGGTCCCAATGTAGATGCCGACTGCCCCGGGGCCGTGCGTTTCGATCAGTTCCGCAATACGGTCGCCGAGATCATCGAGGCATTCCTGCCAGGTGACCGTGACCTGTTCGGTACCTGATCGCCTAATGCGGGGCTCATTCAGCCGGTGGGGATGATGATGCCAAGCCCCTAGGGCGCGCCCCTTGGGACAGGTATAACCGCGTGAAACGGGGTGGGACTTGTCGCCCACGATTTTCACGATGCGGTTGTCCTCAATAGACAGGATCAAGCCGCAAAGGCCGGCGCAGAGCCGGCATATGGTGCGACGGGTCGTCGCGTCGGCTGAACTGAAGGCGGTATGTCCCATGAACAGATGCTACGCCACCAGCCATGTTGTCGTGAGGGCTTCGAACGGGTAGGATAATCTGCAGATGGGTAGTTCTCTCGCTCCTAGTCGCCCAAGCCAGATCGACCGGCCGCGACTGACAATGCGCGTTGTCGGTCATCAGGAACACCGCGACACCTTCATTCGAGCGCCGATTGGTTTCGGCAAAACCGTTCTGCTCAACCAGTGCCGCGCGCAACTCCTGCAATCCGGAAAGCCGGTACAGCAATGGTCATTAGAGCCACGGCATCGATCACCCGATGTCATGCGCGACCAACTGCGCAGGCTCCTTCCCGACGAGGCTTCCACGCGCAATGCAACCCTGCTCCTTGACGACTGGGACAATGTCGAGGGCTCAGGTGGAGCAGAGGCGCTCCAAACATATCTGGCCGGTTCCTCCGTGGACGTCCGTCTGATCATAGCGGCGCGCGGCGATTGCTCGCTTCGGCGCGCGCGTCTTGGCGAACCTGAAGGTCGCACCACAATAGACAGCCGCGAGCTTGCGTTCCTGCCCATCGAGCAGCGCAGGGTAATGGGCACCCCGCAGTTTTTCCAGCTGGCGGCACCAATCCTGCATCTCGCCCAGGGTTGGCCTGTGGCGATCCACCTTGCGCGGGCATACTTGCAGGAGGTGCGGTCTGGCGCGGACACGGAGATGTTTTGTCGGCTATCCGATTTTTTGCCTTATCTAGAGAGTCGGCTGCCGGTTCGCCGTGGCGATTTGGATGAGGTGCTCTCGGCCCTTGCCCTGCTGAAGCGATGGGACGCGCGCATCCTCCAGGCTTTGTTGCCTGACGGTAAGGTCGCGGCCCTCGCAGCGGTACTGTCCATGCTGCCGATCGACCAACTGCGAGGAAGCTTCACGACCCTCCTCACCCCAAATCCGCTTCTTCACAGGGCTTTACAGCAACGCTTTGAGCGCACCCCATGGCACAACCAGCGCACGCTACTGCGCCGTGCGGCAGCACTGTGTATCGAGCGCGGCCGCTCTTTAGAGGCAATCGAGCTCCTCCTGCGCGCGGACGACCGGGAAGCGGCGGCAGATCAACTGATGCACGCTGGCCCCATGCGCCTGCTCATGGTCTTTGGCGTTGCGCCGTTATTGGAAGTCCTGCGCGAAGTGCCTGCAAACCTGGTGGGCGAGGCTCCCCGACTGCAGCTTCTTTCGTCGATGATATCCACCAAGCAAGGCCGACAAAGGGAGGCACGGCTTGTAGTGAACGCAGTTGCACATCATCAAGATGGTCCTTCCGATTCAGCGCTGGCGCCTGAACTTGCGTTTATGCGGGCACAGATTGCCATAGCATCCCACCCATCCAGCCGGTTGAGTTCCGCTGACTTTGTCTCGCCTGCCGATGGGCTCGATCAGTCGCTGAGTGCCTGGAGCCACACTTGCCTTGCGGTGCTGCATCACCAGCGAGGGGACCTCTCCCAAGCCTCGGTCGAGCTCGATAAGACTTTTCAAGCCTACTCCGACCTCAATGCAGATTATGCACTCACCTATGCCCGCCTCCACGGCGCACATATAAATCTCGCGCGTGGGCGGATCAGGGAGGCAAGCGCCGGCTTTCGACTGGTCCGCATCGATGCCGAGGAGCGCTATGATTTCGACAGGCTCCTCTCGATTGCCGCCAAGATCGGCCGGATGGAAGCCGAAGCGCTCTACCGACCGAATGTGGTCCTGCTGTCCGATATACGCACCCTCCTCACCGGCTTGCATGACACAGATTCCTGGTTCGAACCTTACGCATCAGGATATGCGCTTGCCTGTGCAGCCGCCTTCGCCGAGAACGGGCTGGCGGGCGTGAATGAAATCATTGCCGAAGGCACCGCGAACTTCTCAGTAAGCGATGTTGCTCTCCTGGAACATTTCCTGCCGCTTCAAAAAGCTTACTATGCGCTGAGGTCTGGCCGTACCCTGGAAGCGCATCAGGCGTGGGAGAGAAGCGGCCTGCCGATGACGCCCGAGGAGAGCCTATTTTGGCGCGAGCGATCGCTCGGCGCCATCGTCGCGCACGGCCTGAATTTGGAATGGCCCATAGGCAGCACCAATCCGGTCATGTCAGAAGCCGTGGCAAGCGCCACGCGACATCAGCGGGGAATCGATGCCATTCGCTTGCATCTGGAGCGAGCCAGAATTTTCAGTTGCCAGGCTACAAGCGCACGGCAACTGGATGATGTTCGTAGCGGCGTCAGGGGCATAAGCCAATTCGGTGCATGGCAACTGGTGACAGACTATCGGGACATAATCGGGCCGTTTGTCGATGCGGGCTCGCCCGGCCTTTCCCGACCTGTACACCGAAAGCTGGTCGCGAAACTCGGACGAAGTCCGAGCCCAACGGATCTAAAAAAACTCAACGTTCAGCAGCTTCAGATACTCAGAGGACTCGCTGCGGGAGGTACCAACAAGGAACTCGCCCGCGCGAGCGATCTCAGCGCGGACGGCGTCAAATACCACCTCAAAGTCTTGTTCCGGCGATTCGGCGTGGCCGACCGGGCTGCCCTCTTGGAAGCAGCACGACAGCAGAAATGTTTTTAGGGTTGCCTCAAGCATAGAGCTCGTTGGCCGTCTTACCCGATGATATGGCAGGTTCGCCGGATCGGTCAGAGATAAATGCGCATAGAAGTACCTTCCAAACCCGAGGAAGGCGCGCAGTTCATGGGCAGCACGGCATCTAAAATCGCGATCACGGTCGATGACGCAGGCCAGGAGGCCCGTGTCGTCGCCGTTGCCGAAGATAGCTTGCTCAAGACCATGCAGGGCGGCGGTGTGGCGGTGGCGGCGGTCTGCGGCGGCTGCATGAATTGCGGCACATGCCATGTTCTTCTGCCGGTGTCCGTCCACGCGCTGTTCGAGGCGCCATGCGAAACCGAGACGGCACTCCTTGAAACCAGCGATCTCTATGATCCCGGCCGCTCGCGCCTTTCCTGTCAGATACCGTTCGACCACCGTCTCGATGGAGCGCGGATCATTCTGGCCGACGACAATTGATCCCAAGAGCCAAGCCATAGGAGTTTGACATGCTGCTCGACCTTTCCTTGCCAATAGACATTTCCGAAATCCCGAATGATGATCCGGGTCATGCCCTCGGTCATGTCGGCACGCATTTTGACGTCATGGAAGGACGCTTCCCCATCGACAGCTTCCGGACAAGCGGCATCCTCGTCGACATTTCGCGTATCCGTGACCGGGAGGTCGAGATCGCCGACCTGGATGGCTACGCCGTGCCGGAGGGCGCGATGGTCATTTTCCACACCGGCTTCATGGCTGAACTCGGCTATGGCTTGGGCGAGTACAATCGTCAAAGCGCTAACTTGTCGGACGCTCTCGTCAACTTTCTCCTTTTGGATCGGAAGGTGAAGCTTATCGGCGTTGATGCCGCCGGCATTCAGAAGCCAAAAAAACATCTCGCTGTCGACATGCTCTGCGCTTCCCACAATGTCTTCGTCGTCGAGAATCTCGCAAATATTCCCGAACTTCTGCGGGCCAATCCGAGTGCCCTGACCGTCTACACCATGCCGCTGAGCTATCGGGGGCTGACGGGCCTTCCGTGCCGAGTACTAGCTGAGTACGCTGACGCCGGGTGATGCGTTCAGACGAGACGGCAAGTCTTTTGCCGTCTCGTCCCGCACTCTCGTCGCGCCATTCGCCGTGTTTTGGAAATACCGGGCAGGCGTGGTCCCCGTACGCCGCTTGAACATGGATATGAATGCGCTGACGTTTTCATAGCCGAGGTCGATGGCAATGTTCGTCACCTGCTCGCCCGCAGCAAGCCTCTGTAATGCAAGCCCGACATGAAGCTGTTGCCTCCATTTGACGAACGTCATGCCGGTCTCCCGGAGGAAAGCACGGCTCAGCGTCCTTTTGCTTGCGCCGGTACGCTTGCCCCACTCTTCAACCGTCAGCCGTTGCGAAGGTTCGTCCAATAGCGATTCCGCGATGCGACGAACGCGGCGATCCATCGGCATCGGTAAGCGGAATGGTTCCTTCGGCGCCGCTTGCAGCTCATCGAGCAACACATTGGCGAGATGTATCAGGCGGGCGTCGTTCATGCTTGGCGCCGAGCCCTCCAGAAAGCGCAAAACCACCTCCCGTAGTAACGGCTGGAAAAACAAAATTCCGCACTGTGTCCCGATCTGCAAAGCAAGTTCTGGGGCGAGATAGAGACAGCCAACTTCAGCCGAACCTGCTGTGCGTGCCGAATGCGGGTATCCACCGGGGATCCAAATCGCACCGCCCGGTGGTACCGTCCATATGCCAGTTGCTGCCTCGACGGTTATGACACCCTTGAGCGCGCAGAGGAGTTGCGCCTTTGAATGTGAGTGCCTCTCCCCATGGCCCTCCAAGCTCGCAAGGTGGCCGAAAACATTCCTTTGATCGTCGTCAGGATAGCAGATTGCCTCTTCTCCGTGGCGGCATACGGGTCGTGGAATATAGCTGGCCGTCCGTGTTCATCGAACGCCTCCTCCCGGGTAGCTCGATTTTCCGGAGGGTAGTTGCCTTGCTTTCTTGGAGACTGCGGCGCGATCACACATCAATAAATTCGCTGCCGCGTGTCTATCGACAACCTTGGAAACATCCATGAATCCCAATCGCCTCCGTTTGAATGATGTGCTCGTATTCGATGGCCATGATTATCAAAAAGGCAAACGCTGGTCTGTCTCCATCGAGCGGGATCGAATCGTCGCAGTCGAGGAGGCGCACCCCGCTGAAGAGGGTGAGCAGGTTTTAGAACTCGGCGGGAAGTTTCTCATGCCAGGTCTGATCGACGCGCATTTTCACGCTAATAGTCCATCTCTGAATGTTGGCGTCGCCGATCGCCTGGCCGAGTCTCACCTTGCTCAACATGCGCGGAAATATCTCGAAGAAGAGCTTTTGCGAGGCTTCACGACGGTGCGGGATGCGGGTGGCGCCGACCCTGGTCTTGCACAGGCGGTACGGGAAGGCCTGATCGTGGGACCCGACCTCTACGTTTCCGGAAAGGCTCTCTCTCAAACGGGCGGTCATGGGGACATGCGCGAGGGCGTGCAGCTTTGCGGCTGCGCGGGTTACACGGGATCGCTCTCGTGCGTAGTTGACGGAGCCGACGAGGTGCGCCGTCACGTCCGCGAACTGCTTCGATCGGGCGTCGACCAGATCAAGATATTTGTCAGCGGAGGGGTTCTGTCACCAACCGACCCGATCTGGATGGAGCAGTTCATAGACGCCGAGATTCTCGCAGCCGTGGAAGAGGCGGAAAGACGTCGGACCTATGTGATGGCCCACGCGCACACCTCGTCGGCCATCCAGCGGTGCGTTCGGCTCGGCGTTCGGTCGATCGAGCATGGCTTGCTGATGGACGAGAAAACAGCGGACATCGTTGCCGGGAGCGAAAGTTATATCGTCGCAACTTTGCTCATCGTGTCGAGCCTGATCTCCGGGCGGCTGCCTCTTCCGCCTGGTGCACTCGAAAAGGCGAAGTCGGTCGCCGATGCGGCAGTCAAGGCGATCGAGTTCGGCGACCGTGCCGGCGTCCGCTTCGGATTTGGAACGGACCTTCTTGGGGAACTGCACGGCATGGAGTTGGAGGAACTCGTGCTGCGGTCATCGATCTCGGGAACTTTGGCCACCTTGCGTTCGGCAACGACAGTCAATGCCGAGATAATGGGGCTGAAGGGCGAGATCGGATGCATCATGCCAGGAGCCCGGGCGGACATTCTGATTTTGGACGCAAACCCGATCGACGACATCGGCGCGCTTGTGCACAACCCGGGAGCATACGCTCTCTTGATGAAGAACGGGGTGGCCGTCGTCGATCGGCTAACCGCCCAGTGACTGGGTGAACGGTCTCCCTCGATCCGTCGTGGCCCGATTTAAGCACCGCATCAGGCGGGTAGCTCAGGATTCTGACGGGTAGTCCGGGCCTTCCATGGCGACATTAAACTGCCTGAGTATCAATAGTGGGTGCCTTCCGATTCCACCGGAACCCGCCTTTGCCAATCGTAAGCCACTGGGACGTGAATGAGCGCGAGAGCATAACATGAGATTATCAAAGCTATTATGGGCATCCTTGGCGATCTTCTCGCTACAGTCCTCAACCTCCATGGCTGAGATCGGCCAACACTCCATACCCCCTAGGGTGAAGTTGACATTGCTTGGAACGGGTGGTGGCGCTGCCTTCATAAATCCCGAAAGGGCGCAGCCAGCCAATCTACTCACTGTCGATGGTCGACATTATCTCGTGGATGCCGGCGAGGGGGTGTCGCAACAGCTTGCGACGGCCGGGGTCCAACCATCTTCTGTCTCAGCCGTATTTCTCACTCATCTGCATTTCGATCATATTGCGGGGCTGGCGCCATTCCTTGGCTTCTTGTGGACTAGCGGGCATTCGGCAGGCGTGGATATCCTTGGCCCACACGGCACCAACGAATTCGTCAGCGCGGCGATTCAATATTTGCGCGAGCCATTAGATCTCTACGCCCGCCAATTGCCCCCAGCGCCGCCCATCGCGGCATTGGTCAAGGTGCAGGAATTCGGTGAACAAGGCCCTCAGCGCATATTTGCAGATGACAGGGTTTCGGTGTCGGCGGTCGAGAATACGCACTTTACGACAATCCCATGGAAGCGTCGGGACATGAGGGCGCGTTCATACGCTCTTCGCTTCGACGTAGGATCCAGATCAATCGTCTTTACGGGCGACACCGGTCCCAGCGACGCCGTTGCTCGATTAGCGAAAGGCGCGGACGTTTTGGTGGCTGAAGTGCTGGACATCGAAGGCGGGGCGGCCCTTCTTCGCCAACATTTCCAAGGCCGGCCCGACCAACTCGCAAAGACCATCGATCATGTCAGGAAAGAGCATCTTTCGCCTGAAGCCGTCGGCCAAATGGCGGCGCAGGCAGGCGTAAAAACGGTAGTTCTCACACACATCGGCTCCACTAAACCGGGTCAAACTGACTACAGTCGGTATACTGAAGGCGTGCGGAAATTCTTCCATGGAGAAGTGGTCGTGGGAAAGGATTTGGCTTCGCTAGACCTGACGGAACGTCCTGACTGACAGCGGCGATTAGTTGCTGCCTAGCTGGGCATCCCCCAACATAAGCGATCGCATCCCCCACCTCCGTGATTGCCTCACATTGAGGGGTTAGCGTCTGATGCACCTCTCGAAAAAGGGGGATTGCGATGGAGAGAGTTTCAAAAGCGGCCTTGTTGCTGACGTCGATCTTGTACTTGGCACCGGATGTGGCGACCGCCCAATCGACGCCTGTGGCCGAGCCAGCCGGCCCGGATCAGGGCACGGAAATCGTCGTTACGGCACAGGGTCGCGTGCAACGTCTGCAAGACGTGCCGGTGTCGGTCTCGGCCATTTCCGGTTCGGCATTGGCCCAAAGCAACATTACGACGTTGCAGGACCTGTCCAACAGATCCCCGAATTTCAAGATCTCGACGGGCAACGCGATATCGGATTTCATCACTATCCGCGGTGTTGGGTCTTCCCTCAATCTTGGCTTTGAGCAGTCCGTCGGAACATTCGTGGACGGCATATATCGCCGCCGCGCGCGTGCTGCACGGGCGGCATTCTTTGACATAGACCGAGTGGAGGTTCTCAAAGGACCTCAGACCACCTTCTTCGGCAACAGCACGATCGGCGGTGCTATCAATATCACGACGCGGCAGCCTGGCACTCAGTTCGGTGCGAACATGTCGGCATTCTATGCGCCGAACATCGGTGAATATAGCGTCGAGGCCGGGGTCGACCTCCCCCTCTCCGATAACCTTTCGGTTCGGATTGCAGGCAGGCAGTCCGGTCAACGAGGTTATGTCACCAACACTTTCCTGAAAACAAAGGGCCCGCGTCTGAACGACAAAGTCGGCCGAGTGTCCGCGCGTTGGGAGCCCAGTTCGAGCATTCAGGTCACGGCGAGAGTCGATGGTGGACGGAACCGCGACAACATTAACAGTTTTACCGAGCTGACAAACTGCCCTCCGAGCGCCGAATATGGTGCACCCAGGGGCCCATGTGCGCGATATCTCGCTCAGTCGGGCGCAGGTCCGGACGATACGCTCAATCGTTTGACAAGCGTCGGTCCGACCTACTTTGACTATGATTTTGTTGAAGCGGAACTCGCGACCAAAATCGATTTGGGCGACAATGCCCTCACGTTCCGCAGTGGATATTTCCAGCACCACTCTGAACTGCTGGCAGACAGTCCGCCTGCGGGACCGGCGGGCGGTAGCGTTGTCGGTACGCTCGGCAGCACCCCTGCCGTGGTCGGAGAACGGTTTCACGAATTCAGCCAGGAAGTCCGTCTGCAGTCCTCCGAAGCGAAGCCATTCTCCTATCTCATGGGAGCGTTCTATTCGCACGCTAGGTTGACCTCGCAACTCTATCAGGGATTGTTCTTCTCCGCCTTCGGCGCACTCGCCCCCGGCTTCTATTCAAGTTCCTCGAGGATCGGGCGCCAGTTCATCGGAAACGAAACATCCGATACACTTTCGGCGTTTGTATCCGGAACGTATCGCATATCCAACGCTCTGCGGGTCAATGGGGGGCTCCGATATACCTCAGTCCGCAAGCATGCTTTCCGGTCGGCCTCAGTGGGCACCATAGGAGAGCCTGTAGGCCCCGACAGTTTCGTGCCCGGCCCAGCAGGCGCTCAAGCCATATTGGGGTCTGCACTCGGCACTGAATTTGGCGACTTTCTTACCCCTAGGCGCCGTGACTCCAAGCTGATGCCGTCCGTAAGCGTTCAGTACGACATCGTCCCGGACTTCATGACCTATGTGTCCTATTCCAGCGGTTTCAAGGCCGGTGCTTTTTCGCTATCGTTGAGCGATAGAGCCACGCTTTCACCCGAGACGGTCGACAGCTTCGAGGCAGGGTTCAAATCCCAGATGCTTGGACGGCGGGTCACACTCAACGTCGCCCTCTTCCATAGCAAATACCACAACTTGCAGCAGACCACGTCGATCATTCTTCCGAGCGGTGCATTGCGGCAGGTAGCCGGCAACGTCGGCTCCGCAACATCAAAGGGAGTGGAAGCGAGCTTGAACCTCAAGCTTACTAACGAGTTGAGCCTGAATGGTGATCTTGCTTATCTCTCGGCGCATTACGACAGCTATGCGGTGGCGCCTTGCACCCAGTTGCAGGCTCTGCAAACGCCGGTAGGCTGCACTCAGAACCTATCGGGACGTCCTCAAGCCTTTGCTCCTGAGTGGAGCGGCAACGTCGGTGTGAAATATAGCAGACCCATATCAAATAACTTGCAGATATCCTTGGGAGCTTCCTCTTACTTTACATCGAGATTTTATCAGCAGCCCAACGATGACCCGGAGCTAGTCCAGCCAGGCTATGTCAAGGTTGATGCAAGAATAGCGCTTGCTCGCCAAGACAAGAGTTGGGAATTTGCTATCGTAGCCCGGAACCTCACCGATAAGCTCACCAGCGGCTTTCGCCAAGCTGTAGCGGGCAGTCCGGGAAGCACCATTGTCTTGGCAGACCCTCCAAGATCGATCGGTGCACAACTGAACATTCAATTCTGAGCCTCAACTCCGCCGCGGGCACCGCTCGGCGGCGAAAGCGAGGGGTCGATCGATGATGAGGCCGGGTCCCCGAACCTGGCCTCATTGACCTCGAAGTCAAACCTGAAAACGTGCTTCAATCTGGTCAATGTCGGGTCTGCAAGCGATTAGGGGTTGATCACTACATGCCACTCGCCCCGGCAGCATGCTCAAGCATTTAGAGACACTACCAGACTGACCGCCTCCTCACGCCCGTGGACCCCAAGCTTTCCAAAGATGTTCCGCAAGTGATATTTTACTGTCTCCGGTGACAAAGCGAGAGCGCGGGCAATCTCCTTATTGGAGCCGCGCACAACAGACTCGACGAGAATATCCCGCTCCCGATCTGTCAAAGCTGATATGGCTGGCAGGTCGGTTAGGCCTTCCAGTACCCTCCTTATCGTCGCCCCGAGGTCTGGATCGCCGATAGCTGCAAATGCAGGAATGAGCGCGATGCGGCTATTCACCATGGTATCGATGTACACTTGGGGCAAGGCATTCTGCCTCAGCGCCTGAGTCACATGCTCTACCATTGCTTGCCTATCCGGTGAAGCTTCAGCACGGAGGATGTGTATCGCCGAGGTGACGAGCGGCAGCGTCAGGGGCTGAAGGACGCCCAAGGCGCGATCGGCCAATTCCAAAGCCTTGGTGCGTTCTCCTCGCTGGTTCAACCAAGGGAGCACCGCACGAGCAAGGCGCTCGATCACCATGCCATTGACTGGCTTCGCATCTAGCGCAGCGTCCATCGCAGCTTCCAAGCCGGAGAGGATCTCTAAGTCCGGCATACGCTGAGCTCTAATCACTTGCTCGCAACGGATTGCATCGATTGCCATCCGGCAAGCTTGCAGTTTCGCGCTGCCCTGCAACAACCTTGGCAGTGCGTCATCCTCATTCGCGGCGCCACACTTCGCTTGGAGAGCGCAGTAATGGACGATCATGTCCGGCAGCGCGGTTTTTGGGTCAACATGGATCGCTTCGGTCAAGGCGGCAGCCTCGTCAGTGCGTCCCTGCTCGTAGTAGGTACGAGCGAGCATGATTCTGCAAAACTGCGCGAGTAGCGGTTCGGGTGCACCGAACTCGTCGAGCTTGAGATCGGTCGATCGCTCGAAATAGTCGCGCGCTTCGTCCAGGCGCCCCTCGAGAAAGGCGATCAGGCCGCGCTGGGGATTGATGGATGGCTGGCGGGCGGCCACGCCTATCGCCTCGCAAATCGCCTGATAGTCCTGTAATGACCGTGTCGCCAGCTCGCTGTGGCCGACCCGCACCGCCAGCAGTGTTTGGAAGGAGAGGATCAACGCGCGAGCGCGGGGATTGGCGGTGAAGAATTCCCCGAGTTCGAGAAGCGTCTCCGCCAGAGACTCGAGCACAGGTCCCGTCTCCATGGCCGAGCAAAAGCTTAATCCAGCATCAAGGAGGATATCGAAATACTGGTTCCAATGGCTCGCATCTACGCCAGGGGGCAGCTCCGGCAGAGGCCCCGAACGAATCTGGTCGGAAAGCGCAAATGCCTTCTCCGAATACCCGAGGACGCATGCGACCAGGAAGTCGATGACTTTGATGCCGGGAACATGGCGCTCGAGAGTATCAGGAATCCGCGACAGAATTGATGCCATGCGCGCGACGCCTACATCCATCAGACTCATCTCATTGCCGGCTCGCGCGAATATGCTGGATATGAGCGCAGCGTCTTCTGCCGCAACTGCATGTTCAATGGCGGAGGCCAGCTCTCGCTGCTGTTCGAAATACAGCGCGGCACGGCGATGAAGCGACCGTCGGCGGATCGTGCCTGCCTCGCCGGTGCGCACAGCGAGGAACTGGCGGAACAAGGGGTGAACGTGCAAAATGCGCTGCTCGTCGGACGTGGCCGCCATAATCGGATTGAGATGCTGCAGGGAGCGGATCATGGAGGCGCTATCAGTCCTTCCTAGAACCGCTTCTGCCACATGGGCGTCGATGCGCCCGATGACGGACATGTCGAGCAGGAAGCTGCGTTGGTCTTCATCGAGCGATGCCATCACCTGTTCGGAGAGATAGTCGAAAAGGCCTGCACTATCGCCGCTCGATCGCAGAAGGCCGGGCGCCGCTCCCGGCTGCAGCCCCTGCAAAGCCATGAGTCGTACGGCGAAGGGCCAACCTTCGGTATATGCTTCAATCTCGGCAATGTGCCCGTGCGACGTTTCCGGCAACAGCCCTGCTATTTCCTCGAGAGAGAAGCGCAGCGCGCCGGCGCCGATCGTCAGGGCTTCGCCCGCAACCTCGCGGCGAAGAAACCATGATCGCAGCGGTTGCCGCGATCCGATGATGATCGTGACGTCATTGCCGACACGGTCCAGAAGGCGCTCGATCGCACGCTCGCTCTCCGTAGATGCTGCACGTTCGAAATCGTCCAAGATAAGACAGGCCGCGCCGTTCCATCCGAGCAGGGCGGAGAAACGCTCGGCGTCGGTTGCCTGCTCCGGAAGCGCAATGATGCCCGCAGATTGCGCAGAATGGCTGAGGTTAGCCATCAACTGGGCAGGCGCGGCATCGTCCTCATCGCAAGTCAACCAGCTAACGTGTATCTGACTTCTCTGGAGCGCATGGGCGACTGAGGATAGCAGCGTCGTCTTCCCATAGCCGGCTGGACCACGAACCAAGACGATGCGGGGATGCCGACCCTCGAGGCCGGAATTGAGCCGGTCAAGCACCAGAAGGGAGCGATCGATGTCTCCTCCGCGAAGTGGCGGCGCGGTGAACTTGCGAGGCTGAGTATGTCCTTCAATCATGGCTTATGCCACCTTCAACCAGTACTCACATCATAGGGGCGGAGCGATTGACGATCGCCTTGAGAGCGAAGCTGCTCTGAATATGTGCCACGCCATGGATCCTCGTGATCGAGTCCAGCAGCATTCGATAATGCTCCAGATCGCGCACGACGACCCGGAGGAGATAGTCGGCGCCGCCGGACATGAGAAAGCCGCTCATCACCTCCGGCAATGCAGCGATATTCTCCTCGAACTCCTCCAGCGCTTCCCGCACCTGTCGTTCTAGCGTGACGGAAACGAACACGACCATCGTGCCCTTCAGGCGAGCTTCGTCCAGTTTCGCAGTGTAGCCTTGAATAAAGCCCGTTTCTTCGAGGCGCCGCACCCGCTTCAACGTCGGCGTAAGCGTCAGACCTATCCGATCGGCAAGATCGCTCCACGTGACGCGCCCGTCTTCCGACAGACTGCGAAGGATTTTCAGATCCAGCTTGTCCAGCCCTGTGGGATCTCTTCCGTCGTTCGCCACTCGCACTCCTTATGATTCTCGTGAATTCGCGGCAATGTAGCAAAAAGAACAATTATATGGAAGCTTTTGGGGTCCATTCTGCTCCTAATGGCCGATTTCCGTGGTTCCTTTGGCGACACTTGCCAGATGCGATCGGCTAGAAAGGATAAGAAAGGATTTCTATGAAGCCGGATCGCATCGTCAACCTCGACACTATCTATAATGCGGAGCGCGGGCCCGCTTTCATGACCGGGATCCAAGCGCTGGTCCGGCTGCCCTTGATGCAGAGGCGCCTCGATCGGGCGAATGGCGCAAATACCGCAGGGCTCGTCACCGGCTATCGCGGCTCGCCCCTCGGCGCCTATGACCAGCAGCTCTGGAAGGCGGAGAAATATCTTGATGCGCATGACATCGTCTTTCAGCCCGGGCTCAATGAAGATCTCGCGGCGACCGCCCTCTGGGGCGCGCAGATGCACCGTGCTTTCGGAGAGACCAAAGCCGACGGCGTGTTTGGCATCTGGTACGGCAAGGGCAATGGCGTCGACCGGACAGGCGACGTCTTTCGCAACGCCAATATGCTGGGCACGTCGCCGCTCGGCGGTGTTCTAGCCGTCGGCGGCGACGACCATGCCGCGCAATCCTCGATGTTCCCGCATCAGACGGACGGTATTTTCCAGTCCGTGCACATGCCCGTACTTCAACCCGCCAACGTGTCCGAGATCCTCACACTGGGCATGGCTGGCATCGCTTTGTCACGCTTCGCTGGCGTCTGGGTAGCGATGAAGACCATTGCGGAGGTCGTGGAGAGTGCAGCCTCCCTTGATCTTCCCGATCCTTATCCCACCTTCGTATCGCCTGCCGAATTCATACCTCCGCATGGTCTCAACTGGGACCCGGCTATCCAATGGCCGGCGCAGCGCACGGAATATGAGCGCCGCATGCTCGAGGAGCGCATACCCGCTGCCGTCGGCTGGGCCGTCGCGAACCGGATCGACACGCCGATCTTCGCAAGCAAGGCTCCACGCCTCTGCATCGTGACGGTGGGCAAGGCGCATCAGGACCTCATGCAGGCTCTCCAAAACCTGGGCATCGGCGAGGATGAAGCTGAGGCCCTCGGTCTGTCCATCTACAAGGTCGCGATGAGTTGGCCGCTGGCAACCGAGCCGCTTCTGGCATTCGCGGGCGACGTGGATGAGATCTTCGTGGTCGAGGAGAAAGCGCCGACGGTTGAAAACCAGATCAAGGCAGCGCTCTTCAACCGACCCGGCAAGCGTATCCGCGTAACCGGCAAAAACGATGCGGAAGGTAAATCGCTCTTTCCCATCGTGATGGAATTCTCCCCGCTGATGGTGGCGCAGGCACTCGTGGGCCGTATTGCTATCGACCCCATCGGCATCGCGGCGCGTCTTGAGGTGCTCCAGACTCGGACGGGGATGGGTGAAGTCATTCCCTTTCCAACGCGAAAGCCATTCTTCTGTTCAGGGTGCCCGCACAACAGCTCAACAAAAACACCAGAGGGATCGCGCGCGGGTGGCGGTATCGGCTGTCACGTCATGGCCCTGTCTGTGCCGAGTCTGAAGACGACGACCTTCAGCCAAATGGGGGGTGAGGGCTTGCAGTGGGTCGGTGCAGCGCCTTTTTCCGCGACGGAACACGTCTTCCAGAACCTCGGCGACGGCACCTACCAACATTCGGGCCTCCTCGCGATCCGAGCCGCGGTAGCGTCAAAGGCCAATATAACCTTCAAGATCCTCTATAACGACGCCGTTGCCATGACCGGCGGCCAGCCGGCCGAGGGCGTGATCGACCCAGCGCGCATCACCCACCAGCTTGCTGCCGAGGGGGTACGCGCGATCCGGGTTGTGAGCGACGATCCAACAAAATGGAAGATTTCCGGGGGGTTGGCGGACGGCGTCCACGTCCATCATCGCGATGCGCTCGACGCCGTGCAGCGGGAATTGCGCATCATTCCTGGCGTCACTGCCATCGTCTATGAGCAGACTTGTGCCGCGGAAAAGCGCCGGCGCCGCAAGCGCGGCGATTTCCCTGACCCCGACCGCCGGCTGTTCATCAATCCGCGGGTCTGCGAGGGCTGTGGCGATTGTTCGGTCCAATCGAACTGCATCTCAGTCGAACAGCTTCCTACGCCCTATGGGACCAAGCGACGGATCAACCAGTCGTCGTGCAACAAGGATTTCTCTTGCGTGAAGGGCTTCTGCCCAAGTTTTGTCGAGATCGAGGGCGGAGTGTTGCGCAAGCCCGACGGCGATCGTCTCAAGGTGATTGAGGCGGAGCAGTTTCCCCTCCTCCCTCTGCCAGATTTCGCGCCGCTCGCAGATGTCTACAACATCTACATCGCCGGGATCGGCGGCCTGGGAGTGCTGACCGTGGGTGCCCTCATCGGCACGGCAGCCTATCTCGATGGACAGGTGTCGACTGTCCTCGATTTCACCGGCCTTGCCCAGAAGAACGGGGCGGTCGTGAGCCAGGTGCGGCTCGCGCCATCCGGCCGACCCATTCATGCGGTCCGCATCGGGGCGGGCGAGATCGACCTGCTCTTGGGCACCGACAGCGTCGTGGCAGCGAACGCGGAGACCCAGATAAAGCTGGCGCCCGGCCGGTCTGCGATGGTCCTCAACATCGACGAAACGCCCACCGCGGACATCGTATTCGATCGGGACGCGGCGCTGCCGACTGCGCGCATGGTGGAAACGCTCATGGGCCGCACTGGCGGACGCGGCTTGCTCTTGCGCGCCACCAGCATCGCGGAAGGTCTCTTCGGCAATAATGTCGCCGCTAATACATTGCTCCTCGGCTACGCTTGGCAGAAGGGGCTGGTGCCGCTGTCTTCCGATGCCATTCGCGGCGCGATCAAGGCCAATGGGGCTGCAGTCACCCTGAATCTGCGCGCATTCGACTGGGGCCGCTTCGCGGCCGTCGAGCTTGCCGAGGTCGAGCGCATTGCCGGCCTAGGTTTGGATCTCGAGGAGCCTGAAACGCTCGATGCCCTGGTTCAGCGCCGTTTCGAAGATCTTGTGAGCTATCAGGATGCCGCCTATGCCTCGCGCTATCGGGCAGTGGTCGATGAGGTCCGGCAGGCGGCCCAGCAGCATGGGGCACCCGGCGACGCATTCGTTCAGGCGGTCGCCCGAAATGCTTACAAGCTGATGGCCTACAAGGATGAATATGAAGTAGCCAGGCTCTACGCCGACCCGGCGTTCCGCGCCGCCCTTGGAGCTCAATTCTCCGATACCAAGCGCCTGTCGGTCTATCTCGCACCGCCGCTGCTGTCCCATATCGACCCGCGGACCGGCCGACCCGCAAAGCGCAAATTCGGTCCATGGGTATTCCGGGCATTTGGCCTCCTGGCGCGAATGAAGTGGCTGCGCGGCAGCTGGGCCGACCCATTCGGCTACTCGCAGGAGCGCTGCGCCGAACGGGCTTTGGCCGACAATTATCTCGAATTGGCCTTGCAGCTTGCGAAAGAATTGACCCCCGAGCGTCTTGAGATCGCGATCGAACTGGCCCGCTATCCCGATGCGATACGCGGCTATGGTCCGGTCAAGGAAGCCGCGATGGCGGAGGCCGAGAAACGAAAGCAGCAACTGCTCGCGCGCTTCCAAGCCCACCGCACCGCCGTCCCGGCGGCTGCCTGACCCAAAGCCAGCGGATAACCCATGATTCTGACTGAAACCCAAACCGCAATTCGTGAAACTGTGCGTGCATTCGCGCGGCAAGAGGTCCGCCCGCACGCCGCCGACTATGAGACAGCCGGGGGGTACCCGCCAACGCTGTTCGAGGCGCTTGCCTCGCTTGGTCTCATGGGCATGACAGCTCCTGAGGTGGACGGCGGCGCAGGGGTCGACATGGTCAGCTATACGCTCGCTCTTATTGAGCTTGCGGCGGGCGATGGCGCCCTCTCGACCATCGTCAGCATCCAGAACAGTCTTATCATATCGGCATTGCTCAAGAACGGTAGCGAGGATCAGAAGGCGCGCTTTTTGCCAGGCCTTCTCGCCGGGCGCGCCATTGGTGCGTTCGCGCTCACCGAGGCCGACGCAGGCTCCAATGCTGCAGCCATTCGAACGCGCGCCGTTCGACGAGATGGCGGTTATGTACTTAACGGCAGCAAGCAGTTCATCACTTCCGGCCGTATCGCAAGGTTGGCGATAGTCTTTGCTGTCACCGATCCTGACGCCGGTCGGCGCGGGATCACCGCCTTTCTGGTGCCCACTGACAGAGCAGGCTACGGGGTGGACAAAGTCGAGTGCAAGCTCGGCCAGTCGGCATCGGACACCTGTTCGATCCGTTTCGACGACCTATTTCTCGAAGAAGAGTTACGGCTCGGTTCCGAGGGGGCGGGCTACGGCATCGCACTGGCCAATCTTGAGACGGGGCGCATCGGCATCGCGGCGCAGAGCATCGGTATGGCACAGGCGGCGCTCGAAATTGCCATCTCTTATGCGAAGGACCGCAAGAGCTTCGGCAAGCCCATCATCGAGCATCAGGCAGTCGGCTTCCGCCTGGCCGAGCTTGCGGCGCGGCTGGAGGCAGCCAGGCAGCTAGTCTTGTCGGCTGCGGCGCTGACGGATGCGGGAACGCCTGCGCTGGTCCAGGCTTCCATGGCGAAGCTCGTGGCCAGCGAAACCGCAGAGGCCGTCGTGTCAGGCGCTATCCAGACGCTCGGCGGGTATGGCTATCTCGAGGAATATGGCCTCGCCAAGATCTACCGGGATGTCCGGGTTTGCCAGATCTACGAAGGAACCTCCGACATCCAGAAGCTCGTGATCGCCCGCGCGCTGTGATCGCTCCCGCCCCCTTTCCATCCGCTTTCGGGGATACCAACATGAACATCGTTGAATTGGAATATGAAGGCCGCTCGCAGCGGGTCGTCCGCATTGATGACCACGCTTCCGGCGCGCGCGGTTATATTGTGGTGGATTCCACCACGCTCGGGCCTGCGATGGGCGGATGCCGGTTCTGGCACTATGAGAGCGATGACGCTGCACTCATTGACGCGCAGCGCCTTGCCCGCGGCATGTCGCTCAAAAATGCAATGGCGGACCTCCCGCTGGGCGGCGGGAAGTCCGTCCTCCAGATGCCGACAGGAGATTTCGATCGAACAGCGGTTCTGACCGCCTTCGGGCACGCCGTGAATGTTTTTGCAGGCGACTATCTCACAGCGGAGGATGTCGGTACCGGCGAGAACGACATGCGCGTGGTCCGATCCGCGTCGCCTTTCGTATTGGGATTGCCGGTCGACTCCGGGAAGGCTGGCGGAAACCCGTCACCGTGGACCGCCCTCGGCGTGTTTAACGCGATACGCGCCCTGGCAGAACGGTCAGGACGCGACCTGTCGACCTCGACCATTGCTGTCCAGGGCCTCGGACAAGTCGGGTTCGCGCTTTGCGAAATGCTCAAGGAGGCCGGGGCTTCGCTTATCGTCGCTGACGTCAATCAGACCCGCATGGAAATGGCAGAGGCCAGGGGATGGAAAATCAGCGAGGTGCGAGACATCCATCGCGCTTCCGCGGACGTTTTCGCGCCATGCGCGCTCGGCGGGGCACTTAATGCAACGACGATCGCCGAATTGGGCGCGCCAATAGTTGTCGGTGCTGCCAACAATCAGCTTGCAACTGCTGAAGATGCGCAGAGGCTTCTGGATCGGCATATCCTCTACGCGCCGGATTACGTCGTGAATGCAGGTGGCGTGATCAGTGTCGCCGCCGAATATTTTATTGAGGACGAGGCCGAAGTCCGCGCGCGAGTTGGCGCGATTAGCAGTCGTATCGTCGCAATCGTCGAGCAGGCTGAGACGGAGGGGGTCAGCCCAGCGCTCGTGGCCGACCGAATGGCCCTTGCTCGTATTGCTGAGGCAGAGACTGCTCCTGGCTATCGGACAGCGAGAGCGTCATGATCGAGCCGGATTTTTCGGACCGGGACGGGTTGATCTGGTTTGATGGAACCCTCATTCCTTGGCGGGATGCGCGCATCCACGTTCTGAGCCATGCCCTTCACTATGCCTCGTCGGTGTTTGAGGGGCAGCGCGCCTATAACGGCCACATCTTCAAATTGGCCGAGCATAGCCAGCGGCTTATCGAGTCAGCGCGCGCGCTCGGTTTCGACCTGCCTTGGAGCCGTGAAACAATCGACGAGGCATGTGTCCAGACGATGCAGTCGAACGGCTTAAATGACTGCTACATACGGCCGGTGGCCTGGCGAGGAGCCGAGCAGATTGGCATCGCTGCGCAGCGTACAAAGCCACATCTGGCAATCGCCTGCTGGAAATGGGGCGCCTATTTCGGAGAAGACAAGATCAATAGTGGCCTGCGGCTGGACATCGCCTCCTACCGTCGGCCAGCACCTTACACGGCGCCAGTAAAGGCCAAGGCGGCTGGACTTTATATGATCTGTACCGTGTCGAAGCATCAGGCCGATGACCGCGGTTATGACGATGCGCTAATGCTTGATTGGCGCGGTCAGGTGGCTGAAGCCACGGGCGCTAACATTTTCTTTCTCCGGCAGGGCGTCGTTCATACGCCGCTTCCTGATTGCTTCCTGGATGGAATTACTCGGCGCACGGTCATTGCGATTTTGCGCGATCAAGGGGTTGAGGTCGTTGAGCGCGCTATCTGGCCCGAAGAGCTGGCGCAGTTCGAACAATGCTTCGTGACCGGATCCGCAGCCGAAGTGACACCGGTGAGGGAGATCGGGCCATGGTCTTTTGAGGTCGGTGCCTTCGTACAGGATGTACGCAAAGCATACGCTGATCTTGTTCGGCATGGCCCAGGGAGGTGATTTGAAGTGGCACAAGATCCTATCGTCATCGCATCTTACGCACGCACGCCGATGGGCGCGATGCAGGGGGTGTTCAGCGAAGTGAAGGCGACCGAGCTTGGCGCCATCGCAGTGCGGGCGGCCGTGGAACGGTCCGGCGTCGACCCATCGCAAATAGAGCAGATCATCATGGGCTGCGTCCTCCCGGCAGGGCTTGGCCAAGCACCTGCGCGTCAGACGGCCATTCTGGGGGGACTCGCAGACCATGTCCAGGCAACCACCGTTAACAAGATGTGCGGATCGGGGATGCAGGCCGCCATCATGGCCCATGATGCGCTGGCGGCCGGAGCCGCCGGCATCATCGTTGCCGGCGGCATGGAGAGCATGACCGGAGCGCCCTATTTGCTGGCCAAGCATCGCGGCGGCGCGCGCATTGGCCACGATGTGGTGAAGGACTCGATGTTCCTCGATGGCTTGGAGGACGCGTATACTCCCGGCAAGCTGATGGGTGCCTTTGCCGAGGACAGTGCGCGCGACTATCAGTTCAGCCGCGAGGACCAGGACACTTTCGCCGTTCGCTCCCTCAAGCGAGCCAGGGAGGCACAGGCTAGCGGCGCCTTCGAGCGGGAGATAGTGCCGGTCGAGGTGGCGGGGCGCAATGGTAGCCTGATGGTCACCGAGGATGAGCAGCCCGGCAAGGCCGACGTTGCCAAGATTCCGAGGCTGAAGCCCGCCTTCGCGAAGGACGGCACGATCACGGCGGCCAATGCCTCGTCCATCTCGGACGGCGCCGCGGCGCTCGTGCTGACGCGCGAGAGCATTGCAGCAAAGCTTGGCGTCACGCCGGTCGCCCGCATCATCGGCCATTCCGCCCACGCCCACGCGCCCGCGCTGTTCACCACCGCACCGGTATTCGCAATGCGCAAACTTTTAGAGAAGATCGGCTGGAGCGTCGACGACGTCGACTTGTTCGAAGTCAACGAGGCCTTCGCGGTCGTGGCGCTGATCGCCCAAAAGGAACTGGGCATCGAAGAAGGGCGGCTCAACGTTAACGGCGGTGCTTGCGCGCTCGGCCATCCGATAGGGGCCAGCGGCGCGCGTATACTCGCGACACTGCTTGCGGCGCTCCAGAACCAACACAGGAAACGCGGCATCGCGAGCCTCTGTATCGGCGGCGGCGAGGCGACAGCCATGGCAGTGGAGCTCATCCAATGAAGTTGAATATTGACGTTGCCGCTGTCGTCACTGGCGGCGCCTCAGGTCTGGGCGAAGCGACAGCGCGGGCCTTGGCCGCCGAAAAAGTCATGGTCGCTATTTTCGATGTGAACGAAGAGCGTGGGACCGTCGTCGCGGAGGAATTAGGAGGCAGTTTCCATAAGGTCGACGTGACGTCCGATGATAGCGTGGCCGATGGCTTTGTCGCGGCCCGCGCTGCCAATGGACAAGAACGCATTCTCGTCAACTGCGCCGGCATAGTGATGGGTGCCAAGACCTTGTCACGGGACAGGACCAGCGATGCGATCCAGTCCTTCCCCATGGACAAGTTCGAGCGCGTGGTCGCGATCAATCTGATTGGCGCGTTCCGCTGCGTCACCCGGAGCGCGGCGGGCATGGCGACACTTGCCCCGACGGACGCGGGCGAGCGCGGTGTCATCATCAACACGGCGTCCGTGGCCGCGATAGACGGACAGATCGGCCAGGCCGCTTATAGCGCGTCCAAGGCCGGCATCATGGGGCTGACCTTGCCCGTTGCGCGTGATCTGTCCTCCGAGGGTATACGCATCAATGCCATCCTGCCCGGGATTATGGAGACACCCATGATGGCAGGCATGTCCCAAACCGTGCGGGACGCACTGGGGGCGTCGGTGCCATTTCCAAAACGTCTGGGAAGGCCGGACGAATTTGCCAGCCTTGTGCTGGAGATATGCAGGAACAGCTATCTCAACGGCGAAGCAATCCGCCTTGATGGGGCGATCCGGATGGCTCCGCGCTGAAGCGGGTGAACAATTCTGTGGCATTGCTTCTGCAACTCGGGTCGTAACGAAGCGGGCATTATTCTGCGGGAGACTGATCCACGATTTAAGGCCGTCGCCAACGTGAGGCGGCAGCAAGGAAATATCCCGTTGGAAAAGGGCCTGCAGACGAATTGTCGAGGCACGACTGCAGATACACCGAAGGGGGTAGGATGAAACGAGATGTCGCCAACCCATGCACTGTCTGTATCGCAATCTCATGTCGACTTCGTGCAATCTGTTATAGAATGCCTGCGATCCATATCGGGGACGGATACTCTTCAATCACTTGTGCAGATGCTTACGAGCGAGATGGGATTTCGTTATTACGCGCTGGTTGACCACAACGATATCGATCCATCGAATCCAGATCGGGTGGACATCAAGGACTATCCCGAGCCGATTGCTTATAAACTCTTCGGAAAGCGTCACTACCGCAGAGATCCTGTCATACGTGCCTGCCTGTTCGCAGGCAGTGCCTTCCTCTGGTCTGATTTGAGCAAGATCATTCAATTGGACCGCCGCGACCACGTCAGTCTTGAGCACGGCGCGCGCGAGGGCCTGATCGAGGGCATCACCGTCCCGTACACCCGCCTCGGGGAATGCATGGGCTCCTGCACGTTCGCGGGGACGAGATCATCAGAGCACGCCGGGAAGTATCTTGGAATCGCGCAAACCGTGGGGATCTTTGCTTTCCAAGCAGCGCGAAGACTACTTTCACCAAGCCGTCGTTTAGCTTTGACACCTCGGCTCCATCCACGTCCGCGCGACTGCGTCATATTGGTTGGGCGCGGGTGCTCCAACAAGGAGATTGCGCGTGCGCTTTCCTTGGCTCCGCGAACCGTCGATGGATATCTCACCGAAGCCCGGCAACAGTTCGGCGCACGCGACCGCACCGAACTAGTGGTTAGCGCGGTGCTTGCCGGAGAGATCGGTCTTCACGAATTGCGTCGTCAACCCGAGTAATCGCTCGGTCTATTTTGGCTGGCCTGCTCCTGCTTCCTTGGTGCGTGAGATCCACGACCAGGAGCCCTGGAATGATACACGTAATCGACACCCATATGGCGTCGGCCAACCGGCCGCTGCTGCAGTCCATGTTCGCCGACCGTAAGCGCCTGTTCGTCGACCTGTTCGGCTGGGACGTGCCGGTGGTCGACGGCAGGTACGAGATCGACCAGTTTGACAATTCCCACACCGTCTACCTGATCGTTGCGGACGACGATGGCGGGCACGCAGCGTCCATTCGGCTCTTCCCAAGCACTCAGCCGCACATGCTTGGCACGCTCTTTCCTCATCTCTGTCCGCTCGGCGTGCCCGTCGACGACGGCACTTGGGAAAGCAGCCGGCTGTGCCTGCCGCAGCGCCACGGTGCCGAGAGACGCCGGCTGCTGCGTAACATGCTGTTTACCGCCATGGTCGACGTTGCTATCGAGCGCGGCATCGAGCGCTACACCGGCGTCATCCCCGACCCGTTTCGCAAGGAAGTGCTCGCGATGGGCTGGCAGGCGGAGGCGCTCGGCCCGGCAGTGCGCATCCCCGGTGGTCCGATCGGCGCATTTCTTATCCACGTGGGAGCGGATACACCCGAGCGGCTGCGCTGGACCGGCGTTTATCCGCAGGCTGCCGACCAGGTGTCGGCGTGAGCGCCGCGGTCGATCGCCACGCCGCGATGCTGGCGCGCGACGGCTGGTGCGTGTTCGAACGCGCAGTGGGGCCCGCCGTCATCGCTGGAATCGAGACGGACCTCGACGAACGCTTTTCGGCGACGCCGCTGTGCCAGGGCGCTTTCTACGGCGAGCGCACCAAGCGTTTCGGCGCGCTGTTGACACGGTCGCCCGCGATCGAGTGCCTCGTCATGCACCCGCTGATCCTCGAACTGGTCGAGCAGATGCTGCTGCCGTGGTGCGAGCGGATCGCGCTCAATCTCACCCAGGCGATCGAGATCCACCCCGGCGCCCTACCGCAGCTTCCGCACCGCGATCAGGACATGTGGCAAGGTCCAAAGGGCGAGCTCGAATATCTCGTCAACGTGATGTGGCCGCTGACCACCTTCACGCGCGAAAATGGTGGCACGCGGTTGTGGACTGGCAGCCATTTCGAGCAAGACGTACCAGTCCTCCCAGAGGAGGACGCGCTGGTGCCCACGGTCGCGCCGGGCGATGCCCTCGTCTTTCTCGGCTCGACCCTCCACGGCGGTGGCGGCAACGCCAGTCACGTACTGCGGCGCGGGGTCGTGATCAGCTACTGCCTCGGCTGGCTGAAGCCGTTCGAGCTGCAATGGCTGGTCTATCCGCCGCAGGTTGCCCGGACCTTCCGGTCCGAACTGGCCGCGCTGGTAGGCTACGCCCAGCATCGCCCGAATCTTGGCAACGTCGAGGGCCAATGCCCGTCGATTCTGCTCGCCGACAGCGTTCCTGGCCATCTGCCGGCGATCGACGCGCTCCGTCCCGACCAGGAGGAAGCCGCCGCGCTGTTCGTCCGATCGCAGATGGGCGAGCTCGGCTGAGGCTGGCGGCGTGATTGTGCCGGACCCCGACGCGTATGATGCCCTCGCCCGGCGAGGTCACTCCGCGCTGGCGTGGGAGATTCTCCGTCGCGATCCTGCCTATCGCGCAGCCTATGATCGCCTGCCGGCTCTTCCAGCTACCGGCGCCTCCGCCGATCCCGCGTTCACTGCGGACTGGGGGCTGCACTTTCCCTGAAGACCCGCAGCTGAGCTGCGCCCTCGTCCGGCCGATGTGGTCGGCGATCGCGGACCCGTGCGTGATCGCCGTCCGGGTCGGCCCTGTCGAGCACGACGGTGCGCGCGTCTTCGATGCATCCGACCCCGCGGTTCGCGTGCTGCGCGGTTCTGTCCATGAGCATCTACTGGTCGATCGGGACGACATGGCCATTCGGCTCGACGTCATCGTTGGCACCGTACTGGCCGGGCAGGTCTCTCTGCGTTTCGACCTGCCGGACGATCACCATTTGGAGGCGCAGCTTGCCGCGATCCGCGCCTTCACATCGGCGGTTCCACCCGGCCGGCGACATCTACAGCTTGCTCGCCGGGTCCATGCGCTCCATGCAACGGATGCTCGCGATGATGGCGCCAGCCTGCGCGAGATCGCCGACTTGGTGCTCGGACCGGGCGAATGGCCTGGAGACGGTGAATATCGAAAATCCATGGTACGGCGGATGCTTGCCTCAGGTGATCAAATGCGTCGCGATGGGCCTCGCGCGATACTCAGCGGCAGACTCAGCCCGCCGGATCGGTCAACGCAGTCTCGTCAAAGAAATCGCGGGGATGCATGCTAAGCGCTTCGCTCAATCCCCATAGACTGTGCAACGTAATGTTCTGTTCGCCCCGCTCGATCGCCCCGACATATGCGCGGTCGACACCCATTTTCTCCGCCACCGCCTCTTGGCTGAGATGGACAGCTCGACGCCGCCGTAGGACGTTTGCCCCAACGAGTTTTTTGATGTCCATCCCGAGGTTAGAGGACATTCGCGTATTTTGATGCTACGCATTATAATACGCGGAAAGTCATGAACTCTGGTCGAGGAAGGCGCATTTTGGACAGCATCCGCAATTGTGCGCCGACTGGCGACGAGGTGGTTGATTATGATCGTCGTAATCTGGCGCTCTATGCCGCGTTGATCGAAGCCGCGGACGCCGGTCGCGGCTGGCAGGAAACCGTAGCCGACGTGATGCGGCTTGATCCCACTGATCTGGACGCCGAGGCTTGCTGGCGCTCGCATTTGGATCGTGCCCGCTGGATTGTCGGTGATGGAATGGCCGCTGCCTTGGAAGCCTTTGGCAAAGGGCGAACCCCGATAGTCTGAAGATTGGATCTGGCGCCTCGCGGCAGAGCCGCGACCGCGCTCTACGGCTCCAGCAGAACTGCTTGCGCCGCCGAGCCCCTGGCGGGTCTCGTAGGGTCGACGCGGAGCGCCTCTTCGAGGACGTTCCAGCGCCTCCCCCCGAACCGTGCTTGCACCTTTCAATGCACACGGCTCTCCATTCCGCTGGTCAACCGGCCGCCGTGGAGATGGACGTGGCATGAGCGACACAGAACGATAGTTCCGCGCCGCCGAGCCGATTGTTTCCACGCCGTCATCGGTCCGCGCCGCTTGTCCTTCAGCCTGTTGGGATGATGCGCTTCGAACGGACCATCAACATCGCCGCAGCTCTCGCATTCGCGTGCGCTGAGGCGTGTGATGATATCGTTCGTGCTCAGCGCAAGGCGTGAGCCGACCGTGGTGTTATCCACGACCGACCGTTGCCAAGGCCGAACGTTCAGGTGCTTCAACCTCCAGAGCATCTGGACCCGCAGTTCGCCCCGAACCATGGTTTTCACGCCATAGTCCGTCCCCAGTTTCAGATTTGCCATGGCCCGCGCCCGCGTTATGCGCTGCCGCGCCGCGATGGTCGCCAGCAGGCTCCTGAACATGACGAGTTCAAGGCCGTCGAGCGAGCTTTTCACGCCGTCTGCGATCGCATAATAATTGGCGAGGCCACGTAGCTCCGAGTTGTAGGCAATGACCATTTCCGCGACACTGGAGTCGAGGAACTGCGGACGTACCCGGCCATTCCTCAGATCGAGGTTGCCGAGTTTCTTGCGCCTGCAGAACCCATAGACCCGAGACCTCGGCACCCACAGCTTGATATTGCCCCGCGTTGGTCGGCGACGGACACGACGTGATCCGCCACCGACCTTCGACCGCCCTGCCATTGATCCGGCAGACCGCAACGTGAAGGCGCAAACGTGGAAGCCAAGGAACGGCGATCCCTTCGATGCATCACTGACCCGCGTCTTCTCCGGTGACACTTCAAGGTTGAGCCGATCACGAAGGAACGCTTCGATTTCAGCCCTGATCCTTGTTGCATCAGCCTTGCTGCCGATTACACCGACGAGAAAGTCGTCGGCGTAGCGACAATAGCGCAGGCGCCGGAAGTCCGGGTCCATTGGATCGACAGACGGACATGCCCGCCTTTCTTTCGTGACTGCCTTGATCCGCTTCAACAGGTTACGAACCTTGGCATCGTCCGCGCCACCGGCGCGGAGCGCATCGATCTCGGCACGATAATCAGCGATCTGGCGAGATAGACGCGTGTAGGCAGGATTTGCCCTGCGCGTTTTTCCCTGATCGAAGCCGACCCGCATTTCCTCCATGAACTCATCAAGCTCATGGAGATATATGTTGGCCAGCAAGGGCGAGATTACGCCGCCCTGAGGGGTGCCGCTATAGGTCCGCTCGAACGTCCAGTCGTCCATGACGCCCGCCTTCAACATCCGTTCGATCAGACCGATGAACCGAGGGTCATCGATGCGTTTCGAGAGAAGCCTAAGCAGGATGTCATGGTCGATGTTGTCGAAGAACCCGCGAACATCCACCTCGATCAGCCATTTCATGCCTGTCCAGGTATTACGGATCTCTTCGAGCGCCGTATGGCACGAGCGCCCCGTGCGGAACCCATGACTATGCTTTGAGAACACAGGATCATAGATTTGCGCGAGGACGATTCGAGCCGCTTCCTGAACAATGCGATCATCGACCGTAGGGATGCCCAATGGGCGCATTTTGCCATTGCCCTTGGGGATATAGACCCGTCTGACCGGTCGGGGGCGGTAAGTGCCATCGGCCACCTGCCGGGCGAGATTGGCTAACCTCTCAAGCGTCATGCCGTCGAAGCTTTGCCCGTCAACGCCCGGTGTCGCTGCACCCCGGTTCCGGGACACTTTGACATAGGCCCGTTCGTAGAGATGCGACGATCTCAACAAGCGGTGAAGACCATTGACCCGCTTTCCCGCCCGCGACAGGGCCGGAAGAGTCTCGAGCCTTCTCAGGATAATAGCGGCCTGCATCAGCAGTTCCTTTCCATCGATTGGTCGAGTTACGCAGAACTGCCGTCCTTCCCCCGCACCGGGCGGATTTCACGGTCGATCACTCGCCGCTTGTACCGCCGGTCCGTCCACCTCGCGGTGGCTGTCCCGGCCATTACACCGGGCATTCGAGTACTATGACGGCTCCGTCGCCATGCAGGTCCGATACGCTGGCCTGTTTAGGCGATCCCGTAGTTGCACGAGGAGGAGTCGCGATGCGTTTAGGTGCCCCGTTCGTTTCCTTGATCCCCTGACCGGGGCCGCGCCGTGCAGACTGGCGGCGATTCGCTAGGCCGCGCTCCTCGCCCTGCACGAAATGGCGTGTCATCCGCGTTCGCCATCGCTCACCTATTAACCGCTGGAAACTGGGATTCAGACAATCCAGTCTTCACCATGCGCACCTTGCCCGGAGGTCAGCCGCCCGACTGCGGAGTCAGGCTTCGATCCCTTCACCGACATGCTATGGTCCCGTTTCCCTTTCGGAATCTCAGCCGGCTCATCACCAGCACCGGTAAGTCGGTCAGGCAGAAACTGTGCCAGTAAGTTTCGTTCGGTAGAACACTCCTTTCTTCTCGCGCCACAACGGCGCACGGCCTTCGGTGACGATCGCTGGCGTGGCCGCGGACGCCGCGCCGACGCGCGGCGGTATTGTCTGTGCCTCTCCCGGTACGGCGGGTGCGGGCGGCGCTCCCGGCTAGGCCCGACGCGGGCGAAGCCAACCCCTTCGGGGTGCTCCACTGTGTTCCGCCCGTTGGTGTCTTCGCCCGCTCGAAGCCGGGCCTCTTGGTCGCGTCTCGCCGCCCACCCCCGCCTTCCGGGGAGGCTTGCTGCTTTTTGGGTGGCGATGGAGGACCGCGATGCGCAAAGCTGCCAGCCGCCGTGCCCGCCGAGAGGTTGCGGGCGACAATCATCAGACCGAGAAACGTGCCAACCTCAATGACGAGGTGACCGCCCGGATCGTCGCCGAGCTTGAGGCCGGGCGGTTTCCCTGGGTCCAGCCTTGGGGACGAACCGGCGGAACTGGTCCCGGCCTGCCGCGCAACGCCCGCACCGCCCGGACCTATTCGGGCGTCAATATCCTGATCCTGTGGGGCGCGGTCATCGAACATGGCTGGCCTTCGCAAAGCTGGCTGACCTTCCGGCAGGCGCAGGAGGCGGGCGGCTGCGTCCGCAAGGGCGAGCATGGCGTGACCGTGTTCTATGCCGACCGCTTCACCCCCGAAGCCGAGAAGGAACGCGCCCAGCGCGACGGCGACGAGGCCCGCGCCGTGCCCTTTCTGAAGCGGTTCACCGTGTTCAACGTCGGGCAGTGCGAGGGCTTGCGCGCCGGACTGGCGTCCGATCCCGCGCCGCTGCCCGAACGCGAGATCGTGCCCGTTGCCGAGGAAGTCATCGCGGCCTCAGGCGTCGATTTCCGCATCGGCGGGTCCAAGGCATTCTACGCGCCCGACCCCGATTTCGTGCAGGTGCCGCCGCAACCCGCCTTCTTCGATCAGATCAACTATTACCGGACCTGCCTGCACGAACTGACCCACGCGACCGGCCACCCCAAGCGGCTCGGGCGCGACTTGAAGAATGCGTTCGGCAGCAAGGATTATGCGCGCGAGGAACTGGTCGCCGAGATGGGATCGGCCTTCCTCTGTGCCGCGCTCGGCATCGTCCCCACCGTCCGCCATGCCGACTATATCGGCTCTTGGCTGGAGGTTCTGCGCGAGGACAATCGCGCGATCTTCCGCGCGGCGAGCGCCGCCACCAAAGCCGCCGACTGGCTGCTCGCCCGGCATCGGGAAGCCCAAGAGGCCCGCGTGCAAGGGAGGATCGCGGCATGATCCTCCTGACCCCCGATCTTCGCTTCGCGCTGCGCGTGAACGCCATCAACCACCGCGCCGCCCAGCGCGACGAGAAGCCCGAACCCGACCCGGTTCCTGTCCTGAAACTGTTCAATCCGGTGGGCGCAGCGACATGGCTGGCGACCGAATTGGATAGCGACGACGACACCCTGTTCGGCCTCGCAGACCTTGGCTTCGGATGCCCCGAACTCGGCTATTTCAGCCTGTCCGAGATCGCTTCGGTTCGTCTGCCGTTCGGCCTCGGCATCGAGCGCGATATCGGGTTCGAGACGCCGCACAGCCTAGCGGTTTGGGCCGCTGCCGCCCGCCGAACCGGATCGATCCTATCGGCTCAACAGCTACTCCGCAGCACCGGAGCCAACCAGCTTCCGCCCCGAGGCGGATGACGCAGGCGGCCGTTTGCCGCTCATCGTAAGCCGATCCGCCAAACCCGGAAAGAGCGACGGACCGGCACTCACAAGGAGTGAAGTCATGAAACTCGAATTCATCGACATTGGCAACATCGACGACAGCGCCGTGAACATGCGCCACGGCAAGAAGGCTCCCGATGTGTCCGACATCCTGCCGACCGTGCGCAAGCGCGGCATCATCGTCCCCGTCATCCTGCGCCCCGGCGTCGCCGAAGGCCGGTTCGAACTGGTCGCGGGGCGCAGGCGCGTCCATGCCGCCCGGCTCGCGCGGGCCGACGAGTGCGCGGATCCCGAGCTTGGCCGGGTGCCGTCCGCGATCATGGAGGCGGGCGACGATGCTGCCGCGCTCGAAGCCTCGCTGATCGAGAACTTGGCGCGGCTCGACCCCGACGAGGTGACACAGTGGGAAACCTTCACCCGGCTGGTCAAGGAAGGCCGCGAGGTGGACGACATCGCCGCCACCTTCGGCCTTCCCGACCTGACCATCCGCCGCGTGCTGGCGCTCGGCAACCTGCTGCCGCGCATCCGCCAACTTTACCGCGAAGAGAAGATCGACCGCACCACCGTCCGCCACCTGACCCTTGCCAGCAAGAGCCAGCAAAAGGCGTGGCTGGCGCTCTACGACGACCCCGACAACTACACGCCGACCGGCCATCAATTGAAGGCGTGGCTGTTCGGTGGGCAGTCGATCGCGGCGAAGGTCGCGCTGTTCGACCTCGCCACCTATGCGGGCGCGACCGTCGCCGACCTGTTCGGCGACGACCGCTATTTCGCGGACCCCGAGGCGTTCTGGACCGCGCAGAATGAAGCCATCGAGGCACGGCGGACGGCCTATCTGGAGGACGGCTGGAGCGATGTCGTGATCGTCCCGGCGTCCGAGCATTTCCATTCGTGGGAATATGAGAAGGCCCCCAAGCGCAAGGGCGGGCGTGTCTATGTCGATGTCCGCTCGACCGGCGAGGTGACCTTCCACGAAGGCTATCTGACCCGCAAGGAAGCCCGGCGCGCTGCCAGCGGGGACACCCCGGAGGGGCCAAAGCCGCAGCGCCCGGAACTGACATCGACCTTGCAGACCTATGTCGATCTGCACCGTCACGCCGCCGTCCGCGCCGCCCTGCTGGCCCGACCCGAGGTGGCGCTCCGCTTGATGGTCGCCCACGCCGTGGTCGGCTCGCACCTGTGGCGGGTGTCCCCCGAGCCGCAGACCACGCGCAACGACGAGGTGCGCGAAAGCCTCGAGGCCGCGCGCGGCGAGACGGTGTTCGACGAGCGCCGCCGCGCCGTGCTCGCGCTGCTCGGCTTCTCGTCAGAGGAGCCGACCGTCACCGGGGGAAACGGCGACGACTATGGCGTCGCAGGCGTGTTCCTGCGCCTCGTCGAGCTTCCCGATCCCGCCGTCATGGAGGTGATCGCGGTCGTCATCGGCGAAACGCTGGCGGCGGGCAGCGCCGCCGTTGCGGCGGTCGGCACCGAGATCGGCATCGACATGGCCGATTGGTGGCAGGCGGACGAGGCGCTGTTCGGCCTGATCCGCGACCGCGAGGTGCTGGGCCGGATGGTCGCCGAGGTGGCGGGAGAGACGGTCGCCAGCGCCAATGCGGGCGAGAAGTCCAAGACCTTGAAGCGGATCATCGCCGACCATCTGGCGGGCAATGACGGACGCCCCAAAGTCGAGCGCTGGGTGCCGCGCTGGATGCAATTCCCGTCGAGCGCCTATACCACGCGCGGCGGCGTCGGCACCGTCGCGGCCCACGCCAAGGTCGATGCCGCGCGCGATGTCGCGACCGCGCCGGACCCCGAGGAACAGCACGAGCCGTTCGCCGAAGCGGCGTGATTGATTGCGGGCGGGGGAAACCCCGCCCGCTATTCGGACCCCCAAAATTCGGCCGCGCGCCTCCGCCGTTCCGGCGTCGGCGCGCGGATTTTTGTGTGTCTCTCTAGGAGTTCGCCAAATCGATGCCGTCTGGCTATGATCCCGGCCGGGGGGGGCATGGGCGATTTGGGCGGAGTTCAAGGAAAAGCCGTTCGAGACCTATTTTCTCGCGGAGATGGCCCGCCGGACCAGCGTCCTCTTCTCACCCGATCAAACAGACGAAGGCATCCTCGGCTTCGACGGCGCATTCTTCGTGCCCGACCCCGACTTTCGATTCCTCTTCCCCTTCATCCGGTCCCGCCGCTGGCCCCATTTTGCCGGCATGTCCGCGTCGGAGATCGACCATTTCGGCCAAGCGCTCGACGCGCGCCTGCCGCCGTTCAACCTCAATCTCTTCGTGCAATATAAGCGGCCCGAATGGATGCGACGGTCTAGCGCAACCGAATGGGCGAGCTGGAACGCGGCCTATTACCGCTACACGATCGACCCCAAGCAGCAGGGCCTGCTCGAGAAGATTCTCGCCACCGCCGCCGGCCGCGCTGCCGTCGTTTATGCCTCCCCCGCTTTCTGGGCGAATAGCGACCTGTTCGCGCTGGCAGGGTCCAATAGCATCATCGCGAGCAGCAACATCGCGAGCGCCGACATGCTGACCGGCCACGACCGCTTCACCTATACGGTCCCCGGCGGCCACGGGATCGCCCATTCCGAGCCGGAAAATATCGAAGGCCCGTCCCTCGACGCCATATTCGCTGGCGCCGCCGACAACGAGCGGCTGCCCTTCAGCAAACATGTGAAGGCAACCGCCAACCTGATTGAGCGCGGCCTCGACGAGGGTTCGACCGACTACGCCCTCTGGCAGTCGGCGCGCGAGGCGATCCTCGGCGGCGACTTCGCCGATGCTTTTCCGCGCGCCCGCGGCACCTGGATCGACGCCGTGGTCTCGATGATGGCCTTCTCGCAGGCATCCGAAATCCGCATCGCGGCGGTCGGCACCAACGAATAAAAGGAGGGTGTCAGCGCAGCCGCGCACACCAGCCGGGCTTCGGCCGACCGCGCGGCCACCAGCCGCAACGCCCATCCGAACCAGTTCTGAGCCGAGGTCGCGGCCATCGGGCATGACGGTCGCGACAGTGCGGTTATAGCTGCGGCCGATCCGACGAAAAGTCACGTCGCGGCCCGTGAGCAAGGACGTCGCCTGATCTTTCGCGCGCAATCCGAGCTCAACCTCGCCAGCGCATCGGGCCTGTTCGCGATGTGTTTCGGGGGCATCGATCCCCGCGATCCTGATCCGCTCCCCGCTTTCCAGCCGGAACGTGTCGCCGTCCGTGACCCAGGCGACTCGCCCCGAACCGTCATGCTTTGCTGCACTGGCGGATTGGGCAGGCGTTGACGCGCTAACCAGCGCGAGGATCGCAAAGACACGAGACATGGTCGCGATTATCGCGGTTCTAAATGCCGCTTGCCGAGCAACGACCACTCATTCAGACCTCCCGCACGCCGACTGCCGCCCTGAGCGGACCTCTCATCCGGCGGGTCTGGCGGGGTCCGCCGGTCCCGCAACGACGTCGCCGACCTTCTTCCCCGGCTCGGTAACCCTCGCCTTCCTCGCGAGGCAAGAAGCCCGGCTTTGGCCGTCCTCCGCTTCGCTTCGGCCTTGCGGTGCGGGACCGTGCTCCGCCCGCCTGATCGACCGCCTGTCGAGGCCGCATCGGGCGGCATCGCATCAATGAAGGAGGTTATCATGGCACAGATCGGCAGCTTCACTCGCGGCGAAAACGGCATCTACACCGGCGAAATCCGGACCCTGACGCTTCGCGTCAAGGCGACCATCCGGCCCTGCGAGCGCGACAACGACAAGTCTCCCGACCACCGGGTCAGCGCGAACGGCGTCGAGTTCGGTGCGGCCTGGACCAAGGCGGCGCGCGAGACCGGCGTGGAATATCTGAGCCTCAAGCTCGACGATCCCTCGTTCCCGGCGCCGATCTACGCGACGCTCAGCCAGGGCGACAACGGCGAGCACAAGCTCATCTGGTCCCGCTGAACGCTCCGGCCCCGCGCGCCGAGCGCGGGGCCGAGAATCTCGGGTGTGTCGAAAATGGCCTGCCCGATTCCGACACTCCCCGTTCGATGCCGCGCCCGCCATTCCCGGGGCCGTGGATGGCACACCGCCGTCCGAAACGAGCACCGGACAGCCAAGATGGATAGTGACGACGACATCTCGCGCGCGAACCGCGCCAAACGCGGCTCCCCCTATCTCAATACCGATCAGGCGGCGGCCTATCTGAAGATCTCGGGCCGCTTGCTGCGCCGCTTGCGGCGCGCTGGCAAGGGGCCGGTTTTCCGCCTCCACAGCCGCTTCGTACAATATCATATCGACGACCTCGACGCCTGGTCCGAGGCGCAGGCAGTCGGGGGGAAGCGCCATGACTAGGCGCTCGGATCGCAGCGCCGAACTGCCGCTTCTCGCATGGGGCGACCAGCTCCGCGCCGATCGCGCGAAGCGCCGTCGGCTTGGTCATCGCATCGCGATCATCGGAGCCGGTATCGCGATTCTCGGGCTGACCATTGCTTTTCCGCCATCGCCGCGCCTCATTTGGAATGCCAGCGCCAGTGCCCCGGTCGGACTCTATGCCGTGACGCCGGGCAGCGAAGTCGACCCTGGCGACATGGTGATCGCAAGGCTGCCCGATCCGTGGCGCAAATTGGCGGCCAGCCGCCGCTATCTCCCGGCTAATGTGCAGCTCGTGAAGCGTGTCGCGGCCGGGCCGGGCGATGAGATTTGCGCGCTCGGACAGGAGATTTTCATCAACGGCCAATGGGCCGCCGAGCGGACCGCGGCCGATCCGCGCGGGCGTCCGATGCCCTGGTGGAGCGGCTGCAAGCGGCTACGCGGACACCAGTTCTTCCTGCTGACGGCGCGCAGCCCGGCATCGTTCGACGGGCGCTATTTCGGGCTCAGTGAGAATAGCCAGATCATCGGCAAGGCGCGTCCGCTATGGACGCGCTGAAGCGGCTGGCAACGGCCGCGCTGATGCTGGTCGCGGCGCCTGCGCACGCCGACGAGGTAGGGCGCTGGACGATCTATATCGACGAGGCATCGGCCCGCTTCGGCATACCGACCAGCTGGATCGAGCGGGTCATGCGCGCCGAAAGCAACGGCCTGACCATGCTCAATGGTCGGCCGATCCGCAGCCGCGCGGGCGCGATGGGCGTCATGCAGCTGATGCCGGCGACCTGGGCCGCGATGCGCGCGCGGCTGGCGCTCGGCTCGAACCCGGACGATCCGCGCGACAATATCCTGGCCGGCACCTTCTATCTGCGGCTGATGTACGACCGGTTTGGCTATCCTGGGCTGTTCGGCGCCTATAATGCCGGTCCGGGTGCTTATGCAGAATGGCTCGCCGGAAAGCGCCGCTTGCCCGGCGAGACAGTTGCCTATCTCGGCACGGTCGGCGGTGTGCAGCGACCGCGCCAGCCTGTCGAAGTCCCAGCTCCACCGCCGAGCCTGTTCGTGGTGCGGCGGGACAGTTCCGGCCAGACCAGAGTCCCCGCATCTGCCAGCCAGCAGGTGTCGTTGTTCGCGGTTCGCAAGGACGTGCCATGATCGCGGGCGGTGGTAGGGCTCGTCTCGACAGGCCCAGCATGACGGCCGCCAGAGCGGCTCTCAAGGCCCGTGGGTGCCCCCCAATTTGCTGCGCAAATCGGTTCCCCCCACGTCCGCTTCGCGGCGCTGCGCTTCGCTCCGCGGCCCTGACAGCCGCTCCGCCACCCGTCTTCTCCACGCTGTTCTCGATGATGGGAACGCAAGCGATGGAGATCATCATGACCATGTTTCAACCCATATCGGTGGCGGCGGATCGCGTGATGGCGGCGCTGGTTTCGGGGCTGGAGATCGAGTTCGGGCACGGTACCGGCGAGGCCTTGGCGCATCGGTTTCTGGAGGCTGAGGAGAGCGACTTCCTCTGGGATGCACGAGAAATGGAGCGCTGGATCGGCGCTTTCGAGAGCATCGATGATGACGAAATCGATCTCGATCGGGTGCGGATTTTTGGGCGACTGGATGGCAAATGGTTCATCGCGGTGATGATCGTCGATGGCGACGGAAACCCTCACGGACTGACGGGCAAGCGCGAATTCGGGCGGCGGCACCAGGCATTAGCGGCGTTCGCGGATGCCTGATCGCCACATCATTTCAGGCCGAGTCACGGTGCCCGATCGGCATCGTGGCCCGGCCTTCTTTTTGATCCGAGCAGAGGGATCGGGAGAGGAAGAAGGAAAAAGGCGAAAGCAAGAGAAAGGCAATGCCTCGGGGGCATTGCTAAGTGTTTGTCTGCACATCGTTTTTTCACGAGACATGCCGCGCTGCGCACGAGACATGCTCGTGAAGATTGGCGGAAATCCGCCATTTTTGTTCGGCAATCGCGAGATTCACAGGCCTGCAGGGGCTCAGCGATGAGCGACGACGAGGATTTCACCCCTCGGCTCGGCCGGCAGCGACAGCGGAGCGGCAAGAAGGCCCGGCGCTACCTTGGTCGCATCGTCGGCGCCGCGATCCGATCGGCCGAGAAGGGCGCGATCAGAAGTCGGCGGTTCGACGGCAGTCGGATCGGCCGCGGCGCCAGCATGGGGCGGCTGCTTTCCAGCCGCGATCGATTCGGCGGCTTGCGCACGCGGCGCGCAGTCGTGAAGACCCGGCTCGTGCGCATCGGCGCGAAGGGCATGCCAGCGGCGCGCGCTCACCTGCGCTATATCCAGCGCGACGGCGTCACGCGCGAAGGTGCGCCGGGTGAACTTTATTCGGCCGAGCAGGACACGGCCGATGGCCAGGCCTTTCTCCAGCGCTGCGATGGCGACCGCCACCAGTTCCGCTTCATCGTCTCGGCCGAGGACGGGTCGGAATATCCCGACCTCAAGCCGTTCACCCGCCGGCTGATGGCCCAGATGGAAATCGATCTCGGGACAAGGCTCGACTGGGTCGCGGTCGACCATTTCAACACGGCCCATCCGCACACCCACATCATGCTGCGCGGCGTCGAGGAAACCGGGCAGAATCTGGTCATCGCCCGCGAATATATCGCGCATGGCATCCGCGAGCGTGCGGCCGAACTGGTGACGCTCGATCTCGGGCCGCGAACGGATCAGGAAATCGAGTCAAGGCTTCGTCACGATATCGGTGAGGAGCGGATGACGGCGATCGACCGCCGCCTGATCCGGTCGATGGACGCCGATCGCCTGGTCACATCGGCAGACCGCGATCCCTTCCAGCAATCGCTCCGGGCGGGCCGGTTGCAGAAGCTCGCCAGCATAAGCCTCGCCGACGATGTCGGCGGTGGTCGCTGGCGCCTCGCCGACGATCTGGAAGGGACGCTGCGAACGCTTGGCGAGCGAGGCGACATCATCCGGACCATGCAGCGCGAACTGACCGCCCGGAATCTTCAGCGGCCGTGGATCGGGCGAAGCCTGTTCGGAGCGGGGGAAACCGATCCCGAGCCGGTCGTCGGCCGCGTGATCGCGCGCGGTCTCGCCGACGAGCTCCGTGACCGTCACTATCTGCTGGTCGACGGTGTCGATGGTCATGCCCATTATGTCGATATCGGGTGGGGCGACGCGGTAGCGCCGATCCCGGAGGGCGCGATTGTCCGCGTGTCGGCGCGAAGCATGGAGGTCAGGGACGCCGATCGCGTCGTCGCCGACGTGGCGGTAGCGAATGGCGGGCGATATTCGGCCGACCTGCATCTGCGGCATGACCCCTCGGCCACGCAGGCCTTCGCCGAAACCCATGTGCGGCGGCTTGAGGCGATGCGGCGGGCGGGCGCCGGCGTTGAGCGCGAGCCCGACGGAAGCTGGAAGATTCCCCCCGACCATATCGATCGTGCCGCCGCTTATGAGGCACGCCGTCATCGGGACCAGCCGGTCGAGGTGGAGACTCTGTCGACGCGACCACTGGACCAGCTGCGTGGAGCCGATGCGGCGACTTGGGTCGATCGGGAGTTGGCATCGCAATCTCCGCTGCCGATCCGTGACGCCGGCTTCGGGCGCGAGGTCCGCGCGGCCATGGCAGGCCGGCGGCAATGGCTGGTCGAGCAGCAGCTCGCGGATGTTGACGGCGACCGTACCCGGTTGCGGGCGAATGCGATCATGATGCTCCAAAGGCGGGAATTGTTGCGGGAGGGCGAAACGCTTTCGAGCGAGATCGGAAAGCCGTTCGTCGAGGCTCGCGTCGGCGAGCGGATCGAGGGGACCATCACGCGGCGGATCGAACTCGCCAGTGGCCGGTTGCCGAACGCGTACTCGGCAATGTGGTCTCGTCCGGCATCAAGGTGATGGTGCTCGCCGTGATCGTCGGCATCGGCTCGAACTTCTTCACCGAGTTCACGAGCGCCTTGCAGGGCCAGGAGCCCGACATCGCGCAAGCCATGAGCCTTACGCTCGCCAGCCTGACCATCTTTGGCCTCGGCATCTTCGGCCCCGGCATCGCGTCGGGCCTGATCTCGGGCGCCCCGCAACTGGGCGCGGGCGCAGCGCTTGGCACAACTGTCGGCGCCGCCGGAATCACCATGCTCGCAGGCGGTGCGGCGGTCGGAGGCGCACGCGCCCTCGGCGGCGCTGTGCTCGGCGCAGTTCGCGCGGGCACTTCGATGGGATCGGCCGCCTCGACTGGCTATGGGCTTGGCAAGGAAACCGCCGCGGCGCCGACAGTGGGCGCGGGTCTGGGCGGTGTGGCGCGCGCCGCGGGCAACGCCGCGCGAGATCGCGTTTCCAATGCCTTCGGTCTCCGCGAAGCTGCCACGCAAGGTCGCGCTGCCGCATGGAACGCGCTCAATCGCACTGGCGGCGATCCGGCTCCATCGGCCGCAGCCGACGACGGGGCACCCGGCTGGGCTCGCGCCATGCGCAACCAGCAGGCCGCCCGTCACCACCGTAAGATCGCGCTCCACACCCTCCAGCAAGGCGATCGCGGCGGCGCCTCCGCCACCCCCGACATCAAGGAAAGGGACGACTGATGATCTTCAAGCGCGCCGTCCAGCGCTATGGACGAACCCCGGAGCCCGAGACGCCCTATCAGCGGGCTGGCCAGGTCTGGGATGAACGCATCGGCTCCGCGCGCGTCCAGGCACGAAACTGGAGGCTGATGGCGTTCGGTTGTCTGGCGCTAACCGGCGGCCTGTCCGCGGGTGTCGTCTGGCAATCGATGCAAAGCCGGGTGACCCCCTATGTCGTCGAAGTCGATCGGCTCGGCGAGGCGCGCGCGATCACCGAGGCCGAAGCCGGCTATCACCCGACCCGATCCCCAGATCGCGTGGCACCTGTCGCACTTCATCGCGCATGTTCGGAGCCGGTCGCTCGATCCGGTCCTGACGCGGCAGAACTGGCTCGAGGCCTATGACTTCACCACCAAGCGGGGCGCCCAGTTCCTCGGGGACTACGCGCGCGGCGCCGATCCCTTCGCCAATATCGGCGAAAAGACGGTCTCGGTGCAGGTCACCAGCGTGGTGCGGGCGTCCGACCGATCGTTCCAGGTCAAATGGACCGAGACCGCGTATGAGCGGGGCGCCGAAGCGGGGACGTCCCATTGGACCGCGATTCTGACGGTCGCGATGAAGCCGCCGAGCGATGCCGACAAGCTCCGCCGGAATCCGCTCGGCGTCTATGTCGATGCGGTCGACTGGAGCCGCGAGCTCGATCCGCCACAGCCGCCGCGCCCATCCGCGCCGGCGACCTCCGCGCCGCCGGTGCCAGCCGCCCTGCCGCTCGGATCGCCGCTCGATCCCAACCTCGCTGCGCCCGCGCAGCCCAGCACGGAGACCCGTACATGAAGATGATCCTTACCGCAGTGGCGTTGGCCCTTTGCGTCACGTCCGCAGCCGCCCAGAATGCCGGGGCGCCACTACCGGCAGCGCCCGCCGCCGACAAGCAATCGGCTTCGAAACCGCCCGTCCGTCATCCGCTGGTCAGAAAGCGAGTCAGTCCGGCGGTGGCTCGAGTGGCAAACGCCAATCGCGCAGCGACGCAGCAACCGACCGCGCAGGCTTTTGTGAACGCCGTACAGGTCTATCCCTTCTCTGACGGCACGATCTACCAAGTCTACACCGCGCCCGGCGCCGTCACCGACATCGCCCTCCAACCGGGAGAAAATCTCGTAGCGGTCGCTGCCGGCGACACGGTCCGCTGGGTCATCGGCGACACCACGAGCGGGGCCGGTGCGGACAAGCGGAAGCATATATTGGTGAAGCCGTTCGCCTCGGGGCTTGCGACGAACATCATCATCACAACCGATCGGCGCAGCTATCACCTTCAGCTCACGGCCACATCGCGGACCGCGATGGCCGCCTTGTCCTGGATCTATCCGGCCGATCAACTGATTGCGCTTAGACGTGCTGCCGAGCAGGCGGCCGCAGCAGCACCGATCTCGGAAGGGCTCGCGGTCGACAATCTGCATTTCAATTACACGGTGAGCGGTGACCGGGCGGCATGGCGACCGCTCCGCGCGTTCGACGACGGGCGGCAGACCTTCATCGAGTTTCCTGCCAGCCTTGCAGTTGGCGATGCGCCTCCGCTCTTCATCGTCGGCCCGACCGGCGAGGCCGAGCTGGTCAATTATCGCGTCCGGGGCCGCTACTATATCGTCGATCGGATATTCGATGTGGCGGAACTCCGGCTCGGCACGAAGAAGCAGCAGATCGTTCGCATCACCCGCGTCGCCGAAGGTCGTCAGGCCCGGAAGGGCAAGCGCGCATGACCGAGGCTGTTATTGCGCCCACCCGGAAAGTGGATCCGGAGACGCTGGCGATCCGAGCAAGACCGGCGCGCGCCATCCGCTTTCGCCGGGGCGTCATCGTCGCTATTGCCGCGCTGGGTTCGGTCAGCCTGATGGCGGTGGCCTGGGTCGCCCTCAAGCCGCGCGTGTTCGGCTCGATAGCAGAGCGACAGGAACTGTCCGAACCGAGCAATCGGCCCTCGACGGACTCGCTGAACGGTTTGCCGTCGACCTACGGCGATGTTCCCAAACTCGGCCCGCCGCTACCGGGGGATCTCGGTCGGCCAATTCTCGAGCACCAGCGTCAGATCGCTGCGGAGACCGGTTCGAGCGTGGATGTCGCCGGCCAAGCGGCGGCGCAGGAGCGCGAACGCCGGCTGGCAGGACTAAAAGCTGCGCGAGAGTCCGGTGTCCTGGTGCAAGGGTACACGACATCGCCGCCCACGCCGGCGGCCGAAGCCACGGCGATCCCAGCCCCGGCATCGACAGGAACTGACAGCCCGGCACTCGATCCGGATCGTGATCCCAACGCGCAGGGACGAAAGGCCCAATTCGTCGGCACGCTCGATAAAAGCGGCGACGTCAATCCGCATGTGCTGGCCGCCGCACCTTCGCCGTATCTCCTGTCCGCGGGCTGCGTGATCTCGGCGAGCCTGATCACGGGGCTTCGGTCCGACTTGCCCGGCCTTGTGACCGCGCAGGTGACCAGCCCGGTGTTCGACAGTCCCACTGGGCGTATTCTGCTGATTCCCCCAGGATCGCGGCTGATCGGCAGCTACGACAGCGTCGTGGCCTTCGGTCAGAAGCGCGCGCTGGTCATCTGGCAGCGCATCATGTTGCCCGATGGCAGCTCGCTGCGGATCGACAATGTGCCCGCGACGGATGCGTCGGGCTATGCCGGCCTTCAGGACAAGGTTGATTTCCACACTTGGGCGCTGCTCAAGGGCGTCGCGCTTGCGACGCTGCTGGGCATCGGGTCGGAGATAACCGTCGGTGGCGAGAGCGATCTGGTCCAGGTCATCCGGGAGTCGACGCAGCAAAATGTGTCGCGGGCGGGCGATCAGCTGACCTCGCGAAACCTCAATATCCAGCCGACGATCACGATCCGACCAGGCGCAACCGTCAGGCTTGTCGTCCACAAGGATCTCATCCTTGCTCCGTGGCGCGAATAGGAGTCATCCGATGCCCGAATTGAAGCTGGCGAAGCTCCCGGATCGGACGCCAATCAAACTCGCTATCGCCGTCACGCCTGACCTTCACCAGATGCTACAACAATATGCCGCCCTTTATGCCGAGGCTTACGGCCGGGAGGAGGCTATTACCGACCTTGTGCCCGCGATGCTGACGGCATTCCTCGAAGGTGATCGAGGGTTTTTGAAGGCGCGCAAGGCTGCCGAAGATTAGGGCTCGATGACGAAGGAGGATTACCTCTGGACGCCGAGGGAGTTAGCAAAGTTCCTGGGCTATTCCGAAAGCACCATCTGTCGGATGGTATCGCAATGCCCCGAAAAGCTACCGCCGCGCGTCGCGACGCTGGCGCGACCTAGGTGGCTACCTGAGGTCGCTCGGGAGTGGGCAAGGGTCAGCAGCGATTTGCCGATAGGCCGCGGAGGGCGCCCACGCATAATCCGGTAAGTTATCAGGCCCGGATCCGCCCTTTCATTCATCTCGCTTTTGGAACGCTTCACAGCATGCTCAGGGAATGGCAGTGTGCCAAACTGTGCCAAATCCCCGAAATTATCCTTTGTTTTCAAAGGATATTGGTGCGGTCGAGAAGACTCGAACTTCCACGGCCTTTCGGCCACAACGACCTCAACGTTGCGCGTCTACCAATTCCGCCACGACCGCACTGTTCATGATAGAGCCGGACGGACCGGCAACTGGCAGGCGCAGGCCATTAGCAAAGGCGTCGGGACCATGCAAGTCGCGAAAATCTTTTATTGCCTGCGATCCAGAAACGGTGCCCGAAACCGTCAATGTCCGCTGTCGACGAAGCCCAGCGACAGGTTCTCCGCGTTCTTGGGAATATCGAGGCGGCTCTCGTTGATCGACGCTTCTTCGCCGGGTTTGAGCTTGGGCTTGTCGGCCTTTGTCGTCCAACTGAACACCAGCCTGCCTTGCTTGTCCCGCAATTCCACCAGCACCGGCGGCACGGCTTGCAAATTCTCGCCGCTGTTGACGATCCGCGCACTGAACGCGAAATATTCTTCGCCAGTGGGAAGCTTGCGACGCTCGGCAGGCTTGGCGAGGTAGAAGAGCAGGTCCGGCTCCTCATTGTCCGCCGCCAGCCCCAGGCTCACGGCCCAGTTCGGTGTTCCAAACACGTAGAGCGCTGCCCCGGCCGCGCTCACCAGCAGGAAGAACAGGATCGCGACAGTCATCCAGATCTTGGCAGGATTACGCCGCGGCCGGAAAGGCGGCTCGGGCGCGAAGCTGTCGAACACAGTGCGTTCAGCAGCCGTCGCTTCGGTCTCCGTTGTCGACGTGATCGGCTTGCCCGCAGGCGGTGGCGCATAAATGTCCTCCTCCGCCACAGATTCAGTTGTGGCAGGAGCGAGAGAAGCGTCTTCAACGGGGGGCGATGCCATGGCGCCGCTATCTTCAGGCGCCGTTTCCACAGCCGGGGGCAAGGTCGGCTGCTCGGCCGCCGACGGCGTACTTTCCGGAGCCGTTTCGCGGGGCGGCAGCGCTGCCGGTTCCTGGAACCAGCTATGTTTGCAGGAGGCGCATCGCACCTGGCGACCGCTGGCCCCGATGGCGCTGTCGGGCACGATATAGCGCGTGGCGCATTTGGGGCAATTAAGGATCATTACGCTTCATAAGCATCCTAGGGAGTCGAGAGCAAGCGGCGAACGCAAACCAGCGAATCGCCGTGCAAAAACGCATCGATGTTCCGATGCGTGCAGCCCCACTTTACGGCTCTTCCATGCTGTGCGATGGCTGGGCGAACCCGTGTGAGGACGCCGGGCAATCGCAGCGGGATCAGCATGTCCAGCATCGTTCAGTTCGAAAATGTAGGCCTGCGCTATGGCTTGGGCAGCGAGACGCTGAGCGACGTCAGCTTTTCGCTGCACGCCGGGGGCTTCTATTTCCTGACCGGTGCGTCGGGCGCGGGCAAGACGTCGCTGCTTAAATTGCTCTATCTCGCGCAACGGCCGAGCCGCGGCGTGATCCGCCTGTTCAACGAAGACGTTGTGACGTTGCCGCGCAAACGCCTTCCCGGCTTCCGCCGCCGCATCGGCGTGGTGTTTCAGGATTTTCGGCTAGTCCCGCATCTTTCCACCTATGACAATATTGCACTTCCGCTCCGTGTCGCGGGTTTGGAGGAAAGCGAAGTGAGTGCGCCGGTCGCCGAGATGCTGGCCTGGGTGGGGCTCAGCGATCGTGCCGACGCGCGCCCCGCCACATTGTCGGGCGGGGAGCAGCAGCGGGTTGCGATTGCGCGCGCCGTAATTGGCCGCCCCGAAATCCTGATCGCCGACGAACCGACCGGCAACGTCGATCCCGACATGGCGCAGCGTCTGCTCAGCCTGTTCGAGGCGCTGAACAAGCTTGGCACGACCATGGTCGTCGCCACTCATGATCTGCCGTTGATCGGGAAGGTGCCGGGCGCGCAGATGATGCGCCTCGATCGTGGACGGCTTGCCGATCCCACCGGGTCGTTGCGTTATCCTCCCAACCGGCCGCCTGCGTCATGAAAATGCGCATCCGGGGGCAGGGGGCGCGGGATCGAAAAGCGCGCAAGGACAGCGGGACGGCGGCGCGCAATCGCCTGCTGCCCGAGGGACGGGTCGCGGGGCCGATGCCGTGGGTGATCGCAATCATGATGTTCCTGACGGTGCTGATGGCGGCCGCCGCCTTGAGCCTGTTTCAGGCGTCCCGCTCGCTGGGGCAGGATCTGTCGGGCCGCGTCACGATCCAGATCGTCGAGGCCGACGCGTCGGCGCGACGCGATCGCGTTGCGCGGCTGACGAACACGTTGCGCCGCCTGCCCGGCGTCACCGACGTACAGCCTGTCGCCGATCAGGCGCTGGCGGATCAGCTACGGCCATGGCTGGGCGACGATATGTCGGCTATCGACTTGCCGATCCCCGCTCTGGTCGACGCCCGACTGCAAACCAGCGATCCCCGCGCGTTTGACGCCCTGCGCCGGACAGTGGCGCAGGTGGACAGGTCTGCGCGCGTCGAGCCTCATGCGGCTTTTCTGGCGCCGCTGTCTGGCCTTATGACTTCGGTGGCGTGGCTCGCTACCGCGCTGGTGCTCCTGATGGCGCTTGCGACGGCGGCGGTGGTCGTGCTGGCGGCGCGGGGGGCGCATGACAGCCACCGGAGCACGATCGACGTGCTGCATCTGATGGGCGCGACCGACGTTCAGATCGCACGCCTGTTTCAGCGGCGGATCGCGCTCGACGCGCTGTTCGGCGGCGCTCTGGGCTTCACTAGTGCGGTCGCGGTGATCCTCGTCATTGCACAGCGGCTGGCGGCCACCGGTTCGGACCTTCTGCAAAGCATTTCGCTCCCGTTGCCCTACTGGCTGCTCCTGCTGGTGCTTCCCGCCGCAGGCGTCGCGCTGGCGATGCTGACGGCGCGCTGGACGGTGCTCGCCGCGCTGGAGCGGCAATTATGATCGTCCGCTCTGCCTCGCTGATGCTGATAGCCTGGATATTGGGCTTCGCATGGTTCGGCGCATTCCTGCCGCAGCCGCTCGACGGGCGTACGACCGATGCGATTGTCGTGCTGACCGGCGGGGCAGGGCGTCTCGACCGCGGACTGGCGCTGCTGAAGGACGGGGCGGCCAAGCGGATGCTGATCTCCGGGGTGGACCGTTCGGTGCGCCCGGTGGAACTTGCCAATCGCTATAATGTCCCGATGCCGCTGTTCGATTGCTGTGTGACATTGGGCCGGGAGGCCATCGACACGCGGTCCAACGCATTGGAAACGGGGCGCTGGCTCAATCGCCGGAACTTTCGGACGGTGCGTCTCATCACGACTGACTGGCACATGCGCCGCGCCGCGCTCGAACTGCGGCAGGCGCTGCCGGGCGATGTCATACTGGTCTATGACGCGGTGCCCAGCCGCCCGAGCCTGGCGATGCTGTTCAAGGAATATAATAAGTATCTGCTCCGCCGCGTCGTCGCGTTCCTCGGCATATAAGGCTTCGTCATGATTATGATCCGCTCGCTGGCCTTCATGGCCGTGTTCTATGGCCTTTCGCTATTCTGGGTGCTTTGGACGATCGCCGCGGCCCCGTTCGGCACGCGCCATGTGCAGATTGCCGCGACCCGCTGGAGCCGCTTCCATCGCAGGTGCGCCCGCGTCCTTCTCGGCCAGAAAGTCGAAGTGGTCGGTACGCTGCCCTCCGAACCCATGCTCTACGTGCTCAAGCATGAGTCGATGTTCGAGGCGATCGACCTTCTATGCCTGTTCGACGCGCCGATGGTGGCCGCGAAGAAGGAACTGATTGAAATCCCCTTATGGGGTCACGCGGCGCGGCTCTACGGCCTGATTCCGGTGGAGCGCACCGCAGGTCCGGCGGCGATGCGGGCCTTGCGGAAGGCGGCGCTGGATGGGTTGGCCACGGGGCGACCGATCTGCCTGTTCCCCGAAGGCACGCGCGTGCCCCATGGGACATCGCCCGAGTTGCGCGCCGGTTTTGCGGGGCTTTACATGCTGCTGAAGGTGCCGGTGGTGCCGATAGCCGTGAACAGCGGACGCGTATCGCCCCGCCGCACCTGGCTGAAGCGCCCCGGCACCATCACCTATCTGGTCGGCGAAACGATCCCCGCCGGGCTGCCCCGCGCCGAAGCGGAGGCGCGCGCCCATGCGGCGATCAATGCGCTGAACTAAAGGCCGATCAGAACGTTGGTCCCTGCACCGCGCTGTTGGCGGGCTTTGCGGGCTTTGCGGCTGCCAGAGCTTCGGTCAGGCCCGTCGCACGTCCTTCGCGCTCCGCATAATCGCGCGCGGACATGCCCGCAATTGCGTCGCGCTTGTCCGGGTTCGCGCCCTGCGCCACCAGCAGTCGCGTCATGGCGAGGTCGCGCAACTGCACAGCCCGGATCAGCGGCGTTTCGCCATTGTCATTGGCCTTGTCGACAGACGCGCGATTGGCGAGCAACAGGCTGACGCCATCCGCCCAGCGCAACTGCGTCGCCAGCATCAGCGGCGTGTCGCCCGCATTGTTGGCAAGGTCGGGCTTCCCGCCCTTCGCCAGAATGAAGTTGAGCCACGTCAGGTCGCGGCGCGCCACTACGATATGGAGCGCCGTTTCGCCATTCTTCAGGTCACGCGTATTGACGACGGTGCCGCCCGGCTTCTCGATCAGCTTCGTCGCCTTGTCGCCGTCGCGGTCCTTGACGGCTTTCAAAAAATTGAAGCTGTCGGAAAATTGCGCCTGCGCCACGCTCGGCATCATCATCGCCGCAATAGGCATGCCAATGACCATGCTGCGCACCGCCATCATAAGCGCCGCGCGTACCAACTGCCGTTTCATCGTCTTGACCCCGTTTCCAATTGCTAAATGCAACCTAGCAGGGCATGGCTGGCTACGCCATGAACAAAGCGTCATTCTTCCTCGCCACCCTTGCTTTTGCAGGGCTTTCCGCCTGTTCGCCCAATGGCGGCGGGTCCAATTCCGTACAGGAAGCGCCTCTGGCCGGCGCCCGGATCGGCGCGCCTTTCACGCTCACGGATCAGGATGGAAAGAGCGTGAGCTGGGACAGCTTCAAGGGCAAATACCGGATCGTCTATTTCGGCTACACTTTCTGCCCGGACGTATGCCCGGTCGATTTGCAGAAGATCATGCAGGCCTTCACCCGGTTCGAAAAGCAGAAGCCCGCGCTGTCGGCCAAGGTGCAGCCGATCTTCATCAGCGTCGATCCCGAGCGTGACACAGTGCCGGTCATCAAGAATTACGTGACTGCCTTCCATCCCCGGCTGATCGGCCTCACCGGCAGGCCGGAGCAGATCGCGAAAGTCGCCAAGGACTTCGCTGTCATCTATTCCAAGGAGAGCGAGGGCGAAAATTACCTCGTCAGCCACAGCCGCACGCCGTATTTGTTCGGGCCGCAGGGCAATCCGATCGCACTTATCCCCGTGGGCGAAAATGCGGAAGCGACGCCCGACGCCATTCTCGCGACACTCGACCAATGGGTGAAGTAGCCTTCTGGGAAAAGCCGCTCGCCGCGCTGGACCGGGCGGAGTGGGAGGCCTTATGCGACGGCTGTGGTAAATGCTGCCTGCACAAGGTCGAGGATGAGGACACCGGCAACATCTATCCCACCAACGTCGCGTGCCGCCTGCTCGATCGCGACTCCGGCTCGTGCACGCATTATCGCGGTCGGCGCGTCTTCGTGCCCGATTGCGTGCGGCTGACGGCGAAGCTCGTCGATCAGATCTCGTGGCTCCCGCGCACCTGCGCTTACCGGCTGCGCGGCGAGGGAAAGCCGTTGCCGGACTGGCACTATCTGATTAGCGGCGACCGGGAAGCCGTACACCGCGCGCGCGAATCCGTGCGTGGCTGGACGGTGGCGGAAGTGGAGGCGGGCGATCTGGAAAACCATATTGTCGATCGCGACATCTAAGACGGCCGATGACAGTGCGATCATGGTGGACGGCGAGCGCATTGCCGTTCGCGTGTGCCGGTCGGCACGCGCGCGCAGCTATCGCCTGACGCTGGACACGAAGCGCGGGGGGCTGCGCCTGTCGATGCCCGCGCGGGCCAGTGTGCGCAAGGCGCTCGGCTGGGCGCAGGGGCATGAAGCATGGGTCCGCGATCAGATGGCCCGCGCACCCCAAGCGATTGCTCTACGCAGCGGCGCGACCTTTCAACTGGAGGGCCGCGACACGCTCATCGTCTGGGACGCCGCTGCGCCGCGCCGCGTAATGCGTGTAGGCGACAGCGTGATCGTCGGCGGACCGGAGGATGCAGTGGGTCCACGCGTCCTGCGCTGGCTGAAGGCAGAGGCTAAGCGCGTGCTCGAGTTGGAGACGCGGGAGATCGCAGACAGGCACGGGCTGGCCGTGGCCAGCGTCGGGCTCGGCGATCCGAAGTCACGCTGGGGCAGTTGCGCGTCGTCGGGCGTCATCCGCTATAGCTGGCGGCTGATATTGTGCCCGCCGCACGTTCGCCGCGCGACCGTGGCGCACGAAGTCGCACATCTGCTGCACATGGATCACAGCCCCGCCTTCCACGCGGCACATGCGCGCCTGCTCGGAGATGACCCCAGACCGGCGCGCGCATGGCTGAAGATGCACGGTGGCGCACTGCATCACGTCGGACTGTGATCGCCGGGGGGTGACAGCCACCGGCCGCTATGCAATGGGGCCGACAACAGGGAGAGCGCAGCGATGGCAGGCCGATATTTCGACGAATGGCAGATTGGGGACCGGATCGTGCATGAGATCCGCCGCACCGTCACCGAAACCGACAACCTGCTGTTCTCGACGATGACACACAATCCTCAGCCGCTGCACCTCGACCTGGAGGCTGCGAAGGCGAGCGAATTCGGTCAGATCCTCGTCAATGGCACCTTCACCTTCGCGCTGATGGTCGGCTTGTCGGTCGGCGACACTACCTTGGGCACACTCGTCGCCAATCTTGGCTACGACAAGCTGGTTATGCCCAAGCCCGTCTTCATCGGCGACACGATGCGCGCCGAAACCGAGGTCGTGGAGCTTAAGGACAGCAAGTCCCGCCCCGGCGCTGGCATCGTCACTTTCCGCCACGAACTCGTCAATCAGCGCCAAGAGATTGTCTGCCAATGCCTGCGGACCGCGCTTCTCCAGAGGAAAGCCGCATGAAGCTGCGCTCGCTCCTGTTCGTACCCGGCGATCGGCCTGAGCGGATGGCGAAGGCGCTCGGGTTAGGCGCCGACGCGCTGATCCTCGATCTGGAAGATTCCGTCGCGCTCCCGGCGAAGGACACGGCGCGAGCAGCGACGGCGGCATTCCTCCGGACGGCAGACCGCACGGCGCGGTTATTCGTGCGAATCAATCCCATCGATGGCGACTTGGCCGCGCGCGATCTGGACGCGATCCTCGATGCCCGCCCCGACGCGATCGTCCTTCCAAAGGCAGAGGGCGCCGCCAGCGTGCAGGCGCTCGCGGTCAGGTCCGGCGACATTCCGATCATGCCCATCGCAACGGAAACCCCGGCGGCCATATTCCAGCTCGGCAGCTTTGCATCCGTGCACGACAAGCTGGTCGGTCTCACCTGGGGCGCGGAGGATCTGCCCGCCGCCATCGGCGCGACCACATCGCGACATGAGGACGGCAGCTACACGCCACCCTATGAGATCGCCCGCGCCCTGACGCTGTTCGCGGCGCACGCTGCGGGCGTGGCCGCCATCGAAACCGTCTATCCTGCCTTCCGCGATCTGGACGGTCTTGCCGCCTATGCCGCGCGCGCCCGCCGCGACGGCTTCACTGGTATGATGGCGATCCACCCTTCGCAGGTCGCCGTCATCAACGCCGCGTTTCAGCCCACCGAGGCGGAGATCGCCCACGCCCGCGCCGTCATCGCAGCGTTCGAGAACAGCGCATCGTCCGGCGCGCTTCAGCTTGACGGCAAAATGATCGACGCTCCCCATCTGGCGCAGGCGCGTGCAATCCTGGCGAAATCATCCGCAACCTGAGCGACATGCCGTCGACAACGCATTACGGATAATTGCTTACGTAATGCACGCCATTCCCCTGACGCCACCGATGGCTTAGGTATTTCGCCAGGATCGGGCCGTCGTACGGCCGGTCTTGGCAGATCGGGCGATCGTCAGCGCACCAATCGTCTGTCCCTTATTCTGGCTGAAACTTCCTGAAGGGGGATCGCGCGTTGCAGCAGGGCGATGGGGGAAGCGAGTATATTCGCCTGGGACCTGCCAATGCAGTGCCATCTCGCCCGCCTCTTTTTCTCTCGTTATGGCGCAATCAGAGCGTAAGAGGTGCCGCCGTGTTCGCGTTCAGCGGCGCGGCCTTCGCCGCTGGCAACCTGCTCCTCGCACTCAAACTCTCCACGACCGACTATGGCAGTTTCGCTCTTGTCGTGGCGGTTCTCGTGCTCAGTTCCAGCATAGCCCCGCTCGGCCTGGACCAGTTGATGCTCCGGCGGCACATTCCGCTGAACCGCCGCGCCCTGATGCCGCTGCTCGCTTCGGCGACGGCGATCGCGGTGATCGCGGCGGCGTTTACGCTCTACGCCTATAAGCTGGAGATAATCGAAATCGTCGCGCTCGCACTTGCGACCGTAACGGCGGCGGTCCTGCGGACGGTGGCGGGAAGCCTGCGCCGTCATGGCTACGCGATGACTGCGAACATGGTCGATACGTCGAGCGACTGGATCATCCTGCTCCTCAGCCTGCTCGCCGTGGTCGGCGTGATCTCCACCGGCACGGCGGCCACGGTCGGCTATCTGATCGGCCTGATGCTGGTGACGCTCGCGGGCGCGGCGTTGCTGCGGCATCTGGAACGCAACGTGAAGTTCCGTGTCGAACGCATAGACTTCAGGGAAGCCGGCTCTCTGCTCGGCATCGCCGCAGCCGGAGCCGCGCTCGTGCAACTGGAGCGGCTGCTCATCCCGCTGCTCCTGACGCTGGCCGATCTCGCGACGTTTGCCGTGCTCGCCGCAGTGGCCATCGCCCCGTTCCGCGTAATGGGCGCGGGCATCGTCACTTCGCTTGCCCAGCAGATCCGGCGTGCCCACAGTCCGGAGGCGCGGCGCAAGGCACTGCTCCATGAAACCCAGATTTTCGTTGGGCTGTCCGCGCTCGCCTGCCTGTTTGTCCTAGTCGTCGGGCCATGGGCGGCGGATGTCCTGACTGGCGGCAAATATCAGGTGAGCCTGCTGCTCGCCGCCGCCGCCTGCATCAACGGCGTGGGCAAGGTGCTACAGGCGCTGCCGCGCGCCGTCATCGTCGGAGGCGGAACGCCGCGTGACCTGCATGGTGCGAATATGTCGATCTGGCTCTGCGTCCTCGGCACCGTAGTGGGGTCCGTCATTGGCTATCCGGCAGGGTTAGCGGGTCTGGTGGCGGGCGCGGCGATCGGCAACATCGTCGCGACTCTGCCGCTCGCCATCATCGCGCGCCGGATGCTGAGACCCGTCGATCAACCGGGCCTCGCCTGAACGATTTTGGCTTGGTCCGCCTGCGCGGCGACCCTATATCCCGCTCATGACCGATATCACCTCCCAATTCACGGACGCTCGTGGCTTCCTTTATCGCGACGGCTTGCTCGATCCCGACGGCGCGCGTCGCCTCACTGCGCAGGCGCTCGACAAATGCGACGACGGCGAACTCTACCTGCAATATCGCGCGTCCGAGAGCTTCGGCTTTGACGATGGCCGCCTCAAGACCGCTGACTATTCCACTGACGCGGGCTTTGGCCTGCGCGGCGTTTCTGGGGAGATGACCGGCTTTGCCCACGCCAACGACATCAGCGAAGCGGCGATACGCCGCGCCGCCGAGACTCTGACATTGCTCGATCCGACCACTGGAACGCCCGCCGCGCCGCCGCAGCGGACCAACCGCCACCTCTATACCGACGCCAACCCAATGGAGATCGTGCCCTTCGCCGAGAAGGTCGCGCTCTGCGCAGAGATCGACGCCGCTGCCCGCGCCCGCGATCCGCGCGTCGCGCAAGTGTCCGTCAGCCTCGCCGGAAGCTGGTCCGTCGTCGAAGTCGTCCGCGCCGACGGTTTCGTCGCCACCGATATCCGCCCGCTGGTGCGCCTCAACGTTTCGATCATCCTTGAAGAAAATGGCCGCCGCGAATCCGGGGTCTATGGCATGGGTGGCCGCTATCTCTACGATCAGGTGATGGCGCCGGAAATCTGGAACCGCGCCATCGACGAGGCGCTAGCGCAGGCACGCGTCAACCTGTCCTCCGTCGCTGCGCCCGCAGGCGAGATGACTGTCCTCCTCGGCCCCGGCTGGCCCGGCATCGTTCTGCACGAAGCAATCGGCCATGGCCTGGAAGGCGACTTCAACCGCAAGGGCACGTCCGCCTTCAGCGGCCGGATCGGCCAGCGCGTCGCTGCGCCAGGCGTCACGGTCGTCGACGACGGCAGCCTCGCCAATCGCCGCGGGTCGCTCAGCATCGACGACGAAGGCACGCCAACGCAGGAAAACGTCTTGATCGAGGACGGTATATTGCGCGGATACATGCAGGATCGCCTGAACGCCCGGCTGATGGGCGTAGCGCCGACGGGCAATGGCCGCCGCGAAAGCTATGCGCACGGCCCCATGCCCCGCATGACCAACACCTTCATGCGCGGCGGCGACGACGATCCCGCCGAATTGCTCAGCCGCGTGCAGAACGGCATATTCGCCAAGAGCTTCGGCGGCGGACAGGTGGATATCGTCTCCGGCAAGTTCGTCTTCTCCTGCACCGAAGCCTATCGCATCGTGAACGGCAAGATCGGCGATCCGATCAAGGGCGCGACGCTGATCGGCGACGGCCCGACCGCGCTCACCAAAGTCACTGGCATCGGCAATGACATGGCGCTCGACGAGGGTATCGGCATGTGTGGCAAGGGCGGACAGAGCGTGCCCGCAGGCGTAGGCCAACCCACATTGCTGATGGAAGGCCTGACGGTCGGCGGCACCGCAGCCTAACTAGTCGGTATTATTCCAAGCGCATGGAACTATCGTCTTCAAAGCGTGTTTCCGTGCCCATTTTTTATGCAATGCATAATGGCTGCCCAAATTTGTAGCAGCCCGGTAACGGAAACGGCCGCATCCCCGTCAGGCAATCATGCGTTAACCATTGTTTAACAAACTGGCACGCTGCTTGCTTACCTTTCTGTCGCACACCAGAATAAGGGGGCGACATGAAACTTGTCATGGCTATCATAAAGCCGTTCAAGCTCGATGACGTAAGGGAGGCTCTGTCGGCCTTGGGCGTCGCGGGCATGACGGTCAGCGAAGTAAAGGGCTTTGGCCGTCAAAAGGGCCAGACCGAAATCTACCGCGGCGCGGAATATTCGACCAACATGGTTCCGAAGATCAAGATCGAGGTGGTCTGCGACGATGACCTCGCGCCTCGCGTAGTGGAAGCCGCACAGCAGGCCGCCAACAGCGGCGCGATCGGCGATGGCAAGATTTTCGTGCTCGACGTAGGTCAGGCCGTGCGGATTCGTACCGGCGAGACCGGCGAAACCGCGCTGTAAGAAAGGGGGAATAATGACTGTTTCCAGAAAACTTTGCAGTGCGGTGGGAGCGATTGGCGCTTCCCTCTTCACTGCCGTGCCTGCCTTTGCGCAGGCTGCCGCCGGGCCGATCAAGGCACCGACGATCGAACAGATGGCGACCATGGTCAACAAGGGCGACACCGCCTGGATGCTGATCTCGGCAGCGCTGGTGTTGATGATGTCGATCCCCGGCCTCGCACTTTTCTACGGCGGCCTCGTCCGCACGAAAAACATGCTCAGCGTGCTGATGCAGGTGTTCATGATCGTCTCGGTTGCGGGTCTGGTGTGGACCTGCTGGGGCTACTCGATCGCCTTCACCAGCGGCGGCGACAACCACTTCTTCGGTGGCCTGTCCAAGGCGTTCCTGATGGGCGTCGATGGCACTACCTTCGGCGCGACCTTCAGCAACAACGTCTACATCCCCGAACTCGTGTTCGTGGTGTTCCAGATGACGTTCGCGATGATTACGCCCGCGCTGATCGTCGGCGCCTTTGCGGAGCGCGTGAAGTTCTCCGCGCTGATCGTGTTCGTGGTCCTGTGGCTCACCGCCATCTACTTCCCGATGGCGCATATGGTCTGGTACTGGGCCGGTCCTGACTTCCTCATCGACGCACCGACTGACGCTGGTCTGCTGTGGAGCTGGGGCGCTCTCGACTTCGCTGGCGGCACCGTGGTGCACATCAACGCCGGTATCGCGGGCCTCGTCGGCTGCCTCATCATCGGCAAGCGCATCGGCTATCCCAAGGAACCGATGGCACCGCACTCGCTGACGATGACCATGATCGGCGCAAGCCTGCTGTGGGTCGGCTGGTTCGGTTTCAACGCTGGTTCCAACCTGGAAGCCAATGGCGTCACCGGCGTAGCCTTCATCAACACGATGGTCGCAACCTGTGCGGCGGCAGTAAGCTGGGCCCTGGTTGAGCAGTTCCATCACGGCAAGCCTTCGCTACTTGGCGCAGTTACCGGCGCAGTTGCCGGTCTGGTCGCCATCACCCCGGCGGCTGGCTACGGCGCACCGATGACTTCCATCGTGCTCGGCTTCGTGGTGTCCCCGATCTGCTACTTCTTCGTGGCAAGCATCAAGGGCAAGCTTGGCTATGACGACAGCCTCGACGTGTTCGGCGTCCACTGCATCGGCGGCATCGTCGGCGCGATCGCCACGGGCATCGTCGCTTCGCCGGCACTCGGTGGGCAGGGCGTGTTCGACTACACGGTGTTCCCCGCCGGCTTCGACGCGAGCAGCTACTCGATCGCCTCGCAAGTGGTGATCCAGATCAAGGCCGTGCTCTTCACCCTGGTGTTCTCAGGGGTCGGCAGCGCCATCCTGTTCATCCTCATCGACAAGACCATCGGTCTTCGTCCGACGGCAGACGCCGAGCAGGAAGGTCTCGACCTCTCCAGCCATGGCGAACGCGCTTACAACTATTGATGACTTCGGCAGGGCGGGCCGCGACGAACGGCCCGCCCGCCACACGATGTTCCTCCTGCGAACAAACACTGGGCCGGTGCGAAAGCATCGGCCTTTTTTTATATGGGCTTCAGGGGGAGGCTGGGGCCTGAAGGCGCTTCATTCGACCTGATATCTGCTGCGGCAATCCGATCAGGCCAGCAGAGCATGGGCGAGACCTGGCCGTCTCACACATGCGAGCCACCATCTGCAATGCGGAATTATCTTGACATAACGAACCATATAGGTTATACGCCACAGCACTTCCAACGCACCTGATCGAGGCGAAGGCAAGTGAAGGTTCTTGCTTGGCGGCTTGGCTGTCATGCAGGAGCGGTCGGCGCGGAACCATCCAGCATAAGAAGACGGATATCCGCATACTGCCGGCTTTCTGGTACCGTGGACTGTAGGGGCGTCGCGTCAGCGGCCAACCAGTAATTGCCTCCAAATGCCCGAAAGGGAGCAGCAGACCCGCCGGATCGCCAAAACATAAAGCCTCGACGCTTTATACTGAAACTATAGGCTACCAAGTCGTCGAGCCTGGGTGACCGAGGCAAGGACGCGCCGACCGTAATCCTTCTTCCATCAGCAGGGCCAGTGCGCCTGCCGGAGCAAATCCAACATATTTTATCTGAGCTAGTCAGCGGCTCCGGTCTTATCGCTAACGCGCTTAAGGCGGATCACGTCGCGCCGACACCGCCCTCGCTAGAATATGCCGACCGCGCTCTGTGCCCAAACGATGGCCACCGCCGCCATCAGCGCCCCGCCGATCACGACTCGCTGTGTGTTGTCCCGCGTCATGCCCGCTGCGATCTCATAGATCACTTCGGCTCCGATCAGCAGTCCGCCCGCCATGATAAAGTCGGCCACATCCCACGCCACTTCGCGGGTGAACTGCATGGCTATCAGCGGCAGCAGCAGAAGCGCAGCGATCGCCGCCCACCGCGCCGTCCGCCATCCACTTGTGCCGTCAGTGTGCCTTGCCCACATTCTCATCGCGCAACCTCGTCACGGACGTGGGGCAAATCTTTCACGACTAGCCGGATTTCGCAAGAGGCTGCGGCCCCGCGCGGCCCTACTCCCGCCCGGCGCGCATCGCCGCGCCCGCCGCGAATGGCGTGATCCCCACCAGCAACAGCGAACAGGCCGCGAGCAACTTGAGCGCACTCCCGCTATGATCCCCCAGCGATCCGGCGCCGAAGATCAGCAGCGGCACCGCCAGCGGCAGCGCCAGCAACCCTGCCAACGCCCCGCTCGACCGCAGCCCCGCCGTCAGCGCGCTGACCATTAGCCCCAAGGCCGCCAGCGCGGGCGTACCCAGCAACAGCCCCAGTTCCAAGGTCGCAATCGTGCCCCCGTTCAGCTTCAGCAGCGCCGCCGCAGGCACCACCGCCACCATCAACGGCGGCCCGAACCCCAGCCAGTGCGCCACCAGCTTGGCCACCGCGATCAGCTCGTCGCCAATCCCGCGCAGCACCAGTTGATCCAGCACGCCGCTGTCCCGATCCGGCGCGACCAGCCGATCGACCGGCAACAGGCTCGCCAGCAGCGCCGCGATCCACAGCATGCCGCCCCCGGTCCGCGCCAGCAGCGCCGCATCCGGCCCCACCGCAAAGGGAAACAACGCCGCCACCAGCAGCAGAAACGCGACCGGCAGCCACAATCCGCCCGACCGCCACGCCAGCGCCGCATCGCGCGCGATCAGGGCGGGCAGGGCGCTCATGCCTCTGTCTCGACCGGGCGATAGGCAGCCACGTCCACTTCGACGGCGCCCGGCAAAGGCAGCGCCTGATGCGACGCCGCCAATATGATCCCTCCGGCCTCGAGATGCCGCGCCATCACCGCGCCCAGCAATGCGACCGACCCCTCGTCCAATCCATTGCTCGGTTCATCCAGCAACCAGATCGGCGCACCGCTCGCCAGCACCCGCGCCAAGACCGCCCGCTTGCGCTGCCCGGTCGAGAGCATCCGCACCGGCACGTCCGCCAGTCGCGTCAGGTCCATCGCCCCCAATGCATGGCCGACCGCGCCCGCCGCAGCCCCATCGACGCGCGCCCAGAACCCCAAGGCCCGCGCTAACGGCGCCTGCATCTCCAGCGCCAGATTCTCGTCGCACAGCGCCATCGCCCCCTCATGCGACACGCTCCCCGCAAAGACCGGCAGCAACCCCGCAACCGCCCGGATCAGGCTCGACTTGCCCGTGCCATTCGGCCCGCGCAGCACCGCGCATTCCCCCGCCCCAAGCGAAAGATCGACGCCGGTCAGCAGCATCCGCCCCCCGCGCACGCACGCCACGCCAGACAGTCGCAATGCCGCGCTCATGGTGCGCCTAGGTCCTCCAGCGCATGCATGTCATCATCGGACAGGCCGAAATGATGCCCCACTTCATGCACGACGACATGGGTAATCAGCGCCTCCAGCGACACGCCCGTCTCCACCCATTCGTCCAGCAGAGGGCGGCGGTACAGTTGGATCGTCGCGGGCAAGTCACCCGTCTGCGGCTCCACGCCCACGGGCCGCCCGGAATACAGGCCAGTCAGATCGAACGGATCCTCGATCCCCATTTCCTGAAGCACCGCGGCCTCGGCAAAATCCTCCACAAACAGCACGACATCGCTTAGGAACGCGTCGAACGGCGGTGGCAGGCGGGACAATGTGGAAAGGGCAAGCGTCTCGATCAATGCCGCGTCCGGCGCAATCAGCCCCTGGTGACCTTGATCCGTCATCGCAGCGGCATAGATTAGTATCTTCTCCAGCGCCAGCCAGGCGGCGCACCCACCAACAGGATGTCTTATAGATGATCGAGAAACTGGATGACGCCCTGCGCGCCATCGCTTTGAACGACTTGCCCGAATGGACGCCGGTGGCCGAACCGGACGGAATTTCCCGCACATTTTCCTTTGCCAGCTTCGTCGAGGCATTCGGCTTCATGACAAAGGTCGCACTGCTTGCCGAAAAGGCGGACCATCACCCCGAATGGTCCAACGTCTATAATCGCGTGCATATCCTGCTGACGACTCACGATGCTGGCGGTGTGTCCCAGCGCGACGTTGACCTGGCAACGCAGATCAACGCCCTGGCCTGACGTTCAACCCTTCGCCGCGTCGCTGCCGGCATTCTCGCTGACCCACAACGGTTCGAACGCGGTGCCCGTCATCAGCAAGGCGGAAGCGGGATAGCCCGCCGCGCCCGCTTTCTTTGCGGTGTCGACGGCCATGTCCACGGCGATCTCCTTGGTCTTGAAGGGGCCGTAGTACGTGTTGTCGAGGTTGATCTTCCATTCGCCGTCATGGTTCATGACGATGTAGCGGGCAGGGGGCAGACTGGTGGGCGGGGACATGGCGGCACCTTCAAATGATAATAACATGTCTTAAAGGTGGTGCGTCCACGCGCCTTGGCAAGAGCAGGCGCTCAACCCAGCACGTCCATCTTCGTGTTATAGTGGTGCCAGGCCATCACTGCCGCCGCCCCGCGATGCGGCCGCCAGCGCTCCGCGATCTCGCGCACGGCCTTCTCGCTGGGTCGCTCGGCCCAACCAAGGATGCGCCCGACTTCGATCTGCACGGCAAGGTCGCCGGCGGGCCAGATATCCGGCCGCCCTTCCGCGAACAGCAGGTAGATTTCCGCCGACCATCGCCCGATGCCCTTCACGAGAATCAGTTGCGCTATCGCCTCCTCGTCATCCTGCGGCAGCGCGTGCAGGTCCAGTTCGCCCGAAAGCACCAGCTCCGCGAGGCTGCGGGCATAGCCCTGCTTCTGCCGGGACAGCCCGCAGGCACGCAGCGCATCATGATCGCGGGCCAGCAACGTCTCCGGCGCACATCCTGCGCCGAGTTCCGCCTCCAGCTTGTTCCATACCGAAGCTGCCGCCGCGACGCTCACCTGCTGCCCGACGATCGTGCGCAACAATGTCTCATAACCCGGCTCGCGCATCCGCGGTTGCGGATAGCCGACCCGTTCCAGTGCCGCTGCGAACCCCGGCTCGATCCCCGCCAGCGCTTCCAGGCTGCTTCGTAACGTCTCTGCCGTAGTTACCATTTAACTCTGTCCTACAGCCGTGCAGGCACCTTATATGCGCGCGACACTTGATTTCCCCGCCGTCAACCGCAATAGGCGCAACAAGACTTTATGGAGAGCCTATATGCCCAAGCTGATCGTCGTCAACCGTAGCGGCGAAGAGACGGCCGTCGAGGGAGACAATGGTCTCTCCGTCATGGAATTGATCCGCGACAATGGATTTGATGAGCTGTTGGCATTGTGCGGCGGCTGCTGCTCTTGCGCGACTTGCCATGTCTATGCCGACCCGGCCTTCACCGACGCGCTGCCTGCCATGAGCGAAGATGAAAACGACCTGCTCGACAGTTCCGATCATCGCACCGAAGCCAGCCGCTTGTCCTGTCAGATCACCATGTCGGACGAACTGGACGGCCTGCGCGTCACCATCGCGCCTGAGGACTGATCGCAGCCCTTGGGGCGCGATCCTTCATGTCGCCACTAAAAAGCCCGGCTGCATCGTAATGCAGCCGGGCTTTTTTGGCATCCTCTCCGATGCTGTCGTCATGCGGCTGTTTCAGCCGTCATAATCTCCGCCGATGTTCTGGTTCCGCGGCGGCGCAGCGGCGGTAAGGCGCAGCGCCTCGGCCGACTGGGCCAGCGAACCGATCTCATCGGGGGTATCGTCATCGTCGATCTGCACCTTCTGCAGGCTGCCGATCAGCGAATCATGCAATTCGTGCGGAAGGACGGTTTCTTCCGCGATCTCGCGCAGGGCAACGACGGGGTTCTTGTCCCGGTCGCGGTCCAGCGTCAGTTCTGCGCCGCCCGAAATCTCCCGCGCGCGCTGCGCGGCAAGCAGGACGAGGTCGAAACGGTTGGTAACCTTGTCGACACAATCTTCGACGGTAACGCGGGCCATCGGGCCTCCTGAATCTGTGGTCTATGGTGGAAAGCGGAACCGCTAGCAGCGAAGCGCGTATGAGTCAATGAAACGGCGCGTGCACGGCGTCGGCGGGGGAGGGCAAGCAACGCTATGGCCAGCGTGGCGAAAACAGCGCAAGACTCGCTTATGGAAGAAGAAGCGAGGATCGGCCTGAAAGCGAGCGTCATTACGACCACGCTGTCCGGCAACACCATCGCCGTTATAGAGGATGGCCCGGACCTCCGATCCGCACTGCTCGACCTGATCGACGGCGCGCGGACCAGCCTGAAGCTCTGCTACTATATTTTCGAAAGCGATGAGAGCGGGCGTATGGTGCTGGCGCGCCTGATCCACGCCGCGCGGCGCGGCGTCAGGGTGACGCTGATGGTGGACGCTTTCGGCGGCGCAACGGCGGAAAACGGCTTCTTCGACGCGCTGGTCGCGGCGGGCGGACAGTTCGGCTGGTTCGGTGCGCGCCGCTCCACTCGCTACCTGATCCGCAATCATCAGAAGATTGCGATCGCCGACGACGCACGATTGTTGATGGGCGGGTTCAACGTGGGCGACGCTTATTTCGGCATACCGGAGGACAATTGCTGGCGCGATATCGGCCTGTTCCTGGAGGGGCCGGAGGTCGCCGCCATGGTGCGCTGGTACAGACAACTCTGGCGCTGGACGAAGACCCGGAAACAAAGCTTCCGCGTCCTGCGCACCCTCGTCAGGCGATGGCGACGACCCCGGCCGGTGTCTGCGCCATCGGCATTTCACTGGCTGATCGGCGGCCCGACGCGCAGGCTCTCCCCCTGGGCGCAGGTGGTGAAGCACGACCTCGACAACGGCACGCGCATCGACATGATCGAAGCCTATTTCTCGCCCGGACGCGGCATGTTGCGGCGCATCTGGCGGCTGGCACGGCGCAAGGGCGCGCGCCTCATCCTGCCCGCCAAGTCGGACAATGGCGCGACCATTGCCGCCGCGCGCCTGCTTTACGGCCCGCTGCTGAAACGTGGCGTGAAGATCTACGAATATCAGCCCTGCAAGCTGCACATGAAGCTCATCGTCATCGACGACGCCGTCTATATCGGCTCGGCCAATTTCGACATGCGCAGCCTGTTCCTGAACCTCGAACTGATGCTGCGGATCGAGGACGCGTCTTTCGCCGCGCAGATCCGCACGCTGGTCGACCGCCGCCAGCAGGAAAGCACAGCCATCACGCCCGAAGTCTACGCCGCCCGCCGCGGCCCCCTCGTGCTATTGAAGGGCTGGATCAGCTACCTGATCGTCGGCATCGCGGACTACACCGTCACCCGCCACTTGAACTTCCGCAACCCCGACGCGGATTGAAACGGAGAGGATGCTGACCTACTTCCGTTCAGCCCTTCGACAGGCTCAGGAGAGCGAAGTCGAAGCCCTCCCCTGAGCGAAGTCGAAGGGGCCTCGCTATCGCTCGGCACGACCCCTCCACTTCGCTCAGGGCGAACGGAAGTAGGGAACGCCTACTCCGCCGCCACCGCCGTCTCCGCATCGCTCAGCGGGTGCTCCAGCCGCTTGAGCATTTCCTTCGGGCACACCTGCCAGAAATGCCCGCGCCAGCGATCCCAATCGTCCAGCACCGTATGCGCCCAGCGGCTATCTGTGCGCACCGCATGTTCGGCGATCAGTACCTTAAGCACCGCTTCCCAATGCGCGCTGTCCAGCCGCTGCCACACGATGCTCTCGGGATTGGCCCGGGCGGCAAAGCTCGCATCCTCGTCCAGTATGAACGCCATGCCGCCGGTCATGCCCGCGCCGAAGTTCGCGCCGGTCCGACCCAGTATGACTGCCGTACCGCCCGTCATATATTCGCAGCCATTCGCGCCGCAGCCTTCGACCACGACCTGCGCGCCGGAGTTACGCACCGCGAACCGCTCGCCCGCCTGACCCGCCGCGAACAGCTTGCCCGCCGTTGCGCCGTACAGCACCGTGTTGCCGATGATCGTATTGTCCTTCGTCACCAGCGGCGAACTCACCATCGGGCGCACCGCGATGATGCCACCCGACAACCCCTTGCCGACATAGTCGTTGGCGTCGCCGAACACTTCGAGCGTAATGCCCTTGCACAGGAACGCCCCCAGCGACTGCCCCGCCGATCCGCGCAACCGCACCGTCAGATGCCCGTCGTTCAGCGCGGTCATCCCGTACTTGCTGGTGATCTCGGACGACAACCGCGTGCCCACCGCACGATGCGTATTCCGCACCGTGTAGGTCAGCTGCATCTTCTCGCCGCGCTCGAATACGGCCTTGGCGTCCTTGAGCATCTGCGCGTCGAGGCTATCCGGCACATCGTTGCGGAACGTCGCAAGGCTGAAGCGCCGCTCGGCATCGGTCGCATCGACCTTGGCGAGGATCGGGTTGAGATCCAGATCGTCGAGATGCTCGGCACCCCGGCTCACCTGCTTCAGCAACTCCGTCCGCCCGACGACTTCGTCGAGGCTCCGGAAGCCCAGCCGCGCCAATATCTCGCGCACTTCCTCGGCGATGAAGGTCATCAGGTTGATGACCTTCTCCGGCGTCCCCGTGAACTTGTCGCGCAACCGCTGGTCCTGCACGCACACGCCTACGGGGCAGGTGTTGCTATGGCACTGCCGCACCATGATGCACCCCATCGCGACGAGGCTCAGCGTGCCGATGCCGAACTCTTCGGCACCCAGTATCGCCGCGATCACGATGTCGCGCCCGGTCTTCAGGCCACCGTCTGTCCGCAACCGCACCTTGTGGCGCAGGCCATTCAGCGTCAGCACCTGATTGGCTTCCGACAGCCCCATTTCCCAAGGCGTTCCGGCATATTTGATGCTGGTCTGCGGCGATGCGCCGGTGCCGCCGACATGGCCCGCGATCAGGATCACGTCCGCATGCGCCTTCGCCACGCCCGCCGCGACCGTGCCGATCCCGGCCTGGCTCACCAGCTTCACGCACACCCGCGCGCGCGGATTGATCTGCTTCAAATCGTAGATAAGCTGCGCCAGATCCTCGATCGAATAGATGTCGTGATGCGGCGGCGGCGAAATCAGCGTCACGCCGGGCGTCGAATGCCGCAGCTTGGCAATGAACTCGGTGACCTTGAAACCCGGAAGCTGTCCGCCTTCGCCGGGCTTCGCACCCTGCGCGACCTTGATCTCCAGCTCTTCGGCCGCACCCAGATATTCTGCATGCACGCCAAAGCGCCCCGACGCGATCTGCTTGATGACGGAATTGGCATTGTCGCCATTCGCATAGGGCTTGAAGCGGTTCGCGTCCTCGCCGCCTTCGCCGCTCACCGCTTTCGCACCGATCCGGTTCATCGCAATCGCCAGCGTCTCATGCGCTTCGGGCGACAGCGCGCCCAGCGACATGCCCGGCGTCACGAAGCGCTTGCGGATCTCCGTGGTCGCCTCAACCTCGTCGATCGGTACGGCTTCGCGGGCGAAATTGAACTCCAGCAAGTCGCGCAGATACACCGGCGGCAAGTCCTTCACGCCGCGCGAGAATTGCAGGTAGCTGGAGTAGCTGTCGGTCGCGACCGCGGTCTGCAACAGGTGCATCAACTGCGCAGAATAGGCGTGGCTCTCCCCGCCATTGCGCTGACGATAGAAGCCGCCGATCGGCAGTTTCACGACTGCGCTGTCATACGCCGCCTCATGCCGCAGGATCGCGGAATAGTGCAGCGACGCATAGCCCTCGCCGGAAATTTTGGACGGCATGCCGGGGAACAGATCGTTCACCAGCGCGCGCGACAAGCCCACCGCTTCGAAGTTATAGCCGCCGCGATAGGAGCTGATGACCGCAATGCCCATCTTGGACATGATCTTCAGCAAGCCTTCGCAGATCGCCGTCTGATACCGCTCGATCGCTTCATTGAGCGTGATGCCATCAAACAACCCGCGCGCATGCCGGTCGGCAATACCCGCTTCGGCCAGATAGGCATTCACCGTCGTCGCGCCGACACCGATCAGCACCGCGAAATAATGCGTGTCGAGGCATTCGGCCGACCGCACATTGATCGACGCATAGGACCGCAGCCCCTTGCGCACCAGATGCGTGTGCACCGCCGCCGCCGCCAGCACCATCGCGATGCCGACGCGCTCCGCGTCGATCTTCTCGTCGGTCAGGAACAGTTCGGTCCGCCCCTCACGCACGGCCTGCTCCGCTTCCTCGCGAATGCGTTCGATTGCCGCGCGTAATTGCTCCTGGCCACCTTCCGCCGGGAAGGTGCAGTCGATCTCCGCAACCGCCGCGCCGAAGTGCCCCTTCAACTGCGTCCATGACGCGCAGGTCAGCACCGGCGAATCCAGCACCAGCACACGGCCCTGCTGCTTGTCTTCTTCAAGAATGTTCGACAGGTTGGAGAAGCGCGTCTTCAGGCTCATCACATGCCGCTCGCGCAGCGGATCGATCGGTGGATTGGTGACCTGACTGAAGTTCTGCCGGAAGAAATGGCTGACGGTGCGCGGAATGCCGGAAATCACGGCGAGCGGCGTGTCGTCGCCCATCGATCCGATGGCTTCCTTCGCGTCCTCGACCATCGGCGCCAGGATCAGTTCCAGATCCTCCAGCGTCATGTTCGCCGCGACCTGCCGCCGCGTCAGCTCCGCTTTGTCCCATGCGCACAGCGAATCGGGGGCAGGGGCGGGCAAGTCCTTCGCGAACAGGAAGTCCTTGACGTAATCGGCATAGGGCCGCTCCGCCGCGATACGGTCCTTGATCTGCCGGTCGAAATACAATTCGCCCTCGGCCAGATCGATCGCAAGCATCTCGCCCGGACCCATGCGGCCCTTGCTGACGACCGTGGTTTCGGGAACCACGACCATGCCGGTTTCCGATCCGACGATCAGCAGATTGTCCGACGTCAGCGTGTAGCGCAACGGACGTAGCGCATTACGGTCGACGCCCGCCACGACCCAGCGGCCATCGGTCATCGCCAGCGCAGCGGGACCGTCCCACGGCTCCATGACCGACGCCAGATAGTTGTACATATGCAGATGCGATTCGGGCGTATCCGCCGACTGCCACGCTTCGGGCACCAGCATGATCTTCGCGGTCGGCGCGTCGCGGCCGGCGCGGCAGATCGCCTCGAACACGGCGTCCAGCGCCGCCGTGTCGGACGCGCCCGCCGGGATCACCGGCTTGATGTCCTCGGACTGCTCGCCGAAGGCCAGCGACGCCATCTTGATCTCGTGGCTCTTCATCCAGTTCTTGTTGCCGCGGATCGTGTTGATCTCGCCATTGTGCGCCAAGGTACGGAACGGCTGCGCCAGCCACCACTGCGGAAAGGTGTTGGTCGAATAACGCTGATGGAAGATCGCGACGCGGCTCTCGAATCGCTCGTCCTGCAAGTCGGGATAGAAGACCGACAGCGATTCCGCGAGGAACAGCCCCTTGTAGATGATCGACCGGCACGAGAGCGAACAGACATAGAAATCGTTAATCTGCGCCGCGACGACCTTCTTCTCGATCCGGCGGCGGATCAGGTAAAGATCCTTCTCGAATTCCCCAACATCGCGTTCCTCGGGCATCGGCCCGGCGATCATGATCTGCTCGATCTCGGGCCGCGTCCGCTGCGCCTTCTCGCCGATTACGGAGACGTCGACCGGCACCTGCCGCCAGCCATAAATCTTGTACCCCGCGTCGATGATCTCGCTCTCGACAATGGTGCGGCACGTCTCCTGCGCCGACAGATCGGTCCGCGGCAGGAACACCATGCCGACAGCCAAGCGGTTCGGCAGTGGCTTATGCCCGCTATCCGCAATCGCATCGTCGAAGAACCGCACCGGCAAATCGACATGAATCCCCGCGCCATCGCCGGTCTTCCCATCGGCATCCACGGCCCCACGGTGCCACACGGCCTTCAACGCATCGATCGCCGAGGCGACCACGCGCCGGCTTGGCTTGCCATCCGTCGCCGCAACAAGGCCTACACCACAGGCATCGCCTTCGAACTCGGGACGATACATGCCCTCCTGCGCGATGCGAAGACGTTCGGATTCCATATGGTCCATCATTGTGCGACCTTCTTTGCGTCTGCGCCGATGAGCGCCTCAAGGCGCTTGCGTTCGGCTGGGGTTAGATCGTTGTAGGTGCGCGGCTTGGGCAGCGCTTCCATTTGGGCCATCGATTTCTTCATAATCTCTGGCATCGCCTGCATCATGGCGGGGATCATGGTCTGGACCTTGCCGATATAATGCGGGTCGGTGGCCAGCTCCATGAAGCCGCTGCCGAACTTGGCCCCGGCTGGCGTTTTCATGAACGCGTTGATCTGATCCAGTTCCGCCGCGTCGTAACGGCTGGCGAACGCCTCGGCCATGCCTTCGCGCATGTCCGGTTCGAAACGGCCCATAAACTGCCCGATGGCAGGCATCATGCTGTTCGTCATGATATCCATGCGCTTGCGAAAGTTGGGGTCCATGATCGCCATGATCTCATTGATCGTGGCGGGATTCAGCTTGTCGGCTTCCACCGCATCCATTCCGCCGGCCTTGAGCAATTCGCGAACGGGCATTTCGGTAATGCTGTCCATCATCGGGCCCATGATCTTCTGCATCATCGGCCCCATCATCCTTTCCATCGTTCCATCGGGCAGGATGATCGCGGCAACCGGACGCGCCTTCGCCAGCAACGCTGGGTTGACCGGCGCAAGCCCGCCACTGACGGACGCCGCAGGCGCAACCTGCGCCCCGAGCGGCGCAACCTGCGCCCCGAGCGGCGCAGACAGCAGCAATAGCGGAAGCGCGAGAGCCAGACGCCGCATCATGCCGCGACCCGCCCGCTGACTTCGGCACTCGCCTTCGCGCGCGCCTTGGCCTTCAGATATTTGTGCATATGGTCGGTAACATCGCGTCCATCGCGGATCGCCCACACCACCAGCGATGCGCCGCGCACGATATCACCCGCCGCGAACACGCCGTCCATCGATGTCATCATAGACTTGTGATCGACCCGCAGCGTACCCCAGCGCGTCACCGACAACTCGTCCGCCCCAAACATCTTGGGCAGGTCTTCGGGATCGAAGCCCAAAGCCTTGATGACCAGATCCGCCTCGATGCTGTATTCGCTGCCCGGATCAGGCTCCGGCGCACGGCGGCCCGACGCATCGGGCTGGCCCAGCCGCATGCCCGTCACCTTGACGCCGCTCACATGCTCGGTCCCCTCGAATGCGATGGGCGCGGAGAGCCAGACGAACTCGACGCCTTCTTCCTCGGCATTGGCGACTTCGCGCTGCGATCCCGGCATATTCTCCCGGTCGCGGCGATACAGGCACTTCACCGACTTCGCGCCCTGGCGAATGGCCGTCCGCACGCAGTCCATCGCCGTGTCGCCGCCGCCGATCACCACCACATGCTTGCCCGCCGCGTGCAGCGTGCCATCTTCATGCTCGGGAACGGCATCGCCAAAGCTCGCGCGATTGGATGCCGTGAGGAAATCGAGCGCCTTCACGACACCCTGCGCGCCGATCCCCGGCGCACGAATGTCGCGCGCTTTATATACGCCGGTCGCGATCAGGATCGCGTCATGACGCTCGCGCAGTTCGTCCATGGTCGCATCACGACCGACTTCGAAGCCTTCGTGGAAGATGATCCCGCCATCCTTCAGCCGGTTGACGCGACGCATCACCACGTCCTTCTCCAGCTTGAAGCCTGGAATCCCGTATGTCAGCAATCCGCCCGCGCGATCATGACGGTCATAGACATGCACCTCATACCCCGCAGCGCGCAGATATTCCGCCGTCGTCAGCCCCGCCGGTCCCGCGCCGATCACGCCCACCGACTGCCCGCGGGGCTTGCCTGGGACCAGCGGCTCAACCCAGCCTTCCTTCCACGCGGTATCCGTGATGAACTTTTCGACGCTCCCGATCGTGACTGCGCCATGGCCGGAAAACTCGATCACGCAATTGCCTTCGCACAGACGATCCTGCGGACAGATGCGCCCGCAAATCTCCGGCATCGTCGACGTCGCGTTCGACAATTCATAGGCTTCGCGCAGCCGCCCCTCCGCCGTCAGCCGCAGCCAGTCGGGGATGTGGTTGTGCAAGGGGCAATGCGTCGAGCAATAGGGCACGCCGCACTGCGAACAGCGCGAAGCCTGCTCCTCCGCGTCCGGCACCGGAAAGCTGGTGCTGATTTCGTTGAAATCCGTCGCACGCGTATCCGCCGCGCGCTTGTCGGGGTATTGCTGCCCCTTGATGACGAACTTCAGCATGGGCGTTTCAGCCATAATTTGTGCTCCACCACCACCATCGGCGACGGAGACGCAATATAATGGCCAAAGCCTGAAGTCACGGGCTTTTTGGCATTTAGGTCAGTTTATGTTACCTATTATGGCGTCTTTCCGGGCGGAGGCCGACAATCCCCGCAATAATATTTCAACCTAAGTGGCCGATGTGGACCTATCGTAGGAAAAGCCAGATCAAAGCGGCACTCCCTGCCACGATTCGATACCAGGCAAAAGGCGTGAAACCGTGGCGCGATACGATCCCCACGAACCACTTGATGACCAGCACGGCCACGATGAAGGCGACCACGAAGCCGATGGCGATATCGGTCCAGTTGATCCCGCCCGACATTACGAGCGCGCGCTTGTCGGCCAGTTCCAGAACTGTCGCCCCCAGCATCGTCGGAATCGCCAGGAAGAAACTGAACTCCGCCGCTGTCCTGCGCTCCACCCCTAGCGACAATGCGCCCATGATCGTCGCGCCGGACCGGCTGACGCCGGGGATCATCGATATGCACTGGATGAAGCCGATCCCAATGACGCGGACTAGCGGTATCTCGGCGATCCCCACGATATTGGCGGATCGTATCAGGCGTTCGATTATCAGGATCGCGACGCCTCCGACGATCAGGGCCACCGCGACCGTCTTCGGCGATCCCAGCAATGCTTCGATCTGATGGTGAAGCAGCAGCCCGATCACGGCCGCGGGAATGAACGCCACCACAAGGTTGCGCAGGAAGCGCCAGGATACGGGGTTCCCCTGGATCAGCCCCACCGCCACGGCCCAGAATGTGCGCCAGTACAGCACCACGACCGCCAATATCGCGCCCAGCTGAATGACCACATTGAACATGGCCCATTGCTGCGCATCATATCCCATCAACTCGCTGGCAAGGATGAGATGCCCCGTCGAGGACACGGGCAGGAACTCGGTCAGTCCCTCGACAATGCCGAGAAGGACGACCGTCAGAAGGTCGGTGGCCACAGTTCAGCTTGTCCCTTTTCGCAGATGTTCAGGCTTCCGCACGTCCGGCAAAGCGCCCGTGCCGCCGGTATTTCACCAGCCAGCCATCAGCCACCGCCGCGATGGGCGTGGGCGTGATGCCAAGTTCCGCAAAGCCCGCGGCGCCCGGCGCGACCACATTGTCGCGGCCCAGCATCTTGAGCTGGTCGCTGGTGATCGGTCCGCCCGGCAGCATCGCAAGCGCCGAGGCCGCAGGCGCGGGTACATCCACGAACAGCTTCTTGCGGCCGATGGCATCCGCGACCCAGCGATTGATCTCCTCCATCGTCAGCACTTCCGGCCCGCCCAGTTCGAACGTCTTGCCATTTTGGCTGGCGTCGAGAGCCAGCGTCGCTATCGCCCGCGCCACATCGACGGCATAGACGGGCTGGAACTTGGTTTGCCCGCTTATCACCGGCACAACCGGTGCCATTCGGATCAACTGCGCAAAGCGATTGAGGAACTGATCTTCGCGTCCGAACACGATCGAAGGCCGCACGATAATGGATTGCGGCAAGGCGGCCCGCACCGCTGCTTCGCCTTGGCCCTTGCTCCGTCCATAAGCCGATGCACTGTCGGCGTCCGCGCCGATCGCCGATACATGGACAAGGCTTCCCACACCTGCCGCAGTGGCCGCCTTGGCTACCGTTTCCGCGCCCTCCCGGTGAACGCGGTCGAACGCGCCGCTCAATATCCCGACCAGATTGACCACCACGTCGGCCCCCGCGACGGCGCGCGCCACGCTGGCCGGCTTAGTGATGTCCGCCGACATAAGCTGCGTCTGGCCAAGTCCGCCCAGCGGCTTGATCCGCAGCGCATTACCCGGATTGCGCTCCGCAACGCGGATGCGCGCGCCGCGTGCGAGCAGCTCCTGCGCCACATAGCGGCCCAGAAAGCCGCCGCCGCCGAAAATCGTAACCAGCCTGTTTTCCATGAGGAACTCCGCCACCAAAAGCGAAAAGGGAATATCAGCCTTTCCCTTGCCCCACCGGCGCGCGGGAGACAACCGCGTCGATGCCATCCTGCAAAAATATAGCGCCGCAAAAAATGTGGGGAAGCAATTGACACCCTCCCGGCCTGCGACTATCCGCCGCTGCCTACCCCGTGCCCAGATGGCGGAATTGGTAGACGCACCAGCTTCAGGTGCTGGCGATCGCAAGGTCGTGGAGGTTCGAGTCCTCTTCTGGGCACCACTACTGGCTCTGGCAGCGTCCAGATAAGTCCAGTAAGCGGCTGGTTTCACAGCATTTCTTGACCGAGAATCGCCAGACACCGTCCGGCGAAATCCGGCTAAGGGCACCAGCAGCGACCACAAAATGCTGCTCTTTTTGGTACCCTCGGATCGACCCGGCCTTGCTGGGAAAACGACCATGCTGACCTACATCCAGATCAATGCCGCCAAGCCGAGAGCGAAGGCCTGGAACCTAACCGATTCTCAAAACCTCTATCTCGTCATCCAGCCCAACGGCTCGAAGCTATGGCGCTTCAACTACCGCTTCCTAGACAAGCAGAAGAAGCTTCATCTCGGCGGGTGGCCAACCATAAGCCTCGCTGAAGCGCGTGTTCGGCGCGACGAGGCCAAGAGAAAGATTGCCGAAGGGATCGATCCGGCGCTGGAGAAAAAGCGCGCACGGATCGCTGCGAAGTACGCCGCTGCCAACACCTTCGAGGCGGTCGCCGAGGAATGGCTCGTCAAATGCGAGCGCGACGGTCTCGCGCCGGTGACCGTCGACAAGATCCGCTGGCTTCTCGCCAAGGCTTATCCCTTGATCGGCACGATCCCGATCGCGCAGATCACACCGCACGAGGCGCTCGCTGTCCTTCGCAAGGTCGAGGCGACCGGCGCGTACGAAAGTGCGCGCCGCATGCGCAGCGTCCTGAGCCGGGTGTTTCGCTATGGCGTCGCGACCGTACGATGCGACAAGGACGTCGCGGCCGATCTTCGCGGCGCGATCGCCGTGCCCAAGGTCAAGCATTTCGCGGCCATCACGCGGCCTTCCGAGGTCGGCGCTTTGCTCCGGGCCATTGACGGCTATAGCGGCCACAAGGTCACCGTCATGGCAATGCGGCTCTCCCCACATGTGCTGCTTCGGCCCGGCGAGCTGAGGCAGGCCGAATGGACCGATATCGATTTCGACGAGGCAATCTGGTTCATCCCTGCGGAGCGCATGAAGATGCGACGGCCGCACCGGGTGCCGCTGTCACGGCAGGTGATCGCGATGCTCAAAGAGCTTCACGAGCACACGCACTGGTGGAAATACCTGTTCCCGTGCCTCGGCAAGCCGCGCAAGGCGATGTCGGAGAATGCCGTCAACCAAGGTCTGCGCAAGCTCGGCTACACGACCGACCAGATGACCGCGCATGGCTTCCGGGCGATGGCCGCGACGCTGCTCAACGAGATGGGCGAATGGAACCCTGACGCTATTGAGCGCCAGCTCGCCCATGTCGACACCAACCAGGTCCGGCGCGCTTATGCGCGCGGCGAATATTGGGATGAGCGCGTCGAAATGATGCAGCACTGGTCGGATCATCTTGATCTGCTGCGCGACGGTGGGAAGGTCCTCCGACCCGACTTCCGGGCCGCCAGGCTACAGACAAAAGCCTGACTGATCTTGAAGCGCCGTCGCTGTGCGGCGCTTCATTTCTTTCTTTGCCTCATCGACCGGCCTACCGGAGCGCCCAACCGGACCATTGCGGTACACAATATATCCGTTATCCTAGATATATGGATAACGATTCGGCTATCACGATACTCGGTGCATTGGCGCAGTCGACCCGCCTCGACGCGTTTCGACTGCTTGTTCGGCATGAGCCCGAAGGCCTTGCAGCCGGCGAGGTCGCGAAGGCGCTCGACGTGCCGCAGAACACCATGTCGGTGCATCTCGCTACCCTGGCGCGCGCCGGGCTGATCCGGTCCGAGCGGCGCAGCCGCGTCATCAACTACCGCGCCGATCTCGATCAGTTGAAGGCGCTCACCCTGTTTCTCGTGAAGGACTGCTGCGGCGGTAAGGCGGAGCTTTGCGAGCCGCTGATCGCCGAGCTCACCCCCTGCTGCTGAAGGCCTTCCATGACCGTCGATATCATCATCTATCACAACCCCGAGTGCGGGACGTCGCGCAACACGCTGGCGATGATTCAGAACCCCGGCCGACAACGATCCCCTCCAGCAGTCGGTCGCGACGGGACGCTTGCGCAAGCTCAAGGTCATGGACTTGGCCGAGGATATCGGCGGCGGCCGCTACCGGCTTGCGGCGGGGCTGGAGGACACGCTGCGCCGGATGGGCGAGCGCGGCGACATCGTCCGCCTCATGCAGCGCGAATTGAGCGCACGCAGGCTTGACCGCGCCGGGGTCGAGCAGGTGGTCTCTACCAACCTCTCCGAACCGATCGTCGGCCGCGTGATCCATCGTGGATTTTCCGACGAGCATCGCGATCGCCATTTCCTGATGATCGATGGTACCGACGGCCGCGTCCATTATGTCGATGTTGGGCGTGGCGACGGGACGCCCGGTGTGCCCGAAGGCGCGACGGTCAGGATCGAGCCCAAAAGGCTGTCGGCGACCCAGGCGGATCGCACGGTCGCTGCCATCGCCCACGCGAATGGCGGCCGCTATTCGGTCGACCTGCATTTGGCGCACGATCCCAATGCCAGCGAGGCATTCGCGACCAGCCACGTCCGCAGGCTGGAGGCGATGCGGCGCGACGGTAACGGTCCCGAGCGGTTGCCGGACGGAAGCTGGGCTGTTGCAGATAATCATCTGGCGAAGGCGGAAGCTTTTGCCCACCGCCAGCAGCGTAATCGGCCGGTGACGCTGTCGGTGCTGTCCCGCACGCCTGTCGCCGAACTTGCTTCGAGGGATGCCCCGACTTGGCTCGACCGTGCAATTGAAGGTTCTGCGCTCGCCCCGCGCGACGTCGGTTTTGGCCGCGAGGTCAGGACGGCGCTCGCGGCCCGGCGGCAATGGCTGATCGAGCAGCGACTTGCCACCGGCGAGCACGGGACTTTTCGGATGCGCGATGGTGCGGTCGAGACGCTGCGCGAACGAGAATTGCGTGGCGCCGCAGCAGGCCTCGCCGACCGGTTCGGCAAGCCGTTCGAACCGGCCCGAATGGGCGAGCGTGTCGAGGGTGTGATCGCGCGTCGTGTCGATCTGGAAAGCGGCAGTTATGCGCTGGTCGAACGGTCGCGGGATTTCACACTCGTGCCCTGGCGCGATGTGCTTGAACGCAATATCGGCAAATCGGCATCCGGCATCCTGCGCAGTGACGGCATCAACTGGCAGTTCGGGAGAGGGCGCTCTGGGCCGACTATCGGCTAAGGTCAGCCCGTACATCGGACGCGCGAAAGCGCCCTAATCCGCGCCGCAACGCGCTCAGTTCTGCAATGAAATCTGGCGACAGCCGTCAATGCACAATTTCATCAGCTTCTCTTCTTGGCTAAGGATCGCTCCGCATAAGCCATTGCGACCACGGTGGATCGTTATTCTATGTCCGCCCCGCCATATTCGATGTAAGACGTAGAAGGATGACTCTCGGGGGGAGGGGGGCGTGATTAGTGCAGAGGATCGGCGTCACAGCCTCAAGAGCATCCGGCGGCTTACGATCCTGGCGCAGGATCCGGCGGTTCTGATCAACGGGCGCCTGGTCCGCGCTCAGGTCGAGATCCCTGCCGAGGAACTCCTGCCCGGCCCGTGCGGCTACCGTGTAAATGTCATCGACTATGACGCTAGCGCGAACCTGCTCTACCAGCCGCTCACGCTCGGTTCGGCGCTAACCGACGAAGACGATCCCTACAAGGATCACAGCGACGCGGATCTCCTCGCAGATCCGCGTTTCCATGCGCAGAACGCCTATGCCATCTCGATGCGCATTCTCGCCCGCTTCGAGTTCGCGTTGGGTCGCCGCATTCCCTGGGGTTGTGCCGGCCACCAGCTTCATATCGCGCCGCACGCCTTTGCCGACCCAAATGCCTTTTATTCGCGCGAAGACCGCGGGTTGTTCTTTGGGTACTTCGCGGTTCCCAAGGTCGATGGCGCCGGTCACGACACCGTCTTCACCTGCCTGTCGCACGACATCGTCGCGCATGAGACGACGCACGCGCTGCTTGATGGATTGCGCGCGGGATTCATGGAGCCATCGCTGCCGGACCAAGCGGCCTTCCATGAAGGCTTTGCAGACGTGGTCGCGTTGCTTTCGATCTTCGCTCTTCCCGAGACAATCAGGCGTCTCATCGCTGGCGATGATGACAGCCCCTTGGTGGATGAAGCGCGCCTGACGGAAGCGAGCCTGCGCCAGTCAGCCCTGTTCGGTCTTGCCAAGCAGATGGGCACCGCCTTGTCCGGCATTCGCGGTCAAGCCCTTCGCCGCTCGGTCGAGCTGGTTCCAGGACGCGACTATCTCAGCGATCCCGAGTTTCTTGAGGAACATGCCCGAGGCGAGCTGGTAGTTGCGGCCATGCTTCGCGCGTTTCTCGCGATTTGGGTCCAGCGCCTTTCCCGATTGGGAACGATCGGCCCGGGGCAGAAGAATCTCAGCCTCGTCATTGAAGAAGGTGCGCGCGCCGCCGACCATCTGTTGACGATCGCCATCCGGGCGATCGATTACTGCCCGCCGGTCGATCTCAGCTTCTCGGACTATCTCTCGGCGCTGCTGACGATCGACCGCGAGGTGGTTCCCGATGACCGCTATGGCTATCGCTTGGCACTGCTCGACAGTTTCGCGAGCTACGGCATCAGGCCGTCGCATAATGCCGGATCCGACGGGACTTGGAAGCGCTGCGACCGGACTTTCGTGCATAGCCGGACGCATTTTGACTCCATGCTGCGCGACCGTGAGGAGGTTTTCCGTTTTGTCTGGGAAAATCGCGTCCCGCTTGAGATCGGCGATGTCGGCTATATCGAGATCCAGTCGGTCCGCCCAAGCATCCGCGTAGCGCCCGATGGGTTCATTCTGCGCGAGACGATCGTCGAATATGTTCAGAGTCTGACCGCGACCGCAGGGGAACTGGGGACCACCTATAACGTGTCCGTTCCCGATGGGGTACCCAAATGGAAACCGTTGCGCATTCTCGGCGGCGGGACGCTGATCTTCGACGAATATGGTCAGGTCAAATATCAGATCGCCCACCACCTCAACAAGTCAGCCGCCGACCGCGAATGGCAGGCGCGCCGGCTCCAATATCTGTCGGATCGCGGTTCGCTCGATCTTCAGGTCGATATGCGTGGCCGCTTCGCCTTGCTTCACATGACACGGGCCACCGATGGCGGTGCCGTCCCCGACGGGCCGCCGTCGCGGCCGGGGGCGAAGGAGCGTGATCATGGCTAAGCCGGTCAGCGCCACCGTACGCACCTACCAAGTCGGCTTCGGCGACTGTTTTCTGCTCAGCGTGCTGTATGCGGATCAGAGCGAGAAACACGTCCTGATCGATTTTGGCACGACCAAGTTGCCACCTGAAGCGCCCAAAACTCGGATGAGCGACATTGCCGGCAATATCGCCGAGCGGTGCGGCGGCAAGCTGACCGCAGTTGTCGCGACGCACCGGCACCAGGATCATATCTCTGGGTTTGCAACGACTGTGCAGGGACGCGGTTCGGGTGCGATCATCGCCGGCCTCGATCCCGATCTCGTAATCCAACCCTGGACCGAACATCCCGATCTGGCGACGGACGCGACGGCAAGTGCCCGGGCCGACGGTACCAAGGGCATGGCCGCCGAAATTCGCTCGCTCGGGGCGATGCAATCCGTATCGGCGAACTATGTCGCCGAGGCGAAGCGGAATTACCGATATCTGCGCGGGTTCGACGAGAATCTGAAAAGCGAGCTCTCGTTCATCGGCGAGGACAATATCGCCAACGTCGCGGCAGTGAGAAATTTGATGGCGATGGGGCATGCCAAGCGCCGCGCCGAATATCTGCATGCCGGCCAGACGACGGCACTCGCGAAACTGTTGAATGTGAAGGTGGATGTCTTCGGGCCTCCGACTGTCGATCAGCGCGCAGCGATCAAGAAGCAGCGCTCGCGCGACCCGGGTGAATATTGGCATCTTGCCGCCAGCGCGCCGCTCGCGATCCAGGCCGAGACCGGTGCGCGCGCAGCGCCGCTTTTTCCCGACCATGTCCAAGGCCGAATCCAGAGCGAGTTTCCGGTCCAGACGCGTTGGATGATCTCCAAGGCGCGTCGGATGCGCGGCAAGCAGATGCTGCAGATCGTGCGGATGCTCGACAAGTCGCTGAACAACACCAGCCTCATTCTGCTGTTTCGGATCGGGTCGAAATCCTTGCTGTTTCCCGGCGACGCTCAGATCGAGAATTGGGGCTATGCGCTCGAGCAGGAGGCCTGGATGGCGAAGCTCGCCGAGGTCGATCTCTATAAGGTCGGCCATCATGGCAGCCTCAACGCAACGCCGAAATCGCTTTGGGCCCAATTCGAGAAGAAGTCGGAAAATGCCGAGGATCCCGAGCGGCTCGCGACGCTGATGTCGACCCTCGAAGGGAAGCATGGGCATGCGGAAGACAGGACCGAGGTGCCCCGCGAAACCCTGGTCGAGCAGTTCCGCAAGCATTCGAACCTGCACACGACACAAACGCCCGACCCCGAAAAATTCTGGCACGACTCCGTGCTCGACGTAAGTTGAGAGGAGCGATGCATGGAGCCGCGTAACGTTGTCGTTTGCTGCGATGGGACGTCAAACGAGTTCGCCAAGGACCTGACTAACGTCGCCAAGCTCACTTATGCCTTGGTCAAGGATCCCGAGCGCCAGCTGGTCTACTATCATCCAGGGCTGGGAACGATGGCGGCACCCGGATTTCCGATGCCGATCGGTAACCGCGCGGCGCGCATCGCCGGCCTTGCCTTCGGCTACGGTATCCGGGACGATCTACGCGACGCCTATGTCTTCATCATGAACCATTGGCGGCCTGGCGACCGACTCTTCCTTTTCGGCTTTAGCCGGGGCTCATATACTGTACGCGCGCTCGCCTCGCTGATCCGGATGTACGGCGTCGCAATGCCGGGCAACGCCGCGCTCGTTCCCTACGCGATTCGGATGCTGTGGGGATTGGGCGGTGACGATCGTAAAGTCCGAGCCAAGGCCTATGACCAGGCCGATCAGTTTAAGGCGAGCTTGGCGATGGCCGACTGCGCGCCCCACTTCGTCGGCGTGTGGGATACGGTCAGCTCGGTCGGGTGGGTCGGCAGCCCGGTGTCCCTTCCCTACACGCGCACCAACGATCAGATCACGATCTTCCGTCATGCGGTTGCGATCGACGAGCGGCGCGCGTTCTTCCGGACCAATTTGTTTCAAGCGTCGAGCGGACAGGATACTGAGCAGCTCTGGTTCCCCGGCGATCATTGCGACGTCGGTGGCGGCCATCCCGAAGCCGAGAGCGGCCTCTCCAAATATCCGCTCGAATGGATGGCTATTGAGGCCAGGTCAGGCGGCCTTCTCATCGACGAACCCCGACTTGCCGAGATTTTGGGCAAGGGACCTCCGGGCTATGCACCGGCGCGGCCCGACGCGAAGCTGCACGAGTCAATGGCCTGGTATTGGCGCCCTGCCGAATTCGCGCCGAAGGCGCACTGGGACAATGCAACCGGCAAGCGCGGTCTGCGGTGCAATATGTTTAGGCGGCGCAAGATGCTGACTGCACCCAAGGTGCATCGCGTCGCGTGGGAAATTCCAGGATATTCGGCGCGATTGCCAGCGGATGCGGTGTGCGTCTGAAACCCAAATGCTGCGGTGATGCCGGGGAGAAATGTTCATGGGCTTGATCCCGAAATGGCATGGCGTGGTGGAGCTTCCTCCGCTCCCCGAGCGCAGGCTGAATGTCGGCGGAAACTGGATCATTCAGCAGCCCTTTCGCGGCGCAGTGTCTCGCGCCTCGATCTCGGACTCGCAATATCCCGGCCACGACCAGATCGAGCTGCGCGATTTGGCGCCGCCGTTCGACATCGTGCTGTTGCGCCAGAGAGGAGCGCGGCGGATCAACATCGACTTGCCGGTCGTCACCGCGCAGGCATTCCCTGACTCTTCCGATCCATCGCCGGTCGCAGTGACGTGGGATAGCCATGGGATGCTCGAACAGTGGGCCGACACGCCGGCCAAGGTCCGCAAGGCTTGGGTCAACAAGTTCGATTTCCGGATCGAGGACGCGGACGAAGGCATTGAGGGCCTGCGCGTGCCGCAAATCGGGGCGCTTCATGCGATCTCCGCGCATTTCGCGGTCGGACGCCAGTTCGATGCGGCGACGGTGGTGTTGCCGACCGGGACCGGCAAAACCGAAACGATGCTTGCGACCCAAGTCTATCGCCGGCTCGAGCGGTCACTCGTGTTGGTGCCGAGCGACGCATTGCGGCGCCAGATCGCCAAGAAGTTCATTTCGCTTGGCGTGCTGCCAAAAGCGGGGGTGGTTCCAGCGGACACGGCTGGCCCGCGGGTCGCGGTGATCACCGCGGGCGTCCGGTCGGCAGACGATGCCCGCACCATCGTCGACAATGCCAATGTCATCGTGGCGCTGCCCAACAGCCTACAGGCGAGCGACCCGGGCGCGGTCGCGGTCCTGGCCGACGGCTGCTCCGATCTTATCGTCGATGAAGCGCATCATATCCGCGACCATCACCGGCGGATATCGGCATGAACATGTGTCCGGCCCGGCCCTGATGTTCCGCAAGTCGAGCGCACCGGCTGTTCCAATCGTCGATTATCTGGAGAGCGACCCCTTTATCGTCCGCTATGTCGATGGCACCTATTCCTACAATTGCTATCACATTCCGACTAACCTTGAGGCTGGGGAATATCCGCGTGAACGCATCGAAACCTGGGACTGGACCGGAGTGCCGCTCAACCGAGAATCGATGCACAAGGCCGGTGACCGCAAGACCATCCAGTATCGCGCCTTCGAGACGATCCGCGACGACTTTGACCTGATCTTCAATGACGACGGCAGCGGCGAAGCAGCCGATCTCGTCTGCCTGAAAGAGGTGGACGAGAAGACAATCCTACTCTGTCTTGTTCATTGTAAGGGCGCGCACGAGGGCCGAGTATCGGCCGATATCCGCAACTTTTATACCGTGTGTGGGCAGGCTCAGAAGTCTATCGCCGTTAAGCACGGCGGCGTGCAAACCCTGTATCACGATCTAAAGCGGCGCCACGAACTGTGGGCGCGCGAGGGCGCGACGCGCTTCCTGAAGGGCGATATGAAAACTCTGTCCTACTTCAAGGAAAAGGCGCGGCGCGCCAAGCTCGATTTTGAAGTCATCCTCGTTCAACCTGGCGCCTCGGCGCAAACTGTGAGCAGGGACGCCCTAAAGCTGTTGGCGACGACTGAGTTGTTCCTAAGCAAGACAACCGAAGCCAGTTTTCGGTTTGTTGCCTCTCCGTAGTTCAGCGCAGCATGCCAGCACCATGCGCCACGTGGTTCTTCTGCAGCGTGGGACTGGTGTTATCGTGCGTTCTAGTTAGCACGAAAATCTTCATCTTTTTGCCGATGAGGAGGCCGATCGTGGTTGAGATCGCAATACCGCCTCGCGCCGGAGCGCTCTTCTGATATACTGTAGAAGCAGCCGAAACCTCCGAGAAGGCATGAATCGGTTTGGGGGGCAAGGATGCGCATCGAATCTGCTGAAATTCGAAATTTCCGTTTGCTCGCCGACGCGGCGCTCGCGCTGGAGGGCCTGACCACCGTCATCGTTGGGCGGAACAACAGCGGCAAGACGTCGCTATCCGAGATCATGAAGCGGCTGCTGACCGACAGCAACGCCAGCTTCCAATTGGAGGATTTCTCTAGCGCGAGCTATTCTGGCTTTTGTGCCGCGCTAGATGCGCGGAACGCCGGCACCGGCGACGAGGCCGTGCGTACGCTGCTTCCTGCGATCGAGCTACGCATTCGGCTGAACTATGACATCGACCAGCCCGAATTCGGGCCGCTCGCTCCCTTCGTCGTCGATCTCGATCCCGATTGCCAGCACGTGCTGGTCGTCATCCGGTACGAGCTGAAGGATGGAGCGATCGCCGCCTTGTTCGAAGGCGCGTCGGTCGAAGCCCTTACAGACGAAACCCGCATTGCCTTTTTCCGATTGCTCCGCGAGCGCGTGTCTCAACATTATTCCATGACGATCCGTGCCGAAGACCCGAACGACGCGACCAACGTTCGCGTTATGCAGCCCGGATCACTGAAGCACCTCGTCAAGACGGGCTTCATCAACGCGCAGCGCGGGCTCGACGATGTGACATCGCGCGAGTCCGACGTGCTCGCGAAGGTGCTGGAGAGTATGTTTAGCATGGCAAGCTCAGAGGCGGCCGATGAGGGCGACAAGGCGATCGCCGACGCGCTGACGACTGCGGTTCAGGATATCCAGACGCAGCTCGACCAGAATTTTGCCGGCCAGCTTTCGAAGCTGCTGCCAACGCTCAAAAGCTTCGGCTACCCGGGTCTAGGTGGTCAGGACCTCCAGACCGAAACGATACTCGACGTGAAGCGGCTGCTCTCTAATTTTACCAAAGTCCGCTACGCCGGTTTCGGTGGCGTGCCGCTGCCCGAATCTTATAACGGCCTCGGCGTCCGCAACCTCATCTTCATCCTGCTTCAGCTCGTCGGCTTCTACAAAGCCTATCGCGCCGAGCCGGTCGCCGCCGGCGTCCATCTCGTCTTCATCGAAGAGCCCGAAGCGCATCTCCACCCGCAGATGCAGGAAGTCTTCATCCGACAACTCGCCAACATCGCCAAGCAGCTCGTCGACGGGACCGAAGATGATGTGACTTGGCCTGTACAGTTCGTCGTCTCCACCCATTCATCGCACATCGCCAACGCGGCGGGCTTCGAGAGCATCCGCTACTTTCTGGCTGTTGCAGCGCCTGATGCCCCGGCTGGCGTTCGCCAGACGCGAATCAAGGACCTCCGCAGGGGTCTCGCCGATAAACCGGAGCCCGAAAAGCGCTTCCTCCACCAGTATATGACCCTGACCCGCTGCGACTTGTTCTTTGCCGACAAAGCCATCCTGGTCGAAGGCCTCAGCGAACGGCTGATGCTTCCCGGCATCACCCGCAAGTTCGAGCTGGCCGAGCCAGAGGCGCCAAAGCTGTCGACGCAATATACTTCGATCATCGAAGTCGGCGGCGCTTACGCGCATCGGTTCGTCGATCTTCTCGAATTTTTGGAGCTGCGCACGCTGATCATCACCGATCTTGATTCAACGCTGGTCAACGGCGGCGAAGCCTGCGCCGTCCATCTCGGCACCGCGACGAGCAATGCCTGCATCAAGAGCTGGTTCGACGACGACCCGCTGACGCTCGCCGTCATCGCGGCGAAACCTGACGACGCAAAACGCAAGGGATGCAGCCGTATCGCCTATCAGTGTCCCGAAATACTTGGCGGACCATGCGGCCGGACCTTCGAAGATGCGTTTATCCTCGCTAACGCAGCCAAGTTCGGCGTTGCCGGTGCCGACACGCACGCGCTGGAGATCGCTGCGCGGGCCAAGGCTGCGACCTTCAAGAAGTCCGACTTCGCGCTCACCTACGCGATCGAGGACGAAGACTGGGGCGCGCCAAAATACCTGACAGACGGAATCCGCTGGCTCGCCCACGAGGATGTGCCGCCCACCGATCCCGTACTCGCTGTTGCGATCGCGGTGGCGGCTGAAGCCGAAGCCAATGTCGAAGCCGCACCCGAGGACGGAGCGGCTGCCGGTGCCTGAGACACCCGCCGAGGAAGCCAGCCGCATCGCGCTTGAGCGCGTCTATGCCGCCCTGGCTGAGGGTCGCAGTTTTCGGCTCGAGGCCGGCGCTGGCGCCGGCAAGACCTACTCGCTGATAAAGGCGCTCGAATATCTGATCGGAAAGCACCGGCGCGAAATGCCACGGCGCGGCCAACAGATCGCGTGCATCACCTATACCAATGTCGCGCGCGACGAGATCGAGGCGCGGATCGACCGTCATCCGATCATATATTGCGATACCAATCACGGCTTTTGCTGGAGCCTGATCGGCGGATTCCAGCGCCAGTTGCGCGAACTGGTCGCTGCAATGCCAGTGTGGCAAGAGCGGCTCGAAGAGGCCGGCGGCATCGGCAACCGCACGATCGATTATAGTCTCGGCCACCGTTCGGTGCGCGACACGGCCATCTCACTTGGCCATGATGACGTCCTACCGCTGACCATCTCACTCATGGAGCAGCCCAAGTTCCGTCGCCTGATCGCGCAGCGCTTTCCAGTCATACTCATCGACGAATATCAGGATACCGACGCGGCATGGGTCGAGGCAATCAAGCAGCATTTTCTGGGTGTCGAGGGCTCACCTTTGTTCGGTTTCTTCGGCGATCATTGGCAAAAAGTCTACGGCACTGGATGCGGCGAATTGGCGCACGAGGCGGTCGAGGAAATCGGAAAAGGCGCCAACTTCCGTTCGGTCCAGCCCGTGGTCGACGTGCTCAATATGATGCGGCCAGCGCTCCCACAGTTCGTCGAAAAACCTGAACTACCAGGCGAGGCGCGCGTTTTCCTGACCAATGGTTGGGCCGGGCAGCGCCGCACCGAAGCGCATTGGCGCGGTGACCTGCCCGCGGAAGTGGCGAGCCAAGCGCTGGAGATGACTCGAGCGCAACTCGAGGCCGACGGTTGGACGATCACACCGCAACACACCAAAATCCTGATGCTTACACATCGTGTGCTCGCGACCGAGCAAGGCTATGCCAGTCTTCCCGGCGTTTTCCGCTTCAACGACGCGTTCACGAACAAGGAAAATCCTTACATCTCCTTCTTCGTCGATGTGCTGGAGCCGGCCTGCGATGCCTACGTAGCGCGTCAGTTCGGTCGCATGTTCGAAGCGCTCGGCGGGAGCGTGCCGCATCTGCGCCGCCCGGCCGACAAGGCGGGGTGGGCCAACGCGATGGCCGCGCTAGTTGCAATCCGGGCCACCGGCACGGTCGGTGATGTCATCGACCATCTCGCAGCAACGCGGCGTCCGCGCTTACCCGATGTCATTTCAGATCGCGAGCGCGAGTTGGCGGCTTTCGACCGCGATGCCGGCGAGCAGATGCCTGCTCTGCTCGCTGAGATCGAAAACCTCCGTGCCATCAGCTATTCTGAGATTCAGGCGCTTCGGCGCTATTTGGACGGCTCGTCGCCGTTCGAAACCAAGCATGGCGTGAAGGGCGCCGAATTCGAGAACGTCCTGGTGATCGTCGGTCGGGGCTGGAACATGTACAACTTCAACGAAATGCTTGAGCTAGCATCCGCGCCGGCGATTCCGGCCGGGCGCCGAGGCGCTTACGAGCGCAACCGTAATCTTTTCTACGTTGCGTGCTCGCGACCAAAGCGGCGACTCGCGGTGCTGTTCACGCAGCTTGTATCCGACGCGGCGCAAGGCACACTGACGGCTTGGTTCGGCATCGATAATATCGAAACACTACCGCTCTGACATGCAAACGGCTGGGGAATGCCCATTGCTAGAGGGGGCTAGGCCTCGCCGACGAAAGTGGCCGAAGCCGAAGGCGTGGCTAAACGTCGCAATTTTGGGAGAGGGAAATTATCAAGCGGGTCATCTTGACTGCCGCAAAATAACACAGAAATACACACTTGTGTGGCAACTCGAAGTCCGCGATGGTGCCGTCGGTTCAGGAGCAGTCGCGGTGGCATATCCAATTCGTATCCAGGTTCTACTAAATCGACCCGAAGCGGAACGCTTTGAGCGCTTCTGTGAGGCGCGCGGTCACAAGAAGTCGACGCTTATCGCCCGTCTCGTGCGAGAGCACCTGGATCGAGAAGGTTTTGATGTTCAAGGTGAATTCTTTGCGGCCGGGAGCGAGCGATGAGTATCTTTGACCGTCGTGCCGTGCTTACAAAGATCGAGCGTTTGCGTTCAGGCGCATCGCCCCGTGTCTTGGATCTATTTGCGGGTTGTGGCGGGCTCTCGCTTGGTTTCCGGGCCGCAGGGTTCGAAATCGCCGCTGCCGTTGAGTTCGACCGTGAGGCAGCTCGCTCACATGGGGAGAATTTCCATCCCGGTGACCCGCGCCATGCACTGGCGCGGGACATAACCAACACCAGCCCGGAGCAGCTTGCTCGTGAGCTGGATCTGGGGCCCGTAAGCGCCGCAATTGACGTCATAGTTGGCGGGCCGCCCTGTCAGGCCTTTGCGCGAGTTGGCCGTTCCAAGCTGCGCGAGATTGACGAGCATCCCGAAGCATTCATGCACGATCCCCGTGCTCAACTCTATCTTGAGTACCTGCACTACGTCGACGCATTCCGGCCCCTTGCATTGCTCATGGAAAACGTCCCGGATGCACTCAATCACGGGGGACAGAACATCGCCGAGGAGACGTGCGAAGTGCTCCGCGACAAGGGTTACATCGCCGGTTACACGCTCCTCAACGCGTCGTTCTATGGCGTGCCACAGATGCGCGAGCGGATGATCCTGATAGCCTATCGCGAAGAACTAGATGTCGAAGTGGAGTTTCCGGCGCCCACCCACTTCGTAAAGCTTCCGCCCGGCTATACCGGAAGTCGTCAAGTAGCGCTCAAGCTCCTGAGCAAGGCACATCTCGCAGACCGTGCGCACAGTTATCATACTCCCCCGGCAGCCAATCCCGGCTTGCCGTCTGCAGTAACTGCAGCCACAGCGCTCAGCGATCTTCCGAAGATGACCGACCATCTGGTGGGAAAATTAAAGCGTGGGGCCCGTCGCTTTGACGAGATTCAGCGGTATCCGACCTCCAAACCGGTGGGCTTCGCGAAGCTTATGCGCGAATGGCCGGGCTTTGAATCCCGTGTCGGGATCAGCGACCATGTGATCCGCTATCTGCCGCGTGACTGGAAGCTGTTCGCCAGAATGAACGCAGGCGACCAGTACCCCGAAGCGCATGCACATGCATTGAAGATGTTCGATGAAGCGCTGACCGAGCTTCGATCAAAGACCGGAAGCGCGATCCGGTCCGGAAGTAAAGCGTGGGAGGCTCTACGGGCATCGATAGTGCCACCCTATGATGTCAGCAAATTCCCGAACAAGTGGCGTAAAATGGAGCCAGATTTGCCCGCGCGAACGCTAATGGCTCACCTCGGCAAGGATAGTTACAGCCACATCCATTACGACAGCGCTCAAGCCCGCACGATCTCAGTGCGAGAGGCCGCACGACTACAGTCATTCCCCGATGGCTTCAAATTCGCCGGCACGATGAACCCGGCGTTCAAGCAGATTGGGAATGCCGTTCCGCCGCTGCTGGCGCGGGCAGTGGCATTGAAAATTCAGGAGACCCTGGAGAGGGCAGTGAGGAATCAGCTTGATGAGCCTATCGGAGCGGCGGCGGCAGTTTGAGGCGGCCTCGCGAGCAGATTCGCTCGTCACGCCGAAAACAAAATTTCACAAGCTGTTCGGGGTGTCGAATAGTGCAAAGGTGATTCCGGGGGGATTGCAGCTCGGCGTCGTTAATCTCGACAATGTCGCGTCTGATGTAGATGGCTTTGCCTTTGCCTGCACGATGATCTTCCCTCCAGCCGACGAGGTCTACTTCACGGCCTATGTCCGCTCTGGAGGTGCGGTGATGGCTGCCCGGCTCGCTGAAATGAAGGAGAAGGGAGCGGGAGGTGGATCTGCTCCGCAGCCGGAGAAAGCGGATGAGGCGAGTGACGAGCCCGGCCAATCCTATGCCGCACGCAACAACAATACGGTCGTTGTGCTGGCTGACGACGGCAATTTCTATCTACGCAATCAGGGTTTCTGGGACACGCTCCCCGAAGACCGCTCCTCGTTGGGCGCGCCAATACCGGTTGACCGTATCAATGTGGCGCTCTGGCCGCCTGCCGCCTCGGTGCAACGCAGTATGCTCGCGCGAGAGTTCATTGGTTATCTCGCTCGATTTGTTGGGCGGGAAAAAGTTCACGAAATTCGTGTCTGGGAAGATGCCTCAGCAGTCAGCGAGGCGATGCGTCGCATGCCCCACACAATTCCGATTGCCGAAATTCGTGCCGGCATCGCGACCCTTGGCGGGGTCTATCCGGATGCGCTGATTGATCGCTTTCACGCTGGCCTTAATCATCTGCCCGACAAGCACTTTGTCATCCTGCCTGGCGTCTCAGGCACGGGCAAAACTCTGCTGGCACGCCACTACTCCCGCGCCGTGCACGGGATCGCGACGCCGGACGGTCCAGACCCGCTTCTGTTCATCTGCCCGGTTCGCCCGGAATGGACGGATCCAACCGGCCTCACCGGCTATTTCGATGTCCTTCAGAACCGATACGTGGTTCCGCCGTTTCTTGAAGCGATGCTGCTCGCAACGGCTTTTCCAGACGCACCGGTGTTTGTCGTCCTCGACGAAATGAATCTGGCACGGGTGGAATACTACCTCGCCGACATTCTGAGCAGCGTCGAAAGCCGACATCCCATCGCACTCCACTCAAGCAGTCTTCCGCTCGAAGGCAGCACAGGCGGCGAAATTCCTCCCCGACTTGCCTATCCATCGAACCTCTTTCTTATCGGCACGATAAATGTCGACGAGACGACCAGCCCGCTCAGCGACAAGGTGCTCGATCGAGCCGTGGTAATCGACATGTCGGCAACCGACCTTGATCGCTTCTTCGCGGCCCTTGACGCACGCGAGCCGGCGCTTGCCTCTTCGACCCAGGCCTGTGCGGCAATCCTTGGATCAGTGAACAAGCTTCTGGCGCCGCACGGACTCGGGTTCGGATACCGTCTCGCCGAGGAGTTCGTCCGTTACCATTCCTTCGCTACCGAACAGCTCGGCACAGCATCCGATTCCGTGATCGACGACCTTTTGGTCCAGAAGGCACTTGTGCGCCTTCGCGGCGGCGACGCGCAGCGCGACATGCTGTTGCAGCTCAAGGCAGCGCTCCCGCTGGCACCCCAGGCGCAGACGCTATTGACGAAGCTTGCCGCCGAGCTCGAGGAACTCGGCACGTTCCAGAACGCACGATGAGCGAACTACGCGTCCGCAACGCTGCGTCAGGCAGTGGCTGGCGCATCTGGCCCGATCCTGAATTGATTCCCTCCGGCTCGCTCGTTGAGGCTAGCGATTGTCTGTTCGAGCTGGTCGACACTCCAGGCGCCGGTGACGCCGACCTGTTCATTGATGACGTAGCGCTTGAGGCGCTGCGGACACGCGACGCGTCCACGGCCCGTTGGCGCTGGTCCCCCGGATTTCATGCTGGCTCGGTGGAGTGCCAGCTGCGGATTGGCAGTCGTCGGGCGACATTCGATGTGCTGCTCGACCCCGCCCAGCACAAGCTGACCCGCGATGCCTTCGACACCATGGTTCGCGAGATCCTGGAAGACAGTTTTGCGCTGTTTTCGCTCTCGGCATTTCATAAGAGTGTCGCCCGGGGCGACGGGCGCCGCCCCCCACCGATCGCGCGACTTCAGTTCCTGCGCAGCAGGATCGCCGAGATCGTCCGAATCGTCGAGGCCATCGACGCAGCGCCGCGCCGCGAATTGCGCGCGGAGGAGCGCGTAGTTGCCCTGCATCAGGCGGCCGGCGCCACTGGTGCCGAAATCCTGAAGTCATTCCGCTCCGGAAGAATAGTCGCTGTGCACCCCGCAACTCCGCTCCATCCTGGGCTTGCCGGACGATTACCCCAGAGGATCGTCAAACGCGTTCGGCGGTCGAGCCTTGATCGGCGCGAGCATCGGGAGATGAAGGCCTGCCTTCGCCTCTGGTCAGGCTGGCTCGCAGCTGCGGCGACCGCGGTCGCATCCGCCGCCGCCTCCCCGGATGCTGTCGCGCACGGTTGGCCACGGCGTTTGCGCCGCCTTGCTCACAGGCTCGACGGTCTGATTGCGCTGCCGTTATTTGAGAGCGTTGGCGAGGCACAGCCGCGAGTGACGGCATCAGCGGTCTGGCAGGGCGATCCAAAGTATCGGCGGTTTCAACGTCTCTATCGCGACATGTCGCTCGGAATCGCCAGTCTCTTCGGAGACTTTCTCGACATGCCGCTCGCCCGCACCTTTGATCTCTACGAGCTCTGGTGCTTCCTACGCCTGCTACGCGCCGCCGCAGAGCGTGAGAAGATCGGCGCTGCCAATATGCAGACACTATTTCTGGCAGATGCGTCTGGACTTACGATTGCCGCCAATGCGGTCAGCGTGCCGATTGACGGCACAGGTCTCACCCTATGTTTCCAGCGCCGCTATCGCGAGTATTGGCGCGAGGCCGACGGCATTGGAAGCTTCAGCCGCGACATGCAGCCCGATATCGTCATTGAGCAGCGCCCTACAGCTAAGAACGAGGGGACTTTACGCCTGATAGTGATCGACGCGAAATATCGAATCGGTGGAGGGCTCAATGATGCCCTGAGCAGCGCGCATATGTACCGCGATGCGATAGTGCGGGGACATGATGCGGGGATCGAAGGAGCCGTGACCGCCGCCTATCTGCTGGCGCCCGACGCGCCGTTCCTTTCGCCCGAATGGCGACAGACCCGATTGCCCGGACGGCTGTTTCATCCTGATTACCGGCGGCGGTTTCGGTTCGGCGCAGTGACTCTCCAGCCCGGTATGGCTATGGGCGAAATCCAAGCTGCGCTCGATGCGATGATCGCAGACGCGACCGCTACGGAACATGCGCAATGAAGCTCGCCGTCAAACTGCTCAAACGATCTGACCTGACGTTTTTCGAACCGCAGTTCCGGCAGGTCAATGCCGGCAATCAAAAGTCGCTGAACCTCAATAAGTCCGTACTCGTCGACCAGTTCTACCCGGCTCTCGGCGAAATGCAGCACAAGGCAGTAATTCCGGTTCGACTGTCGATCTGGGGGCCCGACGCCGCGGAAGAAATGCGCCTCTCACGCAGCATTGCGAAGGAGGCAAAGAATTGGCGGCTGAATGGCGAATTCGTTCACAACCCTGACATTGCGCCGGCGCGTTTCAACACGCTCGCGCCCGACGATCTGGCGCTCCTGCGTTTTGACGGTTCACCTAGCCCGACCGCAGTTACACTTGTCGTCGTCTCCGCGACGGCAAAATCCGACGCCGACCTGTATGAGCAGCTCGCACCCCTGGCGGGCTCCAATATGCGTGCCGTTTCTGCTGACGACCTGCTTGCAGCGCTTGCGGACGCACCGCCCGATCATCCAGCGCGTCAGCTAGTCTGGGACCAAGCAGAGCTTGCCGACCTTGAAGACGCCGCTGACGGCGATGCAACCGCAGCGGCGCGTATTGCCGCGCGACGCAAGGTAAGCCGCGATGAACTGGCAAAAGCCCGCGCTCGCGCTGGTGAAATTGGGTTTGAAGGCGAGGCACTTGTCGCGCATTGGCTCAGCCTTCAGGAGGTCGAAGGGCGGATCAGGGACTGGCGATGGATAGCCGACGAGGATGCGGTCAGTCCTTTTGATTTTGCCGTGACACGATCTGATGGCACCCCTTTGCGGGTCGAAGTGAAAACGACTTCCGCGACCGGACCCAGAGCCTTTCACATTTCAAGCGCGGAAGTCTCGTCTGCAGCGCAAGGCAGCGACTATGACTTGTTCCGACTGTCCGGCTGGGATGGCACAAACGCAACGCTGCGGATTGCAAATGATATCGGTAGCTGGGCCACTTCGCTGCTCACCGCACTCGCTGCGCTGCCGGCCGGCGTCCGACCGCAGAATTTTCTGGTTGATGAGGATCAGTTCAGGTGGAGTGAGCCAATTCAGCTCTCGGTTTCCGCGACCGAGGAGGATGAAGGAGAGCAGGCGTGAAAGCGCGATTGCAACGTGCGTGTCGCCCTGATCCGCACACGCCAGATCAGCGTCGCTACAATATGTCGCGCATCCGCAGCGCTAATACCAAACCTGAGTTGGTCATTCGGCGAGCTCTGCACGCCGCCGGCTTAAGATTTCGACTTCACGATAAATCGCTTCCAGGTTCGCCGGATCTGGTTTTCCACCGGCACCGTTGCGTCGTTTTTGTGAATGGCTGCTTCTGGCACGGTCACGCGTGCAGCCTGTTCCGCTTGCCCGCGACGCGCACCGAATTCTGGGAATCAAAGATCTCGGCGAACATGGCTCGGGATCGACGTAGCCTGTCCGCGCTTCACGACCAGAACTGGCGGACGATGATTGTGTGGGAGTGCTCGATACGCGGGCGAAATCGGCTCGCACCGCAAATGGTTTTCGAGACCTGCGCTGACTTTATCCGAGGCACCAGTGGTCACTGTCAGGTCACTTCAGAGCCTCCTGACACCCCTTAATTTAAATTCCATCTAAAAGCCACCAGGGATGATATTGAAACGCCCAGGGTATTTAATTGATCAGCCAGGGCAAAAACCCTTGACGCCTGGATGGGAATCACTCTACCAAATCAACGCCGCTGGAAGTGTCTGGAAAACCGCAGGCGGCAAGAGTCGATCCCGCCCGTGGCGAGAAGGAGGAAGCATGCTGTGGCACAGCATCCATAGATTATCGGATTGCGAGAGCGGCTGACTCCGACTCTCGCTGAGGTGTTGCGCGACCGGAAGTGTCTGGAAAACCGCCGGTCGCGCATACCGCTACCCATCCCCGTGACGAGAAGGAATTAGCGATGATTACCGATATAGCTGACAGCGCCGCGACTGTCACCAACAGCCTCGACTCTCTCATTGATGCTGGAGACCACACCGGCCGGCCGTTTAATGTCCTGGTCGGCTCAAACATGGGCAACCGCACGCTGATTTTCAGTGTGCCCATGGCAACGTTTTACGAGATTTCTGAGGTTGCGAATAAGCAAAATCTGTCTGCGGTACCGGCATATAATGACCAGCCTGTCGCACAGCGCCGACTTGACGAAGGACATGCCAAGAAGCTTGCGATCTTCATCCTGAAGGGATTGCTCGACACAGCGCGCCGGTCGCTCGAAAAGTCCGGCCACCCGGTGCCGGCCACTCTCCAGCGTCTTCAGCGTGAAATCGGGTCCCAGCCTTACATCTCGATGCAGCCCGTCACTGCCAACATCCGCAACTGCAAGTTCGGGGGCGATGGTCTCCGATTCGAGAAAAATGGCGGAGTGATTACCGTCTATCTTTCGGACAAGCATGTTCTCTGGATCATTGACGGGCAGCACCGCCGGTACGCGATGGACATGGTCTTTGAGTTCCTGAAGTCGGTCGTGAACAACAACCGCTATCCCCGTAAGCCGGTGCTCTACGTCCCGGCTGACGACCCACGGCGCGAACCCACCGCCGACGAAGCAAAGGTCTGGGCGACGGCATTTGAAATCGCTCGTTCTGACTGCTCAATCGTGGTGGAGGCTCATCTCGGCCTCGATATTGATCAGGAGCGCCAGCTTTTCCACGATTTGAACAACCTCGGCAAAACCGTTGAAGGTGGCCTTGCCTACGAGTTCGACAATTCGAATCCGGTCAATCGCTTCATTAAGGAGCGCCTGATCGGCGACGGGATTCTCACTGCAACCGTAGTGGACTCGGATAACGCCGGTGACTGGGCCAAGGATGAGGGTGTGATTGCGCGAAAGGACCTAGTCGCGATCAACGCACTGCTGTTCCTTAACAAGACGACGATTAACGGCGCAACGCCCGCCGACATCAACGCGAAGGAAGAATATGGCACTCGCTTCTGGGAGGCGATCGCCCAGATCCCGAACTGGGGTGTAGCAGGTGCGAAGAAGAATACGGTTGCAGCTCAGCCAGCGGTCCTAAAATCGATCGCGAAGCTGGTGTACGATTTCTCCTACGGCCGCGATCAGGATTCGGAACACCTCGAGCGTTTGGTAGCCGCCATCGAGGATGGAGACATCGACTTCTCGCACGTGAATCCGATGTGGCGATACTTTGAAATGAGTCAGGACGAGAAAGATAGCTTCTGTCCTGGCATGGCAGACGCGGTGACCCCAGAGGAAGCAGGTATCAATCTCGATCTTGGAAACTACGACGCGACCAGTGGCCTGATGCGGTTCGGTCCGAAGCACAACGACATTATACGTCACGTGGGCGACATGATCCGTTTCAAACTCGGCCTGCCCAAGCGAAAGGCGCTCGCGAAGCTTCAGGAGGATCTCGCCATGCGGAAGCTGCTTGAGGAAGTGATGGAGTCCGAAGCTTCCACGCTGGACGAAGTGAGCTGAATCATAAGACCGGCCCCCGGGCCCCGGGGGCCGGTCTCATTGGGTGGTGGTTGGCCGCGCGTCCTATCGCTGCGCAGTGTCGTTTCGAACGGGGCGAGAGCATCGAGCGGTCGTCACTTCGCCGTCTCATCGTCGGGCGTGCGGCGATAGGCAGCTAGATCAAGCGTCAACGCGGCGAGCGCGGCAGCCCGGTCTTCGCCGTGACTCATCAGGAGATCGACAAGATCCTCTTGGTTAGGCTGTCCAAGCGCCAGCCGATACAAGAGGCGCTGGCGCCGCAAGCGTCGAAAACGCGCGACGTCGCGGCTTTGCGGCAGGCTGAACACATAGCGTTTGATCGCCGCGCCCTTCAGCAACCACCATGGGCTCAGGCCAGACGGGTCGTCATGGCGTTCTTCGGCCAGCCCTTCCAGATGGCACCAGGGTGAGCCTCCAAGCTTGGCTGTCGCTGTCAACGCGGCAGGCCCGACTGATTCCCCGAGTGGCCGCCGTACGACGAGACCGGCAAATCGCGAGATGCGACCTTCGCGTTGCTCGAGATCGACAGGATTGGACGGAAGGTCCCAATGCGCGATGCGATCGCACCACGTGTGAAAGTCGAGACCCTCCTGGCCCACCGACGTAGTGGCGAGAACATGGGGCCAGAACGGCGCATTAAAGGCACGACGCAGCTCCTGCGAGCGAACGGGCTTTGCGCGATCATCCCCGGCGAGCGGATCCTCGCTGGCATCGGTTCCGCCAAACGGCACCGCGGCATGGCATCGAACACGAATACCGCCGGGTCCGGCCGGAAGGTCCTTGAACGTGAACCAGCCGGACGCCGCAGCGAGTGCATCGTGAAGATCATCCACGAGTTCGGCAGGCCCGACGCGCGCTCGCGCCAGCCAGAAATGTTCATCAAGCAGGCTCTCAAAGCCGCCATCGATGATCGCACGCTGAAGCACCCGTGTTGGCTTGGCATCGCCGAGCCGGCCCCAAAATACAGGATTATCGAGATAATTGCGTAGCCGTTGCCAGCAGAACCGAATCAGCGAGTCCTGGCCGTCGTCCCCAAGGGCTTCGCTGTAATGGCGCATCCAGGCGCGCCCGACCGTGATGGCCGGCCCACCAAGCGCCATATCCGCGAGGTCTTGAAGCTCTCGTGGGCTGAGCCATTCGATCGCAGGAACATCGGCGCGTTGCGCAAGCAATTCCGCCAGCGCGCCGTCCTCATTGGCTAGATCTTGCCACAGGGCCTGTGCATCATCGAAATCGCCACTCACCTTTTCTACCGCAGCAAGCACCTGCCAACCGGGGAGCCGGCGCTTGGCATCCGATTTCGGATTGGTGCGGATTGGAATTCCGAAACCGCGTAGCACCTTCTTTAATTGCTGTTTCACGGTCAGCTGGGCGAGAGCCGGCGTGGCAAATCGTCCCTTGAGCGGATCGGTTTCCCGGATGAGAAATGCCGAAGGATGGAAGAGCGCCAACGTCGCGCCTTGACCCGCCTTTACCTGGAGCTTTCGTCGCGTCCAGGCCCGGTCGTACGACACGCCCGCAGTCGATGCATAGCGGTTTTCGACTTCGAGGCTGGTCAGCCCAGCCACGCTTTGCGGTGTAGCGCGAAAGCGGCTGAACAGGAGGAGTTTCGGTGATGACGCCTCGGTCCATCCGCCGGCAAGCGGCCACCAGCGCACAGACGGGGCTACCCATGGCAACGCCAGTTGCTCTACCGAACAAACGTCGAGCAAAGCGCGTAGTTTAGCACTTCCCCAGCCACCGCTTGAGCCCCGCGGACGTCGCGCCGCGGTGAGCGCTGGGACGGAGCGCTCTGGCTTGAATTCCACACCGGTGGAGATCTTGTACCGAATCCCAAGCGACTGGGCGGGCAGCGGCACGGATAGCCAATAAGGCAGCGCCGCGGCTTTCAATTTGCCAGGAACACCTTCGGCAAAATGTTTGAACACCTGCAAATCAGCCGCCTGCAGGCTGTGGTCCGGATGATGCGTTCCTTCCCAATCGAGATCGGCCGGATCCTGTCGCTCGGTTCTGGCCATCATCGGGCGCAACAATGTCTGAATATCGTGCCTCATGGCCTGGGCGTGTTCGACCAAATTCGGGTCGGCATCCTCGTCGGCCATCCGGCCGATGCGGCGTAGGATCGCGCCAAACCGTTCGAAAAGCATAGACGCTTCGCTGCGCGCTGTTTTCCCGCCGAGGAAATCGATGATGTCGAAAAGTTCTTCGTGCGGCTGGTTCTGCGCGCCTTCCCAACTCTCGCTGTAGAGCCGGTAGGGCGTCGCAGAAAGCAGGATCATTGCCGGGCCACGGCCTGTCTTGCCGTCGAGCAGGGCATGCACCAGCCGGTCGTCCTTTGACGGCTTCAGCAGGTCGCGATACCGCTGAAATTCATCGAAGATGATGAGATCGGGCGGCGTTGCCAGCAGGCAGGCTTCGGCCAACGGCCGGCGAAGCCGTGCCAGCACGTGCAATTTCTTCTCTGCGGTTGTCGCGGCGAGGATCTTCTTGCGCGCGTTGTGGCCAAATTCGCGAACCAGCGCGCTGCGATACTCGTTGATGAATTTGACGGGCAGCTCACCAACCCATTTGCGCGCATTTCTGAGTGCACCCGCCCAGCTCGATTGGGCACGCTGTTGCATGAAGCCGGCAGGCAATTCATCTCCCAGCCCCTCATAACAGCGATCGAGAAGGCAGGCGATGAACGCACGCTCGCCGACCTTGCCGGTTTGCGGACGTGTCGTGAGCGCCGGAAACGATGTCAACGGTGCGAGGGGATATAGCCGAACGCCCGGGCGCTTCTTGCCTTCCAGCGGGATGAGGCCCAGCCGGTCGACCGTCGAGACTGCGGCCTTCGCTTCCTTACCCAGGAAATCCAGCAACCGATTAGCATTTTGATCGGACACCTTGGTGTTGCTGGTGATGTAGTAAACGGTGAAAGGCTTCTCGCCATCGTTAGAGAGCTTGCGAAGCACCTCGCGCGCGACCAGGGTTTTGCCGAGGCCGACCTCGTCGGCGACCAGGAAGCGGCGGCGACCCTTGCTCTTTAAGGCGGCGATCGCGGCGTCGACTGTTTCCGTCTGAAACTTGCGTGGTATCGTCGTCATGCCGGTGACATCAGCGTGAGCCGCGCGGCTGCCCAGATCTTCTGCAAGATTTTCAGGGCGTTGCGATCTTCGGCGCTGAGCGTATCGTCGTGTGCGAGGATTGCCGTAATATAGGTCTCAAACCGTGCATCGGCGCGCTGGAACGCCGCTTTGTCACGCGCCCATGCCGTCAGAATATCCTCGAGCGTCAGGTCGTCCAACCGTACCTCGTCACTGTCTCGGCCGTTGCCGCCACGCTCATGACGGTCCCACGGCTCGCCGTCGGGTGCCCCTAGGTCGCCATCGAGCAATCCGCGCATCCAGGCATAGAATGAGCGTATACCAAGGAAACGGGCAATCGCAGCGCGATCACGACCGGCCTCGATCGGCGGCTCGACGGTCACCCGCTGCATCCAACCACAACTGTCATCACCCAGACTCAGCCGCAGCTGGATCAGATCGGTCTGCCAGGCCAAGGGAATGTCGCCCAGATCGACCGTGGTTCCAGATACGGGCCATGGCGCCAATTGGCCGGTGATGAGCGATGCTTCGAGCCGAATGCCGTGTTTCCCAAGTTTCGGCGGGCTCGTGGCTGTCAGGACAAATTGCTGCCCCGTCCGATCGATCGAAACCGGCCAATGCGCAACCAGCGCGCGGCGGACGCCGTCGAGAAACTCACCGCCGTCCTTGACCGAGGAAATATCGGGTTCGGAGAATATCTCGGCGGGTATTGGCATCGCCGAACCCAGCATTGCCTCGATCCCCGCGACAATCGATGGACCCGCATCGAAATCGACCGTCGCCTCGGCATTGCGGCCGCCCCAGGCGCGGTCGGTCGCGTTAGCGCTGCCCATCACGACTTTGACTGCAGATTTAGTGCGGAACGCGAACAGTTTAGCATGAAGGCTGATGGGCGGCGGTTCTGCTTCGGCGTCGTCGTTCGGGTTCTGACCTGCGGGAGGCGATGTCCCCGCTCCAGCGTCGAGCTCTATCTCCTCCGGCTCCGGCTCTGGCGGCGCCAAAGCCAACAGACGCATGGGTTTGAGCAACGCTTTTGCGTCCCCGCTCAAGCCACGCACGGCGGGCACCGTCGTCAGCAGAATCCGCTCAGTCCCTTTGTCACCCCACTCAGCCATCGTCTTGACGAAAGCTGGACAAAGAAACGGACTGATCGCGACGATTCTGTCGAAGGTGCCGCCCGGCAGGGGGCTCGCCCCGGAATCGCCCTTTATGCGGAGGGCGACGCTGTTGATACGAACGTCGTCGGGCGCCCGCCAAGTGAGCGCCCCGAGTTCATCCGCGAATGCGTTAGCGGGAAAGTCGGCAAGCTGCGCCAAGCCAGCAAGGCGCTCACCGATGCTCGATATTCCGGGGATTGGCCCGGAACCCTTTTTACGCCGGACCTCGCCATCGATCAGCAGGCCCAGATCGAGATCACGGCTCGGGGTAAGATTGCGACTGCCGATCCAAAAGCGCCAGCTGCGTTCGCCTGCCGGACCTTCATAGCCAACCAACGCGAGTTTGGGATGCCAGCTCTGCCAGTCTTCGTCATAATTCTGCTCGACGATGAACTGGTCGAGCACACCGGTTACTTTGGGAAGGCCCGAGCGCCGGTGCAGCCGGCCGCGCTGGACGATGACTTTGAACTTGTCGCGCATCCGCTCGACCGCCTCAGCAAAATCGGCGGCGTTGCCGCTTCCGGCATCCCCATTGCGGCCGGTCATCGCCAACAACGTCGCGCCGATCGCGAACGGGTCTGCGGAATACGCTGTGAACAGCGCGACGCGCACGGTCCAGCCCCGGTCCGGACGAAGCTGATCGAGATAGGGTTGCCCCGCGAAATCGCCCGCCATGGCTATTTCACCCCTTCCAGGTCTGCGAGCAGCCGTTTGACATTATTCCAGCGAAAATGGAGCGGCATCGCCGCGCCATGCTCCTCCTCACTCCATTCGAGACGGCGGTCCGCACCGTCTTGGGTACGCGACAAACGCGCGCGTCGACGCTTTCGCGATTCCTCGGCGCGCCGATAGGCGGGCTCGATCGCCATCGGATCGGTTCCGCCGTCCTTTACCCATTGCAGCGTCTGCGCGAGCGCGTCGGAGACCGGTGCTGGCAGATGCCCCATATCCTTTTCAAAGGCATCCCAGTCGAGCGCCGCTGCTTGGCGTCGCCATGTCTTCAGGACTTTCGGCAAAGCCTTGCGCTGGTGGTCGGAGCATTGCCGCTTGTCGAGATTGGCCTTGAGCCACTCGACTTGCGCAGCATAAACCGCCCGACCGATGGCCGCGAGCGCCGCTGCGTGACCAGCGCGTATCAGGGCCGGGCGTTCGTGTTTCGCAAGCGCCAGAATGTCCGGGCTCCAGACATGAGCGGCATCGCCAAGCGGTTGACCGACAAGCATTGCGAGGAGCGAATCCTCGTCGTCCCTGGATTTGACGTTGCGCAACTGCCTGGCGAGATACGTCCGCTCCGTCTTCTGGAGCTTGAACGAGAGCTTGTCCGCCTTGAGCCAGTCCTCCGATGGCTCGGGACACGTGAATGGCCAAGTCGGTTGCTCGAAAGGTTGATCTTCATCATCGCGCAGCGTGGTTGACACCGTGGTCGCCAAGACCCGTTCGACTTGAGCTCTCGACCAACTTCCGTTCAGGCCGCGCTCGCGCAGCAACCCCCATTGCTGAAGCGCTGTCCAATAGACATAAGGCGGCGGCTGGTCGATCGGGGTCGGCCACACCCTCCCGCCGATCACGCCCGATTCGCCGAGCAGCCGCTCGGTCAGCCGATGTTCGCCACGTGCGATAAGATCGGCAGGCCGTTGCCCGCGCAGGCGACTGGCGCGAACATTCGCATAGAGCCAAGGCACGAAGAGAATGTAGCGTAGCCGCGTGTGCAGAACCGATGTTCCGGGGAAAAACCGGTCGGCATAACGCTGGTGAACGATGAGAAAACCGATCTCGTCTCGCACTCCGGCCTGATCGGCACTCATGAAGCGCCGTGCATCCCGCAACGCTTCCTTCGACAGATAGGTTATCCCAAAACTTGGCACCTAACCCAACCGCGGAAGTATCAAAATCTCTATGCGTCGCCCTTCTTCTCTCGACGCCGACCAAACCCCCGTATCAACCTGCATATTCCCCCCTCCGCTATTCATCCGACACTAGTGGATCCTCAGGGTACTGGACAGACCAGTTAACCGCCGGAATGATTAGCGGTGAAGCGATAGTGCACCGAGGCTCAAGGCTGCGATAGACCACGCCGCCGTTCGAGTCACAGAAGCTCCCCGCTGGCGTCACAGAGGCCCGGCAATCTCATTCGGGAGCCGAGCGACCGTTTCTCCCCTCATTTCGCGGTCTAGTATTCGCGCTAGGAACTCCGTGAAGGGGCGAATGTTCTGCCGGCCGCTGGCCTCCTCAAGCGCAGCCATATAATCGGCGCGCTGCTCGACGGGCACGATCGTCCACGGATACCTGTCCGAAATTTGTAGTCATATTTCGGACAAAGCTCCAACCAGCCCGATGCTCAGAAGGACTCGAACCGCCCCGTCCATTTACGTCCAGCCTTTTCTACGAATTCAGATCGTGCTAATGATGGCTCTGGCGACTTCTTAAGTCTATGATTTGACTGAGAAATCAATCGCTTAGGTGCCTCGGCAGAAAGCTCTTCTGACCCCCGGCAATCAACGCAGGGCGATAGAGAGACTGTCGGTGCGCAGCGAACGCCAGATTTCGAGCCGATTCACGAGACGCTGAGCGTCTACCGGGACCGTGTGGCGATAATTAGAGTGTGTGCCCTCGCCGAAGCATCCCGCGGGGCAAATTCCGTAGCAGCTTACCGTAGCAATCACGGCCTCTAAAAAGAACGGTTTTCCGGGACTTTCGGTCTGATGATGGGCCACGTTCCCGAATCAGTTTATTGTAGCAGATGCTCTCTGGGGATCGTCTTTTGGACGATCCCTCAGTGATTTCAGCGTGTTGGGGGTAGCTGGTGCCCAGAAGAACACTCGAGCCGTCCTGCCCTGACCGTCAACCGCATGCTCGGTCAGCGACGTCGGGGAGCCTGTGCTATGATGGGGCTGGGTCATATCGGAGGCTCCGGAATGCTGATGGCGCGCGGATATCGGTTCCCTCACGGGCTGGCTTGACCAGCCAGAAGCTACAGCTGACTGGTCGCGGCCAGCAAACCATAAACTTGAGGGTTTCTGGCGTGATAAAACAGGTCAGTGCTCTCGACCTGGTGCTGGTGTTGGACACAACAGGCAGCATGGGCGACGAGATAAGCTATCTGCAATCTGAACTGGATTCCATCGTTACCCGAGTGAAAAGTCAGGTCCGTAACGTCGATCTGCGCGTTCGATTGATCGTCTATCGGGACGAGGGTGATGAATATGTCACACGGTCGTTTCCTTTGTCTGGCGATATTGCGGCACTGCGAGCGACGCTTGACCGGCAAGATGCCAGCGGCGGCGGAGATACGCCCGAAGCCGTGGATCGGGCTATCATTGCAGCGGAACGGATGCAGTGGCGTAGCGGCGCTACAAAGGCGCGTCGACCCGAACAGGTTGAAATCATCCGGAAGGTAGGCAGCTACAACGCGGGACGTTGCGGCAACACCGAGGTCGCAATGCGCTGAACCTGTACCCACCGCCCCGTCTTCAACTTGACTCGCAAACGAGTGGCGGCTTTCGAGAACAGAATTCGAAGACATGAAGGTCACCATTTGGTCGAGGGCAGTCCCAAACAAGAGACAAGTCCTCTTTCCGTGCACGCCGCAGTGCTGTATCTAGTGCCTAATCCGACAGAGCAAAGAGCCGACGGGTGTAAAGACGTAGGAGAAACAGGATGACCGGAAAGATGTCGGCGGCGTTGGCCGCCGCTTGTGCCTGCGCGCTATATGCGCCGGCTTTCGCCTCGAGCAGCGATGCCGATGTGGTTGTGGAAGGGACGAGGGGCGTCGAGATACATCGTGTCACCGTGTCCATGGTCGGGCTGAATCTTGCTGCGGACAGCGGCGTGCGCTGGGCAGATGCACGCCTCAGTAAAGCATCAAAGAAGGTTTGTGGATGGGTGCAGGGAACCGTGCTTCCGGAGACACGCGACTACCGCACCTGTGTCGATGGCGCACTGAATGGCGCGCGGGCGGATCTTGCCAAGATGGTCGGTGTCCGGCGCGGCTAGTGTTGGCAGCATTAACATCAGAGTGGACCGGCCTCTAAAGGCTCGATCCATCGCCTGGTGTGGAGGATGTGGAGCATGTCTTTGACGGACATGCTCCACGGACCAGTCAGAACGTTTTCTTGACGCTGGTGTACCAGTAGCGCGCTTGCGGTTGATAAACGCTGGAAAGATAGCCAGCCGACGAGAATGGCGGGTTCTTGTCGAAGATATTGCGCGCACCAATCTGAATGGCGGTATTGTTGAGCGGGCCGTCATTCTTGAAGGTGTACTGGGCATATAGATTGACCGTGGTTTGGCCCTTCACAATGAAGGGATTAGCCTGCGCATCGCGGACGGCATTTTCATAAACGTCGTCGGTGAATTGCGTGAAAGCGCCGATCTTCACCGGTCCCACAGTCCAGTCCAGCATCGCCGAAATCCGCCAGCGCGGCTGGCCATCCCGACCCACCACATCGCCACCGCCCTGGATGGGCACGCCTGCGTTGATGACACCGGCGTCGCGCCCCGCGATCACGTCGGCCACGCCCTGCGGAGCATCGACATAGTAGCTAATCAGGCGAGACGCATTCACGTTGAGGGAGAAACTGCCGATCGACGTATTGGGCAAAACATAATCGAGGCCGAAATCGATACCCTGCACCGTCACCGGCAGCAGATTTTCGAAGTTTGCTATGACGTACAGCAATTCGCCTACGGGCGCGAGGCCGGTGCCCTGCGCAAGCGCGATATCGTCGGCCGTCGGCGCGCGGCGAACGACGTTCGGATTGCTGCTGCCCTGAGCACGTAGCAGGTAGTCGAGGTTCAGCCCGTTCTGATAGTCGAGCAGGCCGACGACGTTCTTCTGCTTGATGCGCCAGCGATCGACGGTGAGCGTCACTTTACCGAGGCCATCCGGCAACGGCGGGGACAATACCGCGCCAAAGCTCCAGCTCGTCGATTCTTCTGGCTTCAGATTGCGGTTGCCGCCGCTGCGCCGCAGGACCGAGATGCTGCGATTGCATTGCGAGAAGTTGGCGATGCGACCAGCGCGGACATCGGCTTCGCATAGCACATAATCGATGCCGGTATTCACGCGGTCGAGTGTGGAGGTGTTGATGACCTCCAAGTTTGGCGCGCGAAAGCCCTGCGACCACGATCCGCGTAGCTTGATGCCCTGAAGCAATTCCCACGAACCTGCGATCTTGGGCTTCGCGACTGAGCCGACGTCACTATAATCCTCATACCGGCCTGCAACCTGAAAATCGAGGCTGCGGAAGAAGGGCACTTCCATTTCCGGGCTGAATATCGGAATGGCAAGTTCCGCATAGGCCGATTTCACGTTGCGCTTGCCGCGAACGTCGGGGCTGGGGCTGGCGCCGCCCAAGTCGGAACCGTAGAAGATGCCCGTCACTGCATCGGTGTAGGTGGTATCGACGCCCCTAACGCCGCCCTGATATGTCGAGCGGTTGTCGCGATAGGTTTCCCGGCGATATTCGATGCCCGCCGCGATGCCGATGCTGTTATCCGCCCACAGGCCGATGAGGTCGTTATTTGAGATCTTGAAGTCTGCCAACGCGAGCGATGTGCGCGTCCTGCGGGTCGCCTTTATCATGAAGCTGTCGATTGTAGCCTGACTGTTGGGGGTGCAATCCCCGATTGACGGTGCGTTGATGCAGCCGCCGTTGAAGGGATTATAGGCGTCAGGCGTAGTCTTGTTGATCGCGGCCTGAAGTAGGGTGTTGGAGAAATTTTCCTGCGTATCCGCAGCCGTGGCCCAGGTGTAGAGTCCCGCCGAGTCGAAGTCCCAGTCGCCGAAGCTGCCGCGCAGGCCGCCTAGGAAACGATACTGATAGTTGGTGACATCGACGGTGCGTGATCCGACATCCACATAGCTATAGGACGTGATCTGGACCGGTAGCCCTGTGGCGGGCACGATAGCGGTGCTGAGGCCCGGAACGCGATTGGGCGACCCAACGGGGCCGAGCGGGTTCCAGTAGGCATTGGCTGCGACCGTGATCGGAATGTTGGCCAACGATCCGGGCGCGCCAATGATGGCGCTGGTCTTGCCGCGATAGAAGCCGGCTTCACCGAAGATCGTAAGGTTGTCGGTCAGATCATAATGCGCGTTGGCGAACAGGTTGATGCGCTTCACCGATGGCTGAGTGGTCAGATCGTCGTAAGTTGCCGGCGAATTGAAGCGAAGGTTGGAATCGACGGTCGCCATCTCAGTCGCGCCATTGCCATCGTCATAGCACATGCCGTCCGTGCCCGAAGCGATCCGGCATCCGGGACTTGTATTCGGCTGAATGTGAAATTGGCTCGACGCGTTGGTGAAGGGGGTAGCGCCGCTGGAAATCGCCCGATTGAGGAAACTGACGAGCCCATTTGCGCTGGGCGTTGCGGCCAGCGCGCGGAACGTGCCCCATGGCGTGCTGGTGCTGGTGCCGTTGAACGCGGCGACATTGGCGAAGGCCGTCCCTGCGACATAGCCGCGCCGGTCGACGCTGGCGGTATAATCCTGATCGCGAAGATACAGTTTGGACTTCTGCGCATAGCCTGCGAAGAGCGAGATATTGCCGCGGCCCTCGGCGAAGTCTTTGCCGATCAGACCGTTAACCGTAAACTCCCGAAGATTGGTGCCCTCCGCGCCGCCATATTGCGCGTCGAACTTAGCGCCTTTGAAGTCGGAGTTGAGCACATTGTTGACGACCCCTGCCACAGCGTCCGACCCATAGAGCGCCGCTGCGCCATCACGCAGCACTTCCACGCGGGAGATGTTGCCGACGGGAATGGTGTTGGCATTATAGCCGAAGGTCGGCACCCCGGAATCCACGACGCCCGTGATCGCCTGTGATGTGGGATGCAGCACGGTGCGGCGACCGTTGATGAGCAACAGCGTATTGCCTTGTCCAAGACCGCGTAGCGAGACGGTCGAGACGTCGCCGCGCGCGGCATTTGCGTTGCCGCCGCCCAGCACTTGTTCGTTGAAGGTGACGCCGCCTAGTTGCGGGATCGAGCGGAAGAGATCTGCCCCGGACACGGCGGCAACGGCTGCGATCTGTTCAGTGCCGACGACATTGACCGGCAACGCGCCGGTAGTCTTTGCACCCCTGATCTGCGATCCAAGGACCACGATATCTTCGCCGGAGTTAGCCGCGTCACCGGCCGACGTTGGCACCGATGCGCTCGGCGTTTCCTCCGCCGGAGTGGTCTGCGCGAGACCGGTGCCCATGGTAAGCGCAAGAAGGCTGACGCTCATCAATGCAGTTTCAATGACCCTTGGACCGCTCATTCCCTTTTCCCCTGTCGAACCGCCATGCCGCTCCTGCCGGCGCACGGCCTTGTGTGATGGTGCAGGTAATCCAGCGCATCCGTGCCAATTATCAACCTCTGGATGAGGCTTGCCGCGTTACCGCAAAGCAATGGCCGCGTAGCGATGCGCATCAGAACTCCTGCCTTGGAGCTCCGACATCTTCTCCCAAAGTCGAATTCGACCGTCTGCCATGTCGTGACAGTCGATCTTGTGGTGCTGGGTCAGGCGGACTGCCCTGCTTGTTCAATGTTCTTAAAACTATCGAGCGACTGAAACCCGCCATCGTGCAGCAACTATCGCTGCTTTTATTTTGTCTTGGCAATCACACCACTGGGGTGGAGGAAATCGCGATGCTTCTCGTTCAATGCCAACGAGTCATGCAGACCATCAGCCGCATATCGACACGGGAGACATTGCCAACATGAGCGGCAAAATGAGCGATGCGCTCGGAGGCGGGTTGAGCCGCCGCGATCTTGGAGGTCTGGCAATAGGCGGAGCCGCGATGCTGGCTGGCGAACTGCCTGCGTTTGCGCAGGTCGCACCACGCGCGTCCGCCATCGAACCTACGCGGCTGGTGAGTGCCGGGGAAACGCTGCGGCCGGAGATCGTGGGCAATTTCGGTATCGTCGCCGCTGGCCGCCATTATGCCGTGGCGGCGGGCACGCGCATATTGCTGGCTGGCGGCAATGCAACCGATGCGGGCGTGGCGGCAGTGCTTGCCGCTGCCGTGACGGAGATTTCGCACTTCGGCTTTGGCGGGGAAGCACCAACGATCATTTACGATGCGAAGGCAAAGAAGGTGTCGGTTGTGAACGGCCAGGGCACTGCGCCTGCCCTCGCCACGCCCGATAAGTTCACCGATGCTGGTATCATTCCGGGCAATGGACCCAGTGGGGGCACGGTTCCTGCGATGCTGGACGCCATGGCGCTCGCTTTGCAGCTTAATGGCACGATGACGCTCGATCAGGTGTTGCAGCCCGCGATCGAGTTGGCGGACGGCTTCGTGATGTACAACTTCCTGGCCGAGGTGTTCGTTAGCCAGCAGAAGGCGACGTCGAAGTGGGCGTCGGCGTACGACACCTATTATCCCGACGGGCAATTGCCGAAGACGGGCGAGATATTCCGCCAGCCCAATCTTGCTCGCACTTTGCGGCTGATCGCCGAGGCCGATCGCGCGGCGTTCAAGCGGAAGAAGGACCGTAGGGCGGCCATACAGGCAGGCCGCAACGCCTTCTACAAGGGCGACATCGCCCGCCGCATTGGCGCTGCCGTCGAAAAGGATGGCGGCCTGATGCGGTATGAGGATCTCGCCGGGTACAAGGGCAACATCGAGAGTCCGGCGACTACCAGCGTGTTCGGCTATGAGGTTTGCAAGGGTGGCTTCTGGAGTCAGGGGCCTGCGATGCTGATGGCGCTGAACATAGCCGAGGCTGCGGGCATTGCCACCATGACGCCCGGATCGGACCCATATCTGCATACGCTGGCGGAATCGATCAAGCTGGCGTTCGACGATCGGAACATGTTCTTCGGTGATCCAGACTTTGCCAAGGTGCCGGCCAAGGGCTTGCTTTCGAAAGCGTACGCGGCACAGCGGGCAAAGCTGATCGGCCCGCGCGCATCGCTCGAACATCGCTTTGGCGATCCCTGGGCCTTCGAGGGCAGTGCCCGCACGACGCCTGTGTTCATGCCGCATATGATCAAGCGCAAGGGCGGCCCCACCGCTGACACCACCGCAGTCGAAGTGGTCGATCGCGAGGGCAACCTTTTCAGTTGCACGCCAAGTTCCGGCTGGCTGCTGGGCGGCGCGTATATTGCGGGAGATACCGGTGTGCCGATGAGCAACCGTATGACGGTGTTCGACCTCGATCCAGCAAGCCCCAACGTGCTCGCCCCCGGCAAACGGCCGCGCACCACGCTGTCGCCCTGCATTGTCATGAAAGACGGCGCGCCGTTTCTCGCGATCGGCACGCCGGGCGGCGACAATCAGGATCAGCAGATCATGAACGTGCTGCTGCGCGTCCTCGCCTTCGGTCAGCCGTTGCAGGCCGCTATCGAAGCGCCCCGGATCAACTCAAACCATTTTCACGGCTCCTTCACGGTCAAGAAAGACGAACCGGGCGTGCTGGAAATTGAGGATCGCGTGCCGGAGGATGTACGCACCGCCCTGAAAGCACGCGGGCATAAGCTGGACGTGCTCGGGCCATATGGCGTCTCGACCGGTATTGTCGCGGCGGGCGTCGTGCCCGGCCCGGGAACGTTGCGGGGCGGCGCAGACGTGCGGCGTGAACGCTACGTCTTCGGTTGGTAAATTCATGAGATTTTAAGGGGATTTTCGCATGAGGCAGCGCATCGCCGCATCGCTATTGCTGGCAGCAACGACGCTTGGCGGCGCCGCGCCGATCGCGGCGCGTGCAGAACCGGTGCAACCTGCTCCCCCCGGACAGGGGAAGACCATCGCGTTCGACGTGCACGAAGGTACGTCGATGGCGGTGTCCGTATCGCCCAACGGAAAGTTTCTGACCGTCGATCTTCAGGGCAGCCTCTGGATCATCCCTGCTAAGGGAGGCCGCGCCAAGCTCATCACCGACTATTTCAACGATGCGCGTCAGCCGGTCTGGTCGCCGGACAGCAAGACGCTGGCTTACTTCGCCTATCGCGATGGTGGGTATGATCTCTGGACAGTGTCGCCCGATGGATCGGACGCTAAGAAATTGACGGAAGGCGCCTACGACGACCGTGAACCCTCGTGGTCGCCGGATGGCAGCAAGATTGCGTTTTCCTCGGACCGGCTGGGATCGGCGAGTTACAATATTTGGACGATCGAGGTCGGTACGGGGAAGCTGGAGCAGATCACGACCAATCCCAATGAAGACCGGATGCCGACTTGGTCGCCCGACGGGCGGGAGATCGCCTATTCCAGCGCGCAGGGAACGCAGGTCGCATTGTGGGCCGTGTCGCTCGCCGACCGCAAGGAGCGGATGCTGAAGCAGGTCGAGGGTCGTGTCGATGCCCCCTCCTGGGGGCCGGATGGGCAACTCGCCTATGTCGTCGCGGACGCCAAAGGCAGCCACTTGGAAATCGACGGCAAAGCAGTGTCGGGGGCAGAAAACGTATTTCCGTTCCGGGTGTCCTGGCTACCGGGCAAAGGCGGCTATTACTATGTGTCCGACGGCCGGATCCGTCGCCGTTCGGGCAGCCGCGTTACCGAAGTCCCCTTCACTGCGAAGCTGGAAGTCACGCGGCCGCAATATACCCGCGCCAAGCGTGATTTCGATACCACTGCGCCGCGCCGCGCGCTGGGCATCGTGAAGCCTGCCGTATCTCCCGATGGCAGCCAGATCGCTTTTATCGCGCTGGGCGACCTCTATCTGATGCCAGCCACAGGCGGCACGCCGGAGAACCTCACCAAAGATCATGCGATGGAGGCCGATGTCGCGTGGTCGCCGGATGGATCGAGCCTCGTCTATACTTCGGACAAAGGCGGCGGCTTGCCGCAACTGTGGATACGCAACCTGAAAACCGGACGCGACCGCCAACTGACGCGGATGGACACGCAACCACTCGGCGCGGCTTGGTCGCCGGATGGTACGCGAATCGCATTTATCGATGTGGACGGCATGTGGGGCGTCGCGGGTGTCTGCGTAGTGGACGTGGAGACCGGCAAGGTCACGCGCCTGCAGGCGTCGCTGGGACAGCCCGGCTCGCCTAGCTGGTCGGCGGACGGTAAGAATATCGCCATCGGGCTTTCGTACAAATTCTCGTCCAGCTTTCGCGAGGGCACCAACCAGATTTACGTGATACCCGCCGATGGCAAAGGACCGCCGGTGTGGCAGGTTCCGCAGGCCAATGCCTCGATCGACACGCGCGGAGGGGGTGGCCCTGCCTGGTCGCCGGACGGCACGAAGATGGCGGCGATCTACGAAGGATTGCTCAAGATCTGGCCGGTGTCGGCCGATGGTACGCCTGCGGGTCCGCCGCGCAGCTATACGTCCGACATCTCCTATTTCCCGTCATGGGCGGGGGATTCCAAGACGATCCTCTACCAGTCGGCCGACAAGGTGAAGTCGATCGACATCGAAACCGGCGTGATCCGCGAAATCCCCATTAACTTGAGCTATACGCTCGCGAAGCCGACCGGACGCACGGTGATCCATGTCAGCAATCTGGTCGATTCCGTTCGCGACGTGACGCAGCACGACAAGGACATCGTGATAGAGGGTAACCGGATCGCATCGATCAGCGATCATGATCCCGCGCTCCACACTTCCGCCGCCAAGTTCATCGACGGTACGGGGCTTACTGCCATCCCCGGCCTCATCGAACATCATGCGCATGTGCAGAAGGACTTCGGCGCGAACGCGCACCGGGCCTGGTTGGCCTATGGTATCACCACCGTGCGCGATCCCGGTAACCAGCCCTATGACGGCGTGGAGGATCGCGAGGCCAACGAATCGGGCGTCCGCATTGGGCCGCGCATCTACACCAACGGGCCGCTTCTGGAATGGCAGCGCGTCTACTACAAGATGGGCGTTGCCGTGGCTGGTCCAGCGCATCTGGAGCGTGAACTGGAGCGCGCGCGCCTGCTGAAATATGACGTCGTGAAAAGCTATGTCCGGATGCCCGATCTCTATCAGCGCCGGATCGTGGAGGCGGCGCATGCGATGGGCGTTCCGGTGACGGGGCATGAGATCTATCCCGCCGCCTATACCGGTGTCGACGCGACCGAACATATGGGCGCGACGAGCAGGCGCGGCTATTCCCCCAAGCAGGGGCCGCAAGCGCGATCTTACGAAGATGTGATCCAGTTGTTCGGGCAGAGCCAACGGGTGCTCACACCGACAAACTTCGGCGCGTTGCTGGGCTATCTGGAGAAGAATCCGGGATATAAAAATGATCCCCGACTGGGCCTGTACCCCGGCTGGGCGCAGAAGTCGGTACAGGAACAGAACCCGATGCTGATGGCGATGCGGCAGTCTATGCTGGCGGGAAGCCTGCAGTCGCTAAAGGCGATGTACGATGCCGGGACGAAGATAACGGCGGGGACCGACACGACGATTGCGATCAATCTTCATGCGGAAATCGCGTCTTATGTCGACGCTAGCCTGACGCCGTTTCAGGCGTTGCAGTCCGCGACGAAAACCCCGGCGGAAGCTCTCAATCTGGACGCGGGCACGCTGGAGGCGGGCAAGCTTGCCGACATCGTCCTGCTGGACGGCGACCCGCGCGAGAATATCGCCAACACCTTCAACGTGCGCAAGGTCATCACCAACGGCCGCCCCTATGGCGTGGATGAACTGGTGAAGCTGGGCGACAGGCCATAGCCGCGCCTCTGGATTGGGGCACAACAGATCAGGAGTGAATAGAGTGAGAAAAGCGAACGTCGCGTTGTGCGCAGTGGCCGGCCTGATGGCGGCGTTCCACACGCCTGCCCACGCAGCTCCCGAACCGGGCGAGGCGGGGTTCCGGGCGATGCTGAAGGAGATGGTGGAAACGGATTCCAGCTTCGACACCGGCAGTTGCACAGCGGTTACGGAGAAAATCGCGGCGCGGATGAAGGCCGGCGGCTTTCCGGAAGCCAATCTGCACCTTTTCGTTCCCGAAGGGCATCCCAAGGCCGGCGCTCTGGTCGCTGTGTATCCAGGCCGCGATCCCAAGCTGAAGGCCGTACTGATGCTGGGTCACATCGACGTCGTCAACGCCCGGCGGGCGGACTGGACCCGCGACCCATTCACGCTTATCGAAGAGGGCGGGTATTTTTACGCGCGCGGTGTGGCCGACATGAAGGCGCAGGACGCGATCTGGGCCGACAATTTGCTGCGATTTCAGGCGGAAGGGTACAAACCGCTGCGCACTATCAAGATGGCGCTGACTTGCGGTGAGGAGGGCCTGTACCTGAATGGCGCGAAGTGGCTGGTCGACAATCAGCGTGATCTGATCGACGCGGGCATCGCTCTGAATGAAGGCGGATATGGGGAGTTGGACGCGAACGGCAAATATGTCGATCAGACGTTTCAGGCCGCGCAAAAGGTGGTGATGAACTTCACGCTTGAAACGACAAATCCCGGCGGTCATTCCTCGGTGCCTCGCCCCGACAACGCGATCTACAGCCTTGCCCGTGCGCTCGACGAGCTGAGCCAGTATGAGTTTCCGGTCCAGTTCATCGAAGCGAACCGCGGCTATTTTTCCAGGATGGCGAAGATCGTCGGCGGAGAGGAAGGCGCAGCGATGACCGCCATCGTCGCCAATTCCGAAGACAAGGCAGCGAGCGACATTCTCAACCGCTCACCCATTTATCATTCGATGCTGCGCACGACCTGCGTTGCGACCTTGCTGTCGGCGGGACACGCAGGCAATGCTTTGCCACAGCGGGCGACAGCGACCATAAACTGCCGCGTCATTCCGGGTGTTCCCACCGAAGAAATCCAGGCGACACTCACCAAGGTCATCGCCGATCCTGAAGTCAAGATCACGGCGGGCCGCACGTACAAACCTTCGCCGCCTGCGCCCGTAACCGACGCCGTTTTCGGTCCTGCGCAGCGGGCCTCCGCATCGGTATGGCCGCGCGTGCCGATGGTGCCGCACATGGCGACGGGTGCGACCGACGCCGTGACGCTGAATGCGGCGGGCATTCCCACCTACGGCATCTCGGGGATCTTCCGCGATCCCGATGGCAATGGCGTGCATGGCCTCAACGAGCGTATTCGCGTGCGGTCGGTAATGGAGGCGAGGAAATTTCTCTACAAGTTGGTGAAATCGTACGCCGACCAAGCGGAATAGAGCTTCCCCTTTTAATGGACGCGAAGTGCAGAAGCGGCCGTCGCTGACGTTTTACCTACGCGACGATCGTCTCGCCTGTGGTGGCCGAGATCGAGCTTGGCCGCGATATCTCCCACCAAGGCGTTGCCGCCGCGTTGCAAGAGTAACGCGATAAGTCGCTGAAGCCCGACCCGATTCGCTTCGCTCTCGAGTGATGGGAAGACGTGGACATCAATGGGATGGTCGTTCTGCCGATGGTCGCAGAGATCAGTCTCACCGATTTCCAGTTGTAGTGGATCGCCGCCAGCTCTTTCGCGCGATCATAGGCACCGCGCCAAACATTGCGTTTGACCGTCGCGGCGCTGGCCAGGATCGAAGCGCGCGTCCGCTGCATATTGCCACCGATCTGAGCCATGATCGCATCTGCACGAGCAGCCGCAGTAGTCTCGAGCGATTGTCGCTGTGCGCGATACCCAAACCCGAATTGCAAGGCGACGAATATCAGCGAAGGCAGCGAAACTGCGGCAAGCAACAATGAAATGGTCGTCTTGTTCACGGTGCCTGCGCTGCGCTCGATCATGTCTGTTTGTCACCGCTGGCGAAAAAAACGGCAAGTGGATTTGCTCGATGCGGAGCTTTCAACAGAGGTCTTCCAGAATAAACCTTTGCGACCCAGCTATCGGATAAATCCGTGGCCCTTCCGAATAGGGATTTGGGAAGCTCTTATCCACGCTGGATATTTCGCGGCCGTTCCGCGTAATAACCCTATGACACGATGCCACTCGCTTCTACTTCTCGCGCTTCTCACTGCAAGCTGCGGTCGTGGACCGCCGCCGCCGCCGGACTATCAGGCCCAGATCAGCCAGCATGATCGAGCGATAGGAGCCGAACAGCACCCAGCTTTGCTGGAAGCATTTGGCGGTGTTTACGCTGGCCGGCAGTCGGCCTATGTTACTGCCGTGGGCGAGCGGATGGCGAATGCCGCCAAGCTGAAAGGCCAGTGCCACTTCACGCTCGTGAACAGCGATGTGGTCAATGCCTTTGCCGTTCCTGGCTGCTACATCTACATCACCCGTGGCCTGTTGGCAGTGGTCAACAGTGAAGCAGAGCTCGCTTCCGTACTGGGCCATGAGCTTGGCCATATTGTCGCTCAGCATAGCGATCGACAGGAGCAGCGCTCGCTCTGGAGAACCCTTGGCGTGATAGCCGTCAGTTTGACAGGCTCCGAGAAGCTGACCGATCTGGCGGGCCAGGCGGCGCAGTTTTTCGGCCTGCGATATTCGCGGAAGCAGGAGTATGAGTCGGACGATCTTGGTGTCCGCTATCTTCAATCTGCGGGATACGACCCCTATGCTGCGACCGATATGCTGCAAGCCCTGCAGGCGCAGGAAGCCCAGCGTTCAGAAGCGGGCGGGCAGGACGCCAAGGCGCTTCCCGAATGGACACTATCCCATCCGTTGACGGAGAAGCGCATTGCGCGCGCGCATGCCAGCGCGGAAGCTACCGGTTTGGCTGATGATACGCTCCCGGAGAACCAGGCCGCGTTGCTAAAGGCGGTCGACGGCATGCTTTACGGGGATGATCCAGAGCAGGGCTTCGTACTTGGGCAACGCTTCGCCCACCCTGTGCTGCGCATCGGGTTTGCCGCACCTTCCGGCTTTACCATGACCAATAGTCCTGCAGCGATCCGGCTAATGGGTCCAGAAGGTATTCAGGGCGAATTTGGAGGAGGTGCACTTAAGGGGCGTGGTATCGCCGAATACGCAAACGCACTGTTGACGTCGGTCCTCGGCAAAACGCAGGCGACCATCGGCAGGGCAGATGAGGGCAGCGTCAACGGACTGCCTGCATTCATCCTTCCGGTGCACATCATGACGCAGAATGGTCCGGCGCAGCTCCATGTTGCGGTCTATGACGGCGGGAACGGCCAAGCCTATCATTTCATCATCGCAGCACCGCCGGGCATCGACAGTGGTCCCGTCGCGGCCGCCCTGTTTTCATCGTTCCATCGATTGAGTGACGCCGAAATCGGGAAGCTGCGTGCGCGTCGCATCGAGGTGGTCCGTGTCGCTTCCGGAGACACAACGGTGAGCCTCGGCAAACAAATGGCGGGGGATGGCGGAGAGCCCTTGCTGCGCGCGCTGAACGGCATCGTAGATAGCTCAGTCCGGTCAGGACAGTTCGTCAAGCTCGTGACTTGGGCAAGTTAGCCGCAAGCGCAAGCTAAACCGAGCCGCAATGTGATAGGCGTCGTATGTGGTGTACGCCAGCACAGTAAGAATCGGTGGAGAAGCTGAAGGTCTGCACATGAAAATGAAATACGACGCTGAGCGTCCATGAAGGGTTGCCTGGCGATGGCAGCTTCTAACTGAGCAATCGACGATCCGGACGACCAAAGGGTACCAAACGGTCAAACGACCATCGTGGTTCTAGCGCCAGAAAGGCCGAGCGGACCCCATTCAGCAGCGGCACGTTAAGTTCTGATCGAGGATTTGATCATGCAGCCAGACAGCCACCTACACAGCCATGAGCAACCACCCGCACGTAATCGTCACGAGAGGCGGAAAGCCAAGGCGCTGGAGAAACGGCCCAAACAGCGGACCTGTGGATGCGGAGCAGCCCATCGTCATTTCGAGGCGCGTCCTGATAGTTAGTCTTCTAAGCCGCGCATCAAAAAAGGGCCGGCCCTTACGAACCGACCCTCGTTCACTCTGATGGGGACCAAAGTTGCGCCTATAAAGCACGAGGGGTCTTAAGGTTCCGTGCCAAATCAAAGTTAATGCTGTCAAACATCTTGCTGAACTTGATGCATCCTTAAAAACCCATTCTGTAAAGGCCGCTGCTCAGGACCTTCGCGATCCCAAGTTGCTCGACCGCGCGGGCCTCAAGGTCGAGGATATCGGGCTGTGGGAACTTAACGAGGCGTTCGCCAGCCAGTGCCTTTATTGTCGCGACACGCTTGGCATCGATCCAGAAAAATACAACGTCAACGGAGGCGCGATCGCAATTGGCCATCCGTTCGGTATGATCGGCGCTCGGCTAATCGGCCACGCCCTGATCGAAGGCCGCAAGCGCGGCGTGCGCTATGTCGTGGTGTCGCTGTGCACCGCCGGCGGAATGGGCGCGGCGGGGTTGTTCGAGATCGTGGGATGATCGGCGATCCGGCTTGCACCCTTGGCCATTTTGCGACACCAGTGGTAATGTCTTCCAAGATCATTTCATGAAGAATTCTACAGGCACCACTAACTCAAGTGTTTCCCCATTTCTTTCGACAGGTGGCCTGGGAAGTGGCGATGCGCGCTTTGGTAGGGCAACCGCCTCGCGATCCAGATCTGCATTGCCCGACGAGCGTTCAAGGTGCGAAGACAGCACCTTCCCCTCGCGGTCCACGGTGAATCGGATATAGGGCACTCCCTGCTGCCGGCGCGCCATCGCCATGCGCGGGTAGCGCCGGTGCTTGTTGAGTTGGGCCAGTACTCGCCCTTCCCAGGTGTCAGGTGCGTTGCTCGATACCTGTGGCGCTGGCGGTGCCGGCGCCGTCTTTAGCGCAGTGGTTTCCTCAGGCCGGCGCGCGGGATCAGGCATATTCGGCCCGCCGACAGGTTGGGGCACCGAAACTGCCTGGATCGGAACGATGATCTGTTCAATCGGCTGCACCTTGGGCGGTTCGGAAGGCTCGATCTTTTTCTCGACCTGTCTTTGCGCCTCCTTCTCCTCGGGCGGGGTCTCCGGAGGCGAGGCGAGTGGCAGCAACTCCACCATCGTTGGTGCGGATGGGGGCTGCACCTGCACGACCCGATCGATGGTGAGGAGAAGCCCCACAAGGATCATCGCGAAGATGGCGATTGTGCCCGTCAGTCCGAAGATGCGACTGCTTGCCGGTGGAGCGTAAGCGCTACGCTCGAGCGGTACGGCGACAGGCGCGGTTTGCGGCAGTGGAGCAGTTTCGCTCACTTCCTCCGGCTTCACTCCACCGGCGACAAGTACTTTCATGCTGGGAACCTCGGCATCATGAAGAATGCGGCGATTGCCAGTGGCAGGCTTAGACCCAGCAACCACCCCCACGCGCGGTCCGGATTGCGCGTATGGAAGGCAGCCATGGCGACAACGGCAAAGATTATGAAACTCGCCAGTGTGGCGGCAGTGACTGCCTCCACACGGTTCATGCCGAGACGGGCCAGGAGCAGCGACAGGGTGACCGTGGCCAACGAGGTGAACGCATAGGCCCCCAGCGTTCCTGCAAGTGTGCGAGATGCGGCCGACCACCGACCCCGCGCTTGTTCACTCAGGCGGATCATGGCTGGAGCTTTCGCATGATGCGGTCGCGATTGGTGTTGGCGACGATGACCAGGGCGGCGGCGATGGTCAGCCAACCGAACCAGGCCACTGCGCCATCACCCCAGCCAAAACCCAATCCAGCAAGTGCGAACGCAAGCGCCATTGCCAAAAAGCCCATCAAGCGCAAGGTGCGGCTCAGTGCGAGGGGTAGCTTCCGGCTGAGCCAGTCCTGTTGGTGCCGCCTCATGGCGAGCAGCAGTCCGACGAAGCCGCCTAAAGACAAGAAGAAAGTTGCGGCATGGATCATGCCGCCGCCTCCATCAATTCGCGCGCCGTACGGCGCGGTGTATCCTTCGGTTTATGGATAGTGAGCTTCCATGCCGTAAAGGCACAGCCTGCAGCCGTCACCAGCATCACAAGATCGAACCCGGCAAAGATCCAATCCTGCGCCATTAAGCTCGGGAAGAGGCCGCGCGTCGTGGTTAGGTCGTTCACGACAGGCACCAGCGCATAGAGGGACGCACATGCAGCCAGGGCCTCGATCCACGCTCGCTTTACGGGCCGGGCAAGCGTCCACACGAGCACCGCACCCCAGGCTATGAACAGGCAGTTGATTTCCCACTCAGCCCGTTTCGCCATGTCGAACGGTAGCAGGCGGTTGCTAAGGAAGAACACCGCGATCCCCGCGCATGATCCCGTAATCATGCCGACGTTCAATCTTTCCACAAGCCGGAGGCCGAAATGCGGGCGATTCTGGTCGAGCAGCTTGGCGCGGCGCTTGACAGTCCACAGAACGAGGCCGCTTGCCACCATCACCGTGCCGCCAACGCCGGACAGGAAATAGAGCCAGCGCACGACCGCGCCAGAGAAGCGACCCGCGTGTAGGTCGACCATCACGCTCCGACTTGCCATGGCGATGCCCGGTACTGCAGGGATCGCCATAACCTTTCCCGTGCCACCATCCAGATAGAGAGCATCCGATGCACCGCCGATCTGTGTCGGGGACGGCCAAAGCTGAACGATCGAAGCGAGATCACCAGGGCGCTCAACAACGATGCGCGCTGGGGCGAAGCCGTCCAGCAGACTCCTCGCGCGTGACACCGCCTTGTTCAGCGAGAGTGAAGCGATCCTCTGCCCTGTAGGATTCCTCACCGGACCGGGCGGATAGGCGGCCTGGAAATAACTTCCGCGATCCGGAAATTGGGCGCTGATCGCCCAAGGCATAAGCGTGAAAAGCAGTGTGACGAGACCTGTATAAGTAATCATCAGGTGGAAGGGCAACGCCAGAATGGCGGTGACATTGTGCGCATCGAGCCATGAGCGCTGGCCTTTGCCGAAGCGCAGCGTGAAGAAATCAGCAAAGATCCTTTTATGGATGACTATACCGGAGACAATTGCCACCAGCATTGCCAGCGCGGCCGCACAGACGAGGATCTCGGCAAGCCAATGAGGGAGGTAACGGAGTTCGAAATGGAAGCGGTAGAGGAACCATCCGCCGCGCGTGTCCCGAACTGCGATCTCGCGGCCGCTGGTGGGATCAAGGATTGCCTTGCCAGAAGAGGCTGCATTGCCGATCCCGCTCTTCCATGTCGCGATCAGCGGCTCGCCGCCCCGATCAGACGGTAGGGTAATGATCCATCGATCGGCATCGGGAGCCTTGGCGGTTAGAAGGATCGAGGCCGCGCGAAGCGCAGTGCTCGATACGGTTTGTCCTCTCAGCTCCGGGCGCATCCAACCGGATATCTCTTGCTGGAAGAATGCTGCCGTGCCGAAGAGGAATATGGTGAACAGCAACCAGCCCGGCAGGATGCCTGCCCAGGTGTGAAGCCATCCCATCGACTGGCGGAAGGACTGGTTACCCATGGTCGCCTTACTCGTCGCCGTCTGCACTGGGAAAGCGGAGCGTTCCCCCATCGTCAGAAACGAGCTTTAACCGAGACGGTCACATTACGCGGATCACCGTAGAAATTGCTGTTCGCCTGTTGGGCATAGCTCGGAATATAGTAGGTCTTGTCAAAAATGTTGTTGACGTTGACAGCCGCGAGAAGCGCTGGCGTGATCTGGTATCCAATCCGAGCATTCCACACCGAATATCCTGTGATGTCGAAGCTGCGATCATATCCTTTCATCTTTGACTGAGCGGTAACGCCCAAGCCTGTACTGATGCGCTCAAGCTTGCCGGGCAGTGTGTAATCTGCCCATAGGCGTAGAAGGTGACGAGGGGTCCAGGTGCTAAACCATGCTCCCTCGAGCGACGGATCTTCAAGATACTCCGTCTTGTTATATGTGTAGCCCATCGAAGCTTGCAGGCTGGGCAGGATCTCGCCGTTGGCCTCGACTTCCACACCTTCGCTACGCACCTTTCCGGATGCGATTGAGCAATACCAGCCGCTGCAGGCGAAGCCGCCGGCTATGTCGTTAACTGAGCGATTGCGGTGATCGTAGCGGAACAGCGCCAGAGAAACATTGGCGCGCCCCTCCATCAATTCCCCCTTGATGCCGGCCTCATAATTTCGGCCGTCAATGGGCCTCAGCAGATTGCCATCGGCATCGCGGGATGTTTGTGGATCATAGATCGTAGCGTAGCTGGCATAGACGCTCCATGCTTCGCCCAGCGCGTAGACCGCACCGACATACGGGGTGAATTTCGCGTTCGCTCGGGTGGTCGCGGCGTTCGGCGCGCCATAGCTGGCTGCCGTGCCGCTCCGGCTGGTATAGCTATAGTCATACCAGTTGAGCCGTCCGCCGAATGTGATGGTCAATGCCTCGACCGGCCTCAGCCGCCATGTGCCATACACCCCATATTGTTCGATGGCATATGCCGACCGCTGTGAGAACTGAGTCGCGATGAGGTCCGCCAATGTGCGCCGAGGCCGATAGTTATTGACGTTGCCGATATTGCTAATGGTGGCCACGTTGAACTGGCGGGCCAGCACATCATCCGTCTTGTGGGAGAGGTAGTTGCCGCCGACGATCACCTCGCTTCCGATGCCTCCGATATCGAACGATCCGGCGACATAGGCATCGATCGCGTTGCCCTTTGTCTTATAATCGGTGGCGAAATTCGAGTACGTTGCGCCCCCTCCGGTCACACGGGATATGGCGCCGCTGACGAACTGATAATTGGAACGATTGCTTTCATCGAAGTGGATGCCCGAGACTTTCGCACTCCAGCTGTCGCTAAAGCGATGCTCTAGATCAAGATGGAGCATGGTCTGGTCGCTGGTCACGCGATTCCAGTCCGCGCCCAGGTAAGTCGAGCGTGCCAGGCCTAGGTCGCCGCCATCCGCATAACGGGGTAATCCGCGCTCGAACTGACGGCCGTTGAAACGGCGGTTGCTGATACCCACGCCCAGCACCGTATCCGGATCGATGTCATAGTCTGCGGCGAGGTAGAAGGAACGGGTCTTGTTCCAGACCATATCTACGAAGGAGTCAGCCTGATCAAAGTCGGCAATGGCTCGGATGCGAAGGCGCCCATCCTTGTCGACCGGCCCCCCGAAATCGAGCTGGCCGCCAAAATGGTCCCATGAACCGCCAAGCAGGCTGACATTGACCGTCTGTTCAGCCTGTCCACGCTTGCGCACGAAATTGATCGCGCCGCCGGGAGCATTAGCGCCCTGCAAGAGGCCGGCTGCCCCGCGCAGTACCTCGATCCGGTCATAGAAGACCATGGAATCGGCCATGAAGCTGCCGGTGCTGTAGAGGTTTCGCGCCAGCGGTACGCCATCATATTGCAGCGCGCTGATCTCGAAACCGCGTGAATATACGAACGATCCCACGCCCGGCGAACGCGCCAGAGTGATGCCCGGAATCGCCGTTAGTGCTTGTCCAAGGGTGATGATGTTTTGATCATCCATGCTCTGGCGGGTCAGCACCGACACAGACTGCGGGATATCCTTGAGAGCTTGCTCGGTTTTACCGATGGTGACGACGCTGGGCGCATAGGATCGGCGCCCCTCCGTCGTGGCAGAGCTGAACGCCGCGCCAAGTGGCTGGACGTTTGAGCTGCCAACCTCACCTTCGACCCGTATCGGCTCTAACTGGATTGCTCCGTCCGCCGATTGTGGGGCGCGCTCGAGCGTAAAGGCTCGGGGCCCCGTTTGACGGAAGATGATGCCGGTGCCAGCCAAAGTACGCGATAGTCCCTCGGCAGGACCATAGCTGCCATTGAGACCTACGCTTGAAAGGCCGGCAGTCAGTTCTGCCCGGTAGGCCATCTCGACAGCAGCCTGGCGTGCAAAGGCATTCAGCACGTCCGCCAGCGGGCCGGCAGGAATGTCATAACTGCGGGTTCCCTGCGCCAGTGCCGGCGTTGCCACGATCGCGCTAGCGCCCAGCGCCGTCGCCAGCAGCAGTGAAGCCATAAGATTTGCAGCGCCCCGGCAGCCGCGTGTTGTCGTTGAAATTTCCACTTTTCATTCCCCGATCGCTCATGCTCGGAAGCAAGCCGCAATGCTAATGCGAATGCCTCGCATCTATGACGATTGGGCTTTCGGAAACGAGAGGTCGGGCCGCAATTTTTCCTGCTCAGCCCGAGATGAAGATCAGGCGATTGGTCAGTCGGGTAGAGTTCAGCCCGAGCGAGCGTTGAAGCTGGTTGATTGCGGCAACGGGATCATCGATGTGAAACACACCGCTCACGCGAAGCGTCTGGGCCTCGCCGAGCACGCGGAAATAGCCACGATGGTAGCGCCCGATTTCCGCAACGACTTGCGTGAGGGGTGTGTTCCTGAACACCAGCACGCCTTCGGTCCACGCCATCGCATCGGCGGTGTTCGCTGGCGCAGCGTGGCCGAGGCCATCCTGGCCATAAGCAAGGCTTTGGCCCTCTGTGACAACCGCTGACGACCCTTGCGGGACAGGGTAGGTGACCCGAACACTGTGCTCTGTCACCATCACTCTCGCGCCGTCGGCGTCTCTGCGCACAAGGAAGCGGGTGCCGAGCGCCGTCGCCGATCCGCCACTCGCCTCGACAGTAAAGGGCCGGTGCGGATCGGGCGCTACGATAAAGGCTGCTTCGCCGCCTAGCAGCCGCACCACGCGCCGACCGTCTACGAAATCGAGCGCCACCGCGCTGTGTGTATCGAGGTGAACGGTCGATCCGTCCGGCAGCTTCACGATGCGCCGTTCGCCAGTCGCGGTCATCTCGTCCGCCTGCAGGCGTGTCGGCAAATCCGCCGCGATACCGATGAACATCAGCGCCAGACTCGCAGCTAACGCCGGGCCGATCCAGCGTTGCCTACGTGGACCAGTGGCGCGCGGCAACGATCGCCGGGAGCGGCGGTCCGCTGCCGCTAGCAGGCTTGCCCGCAGAGCCAGGGTTTCAGGAACGCCTGCCATATGCGCCCAGATGTCTTGCATCGCCGCGAAGGCGCGGGCGTGGCGAGGGTCAACCGCGAGCCAGGCATTCAGCGCCGCCTTCTTTTCGGCTGACAGCGCATCGCCTTCAGCGACCGCAATCCAACGCGCCGCCTCATCGATGATGGATTTCGGCAAGGGATCGTCAGCCGAAGCCGCCATCAGCGTTCCTCCCTCTTCCCGTCATGGGTTATGGGCCACAAGAGCCTGCATTGTTATGACGTTCGATATAAGGGAAACGAGAGGCGTCCCGGAAAAATATCTCACGCAGACTGATCGCCCGCAAGGGTCCGGTGGCAGATTTGCAGGGCGTGGCGGATGTGCTTGCGCACCATATCCTGACTGATTCCGAGGCGGGTTGCCGTCTCCGCCACGCTCAGCTCATCGAGCTTAATGAGCACAAACACTTGGCGACAGCGCAGCGGCATCGTCTCGACAATGGCCGCGATCCGGCGGACCTTCTCCTGGTCAAGCAGGCGGACCTCCGCGTTCGGTTCGGCTGATGCGACATGCGATGTATTTACGTTGTCGGCGAACCGTGCATCGTGTCGGCGAGCCGAACGCAAATGATCAACCGCGAGGTTCAAGGCTAGGCGAAACAGGAAAGACCGCTTGTTAACGATCGGCGGATGATCTCTAACCGTCTGGACTCGGATATAAAGGCTCTGAGCCACGTCCTCGGCCGCCGGCTCGCTACCGACGATGCGTGCCATCCATCGCACGAGCGACGGGCGCTCGGCGATCAGGAGACGCGACAGGGCAATGGCATTGGTCGGCATTGCCGCGCAGTGTTAGCAGAATGCGAACGTCTCGCAACAATATCGCTGATACCGCTTCATGATGGGCTTACAAAAATCGTTATGAAAGTCGAAGAGCCCGGGAAATCAAGATGGACAAAAGCATTCCGGGGCAGGCGTATGCTGCATGCCGGCAGGAGTGGTCATTCATGACTGGGTAGGGTCCGGGAACTTGCTAATCATGCTAATCGAACACTGTTACATTGGAGCGGATGATTAGACGTGAATCGATCTTGCAGATCGCGGCTGGCGAGGTCTGCAAACTGGAATATTGCGGGCAGCGGCTGGATAGGCGGAGTAGATACTGGAACGAGGTTCAGGATGCCTGTGTAAATTCCCGCTTGGTCGTAAAGAGTCGCTGCATTCGTGAGCGATTGAGCCGCCGGGCCGCTGCCCTCCAGGGCTGTTGATCCGCTAAAGTTGTCGCATGTTCCGGCCGAAAACTTCAAGCAATGCTCGCCGCATTCTCTGCCTCGCCGGGATTCCCGCTCCGCCAGTTCCAATTGGTCGGGCTTCATCTCGCCATAGCTTGCGAAAGAACCCGGATGAAGGGGTGACATAGTGTGACTTTTGTGACCTTCCAGATCAGCTTCACCTGGAACAGCGCTTTTCAGACCCGCGGGCGCGCCTGCGGGTAGCTGCCAAGGATGCGCACCCATTTGGTGTGGAACTTCAATTCTTCCAGCGCGCGGTCGATCCGGGGATCGCCGGGCATCCCCTCGATATCCGCAAAGAACTCGGTCATCGCGAAGCTTGCGCCACGCTGGTAACTTTCCAGCTTGGTCATGTTGACGCCGTTTGTCGCAAAGCCGCCCAACGCTTTGTAGAGCGAGGCCGCGACATTGCGCACTTCGAACATAAAGGTCGTCATCACCGGACCATCTATCGAGGGCCGCTTCGGTTCGCGGGCAAGGACGACGAAGCGCGTCATATTGTCATCGCTGTCCTCGATATTCTCGGCGACCATGCGCAGCCCGTAGATTTCCGCCGCAAGCTGAGGCGCGACAGCCGCCGCGCCCGGCTCGCGCGTTTCCGCAACCAGCGCGGCTGCGCCTGCCGTATCGGCATAGGGAACTGGCTGAATACCCTGCGCGCGCAAATAATGGCGGGATTGCCCCAGCGCCTGCGGATGGCTGAACGCCCGCGTCACCGGCGCATCGGAAGCGCTCATCAGGCAATGGCGGATGCGCAGGAAATATTCGTCGACAATGCGCAGGCCCGATTCGGGCAGCAGGAAGTGCATGTCGGCAACGCGGCCATGCAAGGAATTTTCGATCGGGATGATCGCACGGTCGGCCCGCCCTTCGCGTACAGCGTCGATTGCATCCTCGAACGCGAAACTAGGCAGGGGAATACATGCGGGCTCGTAACCGAGCGCAGCCAAATGCGAATTTGCGCCTGGCGCCCCTTGATAGGCGATGGCGCAGGCTGGATCGCGCGATGCCTGTTCCGAAAGCTGTGCGACCAGCCGCCGTGCGGGAAGGGGATAAGCGTCCATGGCGGACGGCGCTTAGGGCGTTGCGAGGATCGACGCAAGCGACGCTTGCGCGTTCGCGCTTGCGTCATTATGGCAACCGCCACAAAGGGCGCGGGAATCCTGACTTACGCGCCAGGGCGGATTACTCGGAGGAAATCGGACGCATGGACGATCGTTTCAATACCATTGCCGGTTGGGCGCTGTTTGCAGGCATCGTCGCGCTCGGCGGATCGATTGTCAGCGGCAAGCTGTTCCATGCGGAGCGTCCCGAAAAGATGGGCTATGCGATCGAAGGCGTAGAGGCCGAAGGTGGTGCGGTCGAATCGGGCCCCGGCCTCAACACCCTGCTGGCCAGCGCCGATGTCGCCGCCGGTGAGAAGGTGTTCGGCAAGTGCGCCGCATGTCACACCGTTAATCAGGGCGGGGCGAACGGTATAGGTCCGAACCTGTATGCGACCGTCGATGAAGCGGTTGCCGAGGGCAAGGGCGGCTTCGCTTTCTCCGACGCGCTGAAGAAGAAGGGCGGCAAGTGGACCTTCGATCAGCTTGACGCATGGCTGAAGAGCCCGCGTGAATATGCGCCTGGTACGAAGATGACCTTTGCCGGACTTGGCAATGGCGCCGATCGCGCGAATGTGATCGCCTATCTGAACGCACAGGGCTCCAACCTGCCGCTGCCCGCCGCCGATGCGGCGCCAGCGGCTGCTGCCGCCGGGGATAATGCCGCTGCTGCGGGCAACGCTGCGGCGCCTGCCGCCAATGCCGCTGCACCGGCCGAGAACGCTGCGGCCCCTGCCGCCAAGTAAAGCGTCAACGATTTCAAGCGCGCCGCGCGATGGTTCAGGCCATCGCGCGGCGTTTTGCTGTCAGCCGCACGCCATCATCGTGTCGTCCTTGTAGAAGGCGCAGACAGCGCTCCACGCTTCCTCTGCCGTTTCGACCCAGGTGATGAGGTCAAGATCGCGGTGCGAGATGACGCCTTCCTCGGCCAGCGCCTCGAAATTGATAACTTTAGTCCAGAAATCCTTGCCGAACAGCAGGATGGGAATGGGCTTCATCTTGCCGGTCTGGATCAGCGTCAGCAGCTCGAAAAACTCGTCGAACGTCCCGAAGCCGCCGGGGAACACTGCCAGCGCCCGCGCCCGCAACAGGAAGTGCATCTTGCGCAGCGCGAAATAGTGGAACTGGAACGATAATTCGGGCGTGACATAGATGTTGGGCGCCTGCTCATGCGGCAGCACGATGTTCATGCCGATCGACGGCGCATCCACATCCGCCGCGCCGCGATTGGCCGCTTCCATGATCGACGGACCGCCGCCCGAGCACACCACGAAGTTGCGTTTGCCGTCTTCGCCCGCCGGGTAACGCGCCGCGATATTGGCCAGCCGCCGCGCCTCGACATAATATTTCGACTTGTCCGCCAGCCGCTGGGCAACTCCGCGCTCCTCGTCGGTCATCGCGGCGGCGAGGCGCTCCTGTGCCTTCTCCGGTTCGGGTATGCGCGCCGATCCGTAGAAGACGAAAGTCGATTCGATCTTCGCCTCGTTCATCAGCAATTCGGGCTTCAGCAGTTCGAGCTGAAACCGCACAGGGCGCAAATCTTCGCGCAGCAGAAAGTCGGTGTCCTGAAACGCCAGTCTATAGGCGGCGCTCGTCGTCTGCGGTGTTTGCAGGTCTTTGGCGGCATCCTTCACTTCCTGCTTGGCAGGACGGAATTTGCGCTCTTCGATGTCTTTGTTGGTCATCGGCGGGCATTAGCCAGCGGGCCGCGCCTTGCCAAGCACAAGCGCCTTAACCTACCGGCAAAAGCCGCCTTTTCCGCCCATGTCGAAATGCAGATGGTCATGGTGCGCCGCATTGTAATCGGGGCTGAGGACCGTCCTGAAACGCTTGCAGGCGCTGCTCCGGATGATGCGCAGGAACTGCTGTTCGCGACCATCTCCACCCCATCCGTTCTTCACCGAAATGCGGCGGCCATCGGCCAGCAGGAAGGCGGACACATCGACGGCATTGCTGAACGCATGTTCGGACAGCCGCCCCGACCCGGCGATCGGGCGACAGGAATAGGTGCCAAAGGTTTCGATCTTGACCAACTCGCTACCCAGGAACAGCCGCGCGGCGGGCTGCACGCCATATCGTGCCCAAGCCGAGAACTTCGCCGCCAGCGGGCAGGTCATCGCGCCAAGATTGGTGGTGGGGACGCCAATATCGATCAGCTTCACGCTGCCGAACGCCGAGCATCCACCGCCGAAACTGCGATCCTCCAGCGGCGTGAACTGCACCTGCGCCGCGCGCAGATTGGCCATGCACTGGCGGATTTCGGGCGACTGCGATCTGGGGGGAACAGGCCGTGCGACTGGCGGCCGCTTCACACGCACGCTGCGCCGGGGTTCGGGCGTTCCCGCGCAGGCGCTCAGCGCAACGATCAGCGCCAGCGTCACCCATCGCGTTGAAAAGCCCTGCAATGCCCGTCGCCCACGCATGACGACGCTTATAACAGCACAGGGTGAACCTCTGGCAACGGCTTTCCCGCTCCATCCGCCGCACGACCGGCCGAGGGGCGCGGGACCGGAAGAAGCTTGACTAAATGCGCGACATCTATAGGGCCGCCGACGGGCCACGCGGTCCCAACGCCGCGCAGCTCTCTGTAAGGAGACGCATACATGACTGATGTTACTGCCGCCGGCGCAACCCTTGCGCCTGCTCCGAAGCCCGCTACCAAGCCGGCTCGCCCCTTCTTCTCTTCCGGACCCTGTGCCAAGCCTCCGGGCTGGAGCGCCGCTGCGCTCGCCACGGATTCGCTCGGCCGCTCGCATCGTTCGAAGATCGGCAAGACGCGCCTTCAGTATAGCATCGACCTGATGCGCGAATTGCTGAACCTGCCTGACACGCACCGCATCGGCATCGTGCCGGGGTCGGACACTGGCGCCTTTGAAATGGCGATGTGGACGATGCTCGGCGCGCGTCCCGTAACCGCGATGGCCTGGGAAAGCTTCGGCGAAGGCTGGGTGACGGACGCGGTCAAGCAATTGAAGATCGACCCGACCGTCGTGCGCGCCGATTACGGCCAGTTGCCCGATCTCACCTCTGCCGATTTCAGCCATGACGTGCTGTTCACCTGGAATGGCACCACCTCTGGCGTGCGCGTCCCCAATGCCGACTGGATTCCAGCGGACCGCGAAGGACTGACCTTCGCCGACGCGACCAGCGCGGTGTTCGCCTATGACATCGACTGGACGAAGATCGACGTCGCCACCTTCTCCTGGCAAAAGGTGCTGGGCGGCGAAGGCGGCCATGGCGTCCTGATCCTTGGCCCCCGCGCTGTCGAACGCCTCGAAACCTATACGCCCGCATGGCCGCTACCCAAGGTGTTCCGTCTCGTGTCGAAGGGCAAGCTCACCGAAGGCGTGTTCAAGGGCGAAACGATCAACACGCCCTCGATGCTGGCCGTCGAAGACGCGATCTTCGCGCTGGAATGGGGCAAGTCGATCGGCGGGGCCGCTGGCCTGATCGCACGCAGCGACGCCAATGCCGCCGCGCTCGACAAGATCGTCGCGGATCGCGACTGGCTCGGCCATCTCGCCGCCGATCCGGCGTCGCGCTCGAAAACCAGCGTGTGCCTTACCGTCGAAGGCGCGGACGAAGCGTTCATCAAGAGCTTCGCCGGTCTGCTGGAGAAGGAAGGCGCGGCCTATGACATCGCCGGATATCGCGATGCCCCCGCAGGCCTGCGCATCTGGTGCGGCGCGACCGTCGACACTGCCGACATCGAGGCGCTCGGCCCATGGCTCGACTGGGCCTATGCCGAAGTGAAAGCCGCTTAACTCCCTCGCTACCCAATCACGTCGTCCCAGCGAAGGCTGGGATCGCAGGCCCCTAGGTCCGACCCAGCCGCCTGAGATCCTGACCTTCGTCAGGATGACGAATAGCAGAAAGGCTATTTGTCATGCCCAAAGTCCTCATTTCCGACAAAATGGACCCCCGCGCCGCCGCCATCTTCCGCGACCGTGGCGTCGAAGTCGACGAAATCACCGGAAAGACGCCGGAAGAGCTGAAGGCCATTATCGGCCAATATGACGGCCTCGCCATCCGCTCCTCGACCAAGGTGACGCAGGAAATCCTCGACGCTGCGACGAACCTGAAAGTGATCGGCCGCGCAGGCATCGGCGTCGACAATGTCGATATCCCCGCCGCTTCGGCCAAGGGCGTCGTCGTCATGAACACCCCGTTCGGCAATTCGATCACCACCGCCGAACACGCCATCGCGCTAATGTTCGCCCTCGCGCGCCAGTTGCCGGAGGCCGACGCCTCGACGCAGGCCGGCAAATGGGAGAAGAACCGCTTCATGGGCGTCGAAGTCACCGGCAAGGTGCTGGGCCTCATCGGAGCGGGCAACATCGGCTCGATCGTCGCGGACCGCGCGCTGGGCCTCAAGATGAAGGTCATCGCGTTCGACCCGTTCCTGACGCCCGAGCGCGCCGTGGACATGGGCGTGGAGAAAGTGACGCTGGACGACTTGCTCGCCCGCGCCGACTTCATCACCCTGCACACGCCGCTGACCGACCAGACCCGCAATATCCTGTCGGCCGAAAACCTCGCCAAGACGAAGAAGGGCGTGCGCATCGTGAACTGCGCGCGTGGCGGCCTGATCGATGAAGCGGCCTTGAAGGCGGGTCTCGATAGCGGCCATATCGGCGGCGCGGCATTGGACGTGTTCGTCACCGAGCCGGCCAAGGAAAGCCCCCTGTTCGGCACCCCCAACTTCATCTCGACTCCCCATCTCGGCGCATCAACCGACGAAGCGCAGGTCAATGTCGCACTGCAAGTCGCCGACCAACTCTCCGATTACCTGCTGGATGGCGGCGTCACCAACGCCCTCAACATGCCGAGCCTGTCGGCCGAGGAAGCCCCGAAGCTCAAGCCCTATATGGCGCTGGCCGAAAAGCTGGGTAGCCTGCTGGGGCAACTTGAGGGTGACAAGGTGCAGGGCGTTTCGATCGAAGTCGAAGGTCATGCGGCTGAACTCAATCAGAAGCCGATCACGGCGGCGGTCCTCGCGGGTCTGATGCGCGCCTATTCCGACACAGTGAACATGGTCAACGCCCCGTATCTCGCCAAGGAACGCGGCCTTGACGTGCGCGAAGTCCGCCACGACCGCGAGGGCGCCTACCAGACTCTGGTGCGCGTCACCGTGCAGACGCCAACCGGCGAACGTTCGGTCGCGGGCACGCTCTTCGGTCCGACTCAGCCGCGCCTCGTCGAACTGTTCGGCATCAAGGTCGAGGCCGATCTGGCAGGCAACATGCTCTACATCGTCAACCAGGACGCGCCCGGCTTCATCGGTCGTCTGGGTTCGACGCTGGGGCAGGCGGACGTCAACATCGGCACCTTCCACCTCGGCCGCCGCAATCAGGGCGGCGAGGCGGTGCTACTGCTGTCCGTCGATGGCACCGTGACCGAGCCGCTGCTTTGGGACATCTGCAAGCTGGCGGGTGTGAAGACCGTGAAGCTGCTGCGGTTTACGTGAGGTATGCGGGGTGGGAGATAACGCCTCTCACCCCTCCAGATCCCGTGACCCTTTCCCCGTTCGTCCTGAGCCTGTCGAAGGACTAGCCTGAGCGAAGACGAAGGCCGCCTCACTTCGTTCGGCTTGGCCCTTCGACAAGCTCAGGGTGAACGGAGGTTGGGGTATGGCCTCTCCTCCAAAACTCGCTAGAAGCGCCAGCCATGACCAAGCATAATCAAGCCATCGCCGGGCTGCTGCCCGAGGGCCTGTCCGACCGCCTGCCTCCAGCCGCCGAGGCATCGGCAAATCTGGCGCGCACCGTGCTCGATACGGTGGCGGCGCATGGCTATGCCCGCGTCATGCCGCCGATCGCCGAGTTCGAGGAGACGCTGACGCAGCGCCTCAAGTCCGCCCCTGCGAAGGATCTGCTGCGCGTGGTCGACCCGGTGTCGCAGCGTACGCTGGCCCTGCGCCCCGACATGACGGCGCAAGTCGGACGGATCGCCGCGACGCGCCTTGCGGCGGCGGCGCGCCCGCTGCGCCTTTCCTATGGCGGCCCTGTCCTCAAACTGCGTGCCAATCAGCTTCGCCCCGAGCGCGAGCGGTTGCAGGTCGGCGCGGAACTCATCGGCACGGACAGTGTCGCGGCGGCGGTCGAGATCGTCAATGTCGCGATCGAGGCGCTACAGGCGGCGGGCGTCACCGGCATCACCATCGATTTCACGCTTCCCGACCTGATCGACACGCTGGCGGCTGGGCCGATGCCGCTGGGTGACGACGCGCGCGAACAGGTGCGCGTCGAACTGGATGCGAAGGATGCCGGTGCGCTGGTGGCATTGGGCGAAGGCGCTGCCGCCTATCTTCCGCTGATCGAGGCGGCGGGTCCGTTCCATGCGGCGATGGAGAAGCTGGAGGCTATCGACGCCGCGACGGGGCAGGGCGCCATCGCCAGCCGCATCGCGGCACTGCGCGCCATCGCAAAGCCGGTCGGCTGGGACATCACCCTGACGCTCGATCCCACGGAACGCCACGGCTTCGAATATCAAAGCTGGTTCGGCTTCTCGATCTTCGCCGAGGGGTTTGTCGGGGAAATCGGGCGCGGCGGCTGCTACACGATCCTGCGCAGCGGCGGCAGCGAAGAGCCCGCTGTCGGCTTTTCGCTCTTCCCCGATCCGCTGATCGACGCCGGTTTCGGGCAACTCCCCACCAAGCGTCTGTTCCTGCCTCTCGGCCATGATGCGGAGCGTGCGAAGGCCTTGCGCACGGAAGGCTGGCGCACAATTGCTGCACTCTCGGACCGTGACGACGGTGCAGCATTGGGCTGCGACCATTGGCTCGATGGGAGGGACGTGCGGAGTTATTAGAGGGGTTGGTGCGGCTTTTGGCGTGTATGGTGCCAACGCGGATGACTAGAGAGTCTGAGAAAGCGGAAGGATGTGAACGCGGGTAAGTGGTGCAAGCGGCATTGTTGTTGCTTCCGCGTAGTTAACCCAAACGGCTTCTTCGATCTCAAGCTGCGTCTTGGGGGTGTGCTGAGTACGTACGTGAAAGACTTCAGCCTTCACGACAAAGTCTGCTTCGTTAGCCGCCGCAGCAGAAAACTGGCCGAGGGAGCGAGCCTCATTATCGGCCAACGACAGCCCGATCTCTTCACCTAACTTGCGTCGAAGCGCTGATAGCGCATCTTCGCCATCCTCTATCTTGCCCCCGGCTTGCATGAACCAGGGGGTGCCAGCCTTCCAAACTAGCAGCAGCCGTCCGGCTCCATCGTCAATCAAGGCCGCCGCAATTTGGATCGTGCGATTAGCTCTCTGTCTCATCCGAATAGGGTAGCAGGCACGAAAATCGGTTCAACCGACGTTTATGGGGCAGTCCGGTCCTTCTCCCGCGCAGTCACCAACCCACCTTCACCGCACTTTACCCAGAATCTCGCGCGCTCGCGGTTCGAGCCGCTCCACCGCCGCAGCATGGATGCCGGGCGCGCAGCATAATACGCCGAACGCCGTGGGGTCTTTGCGATTGAAGCCGAGCGGCCGCCCCAGCGCATCGCTCACCGCAGCACCCGCTTCCTGCGCGATCAATGCGGCGGCGGCGATGTCCCATTCATTGCCCCAGCGGATCGTCGCCAGCAGATCGGCCTCGTCCGCCGCGACCATCGCCATCCGCAGCGCAATGCTGTTGGGCTTTGCGACGGCCGTGAGATCATGGTCGACCTTCGGCAAGGCATCGGCGGGAACGCGCGCGCCGGGCAATTGCTGGCGCTGACTCGCTACCAGCGCGCGGCCATTCCGTGTCGCGCCGCCATTGGCCTGCGCGATCCACAACTCGTTGCGGGCAGGCGCTGCCAATATCCCGAAACGGGGGAGTCCCGCCTCCACCAGCGCCACAGATACCGCCCAACCAGGCCTTCCGCGCAGATAATCGCGAGTCCCGTCGATCGGATCGACCACCCACACCCGGTCGGTGCCCAGCCGATGCGCGGTGTCCGCCGTTTCCTCCGATAGCCACCCCGCATCCGGTGCCAGATCGTGAAGCGCGCGCTTCAGCATGGCGTTCACGTCCATATCGGCATCGCAGACCATTTCTCCGGGTGTCTTTTCCCAGCGTTCCACCTTGGTCTTGCCGCCCGCCCACAGGGTCAGGGCATGGTCGGCGGCTTCCGCCACCGCGTCTACTGCCTGCCGGAATAAGCGGTCTGCCATGGTTATCCGCCTGCCACCATCATCCCGTCGATCCGGATCGTCGGCACGTTGGTCGCATAGCGGAAGACGAGATCATTGGCGGGGACAAGGTTGCGGAACATCTCGATCAGATTGCCCGCAATGGTGATTTCCGCCACCGCGCCCACCACACCGCCATTCTCGATCAGGAAGCCGGACGCGCCACGGCTGTAGTCGCCCGTCACGCCATTGACGCCCATGCCGATCAGGTCGGTGACATAGAGCCCGCGCTTCACGTCCGCCATCAGGTCGCCCGGCGTCGCGTCGCCCGGCTCCATATGCATGTTACTCGGGCCTGCGCCCGGTGCGCCGCCCGTGCCCCGACTGGCGTGGCCGGTGGGATCGAGGCCCAATTGCCGCGCCGATGCGCTGTCGAGCAGCCATCCTGTCAGCACGCCCGCATCGATCAGCGCGCGGCGCTGCGTCGGCAATCCCTCGCCATCGAAGGGCCGCGATCGCAGGCCGCGCAGCATCAACGGATCGTCGATGATCGTGACGCCGCTGTCGAAGATCGCCTCTCCCAGATGATCGAGCAGGAAGCTCGACCGGCGCGCAATCGCCGGGCCGACCATCGCACCCACCAGATGCCCGATCAGGCTCGATCCGACGCGCGGATCGAAGATCACCGGCATCGGCCCGCTCTCGATCTTGTTTGGGTTCAGCCGGGCGACGGCGCGTTGCCCGGCCTTGTTGCCGATCGTCTCGGCAGCGTCCAGATCGACGATATGCCGCACGGTATGGCTGGCATAATCGCGCTGCATGCCCGCCCCTTCGCCCGCCAGCACGCTGGCATAGGTCGAATGGCTCGTCGCGCCATAGCTGCCCGCAAAACCATGGCTGGTTGCAAGCGCGATCTGGCTGCGGCCCGATGACGCCCCGCCGCCTTCGCTGTTCGTCACGCCGGGAACGGCCCGCGCCGAGTCTTCCGCTTCGAGCGCGCGCAATTTCAGCGCCGCCGGATCAGGCTCGCCCTTGTCGCACAGATCGAGCGCAGCGGGCTTGCGCGTCAGCAAACGGTCCTGCGGCGCAAGTCCCGCATAGGCGTCCTGGGGCGCCTGCTCCGCCATGGCGATGCACCGCTCGACCAATGTGGCAAGGCTGGCCGGGTTCATGTCGGAGCCGGAGACAGTCGCCGAACGCTGGCCCAGGAACACCCGAAGCCCGATCTCCTCGCCCTCGGACCGCTCGACATCCTCCAACACGCCCAGGCGGACGGAAACATTGGTCGAGGCATTGCACACATAGATCGCATCGGCGGCGTCGGCACCGGCCTTACGGGCGGCTTCCACCAGATTTTCCGCGCGCTTCTGCGCTTCGTCGAGACTGAGCATAGGGGTGAGAAGGACTCATGGGGTTCAGGGAAGCCCGCGCCTTAGCGGCATGGGGGCACAGGTGCAAATATGGGGTGGCGGGTTGGTTTTTCATCCCCCTCGCGCATTCGCGCCACCCCCGCTATCGTGGCCCCAGGAAACAACAGGGACGGAATGAGGATGGCCGACTGGAACAGGCGCAAGCCGTTTGAATCATTGACGGCGCGTGAGGAAGGGCAGCGGCTGATCCCGACCCTTTCCTGGCCGCATCTGCTGGCCTTGGGCGTCGGCGCGATCGTCGGCACGGGGATATTGACGCTGATCGGCGTGGGAGTCGACCGCGCGGGACCGGCAGTGTTGCTGTCCTTCGCAATCGCGGGCGCGATCTGCGCCTGCGCGGCGCTTGCCTATGCGGAGATGGCGACGATGATGCCCGCCGCCGGCAGCGCCTACACCTATAGCTATGCAGTGCTGGGCGAGTTGGTGGCGTGGGTGGTCGGCTGGTGCCTGATCCTCGAATATTCGCTGGTCGTCTCGACAGTGGCGGTCGGCTGGTCGGGCTATGCGACGCCCTTGCTGACGGCAGTCGGCTTCCCGCAGGCGCTGGCCGCCAGTCCCGCGCTGGGCGGCATCATAAACCTGCCTGCGATCTTCATCATCGGCGTCGTGGCGCTGTTGCTGAGCATCGGCACGCGGGAGAGCGCACGGCTCAACACGGTGCTGGTCATCATCAAGATTGCTACGTTGAGCCTGTTCGTGTTCTTCACCCTGCCGGTGTTCGATGCCGCCAATTTGAAGCCGTTCATGCCCTTCGGCTTTGCCAAACATATGGGGCCGGACGGTGTCGAGCGCGGCGTGATGGCGGCGGCGGCGATCATCTTCTTCGCCTTCTATGGCTTCGACGCGATCTCGACAGCGGCGGAGGAAACCAAGAAGCCGGAGCGCGACCTGGCCATCGGCATCGTCGGGTCGATGCTCGCCTGTACGCTGATCTACATCTTCGTGGCGGCGGCGGCCGTTGGCGCATTGCCGTTCGCGCGCTTTGCCGACAGCCCCGAGCCGCTGGCGCTGATCCTGCGCGAACTGGGACGGGGTGAGGTGGCGCGGATCGTGGCCATCGCCGCCGTCATCGCCCTGCCGACCGTTTTGCTCGGTTTCCTCTACGGCCAATCGCGCATCTTCCTGGTGATGGCGCGCGACGGCTTCCTGCCCATCAGCCTCGCGCGCATATCGAAGCGCGGAACGCCGGTGCGGATCACGATCCTGACCGCCTCGCTGGTGGCGATCATCGCGGGCCTCCTCCCCATCGATCAGATCGCGGCGCTGGCCAATGCAGGCACGCTGATCGCCTTCGCCGCCGTTGGCCTCTGTATGCTCGTCATGCGCCGCCGCGCCCCCGATCAGCGCCGCCCGTTCCGCGTGCCGCTGGCATGGGCGGTCGGACCGGGCGCGATTCTCGGCTGCCTCTATCTCTTCACCAGCCTGCCCACGAAGACGCTGCTCTATTGCCTCGTCTGGAACGTGATCGGGCTGGCGCTATACTTCGCCTACGGACGGCAGCGCAGTGTCCTGGGCCGTTAGCCAGAACCGGAACAGATGATGCGCCACCGCCATCTCGGGCGGTGCGATGAAGGGCGCGTTCGGGTCACCGGTCAGCGAGGCACGGACCTCGTCAGCCGTGACCCACATCGCATCTTCCAGCTCGGTCTTGTCGATGGTGAGCACATCGCTGCGCGCGTTGGCGACGCAGGCGATCATCAGCGAAGAGGGGAACGGCCAGGGCTGGCTCATCGCGTACCGCACGTCGTCCACCACGATGCCCGCTTCTTCCCATAATTCGCGCGCAACGGCTTCCTCAATCGTTTCGCCGGGTTCGATGAAGCCAGCGAGCGCCGAATAGCGGCCAGCGGGGAAACGCGGCTGGCGACCTATCAGCACGCGGCCCTCATGCTCAGCCAGCATGATCGTTACCGGATCGACGCGGGGGAAATGCTCTGCACCGCAGCCACGAAGCTCGCTCTCGCTGCCGCTGACGGCGCTTGCCGGGCATCGCCGCGCCCATCCCGCCTTGATAGGCGCGGTCGGCGTCCCGCAATTGGCGCAGAAGCCATGGCGCGCGTGCCAGTCGATCAGGCTTCGCGCCGTGCCGTACAGCGCCAGTTGGTCGGGCGACAGCAGGGGGGCGACATTCCAGACCTGCGGCGCGAACTTGGCGGCGTTGCCCGAAGCCGGGTCCAGCCACACGAACAGCGGCCCCTCATCGCCGACGCCCAGCAACGCGAACTCCTCAAATGACGCAGCCGAAGGCAGCGCCCCGGCCGCAAGCTTTGTGCCGTCCACTTCCGGGTCCAGCCCATTCAGCAGGATCATCCGCGCGCGCGGATCGGTAAAAGCGCGTCCCGCCGCCGCCGGATCACTGCGTATATGGTCCGCCCGGTCCAGCGTACCGCCGACAAATCCCGGCTGCTTCATAAAATGCCCATCCTCCGGTCAGTCCCATCGATCTTATCCGGCATAGGCTTCGTCCTTCTTCAACACAGCGTCGGCGACTTTGACGAACAGCGTGGGCAAGCCGGCTTCTCCGATGCGGTCGAGCGGCCACCATTCCCCGTCGTTCTCCGTCATGCAATCGCTATCTACCTCGGCCATGTGCACGGCGAGGGAAAGCGCGAAGTGCGTGAACACATGCCCGACCGGCGCAGGCAATGTCGCCCACTGCGCCGCGAACGGCATGGCGGCGTTCGGCGCAACGGACCAGTCCGATCCCGGCAATCCGCGCATCCCGCCCAGCAGGCCCCGGGCCGGTCGGCGCTCCAGCCACAGCTTGCCATTATGCGTAATCCACCAGACATGGCCGATCCGCTCCGGCTTGGCCTTTTTCGCCGCCTTCACCGGAAAGGCCGCAGGATCGGCAGTCCGGAACGCAGCGCAATCCTCTCGCAGCGGGCAGATACCGCAGGCCGGATTGCGAGACGTGCAGATCGTCGCGCCCAGATCCATCATGGCCTGCGCGAAATCACCCGCCCGCGCATCCGGCGTAATAGTCTCGGCAAAGGCACGGATTTCGGGCCGCGACGCAGGCAGCGGCGTAGCGATCGCAAACAGCCGCGAAACGACGCGCTCCACATTGGCGTCGACCACGACCGCGCGCTGCCCAAAGGCGATCGCCGCCACCGCCGCAGCCGTATAGGCGCCAACGCCCGGCAGCGTTCGGATGTCGGCCTCCCGATCCGGAAAGGCCCCGTTCCAATCGCGTACCACGGCGCGCGCGCAGGCCAGAAGGTTGCGCGCCCGCGCATAATAGCCCAGCCCCGCCCAGGCCGTCATCAGCTCCGCATCCTCCGCCGCCGCCAGATCGGCAACGGTCGGCCACCGCTCGGTAAACCGCAGGAAATAGGGAATGACCGCAGCCACGGTCGTCTGCTGCAACATCACTTCGGACAGCCAGACGCGATAGGGATCGGTCGCATTGGCGCCGGGCGACGCGCGCCATGGGAGACGCCGGGCATGCCTGTCATAATGAACGAGCAGGCGCTGCGCGATGGAAGAAGTCTCGACGGGCATGGGCCGCCTATGCCATTAAGACGCGCATGACGGAACGCCTTGATCCCCCTGCGCCGAAACAAAAGGCCGCGTCCCGCAAAGCCGTCGCCAAACCGGCGGAAGAGCGTCCGCGAATCAATGGACCGCGGGCGATAGCCGACCTGATGCCGGACATCGGCCGCGCCGCTTTCCGCAAATTCGGCTTCGTGCAATCGAGTATCGTCACGCGCTGGGCCGACATCGTTGGCAAGCATTACGCCGATATCAGCACGCCCGAATCGATTCGCTTTCCGGTGGGGAAGAAAGCAGGCGGCACCCTGTCGCTTACGGTATCGAGCGGCCATGCGCCGATGCTGCAACATGTGCTGCCCGACATCATCGAGCGAGTGAACCGCTTCTTCGGCTATGCCGCCATCGCAAAGGTTGCGATGCGGCAGGGGCATGTCGAACCCGCAACGCCATTACGATCGCCCCCGCCGAAGAACCTCCGCCCGATCCCGATAGAGCTTGGCGATTCCCTGCGCGATATCGGCGATCCGGAATTGCGCGCGGTGCTCGAATCGCTGGCGCAGGGGCTTGCCAATTCCAGTGGTTTGCCCAAGATCAGTTGACCCCTTCTACCGAGACATTTCCCCATGAAAATCCGCGCGCTTATCCTTGGCCTTGCCGCCCTTGTTCCTGCAACCGCCATTGCGGCGAAAGCCGTCGACTGGACGAGCCGGGTGACAGTCTCCCCGATCGGCGGGCATGTGATGGGCAATCCCGCCGCGCCGACGAAGGTCGTGGAATATATCAGCTACACCTGCAGCCACTGCGCGCATTTCGTGAACGAAGGCGCGCCGCAACTCAAGGCAGGCTGGGTAAAGACGGGCAAGGCGACGGTCGAAGTCCGCAACGCCGTCCGCGACCGCTATGACATGACCGCAGCGCTGCTGGCGCGCTGCGGTGGCCCCGCCCGTTTCTACGGCAATCACGCGGCGCTGTTCGCCAACCAGAGCGCCTGGATATCGCAGATCGAAGCCTATGAAGCCGCCAACAGCAAGCCTTCGCCTGATCAGAAACCATCCGCGATATTGCAGGACATCGGCAATAAGACCGGCCTGTACACAGTGATGGCGAAGCGCGGTTTTAGCCCTAAACAACTGGACGCCTGCGTCGCCGATCCGGCGGCGCTGAAGGCGGTGACAGGCATGACCAACGACGCGTGGAACGTGACCAAGATTACCGGCACGCCCAGCTTCTTGCTCAACGGCAAACTGATGGCCGACACATCCACATGGGAAGCGCTGCGTGCCGCATTGCCCGGCGGCGGCAAGTGAATTAAACCCGCGCGGTAAATGCCTCCCTAGTTGACGGAAACGATCTGCATGAAATTCCTGACCGGCCTTGCCACCGTTGCTTTTGCGCTGTCCCTTGCTGCTTGTGGAGACAAGGAAGGCGGCGATGCGTCGTCACCGGCTGGGCCCGTCGCGGCCGTGGCCGCCCCTGCAGGCACGACATGGGCCGATACGGTCGCGACCACGCCGGAAGGCGGGTTCGTCATGGGCAACCCGGACGCCAAGGTGAAAGTCACGGAGTTCGCCTCCTACACCTGCAGCCACTGCGCCGAATTTTCCGCCAAATCGTCGGACGAGATCCGCAACCTCGTGAACAGTGGCAAGATGAGCTACGAACTGCGCAATTATGTCCGCGATCCGCTCGACATGACGATGTCATTGTTGGCGCGCTGCGGTGGAGCCGGGCCGTTCTTCCCGCTTTCCGAGCAATTCTTCGCCAATCAAGCGGCCATGTTCGAGAAGGTGCAGGCATGGGGTGACGCGCCCTATCAGGCGGCAATGGCCGCGCCGCCCGAACAACGCTTCAACATCCTCGCCAACGGCACGGGCCTGACAGAATTTGCCATGCAGCGCGGCATCGCACAGGATCAGGCCAAGCAATGCCTCGCCAACACTACCGAAGCCGAAAAGCTGGCCAAGGGCGTTCAGGAGGCGACCACCAAGTATAACATCACTGGTACGCCGACGCTGCTGATCAACGGCACCGTCGTTGAGAATGCCGCGACATGGGAAGTGCTTCGCGAGAAGCTGAAGGAAGCCGGGGTCTGATTGACACGCGGGGGGCCGTTCTCTTTTAATACGGGCTGCGCGGGCGGGGGTCTATCGTGCAGATAAAGCGGCTGAAACTCAGCGGCTTCAAGAGCTTCGTCGATGCGACCGAATTGCGGATCGAGCCCGGACTGACGGGGATCGTCGGCCCAAACGGCTGCGGCAAGTCCAATCTGCTCGAAGCGATCCGCTGGGTCATGGGCGAATCGAGCGCAAAATCGATGCGCGGCGGCGGCATGGAAGACGTGATCTTCGCCGGCACCGCCACGCGCCCGCAACGCGACTTCGCCGAAGTCTCAATGCTGACGGTGCAGGAGCAGGGCGAACTCTTCCCCTCGGTCGATGTCGGCGCGGACGGCGAGCTGGAAGTCATGCGCCGGATCGAGCGTGGCGCGGGCAGTGCCTACCGCGCCAATGGCCGCGACGTGCGCGCGAAGGACGTGTCGCTCATCTTCGCCGACGCCGCCACTGGCGCGCATAGCCCGGCATTGGTGAGCCAGGGCAAGATCGCCGCCGTCATCGCCGCCCGCCCGCAGGAACGCCGCGCGATGCTGGAGGAAGCGGCAGGGATTGCGGGCCTGCATGTGCGCCGCCGTGATGCCGAGCAGAAGCTGCGCGCCGCCGAAGCCAATCTCGCGCGGCTGGACGATGTGCTGAGTGACATGGACAGTCGCGCCAACGCACTGCGGCGACAGGCGCGGGCGGCGGAGCGATATACCTTGCTCTCGACGCAGATACGCACGGCCGAAGCGCGCACGATCTTTGCGCGCTGGCGAGAAGCGGCGGCATCGTCCGACGCGGCCAAGGCGGAGGCGCTGGCTGCCGAAGCGGCAGTGACGGCGGCGCAGGAAGCGCAGATGGCGGCGGCGGCGCATGCACGGGTGGCAGTCGATGCGCTCGCGAAAATACGCGCCGAAGCGCAGCGCGCCCGCGACGTTGCCAGCGAGGCGGGCCACAGGCTGACTGCGCTGAAAGCGGAACGATCGGCGGCGGCGCAGCGCCTTGCCGACTTGTCCGCGCAATCTGAGCGGCTGGAGGAAGATCGGGGCCGCGAAGGCGCCCTGGCACATGACGCAGCCGAGGCGCTGGACCGGCTGACGAAGGAAGTCGCAACGCTCAAGAGCCGCATTGCGCAGACCGAGACGGCGGCACCCGAGCGGGTCGCGCGATTGGCGCAAGCGGAAACGAAGGCGCGGGATGTCGAAGTCGAACTGGCGCAGGCCATGGCGACGCAGGCAAGCGAACAGGCGGAGTTGCGCGTGGCCGAGGCAGCCTTGGCTGCGGCACGCAGTCGGCTGGAACGCGCGGAGCGCGACTTGCGCAAGGTGGAGGCGGAAGTGGCCGCTCTGCCGGATATCGCGCCACTTGAACAGAAGCGCGCCGGGGCGGTGCGGGATCAGGCCCAGGCCGAAGCGGACAGGGCCAAGGCCGAAGCCGCGCTTGCTGAGGCCGATATTGCGCGGGAGGCGGCCAGCGCAGCGCGGGCCAGCGCTGAATCCGCGATGTCGTCGGCTCGCGCCGCGCTGGCGGCGCTGGATGGCGAGGCGGCGGCGCTCACCAAAGCCGTGGAGCAAGGTTCCGCCAAGGGCCGCGCGCTCGATCAAGTTAAGGCCGCGCCCGGCTATGAGCATGCGCTGGCCGCTGCGCTTGGCGACGATCTGCAAGCGGCCGTCGGTGCGGAGGGCAAGCGGCGGTGGTCCGGCGCTGCGGCGCTGGCGGACGATCCCGCGATCCCGCCCGATTGCACGCGCCTGTCCGATCATGTCACTGCGCCGCCCGAACTGGCCCGCCGCCTCACTCAGGTGATAGTCGCGCAGAGCGGCAGCGGTCAGACACTGGCGGTGGGCCAGCGGCTGGTCACACTCGATGGCCAGATGCGCCGCTGGGACGGTTTCGTCGCGCTGGAAGGCGGCGCTGAGGCGGCGCAGCGTCTCATTCGCCTCAACCGGCTGGAGGCGATTGCCGCGGCACGGCCTTCCCTCGCTACACAGGTCGAGGACGCACAGGCGCAACTGACGCACGCCGAGACTAAGGGACGAGAGGCTGCGGCATCGTTGACCGGCGCCCGCGCATTGCTGGGAGATGCCGATCAGCGCCTGCGCACAGCGCTACGCACGATCGACGAAACTGTCGGCGCGCTGGAGCGGCTATCGGGGCGTCGCACAGAATTGGATGCGCGCCTTGCGGACCTGTCCCGGGACCACGGCGTCGCTGTGACCGAACATGAGTCCGCCACCGAAGCGCGCGCGAATATCCTCGATGGCACAGCCACACGGGCGATGGTCGCAAAGCTATCGCAGGCCCGCGACGGCGCCCGTCTGGCCGTGACTCAGGCCCAGTCCGATGCCGCGATGGCCGAGCGCGCGATCCTGTCCGACCGGGAGCGCATGTCTGCCGCCGAAGCGGAGATACGCGGCTGGCGTTCGCGCGCGGGAGAGGCGGCCAAGCGCATCGCGGCGATGTCCGGGCGGGCCGACGCCATCATCGCGGATCAGGCCGCATTGGCGGGAAAGCCCGAAGCCATGGATGCCGAAATCGCGGGGCTGTCGGCTCATGTCACGACGTTGAACGACGCGGCAACCGAGGCGCAACAGGCGGAGCGGGATGCGGAATCGGCGCTGCGGACTGCCGAGGCGCTGGTGCAGGAGGCGGCAGAAGACGTCAGCGCCTCCCGCGAAGCCCGCGCGGGTGCCGTGGCGCGCGCCGAATCAGCACAGGAAAAGCGCCTCGAAATGGGTCGCTTGTCGGGCGAGCGCTTCGAATGTCCGCCTCCGGTATTGCCCGAGCGGCTGGGTTTCGACAGCAGCACCATCCGCATCGCGCAGACCGAACAGGCCGAGCAGGATCGTCTGGTGGCAGACCGCGAACGAATCGGGCCAGTCAATCTGGTTGCGGCAAAGGAACTGGACGAACTGGAAGCGGATCAGGCACGCAGTCGCGGCGAAAGCGAGGAATTGACGCAGGCGATCAACCGTCTGCGCGGTTCGATCGGCAGCCTCAATCGTGAGGGGCGACAAAGGCTGCTGGCTGCGTTCGAGGCGGTGGACGGACACTTCCGGCGGCTCTTCACCACCTTGTTCAACGGCGGGCAGGCGCATCTCGAACTGATCGACAGCGATGATCCGCTGGAGGCGGGGCTGGAGATCATGGCGCAGCCGCCGGGGAAGAAACTATCAGCGCTGACGCTGCTGTCCGGCGGGGAGCAGGCGCTGACGGCGGTGGCGCTGATCTTCGGCCTGTTCCTCACCAATCCCGCGCCGATCTGCGTTCTGGACGAAGTCGATGCGCCGCTGGACGACGCCAATGTGGACCGCTTCTGCGACTTGCTCGACCGCATGGTGGCGGACACCAAGACGCGCTATCTGATCGTCACCCACAATGCCGTCACCATGGCGCGCATGCACCGCCTGTTTGGCGTGACGATGGTGGAGCAGGGGATCAGCCGCCTCGTCTCGGTCGATCTGGGCGGCGCGGAACAGTTGCTTGCGGCGGAGTGACGCATACAGCCTCGGGGTCCGCTACATCACCTTACCCGTATGTTCACGCGCTACCGACCACGAGGCAGGCAAGGAACATCAGCAGTCCGGCAAAGCGGTTGGAGCGGAATTTGACGAGCGGGTCCGCACCGTCTTCCTTCAGGGTGATGGTCTGCCATGCGAGATGCGTGGCGATGGGCAGCAGGGTTGCGACGGCGAGGATCTGCGGACGAATTTGCCAGATGGCAGCCACCCAGCAGAGCAGCGCACCGGCATAAAATACCGACACGCCCATCCGCACACGCTTGCCCATGCGCAGCGCACTCGACCGCACGCCGATCAGCGAATCATCTTCCCGATCCTGCATCGCATAGATGGTGTCGTACCCGATCACCCAGAATATGCAGCCTGCATAGAGCGTCAGTCCCGGAGCTGTCAGCGCACCCGCGATCTGGCTCCATCCCACCAGCGCCGCCCAACTGAACACCAGCCCCAGCCACGCCTGCGGCCACCAGGTTATGCGCTTCATGAACGGATAGGCGGCCACCAGGGCGAGACTGGCGAGCGCGACGATCTGCGCATAAAACCGAAGCTGGAGCAGCACGATCAGGCCGATCATGCTGAGCGCAACGAGCCAGACCCACGCTGCTTTCAGAGAGATCGCGCCACTCGCCAGGGGCCGCAGCGCCGTCCGTGCGACTTTCCGGTCGAGATCGCGGTCGATGATATCGTTATACACGCACCCCGCACCGCGCATGGCGATGCTGCCCAGCAGGAACCAGAGCAGCATATCCCAGCGCGAGGGAACGCCGCCCGCCAGCGCAATCGCCCACGCACCCGGCCAGAACAGCAGCCACCAGCCGATCGGCCTGTCGAACCGCGCCAGCATCGCCAACCCGCGCAATGTGGGCGGCAATCGCGCGACTATGCCCCGCGCCTCGCTGTCGGGAACGATTTCGCTGTCGGGGACGATGGTGTCGTTCATTCTGCTCCCTTGCGCGTGCCTCACTTGCCGAACTGCCTTAGTTGTTCTTTAGAGAGAGGGAAGGGGCTGCGACAGTGGCTCATGACTATGAAAGCAAAGCCGATGCCCGCCACCCCCGCCTGGCCGCCGCAAAGTGCGCCGCGCCTCTTTGTCGAGACGGTGTTGGGGGCGGGCGTATCGGTCGCGCTGGACGGCAATCCGGCCCATTATCTGGTCTCGGTCATGCGCGTGAAGGTGGGTGACACGGTGCTCCTCTTCGACGGCCAGTCCGGCGAATGGGCGGCGATAGCGCGTGACGTGCGCAAGCGGGACATCCTGCTGGAATGCATGGCGCAGACCAAGCCGCCCGAATCGGTGCCTGATTTCTGGCTCTGCGCCGCGCCGATCAAAAAGGGCCGCATCGACCTGATCGCGGAAAAGGCATGCGAGTTGGGGGTCGCCCGCCTCCAGCCGGTACTCACGCGCCGAGCGGTGGTGGACAAGTTGAACTTGGAGAGGCTGCACGCCCATCTGGTCGAAGCAGCGGAGCAATGTGGCCGAACTGCCTTGCCTGTCCTGTCGGAGATGGTGAAGCTCGACGCCTTGCTGCGCGATTGGCCACAAGGGCGGCATCTGTTTTTCGCCGACGAGACGGGCGGCACGCCGATCGCGCACGCCTTGCGCGAGCATAGCGGGCCCGCCGCTTTCCTCGTGGGGCCAGAGGGCGGTTTCGATCCTCAGGAGCGCGAATCGATCCGCGCGCACCCGGCTGCGGTTCCCGTATCGCTCGGCCCCCGAATCCTGCGCGCCGAGACAGCAGCGATCGCGGCCACTTCGGTTTGGATGGCGATGAATGGCGACTGGAACAGCCAATAAAGGTTTCAATCCGCAATGGGATTGCGTCTTTCTTCAGGCTACCTTATCTGCCGTCTACTTGCTTGATTTGACCTGAGCAGGGGAACGGCTAAGGGCGGGGCATGAGCACAAGAACAGACTCAGGGGGAACTGATCCGGTCATCGAAAGCCGCGATCAGCTCATTGCGCTCTTCGCCAAAGGTGAAAAGCCGCCGGAACGCTGGCGGATAGGCACCGAGCATGAGAAATTCGTCTATTCGATGAAGGATCACCATGCCCCTTCCTATGAAGAAAAGGGCGGCATCCATACCCTGCTGATCGGGCTGACGCGCTATGGCTGGAAGCCAGTGTTCGAGGGTGAGAACATCATCGCACTCTCCGGCGACGACGGCACGATCAGCCTGGAGCCGGCGGGGCAGCTCGAACTTTCCGGCGCGCCACTCGAAAACCTGCACCAGACTTGCGCCGAAACCGGGCGGCATCTGGAGCAAGTGAAATATGTAGGCGACATGCTGGGCCTCGGTTTCCTGGGGCTGGGCATGTGGCCGGACAAGACCCGCGCCGAATTGCCGATCATGCCCAAGGGCCGCTATGAGATCATGCTGCGGCACATGCCGCGCGTCGGCTCCATGGGCCTCGACATGATGCTGCGCACCTGCACGGTGCAGGTGAACCTCGATTATCAGAGCGAGGCGGGCATGGCGAAGATGTTTCGCACGTCGCTTGCCTTACAGCCGCTGGCGACGGCGCTGTTCGCGAACTCGCCCTTCACCGAAGGCAAGCCGAACGGCCTGCTCTCTTATCGCAGCCATATCTGGTCGGACACCGATCCGCATCGTACCGGCATGCTGCCCTTCGTGTTCGAAGACGGCTTCGGCTACGAGCGTTACGCCGACTATGCGCTCGACGTGCCGATGTATTTCGTATTCCGCGACGGCAAATATCTGGACGCCTCGGGGCTGAGCTTCCGCGATTTCCTTGAAGGCAAGCTATCGATCCTGCCGGGTGAAAAGCCGACCGAGAAGGATTGGGAAGATCACCTCTCGACGGCCTTCCCCGAAGTGCGGTTGAAGAGCTTCCTAGAAATGCGCGGCGCCGATGGCGGGCCTTGGGGTCGCATCTGTGCGCTACCGGCTTTCTGGGTTGGGTTGTTGTATGACGAGACGGCGCTGAACGCGGCGTGGGACGTGGTCAAGGACTGGTCGATGGACGAACGGCAGGCGCTGCGGGATTCCGTGCCGCGCCTTGGCCTCGACGCGCCGATTGGCGGCGGCAAGACGCTGCGCCATATCGCGGGCGAAGTGCTGAACATCTCGCGCAGCGGCCTCGCCTCGCGCGCGCGCCTCAACAGTGTTGGCGACAATGAGACGGGGTATCTCTCCGCGCTTCAGGAGGTGGTGGACAGCGGCAAGACGCCTGCGGAACGTCTGCTCGACCGCTATCATGGCGAATGGCGGGGTGACGTCAGCCGGGTCTATGCTGAGGAAAGCTTTTAGGCGTCATTCTGCGGGCTGCATTGTCGGCGAGGGAGGCTTGCCTTTCAGGGCCGCGAGCAACCGATCCATCCACCCGTGGCGCTGCATCCATTGGCTATAGGCGGCGTAGGCCGGATCGCTGTTCAAATGCGCTTCCTCGGTCTTCGCTCGCCAGAAATAGATGGCGCTGACGATCGCGATGGTCGCGCTGTTCCGAACGACGTCGACCAGGCTGCCCGTCGTCACGAGGAAGGGCAGAGCCGAGAGCCACCAGAACAGGTTCTTCGACAAATAGGCCGGGTGGCGAGTCCAGCGATAAGGCCCGTGGGTGATGATCCCGCGATGCGTGAGATTGGAGAAGCGCAATCCGAACGCCACTGTCGCCCAGGCGTAGATGCCGGTGAGCGCGACCAGCAGGCTTCCATAGATCCACTGTATAGCGACCAGGGCAGGTTGGTTGCCACCCAGCCAATAGCTCCATTCCGCCGTGCCATGATGATAATCGAGCGGGCCACCATCGCCCATCAGCACGAACGGCGGATAGCACATCAGCGCTGCCACCCATCCGGCGAGTAGCGGGTTAGCGGTGCGGATGTGCGCGTCGAGCGGCTTGCAGGTCAGCATATAGCCCACCGTCGCGAACGCCACGTCGATCAGGAACAGCAGCATGATCAGGAAATTGGCGAGACCGATCGGACTGGCAAGCACGTCGCCTAGGTTCCAGTGGATCAGGTTCGCGAAATTGGATGGCAGGACCGACAGCATGAAGGCGAGGAAGAATCCCTTCACCAGCCATGCGCGAGCGTGATGCGCGACTTGGGTGAGGTCGGCCATGCCCGCTGCGCCGCCGATAATCCATTGGCCAAAGGCATAGGAGGCGTCTCGCGGTTCGATCAGGCGACGGTCCAGCCACAGAACGTAAGGCACTGACGCCACCAGCAGCCAAGGTGCGGCCGTTCCGAACATCTCCATCGCAAAGCGATAGCCGCCATCCCAATACCATCTGGCGAGGCAATAGAGCACCGCCATGATGCCCCATGTCGCCCAGAAGCCAGTGAGTTTGACGAGGCTGATGTCGAATATATCGCGCAGCGCTTTGGGTGGCCCCTCCCAATCGATCCCTGTCGAGGCATTGCGATGAACGCGATCGACCAGCAGCGACCACAGCACCATCGGCACGCCGCACGCGAATATCGCCGCCATGCCCGCATAGGGGCCGTCCATCCCGTAATGCCAGGCAAGCGCAACCCACGCTATAAGACCGAAGAGACCAGCGACGCCTACCCCATGGCTCACTGCGGAGGGGGGGCAGGGGTCCAGGTCGGGGAGCGAGGAGTCATGCATCGCTTCGGCCTACCGCACAATGGTAAGCAACCGATGAAGGGGGGCAGGCTCAGCCACCACCCAATATGTTAATGGTGAAGGCGATCACGCCGAGATTAAACACGAACGCGGCAAGACAGTGGAATATCACCGTCTTGCGGACCGGCGTGTTGGTGACGCTGACATCGGACGTCTGGAACGTCATGCCCAGTGTGAAGGCGAAATAGATGAAGTCCCAGTAATTGGGTTCTTCGCTGTTGGGGAAATCGATGCCGCCAGCCTCCGGCGTATCGCCTTCGCTGATGTAGCAGATATGCGCATAATGCAGCGCATAGACGGTGTTGGAGAATATCCAGGCTATGATGAGCGTGGTAAGCAGCAGGACAATCGTCGGCGCGTCGGGCGCGTCATGCGATGTCACCGCCACGCCGACGGCCACGAGGATCACGGTGCTGACAATGCTGGTCAGCAGCAGCATTGTCACGCGGTTGGCGTCGTTGTCGCGCGCGTGGCGGCGCATCGTGCCTGCATCCGCATCGAGCAAGGGCGCGAGCGAGAACAGAAAGGCCAGCGCCGCAATATCGAAGCCCGCCATCACACCTTCATGCCACGGCATCGCCATCGCCAAGGGTGCCATCGAAGCGAGCAGCGCTAGGAACATGCCATAGCGCCACGGGAAAATATGTTTTCGGGTAGCGCGCGCCATCGGACGATTAGCGCCGTTTAGCGCGCTCCGTGCAAGCCTTTTCGCGCAGCCTTAGAGGTCGCGGCGGCCGAGCAATCGAAGCCGCAGCGCATTGAGCTTGATGAAGCCTGCTGCGTCCCGCTGATCGTAAGCGCCCGCGTCATCCTCGAACGTCACGACCTTCTCGCTATAGAGGCTGAACGGCGACTTGCGGCCAGTGACATACACGCCCCCCTTGTAAAGTTTCAGGCGTACAGTGCCCGTCACCTTTTCCTGACTATGGTCGATCGCCGCCTGCAACATCTCGCGCTCGGGCGAGAACCAGAAGCCGTTGTAGAGCAATTCGGCATAGCGGGGCGCAAGTTCGTCCTTCAGATGCGCTGCGCCGCGATCCAGCGTCAGTTGCTCGATCCCGCGATGGGCAAGATGATAGATGGTGCCGCCCGGCGTCTCATACATGCCGCGCGACTTCATGCCGACGAAGCGGTTCTCGACCAGATCGAGGCGGCCGATGCCATGCTTGCGGCCATATTCATTGAGGGTTTCCAGCAAGGTCGCGGGCGACATGCCTTCGCCATTGATCGCCACGCCATCGCCGCGTTCGAAATCGATGGTGATGGTCTCGGCCTGATCGGGCGCATCCTCCGGGTGAACGGTGCGCGAAAAGACGTAGTCGGGCACTTCCTCCCACGGGTCTTCCAGCACTTTGCCTTCGGACGACGTGTGCAGCATGTTCGCATCGGTCGAGAACGGGCTTTCGCCGCGCTTGTCCTTGGCGATCGGAATCTGATGCTCTTCGGCGAAAGCGATCAGGCGCGTGCGGCTGGTCAGATCCCACTCGCGCCACGGCGCAATGACCTTGATGTCGGGCTGAAGCGCATAATAGCCAAGCTCGAAACGAACCTGGTCATTGCCCTTGCCGGTCGCCCCATGGCTGACCGCATCTGCGCCGACCATTTTCGCGATTTCGATCTGCCGCTTGGCGATTAAAGGCCGCGCGATCGACGTGCCGAGCAGATATAGCCCCTCGTACAGCGCATTGGCGCGCATCATCGGGAAGACGTAATCCTTGACGAACTCCTCGCGCAGGTCGTCGATGAAGATATGCTCAGGCTTCACGCCCATCATCTCCGCCTTCTTGCGCGCGGGTTCCAGCTCTTCGCCCTGACCCAGATCCGCCGTGAAGGTGACGACTTCGCAATTATAGGTCTGCTGCAGCCACTTCAGAATGACGCTGGTGTCGAGGCCCCCGGAAAAGGCAAGGACGACGCGGTTGATCTGATCGGACATAGGCCAGGCTTTCGTGAAAAGGCACAGTTGTTGGGCGCGCGGGTATCAGGGAAGCCCCGTAATCGCAACAGCGTCATAGCCATCCGCGTAACGAAGCGAGCAGCCACAGGCCCAACCCCAGGAACAGCGCAGCTGCGACGGCGCGCACCGCCGCCAACGGAACGCGCTTTATCAACGCCTCGCCCAGATACACGGCGGGCACATTGGCGATCATCATGCCCAGCGTGGTGCCTGCCGTTACGGCCAGCAACTCCGCAAAGCTGGTGCCGAATTGCGCGCCAAGCGCAATGGTTGCGACCTGCGTCTTGTCGCCCATCTCCAGAATGAAGAAGGACACCAGCGTCGTGACGAAAACCCCCGAATGGCTGGGCGTCTTCAAATCATCGTCGATCTTGTCGGGAATGAGCGTCCACAGCCCCATGGCGATAAACCCGGCTGCGACGGCATATCGGAACACCGGACCATCCAGCAGCCCGGCAATACTGTGGCCGACCCACGCCGCAAGAAAGTGATTGACCAACGTCGCGGCCAATATGCCGCCGATGATCGGCACGGGTTTACGGAACCGGGTGGCAAGCAGGATCGCGAGCAACTGCGTCTTGTCGCCGACTTCGGCGAGCGCGACGACAGCAGTCGAGGCTAGGAATGCGTCCATGTATTTTGTCCGGGTCGGGCAGGATGGAGCACAATGTCACCGGCCCCCCCCGCCCGACCGGACGGAAAGCCGATGCCATTGGTCTCGACAGACAGGATCGATCGTTCCTGTCCCGCGCACCATGGTGTCTCCACCAAATATGTTGACGCGCGGCCCGCTGGTTTCCCGACGGCTGGCTACTCCCCAGATGACGCGCTACCCCTTAATGGCATATCCTCCAGAGGCAAGGACAGAGTGTGGAAAATTTGCGTGGGCCCATATTCGGTCGCCGCCCAGAGCCGCGTCGCCGGGTGCGGCCTAGCCCCTATTGCCGCGACCGGCGCACGGGCCTAAATAGGGGGTATGGCGCAGCATCATCACCATCACGAACCGACGGGCACTTCGCTGGCCGGTGCCGCGCAAGCGACGCTGGAGCGTAATGGCGAGCAATGGACGCCGATGCGCGCGGCTATATTCGAAGCGCTGGCGGGCGAAGAGAAGCCGGCGTCCGCCTATGACATTGCCGACCATGTTTCCAAGGCGCGGGGCAAACGCGTGGCGCCCAACAGCGTCTATCGTATCCTCGACCTGTTCGTGTCCTCCAACCTCGCCATGCGGGTGGAAAGCGCGAATGCCTATATCGCCAACGCCCATCCCGGCTGCCTTCACGACTGCATCTTTCTCGTGTGCCGGACATGCGGAGAGGCAACTCATGTGGACGACGATGCGTTGACCGGAAATGTCCGCAAGCGCGCCGCCAACGAGGGCTTCACTGCCGAGCGGCCCATTATCGAAGTGCTGGGCACTTGCGCCAAATGCGCGGCCTGAACGGCATCACTATATTCGACACCACTGGCGTAACCGGCTAAAGCAGTCGTCAGGAGAAACCCCTACTCATGTCCGAACGCCCCCTCACGCCGTTGCTAGATAAGGTAAATCTGCCCGCAGACCTGCGAAGGCTCGATCCTACGGAGTTGCCTCAGCTTGCGGACGAATTGCGGCAGGAAGTGATTGCGGCTGTGGGCGTCACTGGCGGGCATTTGGGTTCCGGCCTGGGTGTGGTCGAGCTTACGACCGCGATCCATTATGTGTTCGACACGCCCACGGACAAGCTCGTGTGGGACGTTGGGCATCAATGTTATCCGCATAAGGTGCTGACCGGGCGGCGCGATCGTATCCGGACGCTTCGCGCTGGCGGCGGCCTCTCAGGCTTCACCAAGCGGTCCGAGAGCGAATATGACCCCTTCGGCGCGGCGCATAGCTCTACGTCGATCAGCGCGGCATTGGGATTCGCCATTGCCGCCAAGCTGAAGAATCAGCCCGGCAAGGGCATTGCGGTTATCGGCGACGGCGCGATGTCGGCCGGCATGGCCTATGAGGCGATGAACAATGCGCGCGAGGCCGGAAATCGGCTGGTCGTGATCCTCAACGACAATGATATGTCGATTGCCCCGCCGGTCGGAGGGCTGTCTGCCTATCTGGCCCGGATCGTGTCCAGCCGGGAATTCCTCTCGGTGCGCGATGTGCTGAAGCGCCTCGCGCGCAAATTGCCGCGTCCGCTGCACAAGGCCGCGCGCAAGACCGACGAGTTCGCGCGCGGCATGGCGATGGGTGGCACGCTATTCGAGGAACTTGGCTTCTATTATGTCGGGCCTGTCGATGGGCATAATCTCGATCAGCTCATCCCGGTTCTGGAAAATGTCCGTGATGCGGAAGAAGGCCCTATCCTCGTCCATGTCGTGACCAAGAAGGGCAAGGGCTACGCGCCCGCCGAAGCCGCCAGCGACAAATATCATGGCGTTCAGAAATTCGATGTGGTCACGGGCGCACAAGCTAAAGCGCCTCCCGGCCCGCCAAGCTATACCAGCGTGTTCGCCAAAGCGCTGATCGCCGAGGGCCTGAACGACGATCGCATTTGCGCGATCACGGCAGCGATGCCTGCCGGTACGGGCCTCGACAAGTTTCAGGAGGCTTTCCCCTCACGCACCTTCGATGTCGGAATCGCCGAACAGCATGCGGTGACCTTCGCGGCGGGTCTCGCGGCACAGGGCATGCGGCCATTCTGCGCGATCTATTCGACGTTCCTTCAGCGCGCATACGATCAGGTCGTGCACGATGTCGCGATACAGAATCTGCCGGTGCGTTTCGCGATCGACCGGGCGGGTCTCGTCGGCGCCGATGGCAGCACCCATGCTGGCAGCTTCGACGTGACCTATCTCGCGACGTTACCGAACTTCGTCGTAATGGCGGCGGCGGACGAGGCGGAGCTGGTGCACATGGTGCACACGTGCGCACAGCACGACAGCGGCCCAATCGCGGTGCGCTATCCGCGTGGCAATGGCACAGGTGTAGCACTACCGAAAACGCCGCAATTGCTGGAGATCGGCAAGGGCCGCATCGTCCGGGAAGGCCAGAAGATCGTCATCATGTCGCTCGGCACTCGGCTGGAGGAAGCGCTGAAGGCGGCGGACCTGCTGGAAGCCAAGGGGCTGTCCACCACCGTTGCGGACCTCCGATTCGCTAAGCCCCTCGACGAAGCCATGATCCGCAAGCTGCTGGCGACGCATGAAGTCGCCGTGACAGTGGAAGAGGGCGCTGTCGGTGGCCTTGGCGCGCATGTGCTGACGCTGGCGAGCGACCTTGGCCTCACAGATTCGGGATTGAAGATCCGCACCCTGCGGCTGCCCGACATCTTCCAGGATCAGGACAAGCCCGAAAAGCAATATGCCGATGCGGGTCTGGATTCCGCCGCTATCGTGAATACGGTCCTGACTGCACTGCGCCATAACAGCGCGGGCGTAGTCGGCGAAGCGCGGGCCTGAGCGGTTGACGCGCCCCTTTGTGGGCGGCTAGGCGGACGCCTTTCCAGCAGGATATGACCCATGAACGATACGCCTGAAACGCCCACGCCCGAAACGGCCCCGATAACCGACACGCCGCCCGACCGCCTGTCGACCAACCCGCGCAGCCCCCACTTCGACATGGACGTGCTTCAGCGCGGCATCGGTATCCGGTTCAAGGATCGCATCCGCAATGACGTGGAAGAATATAGCATTTCCGAAGGCTGGATTCGCGTAGCGGCGGGCAAGACCAAGGACCGCCACGGACAACCGCTGACCATCAAACTGTCTGGCGAAGTAGAAGCCTGGTACGAAAATCCGCCTGCGCAAGAGGCTTCGGAATAGTCTATTTCAGCCGCGCGGCCCGTTTCACGTCGCGGATGATGTCGCTCAAGGTGCGCTCGTCTCCGATCCGGCTTACATCCGCATAGGCCAGGCGGGGTCCGGCCTTGCGGAGCGGCAAGTCCTCCGCATCATCCGGGAGCGGCATGGCCTTGGCTAGGCGTACGCCGCTCATACCCCTGAACGGATTGAGGCGCGCTTTCTCGCTATAGATAAAGCCGTAAGTCGGGTTGATACGCGCGCCCATCTGGCCGGTGGGCGTATGCCAAACGCGCACCGCGCTCCAGTCGCCTTCTTCCGACACGTCGATGGCGCGGACGTCTTCTTCGATAGCGCCCGGCGTCGACCAGTTCGCATGCCGGATCAGCACTTCGCGATCCGACAGCACCGCGCTCACCACCGCGACATGGCCAAGCTGCATGGGTCCATAAGGCTGGAACGCCAGCACCGCGCCCTTACGAGGAACATGCCCGCGATCATAATGTCCGGCCGCCTGCGCCCACCATGTCCACGCGTCACCATACAGCGTCACGCCCGAAACCACACGCGAATAGGGCACGCATTGCAGAATGTCGGCGGCGCGCAGCGGCATCGCTATTGAAATGGCAAGGCTCGTCGCCAGCAGCCAAGCTGCGGCTTTGCCCCGAAGCTGTCCCATATGTGATCCTGAAAACCGTAATCACCCACTGGGGACGGTTATGTCAGGAAATGCCTAGCAACCGGTTAAGCATGTCGGGGGACGGGATCAGCGGAAGGTGGCGGGAACCTGCGCCATGGCAATCTGCACCGGCTTTTGCTCGGGTGCCGGCGCGGAGGCGTAGATGAACCCGCGCGCTGCATTGGAACGCTGGCCCAGATCGCCGATGGGTGCATACCAGACCTTGACGTCGCTCCAGTCGTTATTGGGGGACACGTCCACGGCGCGAACATCATGCTCGATACCGCCGCGATAGGACCAGTTGGCGTGGGTAAGCCGCACTTCGCGATCCGAAACGACCCGACTGACCATGGCGACATGACCGGCGGGCATCGAACGGCTGGAGGCAAAGGCGAGGACTGCGCCGACCCGTGGCTCATGCCCGCGATCATAATGGCCGCTGGCCTGGTTCCACCAATCGGCAGCGCGGCCGAAAAGCTGAATTCCCGAAATCTGACGCGCATAGGGTGCGCACTGGAGCGTGCCTGCCATGGCCGGAGCGTTCGCCGTAACCAGGCCGAGTGCGACAATCAGCGCGAAAGCCGCGCGAAACAAACCTTGCATTATATGGGCGACCCCTCGCTTCGTTGAAGCGCTTAGAGGGGATCGCCCGATACGGCGCTACACCGCTGCGGCGAGGCGTTGCCACGACGGGGCGTATAGATCGAAGTGCGTGGAACCCTTTTCAGGAGTTAATGGGGGCCGACTCTCACGGCCCTTCGTGCAGCGGATCGGTGCCAGGCTCAGGCGGCTCGTTGGACATGGAAGCAGTATGGTCATGTGGCGCGTGCCCCAGCGCCGCCCCGATCATCCTCTCCCAGACGACCGGATCGCCTGCCGCAGCCATGGCTTCATCGGGTTCTCTCAAGGTGCGGAGAACGGCCAGGGCGTCGCTCCGATAGTTCGGCCAAGCATCGTCAACATCCGGCGCGGCGGACGATTCACGACCCGCCGCATTAATGCTTAGATGTTGCCCTGCAAGTACGCGGGCGATCCGCTCCACTACCGCCGTTTTTGACACATTCATTGCTTAAGCCCCTGACTGCGCTAGCTCTTGTGTTCTGGCCGCCATGGTCATCCTCAAGCCGCCGGGAGTCAAGTCTCATCCCGAAATGGGCGGCACATCAGGCGGCTTGCTCCATCGGGATGATATCGCCGCGTCCATTGGAATTGGCTATCATCGGCATGGCCATAACCAACGGCTGCATCTCCAGCTTCGCTTGGGGATATTGATAGAAAGCGCCGCTTCCCTCGTCCCAGAATCCGGCACCGATCTTGTTGGCGGTCTTCTGCGCAGCTTCGATGCTGGGATACCATTTGCCCGTCCGTGTGGGCGTCACATACCGATACATAGTCATGAGCATCTAAATACCGATCGCTGCCATCGGTTCCGCGCCTCTGCGATGGATTGCGCCACTGTCGGTCGAGCTGTTTCGACGGAGGATTTCGCAGCGGCGGAACGCGCTGCCGAAGCCCGTAACGCAGGAACTGGCACTATCGCGGTGAAGTCGCTATTTGTCATGGATGACGATCTCGCCTGAAAAATTACATGCTCTTGTCGCCGCGGTTTTGAAGGACGATGCCGCGCCCGCGATCTCCGATCTGGCATTGCCGGGGGGCGTGCCCGACAGCGGTCCAAAGACAGTCAGCCGCGCCGAGTTCGCCGTGGCGATGAACGTGGCGCTGCATTGGGGATTACTGGCGCGCGTGCCGACGGCAGCGGCCTATGCAGCGGATTGCCGGGCGGCGGGGCGGAAGATCATACTCGATCATGGTGCGCTGCGCACGGTCATATTGCCCGGCCATGCGCCCACTGGCGCCGTTCCCGCCGGGGCGGATGCCTTCGCCCGCATTCTCGAACCGCTGGGCTATGTACGCGCGGACATCTATCCGCTCGATAGGCTGCGGATGACCGGATATGCCTGGTGCCATAGCGCGTTTCCGGACAGCATCGCGCAATTCTTCATCAGCGAACTGCATGTGGATCGGTTCGGCCCCGACTTCGCGGCGGCGGCCAAACGGATTTTCGGCACGACGCGGGAACCGCTTACCGCCGACGCGCTGGCGGTGCTCGATGAGTTTGCGGAGCGGGGCGAGGTTGCGCTAAATCGGGCCGCCGCGGCCTTGCCCGCCATCGTCGGTGCTTTCGACCGGCATCACGACGTGCCGAGCCTGTCCGACTATGAAACGCTGAAAGCCGCCAGCGCCGAAGCCGCCTGGATCGCGACCGAGGGTAATGCCTTCAACCATGGCACCGACCGGGTGAGCGATGTCGAGGCAGTGGCCGACGCACAGCGTGCCGCTGGCCGCGCCATGAAGGACCGCATCGAAGTATCGGGCAGCGGACGCGTGCGCCAGACGGCGTATCGCGCCGACTGGGTGGAGCGTTCCTTCGTCGGAGAAGACGGCGCTGCTGTGACGCTCTCCGTGCCAGGCTCCTTCTACGAATTTATTGATCGTGAAGTTGACCCATCAAATGGTCTTATCGATCTCAAATTTGACAGTGGCAACGCGCAGGGCATCTTCAAGATGACCGCGTCGCTGGACGCCTGACCCCGATCAGACGCCGGGGACGGACAGCAGCTTCGCCTCATCCTTGATCCGGCTGGCCTGCGCGGGATTGGCGGTGATCGCGTTCTTCGCCGCCTGCGTCGCTTGCGCCGTCTGACCCAGCGTCATGCGGCTGCGCATCAGCATGATCCAGCCATCGACATTTGTAGGATTGGCCTTGAGCTTGCCGTCTAAGCTGGCGACCATGCCGTCGATCATCTGATCCTGCTGACCTTTGGGTAGTGCAGAGGCGGCCTGCATTTGATCGCGCGTCGGGCCAGGAATCGCCGCCGTCGCGACCGAGGGAATTTCAGAATGCGGCGCGCTCGGCTTGATGCTGGCGAGTTGTTGGGTAACATCGACTTTGTGGATGCGGCCGACCTGCTCGATGGTACGGCGCAGGTCCGCTTCCCAAGGTGCGCCGCTCGGCGTCTCCTTCAACAGCGCGACCCAGTCGGCGATCGCGCCCTTGTGGTCGCCCTTCAGATCCTTGGCGACGGCTAGGAAATAGCGTGCGCGCGGTTCCTTCGCATCCAGCGATATCGCCTTGTCGAACGCCGCCGCCGCCTCGGCAGGCATCGGATCGGTGGCGCTGCCCATCACCAGCGCCTCGCCCAAAGACGACCAGAATGTCGCATTGCCCGGCACCAGCGCCGTCGCGCGTTTGTAGGCGCGTGCCGAATCGGCATAACGGTTCGCTTCAAAATAGGCCCAGCCGAGCATCTGCCACCCTTCGGCGTCCTTCGGATTCGCGCCGACGCGGTTCTGTAAGTCCTGAATAATGGCGGCTGGATCGGCCGGAGCAGCGGTCTGCGGTTCGGAAGCCGCTGCTGTGGGCGTAGCGGAAGGGTCGTGCGATTCGCGGGTTACGCCATAGGCGACGGACACCAGCGCGATCACGCCGGCTCCGATCAGCAGCATCCGTCCCGTGCGACTTCCCGCGCCGCCGGGCGCCTTTGCAACTTCCGTCATTGAAATCCCCTCCACATGCAACTTGCAGTCTAGCGCGACGCGAAGGAAATGGTAGAGTGCCGCCACGGTTCGCACCCGTATGCCGCTAAATCGACCGGGGGAAAGGTCGGGAGTGGCAAACAGAATCTTGGGGGATAACTGTGGGCAACCGCGTGCGCATCGCTATTGTGGGATCGGGGCCGGCCGGGCTGAGCGCCGCCGCGCGTGCCGCAGGTCTGGGTCTTTCGCACGTCCTCCTCGAAAAGACCGACCACCTTTCCGATACGATCTACAAGTATCAGAAGGGCAAGCACGTCATGGCGACGCCGAGCCAGCTCGTCCTGCGATCCGACTTCGATTTCGACGCGGGCAAGCGTGAGAAGATCCTGGGCACCTGGAACGATCAGGCGGCGGGGCAGGGCATCAACGTCGCTTACAAAAGTGAAGTGAAAGCCATCGAAGGCACTGGCGATCCGATCCCGGGTAGCGTGCAGAAGATCGTCGTCCGCGCCCGCGACGGCAGCAGCGAAACGCGCGAGAAACAGCGCCACGCGCCCCCTTACAAGATCACGCTGACCAACGGCGAAGAGTATATCGCCGACGCCGTCATCATGGCGATCGGGACGCAGGGCAATCCGAACCTGATGCGCTGTCCGGGCGGCGACTTGCCCCATGTCCAGTATCAACTTGATGATCCGGCCGAATATAATGACGAGCATATCTTCGTCATCGGCGGCGGCGATGCGGGCATCGAAAACGCGCTTGGTCTGGCAGCGGACGAGGCGCAGGGCAACATCGTCAGTCTGATCAACCGTGGCGCGGAATTTTCGACTGCCAAGGGCGCGAATGTACAGGCCCTGATGGCGGCGGGCGCTGCCGGGCGTGTCAGCATCCTGACCGAGAGCACCACGTCGAAAGTCGAGCAGGGCTTCATCACCGTCGATACGCGCGATGGCGAAGTGCGCCTGCCGTGCGATCGGATCATCGCGCGGATGGGTTCCGCGCCGCCGCGCAGCTTCGTTGAGGAATGCGGGATTGAGTTCACGAGCAACGACCGGCTGGCCTTCCCCAAATTGTCGCCTGTGTTCGAGACGACCGCGCCTGGCATTTTCGTGATCGGCGCGCTCGCCGGTTATCCGTTGATCAAGCATTGCATGAATCAGGGCCACGACGTTGTTGAGTTCATCAACGGCAACACGACGCTGAAACCCGCAGACGAACCGATCCTTGCCGCCAAGTTCAAGGATTTACCGGGCAAGAAGAGCGTGGACGAATGGCTGGAGTTCCTGCGCACCAACGTCTCGATCCTCGAAGGCCTGTCGCCGCTCCAGATGCGCGAGTTCATGCTCGACAGCGAAGTGCGCGCCTATGGCAAGAACCAGGTCATCTTTGAAAAGAACGATCCGGGGTCTTCGCTGTTCGCGGTCGCCGATGGGCAGGCGCTGGTGGAAGTGCGGGCGGAAAGCCCCGCCATCACCGTGCCAATCGAAAAAGGCTCGATCTTCGGCGAAGTTGGCTTGATCTCCGGGCGGCGGCGCGGGGCTACGGTGCGCGCGGGCGAAAAGTCGATCATGGTGGAAGTGTCGCGCACGGCGGCGCTGAAACTCATGTCCTCCGTTCCCGCCGCCAAGCGCGCGGTAACACGCATCTCGACCGAGCGGCAATTGCTCCAGATGTTCGGCGCGGGCCTGACCCCTGCCGACCTTACCGAGGTGCTCGACACCGCCGAGATCATGACGGTGAAGGCGGGCGAGTTCATCATCCGTGAGGGTGAGCAGGGCGACGACATCTTCGTCATCCGCGTCGGATCGATGATCGTCGAGAAGATCGTCGGTGGAAAGCCCGTGTTCCTCTCCTATCTTCCCGCAGGCAGCTACGTCGGCGAAATGGCGCTGATCGGCGGCGGACCTCGCACCGCCAGCGTCAAGGCGACGGTGAAGTCCGAAGTCATCAGGCTGAAGGGCGAGGCGTTCCGCGCGCTGATGGAAGCCAAGCCCGCACTGCTGGAACGCGCCCGGCGCGACATGGCCGCGCGGCAGGACATCAACGCCTTCGTCGAGAGCCGCAAGGACAGCTTTTCGACCGTGGTCGATATGTATTCGCAGACGGCCAAATTCCTGGTCGACAATGGCATCGGCGAAGCGACTGACGTGCTGTTGATCGACGAGCATCTGTGCGTCGGCTGCGACAATTGCGAGAAGGCGTGCGCGGACAGCCATGAGGGGCTGTCACGGCTCGATCGCGAAGCAGGCAAGACCTACGCGCATCTGCATGTGCCGACGAGCTGCCGCCATTGCGAGCATCCGCACTGTATGGCCGACTGCCCACCCAACGCCATTCATCGCGGCCCCGACGGCGAAGTGTTCATCGACGACACCTGCATCGGCTGTGGCAACTGCCAGCGCAACTGCCCCTATGGCGTAATCCGCATGGACAGCGTGCCGCCCAAGAAGCCGGGCCTCCTAAGCTGGATGCTGTTCGGCGCAGGGCCGGGGCCGGGCGAGCCATCGAAGAAGTGGCGCTACAAAAATGCCGAACCGGGCGTCGAGAAGCCGAAGAAAGCGATCAAGTGCGACATGTGTTCGGGGATCGACGGTGGCCCTGCCTGCGTGCGCGCTTGCCCGACTGGCGCCGCGATCCGCGTATCGCCCGAAGACTTCTTGAGCGTCGCACGGCTGGAACGGATCACGGGGGATAGCCGCTGACCATGGCGACACGGGTTTCCACGATGCGGCGCGCGCGGGGCGAAGCGCGCCATGAAGGCTTTCTGCAACATGGCGGTTTCCGCTGGTTGAAGATTTCGACGGTGCTGTGCCTCCTCATCATCGCCAGCTACCTGATGGTTGACATCACGCCGCGCCATAATGGCGGAAGCTGGTATGGCTACACGCTCGGCACCATCGGCGTGTTGCTGATCCTGTGGCTGACCGCGCTCGGTATGCGCAAGCGGGCGATGACGACCGGGCGCTGGTCATTGAAGGCATGGACGTCCGCCCATGTGTATCTGGGTCTCAGCCTGATCGTTATCGGCACGCTGCACACGGGTTTTCAGCTGGGCTGGAACGTGCACACGCTGGCCTACGCGCTGATGATGCTGGTGATCCTGTCGGGCATGTTCGGCGTGGGCGTCTATGCCGGAATACCCGCCGCGCTCAGCGATAATCGCGACGAGATGACGCAGGTGCAGATGCTCGACGCACTGCGCGCCATCGATCGGCAATTGCACGACGCCGCGCAACCGCTGCCGCACGAACAGGCCGAGGCGGTGCAATGGTCCCTCGATCAGGATCCGTTCAGCGGTGGCCTGTGGCGGCGATTGACCGGCAGCTATTCCAGTTGCGCGACCGCGCGCGCACAATCGGCATTACGTCAGTGGACCGCCGCGCATCCCGATACCGGCGACGATCCGCTGGAGCGCATCGACGCGCTACTGGAGCGCAAGCAGGGCACGCTGGCACGGCTGCGCAAGCATCTGCGGTTGAAGGCGCTGCTTGAAATCTGGCTCTACGTGCATGTGCCCGCCACCTTCGCGCTGCTCGCAGCCCTGACGGCGCACATCGTCAGCGTGTTCTTCTACTGGTGATCGCATGACATTCCTTATCCGTCAGGTCAGCCACACCGCCGATGGCCGCGAAATCGTGCGCCAGTCCACGTTGCCCAAGCCGCAGCTGTCGATCGGCCGTGCGGCAGAGAACGACATCCACTTGCAGGATCTGTCGGTCACGCCCGACCACGCGCGGATCGAGCAAGTCGATGCCCGGCGCGTCACCGTGCGCGCGACGGGAACGCTCGGGTTCGTGCTTGACGGGCGCACGACGATGCGCGCCGATATCGACGCCGTGCAGGGCGCGGAACTGCGCTTCGGCGGGCACCGCATCACCGTGTCGCATGGCGAAAATGACGAGATCATCCTGTCGATCCAACGCGTGGACGCCCTGTCCGACGCACTGGAGGAAAAGGAAGAGTCCCGCGTCTTCTCGCTCTCCGGCCTGCTGCCGGGGCGGCGCGGCATGGCGTGGGCGCTGGTGTTGTCGATCCTGATCGGCTTTCTGGCGGTGCCGATCTTCAGTTTTGTCACGCGGCCCGCGCAGGACACGCGCAACATCTACGCAGTAAAGAACGAGCGTGAGGCGCAGATGATGCGGGCGAACCTCACCAAGGGCGACACCGTGGCCGGCGACAGCGCCTGGTCCCCCGGCCCCTTGAGCAAGGCGCATCACGCGCTGGAAGGCAAATGCGAAAGCTGCCACGTCAAGGCGTTCGTGTCGGTGCAGGACAGCGCATGTCAGACCTGCCACAATCCCGCGGAAGTGCATGAGCACGCCCCCGCTGCCCGTCTGGCGATGGCACGCGAAACTCCCGGCGTCGGTGGACGCATCCTCGCCAGCTTCTCTTCCGCGTTCGGTAAGCCCGGCCCCGGCGCCTGTGTGGATTGCCATACCGAGCATGTCGGCGCTGGCCCGATGCAGCCGACCGCGCAGCAGTTCTGCACCGATTGCCACGGCACGCTGGACAAGCGGTTGAAGGACACAAAGCTGGGCAACGCAGGCGACTTTAGCACCAGCCATCCGCAATTCGAGCCCGCCGTGATGGTTGCGCCGCCCGGCATCGGCATGAAGTACCCGCGCTTCGAACGCATCTCGCTGGACGACGAACCAAGCGACAATGGCGGCCTCAAATTCCCGCATAACATCCATCTGAGCAAATCGGGTGGCGTCGCGCGCATGGCGCGGACGTTGAAGGCGCAGCAGGGCTATGGCGACTCACTTGCCTGCGCGGATTGCCACCGTCCGACGGCGGACGGCGTGCGCTTCCTGCCGGTCGATATGGAGACCGATTGCCAAGCCTGCCACAGCCTTGGCTTCGAGAGCATCGGCGGCACCGTCCGCACTCTGCGGCATGGCGAACCGGCGCAGGTTGTCGCCGACCTGCGCGCCTATTATCGCTCGACTGGTCCGGTACGCCCCGTTGCGCTTGGCGGCATGACGCGGCGCCTCCCCGGCGACTATGCGGCGGCGAAGGTGAGCAACGCCTATGTGCGGGCAGCGGCTACGCGACCCGGCAATGCCGAGGCCGCGATCCGCGCCGTCTTCTCAAAGGGCGGGGCCTGCTTCGACTGCCACGTCATCACGCCGCCGGGGGCCGGGGGCAATGCCAACTGGCAGGTAATGGCGGTGCATCAGCCCATGCGCTACATGATGAAGGGCTGGTTCGACCACGCGCCGCATAAGACCGAAAGCTGCGAAAGCTGTCATGCCGCGCCGAAGTCCGCCAAGGCGAGCGACCTGCTGCTGCCCGGCATCGCTACATGCCGCGAATGCCATGGCGGGGAAAAGGCGAAGGCCGATGTGCCCTCCAGTTGTGCTCTATGTCACAGTTATCATGCCGGGAATGGGGCACCATGGGTTCCGGCGAACACGATAAGGGACAAAACGGTTGCCAAGGTGATCGCGCTGTCGAGCGAGGCGTCAGACGCAACACGACGTAATCGATAACACAACAGGGGGGCGCACGTCCGATGCTGATCGCGCAGATCACGGACATTCATCTGGGGTTCGAGCCCGATAATCCGGCCGAATTCAACCGCAAGCGGCTGGATCAGGTATTGCGGCACCTGATCGACGGCCCGAACCGCCCCGACCTGTTGCTGGCGACTGGCGATCTGGTCGATCGGGGCGATGCGGACAGCTATCGGCGGCTGGCCAATGCGCTCAGCGTGTGTCCGTTCCCGGTCTTCCCATGCATGGGCAATCACGACGATCGAGAGAATTTCGCGACCTTCTTCCCGCGAACGCCCGTCGTCGATGGCTTTGTGCAATATGTCGTGCCGCTCGATGGGCTGCGGTTGATCGTCATCGATACGCTGGAGCCGGGTCGTCATGGCGGCGCATTCTGTGAAGCGCGGGCCGATTGGCTTCACGCGCGGCTAAAGGAAGAACCCGAGACGCCCACCGTCATCGTGATGCATCATCCGCCGGTGGAAGTCGGAATAGACTGGATGAATACGCATCCGGACGAACCCTGGGTAAGCTGCTTTGCCGACACGATAGCGGGGCATGGTCAGGTACAGGCGCTGGTCTGCGGGCATCTCCACCGCCCGATCGTCGCGCCATGGAAAGGCACGACGGTCGCGATCTGTCCCTCCACCGCGCCACAGGTCGCGCTGGACCTCTCGCCCATAGATCCTGAGAAGCCGGACAATCGCCCAATGATCATCGCCGATGCACCCGCTTTTGCACTGCATCGCTGGACTGAACATGGCCTCGTCACCCACTTCGATACGTCCGATGAACATGTGATGCTCGCCAAATTCGACAAGCAAATGCAGCCGCTTGTCCGCGCCCTGGTCAGTGAACGGCCCCGATAGCGCGACGCTTCTTTAACCAGCATAAGGGCGACCCTATTTCTCTGCGCATTGATTGAGGTTAAAGCGCACACGTAACGATCTGCTACAGCACCGCATGCCCGTTGGGCGGGAAGGCAAAGCAGTACATGAAAGAGCGGTTCGTCGAGCGATTTCCGCTTGCAGTGGTTCATCCGATAGTTGCTTACGCCGTAACACTGGGCCTGTGTGGCGCAGCTCTAGGGCTGCGATTGCTGGCCGAGCCTGTGCTTCAGGCTGGCTATCCCTATGTGACTTTCTTCCCCGCAGTCGTCCTGTCCGCATTTCTCTTCGGTCGTGGCCCGGCGATTCTGGCGGGTGCTTTGTGCTGGATGTTCGCGTGGTATTTCTTCATCGCGCCACAGACGGGGCATGTTTTCACTTTGGGCACCTTCGTCGCGCTGGCCTTTTATTTTATCGTGGTGGCCGTCGACATCATCCTGATCGACTGGATGCAGCAGAGCAATAAGCGGTTGGCCGACGAGCGCGCACGCGGCGCGGCGCTGGCCGAGCATCGCGAGATGCTGTTTCGCGAACTCCAACATAGGGTGTCCAACAATCTGCAAGTCGCAGCGGCGCTGATCGCGCTTCAGCGGCGCAATATCGACCATCCCGGCGCGCGTAAGGCTCTGGACGAAGCGTCGCATCGGCTGGCGCTGATCGGCAAGATCAGCCGGGCGCTCTACGATCCCAGCGGTCAACGTCTGTCGGTACGCTCTTTCGTGGAGACGTTGGCGAAGGACGTCCTCGACGCTAATGGCCGCACCGACGTTCGCGTCGATCTGGTTATCGACGACGATGTGGCGATCGATCCAGACGCCGCTATCCCGTTTGCGTTGATCATGGCGGAGGCCGTCGCCAATGCGCTGGAGCATGGATTCGCCGATCGCGTCGGCGGACTGATCCGCGTGACCGTCAGGGGTGATGCCGGTCTGGAACTGGACATCGTGGACGATGGATGCGGGCTTCCGGAGAATTTCGATCTACAGAACAGCCAGAGTCTGGGCCTGCGCATCGCGACGGCGCTGGCGCAGCAGCTTGGCGGGACTTTCCGCCTCCTTCCGGGCGACAGCGGCGGGGTTCGCGCTTCGCTGATGGTCCCGGCCGCTGCGTAGCGGGGCCCGTCCCGCATATCAGTAGGTGAGGACAATCTGCTGCTTGGCGGCGCGCCACTCCTCGGCTATGACCCGTCGCCTATGCATAAACATTCGATCAAGTTCGCGCTGGCGATTGCCGCTGTTGCCACGCTGGGCGCCTGTGCCTCGTCTAAGAACAAGGCCGACACGCAATATGTCGCCCGTGACGTTTCGACGCTCTATAACGGAGCTAAGTACCGGCTCGACCGGGGCCAGTTCAAGCTGGCAGCGGCGCTGTTCGATGAAGTCGAGCGCCAGCATCCCTATTCGCCATGGGCGCGCCGTGCGCAGCTGATGGCGGCGTTCAGCTACTATATGAACACCGATTATAACGAGGCGATCCAGGGCGCGCAGCGGTTCCTGTCGATCCATCCGGGTAACAAGGATGCACCCTACGCTTATTATCTAATCTCGCTCTGCTATTACGAGCAGATCGCCGACGTTACGCGCGACCAGAAGATTACGCAGCAGGCACTCGATTCGCTAGGCGAACTCGTCCGCCGCTATCCCGGGACGCGCTACGCTGCCGACGCGCGGTTGAAGATCGACTTGGTCAACGACCATCTGGCGGGCAAGGAAATGGAGATCGGTCGTTTCCACCAGCGTCGCGGTCAATGGCTGGCGGCAACGCTGCGCTTCCGCTCCGTTGTCGACAAATATCAGACCACGACGCACGCGCCCGAGGCGCTTGAGCGACTCGTCGAAAGCTATCTCTCGCTCGGCCTGCCCGAAGAAGCGAAGAAGGCAGCGGCGGTGCTGGGCGCGAACTATCCGGGTTCCAAATGGTATGAGCGGTCCTACAAGCTCATTCAGGAGCATCCTCCCAAGGCGGCATGAAGCGCCGCCTGTTCCCCTTTCGTATCTAAGGGGCTAAAGCCGTTACGTGCTGACCAACCTGTCCATCCGCAATGTCGTGCTGATCGAGGCGTTAGACCTTGCCTTCGGTCCGGGGCTGGGTGTGCTGACGGGCGAGACGGGGGCGGGCAAATCGATCCTGCTGGACTCGCTCGGGCTGGCGCTGGGTGCGCGGGCGGATAGCGGCCTCGTCCGGCAGGGCGAGGCGCAGGCGAGCGTCACTGCGACGTTTGAGGAGCCGGATGCCGGTCATCCGATCCGCGCCGCGCTGGCGGACAACGATCTCGACCTGGAACCAAGCGAGCCGATCATTATTCGCCGTACGTTGAAGGCGGATGGCGGCAGCCGCGCCTTCATCAACGATCAACCTTGTTCGGCAGCATTGCTGCGCGAAGTCGGCGCACTGCTGGTCGAAATTCACGGGCAGCATGACGATCGCGGCCTGCTCAATCCACGCGGGCACCGCGCGCTGCTCGACGCCTTCGGGCGGTGCGACACTGCCAAGGTCGCAGCGGCGCACGGCGCATGGCGTGAAGCTGAGGCGATGCTGGCGGCGGCGCGGACGGATGTCGAGACGGCCGCACGGGACCGCGAATATCTGGAGCACGCCGTCGCTGAACTGACGGCGTTCGCGCCTGAACCGGGAGAGGAAGCGCTGCTGGCCGACGATCGCGCGACGATGCAAAAGGGCGCGCGCCTGACCGAGGATCTCGTTGCTGTGGCAGAGTTCCTGGACGGGTCGGAGGGCGGCCTCGCGCGGCTTCGGCAAGCGGCACGGCGGCTAGACCGGATCGCCACGGAGCATCCAATGCTGGCCGAGGCGCTGGCGGCCCTCGACCGCGCGGTGATCGAGGCAAGCGAGGCGGAGGATCATCTGAACGCCGCCAACGAAGCACTCAGTTACGACCCGGCGCGGCTGGACAGCATCGAGACACGGCTGTTCGAAATGCGGGCACTGGCGCGCAAGCATCAGGTGCAGCCCGATGATCTGGCGGAACTCAAGGCCGAAATGGATACGAAGCTGCAGCGGATCGATGCGGGCGAGGAAGGCCTTGCGGCTTTAGACGCCGATCTGACGGCGAAGGCAGCGGCCTACCGGCAGGTGGCGCAAGCGCTGACGGCGCAGCGGGTCGCTGCGGCGAAGCGGCTGGATGCGGCGGTGGCGTCGGAACTGGCACCCTTGAAACTAGACGCCGCACGTTTCCGCACGGCGGTTGCGGCGCTGGACGAAGCGCAGTGGGGATCGCAGGGCGCCGATCGAGTGGAGTTCGAGATTTCGACCAACCCCGGCGCGCCCTTCGCGCCGCTGGTGAAGATCGCGTCGGGCGGCGAACTGTCGCGCTTCATCCTCGCGCTGAAAGTCGCGCTGGCACAGGAGGGTGGTGCCGATACGATGATCTTCGACGAAATCGACCGCGGCGTCGGCGGCGCAGTAGCCAGCGCGATCGGCGACCGGCTCGCGCGTTTGGCGCATGGCAGCCAGTTGCTGGTGGTCACGCACTCGCCACAGGTCGCGGCGCGCGGCGCAACGCACATGCTGATCGCGAAATCCAGCCAAGGCACTGTAACCCGCACCGGCGTCCACGCGTTGAGCGAATCCGAACGCCGCGAAGAAATCGCCCGCATGCTGTCCGGCGCGGAAATTACCCAGGAAGCCCGCGCGCAGGCCGGGCGGCTGCTGGAGGGGGTGTGATGGCGGACATGTCCGCGCTGACAGAAGCCGAAGCGGCCAACCGTCTCATGCGGCTCGCAAAGCTGATTGCGCATCATAATGCGCGCTATCATGCCGAGGATGCGCCGGAGATCAGCGACGCGGAGTATGACGCGCTGGTGCGGGAGAACAGCGCGCTGGAGGCGGCGTTTCCGCATCTGGTGCGGGCAGACAGTCCCAACCGCCAGGTCGGCGCGTCGGTAGAAACGTCGCCGCTGGCCAAGGTCGCCCATGAAAAGCGGATGATGAGCCTCGACAATGCGTTCGACGACGCGGAGGTGGAGGAGTTCGTTGCGCGGGTGCGGCGCTATCTGGCGCTTCCCGCCGACGCGCCGGTGGCGATGACGGCGGAGGACAAGATCGACGGGCTCTCGCTCTCGATCCGCTATGAAAACCGCGTGTTAAAGCAGGCAGCCACGCGCGGCGACGGCCAAGTGGGGGAGGACGTTACGGCCAACGTCCGCCACATCGCCGACATCCCGCAATCGCTGCGCGATGACGCGCCCGACCTCTTTGAAGTGCGCGGTGAAGTGTATATGGCGAAGGCCGATTTCGTCGCGCTGAATGCGCGGCTGATGGTGGCGGGGCAGGCGCTGGCGGAAAGCAAAAACGAGGCGTTCGACCCCGAAACCGTGCGCCAGTTCGCCAACCCCCGCAACGCCGCTGCCGGTTCGCTACGGCAGAAGGACGCTGCCGTCACCGCCAGCCGACCCCTACGGTTCCTCGCCCACGGCTGGGGCGCACATTCCGCGCTACCCGCCGACACGCAGATGGGCGTGATGCAGGCAATCGGGCGGTGGGGCTTTCCGCTGTCCGAACATTTGCGGCGATTCGAAAACGCAGCCGAACTGCTCGCGCATTATCGTGGCATCGAGGCACTGCGGGCGGACATGCCTTACGACATCGACGGCGTGGTCTATAAAGTCGATCGGCTCGATTGGCAGGAGCGGCTGGGGTTCGTCGCCAAGGCACCGCGCTGGGCCATCGCGCATAAATTCCCCGCCGAGCGCGCGCAGACCGACCTTGTCGCCATCGATATCCAGGTCGGGCGGACGGGCAAGCTGACGCCGGTCGGTCGCCTGACGCCCGTCACGGTCGGCGGCGTCGTGGTGTCGAACGTGACACTGCACAACGCGGACGAAATCGCGCGACTGGGCGTGCGACCGGGTGATCGCGTGGTCGTCCAGCGCGCAGGCGACGTCATCCCGCAGGTGGTCGAGAATCTCACGCGTGAAGAACCGCGCAACGCCTTCGTCTTTCCCGATCACTGCCCGGCCTGCGGTTCCGAAGCGGTGCGAGAGGAAGGAGAAGTCGACGTGCGTTGCACGGGCGGGTTGATCTGCCCGGCGCAGCGGTTCGAGCGGCTGCGGCATTTCGTCAGCCGGGGCGCTCTCGATATCGAGGGGCTGGGCGAGAAGACCATCCAGGAATTTCTGGATCTCGGCTGGATCGACGAACCTGCCGATATCTTTCGATTGTCGCAGCATCGCGACGAGCTAGTCGGGCGCAAGGGCTGGCAGGAAAAGTCAGTCGATGGCCTCCTCGAGTCCATTCGCGCGAAGACTTCGCCCGACGCCGCGCGTCTGCTGTTCGGCCTCGGCATCCGTCATGTCGGCGCGGTGACGGCGCGCGATCTGCTGAAGCGCCACACGACCTTGCCCGCCTTGCGCGCTCTGGCGGAAGATATCATCGCATTGCGCGCGGCGACCGAGCCACTGCCGGACGAGCCGCCGCACCGCTTTCAGGCCCGGATCGACAAGGCCATTGCCGACCACATAGGCGTGGAAAATGTCGGCGCGGCAGTGGGTCACGCGCTTGCTGACTTCTTCCATGAACCGCACAATGTACAGGCGTGGGAAGACCTGCTGAACGAAGTGTCGCCGCCTGATTACAAGGTCGACGTTCGCGAAAGTGCGGTCTCCGGCCAGACCATCGTCTTCACCGGCAAGCTCGAAACGATGAGCCGCGACGAAGCCAAGGCGCAGGCCGAAGCATTGGGAGCCAAGGCGGCGGGGTCGGTCAGCGCAAAGACGGACCTGATCGTCGCAGGGCCGGGTGCTGGATCGAAGCTCAAGAAAGCCGCGGAACTGGGCATCCGGGTGATCGATGAAGCGGAGTGGGCGGAGATCGTGCGCGGCGGCTAGCTAGGGTGCTGGAAACCAGCGCATCACGCTCCAGCTTGCAGGCGTCCAGATGCCGATGCGCACCCCGATATCCCGCAATTTGTCGCCCGTCCATTCGTTGCAGGTGCGCAGCACGCTATAGCTGCCACGTGCGGGGTAGAACAGATCGTCCGCACCATAGCCCTTGATTGCCGCGCCCGGCGCAAAGTCGGCGTCGATGGCTTTTGCAAGCGCCTGATATTGTGCGGAGGTCAACAGGATAGGCCGCAGGTCCGGCCCTCGCCACAGGCGTTGCAGATGATCGACATGCATCAGCGTGGTGTCACTGCCGATTGCAGCGCGCAGGACGATCTTCGGATCGACGTCCGCCCAAGTTGGCGTGTTCAGATAAAAATTGCGCTCGCCCCAACCGAACATCAGCCACTGGCCCGCGCGTCGTGGATCGCCAAGATCGGTTGGCCGAACCCGCGCCCGCCAGTCATGCAGACCGTTGACCGTGGGGAGCACCAGCCCGGTGTGCACGCCGTTGGTGTAGACGTAGATGGTAATGCCGTCAGTCGGTCGCACCGCATTGCGATTTGCCGGGATTAACGATCCGCCCAATATGCACAGTGCGAAAAGCAACGGCGCCGCCAGCATGGCGCAAAGCCAGCGCACGACGCGTCGCTGAAACCAGCGCTTCCTGTCGGAGCTGGACCTTTGCGTTCTACCAGCTCCCGTAGCCTGGCGCCTCACCATTCAAGTCTGCGGCCCAGCGGCGCGGACGACGCCAGCCGATCGCGGGCCGCTTGCGTAAGCGGAGCGTCGGCCACTGCCCGGTGTCGATGCGATCGGCAAGGCGCATACCCTGCGCACGATAGGCAGCGGCGACGCGGCTCACCTGACTGTCGAGCAACCCCGCCAGGATCAGCGTGCCGCCTTCGTCCAGCGCTGCCGTCAAAGAGGGCGCAAGTTCGATCAGCGGCCCGGCAAGGATATTGGCGATCACCAGGTCATAAGGCGCGCGGCGCTGGATGCCGGGGTGATCCACGCCGGCGGCGGCAAACAGAGTGAGTTGTCCAATCCCCATGCCCAGCGGCACGTCATTGGCGGCAGTATTCTCCGCAGTTACCTCGACCGAGACCGGATCGATGTCCGACGCGGTGGCATAAGCGCGTGGCCACAGGTGCATGGCTGCGAAGGCGAGCAGCCCCGTGCCGGTGCCCACGTCCGCAATATTGCCGAAGCGATGCCCCAGCCTGCGCGTACGATCCAGCATGGCTAGGCAACCGGACGTCGTCTCATGCTGCCCGGTACCGAAGGCGCGTCCCGCGCCAATCAGGAAATCTTTATGGTCCGGCGGCACGGCGTCCTCCGGCGAATTGCGCACGAAAAAACGCCCGGCGATGACAGGTTCCAACCCTTGCTGGCTGATCGTGACCCAATCCTCCTGCGGCAGCTTTTGGAGTGCCGGTTTCCGACCCCGCGCGCTCGGCACAAGTGCCTGCACCAGCTTCACCAGTGCGGCATTGGGCTTGCCCTCGAAATAGGCGTCGAGTTGCCACTGCTCTGGATCGTCCTCCACGGCTTCGCTGGTCATCAGCGTCGGCGGATTGTCGAGCATGGCGAACGCCGCGACATCACCTTCCAACGCTTCGGCCTCCGCCCGCGTACAGGGAAGGGTGAGCTTCCAACTATCGGACATAGCTGGCTCCATTGGCGTCGAGGACTGCGCCGGTCATAGAGGGCGGCGCATCGTGCACCAGGAACTTGACGATGGCGGCGATCTCTTCGGGATCGGCGACCTTGCCCAGCGGAATGTCCGCCAGCAATGTGTCGCCACCCCGGCTGGCGAGATAATCCTCCGCCATGCCTGTCCTCGTGAAACCGGGGCATACGGCAAAGGCGTAGATCCCCTCCGCTGCATAGGCGCGGGCGATCGTTTTGGTCATGGCCACCATGCCGCCCTTTGACGCGGCATAATGCCAATGCGCCGGGCTGTCGCCGCGATAGGCGGCTCGGCTCGCGACGTTGACGATGCGACCGGTACTTCTGCGCTGCTGCCAGTGGAGGACGGCCTTGCGGCACAGCAGCGCCGCTGCTTCCAGGTTGACGGTCATCGTTCGCGACCAACCCGCCAGCCAGTCAGCATCGCTGGCGTCGAGCGGCGTCGCCTCGAAAATGCCGGCATTGTTGATGAGGATGTCGATGCGTCCGCCCAGCGCCTCGACCGCCTTGTCCCAGAGGGCGTCGGCCCCACCGGCCGCGCTGAGGTCAGCATCCTGGCTACTCGCCGCGAACAGGCGCGTGTCCTTGGATTTGAGGATCGTGGCGCAGGCCGCGCCGATCCCGCGGCTCGCACCGGTGAGGAGGATGTTAAGGGACATGCATGCCGGTTAGCCGACCCGCACGCCCGAGGGAAGGGTATTAGGCGACGCGTTGGCTGAGTTCTGCCGAAGCGTCACGAAGCAAGTTGAGCTTGCCCTCCACACTCATGAAGCCGCGTTCGAGTTGATCGATCTCGGATGCTACGACTTCCGTATCCTGCCGGATTGCCGAGATGGTTGCCGACATCGAATCTGCGGCTAGGGCCGTTTCATCAACAGCTGCAGTTATCATCGTAACGGTCTGCGCCTGTGCATCCATTGCGCCCCGAATGCGGTTGGCGGACATCTGCACTTCATCGACCGTTTCGCGGATGCGCTGGTTGGTTTCGACCGATTGGCGTGTCGATGCCTGAATGGAGCCGATCTTGTTGGCGATATCGTCCGTCGCGCGCGCTGTCTGATTGGCGAGGCTTTTCACTTCTTGTGCAACCACGGCAAAACCGCGGCCTGCGTCGCCCGCCCGCGCGGCTTCGATGGTGGCATTGAGCGCCAGCAGGTTGGTCTGGCCCGCGATGTCGCGGATCAGGCCCAGGATCGACTCGATCGACTGCGCATTCTCCGACAAGGTAGTAGACATCGTCACTGCTTCGCCAGCCTGTGCATAGGCCCGCTGTGCGACTTCGGCTGCGCCTTCCACTTCGGCACGAGCGTCCTCGATTGCGCGGATCAGGCCAGCGGACGTCTGCGCCGCTTCACGCATGGCAAGCGCCGATTGCTCGGCGGCGGCGGCCACTTCGGACGCCTTGCCCAACATGCCGCGGGTGGCGGCGGATGCATCCTTGGCCTGTTCACGCAGACCTTCGCCCAGTTGTGAGGCGCCGTCGATCTCTGCAACGATGCGTTGTTCGAATATCTGTGTGTTCTGCTGGCGGATTACATCTTCCTCGGCCGATGCATCGCGCGCTAATAAGGTGCACAACAGTTCAACTTCGACCAGACAGATGCGCGTGACGTTCCGATGCAGAATGCGCGCCCTCTCCGGATCTACGGGCGCGGCCCAAAGAATATCGTGCACCTTCTCGTTTGCTGCGGAGATTGCCAGCAGGATAGCGAAGACGGAGAAACCGTGTTTGCGGGCCTGACGGGCGCAGGCTCGCGCCGAGTCCGCCCACTCTTCGGAACTCAGGTTGGAATATTTGGCCCGAACGTAGTGCGATACTTCCTTGCGGAAATTGCTGAGGGAAGGAGGCGGCACATGCATCGCCAGCTTCGTATGTTCCACATAGGTGTCAAAGAACGCCTGAGCGACTGTCTCACCACCATCGGGCAGAAGCGCAAACACCTCTGCCGCATCAGCAGCCAACATACCGTTTGGGTCGAATTCGCGTAGCCGTTCCCGCATGGAAACATCCGCATTTGTTTTCAACACCATGAATCTTGCCTCTCGCATCCTAAGGCTCGTCAGCGCCTGATGACTGCTCATAACCCTCACTTGGTTAATCATCTCTTAGCCCGGTGGAAAAACGACAGGGAAGAGAGAGAAACTGAGACTGCTCCTGCCTTCCGCAGCTTTTGTCATGTGATTCTCCGCTGCATTGCACAGTATAGGGGTGCGCGCTAAAGGGGCTGTGAATCACGCTGACCCTGGGGAGTGCAGACCGAATGGCGCGAACGCGAAACAGGCCTCTGTCGCCGCATCTGACCATCTGGAAATGGGGTCCGCATATGGCCCTGTCGATCCTTCAGCGCGTTACGGGCGATGGCTTGGCTACGGCGGGCGTTCTTGGCGTCGTATGGTGGCTGGTGGCCGCCGCGTCCGGCCCGGAAGCCTATGCCAGCTTCATCCATCATGCGACCTCATGGTATGGCTATGTCGTGATGATCGGCTTGACGCTGTTCTTCTTTCAGCACCTGTTTTCCGGTCTCCGCTACTTCGTGCTGGATATTGGCGCGGGCTATGAACTGAAGACCAACAAGAGCTGGGCAATGGTCGTGCCGGTCGCGGCGATCGCCGTTACCGCGGCTATCTGGCTCAGCGTTTTTGCAGGGAAGCTGTAATGGGTAGCGGTACGGAAATCGGTCGCGTCCGGGGCCTTGGCAGCGCCAAGTCGGGCACACATCACTGGGTCAACCATCGCATCACGGCGGTAAGCAACCTGTTCTTGGTGCTCTGGCTGATCTTCAGCCTGCTGCAACTGCCTAGCTTGGATTACATTGCTGTCACCACCTGGCTTGCGAAAATCTGGGTCGCCGTGCCGATGATGCTGATGCTCGTCAGCGTATTCACGCATCTTCGCCTTGGCTTGCAGATCCTGGTCGAAGATTATGTGCATGACGAGGGTTTGAAGTTCGCCACGCTCATGTTCCTCAATTTCTACGCCGTCGCTGGCGCCGCGGCTGGCATCTTCGCCATCGCCAAGATTGCCTTCACTGGAGCAGCCTCCTGATGTCGACCGAAGCCTATAAGATCATCGACCATACCTATGACGCCGTTGTCGTAGGTGCGGGTGGCTCCGGCCTGCGCGCGACCATGGGGATCGCGGAAACCGGCCTCAAGACTGCGTGCATCACCAAGGTGTTCCCAACGCGCAGCCATACCGTTGCGGCGCAGGGCGGCATCGCGGCGAGCCTCGGCAATAATTCGCCCGACCACTGGACGTGGCACATGTACGACACCGTGAAGGGGTCGGACTGGCTGGGCGATCAGGACGCGATTGAATATATGGTGCGTGAAGCACCCGCCGCCGTGTACGAACTGGAGCACGCAGGCGTGCCGTTCAGCCGCAATCCGGAAGGCACAATCTATCAGCGTCCCTTCGGCGGCCACATGCAAAACATGGGCGCCGGCCCGCCAGTGCAGCGCACTTGCGCCGCCGCTGACCGCACCGGCCATGCGATGCTCCACTCGCTCTATCAGCAGTCGCTGAAGTACGACGCGGACTTCTACGTCGAATATTTCGCCATCGACCTCATCATGGAAAATGGCGAGTGCCGTGGCGTCATCGCCATCTGCATGGAAGATGGATCGATTCATCGTTTCCGCGCGCATAGCGTCGTGCTGGCCACCGGCGGCTACGGCCGCTGCTATTTCTCCGCGACCTCCGCCCATACCTGCACGGGTGACGGCGGCGGCATGGTGCTGCGCGCTGGCCTGCCATTGCAGGACATGGAATTCGTGCAGTTCCACCCGACCGGAATCTACGGCGCGGGCGTGCTCATTACCGAAGGCGCGCGCGGCGAAGGCGGCTATCTGACCAACGCATCGGGCGAGCGGTTCATGGAACGTTATGCGCCGTCCGCCAAGGATCTGGCATCGCGCGACGTGGTGTCGCGGTCGATGGCGATGGAAATCCGCGAAGGCCGCGGCGTCGGCAAGGAAGGGGATCACATCTTCCTCCACCTCGACCATATCGACCCGAAAATCCTGGCCGAGCGTCTGCCGGGCATCACGGAAACCGGCAAGGTGTTCGCGAACGTCGACCTGACGCGTCAGCCGCTGCCGGTGGTGCCGACCGTTCACTACAATATGGGCGGCATCCCCTGTAACTACCATGGCGAAGTCGTGACGTTGAAGGACGGCAATCCCGATGCCGTCGTGCCGGGCCTGTTTGCGGTCGGCGAAGCGGCCTGCGTATCGGTGCATGGCGCGAACCGCCTCGGCTCCAACTCGCTGATCGATCTCGTCGTGTTCGGCCGCGCGACCGGCCACCGCATTTCCGAAATTGTGAAGCCGGGTTCGTCGCACAAGGCGCTCCCCACCGACAGTGCCGATCTGGCGCTTTCGCGGCTCGATCACTTCCGCAATGCGAAGGGCAGCACGCCCACCGCGAAAATCCGCCTCGAAATGCAGCGCACCATGCAAAAGCATGCCGCCGTGTTCCGCGACGAGGCTCTGATGAGCGAAGGCGTCGCCAAGCTGCAGAACGTCTACAAGAGCATGGAAGACGTCCAGGTCACCGACCGCTCGCTGATATGGAACACCGACCTCATCGAGACGCTGGAGCTGGACAACTTGATCAGCCAGGCGACGTGCACCATCGAAGGCGCGCTGAACCGCAAGGAAAGCCGCGGCGCACATATGCACGAGGATTACCCCGAGCGCGACGACGCCAACTGGATGAAGCACACCATCTCATGGTTCGACGGCTGGGGCGGCAAGGGCGGCAAAGTCACGCTCGATACGCGCCCCGTGCACGAATACACACTGACCGACGAAATCGAGTACATCAAGCCAAAGGCGCGCGTTTATTAAGCGTCTTACGCGATAGGGTGCCAAAAAGGGGCGCGAGCGCTATGTCGTTCGCGCCCCTTTTTTATTGGTGCCGGGTCAGTCGTTGGCGAGCGTGGTGAGAAAAGCCTGCAATCGTGCAACACCCTCCGCGTCGACGCGTAATCCCATCTTCGTCCGCCGCCACAGCACATCTGCGGCGGTCCGCGCCCACTCGTTGCGAACGAGGTAGCGGACTTCGGTTTCGGTCAATCCACCGCCGAAGTCTTCGCCCAGAGCCTCCCTGCTCAACGCCTCGCTCAGCCACTCGAATGCGCAGGTGCCGTAGGTGGAGACGATCCGCGACACATCGTCCGGCGTGAGGAACGGATAGGCCGCCGCGATCTTCGCCATCAATGCCGGACGGTCCCGCAGTGCAAATTCGCCGCCGGGCAGTGCCGCGCTCGCCGTCCAGCTTCTGCCCGTCAACGTCGGCATCAAGGGCGTGAGCATCGCCATCGCATCTTCCGCCAGACGACGATAGGTCGTGATCTTACCCCCGAAGATCGATAGCAACGGCGCGCCATTGTCGGCATCGAGTTTCAGGACGTAATCGCGGGTCGCTTCCTGCGCGGCGCTCGCCCCATCGTCGAGCAACGGGCGCACGCCGCTATACGTCCACACGACATCTGCGGGCGTGATCGCCTGCGCGAAGTATTCGCTGGCCGCTGCACAGAGATAGGCGATCTCTTCTTCCGACGCTTCAGGTTTGAGGTCGGCATTCTCGTGATCGCGGTCGGTCGTGCCGATCAGCGTCAGGTCGCGCTCATAGGGAATCGCGAAGATGATCCGGCCATCGGCGTTCTGGAAGATGTAACTGCGGTCATGATCGAACAGCCGCTTCGTCACGATATGGCTACCGCGCACCAGTCGGATGTTGGCGGGGCGCTCCGTCTCCGTGCGATCGATCAGGCGGACGACCCATGGCCCCGCCGCATTGACGATCGCGCGCGCCTGAAAGCTGCCCGCCGTGCCATCGACGTCGCGCGTCGTGATGCGCCACAGGTCGCCCTCACGCGCTGCTGCCGTCACTTCGCATCGGGTACGGATTTCCGCACCGCGCGACGCCGCATCGCGCGCATTCAGCACCACCAGCCGCGCATCGTCCACCCAGCAGTCCGAATATTCGAATGCCGTCGAATAGCCGGGCTTCAGCGGCTTACCCGCTGGGTCGCTCCGCAAGTCGATAGTGCGCGTGGCCGGCAACAACTTCCGCCCGCCGATATGATCGTAGAGGAACAGCCCCAGCCGCAGCAGCCACTTCGGCCGCAATCCCGGATGATGCGGCAGCACGAACCGCATCGGCCAGGCGATGTGCGGCGCGATGTTCAGCAGCCGCTCGCGCTCCATCAGAGACTCACGCACCAGCTTGAATTCGTAATGCTCCAGATAGCGCAGCCCGCCGTGGATCAGCTTGGTCGAGGCGGACGACGTGCCGGACGCCAGATCGTCGCGTTCGAGCAGCAGCGCCGATGCGCCGCGCCCGGCTGCATCACGGGCGATGCCGGTCCCATTGATGCCGCCGCCAATGACGCATAGATCGTAGATCACGACCGCGCCCTCACAGCACCAGCGCCGCCGCCAGCGACAGCGCGAAGGAGACGATGGTCGCCGCGATCACCGGCGCGAAACTGCGCCACCCCTGCGTCAACAGCACTGCCATTTGCGACTTCATCGCCGTTGCCGTGACGGAGACCAGCAGCAGCGCCTTCGACACGACATGCGACGCATCCGTCAGTTGCGGGGGCAGGGAAACGGCGGTGTTGATCCCGACCAGCACCAGGAAGCCGAGCACGAACCAGGGCACCTGCACGCGCCGCGCAACCCCATCGGTGACGCCCTGATTGCGCAGGGCAAAGGCGACGATCGCAAGCACCGGCGCCAGCAACGTCACGCGTGTCAGTTTGACGATCGTGGCCACTTCCCCCGCCGTGCGAGAGAAGGAGAAGCCGCCGCCGATTGCCTGCGCGACGTCATGGATCGATGCACCGATCAGAAACCCTGCCTGCTGATCGGTCAGCCCCAAATATTCGGCGATCGGCGGGTAGAACGACATGGCAAGCGCGCTGGCGACGGATATTCCGACCAGCACGATCGTAAAGCGCGCCTGATCGATGCGCTTCTCGCCGATCAGGCTCCAAAGCGCCAACGCGGCGGACGCGCCGCAGATCGCCGTGGCGCCGCCCGCTAGCAGGCCGAACATGACGTCCTGCTTGAACAGCTTCGCCACCACAATCCCGGTCACCATGACGACTGCCATGATCGCCACCAAAGCCGCTAACGAGCCGATGCCCAGCGACCCGATCTGCGCAAAGGTGATCTGCGTGCCCACGAGCACGATGCCGATCCGCAGCAAGGTGTGCGACGCGAAGGTGAGGCCCGGCACCAGCCGTGGCTCCGCGCTCACGAAACTCAGCGACAGGCCGATAAGCAGGCCCATCAGGATGATCGGCGCACCATAATGCTCGCTGAGCCATGCAGCAGCAAGCGAGGCGACCACCGCGATCGCCATCCCCGGCACGCGCTCCTGCCAGCGGCGCTGCGGCTGCGGTGTCTCCATCAGCAGGTCGCCGTAGAGGTCAGCCGCCATGACGGTGTTTCTGTCTTGCGCTGTCATATGGCTCATGCCTATAGTTGCGGTGGACCATCCGCAACTTAAAAAAAGCATGTGCGGGCAGGATGGCGGGCGAGGGAGAGTGGCGATGACAACGGAACAGGCTGTGCCACTGGATAGCGGGCCATCCGACGATGATTTCGGCACCGGCAAGTCGCTCCGCTACGGCCTGATCGCTCTCATCTTCTTCGCTACGGCGCTTAATTATGTCGACCGGCAGGTTCTGGCGCTGCTCAAACCGATGCTGGAAAGCGAATTCGGCTGGTCGGACCAGCAATTCGCGCATCTGGGTTCCTCGTTCCAGATTTCCGCTGCGGTGGCGCTGCTTGGCGTAGGCTGGTTCGTCGACCGCTTCGGCGTGCGCTTCGCCTATGGCGTGGCTGTAGCGGTGTGGAGCATCGCGGGAATGGGCCACGCCATCGCCATGACTGTGCAGCAGTTCGTCGCCGCGCGTGTAACGCTGGCCGTGGCGGAGTCGGTGAACACGCCTGCCGCAATCAAGGCGGCCGCTACATACTTGCCGTTAAAAGAGCGCTCACTCGGCATCGGCCTCATCAACACCGCGCCCAATATCGGTGCCATCCTGACGCCCCTGCTGATCCCGCCGTTCGCGCTGGCCTTTGGTTGGAAAGCCGCGTTTCTGGTGACGGGCGGCCTGGGCCTGATATGGCTGGGCTTCTGGATCGTCGGCACGCGCAAGCTGAAGCCCGTCACCACGAACGTTAAATCCATGAACGCCGTGGGCAGCGTGCGGTGGAGCGAATTGCTGAGCGACCGCCGGACATGGGCCGTGATCGGTGCGAAGGCGCTGACCGACCTTGTCTGGTGGTTCATGCTGTTCTGGATGCCCGACTTCTTCGCGCGGCAATTCGGCATGGCGCAGGGGACGCTCGGCTACCCGGTGGCGTTGATCTACGTGCTGGCCGCGATCGGCGCGATCAGCAGCGGCGCGCTGTTCCCGATCCTGTTGTCGAAAGGTTTCTCGGTCAACCGCGCGCGCAAAGTGTCGATGTTCCTCTTCGCGTTGATGATTCTCCCTGCGCCACTGGCGATCTATGCTGGCAATCCGTGGACGGCGGCGCTGCTGATCGGGATGGCGCTGTTCGCGCATCAGGGGTTTTCGACCAATATCTTCGGCATGACAGCGGATATCGTGCCCACGGCGCGCGTCGCCAGCGTCATCGCGCTTGGCGCGATCGCCGGGAATCTCAGCGGCACCGCGATGATCGAATTTGCCGGATGGTCGCTGAGTTCCGGGGTCGGATATTGGCCGATGTTCGCCATTTGCGCAGTGGCATATCTGGCTGCGCTGGCATGGATTCACCTGCTGGTGCCGACGCTGAAACCCGTCGCACAATGATCGTTACGGAACATTACTGATCCTCAAGCGTCTTATCGTACAGCAGCCACCTATGGCCGCACCTTAAAGGAGTTAGGATCATGGGCATTATCATTCTTATCATCGTCGGCGGCATTCTGGGTTGGCTCGCCAGCATGGTCATGCGGACCGACGGACAGCAGGGCGTGTTCCTGAACATCGTGGTCGGCATCGTCGGTGCCGTGCTTGCCGGTTTCCTGATCTCGCCGCTTCTCGGCGTCGCGCCGATTACCAGCGGTAGCTTCGACATTGCGTCGCTGCTGGTATCGTTTGTAGGCGCAGTCGTTCTGCTCGCGATCGTCAACCTGGTACGTCGCGGTTCGGTTCGGTAAACTTCGAACCTTCGAAATCTGAAAAAGGGCGGCCCGCAAAGGTGCCGCCCTTTTTAATGCATAAAGTGCATCGCGGCTGCGCCCGTCAGGATAGCGCAGGTGCCTGCGGACATCCCGCACAGGACATAGCCGATGTGGCGAAGAACCGGCGGATGCGGCTTACGCGCGGCATGATTGCGACCCGCGGACGACAGGACAAAGCTGGCAAGGACACCGTACGTCAGGGCAGCAAACTCGATCATGATAGCTCCGCAGGCAAGTTCGTTTCCCGTTAACTACGGTGAAAGTCCTAAAGCAATCTCACCAGCCATGCCGTTTGCGACGAAATGTGCAAAATCTTTGCTGCACTGCGGAACTTTTCGGCGTGCTCAAGAAAAAGGCCGGTGTCCCGTGCAGAGGACACCGACCCTTTCACTGGACGTGATAGCGTCGCCAGCGAAACCGAACTCTACTTCTCGCTACCGAAATTCACGCGCGCCGTGACGCCAAAATAGCGGTCTGCCTCACGGGGAATGATGTAGCGATACGAACCCCCGGGGCCACCCGAAACGATCGAGGAGGCAAAGCTCTGGTCGAACAGGTTCTTGACCTGCGCACGGATGCTCCAGCCATTGTCCGGCGACACCAGCCCAGCGCTCACATCGACGATGCCGTAGCCTTTAACCGTCGTGCCCGCGCGAACGGCTGCCGACGGGCTGAGCTCGTACAATTGGCTCGATTGGTAGCTGCCCTGCGCACCGAGTTCGATGTTGGCGAAGCCGCTCGTTTCGATCTTGTACGTCGCGCCGAGTGATCCCTTCCACTTCGGTGCATTGGCGAGCCGTGTGCCGTTGGGAACGCGCTGCGCTTCGGTTGCGCCGGGGGGTAGGCGGAACTGATCGACCTTGGCATCGGTATAGGCAAGGCCGCCGTTCAGGCTAAAGGCGCGGCTTGGCTGGTACATCATGTCCAGCTCGACGCCGCGCGTCGACACGGTGCCTGCGTTGGTCAGGCGGGTGACGACGACGCCCGCAACGATATCGGGGTTGTTCGCCTGATAGTTGTTATACTTGGCGTAGAAACCAGTGAGGTTCAGGATCAAGCGATTGCCGAACAAGCTGTTCTTCAGGCCTACTTCATAGGCATCGACAGTCTCCGGTGCGATTACGCCCGCACCGGACGTGCCCAAGTTGAAGAACAGGTTGTAGGCTGGTCCCTTGTAGCCGCGCGTGTAGCTGGCATAGCCCATCGTGTCGTCGGTGAGGTCATACTGCAGCGCCGCCTTGCCCGACCAGTTATCGTTGACCTTCTTCAACTGCACGGGAAGCCCATTGGGCGTTCCGGCGACCGGGCTGCCATTGTTGTAAATGCCCGCATCGAAATTCGGGTTGATGCCGCCTGCGGAGGCCCCGCCGACATTGGTCTGGCGGATCAGATTGCCCTCAAGCTGGTCGGCGGTGTAGCGGATGCCGCCGATGGCGCGAAAGCGGTCGGAGACGTTCAACGTCACCTGACCGAACGCGGCCATGTTGGTGAAGATCGACCCATAATCCGTCGTGCCAGTGACCGAACGGATCGTCGATACGCCGAGAGCGGTGGAGCAGGGGATCAATCCCGGCGAGACGGCAGCCAGCGTCGACGCACTACAGATCAGCGAATCACGCGTAAACTGCCGCTGCGACTCAGCGCGCGAATAATACAGCCCCGCCACATATTCGAAGAAATTGCCCGAAGGGGAGGACAGGCGCAGTTCCTGGCTAAACGTCTTGGACGTCTGCGGACCGATGTCGTGCAACTGGTTGAGGCCCACATACGCCCGGTCGAGCCAGTCGCCATCGCGAATCTCGGTGTTATCCCATTTGCGATACGCAGTGATCGATGTGATCGTCTGATTGCCCAGTTCGGCATTCAGCTCCATCGACACGCCCCAGCTTTCTTCCTTCGTCTGCGTCAGCAGGTTCTGGTTCACGCGGCGCGTTTCGTCGCCATTGATGTTGGTGCCCGAAAGCGCAGCCGCTGCGGCGTTGGTCGGCACGGTGCCGATGACTTCCGCGCAGCAATCGTCGTTCGCTTTGCGCCAGTCGCCCCGCAGGATGACGGTGACCGCGTCGGACAGATCCGCTTCGATCACGCCGCGCACGCCATAATGCTTGTAACCATTGACCTTGCGATCCAGAGCGATGTTGCGCAGGTTGCCATCATATTCGCTGTAGAAGCCCGTAACGCGCGAACGGATGTTCTCACCCAGCGGAATGTTCAACGTGGCGCGCGCGCGATATTCGTTTGAATCGTAGTAGCTGGCTTCCACCGTGCCGCCGAAGCTGTCCTCGGGGCGCTTCGTCACCATGCTGACGACGCCTGCGGACGCGTTCTTGCCGAACAGCGTGCCCTGCGGTCCGCGCAGCACTTCGATCCGATCTATATCAACGAGATCGCCAAAGCCTTCGCCCGCGCGGCTGAGCACGACGCCATCGATGACGGCGGCGACGGAGGGTTCGGCGGCGATCGAGAAATTGATCGTGCCAACGCCGCGCAGGAACAGCGCCTGATTGAGGCTGGTGCCGCCCTTGCGGAAGTTGAGGCTGGGCACGAGATATTGCGCGTTCTCAAGGTTCACGCCGCCTTGCGCCGCGATCGCTTCGCCACCGACAACAGAGACGGAAAGCGGTACTGCCTGCAGATTTTCTTCGCGCTTCTGCGCGGTCACGACGATATCGATGCCGCCCGCGTCATCCGCAGCAGCAGGAACCGGAGCGGTTTCCTGCGCCATGGCGGGCGCGCAAAGCGCAATTGCACTTACGCCTGTCAGCGCTGTCAGAAACGCGGCACGAAGCAGCGAGCCATTGGATATGTTGGTCATGAAAATCCTCCCTTTGCGAGATTTCTTCGCCCAGCCCTGCATTTATTGAGGGGTTTAGGCGGGTAATAAGTGCGGCAATGGTCGATTGTCAATTCTTGATCGGTCAAAAGGCTTGTGTCATTGTCTTGCGTTGTCATAATAGCGCACCGCCCGTTCAAGGGGCGTGTATCGAGAGAGGGTTCATGGCCGCAGCGGCGCTCACACTGGCAGTAACGGAAGGCGGCTTCGCATTGTGGCAGGGCGATCGGCTGCTTGCGATCCATGATGCCGCGCACCCGATGATCGCCGTCGGGCGCGGCGTGGCCGACGTCGAGATGTTCCGGGGCAACTTCCGCCTTTCCGATACCGTGTCCGAACGAACCTCTCTCACGCACGCAAAAGTTCTGCCGCAGACTGGGTCTGGCGACGTTGCACGCGTGGAATTTTCAAGAGGGGAGGGCCGTCCCGCCATCCTGTCGCTGGTGGTCCAGTCCGACGGGCTGCTGCTAGAGGCGCATGACAGGGCGGTCAATCGCTGCTGGCTGACTTTCCACGCCGAACCCGATGAGAAGATCTACGGGTTGGGTGAGCAAATGTCGTACCTCGACCTGCGCGGTCGCGTCTTCCCCGTATGGACATCGGAGCCGGGCGTCGGCCGCGACAAATCGACGGCCTTTACGCAGGCGATGGACGAGGCGGGCAATGCCGGCGGCGACTATTGGACGACCAATTACCCGCAGCCGACCATCCTCTCGTCACGCAACATGGCGCTGCACGTTGATACACACGCCTATTGCGCATTCGACTTCACGGCGGCCGACAGCTTCACTGTCGAATGTTGGGATGTGCCCCACCGGATCGAGACGTTCGCCGCCGCCGAAATGGTTGATTTGGTCTCCACTTTGGCCTCACGTTTCGGCCGCCAGCCATTGCTGCCGGAATGGGCGACGAACGGTGCGATCATCGGCCTGAAGCAGGGGCAGGAAAGCTTCGCGCGTCTCGAAAAGATGATCGACGCGGGTGTCCCGGTTTCCGGATTATGGTGCGAGGATTGGGTGGGCCTGCGCATCACCAGCTTCGGCAAGCGGCTGTTCTGGGACTGGAAATGGAACCGCGAACGCTATCCCGATCTCTACCATCAGATCGCACGTCTGGCAGCGAAGGGCGTCCGTTTCCTGGGCTACGTCAATCCCTACCTCGCCATCGATGGCACCCTGTACCAAGAGGCGTTGGCTAAACGCTATCTTGCCCTCCATCAGGACGAGGATGCACCCTACCACGTCGATTTCGGCGAGTTCGACGCCGCCATCGTCGATTTCGCCAACCCGGCGGCAGCGGAATGGTTTGCCGATCGCGTGATCGGGCAGGAAATGCTGGACTTTGGCCTGTCCGGCTGGATGGCGGACTTCGGCGAATATCTCCCCACCGACGTGCGCCTGTTCGACGGCAGCGATCCGATGCTCGCGCACAATGCCTGGCCGACACTGTGGGCAAAGGTGAATGCCCGTGCCTTGGAATTGCGCGGCAAGACCGGCGATGCCGTCTTCTTCATGCGCGCGGGCGGCACCGATGTCGGCAGATATTGCCCACTGCTCTGGGCAGGCGATCAATCAGTCGACTTCTCGCGCCATGACGGGATCGGCACGGTCATCACCGCCGCTTTGTCATCCGGGCTGGTCGGAAACGCCTACAGCCATAGCGACATCGGCGGCTACACTAGCCTGCTTGGCAATGTCCGCACCGCCGAACTGCTGATGCGGTGGAGCGAACTCGCTGCCTTCACGCCCGTCATGCGCACGCACGAAGGCAATCGCCCCGACGAGAACTTGCAGGTTGATTCGACGCCCGAACTGCTCGCCCATTTTGCCGCGATGACGCAGCTCCACGCCGATCTCGCGCCCTACACCCGCGCCCTGTGCATCGAAGCGCGCGACACCGGCCTGCCCTTGCAACGTCCGTTGTTCCTGCATCATGAAGATGACATGGATAGCGACACGTTGCAGACGCAGTATCTGTACGGGCAGGATCTTCTCATCGCGCCGGTCATAGCGGAAGGCGCGCGCCGCTGGCGCTGCTATCTGCCCTGCGACGCGACTTGGGTGCATCTGTGGACCGGCATGCCGCGCGAATGCGGCTTCGTCGAAGTGGAAGCGCCGTTCGGTCGCCCGCCGGTCTTCTATCGATCCGACAGCCGCCATGCGCCGCTGTTCACGGAAATAGCGGCTCGCCACGTCGCCCGCTGCAAGGCGCTGCTATCGTGACCGCGCGCGCGACGATCCATGACGTGGCGCAGGCGGCGGGCGTGTCGGTCAAGACGGTGTCGCGCGTCCTCAACAAGGAACGCTATGTCCGGGACGACACCCGGCAGAAGGTGGAGGATGCCGTCCGCACCCTGCGCTTCAGCCCCAGCATCGCCGCGCGCTCGCTCGCCGGGCGCAAGTCGGGCCAGATCGCTTTGCTCTACGACAATCACAGTCCTTATTACATCCACCAGATCCAGGAAGGCATTTGGGAAGCCTGCCGCGACGAAGGCGTCCGCCTGCTCGCACAGCCGGTGGACGTCGCATCGCCCGATGTAGCGCGCGAAGTGGGCGGCCTGATCGACGAGACGCATGTTGATGGCATCATCCTATCATCGCCCGTCACCGATTGCGCAGCAGTGCTCGCGGAACTGGAGCGCCGGAGCATCCCCTTCGTCCGCATCTCCCCCGGCACCAACCATGCGATTACCTCGTCCGTGTTCATCGACGACGTGCAGGCGGCGGACGACATGACCGCCTATCTCATCAATCTTGGTCATAGGCGGATCGGCTTCATTCTGGGCCACGACAATCACATGGCCAGCAATGAGCGGTTGTTCGGCTATCGTCGCGCGCTGGACAGGGCAGGGATTGACTATGAACCCGCGATCGTCATCCCCGGCGCGTTCGATTTCGCCAGCGGCGTGAATGCCGCCGAGATCCTGCTTGCCATGCCGCAGGCACCCACGGCGATCTTCGCCAGCAATGACGATATGGCGGCAGGTGTGCTTGCCGTCGCGCATCGGACGGGCGTTGCCGTGCCGGACCAGCTTTCGGTCGCGGGCTTCGACGACACGATGCTGGCGCAAGTCGTCTATCCGCCACTCACCACCATCCGCCAGCCGACTCGCACATTGGGACAGACGGGCACCCGCCTGCTTTTCAGCATGGGGGCAAGTGCGGAACATCGCCGCCTGCCTCACGAACTTATCGAGCGCCAATCGACGCGCGCAATTTCCTAAAAGGACTGCCACTTCATGACTTCCTCCGCCTTCCTCCCCGCTCCACCGAAGACCCGCCCGCTTGGCAAATCCGGGCTGACCGTCAGCGGCCTCTCCTGGGGCATGTGGCGCTTCAAGGGGAATGACGTCGCCGCCGCCGCAGCCCTCGTCGATGCGGCGCTGTCGTCCGGCATTACCCTGTTCGATACCGCCGACATCTACGGCCCCGACAATGGCGAGGCGTTCGGCGCATCCGAAGCGCTGCTTGGCAAGGTGTTCGCGGGCAACAAGGGCCTGCGCGGCAAGATGGTGCTGGCGACCAAGGGTGGCATCGTCATTGGCACGCCCTATGACAGCAGCGCGGCCTACCTCACCTCCGCCATAGACGCATCTCTGACGCGCCTTGGTGTGGAGCATGTCGACCTGTGGCAGATCCACCGCCCGGACGTGCTGACTCACCCGCAGGAAATCGCCCGCACGCTGGAGGACGCCCACAAGGCAGGCAAGATCGGCGCGATCGGCGTGTCCAACTTCACCGCCGCGCAGATCGACGCGCTCGCCCATTTCCTGACCGTCCCCCTCGCCAGCACGCAGCCTGAATATTCGGCGCTGACGCTCGGCCCGCTCGTGTCCGGCGAATTGGATCAGGCGATGCGGCTCGGTATCGCAGTAATGGCTTGGTCTCCCCTTGGCGGTGGCCGCATCGCCGATCCCCGTAGCGAGCGGGAGCGTGCTGTCGCCACCGCTTTGAAGAAGGTCGCGGATCAATATGGCGTCTCCGTCACTGCCGCGGCGTTCAGCTGGATCATGGCGCACCCCGCCAACCCGATACCGATCGTCGGATCGCAGACGCCCGCCCGCATCCGCGAAGCCGCCGACGCCTACAAGGTCAAATGGACGCGTGCCGACTGGTACGCGGTATTGACCGCATCGAGAGAGGAACCCCTGCCGTGAGTGCATCATCCTGCGAAGTAAGCTGGTTTTCCGCCCTGTGCGACGACGACTATGAATTCTTAGGGCAGCCGGACCCCAAACTGGCGTCCAGTTGGGAGCATTGCCGCGATATCGTGCTGCAGGCGGAAAGCGGCGGGTTCGACAACATCCTGCTCCCTTCGGGCTATCAGCTTGGGATCGACACGACGATCTTCGCCGCCGCCATCGCGCCGATGCTGAAGACCATCCGCCTGCTGATGGCGGTGCGGATCGGCGAAGACTGGCCGCCGCAGCTTGCCCGCCGCATCGCCACGCTGGATCGTATCCTTGGCGGGCGGTTGACCGTCAACATCATCTCGTCCGACCTGCCCGGCGATACGCTGGAGAGCAATCCGCGCTATGCCCGGACGCTCGAAGTCATGCAGATCCTGAAGACGATGCTGAACGGCGAGCACCTCGATCATCAGGGCGAGTTCTACAAGCTGAACCTCGATCCGCCCAAGATCACGACCGTATCCGGCAAATGCCCGCCGCTCTATTTCGGCGGTCTCAGCCCCGCTGCCCGCGATGCCGCCGCGCAAGGGTGCGACGTGTACCTGATGTGGCCCGACACGATGGACAAGGTGCGGGAGATCATCGCCGACATGACCGCCCGCGCCGCCAGCCATGGCCGCACATTGAAGTTTGGCTATCGCGCCCACGTCATCGTACGCGAGACCGAGGCCGAAGCGCGTACCGCGGCCACCCGCCTGCTCTCGAAGCTGGACGACGACACCGGCGCTGCCATTCGCGCCAAGTCGCTCGACAGCCAGTCGGTCGGCGTCACGCGGCAGGCGGAGCTGCGCGCGGCGGCGGGCGAGGAAGGCTATGTCGAGGATAATCTGTGGACCGGTGTCGGCCGCGCGCGTTCAGGCTGCGGCGCGGCGATCGTCGGCGATCCCGATCAGGTGCTGGCGAAGCTGCGAGCCTATCAGGCCGAGGGGATCGACGCGTTCATCCTCTCCGGCTACCCGCACGCGGCCGAAGCGGACCTGTTCGCGCGGCACGTGTTGCCGAAGCTGGAGCACGGGCCTTTGATACTAAGCTAAATGCCCCGTTCGCCCTGAGCGAAGTCGAAGGGCCAACCTGAACGCAGTGAAGGAGCTTCGCCTGCGGCTCAGCTTATCCCTTCGACAAGCTCAGGGCGAATGGGAAATAAGACGAGAGGATAAGAATGACCCAACCCATCCTCGTCATCGACGAAGGCACCACCTCCACGCGCGCAATGTTGTTCGCGCCCGACGGCGCATGCCTTGGCACCGCGCAACGCCCCTTAACGCAACATTACCCCGCCCCCGGCCGGGTCGAGCATGACGCCAACGAGATCTGGGCGCTCACCCTCGAATGCGCCCGCGAAATGGTGGCAAAGGTCGGCGGCGCGGATCGCATCGCCTGCATCGGCATCACCAATCAGCGTGAAACGGTGGTGTTCTGGGACCGCCGCACGGGCGAAGCCGTCGCCCCTGCCATCGTCTGGCAGGACCGGCGGACGGCGGAAACCTGTCACGACCTGATCGTAGCGGGCCACGAGCCGATGGTGCAGGACCGCACCGGCCTGCTGCTCGATCCCTATTTCTCTGGCAGCAAAATGGGCTGGGCGCTTGGCCAATGGCCGCAGTTGAAGGAGCTAGGCGATCACCTCGCGGTAGGCACGGTGGAGAGCTACCTAGTCTATCGCCTGACCGGCGGCGTCCACATCACCGACGCGACCAATGCGTCCCGCACGGCGCTGATGGCGATCGAGCAGGGTGGCTGGGACGCCGAATTGCTCGACCTGTTCGGCGTTCCGGCGGCGCTGCTGCCCGAAATCACGGATTGCGCAGGGCAGTTCGGCACGACGCAGCCTGATCTCTTCGGTACAGCCATTCCGATCACCGGCCTCGCAGGCGATCAGCAAGCCGCCTCCATCGGTCAGGCCTGCCTCTCTCCCGGTCAGACCAAGGCGACCTATGGCACCGGCGCGTTCATCCTCACCCATTGTGGGCAGGACATGCCGCGCTCCAAGCACCGCCTGCTCGGCACCATTGCGTCACAGATCGGCGGGCAGCGCTGCTTCGCGCTCGAAGGATCGGTGTTCGTCGCGGGCAGCGTCGTCAAATGGCTGCGCGACGAACTCGGGATCATAGACAACGCGGACGAGACGGCGGGCCTCGCCGCATCGGTGCCCAATAACGGCGGCGTCAGCTTCGTGCCCGCGCTGTCCGGGCTCGGCGCCCCCTATTGGCGGCCCGACGCACGCGGCGCGATCACCGGCCTCAGCTTCTCGACTGGCCGCGCGCACATCGTCCGCGCCGCGCTGGAGGCCGTCACGCATCAGTCGCTCGACTTGAAAGCCACCTTCGCCGCCGATGGCGCGATATGGGCGGACCTGCGGATAGACGGCGGCATGGTCAGCAACGACTGGCTGGCGCAGGACTTGGCCGACATGCTCGACCTCTGCGTCGAGCGTCCGCACTTCATCGAGACCACGGCACTCGGCGCGGCGATGCTGGCAGGCGTTGGCGCGGGATTGTTCACCGACCTTCAGGCCGCCTCCGCAATGCGCAAGAATGCGACGGCGTTCCACCCGAAACCCAATCCCGCCGCCGCCGGCCGTTGTCGCGCATGGGAAGTCGCCGTCTCCGCCGTCCTGCAGGCGTCGGGCAATCGCGACTGACGAGGCGACAGCGACCTCGTCCACAGCTATTTATTTTCGTTCGCGTTCCATCCTCTTGCCTTTTCAAAAGCCTAGGAAAATCCGCGCGTCGCGGCTGCTGAAAATCCGTTAGGACGGAGAAGTTGTTCGCTACAGCAGTCGGCCGATTCCCTAAACCGTCATTTACCCTCTTGCGCCATTTCAGGACTGTGGCACTATCCCTTGTGTAAGGACAACGGGGGTTGCCCAATAGATTGTGTTCAGCGCGCCGGTATGCCCGGTGGATAGGAGGATGTTTGCTTCTGTCGGTCATCACAATCGGGCGGCTCTGTCCATGTTTGAAGCTGGTCGCGCCGTCAGGGCGTTTGCCCGAATGGGGACTTGACCGAATCGAACGGAACATGAACATTCGGGGGCTACGGTAATGGACTTTCGGGAAAGTCAGGAAACAGGTGCAGGCGACGTGGCTACGATAATGGATGAAGTGCTGGACGCCGTTGCGGCACAGGCAGATGTGAAGACTTCGGCACCCAGGGCCGATGCGCCGGAGAAGCCCGAAGCCGTGTCGTCACACACGATTCAAACGCGCCGGTTCGATGTGAAGACGGACAACTCGCGCGACGCCCTGCTGACCGAGTTCGGCAAGGACACGCTGCAGGACCGCTACTTGCTGCCCGGCGAATCCTATCAGGATCTGTTCGCCCGCGTCGCGGCGGCTTATGCCGACGATCAGGATCATGCGCAGCGCGTCTACGACTATATCTCGCGCCTGTGGTTCATGCCTGCGACGCCCGTGCTCTCGAACGGCGGCACCGGGCGCGGCCTGCCGATCTCCTGCTACCTTAATTCGGTGGACGACAGCCTGGAGGGCATCGTCAACACCTGGAACGAGAATGTATGGCTCGCGTCGCGTGGCGGCGGCATCGGCACCTATTGGGGCAGCGTGCGCGGTATCGGCGAGCCGGTCGGCCTCAATGGTAAGACCAGCGGCATTATTCCATTCGTGCGCGTCATGGACAGCCTCACACTCGCGATCAGCCAGGGTTCGCTGCGCCGTGGTTCGGCTGCCTGCTATCTCGACGTGTCGCACCCGGAAATCGAGGAATTCCTCGAAATCCGCAAGGCATCCGGCGACTTCAACCGCAAGGCGCTGAACTTGCACCATGGCGTGCTGCTGACCGACGAGTTCATGGAAGCGGTGCGCGACGGCACCGAATTCCACTTGCGTAGCCCGAAGGATCAGTCGGTCCGCGCCACGGTCGATGCGCGCTCGCTGTTTCAAAAGCTGGTGGAAACCCGCCTCGCGACGGGCGAACCCTATATCATCTTCGCCGATCAGGTGAACCGCTCGATGCCCAAGCATCACCGCGATCTGGGCCTGAAGGTGTCGACCTCGAACCTGTGTTCGGAAATTACGCTGCCCACTGGCCGCGATCATCTCGGCAACGACCGTACCGCCGTGTGCTGCCTGTCGTCGATGAACCTGGAAACATGGGACGAGTGGAAGGACGACAAGCGCTTCGCCGAGGATATCATGCGGTTCCTCGACAATGTGCTTCAGGATTATATCGACCGCGCCCCGCCCGAAATGGCGCGCGCCAAATACAGCGCCAGCCGCGAGCGTTCGGTCGGCCTTGGCGTCATGGGTTTCCACAGCTTCCTGCAGGCGCGCAACATTCCGTTCGAAGGCGCAATGGCGAAGAGCTGGAACCTGCGCATCTTCAAGCAGATCAAAAGTCAGGTCGATGAAGCCTCGATGCAGCTCGCGATCGAGCGTGGCCCGTGCCCCGACGCCGCCGACATGGGCGTGATGGAGCGTTTCTCCTGCAAGATGGCGATCGCGCCGACGGCGTCGATCAGCATCATCTGCGGCGGGACATCAGCCTGCATCGAGCCGATCCCGGCAAACATCTACACGCACAAAACGCTCTCGGGCAGCTTCTCGATCAAGAATCCCTATCTGGAAAAGCTGCTGCAGGACAAGAGCAAGGACAGCACTAATGTCTGGAACTCGATCCTGGAAAATGGCGGATCGATCCAGCATCTCGACTTCCTGAGCCAGGAAGAGAAGGACGTGTTCAAGACGAGCTTCGAGATCGATCAGCGCTGGCTGCTCGAACTCGCGGCCGACCGCACGCCCTATATCGATCAGGCGCAGTCGCTGAACCTGTTCATCCCCGCCGACGTCGACAAGTGGGACTTGCTGATGCTCCACTATCGCGCGTGGGAACTGGGCATCAAGTCGCTCTATTACCTGCGGTCCAAGTCGGTGCAGCGTGCCGGGTTCGCGGGCGGCGTGGAGGCGGACAACACGCCCGATCTCAAGAAGATCGAGCTGACGACCGGCGAGACGACCGATTACGACGAGTGCCTCGCCTGCCAGTAACGGGCTGAGCCTCTGGACGACAAAAGGGCTGACGCAGCGATGCGGCAGCCCTTTTGTTTAGCGCTCCCGTCCGATCAGATAATCAGGAAATCGTGCGCCGTCAGGTTAAGCCCGGAGGACAAGGTCGCAATCTGCACCGCTGCGCCGCTGCCCGAACCATCCGCATCGTAGCTCAGCACACCGGTCGAACTGTTGTAGATCAGGTGCTGGTCCGCCGTCATCGCCGCCTTGCCCACCGCGAAATAGCCATCGTTCAGATGCCCGTCCGCCCCTAGGGCCGAGAACACGGCATTATCGAAAACGAGACTGTCGTTATTGACGCTGAAGTCTGCGATCTTGTCCTTATCGCCCGAAGACGCAGGCGTATTGAACACGAAATAGTCATGCCCCGCGCCGCCGGTAAGCTTGTCGCTCCCCGCGCCGCCATAGATCCAGTCCGCGCCTTCGCCACCCTCGATCGTGTCGTTGCCGCCAAGTCCGAGCAATATGTCGTTCCCGCTCATGCCGAACAGCTTGTTGGCGCTGGCGTTGCCGGTCATCTCATTGTCCAGTGCATTGCCAGTGCCCATGCCGGTCGTTCCGGCGAGTAGCAGCCGCTCCACATTGTCGGCCATGGTGTAGCCGGCGCTGGCGATCACCAGATCGTTGCCGCCGCCAGCATTCTCCACGACCATGTCCCCGCTGGTCGAGACATAATAGGTGTCGTCGCCCGCGCCGCCAATCATCCTGTCGGCCGATCCGCCGCCATCGAGGACATTGTCCCCGGCATTGCCGGTGAGCACGTTCGCAGCGCTGTTGCCAGTCAGATTGACATTGGCGGTGCCCAGCGCCGTCGCGTTCTCCACGAACTTGTCGAGGGTGAAGTTGACGGATGAAAGCACGGTGTCGGTGCCGCCCGCCGATTTGGTTTCGACTACCTTGTCGCCAACATTGTCCACATAATAGCTGTCATTGCCGTCGCCGCCGGTCATCAGGTCAGCGCCCGCGCCACCGTCCAGCACATCGTCGCCGCCTAGGCCGTTCAACTTGTCGTCGCCGCCAAGTCCGTACAGCCAGTTCGCGCCATCATGCCCGGTCAGGATGTTTGCCTGACCATTGCCGGTGCCGCGCGATGCGGCATCGGCCAGCGTCAGGTTTTCGACATTGTCCGCCAAGGTATAGTCGACATGCGCGACCACGCTGTCGGTGCCGCCGTTCACAGCCTCGCGGATGATATCCGACGCAACCGTGATGTCGAACATATCGTCGCCGCTGGTGCCGACATGGACATCGCCGACTGGCCCGCCAAGACCGCCCAGCCCGTCGCCGCGACTGTGCCCGAAGTCCAACCCGAAGAAGCGCGCCTCGCCGACGCCCGTGCCCTGCGTCTCGTTGACGCCCAGATAGACGCCCGCCTTGAAGTAGAGCGTGTCGGACTGCCAGATGCCATTGATGGTGGTCGTGCTGTTATAGACCTTGTCATCGGCGTAGACGGTCACTTGCAGGGTATTGCCCACTGCGTCGATCTTGTAAGAGAATATCTCGCCCTTATCGATCGACGGCGTCGTCCCATCCTCGGCGCGCAGGTCGAACTTCAACTCCTTGTTCGAAGGCCCCGCCCGGTCGTTCTTGAAATAGACGGTGCCGTTGTCCCAATACAGACGAACCAGCTCGTCGTCCTTGCCGTGGATCTGCCCGATCACGATTTTTCCGGCAGTGCCATCAAACAAGGTGGGGACTTCATCCACCGAAAGCGTCGCGGTCATCGTGCCGCCCTGCTTCAGGTTCCATGCGGCAAGTTTGCCGTCATTGACTTCGCGCAATTCGGAACGCGCATATTTGCTGCCCGATGTCGTCGAGCCATCGACGACGGCGCGAAAAAACAGCGCATCGTCACTGGCGCGAAAATATTCCGAGCCCTGATAGACCGGCAGATCTTTTATCTGCGCTGCAACGCCCACCTTCTTGCCTTCGCTGTCCACCGGCAGCGCCAAAGTCCATTCCCGAAAATCGAACCCACTTGCCTTCATGCTCATCAGAATAACCCCCAGTAGCCAGCGGCGACCAAACCGCTTTCCGTTCAACTGGAGTGCATAATCGCAACTGGATCTGCTAAATCGTCACAAGGAACTTCCTTAACTGTGAATTAGGGAAATTCATTTGCCCTCTCGCATAACGACACCAAATCCGCCGGATCATCAAGTCCGCCCCAGCGACGCGAATAAAGAGAGATCGTTACGCTACCAAGACGATTGCGATGATCGGAGGTAAGGTTGCGTTAATCACATCACGCAAAGCTAAATTTGCGCAATTAACCATTTATGTGCAGCTGCGGGAATCTGAAACGCAGCACAGGGAAAGATCAATATTTAGCTGAAAAACCTTCTAAAACCAGAATGTTCTATTTACAATCAAATGGATAGCTACCTTAATAGATCAATTTGCATCCGTTTCCATTTGATACACTGCGGAAATTCGACAAGAAGTCTGTTCGCAACCGCAAAAAGAAATTTGCCTTTACGCAATAAGATACAGTACTAGTGGATTTAACGCACAGATTCGATTGCAAACCGCACATCAGCGGGGCGATCCAACCTGTACGATTTTGCTAGGTCCATATTGGGGGCATTATGCGGGTATCAGTCTTCGGAATCGGTTATGTGGGCGCAGTCACGGCGGCTTGCCTGTGCAAGAGTGGCCATGAGGTCATTGCGGTCGACAACAACGCCGCGAAAGTGGACTTGCTGAACGCAGGGAAGGCGCCGATCGTCGAGCCGGGCCTGCCCGAACTCATTTCCAGCGCCGTCGCCAATGGCACTCTGCGGGCGACCACGGATGTTGCCGACGCCATCCACAACACCGACCTCTCCATTGTCTGCGTCGGTACGCCCAGCCTGCCGAACGGCAACCTCGATCTCGGCTATGTCGTCACCGTTTGCGAACAGATCGGCGCGGCGCTGGCGCAGAAGGGCGACTTCCACTCAATCGTGATGCGTTCGACCATGCTACCTGGTTCGATGGCTGGCACCGTCATCCCTTCGCTAGTGCGTTCATCGGGCATGGAAGCGGGCAAGCAGTTCGGCGTCGCCATCTACCCCGAATTCCTGCGCGAAAGCACGGCCATCGCCGATTATCTCGAACCCGAAGTCATCGTCATCGGCAAGATGGACGACACCACTGTCGATCGTTTGCGGGAACTGAACCAGGGCATCATCGGCGAAGTCCGCGTGGTCGAGATCGGCACCGCCGAAGCCATCAAATATGCCAACAACTGCTGGCACGCGACCAAGATCGTCTTCGCCAACGAAATGGGCAACATCTGCAAGGCGGCCGATGTCGATGGCCATGAAGTGATGGAAGTGCTCTGCGCCGATAAGCGCCTCAACATCTCGCCTGCTTACATGAAGCCCGGCATGGCATTCGGCGGATCGTGCCTACCCAAGGATTTGCGCGCCCTCCGCTACAAGGCGGCGTCGATGGATGTTCGCGTGCCAATGCTCGAAGCGGTGCAGATGTCGAATGAGCTTCAGGTGGACCGCGCGTTCGACCTGATCGCCTCGCGCGCCACCAGCCGCCGGATCGGTATGCTCGGCCTCAGCTTCAAGTCCGAAACCGACGATCTGCGCGAAAGCCCGCTCGTCAGTGTCGCGGAGAAGCTGTACGGCAAGGGCTACGACCTGAAGATCTTCGACGCCAATGTCAGCTATTCCAAGCTGGTCGGCGCGAACCTCCACTTCATCCGCTCGCACATTCCGCATCTCGCTGAACTGCTGGTCGAGGATGTCGAGGACGTCGTCTCTCATGGCGACACCATCGTCATCGGCAATGGCGACCATCGCTTCCGCGCGCTGCCGGGCAACATCCCCGCAGGCAAGACGGTCGTCGACCTCGTTCGCATCGACCGCAAGCTGCGCACGAAGGACGCCTATGAAGGGCTGAGCTGGTAATCGGCCGACGATAGGCGGGGGCGCTTTCGTTGCGTGGACTGATCCTTTATTTCCTGGTGCTCGCGGCCCTCGTGTACCAACTCGACGAGAGTTGGCTCGACCCCGTGTCGCCTTATTATCTGGCGCTGATCGGCACGATCGGCATCTGGCGATATGGATGGGCGGCCCTCCATATCGCACGGGCCATGCTGTATCTGCATGTCGTCTTTCCGCGGATGCGCAAGAAAGTGGAAGCGGCGGGCGAAGACGCGATGCCGAGCCATGTCTACCTGATGGTGACAAGCTTCCGCATCGATACCGAGACGACGCGCAAGGTCTATCATTCCGTCTTTCAGGAGGCCGTGGAATGCGGCCTGCGCTGTACGGTCGTCGCGTCCCTTGTGGAGATGGGCGACCAGCGTCTGGTCAAGCAACTGCGGACGATGGCGGGCGAGAATGATCTCGTCGACCTGAAGTTCGTCCGGATTGCAGGCACCGGAAAGCGCGATGCGCTCGCCGAGGGGTTCCGCCTCATCGCCCGTGCAGAGCCGCCGCCACGCGCGGTGGTCTGTGTCATCGACGGTGATTCGATCCTCGAAAAAGGCGCACTTCGCCGCAGCCTGCCCTTCCTCTCGGTCTACCCGCGTGCCGGTGCCTTCACCACCGACGAAGTATGCAAGGTCGAGGGTCGCGAGATCTTCCGGCAGTGGTATTCAATGCGCTTCGCCCAGCGGCAAATCCTGATGTCCTCGCACGGCTTGGCCAAGCGCGTGCTGACGCTCACCGGTCGCATGTCCGCTTTCCGTGCCGACCTCGTCACCAATGCCGATTTCATTCGTCAGATCGAAGTCGACTGGATCGACCATTGGCGCTTGGGCCGCCTGAAGTTTCTGACCGGCGACGACAAGTCGAGCTGGTTCTACTTGCTCCGCAATCGTTGGCAGATGCTGTATATCCCCGACGTCAAGATCATCACGATCGAGCATCCGCCGCACAACAGCTTCCTCATCGGCTCCACGCAGTTGATGGTCCGCTGGTTCGGCAACATGCTGCGCACCAATGGCCGCGCGTTGAAGCTCGGACCGCGCCACATAAGCTGGTGGACCTGGTGGTCGATCTTCGACCAGCGGATTTCGATGTGGACGTCGCTGACCGGCCTCGTCGCGGCGATCCTCGCCAGCCTCTTTATCGAGCCTACGCTGATCCTTGGCTATTTCTACTGGGTTGCTCTTACGCGCTTCCTTCAGACGATCGCGCTGCTGACGGTCAGGCAGGAAGTCAACTGGACCTATCCGTTCCTGCTTTACTACAACCAGATCTATGGTTCGATCGTAAAGACATACATCTTCTTTCGTCTCGATCGCCAGAAATGGACGCGGCAGAACACGACTAACGCTAGCCGCGCCAGCAATTTCTTCAGAAGATATACAAACGTCTCATCTTTCTTCGTTCATTCCTTCGCCATTCTCGCTCTCATCATTTTCGTTGGAAATTTCATGAGAGCCTTGACTGTCGACAGCGTGAAGAACGTCGATCTGATGTTCAGCCAATAGTGATCCAGGAGGATTTATGAGCACAGCCGCAACTATCAGCCATGAGGCGGCTAGCCAGCGTCAGCACACCCGCATGAAAGTGGCCGCGCAGGCCATCATCGACGGGAAGGTCTACCAGACCTCCGACTGGTCGGTCGGCGGCGTGTGCATCAAGGACTATGAGCACAATGTCAGCATCGGCGACATCCTGCTGCCGCAGATGCGCTTCAACTTCGACGGGTTCGACATGACCATCGACGTCGAACTGGCCGTCCGGCACATCAACGATCAGCAGAACATCATCGGCGGCGCCTTCTCGCAAATGAGCTGGCAGCAATTGTCGCTGCTCCACTTCGTGCGCGATGCCTATCTCAGCGGCGAGATCATCGACGCCGGGGATATCCTCCACGTCCTTCAGCGCGACAACAGCGCCCGCGTCCGCACGACCTCGATGCCCGAGGCGGAGAAGACGCCGCGCCGCGCCGTGTTCGAGGCGCTCCGCAAGAACTTCGGATTGCTTCTGTTCGTCGTCGCGGCCGTGCTGCTGTCGGCCTATGTGCTCGTCAATCTCTACACCCGCACTTTCGTGGTAGCGGCCGAGGGTGCTGTCACCAGCCCGTTCGGCACCGTGCTGCGCGCACCGACCAGCGCGACGGTTACGTCTTTTGCCGTCAAACCGGGCGACCGGGTCGAGCCCAATCAGATCCTCGCCTCGATGGAACGCGTAGACGGCTCCGTACTCAACGTCGTCGCGAATTGCCGTTGTGTCGTCGGCGAACGTCTCGCCCAGCTTGGCGCACCGCTCTCACGTGCCGCGCCGATCATCAGCCTCGCGCCGGTCCGCGGCAAGGTGGAGACGACACTGGTCGTCCGGTTGAAGGAACTGCGCAAGGTCAGCGTCGGCGACAAGGTCGCGATCAACTTCTTCAATGACGACAGTGAAGCCTTCGGTCGCGTGAAGAGCATCCTGCTGCCGGGTCTCACCGATCCGGAAACGCTGGAGCGTACAGGCCTGAAGGTGCCTGATCTGGCCGGTTCGGTGGTCGTCGAATTCGATCAGGAAGTCGGGCCGGGACGCCTCGGTCAGCCGGTATCGGGCCGCATCCGCACGCTGCGGATCGGTCTCTGAGGGGGCAGGGGACAGCTACGGGGGCGGAGCCGGGGGGCTACTTCCACCAATCGCCACAGCCTCATCTGAATGGGAAGCCATCATGAAATCTTCTGACCGCAAGACGTCCTCCGTCCCGCTTCGCATAGTTGGTCTGCGCCTGGCGCTATGCACCTCGCTCGGGCTGATCCCGGCTGCCGTGCTGGCGCAGGAAGCCTCGCTCTATGCGCCGCCACCGCCCTCTGACGCGGCGGCCGTTCGGGTCGTTCCTGCAGGCGCTGGCGCGATAATTCAGGTGGGCGCAGTCACGTTGCAGGCAAAGCCCGGCTTTCCCAGCGGCTATCGCCATGTGAAGCAGGGCCAGATTCCCGTGAAGGTAGGCGGACAGGCCGTCGCCAAGCCCTTCGTTGCCGGCCGTTATTATTCGCTCGTCGCGGGTAATTTCGGCCGCGAGAAGTTTCGCGTATTTGCCGATCCCAAACCCTCGCTGAGCAAGGCGACGGTCGTGTTCTACAACCTCTCCGCCATGGACGGCGTGTCGCTGAAGACCGCGGATGGCAAGATCACCCTGCAACAGAATGTCGCCCATGGCGTCTCCGTCAGCCGCGAAGTCAATCCGCTCCGCGTCGGGTTCGCCGTCTATCAGGGCGCGAAGAAGCTTGGCACCGTCGCCCCGCTACAGCTTCGCCGCGGCGCGAGCCTTGGCATTTTCCTGACGCAGGCGGGCGCGCCGCAGGTGTTCACCGCGCCCGGCGCTTCGGTCGGGAACTAGACTGAACCGATGGTCTTTTCCTCGACGATCTTTCTGTTTCTGTTTCTGCCGGTGTTTCTGGCCGTCTACTATGTGACGCCGTGGAAGCTGAAATCGCTGACGATCGTCGTCGGATCGTATATCTTCTATGCTTGGTGGCGGGTCGATTATCTGCTGCTGCTGATGGCCGTCACTATCTGGGCGTACAGCATCGCCCTGCTGATCGAGCATGCGCGGCAGGAGGTCTGGCGCAAGCGGTGGACCGTCATCGGCATCACCGTTTCGCTGCTGACGCTCGGCTATTTCAAATATGCCAACTTCGCGCTGCAATCGCTGAACGATATTCTCGGCACCACCAATCATCCCATTTTCACATGGGATCACATCATCCTGCCGATCGGCATCAGCTTCTTCACCTTCCAGGCGATCAGCTACATGGTCGACATTTACCGCCGGGATTCCAAACCCGCCCGGTCGCTGCTCGATCTCGCCGCGTTCAAGGCATTGTTCCCGCAACTGATCGCCGGGCCGGTGATCCGCTACAAGGATCTGGACGAGCAGTTCGCCTACCGCACCCACACGATCGAGAAGTTCGGCGAAGGCGTGATCCGCTTTGCGCAGGGTTTCGCGATGAAGGTGCTGATCGCCGACACCATCGCGCCGATGGTCGAATATTGCTTCACGCAGCCTGCGCCCACCGCGCTCGATAGCTGGCTCGGCGCGCTCGCCTACACCGCGCAGCTTTATTTCGATTTTGCGGGCTACAGCAGCATGGCGATCGGCCTTGGCCTGATGATCGGCTTCCGCTTCATCGAGAATTTCGACCAGCCCTATGCCAGTCGCTCGATCACGGAGTTCTGGCGGCGCTGGCACATCAGCCTGTCCACCTGGCTGCGTGATTATCTTTACATTCCCTTGGGCGGCAATCGCGGCGGAGAGTTCGCGACCTATCGCAACCTGTGGCTGACGATGGTGCTGGGCGGCATCTGGCACGGCGCGGCGTGGACGTTCGTGCTGTGGGGCATCTGGCACGGATCGATCATGGCGGTCGAACGCCGGTTCGGCAAAGGCAAGACCGGGCAGCTTTTCGCCGCGCAGACTGCTTCGTGGATCTTCACGTTCCTGCTGGTCGTGATCGGCTGGATCATGTTCCGCGCGCCTACGGTCGAGACCGCCTTCAACGTCTATGCGGGCCTGATCGGTGCGCATGGCTGGGCGCTCTCGCCCGAAGTCGCATGGCAGGTGCGCGGGCTTCAGGTCGCGATGCTGATCGTCGCCTATCTCATCGTCCTGCTCGGCGCATTGCGCGTCTGGAACATCCGCATCCTGCCGGAGGCATGGCCGCGCTCGCCCGCGCTGGTTGCCGCCGGATGGGCGACCTTGCTGGTGTTCTCCGTCGCCAAGCTCTCCGCCGACAGCTTCTCTCCCTTCCTCTATTTCCAGTTCTAGGCCCACACGCATGACCCTGCCCACCGGCAACAAGACAGACCGCTACGCCGCCTTCATGGGCATTGCGCTGCTCGGGCTTGCTGCGGCCATTGCGGCAGCCAACCCCGCAACGTGGACCGGCGCCCTCGGTGCGCCGATCGCGGACGGGCAGTGGGCGGGGCTTTATGGCAAGAATTTCGACAAGACGCTGATCCTGACGCAGCCTGCCAAGGACGCCTTCGGCACACTCTCCTATCTCAGTTTCCGCGAAGGTCGCCCCGGTGTTCTCGTCGGCGACGACGGCTGGCTGTTCACTGACGAGGAAATGGTCAAGCTCGATACGCCCAAGATCGCACTGGGCGAAAAGATCGGCTTCATCTCCGCCGCCGCGCGCAAATTGCAGGCCGCAGGCAGCAAGGTCGTCGTCGTCCTCGTGCCTGCCAAGATGCGCATCTACGGGAAACACACGGGCCGCTACAGCTTCATGCCGAAGCTCCAGCCCGTCTATGGCGACATGATCGCCGGCCTGCGTCGCGCCGGGATCGGGGTCGTGGACTTGAGCAAGCCCTTCATGGCGAACGCAACGAAGACGCAGCTTTTCCTCAAGACCGACACGCACTGGACGCCCGAAGGCGCGGGCCTTGCCGCGCAGGCCATCGCGCAGTGGGTGAAGCAGTCAGGCGCGCTGGCAAGCGACCAGACCAACAGCAATTACGTCCTTAATAAGGGCGCGACGAAGACGCACAGCGGCGATCTGCTGACCTTCCTCCCGGTCCTCCCGTCGGCGCGGTCGATGGCGCCCGCGCCCGACCGCATCCGCACAGGCGACGCGGAGTTGCGCGGCAACGGCGCAGTCGCCGCCGATGATGCGCTGTTCGGCGACAGCAGTATTCCGGTGGCGCTGGTCGGCTCCAGCTACAGCTTCGACCCGCGCTGGCAGTTCGAGGATCAGCTGAAAGTCGCGTTGCATACCGATGTCCTGAACGCCGCACAGAAGGGGAAGGGGCCGTTTCAACCGATGGCCGACTATCTCCATGGGCCGGAATTCAAGGACGCACCCCCCGCGCTCGTGATCTGGGAAGTTCCCGAACGCTATCTGTGGCTTCCCACGAAATTGCCAAGGTTGTGAGGCCCTGATGGACATGCCCACTCCTCCCGACGCCGAAATGGCGCCCCCGTTGCAACTCGGCATCCGCCAGCGCATCGCGGCGCTGTCGATCCGGCGCAAACGAGTCATCGTCGGCGGCATAGCGGGCTTGCTCCTGCTGGCCGGTGTCACGAGCCTGTTGCTGCTCAAGGGTGGCCGCACCCTGCCGTCCTGGAATATCGGCGCTTCGCAGGGGATCGCGGATCTTTCGCCTTCGGACGTCCGCAATCTGGAGGCGCGGCTGGCGGCCCTGAAGCCCGGGACGCCGGGATTTGGCGATCGCGCCGACGATCATCTAAAGCTGCTCTCGACCCTGAAGATCATCGACGGTCGCGGCGGACTGACACTCGACCGGCATCTGCTTCAGTTCATTGCCGCCGTGCGTAAACAGGTCCGGACCGCCGACGCCGCCAATGGCTATGATCTGGCGGAACAGGCATTCGGCCTGATCGACGACCGGGGTATGCGTCAGGTCGCGGCCGAACGCCTTGGCCTGCTGACGATGAGCGGCCAGATCAGCGCGCCCGATCGCGTCGAGCGGCTCTTCCGCATCTGGTCGTCCGTGGATCGCGAATGCCTTCAAGCGGGTCATAGCTGCGATCAGGTAACGCACGACTTCGCGCTCTACTTTGCCGCTCACGCCCAGGTCAACGCGGATGCGCAGCAGGCCGCCTTTCTGCTCGCCCGCCGCCTCGGCAACGTCGGACAGCGCACGACCGCCTATCGCCAGATCGGGGCGCTGCTGATGCGCCCGGTCATGCGCGACCAGAACGATACGGCGCTGACCGTCGCTGTGAGTGTGGCGCTCAAAACCAAGCAGGCAAAGACGGCGCTCGCCGCAGCATCGGCAATGTCGACGAACCCGAAGGGCAGTCGCGACACCATGCTCCGGCTGGTGGAAGATAATCTCCTCGGCAGCCAGAACGTCGTGGATGCGCTCGATGCCGCGCTGGCGATATCAGGTCCGGCAAATCGTGACGCTGCGCTGCTCCATTTCGTCAATGACGGCCTGTCGAAGGGCTATATGCACGAAGCGCAAGTCGCGCAGGCGGCGATCGGCAATGCCGACAGCAAGACCCTCGCCGCGATGCAGATCGGCCTCTCGTTCGCCGATGGCGGCTACAATGGGCAGGCCCAGCCTTATCTCGGCAATGCCGTCGCGCAAGTCTCGGCCATGACCCCCGGCGCGCCGCGGGAACTTGCCGCCGCCTACGCCGCACGTGGTTTCGCGGAAGCAGGCAATATCGAAACGGCAAAGACGCTTATCGCAATGGCGGGCGACAGCGGCACGCTTCGGGAAGAGGCCGTCAAGAGTATCGCGGAAGTCTATATCGGCACGAAGGATGTCGATGGACTGGTCGCACTCGCCGACGATGCGCGCGGCGCCACTGCGGGCGACATGTTCGGCAAGGCAGCGGCGCTGGCGGCACGCAATGGCGATCTCGACCGCGCGGCCGATATCGTTGCGAAGCAGCGGGACACGGTGTCCTGGCTTCAGGCAGCAGGGCGGCTGGCGCTCGGCGGCCTGATGTCGAAAGAATGGGCCAGCGATGCCAAGGCGAAGCTCAAGACCATCGCCGCCAACGATCCTGCGTATTGGGACAGCTTTGCCTTCGCCGACGCCGCCTTCTCCCGTGCTTCGGGCGATCTGTCGGGCGCAGTTCGCAAGATGCCTCTGATTACCGACCCGGGCGTGCGTGCGGATGTCGCGAAAAGCGTCGGCGTCGCCCTGCTGAACCGGGGCAATTTCGACGGTGCGATGGGGTTGCTCGGCCAATTCACGTCCGGCGACACCCGAAGCCGTGATTCGCTCAAGGCCGCGCTGGCGTTGGAACTCGGCAAGTCGGGCGCGATCCGCGCCGCCAGCTATGCTGTTAAATCCATGTCGGACATCAATTCGCGCGTCCGGACGTTCCACTTGCTCGCGCGCATTCAGGCTGGTCGGCTGGACCGCTTCAAGGCGCTCAAGGGCGGCGCGCAGCCGGTCATTCCCGACGCTGACCGGGCGCTGGTTCCCGGCGCGCAGATGGAGCGCTCCATTTATGCCGCGTTCGACGTGAAGCAACAAAGCCTGGGCGACTACATACCGCGCCTGCCCGACAGCGATGCGATCGATGTGGGAGCAGTCAAGCGGGACTTTGCGCCGGCTGACGACAGCAGTGCGCTCGACATCGTTCCGCTGGTGAACAACGATTACAACAAGAAATTCCTGACCGCGCGTTCGGTCCAGGACGACTGGACTCTGGTCGGCGCGACCATCGTCATGGCGGCGCAGGGGACGCGGCACCCGGTCTATCTCCACCTCAGTCGTGGGCGCGTCACCATCCCGCAGCTTTGGGAGCAACTGGTGCTGCGCGGGCAGGGGGATTTCCTCGGCCGCAAGGGCCGCACCTACACGTTGCGGGCGCCGCTGTTCGTCGGATCGGGCGCGATGCTGACGCTCTCCGGCTCGGACGTATCCGCGCTGCGCATGTCGACCGAGCGAGCGGCGTTCATCGTGAACGCGGGTAACTTCCGCATGTCCGATACCATCCTCTCGGGATGGAGCGAGAAGACCTCTGCGCCGATGGAAATGACCTACGACAGCAAGCACGAATTCCGGCCCTTCTACATCGCGTGGAGCAACTCCAACACGCGCGTTGCCGGCAGTCAGTTCCTCAATCTCGGCTACTCGGCGGGCAAGGCCTACGGCATGACGCTGACGTACGGCCCCGTCACCCTGCTGCAACGCAATGTCGAGCAGGTTCGCCCGCCGACGGGCACCTTCGTCGAGAACAGCTTTCAGCACATGCTGTATGGCTTCTACAGCTATGAAGCCAATGATGTGCAGGTCGTGGGCAACGAATATCGCGACAATATCGTCTACGGGATCGATCCGCATGACCGCTCGCACAAGCTGCTCTTCTCGTACAACACCGTCTATGGATCGGGTAAGAAGCACGGCATCATTGGCTCGCGAAATGTCGAGGATAGCTGGTTCGTCGGCAATCTGACGTTCGAGAACAAGGGCTCGGGCATGATGATGGACCGCTATGCGGGCCGCAACATCCTCTATGCCAACACCGCGTTCGACAATCACGCCAATGGCATTTCGATCTACGAAAGTCCGTGCAACCTCATCTCGTCCAACACCGTGTTCAAGAACGGTCGTTCTGGCATCACCGTCCGCAACAGCTGGGACGTCGGCATCTTCCACAATCAGGTGCAGGACAACCACAACCTCGGGATCGAGGGCTATGCCGTCGAGTTCATCACGAAGCCGGGCGCTCCGGCCCGTAACCTGCTGCTCGATCCTTATGAGCAGTTCCTGTCCACTGCGGCCGTCTCCAACAAGCTGAAGAACAATCATCAGGGCGGCATGGGAATGCTCGGCATGGGTGCCATGCTCGTCCAGGGCAATACGATGGTCGGCCCGGCCAAGCGCCTGTTCCTCAACGACCTGAAGCTTGCCGAACGCGACCTTGGCGCGCGGCAGGCGGCAGGCGTCATGATCGCCAGCGGCTGCCCCCGCCCCAAGCGCCCCTATAGCTGCCCGTTCGTGCCGCAGAACTATCTCTCGCGGGAGCTTTCCGCTGCCCCCGCGTTCGGCAAACCGTTCGCCTCCTGCCCCGGCAACACAATCGTGAACGCCGCCACGCAGAAGGGCGCGCAATCGCTTCCACTCGACAAAGCGCGCGACGAGGAAGCCGATGACGAAGATCTGCCCCGGCCGCTGGGAGCCACGCTGTGAAGCGGCTGCTGGCGATCTCGGCCATCGGGCTGCTTTGGGTCGGGGCAATGGGCGTGGCGGGCTATTCGTACAATGTCGCCCCGCTGGCGCCGTTGCAGCAAGCGGACGACGCCGTGCGGCTGGCTGCGGCGCAGGACGACAGGCTCGCCTTCCTTGCCGCGCTGAAGAAACTCGAAACGATCTCTCCCAGCCTCGCGGCGTTGCGGCGCTATGAGAATATTGGTCAGTCGGTACTGCCGATGTCCCCGCAAGATGTGGAAGGCGCGAAAGCCGCCGCCCGTGCCGCGACGCGGAACGATCCGGAGGCGCGCGCCGAGGCCGACCGGCAACATGCCTTTGAACTCGCGAGCAGGCCAGCCACCGCATCGCAGGGTGTCTCCATACTTCAGGGCATGGCCGCACGCGGGGACACGTCCGCCATCGCGATGCTGGCGGAAAGCCTGGAGAGCATCAACATGCGGCGCGGCGAAGTCGGCCCGTTATGGCGTTCGATTGCGCTCAAGCGATCGGGCGCGGCGCTCAAGACCGCCGACTTCCTCAGCTTCCAGCCGCGCCTCACTTTAAGCTCGTTCGAGCCGCGCGACTATCGGCGCATTGCCGAACGGCTGATGCGGCGCGAAGCGGCCAAGGGCAATACGTCCTCGATGGTGAGCCTTGGCGACCTGCTGCGCCAGCGCGCGGGCAAGAACGACATCAGGGACGCGCATCGCTTTTACGAACAGGCGCTGGAAGGCGGATCGATCCGGGCCATGGTCCGGCTCGCCGAACTGCTCCTCAGTCCGGGGTTCAAGAAGGACGATGCAAAGCGCGCGATGGCGCTGCTTCAGGGCGCGATCAAGCGCGGCTCGTCCGAAGCCTCGTACATCATGGCCGAAAACTACCGGCAGGGGCGCGGCGTCGCCGTCGATAACAGGCAGGCCGCGGAATATTATCGCGTGGCGGCACGCGGCGGCAGCGCGGGCGCGCAGGTTCGGCTCGGCGACTTCGAGACGCAGGGCACCATCGGTCCAGCCAATCCAGCCGCCGCCTTCGCTTGGTATAGCCAAGCGGCGGCGCTGGGCAACGCGGCGGCCTATGCGAAAGTCGCGCAGGCCTATCTGCCGGGCGGATCGATGCCGCAGGACAATGCCAGGGCGGTCGAGAATTTCACCGAGGCAGCAAAGCGCGGCAGCATCCCGGCCATGACGCAACTCGCCAATATCTATCGGCAGGGGCGCGTGGTCGATCGCGATATCGACCAGTCGAACGAATGGGCGCTGCGGGCCGTCAATGCAGGCAGCACCAACAACAATCTGCGGATCATCGCGGCGCAGGCCGTGGTCGTCGGCGGCACCAGCCCCACCGAACTGCAACGCGCCAAGGATCTGCTCATCACCGCCATCGCGGGCGGCAGCGTGGAGGCGCGCACGAAGCTCGGCGGGCTGCTGCTCTCGGTCGGTGACCCGGACAGCACGCGGCAGGCGATGGCGCTCTTCAAGCAGGCTGCGGCCAGCGGCAACGGCGAAGCGCTCGCTTCGCTGGCGGCGATCTATGCGTCGGGCAACGGCGTCCCGGTCGATCCGGAGTTGAGCTTCCAATATTTCAAGCTCGCTGCCGCGCGCGGGAACGCCGCCGGGTTCCGGGGCATGGGCGTCGCGCACGCCAGTGGCTTCGGCGCGGCCAAGGATATGGCCAAGGCAATCGAATATTACAAACGCGGCTCCGCACTGGGCGATATCAAGGCGTCGATCCTGCTCGCGGGTTGCTACATCGACGGCTGCGGCAGCGTTCCACAGCCCGCCAAGGGCAACGCCCTGATCGTCAGCGTCTTCGGGCGCGGTAACAACGACGTCGATTTCCAGACCGCCGTCCTGATGCTGAAAGGCGATGCGCCCGGCTCTGAATTCCGCGCTATCCAGATTCTGAAGGACGCGGCGCGGCGCGGCTACGGCCCCGCTCGCGAAGTGCTGCGCAAAATGGGCCAGTTCGATCCGCGCGAGCAACAGAAAGTCAATCAACAGCGCCGCGAGACGCTGCTTATCGCCGGAGCGGGAGGATGACCGAAATCAACGGGGCACCGACACGAGTGAAATCCAGGCGCACGGCCTGGACCTATCTGCTGCTTGCTTTGCTCGGCTTCGTGCTTGGCAGCATCATGGTCAACATGATCGCCAGCCGCCTGAGCGATGGCGCGCCTATTCAACGCGCCTTCAACGTCGGTGCGCTGGAGACGGTGACGCCGGTGTCGCTCGCGCCATGGTGGCTCGTCGGCAGGGCGCAGCTCGACTGTCAGCAGTTCATGCCGCTTGCCTCCGCGCAGACCAGCATCGTCGCCGCTATCGCCCGACCGAAATTCGTGCTTGGCGATCGGAAGGTCAAACCCTGCTCGCTGCTCGCCAGCTATGCGGAGCGCAAACGCCTGTCCGGCAACATGCGAGAGACATCGCGCAACGACGGCTTTTTCACGGCCGGCAGCCTGACGCTTCCCGCCATTGCCCTCCTCGGCGTTCCGCTGACGCGATGGATCAACGTGCTGCTGCTCGTCGGCGCGGCGGGCGTCGGCCTCTGGATGATGTGCACCGGAAGGGCGCAGGATGTGCATCGCGACCGGATCGCTGCGACGGCGTGCATGGTGATTGCAAGCGCTTTGGTGCTGGCGGTGCCGGGATCGCTGACGGCCATTCCTACGATGGCGATCCTGCTGCTCAGCATCTTCGGCGTCCTGCGCCTATTGAAGCAGGGCAGGGATGGCAGGGACATCATTCTGAAGCTCACGCCACTGGTGGCCGCCGCCATGCTCTCGCTTGACCCGACAGGGGGCAGTGTCGCAGTTGGATTTGGTTGCGTGCTGCTCTTGGCGCGGCTGGTCAGCACACCGGGGGACAAGGGCGCGACCGTGCTCGATGCGGCGGGCTTCTATATGCTGACCGTCATTCTGTGCTGGCTTGCTTTCGCCTTGTGCATCGGCATTGCCAAGGGATCGCCGGATGCGAGCGAAGTTCTGCTCGATCAATTGACTTCGCTGTCGGAAGCCGGGAGCTTCACAGCGCTTCAGGCCGGTACGATCGGCACCTATGAATGGCTCAGCAACGATGCCTTGCTCGGGCCATTGGGTGCGCTGGACCTGATGCTTACGGTCCTGTTCGGCATCGCCACCTACAGCGTAGTCCGGCCGGTATCGCCTGCTGCGTCCCGTGCGGAGCCGCTGCTGACGGCGCTCATTGCGATAGCGCCGGTCGTCCTGTGGGCGCTGCTTTATCCCGGCTACTGGAGCGGCAATGAGGACCAATATTCGCTAATAGCGATGTGGATCGTGGCGATTGCCCTGTCCGGCCCGCTCTGCCTTCTGGTCGAGGGTGCACGGCATCTCGCGCGCGAGCAGAAGGCGTTGCCAGCGCCTTCTGCTCGCCAGGCAACGCCATTATCCGGGGCTACTCCTTTTGCTTGACGATGTCGCCGCTGGCCGGTTGCGCGGTTTCGTACAGCGCCGTCATGTCCCCGCCGATGCGCGTCGATCCCATCGGCCTGTATTTTTTCAGCCACTTCTCAACACGCACGTCATGAAACCGCGCATAATAAGGCTCCATCCAGGCCAGCGAGGACTCGTTGTACAGGTCTTCCTGCTTGTACCCGGCTTTCGCGCCGATGACGTTCATGTCGTCCAGCGCCGCGATGTTGAGGTCGATCAGCTTCTGCAACCGCCGCTTGTTCAAGGCATAGAGATCGATGCCGTTCACTTCGCCCGCTTCGGCGATCAGGATCAGCGGTGCGAGCGCGAACATGTGGTAGCTCGCGGCTTTGGTGCGCCGCTCCATTTCCAGCTCAAGCGATCCATCGTCCCGGATCTGATCGAGCGCGAACTTGTAGCGATCCACGCCCCAGTCGAACAGCACCTTGTCGCCCGTCGCCAGCCCCGCCGACAGCACGCCCCAGGCCGCCCAGTAAAGATGATTGTTCCGGCGGCTCTTCAGCTTCGGGTTGGTGGAGAAGTCCTCTTTAGCTCTATATGCGATTTCGCTAATCCACTTGCGGATTTTGGCTTTCTGGGCCTCGTCGCGGGATGCCGACTGCACTTTCAGATAGGTGGTCGCAAAGGTCCCCAGTTCCCATTTGCGGACGGACTGGCCTTGGCGGTTGATCTGTCCCAGGAACGCACCGCCATCGGCCCACGCCTCCAGCCAGTCGAGTGCACATTGCGCCTCCGCATTGGCGCTCTTGCCGCCTTCGATATAGTGGTCCGCGCTGTTGACGATGAACTTGCCGTAAGCCTTGATCGGCGCGATGTCGGCAACATATTCGGCTTCGGAATCGGCATCGACGACGCTGGAATTATTGAGCTTTCCGGCTTTCTCCCCATATTTGCTGACAGTCTGGATATCGACCACCGCCGCCGGTGCGGGCGGGCATCTGTAGGCTTCACTGTCCTCGCTCGGCAACGGTCGCGTCAGCGCAGGATACAACGGCGCGGGTCGCCATTCCTGCGCGGCACATGCGGAAAAAGTGGACGAGAGCAGCAGGTAGGTAACGGTCTTGATGGCCGTGCGATGCATAGGTCCTCCACGCAATTCGGGAATAGAATATGAGATTTCCAGCGCCTTCGTATTGCGTCAGGATGGTCGCGACTAGCATTATTTCGATGTCGTTAGTATTAACGCAAAACGCCTCCGCCCGGAAGAAAGTGGAAGCGCCCACCACCTATGGGCAGACGGGATTCTTCAAGCCGAGCGACGGCTATATCGACGCCGTACCACAGCGTTATCCCTTCTGCCCGGCGGCACTGAAGCCCGACAGCTATGAGCTGCCGTCCAAGCAGATCATCGAGGGCGACACCGGCTGGTTCTTCATTCAGGATGACATCAATTGGAGCGCCGATTTTTCGCCTGCCTTCTATCAGGATCTGAAGCGGATCACTGCCGCCCTCAAGAAGCAGGGCACGCAACTCGTGATCGTGGTGCCGCCGCCGCGTGCGCTGACCGGTTATGACCATCTGCCGCAGTGGGCGCTTGCCAATGGCGTGGGTCGCTCCGTGCAGGCCGAGGCATATCGCGGCTTGCTCGACAGGATCAGAGCTGTCGGCGCACTTATTCCGGACGTGCTGGGCGAAGCGAAGCGGCAGAACGTGCCGTTCGATCATCTCACCAGCCCGTCCGACATCCATTGGACCACGACCGGATCGTGGATTACGGCGCTGGCCGTCGCGCGCCAGATCGCGCCGCAGCGCCTCGCTCAGGGTGCGCCGCCATTGCTCGGCACGCCGTCCGCGAAGATGGAGGATTCCTACACCAAGATCCTGAACAAGATCTGCGGCACCACCGCCGTCGGCCAGTATGTCCGAAGCTTCAAACTGGCCGAAGAGCCTCAGGCCTCCGCCGACAGCCTGCTGGGCGACACCGCCGCGCCCGAAGTGGTGATATTGGGCACCAGCTTTACGGCCCTGACGGATCGCTACAGCTTCTCACCCTTCGTCGAAAAGCTCTCGGGAAAGCCAGTCGTCAATCTGGCGGTCACGGGCGGCGGGCCGCTCACTGCGATTCAGCAATATACGACGTCGGAAGATTTCCGGACGTCGAAGCCGAAATACATCGTCTGGGAATTCCTGCTCTCGAACAAGCCGGACGGCTCCTCGACCAGCGAACGCGGGGGCCTGCTGCGGCCGGCGTGCGGCGGGGCTTACCCCATCGTCAAACATAAACTCGCGCCGATGCTGACGCCGCTTCTCAGCGCCACCGATATCGCGCGCGGCACAACGCCGGGGCAGTCGGCGCAGCTTGCCCTGCGCAGTGACAATCCCGCCTTCAAGAGCTTCTCGCTGCTGCTGAACTATGTGGACGGGCGGCAGCGGAACATCGCCGTGGACACGCGTCGCGCCACGCAGATGGACACCAGCTACACCGTCGGCCTTCCCGATGATTACGCGCTGATCTCCGACATTGCCGTGGAGACCGAGGACAGCCTGAACGGCACCGTCAGCGCACAGCTTTGCCCGGCGAGCGGGGAACTCGCCGACGCCGGATCATCATTTCAGCCATCCTGGTTCAGCCGCCTCGCGGCCTGGTTCAAGTCTTTTTGGGGGTAATGCATATGACTGTTTTCCGTTTCCGGTCCGTACTCGGACTTTGTCTGGCCACGTCCGGCCTGTCGCTGCCCACCACGATCATGGCGGCGGTTTGCCCCGCGCCGTCCACCGACAGGGCGGCCGCCGCTCCGTCGCGTAGCACGACGCCGCCCGCCGATCCGCTCGCCCGTGCCATGTGGGACGCGGATGGTATGCGCCGTGCGGGCAAGCGCGATGCGGCCGACGCCGTCTACACGCGCCTTCTCAACACGCCCGCCGACCGTCGCGAGACGGCACGCCGGGCCGCGCTTCGCCTGTCGCAGTCGGCATTGACGCGGGGCGATTATGCAGCCGCCCGTAGCTTCGCCGCCCGCGCGGGTGCAAAGGGGGCCAGCGCGGAGATCGCCACGCAGGCGAGCCAACTCGACCGCCGCATTTCCTATGCGCAGACGATGAACGCGCGCGGTGATGCCTATGAAGCGCTCTCCGCCCGCCGTGCCGCCGGGTCCGCCTCGGACGAATTGATCGCGGCCTATAATGGCTTGCTGGAAGAGCCGTGCCCCTATCCCGACGATTTTCACCCACGCCTTCGTCTCCAGATAGCGGACATTCTGGCCGAACGCGGCGATATCGACGGCGCGCGCGCGTCGCTGTCTCAGGCCGCGCGGGAAGCGCCTGCGATCGAGGATCCCGACAAGGCCGCCCGCATCCGTGAACGCGCCGCTTATGCGGAGCGCGACATCGCCGCCTCGATCACGCTGAAGCAGGCCGATGCGCTGGCCGACGCGGACCCCGCCGACACCGTGGGCGCAGAGGCGCAATATCGTCAGGTATTGGCGACGAACCCGCCGCCGTCGATCAGCCGCCTGATAAGCGCGCATTTCGGCCTGTCGAACCTTGCCGCCGACAAGGGCGACTTCGCCACGGCCCGCGCCGAACTGGAAACCGCCAAGGCCATGGCCAAGCCCGAGCAGATCCAGCGCGTGGACGAGAAATTCGCGCAACTCGGCCAGCGCGAGATCGACCACAAGGCGCGCGCCCGCATCGAAACCGCGCAGACGGACTCCCGCATGGCGCCACAGGCCAGCCTCGCGACTCTCGACGAAGTGATCGCGCAGCAGCCCGCGCCTTCGCCGCAGGTGATCCAGTCCGCCCAACTGACGCAGGCCGACATCCTGCGCCGCGAACGCTATTACGCCAAGTCGAAGAGCATCGCGCAGGGCGTCGTCGCCGCACCACAGAACCCGCGCATCACGGAGCGCGCCAACGCGATCCTCGCCCGCGTCGAGGCCGACAATCCCAAGCAGTCGCTGCACGGCGCGGTTGTCGCAGGCGTCTCCTACGACACCAACGCGCCTGCGCTGGTCAACTCGCTGCGCAACGAAGTCGACGACGATGGCTATCCCAATAACCAGCGTTTCGATGACGGCAGCGCCATCGTCCGCGCAGTGCTCGATCACCGCCTGCGCCTCAACGACAATGGCGACCAGTGGCGCACGCGCTTCACCGGCACGCAGACCGCCCAATTCTCGCTGAAGCGCATCAATCGGACGCTGGCGGAGATCGAGACCGGCCCGCTCTTCAACTTGCCCGGCGCGCGGATGACGCTCGGCGTCTATGGCATTGCCAATACGGAGCGGCGGTCAGGTGATTTCGTGCAGGCCAACTATGGTGCGGGGATCAACTTTGAAAAGCAGCTACAGGGGGAGATGCTGCTCGGCGGTTCCTATGAACTGACGCATCGCAACGATCGCCGCGTGGGGCTGGACGGCACGATCCATTATGGCCGCCTGTGGGTGCGCGACGAAGTGGCGCTTGGCCATACGCTGCGTCCCGAGTTGACGCTCCAGCGCCGCGATGTGGATGATCCGACGCTCGATAGCTGGCGCTATGGCGGCAGCCTCGCCTACAGCTATCAGTGGGGCGACCGCGACGTGCTCGGCTACAACTTCGCCGTGGAGCCGGGCTACACCAAGATCGACTATCGCCGGGTCGCCGGGTTCCGCCGCTCGGACGAGCGCATCACGGCCGACGTGGAAGCGTCTGTGACGATCCGCCGTCAGTGGGAAATCGCGCTGCTCTATCAGTTGAACAGCGTCGAATCGAACGTGCCCGCCAACGACCGTCTCGCCAACCATCGCTTCGGCATCCGGTTCGGCTGGCTGTTCTAAAAGCGCCCGGAACCCGCGCAAAGCCGCCGTTTTCTACTCAAACGGCGGCCGAAAAGAACAAAACGCGCCCGCAACTGCTAGTGCTTGGCTACCCCGCCAAACCCTAGTGATTGTGGGCGCAAGCGATATTTTGTGACCAGCCGCAGAAAATCCGCTGGCACTTTATTAAGAGTGGAGTAACATTCTCGTCATGCCGGGGGGCGTGACGGATGATGGGCTAAGCTGCCGAATTTCCGTCCGAAATTTTGCTTCGGGTAAAGAGACGGAAAGGGGTGCCATCATGCGTTGTTCTGCCATTGCCGCTCCTTCCGCAGTCGCCAAGCATGGGCCACGAAAAAGGGCGCAGCGCCATGCGCCGCGCCCATCCTTCGTAACCAGCGGGGCTTATACCTGCTGGGAGTTCTCTTCTTCCTCGAACGTCACCGCCACATCGGCGTTCGCGGACAGTCGCACCGTCGATCCATCGCCCTCGACCGCCGCAATCAGGCCGTTGGAGATATAATGGTGATGCCCCTCATGGCTCCCTTCTCCGCTGTCTTTCTTGGTCAGCTTCAGCCGGTCGCCCTGGACATGGTCCACGGTGCCCACATGCACGCCATCCGCGCCGATGACTTCGGCATGTTCCTTGATGCTGCTCGTATCAACCATGATTTCGCTCCTGTATCGGGGGTAGTCGCGCTGAAACGCGCCACCTCTGCGTCCGGAGCCATCGCCGCCAAAATTTTCACCCCGTTAATTGCACGTCCGGAGTAATCCCATGTCTCTTCTCCAAGCCTCCAAGCAGTACAAGCCCTTCGAATACCCCTGGGCCTTCGATTTCTGGAAGCGCCAGCAGCAGATTCACTGGATGCCCGAGGAAGTGCCCCTGGGCGAGGATTGCCGCGACTGGGCGCAGAAGCTCTCCGACCATGAGCGCAACCTGCTGACGCAGATTTTCCGCTTCTTCACCCAGGCCGATGTCGAGGTGCAGGATTGCTACCACGACAAATATGGCCGCGTGTTCAAGCCCACCGAAGTCAAGATGATGCTGACCGCGTTCAGCAATATGGAGACCATCCATATCGCCGCCTACAGCCATTTGCTCGACACCATTGGTATGCCGGAAAGCGAATATGGCGCATTCCTGGAATATCAGGAGATGCGCGACAAGCATGACTACATGCAGCAGTTCGGCGTCGACAGCGATCAGGACATTGCCCGCACGCTCGCCATGTTCGGCGGCTTCACCGAAGGGCTGCAACTCTTCGCCAGCTTCGCCATGCTGATGAACTTCCCGCGCTTCAACAAGATGAAGGGCATGGGCCAGATCGTCACCTGGTCGATCCGCGACGAGACGCTGCATTGCGAGGGCATCGTCAAGATGTTCCACACCTTCGTCGCCGAACGCCAGTGCCTGACCAAGGCGGTCAAGGAAGACATCATCGATTGTTGCCAGAAGACCGTGCGGCTGGAGGATGCCTTCATCGACCTGGCGTTCGAAATGGGTCCGGTGCCCGGCATGACTGCCAAGGAGATCAAGCGCTACATCCGCTTCATCGCCGACTGGCGCCTGGGACAATTGGGTTTCCAGCCGATCTACATGATCGAGGATCACCCCCTGCCATGGCTCGCCCCGCTGCTGAACGGCGTGGAGCACGCGAACTTCTTCGAAACCCGCGCCACCGAATATTCAAAGGGCGCGACCCGCGGCAACTGGAACGAAGTATGGGACAGCTTCGACCGCCGCAAGAAGCTGAAAGCCAACGACACCGTCGAAGACGAACAGGGCGACGATATGTTCAAGGCAGCGGGAATCGCGGCGGAGTGAAATGACACTTCTGGTGCGGAACTCCTTTGCTGACAAACTAAAGCATCTGGTTTCTAAGCTACCTGAACATTTCAATCCTACTGATGACGGACTACAGATACTTACTTGGTCTGGAGAAGCCATTCGGTCAGCTATAGCTTCTTGTTTTCATTGTCCTAATGACATGCATCCATTGGAACTAAACGAATGCATTCGCAAAGCTACAAGGGCAGCGTTGTCTAGGCAAAATTTGTCATCCGAATCTTTTCAAAGCACGTTGAATGCTACGGTCGATAGTTTCCGGCAGACCCCAAAAATAAAATATGCTGCCTGGACTAAAATAAACTTCAACCCGGCAGGCGCAGCTACGTATAACTTTTTTGGTTCAAAGATATGTATTGGCTCTCGGTTGCCGTCCGAAATGCGCGAATGGCAAGCCGTACTAAATCGTGACGGGGACGGGCCGGTTCAACCCATCGGAGGGGTGCTGCGGTGCGAAGGGCTATTTAGGAGCGCTTGGGTAGCGGGTTACGAGTTAACCGATAAAATAGAGAAGTTCGGCTCATTTATCAACTTCTGGAATAACACTTCGTCCGGTCTGGTATTTCCGGAATCCTCTAGAGCTATATTTAAATTAGGTCCAACATTCGCATTGTATAATTACCATGCCAAAAAATATGATGATACATATTGGACAAATGAGACTTATGACGCCCAACTTTGGTCTTGGGGAGCCAATAAGTTATCGAAACTACAGAATGGCATCGAAACTTTACATAAGCTGAATCGGAAGAGAAACGGTAATCCGCTTCTGCCTGACGCACTACATTGCATGGCACTGTTAAACAACAGTTGGTTAATTCCCGACCCCCAGCGAGCAGTTATGTCCGTGTGGATGTGCTTCGAGCGACTGTTATCCCATGGTTCTGATGGGACGAGAGGGGGATATGAAGCGATTGCAAGGCGAGGAGGAAAATTTGATGCAGACTCCCGCTCACGTGAGTATATTTTGTTAGCCTTAGCATCTCATCGCAACAACGCGGCACATGGAAAGGGCATCCCGGGCGAAGCGCAAGTTGCGAGTGCGCTATACCAAGAATGCGCTCGTTATCTCATATGGCTCATCCGGTGGGCTATCCACAATGGCTCCAGATTTCAGACCAAAAATGAATTTCTCGAATGGGTAGATATTCCCAAGGAAAGCGAGCGACTCTTACATCGCAAGAAATTACATAATTTAGCTATGACGTTTTGGCATCCAAGAAGGGAGCAATAAAGCGCGTTCTAGATGTTACCACAACATCATCGGTATTTGATAACTTCGGAAGCTTGCGTAGTTCTTTACGATCTAATATTTAGCTCTTAATGCGAATTTGGACCTGTTCAAACGGGATCATCGCGTCCCCGTTTTTGGCTTGCTCCAGACCGCGCGCAACCTTCGCCTGTTTCCATGCCGCATAGCTGCGCTCCGTCGCACCCGGCGCGTCGGTCACTTTGTCGGTGGCTGCCAGCTTCGTTTTCATGACATTGAATATGGGCTATTGGCTAAACACTGATGAACCGCCGTTTCCCCTGTCCTACACCCCACCCGATCCGCTAACACCGCTGCTCCTTCCAACCGCAAGCATTGGTGGTGCCACGCTCCTGACTCGCTGACGAGACCCCCATAGTCGATCCGTCGCCGCTGCGCTTCCTTCGGCCCGTCACCGCCCGCTTGTCATAGCCGGGCTCGCGAACGGGCCGAACTCTCCAACGGGAGTGTGCGCCGCCAGCGGTTCCCGAATCGACCGCGCGCTGCCGCCTCGACCGCTCGGTCCGGACAGCGCGGCGATGGGCATCTCCGGTCAGCCGGTCTACCCGAGCCAGCACCCCGGCATCAGGCTGGACGGACAGGATACCCGTCCCCGCAGCGGCGGCGCGGACGGTCTCTATGAAGCGCAATGGGACGCGGCACCCCTTGCCCGATCCCTCCGGCGGCAGACAGGCGCCCGAACGCCAACACCGCTACCCCGGAAAACGGCTCGACCGGGGGGTGACGTAGCGTGACTTTCGTGACCTTCCGACCCAAAACGACTTTGGAAAGAGGGACAGCGAGCGCCTATTCGCGGCGCACATCGTCCTCATCGTCGTCGCTGTCGGTGAAGCCCAATATGTCCTCTTCATCGTCCATCATCGGCTCGCCCGCGAACGCGCCATTGTCGATGCGGCCGCTGTTGACCATCGCGTTCATCGTCTCGACCAGGTCGGGTACATCGTCGGGCATTACCTGCGTGCGGTCGGTCGATCCGCCGCGCTCGGTCTCCTGCGTCAGGTCGGTGCTGCGCACCAGCGCGTCGTTCGCCACATCCTGCGCCTGCTCGCCGGTCTCGTCCTGTTCGCTATTGGCGAAATCGGCGTCGATCGGGTCGCTGGCGTTGGTGCCGGCGGTGGAGCGTGACGTGTCGGTCATGGCTGATCCTTCGTTGTGTAAGGGGGCGGGCAGGGCCGCGATGGCAGGGATAACGTCCCGCCTCCGCCTCCCGTTCCGCTTGTCTGAACCGCGCCCTTCGCGGACGTTATGTTACGTTCATGCAACCACCGCGCCTAACCCACGTTATGCCCTCACCGATACGAACGAGAGGAGTAACACCCCATGAAGAAGATGCTGCTGAGCCTGATGCTCGCCGCCACGACCCTGACCGCGACGCCCGCGCTGGCCGATCCTCCAGGACACGCCCCCGCGCATGGCTGGCGCGACAAGCAGGACCGCCGGGATGATCGCCGCGAATGGCGTCAGGATCGCCGGGACGACCGGCGTGACAATCGTCGCGAGGCCCGCCGCGATGCCCGCGACTGGAGGCAATATCGCAACTACGACTATAATCGCGCCGAACGTCGTGGTGAGCGCTATTATGCCGACAACTACTATCGCGACGGCCGCTACTATCAGCCGCAGCGCCTCAGCCGGAACAGCCGCATCTATCGCGGCAACGACAACCGCTATTATTGCCGCCGCAGTGACGGCACCACCGGCCTGATAATCGGCGCAGCGGCGGGCGGCCTGCTCGGCAACTCGCTCGATCGCGGCGGCTCCAGCCTGCTTGGCACATTGCTCGGCGCAGGCGGCGGCGCGCTGCTGGGTCGGGAGATTGACCGTGGCGGCGTAAGCTGCCGCTAATCGACACCGCAATGGGCCGAGTGACAAAAACCACTCGGCCCGTCGCAAACCCTGGATGAAAACCGCTGCCCGCCGCGTTGGTGCGTCAGGCAGATACTAATCTGAAAGGAAGACCTGATGACCAGAACCGCTATCATCGCCGCCGCACTGGCCTCCATTGCCCTCACCGCGCCCGCCGCCCATGCCCAGCGCGCCGTCTCCTACGAGGAAGAACTGGCCCGGCGCGAACAGGGTGTGATCCTCACGCATCCCTTGGCAGGCCGCGACAACAACCTCTGGCACGATTACCAGACCGACGTCGCCGAAGCGCGTCAGGAACTGCGCAAGGATCTCGACGACGTCAGCGACAGCGAAGACCGCCGCGATGCATGGGAAGAATATCGCAGCGAACTGGCCGATGCCCGCTACGACTATGTCAAGGAAATGAAGGAAAAGGGCTATCGCGTCGGGCAAGTCCGACTGGAGCCCTGAACCCCATCGCGCGCTTGACGATCGGGCACGCAACGGACAATGATCGCCCTTGAATTTCGTGAGGGGTGCGCGTGGCGGAAAACTGGCTCTATGACGCGCACCCGGCGATGTTCCGCAGCAACCCGCTGCTGTTCATCCTGTTGCTGATTTCCGTGGTCGGCATACTCGGCCTCGGCATTTGGTACATCAAGTCGAAGGGCGAACGTCTTGCGCTCAGCGACAGCGAAATCCTGCTGGAACGCGGCCTGCTGTCCAAGCAGCGCACCCAACTCGCCCTATCCAGCGTCCGCACCGTCCGCATCACCCAAAGCGTTTTTCAGCGGATGATGGGCGTCGGTAATATCGAGATTTTCAGCGCGGGCGACTATGCCGAAATCGCGATCCGCGGCATGCCCGATCCTAACATTGTCCGCGAACTCACGGCCCGCCGCACGCACTAACCGCTACTTCCCCACGAACAGAAACGCCACCGCCGCCATGATGCACGCGAATGCAGCGAAGTGCCGCCAACTCAGCGGCTCGCCCAGTACCAGCACCATGAACGCCCCGAACACGATCAGCGTGATCGCCTCCTGCGTGATCTTCAACTGCGCGCCGCTCCACCCCTGCGCATAGCCGATCCGGTTTGCAGGCACCGCCATGCAATATTCGAACAGCGCAATGCCCCAGCTTATCAGGATCACCGCGATCAGCGGCTTGTTCATGCCCCCTTTCAAGTGCCAGTACCACGCGATTGTCATCATGATGTTCGATCCGACGAGCAGGGCGACTGGTATCATGGGTGGTCCTTTGGCTAACGGCTGGCGTCGCACCTTGCGCGTCGCCGCGGAGGTTGCAAGCCTCGCCCTTCGCCCCTAGAGGGACCGGGACTTTTCCCCGCCCGGTGCGGGGTTCCCTCGCCCAAGGATATGCAAGTGGCCAATGTGACCGTGATCGGCGCCCAGTGGGGCGATGAAGGCAAAGGCAAGATCGTCGACTGGCTGGCCGAGCGCGCCGATGTCGTCGTCCGCTTTCAGGGCGGCCACAATGCCGGACACACGCTGGTCGTCGGCGATAATGTCTACAAGCTCTCGCTGCTGCCTTCGGGAATCGTGCGTGGCACGCTCTCGGTCATCGGCAATGGCGTCGTACTTGATCCGTGGCACTTCCGCGAGGAAGTTGCCAAGCTGGCGGGGCAGGGCGTCATCATAACGCCGGACAACCTTCAGATTGCCGAAACCTGCCCACTGATCCTGCCGCTGCACCGCGATCTCGATGGTCTCCGCGAAGATGCAAGTGGCGCAGGCAAGATCGGCACCACGCGCCGTGGCATCGGCCCAGCCTATGAGGACAAGGTTGGCCGCCGCGCAATCCGCGTCTGCGACCTCGCGCACCTAGACGACCTCGGCCCGCAGATCGACCGCCTGACTGCGCATCACGACGCCCTGCGCGCCGGGTTCGGCGAGAAGCCGATCGATCGCGAGGAATTGATGGCGCAACTCCGCGAAGTCGCCGAGTTCATCCTCCCCTATGCCAAGCCCGTCTGGCTCACCCTCAACACAGCCAAGGCGCAGGGCAAGCGCATCCTGTTCGAAGGCGCACAGGGCGTGCTCCTCGATGTCGACCACGGCACTTACCCGTTCGTCACCTCGTCAAACACCATCGCGGGCACGGCAGCGGGCGGCTCGGGCCTCGGTCCATCGGCGGCGGGCTTCGTGCTGGGCATCGTCAAGGCATACACGACGCGCGTAGGCTCCGGCCCGTTCCCGACCGAACTGGAAGACGCCACCGGCCAGCGCCTCGGCGAGCGCGGCCATGAATTCGGCACCGTCACGGGCCGCAAGCGCCGCTGCGGCTGGTTCGACGCGGTGCTGGTGCGGCAATCGGTCGCCGTCTCCGGCGTTACCGGCATCGCGCTGACGAAGCTCGACGTGCTAGACGGTTTTGATGAACTGAAGATCTGCGTTGGCTACACCATTGGCGACCAGACCTACGATTATCTCCCCGCGCACAGCCAGGATCAGGCGCGCGCTACGCCAGTCTATGAGACTATCGAAGGCTGGCAGGACACCACCGCCGGCGCACGCAGCTGGGCCGAACTTCCGGCGCAGGCGATCAAATATATCCGCCGGATCGAGGAACTGATCGGCTGCCCGGTCACTCTGGTATCGACCTCGCCACAGCGCGACGACACGATCCTGGTCCGCGATCCCTTCGCCGACTGACCACCCAAAGGAGCCAAAGTCATGCCGTTATCCATCCCGGTTTTCTATGGCTCCTATCGCTCCGACCGGATGGGTATACGCCTCGCCAATTACATTGTAGCGGGCATCGATGCGCGCGGCGACAAAGCCGAACTGATCGACGCCAAGGCGATCGACTTGCCGATGCTCGACCGCATGTACAAGGAACATCCCAAGGGCGAAGCGCCGCCCGCGATGGAAAAGCTGGCCGAGACGATCCGCACCGCCGACGCCTTCATCTTCGTTACCGGTGAATATAATTGGGGCATGCAGCCGGGACTCAAGAACTTGACGGACCATTTCCTGGAGGAATGGTTCTGGCGCCCCGCCGCCATCGCCAGCTATTCGGCTGGTCGTCTAGGCGGTGCGCGCTCCAACAGCATGTGGCACCCGACGCTGAGCGAGATGGGCATGGTCGTCATCTCCAGCACGATCACTGTTGGCCCCATTGCGCAGACCCTGGACGAACAAGGCCAAACGATTGGCGACGCAGGCAAATCCCTCGACCGCGCCTTTCCCCGCTTTGCCGATGACCTTAGCTGGTGGGCCGAAGCCGCCAAGGCGCAGCGCGCGACGAAAGCACCACCATACTGATCCACCGCTCGCGCATTTCCCACCGTCCTGAATCATGCTACGGCCCATGACTATGAACGACCTGACACAGACACCCGAAATGCTGATCGCGCTGCTCGGCGCACGCGCGCGCAAGGCGTCCGCGATATTGGCGCAGGCCAGTGACGCGCAAAAGTCGCAAGCCCTGAAGCTCGCCGCGCAGGCGCTACGCGATGCGGCCCCGGCCATCGCCGCCGCCAATGCGCGCGACATGGAAAATGCCGCAGCCAATGGATTGTCGCCCGCCATGCTCGACCGCCTGCGCCTCGACGCGGGCCGCATCGCCGCCACCGCGGATGGCGTCGAGGAAGTCGCCACGCTCACCAATCCGCTGGGCGCAATCATCGACAGCAGCGAGCGTCCCAACGGCCTCGCCCTGCAACGCGTGCGCGTGCCGCTAGGCGTCATCGGCATCATCTATGAAAGCCGCCCGAACGTCACTGCCGACGCGGCTGCCCTGTGCCTGCGCGCGGGCAATGCGGTGATCCTGCGCGGCGGCAGCGAAGCGGTGGAAAGCAACCGCGCCATCCACGCCGCCATGCTGTCCGGCATCGTCGCGGCGGGCCTCCCCGCCGACGCCGTGCAGATCGTACCGACCACCGATCGCGCCGCCGTAGGCGCACTCCTCAAAGCCGCCGAATTCATCGACCTCATCATCCCGCGCGGCGGCAAGAGCCTCGTCGCCCGCGTCCAGGAAGAAGCGCGCGTGCCCGTCCTCGCGCATCTCGACGGCATCAACCACAGCTATGTCCATGCTGCCGCCGATCCGGAGATGGCCCGCAAGCTCGTTGTCAACGCCAAGATGCGCCGCACCGGCGTCTGTGGCGCGACCGAGACCGTCCTGATCGATCGGGACTTCACCGCCGCCGCGCCATTGGTGAATGCACTGCTCGACGCCCAATGCGCGGTGCGCGGGGACGCAGACGTGCAGGCACTGGACGCGCGCGTGACTCCCGCATCGGACGAAGATTGGGACACGGAATATCTCGAAGCCATCGTCTCCATCCGCTTCGTCGATGGCATGGACGACGCCCTCGATCATATCGCCGCCCATGGCAGCCACCACACTGACGCGATCATCACCGAAGACGCAGCAGCGGCGGAGCGGTTCCTCAATGCCGTCGACAGCGCCATCGTCATGTGGAACGCCTCCACGCAATTCGCGGACGGCGGCGAATTTGGCCTCGGCGCAGAGATCGGCATTTCCACCGGAAAGCTTCACGCGCGCGGTCCGGTCGCGCTGGAAGGGCTGACCACCTACAAATGGCTGGTGCGGGGCACAGGGCAAGCTCGCCCGTAACCGCCGAAGGGTTGGAAAGAGGCGCGCGCGTTCCTACTTCGCGCTCGGCTCACTGATCCTCCGGAGGCTTCCCCCATGCGCTATAATCGTTTCGGCCGTACTGGCTTGTTCGTGTCCGAATTGTGCCTCGGCACCATGACCTTCGGCGGCGAAGAGGGCAACATGTGGGGCCATATTGGGCGGCTGCAACTCGACGAGGCGAAAACCCTGCTGAAGGGCGCGGTCGATACCGGGATCAACTTCATCGACACCGCCAATGTCTACGGCAACGGCGCATCGGAAGAGATATTGGGGCAGGCGATCACCTCGCTCGGCCTCAATCGCCATGATCTGGTGATCGCGACGAAGGTGTTCGGGCCGATGGGCGAAGGCCCGAATGCGCGCGGCAACTCGCGCTATCACATCATGCAGCAGGTCCGGGAAAGCCTGAAACGCCTCGGCACCGATCACATCGACCTCTATCAGATACATGGCTGGGACGCCGTGACCCCCATCGAGGAAACGGTCCGCGTGCTTGACGATCTCGTTCGCCAGGGGCTCGTGCGCTATGTCGGCGTCAGCAACTGGCCCGCGTGGGCAGTCGCCAAAGCCCTCGGCATATCCGAACGGCTGAATGAGGCCCGGTTCGAGAGTGTGCAGGCATACTACAGCATCGCCGGACGCGATCTGGAGCGCGAACTCGCGCCAATGATGCGGTCGGAGCAAGTGGGCCTGATGGTCTGGTCGCCACTGGCGGGCGGGTTCCTATCGGGCAAATACACGCGCGAAGGCGAGGGCGAAGGCCGCCGCGCCGCGTTCGATTTTCCGCCGGTCGACAAGGACAAGGGCTTCGATATCATAGATGCGATGCGTACCATCGCCGATGCGCGCGGCGTGTCGGTCGCCCGCATTGCGCTGGCATGGCTGCTGCATCAGCCAGTCGTCACCAGCGTCATCATTGGCGCGAAACGCCCCGACCAGTTGACGGACAATATCGCCGCCACGGAAATCACGCTGACCGCCGAAGAACTGGCGACGCTGGACGCGGTCAGCGCGCTCCCACCCGAATATCCCGGTTGGATGCTCGAACGGCAGGGCGAATATCGTGCCAACCAGCTGAACCAGCCGCCGCGCTGAAACGCGCCTCTTGATCCCGCGCCTGCCCTGCGATAGCGGTGGCAGCGCGGGGCAAGGCGACCTCCCGCATAGAAGCGCTTCTGCGCTCAAGCGTTGCTCTTGATACCCCTGCACGTCACAGGCGTGCGGGCGCTTGAGGGCATGACATGATCGACGCGCAGAACACCCCTACCTTTCGGCAATTCCTCGGCGTTTTCGCGCGCATAGGCTGCCTCAGCTTCGGCGGCCCCGCCGGCCAGATCGCGCTGATACACCGCGAGTTAATCGACGAGCGGCAATGGTTGGAGGAAGGCCCGTTCCTGCGCGCCCTCAACTTCTGTCACTTGCTTCCCGGCCCGGAGGCGCAGCAACTCGCGACCTATATCGGCTGGCGCATGTTCGGTCTTCGTGGCGGGCTGGCGGCGGGGCTGCTGTTCATCATCCCCGGCGCGCTGGTGATGCTGGCGCTCTCACTGCTCTATGTGCAGGCGACGGGCCTCGCAGGCTTCGAAGCCGCGATGGCGGGCGTGAAGGCCGCCGTCATTGCGATAGTGGTGCAAGCGCTCATCCGCATCGCCCGCCGCGCACTGAAAACCCGCGCGCAGGTGCTGCTCGCCATCGCCGCTTTCGTGGCGCTGTTCCTCTTCGATCTTCCCTTCCCGATCGTGATCGCCGTTGCCGCGCTGGTGGGCATGCTCACCGGGAAAACAGTCGATCATGCGTCCACTTCGCCTTCCGCTTCAACCTCGGCCAGTACGATGTTCGGCCAGTCGATACGCGCCGTCCTGATCGGTTGCCTTCTCTGGGCCGCACCTGTCGCCCTGATCTTCGCGACCCTCGGGCCGGATCACGTCCTTGCCCACGTCGCCACCTTCTTCTCGAAACTCGCAGTGGTGACGTTCGGCGGCGCCTATGCCGTGCTCGCCTATATGGCGCAGGCGGCGGTACAGGACATGGGTTGGCTTTCTGCCGGGCAGATGGCGGACGGCCTCGGCCTAGCCGAAACCACGCCCGGCCCGCTTATCCTCGTGACGCAGTTCGTCGGCTTCCTCGGCGCCTGGAACGCCCCCGCGCCCTTCACGCCGACCATCGCCGCGATCCTTGCCAGCATCATCGTCCTGTGGGTGACGTTCGTCCCCTGCTTCATCTGGATTTTCGCGTTCGCGCCATGGATCGAGCGGCTGGAACATGCCCGCCGTCTCCATGCCGCGCTGGCAGGGGTCACCGCAGCCGTGGTCGGCGTCATCGCCAACCTTGCGCTATGGTTCGCGCTGCATGTCCTGTTCACGCGCGTCACGCCGTTCAGCGCCGGACCGATCCACACGCAACTGCCTGACGTCTCCAGCTTCGATCCTGTCGCAGCGCTCCTCGCGGCAGGCGCAATGATCCTGATGCTGCGCTTCAACCGCGGACCCGTCACGGTACTCGGGCTGGCCGTCCTCGCCAGCGTCGCCCTGCGACTGGTCCTCGGCTAAAGCGCTACTTCTTCGCCAGTTCTTCCTTGAACGCGTCAAGTTGCAGCGGACGCCCGAGGAAGTTCTGGATCAGCACATTGGCGTCCTGCGACCCGCCCGGATCAAGCACCAGATTGCGATAGGCCATCGCCGTCGCCTTGTCGCGAATGCCCGCCGTCTTGAACCGCGTGAACAGGTCGAGCGCGATCGCCTTCGACCAGACATAGGTGTAGTAGATCGCCGAATAGCCATCCAGATGCCCAAAGCTCGCATAGTTATGCGTCGCCGGCACGGGCGGAAACAGCGAGTAGCGCGCGATCTGCTGATCGTACATCGGCTTCAGGTCAAAGTCGGGCTTGCGATTGTAGAAATTGAGCGAGACCGCCGCATAGGCAAGCTGCCCCTTCCACACGCCCGCTTCCCCGAAGCGGCGGCCCGCGTTCATCTTCTCGACCAGCGCCTTGGGAATCGGCTCGCCCTTATCGTTGGAGGCGAAGCCTTTCAGCGTGTCATAGTCCCACACCCATTCCTCCAGTAGTTGCGATGGCGCTTCGATAAAGTCCCATTGCAGATTGCCCATCGACTGCGTCGCGTATTGCGTATGCCCCGAATAGAGCGAATGGATGAGGTGCCCAAATTCGTGCAGGAAAGTGTTGGCATCGTCATGATCCATCGGCCCGGTCGCCGGGAAGTTGCAGATCAGCGCGCCTACCGGCACCTGCTGCCCCGCCACCCCGGTGCGGATCGGGAATTGCGCGGCGTGATTATATTTCCCCGTACGCGGGAACATGTCGAGATAGAAACGCCCGACCAGCTTGCCCTTGTCGTATAGCTCCCACGCGGTGACGCTCTTGTCCCACACGGGCGTATTCCAAGGCCGGATGTCCGCGCCGAACAAGTCGCCGACCAGCTTGAAGATACCCGCACGCGTCTTCTCATAGGTGAAATATTGCCGGACAACCTCCGCATCCACAGCATATTTCTGCTTGCGGAGCAGGTTCTTCATGTAATTATTGTCCCAGCCCTGCAACTTGTCGATCGTCGGATCGACCGTCTTCGCGAACGTCAGCAGCTCGGCATAGTCGGCATCCGCGCCGGGCTCGGCGGCGACATTCACATCCTCGATGAACTGCGCGGCGCGGGCGGGGTTGCCGATCATCTTGTCCGCCGTCACCAGCGTCGCATAATCGGGATAGCCGAGCAGTTGCGCCAGTGCGTAACGCTTCTCCAGCAATGTCCGCAGCACCGCTTCGTTCTTCGGATAGCCACGATTGCCGAACGCTGTCGCGACCTTCTGCCGCGTCGCGCGAATGCTCGCGAAATCGAGGATGGGGAAGATATCGGGATAATCGAAGGTCAGATGCACCAGACCATCGGCACCCGGCTTATGCGCGTCGACATAATCCTGCGGAAGGCCCGCCAATTCCGCGGGCTTTAGCGGAATGTCGCCCTTGTCGTCGCGGATGTTCTTCGCGAACAGCAGGCCGGTCTCGGTGATCTCCTTCTGAAGCTGCGTCACCTTGGCGCGCGTCGCCTCATCCTTGTCGACGCCCGCCAGCTTGTAGTTCGTCAGCATCTTCTTGAGAGTGAAGCCCGTCTTGTCGTCCAGCCCGCTCGCCGGAATGGCGGCCAGCCGGTCGTAGATCGGCCGCGACAGGCTCACTGCGGTGTTCGCGTCTGAGAGCTTCTGCACGCACGCCTCCGCCGCCGTCCTGACGGGCTCGGTCGTGCTGGTCTGCGACACCAGATACATTTCGTTGCTACCATCGGACAGCAGCAGGGACAGGTCGTCGAACGCGGCAAAGTCCTTCGCGATCGTCGCCGGACCCTTGCGCCCCTCCAGCGCCGCACGCGACTGCGCGACCGCCGCCAATGTCTCGCTGCAACGCGCGTCGACTGCCGCCGCTGTGGTTAGATTGAGCGGCAACGGCGTCAGCAATTTCGTAGCGTCAGCATAGGGTTCGGCGTGGGCCGTGCCCGCGACCAGCAGACTGAGCAAAGGCAAGTGAAAAGCGCGTTTCATAAATTTCCCCGACAGGAAGTGTATTACCCGTTTGTGGCACTCAGCGTTACGGCCTGCAAGCCGCTGATTGCAGTGGCTGCGCCAGTCTGCCAAAGCGGGGCATGGCCCGGATCGGCATATTGGGAGGCTCCTTCAATCCCGCGCATGGCGGCCACCGTGCGATTTCGCTGTTCGCATTGCAGGCGCTGGGGCTGGACGAAGTGTGGTGGCTCGTCTCGCCGGGCAATCCATTGAAGCCGGCCAAGGGTATGGCATCGCTCCGCGCCCGCTTTGCAAGCGCGCAGGCGCAGGCCCGCCGCGCCCCGATCCGTCCCACCACTATCGAGGCGCAACTTGGCACACGCTACACCGTCGACACGCTCAAGGCGCTGACCCGGCGTTACCCGCAAAACGACTTCATCTGGTTGATGGGTGGCGATAATCTCCGCCAGTTCGGCCAGTGGAAGGACTGGCGCGGTATCGCGCATATCATGCCCATTGCCGTTATCGCGCGTCCGGGCTATAATGAAGCCGCTTATGGCTCTGTGGCCATGGCATGGCTGCGGCGCTTCGTCCGGCCCGCGCGCCAGAGCAGTCACTGGACGGACTGGAGACCGCCGGCGCTCGTGCTTTTGCGCTTTCGCCCTGATCCACGATCGGCAACCCTGCTGCGGCAGGCGGACCCCCTCTGGCATCGCGAGTTGGATATGAAGCGTGTGCGTGATTCGCTCACGCGCAAAATGGTTATATGAAGGAGTAGAATTGCCCAGACCGACCCCCGCCAACGATACGGCGCCGCAAGACGTGATCGAAGATCGCCCCTATGCCGACACCGAATCCGTGGCCGCCCTGCACGCATTGGTCATGCAGTCGCTTGACGACGACCAGGCGCAGGAGATCATCTCGATCCCCCTTGAAGGCAAGAGCAGCATCGCCGATTACATGGTGATCGCAAGCGGCCGTTCGTCGCGTCAGGTCGCGACGATGGCACAGAAACTCGCCGAGCGCGTGAAGCAGTCCACGGGCCGCAGCGCGCGGATCGAAGGGCTGCCGGTCGCCGACTGGGTGCTGATCGACGCGGGCGACATCATCGTCCACCTGTTCCGCCCCGAAGTGCGCAGCTTCTACAACCTCGAACGCATGTGGGGCTTCACCGACGCTCCGGTGGCGACTTCCGCCTAGAAAACCGTTCGCCCTGAGCGAAGTCGAAGGGTCAAGCTGAGCCGCAGGCGAAGCCCCTTCACTGCGTTCAGGAGATGGCTTCGACTTCGCTCAGCCCGAACGGACGGGAGGGCAGGGAAATAAGGCATGCTCCTGCACATCCTCGCGCGCGGCAAGATCGGCCGGTCTCCGGAAGCGGACCTCGTCGAGCGCTACCTCAAACGCGTGACACTCCCCACCAAAGTCACCGAACTGCCCGATCGAGGCGGCAAACTCCCCCCGACATCGCCCGGCACCGTCACCGTGATGCTGGACGAAAAGGGCGCGCAGCTTTCCTCCATGGCCTTCGCCCAACACATCGAGCGTTGGCGCGACAATGGCACCCGCGAATGCCGCTTCCTGATCGGCGCGGCGGATGGGTTCGACGATGCCGCCCGCGCCAGTGCCGACTTGCTGATCGCGTTCGGCGCGATGACATGGCCGCACATGATGGCGCGGGCGATGCTGGCCGAACAATTGTGGCGCGCGACAAGCATCCTTGCCAACCACCCCTATCATCGCGAAGGATAGCCCGATGGGCAGGGGGCGGATCGGTGCAGGGCTGGGAGTGGCGATGATCGCCGCCGCGCTGGCCTATGCCGCCGCCGCACAGGATCTCGTGGTTCCCGGCATGGGCGCGACCAGCCTGACGCAGGAACGCCAGGCGCTAACCGCCGCCCGAAGGCAGGCAGACGCCGCCGCCCGCCGCTCCCGCCAACTCGAAGCGCAGGCCAACCAGGCAACGCAGGACGCCGACCGCGCCAACCGCAGCGCCGCCGCGCTCGCCGCGCGCATACAGGAGGCCGAGGCTGACATTCAGGCAGCACAGGCCCGCCTCGCGATCATCTCACGGCTACAGGGCGCGCAGGCCCGCCGCTTGGCCGATCGTCAACAGCCCATCGTCAAACTCACCGCCGCGCTGCAACTCCTCGCCCGCCGCCCGCCCGCGCTGGCGATCGCGCAGCCCGGTACGATCACTGACGCGGTGCATATGCGCCTCGTCCTCGACGCGATCCTGCCCGTGATCCGCGCCCGCACCGCAGGGCTGCGCGCCGAACTCGCGCGCAGCCGCGAACTCAGAAGCATTGCCGAACAGGCTGCCCGCGCGCTGGAGAACAGCCGCACCCAACTCGCCACGCGGCAGGGCGAATTGCGCCGCCTCGAAACCGCCAAGCGCATCGCCTCGCGCGATTATGCGTCCAGCGCCAGCCTCGAAGCCGACCGCGCCATTGCGATGGGCGAACATGCTCGCGACATCGTCGATTTGATGGATCAACTGGAAAGCGCAAGCGTCCTGCGCGAACGGCTCGCGAGTCTGCCCGGCCCGGTGATGCGCCCCGCGCGCCCAGGCGGCGTCGCCGCGCCCCGCGCCGACATCGCGCCCGAACAGTCCCGGCTCCCCGCCTATCGCCTCCCCGTAGTCGGCCAACTCGTCACCGGCTTTGGCGAAGTATCGGAAAGCGGCGTCCGCGCCCGCGGCCTCACCTTTGCCACGCAATCCGGCGCACAGGTCGTCGCGCCGACATCGGGCCGGGTCGCCTATGCGGGTTATTATCGCGGCTTCGGGCAGATCCTCATCATCGACCATGGGCAAGGCTGGACGACGCTCATCACCAATCTGCACCACCTGTCGGTCGAAGTCGGGAACAGCGTGCGGCAGGGCACACCGCTCGGCACCGCTGCACCCTCCGCCGCGACCGTCACTGTCGAACTGCGCCGCGATGGCCGCCCGGTCGACATCGTGCCGCTTCTCTCCAGCGGGTAGCGCTGCATTCATCGACGCGATGCAACGCTCGTCGACCAGACCTTTGCGCCGCGCCGCGAATACGCCTATATCGCCAGGTAACTCCCAGCAGGACTCAAACACCCGATGAAATCCACCTTCCTCCGAAGTGCCGTAGCTCTCAGTGCGCTTGCCCTCATTCCCGCCACGACGGCGGCTTTGGCAGAGGCGGAAGGCAACAGCTACAAGGCGCTCGACGAATTCATGGACGTGTTCCAGAAGGTTCGCAGCGATTATGTCGAGAAGGTCGATGACGAGAAGCTGATCAAGGGCGCCATTGAAGGCATGCTCTCCAGCCTGGACCCACATAGCAGCTTCCTCGACGCCCGCGACTTCGCCAACCTGCGTACCCAGACGGAGGGTAATTACGGGGGCCTCGGCCTCTCCGTCACCTTGGAGGACGGCGCGGTCAAGGTCATCGCCCCGACCGAGGACACCCCGGCTTTCCGCGCGGGGATCAAGGCTGGCGACTATATCACGCACCTCGATGGTCAGTTGATCTACGGTGGCACGCTCGACGAAGCCGTCGACAAGATGCGCGGCGCACCGGGCACCGCGATCAAGCTTACCATCGTGCGCCCTGGCCGCGACAAGCCCATCGACCTGTCGCTCACCCGCGAAGTCATCGAGCTGAAGCCGGTGAAGTGGGAAGTGAAGGATAATATCGGCATCATCAACATCGTCAGCTTCTCGGCCAACACCGGCGCCGACGTGCGTTCGGCGATCCGCAGCATCGACAAGTCACTGGGACGCAAGCCGACCGGATATATTCTCGACATGCGGTCCAACCCCGGCGGCCTGCTCGACGAAGCCGTGTCGGTCAGCGACGTGTTCCTGGAGCGCGGCGAAATCGTCTCACAGCGCGGCCGCGCCAAGGGCGATGTCGAACGCTATTTCGCCAAGCCCGGCGACGACGCGAAGGGCCTGCCGGTCATCGTGCTGGTCGACAGTGGCTCGGCCTCGGCCTCGGAAATCGTCGCGGGCGCGCTGCAGGACCAGCATCGCGGCCTCGTTATGGGCGAGCGCAGCTTCGGCAAGGGCAGCGTCCAGACGCTGCTGCCGCTCAGCAATACGACCGCCCTGCGTCTCACTACGGCACGCTATTATACGCCTTCGGGCCGGTCGGTGCAGGAAGGTGGCATCGAGCCCGATATCCGCGTGCCGCAGATTTCCGATCCCGATTACAAGGCACGCCCCAAGTTCCGCGAAAGCGACCTGCGTCGTCACTTGATCAACGAGATCAAGGTGGACGACAAGACGCTGGAGGAAGACGCCAAGGAAGATCCTCGCTTCAAGATGACAGCGGACGAATTGAAGAAAAAGGGCATCGACGACTTCCAGCTTTATTACGCGATGCAGACGATCGGCCGGATAGGGGGCGCCAAGCCTTCGATAATGGCCCGCGCCACGCCTGTTGCCGTCCGCAAGACCGCGTCGCGCTGAGCATGGGGAATTCGAAGCGGCTCGCTTTGACGGTTTTGGCATGACGGCTTTGTCCAGAGCCCGCCTCATCGCGATCCTCGCGCCCGTCGCTTTGCTCGGCGGCGCGCTGATCTCGCAATATGTTTTCGGCCTTCATCCGTGCGAAATGTGCATGTGGCAGCGTTGGCCGCATCTCGCGGCAATCGCCCTTGCGCTGCTTGCCATCGTAACGCGCGGGAAGCCCTCCACCAGCGCCGCGCTCACGGCCCTCGCGGCCATCGCGATCGGAGTCAGCGGCGGCATCGGCGCGTTCCATGCCGGCGTCGAATATGGCTGGTGGACCGGGCTGACCGCCTGCTCCACCACGCCGGTCGGGGGCAGCGCCGCCGATATTCTCGACAGCATCATGGCGACGCCGCTCACGCGCTGCGACGTTGCGCCATGGTCGCTGTTCGGCATTTCGCTCGCCGGCTTCAACGCGCTCTTGTCGCTGGCCGCCGCCATTGCCATTTTGGCATTGCTGGCAAAGGCGCGGAGGTCCGCATGACGGTGGCGAAGGATTACCCGAGACCGGGGCGCAAGCCCGACACTGCCGCGATGCTGCGCGTGGATCAGGCGGGCGAATATGGCGCGACGCGGATCTACGCGGGCCAGCTTGCCGTGATGGGCGACCGCCACCCGATGAGTCGCGTCATCGCCGGAATGGCCGCGCAGGAAGAACGCCACCGTCAGACCTTCGACCGCATGATCGTGGAGCGCGGCGTGCGCCCCGCCTTGCTCCAGCCGATCTGGGACGTTGCGGGTCATGCGCTCGGTGCTGTCACGGCGGCCTTGGGCCCGGAGGCAGCAATGGCCTGCACCGCCGCGATCGAAACCGAGATCGACCGCCATTATGCGGAGCAGCGCGTCGCGCTGGGGCAGCACGACAAGGAACTATCCACTGCCGTCGAGGATTTTCAGGCAGAGGAACTGGAGCATCGCGATGCCGCGATTGCCCATGGCGCGGAAAAGGCACTGGGTTATGCACTGCTCTCGGGCATGATCCGCCTGGGGTGCCGTGCGGCGATAAAGCTCTCGGCGCGTATTTGAAGGATGAAGCTATGAAGATCCTGCCGCTTGCCACCCTGGCGCTTCTGATGCTGCCAGCCTCGGTGCTCGCGCAGGATGGGCCTGCGTCCCCGCCTGCCGCGGTCCCCGCCGGCACCGACAATGAGAAGGTCAATCTCGTCATCGTCTATGGCGACGATCCATGCCCCAAGACTGCCGGTGACGAACTCGTCGTGTGCGGCCGCAAGGAGGAAAAGGAACGCTACCGCATTCCCGAACCCTTGCGCGGCGATCCGAACGCCCCCGCCAACCAGGCATGGGGCCAGCAGTACAAGTCGCTCGAATATGTCGGCAAGTCGGGCATCGACAGTTGCTCGCCATCTGGTATCGGTGGCTTCACCGGCTGCTTCAATCAGTTGGCGCGTAATGCGAAGGCGGAAAAGCAGCAGGCCAAGAACGCCAGTTGGGGCGATCTAGTCGCGGCGGAACGGGCCAAGCGTCTCTCCACCATCGATGCGCAATCGGATGCCATCGAAGCGCGCGTGAAAGCGGAAGAGGCTGCAGCGAAGAAGGATGCGCCGGTCACTGCGCCGAACTGATAGGACTGGTGAGGCCGATACGTTGTATACAGCAACCATTCAGCCATGCGGGTTGACTGTGTCGTCATGAAGAACCTTTTGTCAATTACCGTGCTGTCTCTATACGCAGTTGCAGGGGCCTCGGCCTTTGCCGAGCCGCCGCAACGCATTTACTCTCTCGTGGTCTATGGCAATGACGCTTGCCCGCCTTCCGAAGGCGACGAAATCGTCGTCTGCGCCCGCAAGCCAGAGTCCGAGCGCTATCGCATCCCCAAGACACTGAGGGACAAGCCAGCCCTGTCGGGCGGCCCCGGCTGGGGCAGTCAGGTCGCGAACATGGAAGCGGTCGGGCGGCAGACGCTACCTGGAAGCTGCTCTGTAAACGGCAGTTACGGCTTCACCGGCTGCACGGCGGCGGCGCTTCGACAGTGGTTCGCCGAACGCCGGATGCAGCAATCCGCCGGGGTACCCTGATACTCCCGAACGTCGCTGATAGAGTTCGAAATTTACTTTTTAGAAGCCTTTGCTTTGCATTGCTCGCTGTCTTCCGACGGCGACGAAAAGCCGAAATCACTACCTGTGATCTTTGCGGTCGCTCCTACGCCTGCCAGCAGCATAGACGCTGCCAGCGCGCCGCCTATCATGAAGCTGCGTGTGTTAGCCTTGGTCCGCTTAATCGGGGCAAGGGTGTTGTCTTGCAGATCAACGAGGCGGTCAGAGCTTTTGAGGGCTTCAGCACCATCCCATGCCGCTTCGACCCGCGCGAAGGCAACGGCATGCGCCGGGCTTGCCTCGATCCAGCCGTAAATCCGTGCCTTCTCGTCTTCGTCAGCGTCAGAACGAAGTTTGACAAGAAGCCTTGCGGCCTCTTCCTCTATCTCCGACCAATTGCGCCCGTTCGACTCCAGCACTTTCCGAATCCATTTCTTCGCGTTCCGACCAAGCGCGCATAACCATTGTGATGGCTTTGGCTAGATGCTTTTCAACAGTAGAAACGGATAGGCCCATTTCTTCCGCTATTTCGCTCATGGATTTCTCGTGGATGCGACGGAGGATGAAGACTCGGCGGCATTGAACTGGCAGCGACTCGACGATCTTCTCGACTTGCCGGAGCGCGTCGCGCGCTTCGAGCTGCCCTTCAAGCCCGGTATCCGATTGCAGTAGTTCTAGGTCCGCGATCGTCTCGAAGCTGACGATCTTGTTCCTACGCGCATTATCGATAACTAGATTGCGGGCGATTGTGAAAAGATAGGCGCGGCCTGCCGTGACCGGTTCCCAGTTATCAGTGGCATAGGCCCGTGCGAGCACTTCTGCCACCGTCTCTTCCAGCTCTTGCGTGGGTGGCAGAATGCGCCGCAACCGTCCCCGCAGAGCGGCTTCGTGCGGCAGTAGTGTTGACTTGAACCACTCAAGCTTTGCGCGAACCCGATCCACACCAGCCCCCTTGTGTGTTTTCCTTGTCGCCTCTCAGCCTCTCCGTCTTTGTGCTTATGAGCATATTTCAATCATGATTCGGACAGGCTGTCTATGCATGAGTGCAACTTTTCATGCTTTTGACGTAAATTCGTAATCGATTGTTCTTTTCCGTTCCTTTTGCGGCACAGGATCATTGTGCCCATGTAAGTTGGGCGTGGCGAGAGAATAGAATTGTGCCTTTAGATGATAGGCTACGCGCACTTCTCGTGACGAAACGTCGCTGACGGATTTTGCTCGATACGGACTAGGGTCGTCCCGCCGTTCTCCAGCTTCAAAGTCATGGTTTTGGTCCAGTTCTGCCCTTCGCCGCTGAAGTCGAAGCGGGCTTTCACTTCGGTAGGCGAAACAGCGTCGATGCTCTTGAGCTGGCCCAACGATTCGTAGAACTTCAGGCTGCTGGCGCTGACCGTCACTAGTCCCTTGGTATCGGAGCGGCTGAGGTCGCAATCGTTCCTGACCATGCCCCATCGCCCGCGGAAGGCCGTCGGCAGTCCGCTTTCTGATCCGCTCGATTCAGTAGTAGTCGGCGACACCTGCGTCTCGTTCGCGGCGTCGGAAACGCTAGCCGTGTTGACGGGCTCGACCTCTTCGACAGAATTGCGGATGGCGACATTATCCAGGGCCGGCGCGTCGTCCTGCTTCTGACAAGCGGATACTACCAGCGTGGCCGTCGCCACCAACAGGCTGGTAATGACGCGCGCCGTCTTTTTAAATTTCCGATCCCTGTCCATGCCCCAATCCACCCTGTTCCTGTTTGATCAGTTGATTGCCGGACTACCTCCGAATGAGCCGTCCGGCATCGACAAGCCTTGCGCCCATCGCGGCAGTATCGCAATGGTGCCACAACGAAGTCGTGACGCTTGGCGTTCCGCTTTTCGGACGGTACAGGTCACGCACAACAGGGCCGCCACGGAGCGTTAGTATCTTGCCAAGCCAACCCAGATTCAAACGCAGCCGCGCCGTGGCTCTCGAAACCTGCCGGACGGCCGCGACCGATTACCTCGATTTTCTCGCGGCCTGGGTCAAGAAGCCGCGCCAGACGGCGTCGGTCGTCCCCAGCAGTCGCTATCTTGCACAGCTGATGGTGCGCGGGCTTGATCCCGCCGATGGCCGCGTGATGGAACTGGGCGGTGGCACCGGCGTCTTCACGCGCGCCATCCTCGCAACCGGATTGCCTGCCGAAAAGCTGGAGGTAGTGGAGATCAATCCCGGCTTCGCGCGCAGCCTGCGCCGCCATTTCCCCCGCGCCTCGATCCTCGAAGTACCCGCGCAAAGCGTCTCCTCCCATGCAGCGGGCGAGCGGGGCAGCTATCAGATGGTCGTCAGCGGCCTGCCACTGCTCGCGATGGACAAGAGCCTGCACATCGCCATCCTTTCCGAAGCATTTGCGATGCTGCGTCCTGGCGGCAGCTTCGTGCAATTCACCTATTCGGTGCGTCCCCCCGTTTCCAAAACCATCCTAGACATGCTCGATCTGGACGTGTCGCGCGTGGGGCATACGGTTCGCAACTTTCCCCCTGCCACGGTATTCCGCTTCACTCGCCGCAGCGAATGACCGACCAATATGATGCGATAATCCTCGGTGCAGGCGGCGCCGGGCTGATGTGCGCGGCTATCGCAGGACAACGCGGCAAACGCGTGCTGGTGATCGACCATGCCGAAGCCGCGGGGAAGAAGATCCTGATTTCCGGCGGCGGGCGCTGCAATTTCACGAACATCCACACAGCGCCCGACCGATATCTCTCTGCCAACAAACACTTCATGAAGTCCGCGCTGGGCCGCTACACCGCCGCCGACTTCATCGCCTTGGTCGAGCAATACGGCATCGCCTATCACGAGAAGGCGCTGGGGCAGCTCTTTTGCGATGGCTCCGCGCGGCAGATCGTTGCGATGCTGCTAGAGGAATGCGCGAAGGGCAGGGCAGAGATCGCGCTGGGCGACGCCATCACCGACATCGCCCATGCCGACGCGCAATATCGCGTCACCTTCGGCGCGCGCACAGCCTCCGCGCCTGCGCTCATCATCGCCACTGGCGGCCCATCCATCCCGAAGATGGGCGCAACCGGCTTCGCCTATGACCTCGCCCGCAAGTTCGGCATGAAAGTCGTCGAGCCGCGCCCGGCGCTAGTCCCGCTGACATTGGGCGGCGACGAAACCCTGTTCCGCGACCTGTCCGGAGTCTCCGCCGACGTCATCGCGCGTTGCGGCAAAACCGCCTTCCGCGAAGCCGCTCTTTTCACGCATCGTGGATTGTCCGGCCCGGCGATCCTGCAGATCTCGTCTTATTGGCGGCACGGACAGCCCATCGGAATCGACTTCCTGCCCTCCAACAGCGCCGACTGGCTGGTCGAAGCAAAACGCCTCAAACCCCGCGCAACTCTGCGCTCCACGCTCGCCTCGGCACTCCCCGATCGCCTCGCCGAAACCCTGTCGGAACGCCTCGCCCTTCCCGGCGATCTCGCCAGCCAGACCGACAAAGCACTCCAAGCCGCGACCCAGCGGCTCGCCGCCTGGCAATTCCACCCGAACGGCACCGAAGGCCTCGCCAAGGCCGAAGTCACGCTGGGCGGCATCAGCACCGCAGAGCTGTCGTCTCAGACGATGGAATCGCGCACATCTCCGGGTCTTTTCGCCATCGGAGAGGCCGTCGACGTAACAGGTTGGCTAGGGGGCTATAATTTTCAGTGGGCATGGTCTAGTGGGTGGGCAGCCGGGCAGGCTCTTTAGTGCACGCTGCCCCGGAGTGATTTCAGGTCGGAAGGGTGGTTTTCGCTGGGTGGATTAGCATCTGGCGTCTTGAAGCCACTGAAAAACATAAGAAAAATGGGGAACCGGCCGTTCCAGACGTCACATCATAATTTCAGCCGTTGCGGCGTGCCAAACTGATTCGAGTATTAGAATGCCATTCACGACCCTGCCCAAGCTTCTTTCCGAGGCTCTCGCCGCCCGTGGCTACGCCGCGCCTACCCCGGTTCAGGCCGCCGTTCTCGAACCCGAAGCGCTTGGCCGCGACCTCGTCGTCTCCGCGCAGACCGGTTCCGGCAAGACGGTCGCCTTCGGCCTCGCCATGGCCGACGATTTGCTGAACGCCGAAGGTTTTGCGATGCCGACGCAAAAGCCACTCGCCCTCATCATCGCCCCAACTCGCGAACTGGCCCTGCAGGTCAGCCGCGAACTCATCTGGCTCTACGGCCCCACCGGTGTGCGCATCGCGACCTGCGTCGGCGGCATGGATGCCTCGAAGGAGCGCCGCAATCTGGCGCAGGGCGCACAGATCGTCGTCGGCACGCCCGGTCGCTTGCGCGATCACCTTGAGCGTGGCGCGCTCGACCTCGCTGAACTCCGCGCCGCCGTGCTCGACGAAGCCGACGAAATGCTCGACATGGGCTTCCGCGAAGACCTGGAGCAGATCCTCGACGCCACGCCCGAAGGCCGCCGCACACTCCTCTTCTCGGCCACCATGCCAAAGCCGATCGTCGCGCTCGCCAAGCGTTACCAGAAGGACGCGCTGCGCATCTCCACCGTCGGCGAAGATCGCGGCCATGGCGACATCAGCTATCAGGCCGTCACCATCGCGCCCGCCGATATCGAAAACGCCTGCGTCAACCTGCTGCGCTTCCACGAGGCCGAAACCGCGATGCTGTTCTGCGCCACGCGCGACAACGTTCGCCACCTCCACGCCGGTCTCACCGAACGGGGCTTCGCAGTCGTCGCCTTGTCCGGCGAGCATAGCCAGAACGAGCGTAACGCAGCGCTGCAAGCCTTGCGCGATCGCCGCGCCCGCGTCTGCGTCGCTACCGATGTCGCCGCGCGCGGCATCGATTTGCCGACATTGAGCCTCGTCGTCCACGTCGAACTGCCACGTGACGCCGAAACGCTTCAGCATCGCTCGGGCCGCACCGGTCGCGCGGGCAAGAAGGGCACTGCCGTCCTCCTTGTCCCCTATCCCCGCCGCAAGCGCGTCGAATCCATGCTGCGTGGCGCGAAGATCAATGCGGAGTGGATCTCCGCTCCCACACCGGAGGATATTCGCCGCAACGACCGCGAACGCCTGATCCTCGCGCTGCTCGAACCCGTCGAAGTGGACGAGGAAGATCGCGAACTGGCCCAGCGCATCCTGGCCGAGCGCAGCGCCGAGGATATCGCCGCCGCCCTGGTCCGCGTCCACCGCGCCCGCATGCCCGCGCCCGAGGAACTGCTGGACGGCGCGCAAGCCCCCCAGCGCAACGACGGCCCGCGCCCCGGTTTCGAGGATACTATCTGGTTCCGCATGAACATCGGTCGCAAGGACAATGCCGATCCGCGCTGGCTGCTGCCGCTACTCTGCCGCCGTGGCCATATCACGCGTGGCGAAATCGGCGCGATCCGCCTCGCCGCTAGCGAAACCCTGTTCGAGATTCCGCGCGCCGTCGCAGGCCGCTTCATCACGGCTGTCAAGCGCACGGCGGGCGATGATCCGGATGGCGAAGGCGCAGTCATGATCGAGGAAGTGAAGGGCGGCACGCCGCGCGACGAAGCCCGCAGCAACCGCCGCAACGACGGTCCGCCGCCGCGCCGCTACGACGCGCAGCCCTCCGAAGGTCGCGGCTATCAAGGGCGGAATGAGTCGCGCGGCGAACCTCACGGTGAAGGCCGTCCTCCCCAGCGCGCGCAACTCGGCACGCGTCCCGGCGGCACAGGCGCACCCCGAAACGGTGGCGGTGGCAAACCGTTCGGCGCAAAGCCCTTCGGCGATCGCCCAAGCGGCCCCGGCGGCGCACGTCCTCCGTTCAAGGGCAAACCCGGCGGCGGCAAGCCCTTCGCCGGCAAGCCCCGCGGTGGTCGTCCGGGCTAACGCATAACATCTAAACCGTTCGCCCTGAGCGAAGTCGAAGGGATCTGCCGAGCGCAAGCGAGGCCCCTTCGCCACGGGCACGGCGAGCGGTTTGAGGTATCTGCGAACAAGAAGGCTTCTGACATGCCCCGCATCCTCGTCGACGCAGACGCCTGCCCGGTAAAGGACGAAATCTACCGCGTCGCCTTCAGGCACGAAGTTCCGGTGACGATCGTCAGCAACAGCCCGATCCGCGTGCCCGCCCACCCGCTTATCGACCGGATCGTCGTCAGCGACGGCTTCGACGCCGCCGACGACTGGATCGCCGAGCGGGCAGGGGCTGACGCCATCGTCATCACCGCCGACATCCTCCTTGCCGACCGCTGCCTGAAGGCTGGCGCGGCGGTGATCGGCAGCAACGGCAAGCCCTTCACGATGAGTTCCATCGGCAGCGCCATCGCCACCCGCGCGATCATGGCCGACCTCCGCGCCGACGGCACCGCCATCGGCGGCCCACCTCCTTTCAGCAAAGCGGACCGCTCGCGCTTCTTGCAGACACTGGACGAGGCCTTGGTGCGGATGAAGCGGGGGCGGTAGTTCGGCAGTGCTGGCCAAGTCGTCAGGCAAATCTGCTGAGACATACACAGGTGGTTTACTGACTGTCCGCAAACTCAGACGATTAGCGGATTGTGACACTACAACGCGGATAGTGGCAGCGAGCAAAATCATCGATCATCGCAATAAGAACCATCGGCAGATTAAGCATACATAGAAAATCAGCATAGTCGCGTGTTAGCATCCTTGCGCGGAGCATCGAACATCACGGTCGACGCAGCGACGGCCGAAATAGATAATGGCAAAGCTTTCAATGATAGAAGACCCTATGTCGCTGCACAAAACTGCTACGTCGCCTCCCTTTTTGGCTAAACAAACGGCTTTTCCTATTCACTTGAGTTCTAGAATGAGGGTGGACAACGCAGCTATCCGATCAACAGTAGACTGCAGCTCTCCGGGGCGAGCCTCTGCATGCTGACGCTCGGTCAGGTTTCGGATGAAGCCTGTGAAGAAGCGCTGCCCATTCGTTGACAGCAGCTCCAGCGAAAAAAGTAGAGCTATCGCGTCGTTCGCCTACTACGATGCGGCCTTTTCCGATGATGCGTCTCTCACCCCTGAGATGGTATCGTTCAAGATAGCTATCGTGCGGGGGCGTTGGATAAGATCGCTAGCGGATTCCGGCTATCAGAAGGGGAGTCGGAGACCGGCCGTCCCCTTCAAGCTGTAGCTTTTGCCGAAATCGTTGAAGGCTGTGTTTGCCGAGGCTTCCGCGTAGAGCGTGAGGCGATTGCCTAGCACGATGCTGCTGCCCACGCCCAGCTCGCCCCACAGGCGATGGTTCTCGCGCGCGATCGGTGCGCCAGACACATCGGTGACGGTGCCGTCGAGCCACTCGTAAGAGAGGTTCCCCACAACATACAGACGGCTGCGTGCATCCTGCCGGTCGAGCGCCATGCCCCAACGGGTCTTTAGGCTGTCACCGAGCTTCGACGAGACCACCGCTCCATGCGGGTCGGTGAACTGATCGAACTTGACAGTCGAGTAGGCCACCTGGATCTGTGGGGTGACCGAAAGCGTTTTGCCGACCGGCGCGCGCTTCCCGAGCTCGATGCTATAAGCTTGTCCAGTGCCGTTATTGCTGTCAGCGAGCCTGCCGAGCACCTGGGACTTCAGCTTGCTATCGAACCAGTTCATCTGCGCGCGGCCATCGACATAGAAGCCTTGCGCGCCGAACCACGTCAGCGTTGCACCGGCGCTGTAGCCCTTGGTCTTGATGCTGCCGTTGCCAAATAGCGAGACGATGTTAGCGGAGGCTTCGCCATAGCTGCCGAGCACGCCCAGCACGAGAGTCGCGCCGCCGCTGCGCTCATCGAGCACATAGTCTGCGCCGAGCTCGTACTTCCAATTATCGACATTGACGTCCGCAAGGCTGGTAGAGAACGCCGCGTTGGGCCGCGCGCGCTTAGCTTCCGTGCGCCCCCAGATGCCGGATGCCTTGCCACTTTCGATTTCCGCCCACCGCCGATTGCCGATCCGCTGTTGCATCGTGCCGAGCTCGGTGAGCGCGAGTAGGTTCTGGCCATAAGCCTCATAGATCGGCACCCCCGGTTGGTAGAGCGGGGTCTGCGGTTCATTGGGTGCATTTAGCAGGCTCGAACGCAGATACCAGTCGCCGTCGGTCGGTGTGCTTACTCCGTTCTTGTACAGCCGGTAGCCATAAGCTCCGGCGATCACCGCTTGGTCGCCCTCGAACGCATAATCACCATTAAGGGTGAACCCGCCGTCGGACGCGCCGTCCACGTCGACGATCTTGATGCCGTTGACTGTCGGGGCGCCAAGCCCACCGCGGTTGACCACATCGATCGCGGTGGTGCCCGCTGTGGCACCGTCCACTATGAGGAGATCGGTCCGCGAACGGTCGTCGCCAAGGGCAGTCTCGATTTCCAGACGCCCGCCTGAGCCGGTATAGCCCCCCACGGTCAGTGTGCCGAACCCGTTGCGACCCGGCGCCAAGATGCCTTCGTTGCTGACGCTGCCTACTTGGCCCGTGCCCTCAAGGCGGCTGCCGCTGTTGACGCCCACTGCGCCGCCGAATGCGCCGGTGACCGCGAGCGTACCGCCCGCGACCGTCGTCGTTCCGGTATAGCTCCCGTTGATGCCGGTCAGCAGTAGCGTACCGGCACCGGCCTTGGTCAACTCTCCGGCGCCGGAGAGTTGACCTCCCAACGTGAAGGTGGTGGCCTCAGCCGTCGAGATCGTCGCCGTTCGTGTCAGCGCGATCGCCCGGCCGCTGGTGAGGGTGGAGCTGGTCGCGAGCGTGCCGCCGTCGAGCGTCACGTTGCCTTGGGCCGCACCCAGATTGGCGTCAGCCGCGATCTGCACCGTGCCGCCGTTAATCAGGGTGCCGCCAGTGTAGGTGTTGGCGCCGCCGAGCACGAGTTTGCCGGCATCGGACTTGACCAGTTGCGCATCGCCCGATAGCGCCGAATTGATCGTCGTAGTAAACTCGGCGCCTGCCGTACTGCCGTCGCCGACGCGAATTGTCGTTTGGGGTCCGGTCAGTGTTAATGCATCGCCAGTGATCGTATAGCTACCGGCCGTGAACTGGAGGCCCGAAACCGTCACCTGGCCGGCACCATTGCTTACAGCGACCGTGCCGCCGGTGCCGCCGAACACCGCAAACGCGCCGTCGGAATAGGCGGCGTTCAGCGCGCCGCTCGAGTTGGTCCAATTGTCGCTGGCGATGCCGTTCTGCCAGATACCGTTGCCGCCATTGATCACACCGTTGTTCTTGGGGCCAACCGCGCCGTCCCAGAAGTTGAGCACCAGCCCGGCGCTGTTCACCAGATTCACTTGGCCAGCTACCGAGGTCTGCACGGTGACGTTGCTGCCCGCCGGCAATACGCCGAGTGTCAGGCCATTGTCGGTAAGCGCGCCGCCATAGTCGAATACGCGGTATACGCCAGTGTCGAACATGCCGCCTGCGGGCACAGCCACGTTGATCGTGCCGTCGAGCAGGAGGTCGCCGCCTACATTAACCAAGTCGTTGAGCGCACCGCCCGCGACGTTGGCTTGCCCGAACTCATATGCGAGCGTCGCGCCTTCCGCGAGCGATAGACTGCCGCCGATGGTCAGCGTGCCCGCGTCACCTGCGCCGGGGGTGATGATTGCCCCATCGGCAAGCGCCACATTGCCGCCGATCGTGCCGACGCCGCCCAGGTCTGCACCCCCCGTGACGTTCACCCCGCCGGTCGCAGCCGAATAGTCGCCGTTCACCAGCAAAAGGCCCTGTGCGATGGTGGTGACGCCCACATAGTTGCCAGCCCCGTCGAGGATGAGGGTTCCCGCGCCACCTTTGGTGAGGCTGCCAGCGCCTGAGATTTCTCCGGTCAGGATCAGCGTCGTGCCGGTATCGGTGCGAAAGATGCCTGCACCAGCAAGATCGACGACGCGGGCCGAACTCAGGTTGGCAGTGGTGTTGAGCGTGCCGCCATTTAGGTCAAGTCCGTTGCTGGCATTACCCAAATTAGCGTCGCTGCCGATGCGGAGCGTGCCGCCAATGATCGCAGTGCCGCCAGTATGGCCGTTGGTACCCGAGAGCACGAGTGTGCCCAGGCCGGTCTTGACCAGTTGTGTGGCGCCGGTGATGTCACTCGCGATCATGGCGGTATAGTCTGCTCCCCCGGTCGTGCCGTCACCGACCCGGATCACCGACTGCGGCCCGATCAGCGTAAGCGCGCCGCCGGTGATCGTGTAGCCGTTAGTCGCAAATTGCAGGCCCGATGCAGTGACTGTGCCCAGGCTGTTGTCGATCGCTACCGTCCCGGCGGCACCAGTGAAGATGGCGAAGGCGCCATCGGAATAGCCCGCATTCACCGCGCCACCGGCATCGGCCCAATTGTCGTTGCCTATATCGCTCTGCCATTCACCGTTGCCGCCGTCGACGGCATTGTTGAACTTGGGGCCAGCCACGCCATCCCAGAAATTAAGCGTCGAGCCGCCGACGTTGATCAGGTTGACCTGATTGGCGACCGGAGTCTGGACGAACACATCGGCGCCCGTCGGCAGGAGCCCAAGCGTAAGGCCTTTGTCGGTCAGCGTGCCGCCATAGCTGGCGATGCGGTAAAGACCGATGTCGAAGGCGCCGCCAGGCGTCACCGCGACGTTGAGCATGCCGTCGAGCGTGAGGTCGCCGCCGACGTTAACGACGTCGTTGAGCGGACTGCCGACCGCATTGGCCGCGCCGAATTCATAAGCGAGCGCCGAGCCGCCGGACAGCGCCAAACTGCCGTTGATGGTGAGCGTCCCCGGCCCGCCGTCACCCGGCGCCAACTTAGCGCCGTCAGCCACTACAACGTCACTGCCGATCGTTCCCAAACCGCCCATCGTCGCGCCCGTTGCTACGCTAGTAAGCCCCGTAGCGGTCGACTGGTTGCCGTTGACGAGCAACGTGCCTGCGGTGACGTTCGTCGCACCGGTATAGCTGTTGGTGCCCGCGAGTGTGAAGGTGCCGGTGCCGTTTTTGACCAATGCACCGTTGGCTCCGGCGATCGTGCCGGAGAAGCTCGTGCTGTTGGCTGTTCCGAAACTCAGCGACTTGTCGCCAAGTGCCACTATGCCCGCACCTGAGAAGTCACCGATTGTCGTGCCAGCGCTGGCGAGAGCAGCGATATCGAATATGGCTCCGTTATTCACCGCCACCGCGCCGCCCGAGTAGAGTGCGCCGTCGTCGGTGAGGACGAAGGTACCAGACGAAACGGTGGTGCCGCCAGTATAGCTGTTAGCTTTGAAGAACCGCACCGCACCGCCCGGCGCCGCGATCACGACGTTGCCGCCCGTGCCGCCGGCGATACCGCCGTCGGTGATCGTTCCCGACCAGTCGGTGGAGGAGTTGCCAAAGCCGAGCGTCAGCGTTTTGGAGCCTAAGGCAATGGTACCTGCGGGACCGCTATTGAGCTGGATCACGCGTGCGCCGGTGTTGGTCTGCGAGATGTCGAAGACCGTGCCTGCGCTGACCACTAGGTCGCCAGTACCGATCGTCCCCGCGCCGGCCAGCGCCAGCGTGCCGCCCGCGATGGCGGTTCGATTGTTATAGGTGTTGGCACTCGTCAGGGTCAGCTTCCCGGAGCCGAGCTTGTTAACGAAGGTGCCAGTGGCACTATTGGGTCCGTCACCTATTACACCGGCCAAGGTGACATCGAAGCTTTGGGTGTCGATATCATTTGAAGTGGGGCTACCCAAAAGGATTGCTCGGTTCGACGTGAACGAGCCTGCCGCCTGGAGCGTGCTGCCCTGAAGCGATAGCGTACCCGCAGCAGCGCCAAGATCGGCATCGCTCGAGACCTGTACGGTGCCGCCACCGACCACGGTGCCGCCTGCATAGCTGTTGGCACCGTTCAGGATAAGCATACCGCCGCCCAGCTTGGTGAGTGTGCCTGTTCCCGAGATCGCGGCGCTGAGCGTGAATGTGTCGCTGCGGTTCACCACCAACGCGGCATTGTTGACGATGTCGCCGGCCACACTGCCGGTCGCGGCGCCATTGCCAAGCTGGAGCGTCCCGCTATCGATCCGCGTCCCGCCGGTGTAGCTACTTGTGCCGGTGAGCACGAGGGTGCCGAGATCGGTTTTGACCAGTCCCGCACTACCCGAGAGTTCGCTTGCAATGGTCGCGGTGTAGCCCGCGCCTGCCACGCTGCCGTCGCCGACCTGGACGAGCGCCTGTCCCCCGGTGAGGGTCAGCGCGTCGCCAGTGATCCCATAGCCATTGCTCGCGAACTGCATGCCCGACGCGCGGACGTTGCCGCTGCTATTGTCGACACTCACCGTCCCGGGCGCGGCCGAGAAGATCGCGAAGCTGTCGGGAGTATAGTCGGCGTTTAGTGCACCAGTGCTATTGCTCCAGTTGTTCGAGCCGCCGCCGATGCGCCATACGCCGTTGCCGCCGTCTATCTGGCCATTGTTCTTGGGGCCGGCTGCGCCGTCCCAGAAGCTCAGCGTCAGCCCGGCCGAATTGACGAGGTTGACCTGTCCCGCGACCGCGGTCTGCATCGAGACCGTGCTGCCGACTGGCGTGGCGCCAAGAGTAAGACCATTGTCAGTGAGCGCGCCGCCGTAATTGAAAATGCGGTAGATGCCCGGACCGAAGCTGCCGCCGGTCGGCACCGACACGTTGAGCGTCCCGTCGAGCACTAGATTGCCGCCGACATCGATTAGATCGTTGAGCGCACCGCCTGCGATATTGGCTTCGCCGAATTGCATCGACAGCGTCGCATTGGCTGCGAGCGCCAGATTGCCATTGATTGCCAGCAGGCCGGGCAGGCCGTCGAGCCCGCCCGGATCGAGCGTTCCCCCATCGGCGATCGAGACATTGCCGCCGATCACGCCGGTCCCGCCGAGTACCGCGCCGGAGGCTACGCTGGTCAGCCCTGTGGCTGCGGTCTGATTGCCGTTGACGAACAGGGCGCCGGCATTGACTTGGGTGTCGCCCGAATAGCTGTTGGCGCCGCTCAGCGTCAGCGTGCCCGCGCCCGTCTTGACCAGATTACCAGCGCCGTTGATTCCGCTCGTCAGCCCGAAGGTGGTCCCGGCGTCCGTCAGCAGGGTACCGTTGCTCGCGAGCGCGACCGCGCGGCCACTGTCGAAGCTTGCCGTCGTCTGGAGCGTACCGCCGTTGAACGTGAGGCCGCCCGTCGCATCGCCTAGGTTAGCGTCGCCGGAGACCCGAAGCACGCCGGCATTGATCGCCGTGCCGCCAGTGTAGCTGTTGGCACCTGTGAGCAAAAGCGTGCCGATATCCGCTTTGAGCAACTGGGCCGATCCGGTGAGTTCAGTCGCGATGCTTGCTGTTATGCCCGCACCCGTCGCGGTGCCGTCCCCGACGCGGATCGTCGCCTGCGCACCAGTGAGAGTGACGGCGTCGCCCCCGATCAGATAGCCATCCGTCAGGAACTGCATGCCCGCTACATTGACCGCACCAAGGCCTTCGTCGACGGTGACGGTGCCCGCGGCGCCTTGAAACACGGCAAATGCGCTGTCCGCGAACGGTGCATTGGGGATGCTGCCCTCATCCACCCAATTGTCGTTGCCCGTGAAATTCTGCCACAGGCCATCGCCGCCACTGACGACGCCGTCATTTTTCGGGCCGCTGCCGTCCCAGAACCGGAACTGGAGCCCCGCCGTGTTCACGAGGTTCACCTGATTAGCGACCGACGTCTGCACATAGTAGCCCGGCGATGGAATCGTGCCGATCGTCAGTCCATTATCGGTAAGGGCTCCGTCATAGTTGATGATCCTGTAGATGCCCGGATCGAAGCTCCCGCCTACAGAGGTCTGTACGTTGAGCGTGCCATCAAGCACGAGGCTGCCACCAACATTCACCAGATCGTTGAGGGCACCGCCGACAACGTTCGCCTGACCCAGGTTCAAGTTCAGGGTAGAGCCTGCCGCAAAGTTCAGATTGCCGTTGATCGTCAGCGCGCCCGGCGCGATGCCACTATCGCCCGGATTCAGCGTCCCGCCCGCCACCGTGACGTTTCCGCCGATCGTTCCCTTGCCGCCCAGCGTGCCGCTCGCCGCCACCGTGGTCAGTCCGGACGCCGCAGTTTGATCGCCGTTGACGATCAGCGTCCCGCCCGAGACATTGGTCGTTCCGGTATAGCTGTTGTTGCCCGTCAGGATCGTAGTACCGGCCACCTGATTGATATTGCCGATCCCGCTTACAAGCGCCGCAAAACCATAGGCCGGATCGGTGTGGTTGAAATTGACTCGCGAGGTCGCGCTGCCGAGGTTGAGCGATGCAGCATTTATGGCCCCGGCAGCCGCAGCGGTCAGGCTCTCGCCCCCGCCAATGTTGAGCACGCCGGTCGCGCCAGCATTACTGGCAAGCGTCAGCGATCCGCCGACGTTAAGCAGCCCACTATCGGTCAGCGTGACTATGCCCGTCCCGACGCCGCTGCCGACAATGAGGTTCCCCGTCGTGGTGAAGCGTGCACTCGCGCCTGAAACCAGCAAGTTTGCAGGACGCGCAGCCGAGACCGAGCCGATCGTCGCGCTGGTGAAGTTCGCCGCGCCGCCGTTCAGCAGCGAGAAGGTACCGTTGGTCATCGACAGAGAGCTGCTGCTGGTCCAGTTGGACCCCGCCCCGGTGATCGTGACGAACGGTGCGGTCGTATTGCCGGCCACTGCACCGATCTGACTCGCCCCGGCGGTGCGCAGCGCACCGCCCGAGCTGATCGTCGCGCCGGCAATGTTGCTGGCAGTGGACGTCCCCACCAAAAATCCGCCGGCGACGTCCGCGAGCGAACCCGCACCGGATATATTGAGGCTCGTGAGGACCGGGCCAACCGGCCCGTTGCGAAGTGTCAGGTTGCCGGTCGTCGTTCTGAACACGCCGCCATTCGAGACATTCACGGTCGCGCTCACACCCAAACCGGATTGAGATTGTGCAATGAGTCCCGTGGTACTGAAAACCGAACCGCTTCCATCGATGCTGAGCACCGCCGAGGTGATACCCGTTGCGCCACCGGAGTTGACCGTGTTTCCGCTGGCAATGCGAAGCTCGCCCGCGTTGACAGTGGTCATACCGCCATAGCTGCTGCTGCCGGTCAGGCTGAGGGTGCCGGCACCGGACTGAGTGAGCGTACCGGTGCCACTGACGCTGCCATCATAGGTATAGGCATCGCTCCGCTGGAACTCGAGCGTGCCATTGTTGACAATATCGCCGACGATGCTGCCCGTGGTGCCGGCAGCCCCGATCTGGAGCGTGCCGGCGGTAATGGTCGTGCCGCCGCTATGGGTAGCATCGCCGGTCAGCGCCAGGATGCCGGCGCCACTTTTGATGAGCCTACCACCGCCGGTGACAGTGCCTGTCAACCTCAGCGTCGCGAGCGCGTTGCTGGTGAGGAAGGTCCCGGCCCCGGTCAGCGTGACCGCCCTGCCGGTTATCATGCTCGTCGTGGTGTCGAGCGTGCCGCCATTGAAATCGAGCCCGCCCGCCACCGCGCCGAGATTGGCATCGCTCGCGACGCGCAATGTGCCGCCGTTGATCGCGGTCCCCCCCGTGTAGGTGTTGGCGCCACTCAGGACGAGGGTGCCAAGGTCGGTCTTGACCAGCCGGGTCGTGCCGGCGAGCACCGCCGCGATCGTGGCGGTATAGCCGGCGCCAACGGCCGTGCCGTCGCCGACGCGGACCATCGAGTCCGGGCCGATCAGCGTCAGCGGGGCGCCATTGATAAGATAGCCATTGCTCGCGAATTGCAGTCCGGACGCGGTCACCGCGCCGTCTGTATTGTCGACCGTCACGGTGCCGGCGGTTCCGGCGAAGATAGCGAGCGTACCGTCGGCATAAGCGGCATTCACGCTGCCGTCGGCATTGGTCCAGTTATTGTCGGCGCCGCCAAGATGCCAGGTGCCGTTTCCGCCATTGATCACATTGTTGAACTTTGGCCCGGCATTCCCATCCCAGAAGCTTTGCGAGAGGCCTACCGAGTTGATCAGATTGACCTGGCCGGCGACCGAGGTCTGGACAGTGACGCTGCTCCCGACCGGCAGTACGCCGAGCGTGAGGCCATTGTCGGTGAGCGTGCCGCCATAGTTGAACACGCGGTAGATGCCGCCACCGAAAGCCCCGCCGGCTGATACGCCGACGTTGATCGTGCCGTCGAGCACCAGATTACCGCCGACATTGATGAGATCGTTGAGTGGTCCGCCCGCGACACCGGCCTGACCAAACTCGAAGTTAAGGATCGAACCACCTGCCAGTGACAAATCACCATTGATCGTCATTGTGCCGGGACTATTGCCCGGCGCGACGATGCCGCCGTTTGCGACGGTTACACTGCCGCCAACGATACCACCACCCCCAAGCGTCGCGCCGGACGCAATGCTGGTGAGACCGGTCGCGGCGGACTGGTCGCCGTTAATCAGCAGCGTGCCCGCATTCACGTTGGTGGTGCCGGTATAGCTGTTGTTTGCCGTTAGTGCGACGATGCCGGTGCCGGCTTGCGTGACCGACCCGGTTCCCGAAATGAGGCCGCCAAAGCCGATATTGTCGGAGCGATTGAAAACCAGTGCGCCGCTGTTCGCCGCGTTGCCGATGATGGAGCCGCTGGTGCCTCCATTGCCGAGCGACAGCGTGCCCCCCGCGATCGTTGTCCCGCTGGTATAGCTGTTGGCGCCGGTCAGCGTCAGCGTGCCCCCACCTACCTTTGTCATTCCGCCCGCACCGGAAACCACGCCGCTGAGGGTGAAGCTGGTTCCGGCGTCGGTTAGTATCGTGCCCGCGCCGGTCAGCGTCACGGTGCGCGCGCTGCTGATGTTCGCGGTCGTCCGCAAGATGCCGTTGTTGAAGCCGAGCGGACCTGCGGCCGCGCCCAGATTAGCGTCGCTGGAGACCTGCAGCGTTCCGGCGTTAATCGCCGTCCCGCCGGCATAGCTGTTGATGCCGGTCAGGATCGTCGTGCCTGCGCCAGCCTGCCGCACCGAACCGGTGCCGGAAATCACACCATTGAACGTGATGGTGTCCGAGCGGTTGACCGCCAGCACGCCATCATTGGCGACATTGCCGGTGATGCTGCCGCTTGTCCCACCATTGCCGAGCTGCAGCGTGCCCGCGCTGATCGTGGTGCCCCCGGTATAACTATTGATGCCGGTGAGGATCGTAGTGCCGGTGCCGAGCTGCCGCACCGAGCCTGTCTGTGTGATGACGCCGCCATAGGTCAGCGTATCGGATCGGTTGAAGCCGAGGATCCCGAGATTGTTGACCGTGGCGCTCGCGTCGCGCCCGTCGTGCCACCATTGCCGAGCGTTAGGGTGCCCGCATTGACGTTGGTCGGGCCGGTATAGCTATTGGTGCCGGTCAGCAGCCAGGTGCCAGCGTCGTTCTTGGCCAATGTCGTGATGCCGCTGCCGGAGTTGCCGATCGATCCCGCCAGCGTGTTGTTACCATTATTCGTGCCGCCGAGTGCGATCGTGCGCGCCTGGTTGGCGCCCGCAAGCGTCACCAGTCCGGTGTCGGTGAAAACGATCGCCCCGGTGCCTGAGGATTCGATGAAGGTCGTGCCGGCTGAAAGCGTGAACAGGCGATTGGTAGTGTCGCCCGCGCCGGTGTAGCGCAGAGTCGAGTTGTTGCCGATAACCAGATTGGCCGCGGCGGCCGACGACGCGCCGATGCTGCTCGCCACGCCGCCGTCACTCAGCTTGCTGACGCCCAGCACGCCGCCATTGATCGTGGTGATGCCGGTATAAGTGCTGCCGGCATTATTGAGGATCCAGGTGCCGACGCCGTCCTTGGTCAGCGAAGTCACGCCCGCGCCATTATTGGTGATCTGGGCGGAAAGGCTGTTGTTGCCGATATTGGTGCCGCCGATCGCCAGCGTCTGGCTGGCGCCGGGCGTGGTGAACGCGATCGGCGCGGTGCCGGTAAAGGCGATCGAACCCGTACTCGAAGCTTCGAGCCGGCTGGCCGCCGAGGCGCCGAGCGTGAACAGGCGATCGGTGCTGCCGCCTGCGCCGGTGTAGCGCAGCGTGCCGCCATTGAGGATCAAATTACTGGCGTTCGCGGCGGAGGCGCCAACCGCGCTGTTGGTGCCGCCATCGGCGAGGCACGCGACTTCGAGCGCGCCGCCGTTGATCGTGGTGCTTCCGGTATAGCTGCTGCCGCAGCCGCTGAGGATCTGGGTATAGGCCCCATTCTTGGTGAGGCCGCCGCTGCCGCTGATCGCGCCGGCATAATTTGCGAGCCCGGAAGTCGTATTGAGCGTCAGCGTCGCCGTGCCGAGCGTGACGTTGCCGCCAAGGGGACCACCACCGTTCAAATAGCCCACGGTGGTGTTGAAACTGTTGAGATCGAGGGCGGCGCCAGCGATGTTGCCGAGCGATACGCCGCCGGTCCCGAATGCATTGATCCTGCCGGCGCGCAATACGCCCCCGTTTATCGCCGTGCCGCCGGTGTAGCTATTGGCGCCGGACAGAAGCAGAGTACCGGTGCCTGCCTTTTGCAAGGCTCCTGCACCCACCACCGCACCACCGAATTGAAGCGTGGCGGCGGGATCGCTGACGGAAATCGTGCCGGTCCCGGCCACCGTGAACCCGCGATCGGTGCTGACGCTGGCACCGGAATAGACCAGATTGCCGTTGCTAAGGATAAGATTCGCGGACGCGGTGGTCGATGCGCCGATGCCGCTGGCGACGCCGCCATTGGCGATGCAATTCACGATCAGCGTTCCGCCGACGATTGACGTGGCGCCGGTATAATTGTTGCTGCAGCCGGCGAGTGTCTGGATGCCGCCTGCCGCCTGGTAGAAGCCACCGCTGCCGCTGATCGTGCCGGTGAAAGTGCCACTGAGGCCGCCCGAGGTCAGCGTGGCGGAGCCCAGCACGACCGAGCCGGCGCCGGAAAGCGCGCCGACCTTGTTAGCGAATCCGGCGAGGTTCAGTGTTCCCCCCGCGTTGACGGCCATTGGCGCGGTCTGGCTCCCGAATGCCTGAACCGATCCGGCGCGCAGCGTACCGGCGGTGATCGTCGTGCCGCCAGTATAGAGGTTTGTGCCGGACAGCAGCAATGTGCCATCGCCTTCTTTGATCAGCCCGCCCGAACCGATCGCGGTTCCGCTGAGCGTCAGCGTCGCGGCGGGATCGCTCGCCCCGATCCGGCCATTGCCCGTACCCAGCGTGAAACCTCGGTCGCTGCTGGCGGTTGCGCCGGTATATTGCAGCCCGCCGGCATTCTGAAGCACGAGGTTCGCCGAATCCGCCGACGATGCGCCGATGCCGCTTGCCACGCCGCCATTCGCCAGCGTGCCGACCGCCAGGGTGCCGCCGGACACCGTCGTGACGCCGGTATAGTCGTTTGCCGCATTCGCCAGCGTCAGGGTGCCGGCGCCGGTCTTGATAAGGCCAGCATCGTCCGGGCCGCTGACCGCGCCGGAGAAGGTCAGATTAGCGCCACCGTTGTTGATCTGGATCGTCCGCGATGGGCCGCCGTTCACGAGCGTGAAGCCGCGATCGGTCGTCACAGTGCCGCCGGTATATTCCAGCGTGCCGCTCTCGATCACAAGGTTCGATGCGGCCGCCGACGATGCGCCGATGCTGCTGGCAACGCCGCCATTGGCGATGCTGTTGACGACGAGCGTGCCGCCGCCGAGCGTGGTGCCGCCGGTATAGGTGTTGGCGCCGGTCAGCGAAACCCGGCCGATGCCGCCCGTGATGAAGCCGGTGGCGCCCCCATTGTCAACGATGGATGAGGCGATCGTGAATGTGCCGGTGCCCGTGCCGTTATGGAGGAGCCCGAGCGTGCCGCCGCCCGCGCTGCCGGTAAGCGAACCGCCGGTGATCGTCTGGCTGGCATTGCCCATGCTCGCCGCGACGATGATCGTGCCATCCACACCGAGCGTGTTGGCGCCGCCGACCGTGACGGTGGAATTGGCCGCGGCGGTATATTTGATGCCGCCGAGCTGCACGTCGCCGGTGACGGTGTTGGAATAGGGCGAATTGGCCACCCCTCCCGCGTCACTGACGACATCCCCGGCCAGCCACGTGCTCGCATCGTCCTTGTTCGCATAGCTGGAGAAAGCGGTGACATTGCCCGCCAGCACCTGCGCATAGTCGGTGCCGTTGACCGTAGCCCAGCCAAGGGCGCCGTCGCCATTTGTAGTGGTGATCGCGCCGCTGGCGGGCAGCGTGAAATCGATCAGACCGCCCGTGCGGGTGAGCGCGCCGAGGTTCAGCGTCATGCTGCCGCCCCCGCCGGAGGTCGCGACGAGCCGGTTGTTGCCGGCAGTGACGTTCAGGCCGTTGAAGGTCTGGCTGTTCGTCGCGCCCGCCGCGCCGGTGACGGCAAGCGTGCCGCCGGCCATGTTCAGAGTCGACATGGCGGACAGGATGTCGCTGGTCGGCGCCCCCGCGCCTGCGAAATTCAACGCCAGCGTGCCGCCGTTGATCGTCGTGCTGCCGGTGTAGGTGCTTTGTCCGGTTAGCGTCAGCGTGCCGGTACCGCGTTTCACGAGATTCCCGTTGCCGGTGATGCTGCCCGCATAGCTCGTGCTGGCAGCGCCGTTGACCGTCAGCCCGCCGCCGCCCAACGCCACGCTGCCACCCGTGCCGGCAAGCGAAGCGACCATGATATCGTGCGTGTTGAGATCAAGCGTGCCGCCATTGACGGTTACTGCATTGGGCGTGCCGAACGCCTGGTCGCTGCCGGACCGAAGGGTGCCGCTCGTGACGGTTGTCGCGCCGTTATAGGTGTTGGCCCCGCTGAGCAACCAGACATTCCCCGCAGCGCCGTTCATAATCACGCCGCCATTTCCGGAGATCACGCCGGACATGGCGTTGTTGCCCGCGAAGCTTCCGCCAAGCGTGAAGCTGTCGGCCGGAGCCGCGGCTGAACGTCACCCCAGCACTGAGCGCGAGCGCGCCGGTGCCATCATTGAGAATGCTGCTGCTGCCGTTAATCGAAAAGGCGCGATCGGTGCCGCCGCCGGTGCCGGTGTAGGACAATATGCCATTGTTGATGGTGATGGCGCCGGTGCCGGTCATGCCGGTGCCCAGCGAACTGTTGGTTCCCCGGTTCGCCAGCGTGCTTGCCCGGACCGTGACGCCACCTATGGTGGTGGGAGCGGTGAAAGTGTTCGCGCCGCCTAGCGTAATGGTACGGGCGGTGCCGCCGCCCTGAAACGTGATAGGTCGAAATCCGGAAATCTGTCCCAGTAATTCGAGGTCTGCCGTCTGGGCGCTGAACGCCACGAAAACGGTGGTCAACCCGCTCTGGGAGAAGTTGCCGGTCAACGACAGTGTGCCGGTCCCCTGATTTATCAGGCTGATTCCGCCTCCGCCGTTTCGCATGGACCAGCCGCGGTTGGAAACGTCTCCGTCGCCGGTATAGACGGCACTTGTGCTGCCGGCGCCGATCTCGGAGCCGATAAAGATCGCATTGCCGGCACCGAGTGCGCTCGCCTGGCCGATGTTGCCGATCGAGCTGAAGCTTAGGTTTACGCCGTTGGCATTCAAATCCCCGGTGAAGTCATTGGTATTGTCGCTCAGCGTTGTCGACTGGACCAGCTGGAGTCCGCCGGTGCCGGTGATGTGCGCGGATCCCACCCCTCCGCCAATGCTGGCAGAGCCGGCGAGCGTGACGACGCGGGTAGAGGCGAGCGCGCCGGTGCTGCGAAGGCTCGTGCCCGCGGAAAGGGTGATGTTGTTGCCGATGCCGAGCGCGGCGTCGCCGTTGAGCGTCAGGACGCCGCCGGTTACGTTGATCCCGCCGGTGAAGGTGTTGATGCCGTTTAGGGTCAGTGCGCCGACGCCCGCCTTGCTCAGCCCGGCATTACCGTTGACGATCGAATTGATGGTGGCGTTGCCGTTGGTGGTGATCGTCGGCGTCGTGCCGGCGAGCGTCAGCGTACTGCCGGTTAGCAGGTATGTCGTGTTCGCATCGAAACCGAGATTGTGCGCAATGATCGGCGTGGCCAGCGTCACCGTGGCGTTCGTGCCGTTGGGTCCACCGAAGATGGCATTGTCGATGCCGCCATTGTTCCAGGGTGTGTAGGGGCCGCTCACGCCATCGCCATTAGGGCTCCAGGAAGAGGCGCTCGTGTCCCATGTACCTGTGCCGCCGCGGTTCGTCGCTGTCCCGTTGGGATCCCAATTTCTGTCCTGCTGCGCATGTCCAGTCGAAGGAAGGCCGATTAACGCCATCACGGCCAGCGAAGCACCGCAGAGCAGACGCGCGCCGCCACGGGAGACCGGGACAGAGGAAAAGTTGCGGCGCACCGGCCGAGAACGATCGGCCGAACACGGCCGATCTTCCTTCTTCATCATCTGCGACCCCCTTTTACTCAATAAAAATGGCCCGAAGCACACGCTTCAGGCCAACCTACGCAATACCCTATTTAAATGGACCAAAGACCTGTGAAACTAGAAGATAGCATTCGCGTTTGTTCCATTGGTAACTCCCCTGACTCCTAAGAGTCGGGAAGCTTTGTGTCCTGCCGTTGCCGACAGATTGCGTTTTCAATCAATCACCCGCCGAGATGCGCCCTTCTCCATCTTTGCGCACATTTTGGCAGTTAACGACTGCTCCAACCGCTACTCAAACTTTGTTATCTTAAGGTTACGATGAACTCGTGTATTCGATAATTACAAATAATGCAATGTAAACAATTGTATATGGCACGGCTTTGTTCATTTGCATGAGAGAAAGGCGATCTGTCTTCTGAATGATCGCAGAAGGTCACAGGTATCCTCGGCTTTACACGAAACCGTGTGGCGCGGATAGTGGATGGCGCGGATTATATCCTTGAGCAGGGCATTTTGTGCCATGCCATCGTCAGGCGCGGGGGCCATAGAGCATTATCCAGACTGCATCCGATCGCGACGACACCACCCGGTCGTCATCGTTGCGGCGAACGTGGAGCTTAGGGCCTACGGCACCATCCACAGCCGGGACGCCATCATCTGGTTCACGCATAACATGGCCACCACCGACGCGGCGCGCAGACTTGGTGGAACATCCTAGGTGCCCGCCAAGCTCCCAATTCTCGCTTCGTGAACGAGCATACCAGCGCTCAGGCGCAAGTACGGGGCGAAACTGAAAAATCGCTATCATGGCACTTGCGAGAGTGGATGGAGCCGTCATCTGGTCAAGATTGGCGACCATGATCTGTATGTTCTGTTCCAAAGGAGATATTCCGCGAACCGCTATAATTTGCTACCAAGAACCACCCCGAACCTGCTCCAAGTTACGGCACCATTCCCGCCATCTCGCGTTCGATTGCGACCATTGGTGAGGGTGTGCCATGATTGCTGTGGGTGAGGTTTTGAAGGCGGTTGGGCCGAATGCGGCTATTGTTTTTGCGGCATGGATTTTTATGGGGTTCCTGCAGCAGCGCTATGACAATGCGAGCGACCGTTATCGCGCGACTGTGGGCAACTTCCGGTCGGGCGATCATAGCGGGGAGCGCGCAGACAACCTGAAGGATCAGGTTCTGGTGTACCGGCGGCGCTGCAAGATGATGGGGTGGGCGACTACGGTAGGACTGGTCGCGGCGATCCTGCTGATATTGGCGCTGATCTTCGGCGCGCTGGAAGTAATAGTCCCGAAGGTTCCGGTGATCGCTTATGCCGGGATTGCGTCGACGATCGGCGGCTTCGCGCTGGTGATCGCGGCGGCGGTGATCGTCATCATAGAAGGGCGCGTGGTGCACCGGCAGATTGACGCGGAACTACGCGACGTGCCGGAATTTGCGGACGAACTTGGCGAGGAAGCAGGCAGCGTCCGGCAGCAAGGGCCCCTGCGCGCCTAGGCGCGCGGGCGACCAGTTCTTCGATGGAGGCTTACTTGCGGGCTTTGCGCGCGGCGTACTTTGCGTCGCGGATTGCCTTCTGCTCCTCAGGCGTCAGCTTGGGCTTTTCCTTCTTCACTGGCTGAGCAGCCAATTCGGCGGCCTTGCGCGCTTCCTTTTCGGCGGCAGCGGCTTCTTGCGCGGCTTTCTTCTCCGCAAGCTTGGCGGCGCGCTTTTCAGCTTCGGCCGCGGCCTTGGCTTCGGCGGCCGCCTTGCGCTCGGCAAGGACTGCGGGATCGACGGGAGGCTTGGCTTTCAGCTTGTCGAGCGCCTTCTGCTTCGCCTGCGCCGCAAGAGCGAGGCGATCCTGAAAAGCGGGATCCCGATACGTCGCCATAAGTCTGAAAGCCTGTCCTGTTATAAGTGCGGAGCGGAGCGCCTGCCCGCATTCCCTCAATTTTGCAAGGCTTCAGGCACGATTTTGTTCCGTTCGAGGACTCGAGGAGCAGGCGGCGAGGCCGTCAATTGCATCAGAGGGTGCGATTGCAGTAGAGGACGGCGATGCACAGCGCCACTCCCTTGCCCGGTGTCACGGCTATCGTTCTGGCGGGAAGCCGTCCGGGCGTCGACCCGTTGCTTGATGGAAGCGGGGTCTCGACTAAGGCGCTGCTCCCAGTGGCGGGGCGTCCGATGCTGGCGCATGTGCTGGGCGCGCTGGTGGGGCATGGGGCGGTCGGACGCGTGGTGGTGCTGGCGCAGGATATCGAAGCGCTGTCTAATGATCCGGCATTGGCAGCGTTCGTTGCCGATCCCGCAGTCAGCTTTGCGCGAAGCGGGGCGGGGATCAGCCGGTCGGTGATTGCAGAGATCGACGGCGGCGCGGCTTTCCCGATATTGCTGACGACTGCGGACAATGTACTGCTGACCGGGGCGATGATCGATGCATTCGTATTCGGTGCGCGGGGGAGCGACATAGCGGTCGGCTTGGTCGAGCGGCAGGTGTTGCTGGCGCGCTATCCGGAGAGCCGAAGGACGTGGCTGAAATTCCGGCGCGGCTGGTGGTCGGGTGCGAACCTGTTCTGGATCGGCAGCGAGAAGGCGCGACCCCTGCTTGAGCGTTGGCACGCGGTCGAGCAGGATCGCAAGAAGGGCATGAAGATCGTCGGCGCATTCGGTCCGTTGTTGTTAATTGGGGCGCTGCTGCGGCTTCTGACGATCCAGCAGGCGGTGGCGCGGCTGGGGCGGCGGCTGGGGGTCAATGCGCGAGTCGTGGCAATGCCGCAGGCGGAGGCATGCATCGATGTGGACAAGCCATCCGATCTGACGATGGCTGAGGCGATATTGGCGGCGCGGGCTTAAGCTTTGCGCAATGCCTTGCGGCTGGCCCAGCCCATCAGCAGGAAACCGGCAATCGATGCGAGTAATGTGGAATAGGCCGCGCCGATCGTGCCGAAACGAGGCAGCAGCACTGTCAGCAACGCGAGCAGCAGCAGCGTCGTGATGAAGGTGATCCGCAGCGATTGGCCTGCACGTCCGGTCGCCATCAGCAGTGGGCTGAAGCTGACGCCGACGAGATCTATCGATGCGGCTATGCCGAGGAGCAGGAGCAGCGGGTAAGCGCCAGCGAATTCCTCTCCGGCGACTAGCATCAGCAGCGGCTTGCCGATTAGCAGGATCAGCGCCACGATAGCGCAACCGGTAATCAGCGCCAGCCTGTTCATGCGACCGAACAGCGCACGTACCTGCTCCGCGCTGTCACTCGCCGCTGCGCGAGCGAGTTCGGCGAAGAGGGTGCGGGAAAACATGCCCGACATTTTTGTGAGGGCCGAACTCAACTGATTGGCGAGGCGATACAAGCCCGCGCCCGCCGGGCCTACGAAAAGACCGATGATGAGGACGGCCGCCTGCTTTCCGACCGAAGACAAAGTCGTGGATAGATTGGTCGCGGTCAGGAAGCCGATCAGACCGGGATTTTCTGCGCGCGCGTCGAGGAAGCGTCCTTCGTGCCAGGCACCGATGCGGCCTTTCGCGACGCGAAGCGCCAAGATCCAGAATGTCGCCGCGCAGAACATTTCGGCGGCGGCCCAGGCGATGAGGAACGCCATGATCGACGGCCCGGTGGCAAGGACGATCGCTGCACCGATCATGCGGCCAACCGGCACCATGGTATCGGCGATCGACCCGGTGTCGAAGCGGTCGAACAACCGCAGCAGTCCTGTAGGCGTCGAGCGGATGCCGATCAGCATGGCGGCGCAGAACAGCAATGCCTGCCAGGCGAGGTCAGCCGACCAGCCGACATAGGGGCCGAGCAACAACGTGACAGCAGCGGCGATGAGGCATCCCAGAATTGCCGAACCTATGTCGATCATGATGCAGAAGCGAAGCAAACGGTTGAGTGCCGAGGTATTGCCGCTCGTCAGGTGCTTTTGCCCAAATCGAACGACGATTTGCCAGGAGTCGAATGTAACTAATGTATTGATGGCCTGTGCAGTGCTGAGAACCAATGCGAAGCGCCCAAAATCCGCCACCCCCAGAGTGCGAGTGACGATGGCGAGATAAACAAGGCTGAGCAGTGCGCCGACGCCCTTGCCGCCCAGCAGCCATGCGGTATTCGCCAGAATGCGCGAGAAAGCGGCGTCACTTCCGGTTGCAGGATCGTTGGCCTGCCTGCGCCCGATTTTCCATGCCGCCACTATTCGATCCGGTCCTTCCTGTGCCGCGCGGCTTCTAGTTTGTGCGGCAAAGATTGTCGATGGGATGGGAATTGGCTAGTGCGCGGCATGGAAAACGGAAAAGCCATTATCCTGAGTGCGGGTCAGGGAACGCGCCTCCTGCCGCTGACGGCGGACATGCCCAAATGCCTTATAAAGATCGATGGTAAGGCGATCCTCGATCATCAACTCGATGCGCTTGCGGCAGCGGGCGTTGCGCATCCCTATGTCGTAGGTGGCTACAGGTTCGAAAAATTGGCGGCGCATATTGCGGCGCGGGGCGATGGCACGGACCTGCTGTTCAATCCGTTCTGGCTGGTCGCCAGCAGCATCAGCAGCGTGTGGGCGGCAAGAGCATTGCTTGAGGGCGACTTCGTTATCCTGAATGGCGACACGATCTATGCCGCCAATCTGCTGGCTCAAGGGTTTGCGGGATGCAGGAAAGGGATCAGCCTGTTCGTGCAACGCGTCGACACACCGGAACTGGACGATATGCTGGTCGAAGTGGAGGACGGCGTGGTTCGTGCCGTTGGCAAGACGCTCGCCCCTGCGCGCGCGCGATATCGGTCCCTGGGGATCATTGCCGGGCGGCAGGACGAAGGGCAGTATCGCGCGGCGCTGGATACCGTCATCGCCCGGGAAGGCGGCATCCTGAATTATCATCACGCCATCATTGGAGAAATCGCGCAAAACGGCACCGTACAGGCGATTGTGGTCAATCGCGACGACTGGATCGAAATCGACCGCCCCGAGGATATCGCCGCCTGGCATTCCAGAGGTCTATGAGCCGGAAGCCCAAGGCGGACGTAGCGTTTCTCTTTCTTGGAGAGATGCTTCTGGTGCCGCATCTCTGGCCGATCGTGGATGCATTGGCGCGGGAACGGCCGAAATTAATCATTGATCTGTGGATCAGCACGTCGGTTCATGAGGACCTTCTGAGCCGATGGATGGACCCTGACGTACATGGAAACGTGCGGCTGCGCCATGCTCCGGGATATAGCCTCCAGCCCGTGCCGCACGCGGGCGACAATCCAGAACTGCCGGCCAAGATGCCGATGCTGGCGCGCCTCGCACCCCGACTGGCGCGCATGCCGGTGGTGGTCTGCGCCGAGCAGACAAGCCTTTGGCTACCGCGGCTATTGCCGATGCGGTCCCGCTTCATATTCACGGTCCATGGCGCAGGGCCGCTCAATTATAACAAAGATGGACGTTTGCGCTACGCAAGCCGCCTGTTCGTGCCGAGCGACTATCTGACCAAAGACCATGTGAGGCATGGCATCGCGCAGGAGAACATCGTGGTGACTGGTTATGTAAAGGCCAGCTTTGCTCCGTCGCTGACTTCCGACATGATCTTTCCGGAAGCGCGACCGGTAGTGCTCTACACGCCGCATTGGCAGAGCTATCGCTCATCGTGGTGGGATTGGGGTCGACAGATCGTGGAGATGCTGGCGGAGCAAAGCAGGTTCAACGTCATCATTGCCCCCCATCAAAGATTGTTCGAGCAGGATCGAAAGGCGCGTGCGTTTCTGGACGGTTTTTCAAGCCAGCGTCATATGCATGAAGATAGCGGCAGCTTCGCCATGGTCGACGGCAGCTATACGCGAATGGCGGACCTGTATCTGGGCGACAGTTCAAGCCAGATCATCGAGTTTCTGGCAAATCCCCGGCCCTGCGTAATCGCCGACAGCCCCTCAATGACATGGCCCTCTGGTGATTATCAGAAATGCGGCGACGTCGTTCGGACAGCCGAGGACATCTGGCCTGCCCTCATGGCGGCGAGTGAACGGCACAGCGCTTACCGCGATTTTCAACACAGTCTTGCCTTGGAGGCTTTGGGCAATGCCGACGAGGAGGCCGCGCTCCGTAGCGCGCGCGCGATCCTCGACCTACTCGACAGCTAGGCGGCCTGCGCCAGCCAGCTTATGATCTTTCCGCCCGCCGCGCGGACGCGATAAGCCTGCGCTAGGCGGACGGCATGGACTATCAGCGAAATGCCGGTCCACCATGCAAGGCCGATCAGTCCCCAGTCCGGACGCTGCAATAGAACGGAGAAGAACAACAGCGCCATGTTCGGATTCCGCCGCGCCGTGACAAGGCGGAATTGCGAATCAAAGCGGCGCCAGACATGGATGTCCATGTCGAAATCCTTGATGAACGCGCCTTCGATCAAGCGCTGAAGGATGTATCCGGCCACAATGACGACCATGATCGCGACGAAGCTTACCGTACTAAGCGCAAGGCCGTGGACGGCAAGCCCAACACCCCAGGCATACCACCAGAAGGGCGGGTGCATAAGGTCGATCCCGTGGTCGAAGATGTTGCCCCATTTGGAAGACGTAATGGTGCAGCGTGCGAGCTTCCCGTCCACGGTGTCGAACACCATGAAGGTGAAGCCGCAAGCCATCCCGGTCCAATATTGCCCATGGGCGAAGAGAAGAGTCGCGGCGATGCAAAGCATCGCGCCCAGGCCGGTCACCATATTCGGCGTCATTTTCAGCTGGGCAGCAATCCGCGTGAGAATCAGCGCCAGCTCCGGCCAGAGATATTTGGTGAGGGCGTCCGTAACGCCCTTATAAGCGCCAAAGTAGCTTTCACGCTCGATGGCATGACGCGACGTCGGGTCCAGCTTGCGGACGAAGGGCGCTTCCAGTTTCCGAAGCTGCTTGTTGTAGATTTTCGTACCTTGGCCGAGGTCCGTAATGGCAACTCCCGCGATATCGCGGACGGATTTCGGATCGGCGTCCTTAAGAATATGACCCACAACCAGTTCATCGCCAATCGTGAAGACCGTGCCCGGCTTTTCGAGGGACAGGCGAAGCAGGACGGGGTCGAACACATAGGCAAGGTTCGTGGCGAGGACGTAGCCGTCCGCGACGATTTGCCCCGATTTGGCGGCTCCCGTGACCATACGCCGCACGCGCTCTGCATTGGACATGCCCCAGATGGGCGTATCGTTATGGCCGATCGTGCGTATCTGCAATGAGTCAGCGGAGACGTGCGGTGAGGACATTATTCGGCGATACCTGTTTGATGCGAAGGCGGATCAACACCGTCGCGACCGTTGAATGATGACCGGCATGTTGGCAAGCGCAGCCGAACCGGTTGCCTCGTATTGCGCTCTCATGGCTTACGCAATGGCATTACTATTTGGGAGCGCCCTCGAAGCTCACCATAGTCCAGCCATGCGACTCCGCCATCTTGTGTAGCGGTAGCCCGGCATTCACGAGAAACCCTTGGTCCGCCCAGCCCAGCACTGGCGCATCCGAGAGGTGGTCGCTGTAGAAACGCGTCGTCGCGGGCGTAGTGCCGGTTGCCAAGAGCCATGCCTCGATCATCGCAAGTTTGTAGGTGCCATAGCAATTCTCGCCCTCGATCTGACTGGATATTCCGCCATGGGGCAGGCGGACATGGCGAGTGGCGATCGTCGCAGCGAAACCCAAGGCCGTGCCGACAGCCGCCGCGTACAGATCCGGGGCGGCTGTCGCCATTATGAGCATTCGGCCTTCCGCTCGATCTGCTTCGATACTAGCGAGTGCGCCGGGCTGCACATTGTACGCGAGTGTGTGGCGAGCATAGTCGGCAGCAAGTGTGTCGGCCGCCTGCGTAGAGATTGTCCTGCCTAGCAGCAGTCGCAGGCCGAACTGTTTAAGGGGCTTGCGCGCAACTAGGCCTAGTTTGTGGCAGGCCATTGCTACTATCCACAGAGGCAGTCCGGCCAGCCGCCAAGGCGCGCGCCGCCTTGCCGCGAAGATCAGAAAAGGCGTGAAGGTGCCGCGTTTGGTGATCGTGCGGTCCAGATCGTAAATGGCGAGGTGCATGGCGCTCCGTAGCTTGGGAATCAGGCGCAGCAAGCTGTCTTAGCGCTTTTCCGCATCTGCGAATGCCTCTCACCTTGACTAAATGCCCCCCATATTGTTGAGGGGATCGCATCGGACTCAGACGGGACACGAGGAAAATGGCCGAATTCAGACTACCCGCGAACAGCCGCATCAACGGCAAGGGTGTGGAACACAAGGCTGAAGGCGCCTCCAACGTCAAGAAGTTCAAGGTGTATCGCTACGATCCCGACAGCGGCAAGAACCCCCGTTACGACACGTTCGAGATTGACCTCGACACCTGTGGCCCGATGGTCCTCGACGCACTTATCAAGATGAAGAGCGAGCAGGATCCGACGCTGACGTTCCGCCGCTCATGCCGCGAAGGCATTTGCGGGTCGTGCTCGATGAACATCAACGGCAAGAACGGCCTTGCCTGCACAACCGCGATCGAAGACTGCAAGGGCGAGGTGAAGATCACGCCGCTTCCGCATATGGACGTCATCAAGGATCTGGTCCCCGATTTCACGCATTTCTATGCGCAGTACAGCTCGATCAAGCCGTGGCTGCAAACCGTAACGCCGCCGCCGTCGGGCAAGGAGCGGCTCCAGTCGCCCGAAGACCGAGAGAAGCTGGATGGCCTTTATGAGTGCATCCTGTGCGCGTGCTGCTCAAGCTCATGCCCATCCTACTGGTGGAACAGCGACAAGTTCCTTGGTCCAGCGATCCTGTTGCAGGCCTATCGCTGGCTGGCGGACAGCCGCGACGAATATACCGGCGAGCGTCTGGACGAGCTGGAAGATCCCTATCGCCTGTATCGTTGCCACACGATCATGAATTGCGCGAACGTCTGCCCCAAGGGGCTGAGTCCCGCAAAGGCGATTGCCGAGACGCGCAAGATGATGGTCGAGCGCGCAATCTGATCGCCCTGATTCTCTTGCGGCAACTGACGTGTCAATCATGACGGACGATGTAAGCGACCAGGAATGGCGCATTTTCGATGTCACTGAGTCGGGCACATGGTGGGACGATTTGCCGGCGGTATCATACCGGCAGTCTGCTGCCGACCGCATAGACTTTCGCATGCAGCCATCTGAGCAGTCCGGGAATCGTCTTGGCGGGCTGCATGGAGGGTTCCTCGCCGGCTTTGCGGAAGGCATTCTCGGGTTGTTTCTGACCGTGGCGAACGGGCTTCCCAATTGCGTGACGGTATCGTTGTCCTTTGACTATCCGGGCAGCGGCCGAGTTGGGCTGCCGGTCGAAGGTCAGCTATATCTTGTTCGGGAAACCGGGCGCATGCAGTTCGTTCGCGTTGTGCTGGAGCAGGAGGGCGTCACGCTGCTCTATGGCAACGGAGTGCTGCGTAAGCTCAACCTGCCATGACTGGCGTGCTTGCTCGCTACCATGCGCTGGTCGCGGCGGGGGAATTGCGCGCCGATCCTGACCAGGAAGCGGCGGCACATCGGCTCGATGCGCTTCAGCAGGAGTTGGAAGCGACGCCGCCGCGTGGATCTACCTTATGGCGGATGCTGCGCAAGGCGCCCGAAGCGCCACGAGGCCTGTATATGTGGGGCGGGGTGGGACGCGGCAAGTCCATGCTGATGGACCTGTTCTATGACTGCATATCCATCCGCAGGAAGCGCCGGGCGCATTTTCATGAGTTCATGATCGACGTTCATGCGCGGCTGGCTGAGGCGCGCAAGAGTGAGACAGGCGACCCTATTCCACCCGTTGTCGCGGCGCTGGCCGATGAGGCCCGGCTGCTGTGTTTCGACGAGATGGTTGTGAACAACATGGCGGATGCGGCGATCATGTCGCGGCTGTTCGCCGGGCTGATCGCGCAGCGCGTGACGATCGTCACGACCTCCAATCGGCCGCCAGACGACCTCTACAAGGACGGACTGAACCGGCAGTTGTTCCTGCCGTTCATCGACCTCATCAAGGATCGGCTGGACGTGCTGAGCCTTAACGGCCCTACCGACTATCGCCGCGACCGGCTGGGCGATGCGACCCTGTGGCATGTTCCCAACGGACCCGAAGCGACCGAAGCACTGAGCGCGTCCTTCTTCCGACTGACCGACTATCCGCCAAGTGACCGCGCGAACGTGCCAAGCGAAGAGTTGCCGGTGCAGGGTGGACGAACGATGCATGTGCCCAAGGCACTGAAAGGCGTTGCGGTATTCTCCTTCAAGCGGCTGTGCGCCGAGGCGCGGGGGGCGACCGACTATCTGGCGATTGCGCGCCGTTATCATGCGGTCATCATCGTGGGCATCCCCGTGTTGGGGCCGGAAAAACGGAACGAAGCGGCACGGTTCGTGACACTGATCGATGCGTTGTACGAATATCGCGTGAAGCTGTTGGCGTCGGCTGATGCAGTGCCGATGGCGCTCTATCCCACCGGGGATGGTGCGTTCGAGTTCGAGCGGACAGTTTCCCGGTTGATGGAGATGCAATCGGACGAGTATCTTGCGTTAGGACATGGGCCAAAATAGGCCGGGCGCTTGTGCTATAAGGCGCACGCCCGGCCAGTTTGCCGCTGTCAGGGGTGCCCCCAAGGGTAAGGGCAAACAGCAGAAGCTTCATAATGCAATTGCGAACCAATTGCAAAGATAATTGTCGGACTAAGCTTTTGTGCGGTTGAAACCTTGATCTATTGGGCCTAAGCGATCCTCCAATTCCAAGTTCGTAACCTTTGGAGGATGATAATGGCCCGTAAGAAGATCGCGCTGATCGGCGCTGGTAATATCGGCGGTACGCTCGCGCATCTCGCGGCATTGAAGGGCTTGGGCGACATCGTCCTGTTCGACGTGGTGGAGGGAATTCCTCAGGGCAAGGCGCTCGACCTGTCGCAGTGCAGCCCGGTCGAAGGCTTCGACTCCAAGATCATCGGCACTAATGATTATGCCGACATCGCGGGCGCGGCCGTCATTATCGTCACCGCCGGTGTGGCGCGCAAGCCCGGCATGAGCCGCGATGACCTGCTCGGCATCAACCTTAAGGTCATGAAGGCCGTGGGCGAGGGCATCAAGAACAACGCGCCCGATGCGTTCGTCATCTGCATCACCAACCCGCTCGACGCGATGGTATGGGCGCTTCGCGAATTCTCCGGCCTGCCGCACAACAAGGTCGTGGGCATGGCGGGCGTGCTCGACTCTTCTCGCTTCAGCCACTTCCTGGCCGAGGAGTTCCAGGTGTCGGTGAAGGAAGTTACGTCCTTCGTGCTTGGCGGCCATGGCGATACGATGGTGCCGGTCGTCGAATATTCGACGGTTGCGGGCATCCCCATTCCTGACCTGATCGCCATGGGCCGTTCCACCAAGGAGCGGATCGACGCGATCGTCGCGCGCACGCGTTCGGGTGGCGGTGAAATCGTCGGCCTGCTCAAGACTGGCTCCGCCTTTTACGCGCCCGCCACCAGCGGTATCGCGATGGCCGAAGCCTATCTTGGCGACAAGAAGCGCGTGCTGCCCTGCGCTGCCTATGTCGAGGGCAAGTACGGCGTGGATGGTCTTTATGTCGGCGTGCCGGTTGTAATCGGCGCGGGCGGCGTCGAGGAAGTGATTGAAATCAACTTGGGCGAAGAGGCCAAGGCGAACCTTCAGGTTTCGGTCGACGCGGTTAAGGAACTGCTGGTCGCCTGCAAGGGCATCGACGCCTCGCTCGCCTGATAATAGCTGCACCGGCCTCCCCAGGAAAAGTGTGCAGCCTGGGGCGGTCGATAGATGAAATGCCACTCACCTTCTTAAAGGGGCAAGCATGTCTATCCTCGTCAACAAGAATACCAAGGTCATAACGCAAGGCATGACCGGAGCCACGGGCACGTTCCACACCGAACAGGCACTGGCTTACGGCACACAGATGGTTGCGGGCGTCACGCCCGGCAAGGGTGGCTCCACGCACATCGGCCTTCCGATGTTCGACACCGTGTTGGAGGCCAAGACGGCAACCGGCGCTGACGCATCGGTCGTGTACGTTCCGCCGCCGTTCGCGGCTGACTCGATCATGGAAGCGATCGACGCGGAAATCCCGCTGATCGTCTGCATCACCGAAGGCATTCCGGTACTCGACATGGTGCGCGTGAAGCGCGCGCTTTCCGGCAGCAAGTCGCGCCTCATCGGCCCGAACTGCCCCGGCGTGCTGACGCCCGGCGAATGCAAGATCGGCATCATGCCCGGCAGCATTTTCAAGAAGGGCACCGTTGGGGTTGTCTCGCGCTCGGGCACGCTTACCTATGAAGCTGTGTTCCAGACTTCCAACGCGGGCCTTGGTCAGACCACGGCAGTCGGTATTGGTGGCGATCCGGTGAATGGCACGAACTTCATCGACGTGCTGGAGTTGTTCCTGGCGGACGACGCGACCGAATCGATCATCATGATCGGTGAAATCGGCGGCGATGCTGAAGAGCAGGCGGCCCAGTTCCTGATCGACGAAGCCAAGCGCGGTCGGAAAAAGCCGATGGCTGGTTTCATCGCGGGCCGTACGGCGCCTCCCGGTCGTCGCATGGGTCATGCTGGCGCGATCGTATCGGGCGGCAAGGGCGACGCGGAAAGCAAGATCGCCGCGATGGAAGCCGCTGGCATCAAGGTTGCGGCGAGTCCGTCGGAACTCGGCACGACGCTGCTGGAAGTATTGAAGGGCTAAGTTGGCCCGAACGTGGGCCGGGGCTGCACCCCCGGCCTGCGCTGGCGTTCCGCGACTGCACGCGGGGAAGCGCAAGATTGGACGGAATATGGGTTACGAAGGTCAGGAATTCGAAGTTGAGCAAGGCCCGAGCTGGGCTAAGCCCAACTGGCCGCTGACGGAAACCGATGCGCTGACGGCAGCGCTGGACCCCACACAGATGGCGGTCGAGATCAAGGCTAAGGCGCAGGCCGCGGGCAAGGCGGTTTCCGATAAGGATATCACGGAAGCGGCGGGCGACTCCATTCGCGCCATGATGCTGATCCGCACTTATCGTGTGCGCGGGCACTTGGCCGCAAATCTTGATCCGCTGGGTCTCTCGCATCGCGATCTTCCGGCCGACCTTACGCCTGAATATCATGGCTTTGCGGGCACCGCGCTCGATAAGAAAGTATATCTGGGCGGTGTTCTCGGTCTTGAATATGCGACGGTACGTGAACTGGTCGACATCTTGCGCGCCAACTACTGCGGCAATGTCGGCCTTGAATATATGCACATTGCCGATGTGGATGAGCGCCGCTTCCTGCAGGATCGCATGGAAGGCAAGGACAAGGAAATCGAATTCACGCCCGAGGGCAAGAAGGCGATCCTGACCAAGGTCATTCACGGCGAGCAGTATGAAAAGTTCCTTGGCCGCAAATATGTAGGCACCAAGCGTTTCGGCCTGGATGGCGGCGAATCGATGATTCCGGCGCTTGAGGCGGTCATCAAATATGGCGGCGCGCAGGGCGTGCGCGAAATCGTGTACGGCATGGCGCATCGCGGTCGCCTGAACGTGCTCGCCAATGTGATGGCGAAGGGCTTCCGCGTGATCTTCCACGAATTCTCGGGCGGCACGGCCAACCCCGAGGACGTGGGTGGATCGGGCGACGTGAAGTATCACCTCGGCACATCAACGGACCGCGAGTTCGATGGGACCAAGGTGCACATGAGCCTTGTGCCGAACCCGTCGCACCTTGAGACGGTCGATCCTATCGTGCTTGGCAAGGTGCGGGCGCAGCAGGTATTCCGCGACGATCTGGCCGATCACCGCGAAGTGCTGCCTGTGTTGATCCATGGGGACGCGGCGTTTGCGGGGCAGGGGATCGTTTGGGAGTGCCTCGGCTTCTCCGGCATCCGCGGCTACAACACCGGCGGCTGCATTCACTTCGTCATCAACAATCAGGTCGGCTTCACGACCAGCCCGCAGTTTGCGCGCTCCTCGCCTTACCCGAGCGACGTGGCGAAGGGCATCATGGCCCCGATCCTGCACGTCAATGGCGACGATCCGGAAGCTGTGACCTTCGCGTGCAAGCTGGCGATCGAATACCGCCAGACCTTCCATCGCGATATCGTGATCGACATGTGGTGCTATCGCCGCTTTGGCCATAACGAAGGCGACGAGCCGGGCTTCACCCAGCCATTGATGTACGCGAAGATCCGCCAGCATCCGCCGGTGAGCGAAGTCTATGCGGCACGGCTCAAAGCGGAAGGGGTAGTCGATGACGCATTCGTGGCGGCCACTACCAAGGAATTCGTCGACTGCCTGGAAAACGAATTTGAGGCAGCTAAGAGCTATAAGGCGAACAAGGCCGACTGGTTCGCCGGTCGATGGTCCGGTCTATCGCAGCCCACCGATGTCGAGACGGCTCGCAAGAGCGTGGAAAGCGCAATTACGCCCAAGCTGTTCGATAGCCTGGGGCGCACGCTGACGACTGTGCCCGAAGGCATCAACATCCACAAGACGCTCCGCCGCATCCTCGACGCCAAGGCGGAAATGTTCAAGACCGGAGCCAATTTCGATTGGGCAACCGGCGAGGCTCTCGCATTCGGCTCCCTGTTGTCGGAAGGCTATGGCGTGCGGTTGTCGGGGCAGGATTCGGGACGCGGCACGTTCAGCCAGCGGCATTCGGTCTGGGTCGATCAGGATACCGAAGCGCGGTACATTCCGCTCTCCACTGTACCGCACGGCCGGTTCGAGGTGTTGGACTCGCCGTTGTCGGAATATGGCGTTCTGGGTTTTGAATATGGCTATGCGCTGGCCGATCCTAAAAGCCTCGTGCTGTGGGAAGCGCAGTTTGGCGACTTTTCGAACGGCGCGCAGATCATCATCGACCAGTATATCGCATCGTCGGAATCCAAGTGGCTACGTGCTAATGGTCTCGTGATGCTGCTGCCGCACGGTTATGAAGGGCAGGGGCCGGAGCATAGTTCGGCACGTCTGGAGCGCTATCTGCAATTGTGCGCCGAAGGTAACATCCAGGTCGCGAACTGCACGACGCCCGCGAATTATTTCCACATCCTGCGCCGCCAGATGCTACGTTCGTTCCGCAAGCCCCTCATCATCATGACGCCCAAGTCGCTACTGCGGCACAAGCTTGCGGTGAGCAAGGCGGCAGATTTTCAAGGCGATACGCACTTCATGCGCATCTTGTCCGACACGAATCCTGCACCGGACGAAGCCACCAAGCGGCTGATCCTGTGCAGCGGCAAGGTGGCCTATGACCTGATCGAAGCGCGTGACGCCGCAGGCGACACCGACACCCAGATCGTCCGTATCGAACAGCTTTACCCGTTCCCGACTGAAGCGCTTGCGGTTCGCATTGCACGGATGACGAACCTTGAGGAAGTCGTCTGGTGTCAGGAGGAACCCCGTAACAATGGCGGCTGGTTCTTCGTGGAGCCATTCATCGAGCAGAGCCTGGAGCAAGCTGGCCGTGCGCCCATGCGTGCACGCTACGCCGGACGCAAGGCTTCGGCGTCACCCGCTACGGGCCTCGCCAAACGCCACATCGCCGAGCAGGGCGCGCTGGTTGCCGATGCGCTCGGCCACAGTGTCCGCACCGAAATCCGTCGCCAGAAGAAGGGCTAAGTCAGCATCATGGCCACCGAAGTCAAAGTCCCTACGCTGGGCGAATCCGTAACCGAAGCTACCGTGGGTGCATGGCTGAAAAAGCCGGGCGAAGCGGTAGCGCTAGACGAACCCATTTGCAGCCTTGAGACCGACAAGGTCGCCGTGGACGTGCCCTCGCCGGTAGCAGGTACGCTGGGTCAGCAGCTTGTGGCTGAGGGCGATACCGTCAATGTCGGCGCTGTGATTGCGATTATTGAGGCAGGCGGAGCTGCTGCGGCGCCTGCTCCGGCAGCAGCGCCGGTTCCGGCGCCTGCTGCGAAGGCCGAGGCGGCCGCACCTGCACCCGCGGCTTCCGCGCCCGCGCCCGCATCGGCCGAGGAGGATGACAGCAACCTGACGCTGTCACCTGCCGTGCGCCGCCTCGTGCTGGAACACGGTCTAGACCCCAGCAAGATCAAGGGCACTGGCAAGGACGGTCGCCTGACCAAGGATGATGTGACCGCCGCAGTCGCTGCAGGCACCGCCAAGGCGGCTGCTGCGCCTGTCGCGAGCGCCGTACCCGCTGCTGCGCCGTCCGCGCCGGGTCGTGGTGAGGAGCGTGTCCGTATGACCCGCCTGCGCCAGACGGTCGCCAAGCGCCTGAAGACTGCGCAGGAAACCGCCGCGATGCTGACCACCTTCAATGACGTCGACATGACCGCTGTCATCGAGGCTCGGGCTAAATACAAGGATCTGTTCGAGAAGAAGCATGGCGTGCGCTTGGGCTTCATGGGGTTCTTCACGAAGGCCGTGACGATGGCGCTGCGCGACATTCCGGGCGTGAACGGGCGGATCGAGGGCGACGAGATCATCTATCACGAATATGCCGACATTTCCGTGGCGGTCAGCGCGCCTAATGGCCTCGTCGTCCCGGTGATCCGCAATGCCGAGAGCATGAGCGTCGCCGAGATCGAGAAGACGATCGGCAACTTCGGCAAGAAGGCGAAGGAAGGCACGCTGACGATGGAAGACATGAAGGGCGGCACCTTCACGATTTCCAACGGGGGCGTGTTCGGTTCGCTAATGTCCACGCCGATCATCAACACGCCGCAGAGCGCTGTGCTCGGCTTGCATCGGATCGAGGATCGCCCAGTGGTTCGCGACGGTCAGGTGGTGGTGCGTCCGATGATGTACCTCGCGCTGAGCTATGACCATCGCCTGATCGATGGTCGTGAAGCCGTGACCTTCCTGGTGGCGGTGAAGAATGCGATCGAAGATCCGACTCGCCTGCTGATCGACCTGTAAGAATAGTCCAGCGCCCCGCGCCATGCGGTGCATCATGGATGGAGTAGATAATGGCCGAATATGATTATGATGTGCTGGTGATCGGCGCGGGGCCGGGTGGCTATGTGGCGGCAATCCGCGCGGCCCAGTTGGGCTTGAAGACCGCCTGTGCGGACAGTCGCGATACGCTGGGTGGCACGTGCCTCAATGTCGGCTGCATTCCTTCCAAGGCGCTGCTGAATGCCTCGCATTATTTCGAGGAAGCAAGTTCGGGTGCGTTGGTGAAGCATGGCATCAAGTTCAGCGGTGTCGAACTCGACTTGCCGACGATGCTGGGCGACAAGGACGAAGCAGTTAAGGGCCTGACCAGCGGCATCGAGTTTCTGTTCAAGAAGAACAAGGTCGAGTGGCTGAAGGGCCTTGCGACGTTCAAGGACGCGCATAGCGTAGAGGTCGCGGGCAAGACTGTGACGGCCAAGAACATCGTCATCGCGACGGGATCGTCCGTAACGCAGCTTCCGGGCATCGACGTCGACAACGACAAGGGCATTGTCGTGGATTCCACCGGTGCGCTGGCATTGCCGAAGGTGCCCGAGCATCTGGTCGTCATCGGCGGCGGTGTGATCGGGCTGGAGCTTGGCTCTGTGTGGAAGCGCCTCGGCGCGAAGGTCACGGTCGTCGAATATCTTGACCAGATCCTGCCCGGCATGGATGGCGATGTGCGCAAGGAAGCCGCGAAGATCTTCAAGAAGCAGGGCTTCGACATCAAGACGAGCACCAAGGTGACCGGTGTTTCGGTGTCCGGCAGCAAAGCGACGGTTTCGGTCGAGCCCGCAGCGGGCGGCGAAGCAACCATGATCGAGGCGGACGTCGTGCTGGTAGCGATCGGCCGCAAGCCCAATACCGACGGGCTTGGCCTCGACAAGATAGGCATCGAAGTAAACAAGCGCGGCCAGATCGAAACCGATCACGACTTTGCCACCAAGGTCGATGGTGTATGGGCGATCGGCGACGTGATCCCCGGCCCGATGCTGGCGCATAAGGCCGAGGACGAAGGCGTTGCCGTGGCGGAGAACATCGCGGGTCTCACTGGCATCGTGAACCACGACGTGATCCCCTCGGTCGTCTACACGCATCCCGAGATCGCGGGCGTCGGCCTGACCGAGGAGCAGGCCAAGGAGCGTGGTTCGGTCAAGACCGGCAAGTTCCCAATGATGGCAAACAGCCGCGCCAAGGCGATCCGCGACACCGAAGGCTTCGTGAAGGTCATTGCCGATGCCGAGACCGACAAGGTGCTGGGCGTGTGGATTATTGCATCACCGGCAGGCGACATGATCGCGCAGGCGGCACAGGCTATGGAATTCGGCGCGTCCAGTGAGGACATCGCCTACACCTGCCACGCGCATCCGACGCATGCCGAGGCGCTGAAGGAAGCTTCGATGGCGGTGCAGGGCAAGCCTATCCACATGTGACGACTTCGGGGCGGCCGCTATTTAGGCCGCTGCTTTACGATCCTCGTTTGATGGGTATGGGCGAGCGGCTTCCTATCCGTAAGAGGTAGCTTCGCCTAACCATTGCGGCGGCGCATGCTTCTGGCACGTACCACCTGCTATCGCTCGCTCGCCAAAAATGTTCCGACGTGCTAAATGCCCCCCAAACAGCGTCGGGGGATTGCTATGGCCAGTGTCGCCGGAATGCCGCTTGCACCAGCGGTGGGAGACGAGCAATTCTTCGCGCGGGCTGCTATGGTGATGACGGCCGTTATCGTTGCCGGTTTTTGGCTTCAGCTTGCGGCGGGAAGGTCCAGCTTCTCTTCTCCGCCACTCGTCCACGCGCACGCCCTCGTGTTCATGGGCTGGGTGTTTATCTACCTGTTCCAGAACATATTCGTGGCGGGCGACCGAATGGCGCTCCACCGCCGCCTGGGCTGGATCGCTGCCGGATGGATGGTTCCGATGCTGGTCCTGGGGTGCATGGTCACCCTCGCTGTTGTGCGGCGGGGTCAGGTGCCGTTCTTCTTCCGACCGTTGCAGTTCCTGATATTAGATCCTGTCACATTATTCGCCTTTGCCGGTTTGACGACTGCGGCGATCCTGTTGCGGCGGCGCACGCAATGGCATCGGCGTCTGCATTTCTGCGGTATGTCGATATTGCTTGGTCCCGCCGTCGGCCGGCTGTTGCCGATGCCGCTTCTTCAGCCTTGGGCGTGGGAGAGCACATTTGCGGTGATCCTGATCTTTCCGATTGTAGGTGTCTTGGCCGATATCCGGCGCGAGGGGCAAGCTCACCCCGCATGGCGCTGGGGCATTGGGGCGATGATCGCTGCGCTGCTTTTGACGGAGGCGATTACCTACAGCCCCGTGGGCCAAGCAATCTACGTGGGGACAACGAAGGGTTCACCCGGCGCAAGCGTGGCGCCGCTGCAATTCGCACCGCCGCCGACCGATGGCAAAATCACCGGACGGACATGAATTCGCGACTGCAGATGCCTAGCCCAAGCCCCACAGCGCGCCGGGCCATAGCATCCCGTCCTTCACCGGCAAGGCACCGTAGCGATCCTTTGCCAGCAGCAGCGCGCCATCCAGATCGATCCAGTCGGCCCCCTGCGCGGCAAGGAAGGCAGGCGCGATGCCGAGCGACGTGCCCAGCATACACCCAAGCATGATCCGCAGCCCGCGTGCCCGCGCCGCTTCGGCCAATGCCAATGCCTCAGTGAGGCCCCCGGCCTTGTCGAGCTTGATATTGACGGCGGAGAAGCCGGTCAGCCGGTCGAGATCCTCGCGCGTATGCACGCTTTCGTCGGCGCAGAAGGGCACCGGTGACTGGACGCCCGCCAGCATGTCCTCCCGCCCATGCGGGATGGGCTGTTCGATGAGTTCGACGCCGAGCGCCGCCAGCGCATTTGCTTCCGCCGCGATGTCCATCCGGGCCCAGCTTTCATTAGCATCGACGATCAGGCGGGCCGCAGGCGCACCCATGCGCACGGCGGCGATCCGGTCACGGTCGCCTTCACCCGTGAGCTTGCACTTGAGCAGGCCGAAACCCCGCGCCTCCGCTATTCGTGCATCGGCCTCCATCTGCGTGGGATCGTTGAGGCTGATCGTGAAGGCGGTCGCGACGGCTTGCGGTTTGGTCAAACCCGCAAGCTGCCATACCGACAAGCCTTGGCGCTTTGCCTCATAATCCCAGAGGGCGCAGTCCAGTGCGTTGCGCGCCGCGCCGCGGTCCATACGGCTGTTCACGCTCGTGCGATCGAGCGGGCCGCGATAGGCGTTTATCGCCGCCACACAGGATTCCGCCGTCTCCCCGTCATAGTAGATCGCCGTGCCTTCGCCGCGCCCGCTATGCTGGCCATCGCTGACCGTACACACGACCACGTCGACATGCGTCTTTGCGCCGCGACTGATAATAAAGGCGCCCTGTACGGGCCAGCGTTCGACGTTCACGGAAACTATTTCGACCATGCAAGTACTTTAGGGGCGTTCATGCGGAACGGAAAGCCCGTGCAGGCTTTCCCCTGCGCGTCTGTCAGGCTAGAGGACGTGACAAGCCCTAACAGGACATTGATAACGTGACATCACGAGAGCTTACCGGCCTGCTTTCTCTCGCCGAGAGTGACGCATCGCTTCCTTTTTCCCGCAAGGTAAGCGACTGGGCATGGCGGTTGGCATTCGGAGCGATCGGATGGCCGTGGCTTCTGAAAAGCCTGCACGGGGGTAGCAAGGCCGACAAGCGCGCGTTGATGACGGCGCTAGGACTTGCCCCCGACGCGCTGCCTCATCTGGGTAGCTGGAAGGCCGATACAGGGTTCTTGCGCCATATCGTGATGCAGATCGCGCTGTTGCAACCGGGCATTGTGGTCGAGCTAGGCGCAGGTGCCTCGACGCTGGTGGCGGCTAAGGCGCTCGCGCTACATGGCGGCGGGCAGCTTATCAGCTTCGATCAGCACGCGGGCTTCGTCGATGCGACTCGCGAGTGGCTCGACGACAACGGGCTGTCGGTTGACATCCGTCATGCGCCGCTGGAGGCGAATGTAGAGGGGTGGCCGGGTCGTTGGTACAGCGTGGATCGTCTGCCAGACCGGATCGACCTTATCATCATCGACGGGCCGCCGTGGAGCGTGCATCCTATGGTACGCGGCGCGGCAGATAGCCTGTTCCGGCGACTGTCCCCGGGAGGCGTGGTGCTGCTGGACGATGCCGCGCGTCCGGGCGAGCGCCTTGTGGCGCGGCGGTGGCGGAAGCGCTGGCCAGACATCGACTTCTCACTGTTGCATGACGGCACCAAGGGCACGCTCGTGGGCGTCAAGCGTGTGGCGGGTGTGCCGCCTGCGCCTGCCAATGATAATGGTGGCGCGTTTCGCCATGCCGCGCGCGCAGCGGGAATTGCGGCGCTGATTGCGCTCGGATGGATTGGGAGAGGTGCGCTTGGCGAATTTCCCGACCCGGCGCAGGCCAGCACCACCTTCATCGATGAAGCTGCCGCGTCGCACCGTACCGGGCTATTGCGGCAGGCGATGGTCTCTCAAGTGGAAAGCACGCATCTCGACAGTGTGGAGATTGCGCGCTCGACAGGGATTCGCTTGCCCAAGCTGCCGGAGGGTTGGCGGGTGCGCGATGTGCAGCTTTATCCGACGAACAGTTCGCCCGCAGTCGCCCTGTCCCTCACTACGCCGCAGGGCGAGGCCGTGACGCTATTGGCAGGCCGGGCCGAAACTCCCGCCGACGCAAAGCCCTTAGTGACTAAGCGGGCCAGCGAGAACATTGCATATTGGGAAAATGGCGATCAGGCGCTGGCGCTGACGGGCACAATGCCCGCCGAACGCGCGTTGGAGTTGGCTGCGATGCTGGCACGAAATACGTAAGCCAGATAGGATGCCGCGCAGCCGCATCGGCCGGGGTCGCCGACCGACAAGTTCAATTGTTGTGCGCGCGAATCCAGTCTTCTACGATCGGCGCGATCTTCATTCGCCACTTGCTGCCATTGAAGATGCCGTAATGGCCAGCGCCTTCGGCCATGTAATATTTCTTGTGTTCGTCAGGCAGGTTGGTTGCAATCGTCAGCGCGGCCTTGGTCTGACCCAGGCCTGAGATGTCGTCCCGCTCGCCCTCAATCGCCAACAGGCCGATGTCGGTGATCGCGGCAGGATCGACCCGCACGTCGCGATGCATCAACTCGCCCTTCGGCAGGCTGTGCTTCTGGAACACTTCGCTGACGGTTTGCAGGTAGAATTCGGCGGTCATATCGCAGACCGAGCGATACTCCTCGTAGAACTTCTTCGTCGCGTCTGCGCTTTCCTCGTCGCCATCGACCAGATGCTTGAACATTTCCCAATGGCTCATCAAGTGATCGCCAAGATTCATGGTCATGAACCCGGCAAGCTGCATGAAGCCGGGATAGACGCGGCGGCCATTGCCCGGATAATTGAACGGAACCGTCGCGACAACATTCTGCTCGAACCAGGTAAGCGGCCGCTCGGTGGCCAGCGTGTTGACAGCAGTGGGGGCTTCACGCGTGTCGATCGGACCACCCATCATGGTGAGGGTGCGCGGCTTGGCGGGATGGTTGCTCGCCGACATCAGCGCCGCAGCAGCGTAACTCGGCACCGATGGCTGGCAAACAGCAAGCATATGTGCACCGGGACCGATATGCTCCAGCCATTCGATCAGATAATCGATGTAGTCGTCCAGGTCGAAGCCGCCCTCAGACGTGGGCACATTGCGGGCATCACGCCAGTCCGTGATCCACACGTCATGCCCAGGCAGCATCCGTTGTACTGTACCACGCAGCAGGGTTGCATAGTGGCCGGACATCGGCGCGACGATCAGCAGCTTTGGATCATTTTCGCTCGCTCCCTCGCGGAGGAAGTGGCGCAACTGGCCGAATGGCTTACGCGCTTCGATAACCTCCGTGACTGGCGTCGAGCGCCCATCGATGGTCGTCTCGGGAAGATCGAATGCAGGTTTGCCGCGCGTTGCCGAGGCGTGCGCGAACACGTCCAGCGCGGAAGCGAGAATGGGGCCGGCTCCGAAGTAGGAGAAGGGGTTGGCGGGGTTGCTGAGTATCTCTGCACCCGCATTGGCGATGGCGCTTGCCCCTGCCAGCAGGCTGCGTTGAAACTCATATGCGTTATAAAGCATGGCTACCCGATGTCCTTCGTTAATGGGGCCGTTACGATAATACCGACCAAAGCCTTTTCTGTTTCGCACAGCAACATAAATTAATCGATTTCATAATTCGGTTAACCCGATCTGATGTTCGATTTGAGGTACGCGGGCGTGTCGCCATGCTCACGGCGATTGCGATTGAGTGGCTTCTAACGGCCTGCTAAGTCGCAGCGATGAGTAGGGACAGCAGGCAAGACACGGCCTCCAGCGGCGCAACTGCGCAATCGGCAAACGAGGAGAGCGCTCCGCGGACCAGCAAACTCGCAAGCCTTGGAATGCTATGGCATTTTGCCAGGAATTATCCCGGTAGGCTGGCTGCTGCAATGATAGCGCTCGTCTGCGCAGCGTCTGCTACTCTAGCGATTCCTAGTGGCTTCCGGCTTGTGATTGATCGTGGATTCGGGGCCAGCGGCGGCGGGGGGATATCGGGCGGTGGTTCCAGTATCTGCTGCTGATTGTCGTCATCCTGGGTATTTCGACGGCTTGCCGTTTTTATTTCGTCTCCTGGATCGGCGAGCGGGTGGTGGCCGATGTTCGTACCGCAGTGCAGCGCAATCTGCTGCGCATGGCGCCCCGATTCTTTGAGGAGAATCGTCCTTCGGAAATCTCCTCGCGTATGACATCGGACACTGCCGTTATTGAGCAGGTCGTCGGCGCGACCGTTTCCGTGGCGTTGCGCAATCTCGTGATGGGCGTGCTCGGCGTCGGCTATATGATCGTGCTCGCGCCTAAGCTTGCTGGCATGATGCTGTTGGGCATTCCACTGGTCATCCTGCCGATCGTGTTCATGGGTCGCCGGGTGCGGGTTCTCTCTCGCAGCAGTCAGGATCGACTGGCCGATATCGGCAGCATCACGTCCGAAGTTCTAAGTGCGATGCGGATCGTGCAGTCCTTCGGTCAGCAAGAGCGCGAGGCCGCCCGTTTTTCGGCTGCGGTCGAGAGCGGCTTCCAGACGGCCCGTCGCCGCATTCGCCTGCGGGCCATCATGACCGGTGTCGTCATCAGCCTGATCTTCGGTGCGGTTACGCTTATTATGTGGCAGGGCGCGATCGATGTCGCGAGTGGCAAGCTGTCGGGTGGGAGCATTGCTGCTTTCGTGCTGACGAGCGGGATTGTCGCAGGGGCTTTCGGTTCGCTCACCGAGACTTGGGGCGACTTGCTCCGGGGCGCGGGCGCGGCGGAGCGACTGAACGAACTGATGACCGCAGTGCCGGAAATTGCTGCGCCTGTGTTTGCGCAGCCCATTCCCGATAGGACGCAGGCGACGCTGGCGTTCCAGAACGTCACCTTCCGCTATCCGACCAGGCCCGACATGAGCGCCCTGGATGATTTCACGCTGGTCGTGGAGCCGGGTGAGACTGTGGCGGTGGTCGGGCCGTCCGGCGCAGGCAAGTCGACGCTCATCCAGCTCGCGCAACGTTTCTACGATCCGCAAGGCGGCCACGTAACTTTGAACAGGGTCGACATGAGGGATGCCGATCCGGCGGACGTCCGCGCCATGATGGCGCTGGTGCCGCAGGAAAGTGTGATCTTTGCCGCATCGGCACGCGACAATCTGCGCTATGGCAATTGGGACGCCAGTGATGAACGCATTTGGGAGGCAGCACGTGCGGCCCATGCCGACGAGTTCCTGCGCAGCCTGCCGCAGGGTCTCGACAGCTTCATGGGCGAGGCGGGAACGCGCCTGTCGGGCGGGCAGCGGCAGCGCATGGCGATTGCCCGCGCGCTGCTGCGCGACGCGCCGATCCTGTTACTGGACGAAGCTACATCTGCATTGGACGCGCAGTCGGAGAGACTGGTGCAGGATGCGCTCGACACCTTGATGCACGGCCGCACCACAATCGTGATCGCGCATCGCCTTGCGACCATTCGAGCGGCGGACCGTATCGTCGTGATGGACCACGGCCGGATCGTTGAGCAGGGAAGCCATGCGACGCTCAATGCGCAGGGCGGGCTGTATGCGAAACTGGCGCGCTTGCAATTCCATGATGAGGCGGCCTGACCACTAGTCATTGCATCGGAGTGCAGGGCCAGGCACTTTGCCTCCTAGCGCAACGACGGGGGACGCCGATGAAGAAGTGGTTCAAGCTAACGGCAATGATAGCGATGACGGTAACTCCCGGTCTCGCGGCGACACAGTCCGAGCCAGCCAAGGCCGGCGTTACGGGGTTGGGCGCTCAAGTAGCGGGTCGCCCGTTCACGCCCGCCGTACGCGCCGGCGACACGCTTTACCTTTCGGGACAGCTTGGAACCGCGGCGGACGGCGCATTACCAGCGGATTTCGAGACGCAGGCGCGCAATGTGATGGTCAATGTGGGCAAGGCGGCGTCGCTAGGCGGCGCGACCATGGACGATCTCGTGAAGTGTACCGTGATGTTGAGCGACATGAAGCTGTGGCCCAAATTCAATGAGATATACGCGACCTATTTCAAGGCGGATCGTTTGCCCGCCCGAAGCGCCTTTGGCACGAACGGTCTTGCTCTGGGGGCATTGGTCGAAGTGGAATGCATTGCGTACAAACCGCAATGAAGCGGAACATCTGGCGTATACTCTTTCCGCCACGTAAGCCGTTTGTCGCATTGGCGCGGTAAGGCGTCTGCATCCGATCAATTGAGGAGATTCATCATGGCGATCAAAAGAAGTGCGTCGGCAGTCTGGAGCGGCGGCCTGAAAGACGGCAAGGGTGCTATCTCCACCGAGAGCGGTGCATTGGACGCCCGTCCCTATGGTTTTGCGATGCGCTTCGAGGGCGTGAAAGGTACCAATCCCGAAGAACTGATCGGCGCGGCGCACGCGGGATGCTTCACCATGGCGCTCTCTTTGATTTTGGGCGAGGCCGGGCTGACGGCCGAAAAGATGGAGACGAAGGCGGTCGTAACGCTGGAGCAAAGCGACGGCGGTTTTTCGATTCCAGCCATCGCCCTGACGCTGACGGCGAAGATCCCCGGCACGGATGACGAGACGTTCCAGGATCTGGCGGCCAAGGCGAAGGCGAACTGCCCGGTTTCCAAGCTGCTGAAAGCGGACATTACGCTCGACGCGACACTGGAAGACTGATCTTTGAATTAGGGTAGTGAAATGCAACCGATCATGCCTATATGATCGGTATGACCAAGCTTTCCCTTCTCGACCTTGTTCCTGTAACGGAGGGCAGCGACGTCGCCACTGCTCTGGCGAACGCTGCCGACTACGCCCGCACCGCGGAAACGCTGGGCTATCAGCGATACTGGACTGCCGAACATCATGGCATGCCCGGTATCGCTTCGGCGGCGACCTCGGTTGTGCTGGCTGCGATCGGGGCGGCGACGTCTACCATCCGCATCGGGGCGGGCGGGATCATGCTTCCCAACCATGCGCCGCTGGCCATTGCCGAGCAATTCGGCACATTGGAAGCGCTGTATCCGGGTCGTGTGGATCTCGGCTTCGGGCGTGCACCGGGGTCGGATCAGCGGGTGGCACAGGCGATGCGGCGCAACCTTGCAGGCGGCGCTGACCAGTTCCCGCGCGATGTGATGGAAGTGCAAGCCTATTTCGCGGGCGACGATCGCCTGGGCTTCACCGCCACCCCCGGCGCGGGGGCAAATGTGCCGCTATGGATATTGGGGTCGAGCCTGTACGGCGCGCAGCTCGCGGCGGCACTCGGCCTGCCTTACGCCTTCGCTTCGCACTTTGCACCTGATGCGCTGGACAGTGCGCTGGCGATTTATCGTCGTGATTTCCGCCCGTCCGCGCAACTCGACAAGCCCTATGCGATGGCTGGCTTTAACATTTTTGCGGCGGACACGCGTGAGGACGCAAAACTGCTGGCGACGTCCATGATGCAGACGGTCGTGGCATTACGGACCGGCACGCCCGGAAGAATGCCGCCGCCGATCAGCGGATATTACGAGTCACTTCCGCCCCAACTGCAATCAATGGTGAACAACTTCCTGTCCTGTTCGGCCATCGGAACGCACGACGATGTGGCGCGCGATCTGTCGGCCTTTGTCGAGCGGACGCAGGTTGACGAGGTGATGGTGACGGGGGCCACTTTCGATCCCAACGCACGCAAGCGTTCCATCACGATCGCCATGGAGGCGGCACAGAGCCTCGGCCTGGCCAAGGCGGCGTAAGCGTTAGACCGTAACGGCTGTTTGCGCCTTCCGTCCTTGCTTGGGCGGGACAGCGAGTCTTCCGCCGCTCAGGATGTGCGCCGTCGTCGGGGAGATCGCCATGATGATGTGGGCTAAAGCGATCGATGCTCCAAGGACCAGAAGCGGCTGAACCATCAGGAAAGTAGGATAGAGTGGCGATCCGACCGGGCCGATCCATTCACCAAGCAGCGGCCCGCCGATCCAGATCAGTGTTACATGGCAGCAAAAGAGAAAGAACGCATAAGGCTCCAGCGCCAGTAGCGCACTTCGGGCGCGCGATGTGGCGAGGGCACTGGCGACCTTCCAGAAGAACAAAGCGGCGGCGACGCGCGTGAGAAGATCGAGCGCTGCCATGGCCTGCCCATGTGTCGTGATGAATGGTGCCGGGGGTAGCGATAGCGCGATCTTCACCGGTACGAGCAGCAGGAACGGTGCAAATGCCATGACTGCGGGGAGCGTAGAAGCGCGCTCCGCCAGCGACAGCCGCCGGGCGACCATGCCGAACAGAAAGAAGAACAAGATTAGAGGGCGGAGAAGCAGCGGTTGCGGCCATTCCCCGATCGTCAGTATCGCGACGCTCGCCGCAATAAGCGCCATGCCCTTCACCGGTATTCGAACTAACAGCGGCGCAGCCAACATGCAGACGAAGAGGTCGCGCAGGAACGGCATTTGGACGTTGATGTCGGGCGGCCTAGTGAGGGCCAAAAGTTCTTCGGCGAGCCAACCAATCGATTGCGGCTGTGGAGCCAGGATCAAGCCCGCATAAGCAGCGCCAGAGACGCAGATGATCGCGATGGCATTCCACAGCACCATTGGCAGCAATATGGTGCGTGCCTTGCCAGCTATGAAGCTGTGCCATTCTTGCGTGCGTCGCGATCCTGCGACGAGATAGCCGGAGATCATGCCAAGCAGCGGCACTGCGCTCTTTCCCAGACCCTCCATCAGCGTCCAGCGGAAGATTTCCTGACCGCTACCGACGAGTTGCGCCAGTTCCTCGCCAGTGCGTCCGGTCCAGGCATGAACATAGACGACGCCGAGTATGCAGATCACGCGCGCTATGGCGATGGCGTCATTGCGGGCGGGGGATCGTGACGTGATCGGCAAGCTGTGGTTCCGGCGTAAACTAACAGAGGTAATGAACCTGCGTAACGATCGTTCCCGCTCTTGTCAGGCTTTGGTAGTCGAAGCGGGGGATCGGCGGGGTCGCTTGTGCAACGGTGCGGATGAAAGCGGTGCGCAGGGAGAGGATGTCCCGTCTTGCATTGGCCTCCTGCTTAGCAGGCGCATGGGAAGCAACTAATCCTTCACCATCATGCTGAACGTGCTTCAAAATTCACCGGCGAAAGGCGCAGTGCGCACTGATGAAATGGATGCTGAAACCAATTCAGGACGATGAGGCGCGTGACAGACACGCCCGCAAGTCTAAGGCCAGCTCCAAAGGAAAAGGGCCGGAAGATCGCTCTTCCGGCCCCAATTCGTAGCGTAAATGTAGAGCGGGACTTAGAAGTCCATACCGCCCATGCCACCCATACCGCCCATGCCACCGGGCATGCCGCCAGCGCCGGCCTTGTCGTCGGCAGGCGAGTCGGAGATTGCGGCTTCGGTGGTGATCAGCAGGCCGGCAACCGAAGCTGCGTCCTGCAGAGCCGTGCGGACGACCTTGGTAGGATCGATAACGCCAGCCGCGACCAGGTTCTCATACGTGTCGGTCGACGCGTTGTAGCCACGGGTCTCGTCGTTTTCGCGGAGCAGATTGCCAGCAACGACAGCGCCATCGACGCCTGCATTCTGTGCGATCTGCTTTACGGGAGCGACGATCGCTTTGCGGATGATGTCGATACCGCGCGTCTGGTCGTCATTCGCGCCCTTGAGGCCTTCGAGAGCCTTGGTGGCGTACAGCAGAGCCGTACCGCCGCCGGGAACGATGCCTTCTTCAACGGCAGCGCGGGTCGCATGGAGAGCGTCGTCGACGCGATCCTTGCGCTCCTTGACTTCCACTTCGGTCGAACCGCCAACCTTGATCACGGCGACGCCGCCAGCAAGCTTTGCGAGACGCTCTTGCAGCTTTTCCTTGTCGTAGTCGCTGGTCGTGTTCTCGATCTGCGCACGGATGGCTTCCACGCGGCCCTTGATCGCATCGGCATCGCCGGCGCCATCAACGATGGTGGTGTTGTCCTTGTCGATCGTAACGCGCTTGGCGGTGCCCAGCATGCCGATGGTGACGTTCTCAAGCTTGATGCCGAGGTCTTCGGAAATCATCTCGCCCTTCGTCAGGATCGCGATGTCTTCCAGCATCGCCTTGCGACGATCGCCGAAACCAGGCGCCTTGACCGCAGCGACCTTCAGGCCGCCACGCAGCTTGTTGACGACCAGAGTCGCCAGCGCTTCGCCTTCGATGTCTTCGGCGATGATGAGGAGCGGACGGCCCGACTGAACGACAGCTTCCAGGATCGGAAGGATCGCCTGCAGGTTCGACAGCTTCTTTTCGTGGATCAGGATGTAAGGGTCCTGAAGCTCGACGAGCATCTTTTCCGGGTTGGTGATGAAGTAAGGCGACAGGTAGCCGCGGTCGAACTGCATGCCTTCCACGACGTCCAGTTCGAAGTCGAGGCCCTTGGCTTCTTCAACGGTGATGACGCCTTCCTTGCCGACCTTTTCCATCGCTTCGGCAATCTTCTCGCCGACGATGGTGTCGCCGTTGGCCGAGATGATGCCGACCTGCGCGACTTCGGCCGAACCGGAGACGGGCTTGGAACGGGCCTTGAGGTCTTCGACAACCTTGGTCACGGCGAGATCGATGCCGCGCTTCAGATCCATCGGGTTGATGCCGGCCGCGACCGACTTCATGCCCTCGCGAACGATGGCCTGCGCCAATACGGTTGCGGTGGTGGTGCCGTCACCGGCAACGTCGTTGGTCTTCGAAGCAACTTCGCGAACCATCTGCGCGCCCATGTTCTCGAACTTGTCCTTCAGTTCGATTTCCTTGGCGACGGTAACGCCGTCCTTGGTGATGCGGGGAGCGCCGAAGCTCTTGTCGATGACAACGTTACGGCCTTTGGGACCGAGCGTGACCTTGACCGCGTCGGCCAGGATGTCGACACCGCGCAGAATGCGCTCACGCGCGTCGCGGGAGAATTTTACGTCTTTTGCAGCCATGAGATATACCTCTTGCTATGTATTGGAGTGGGAATTCAGGGGCGGCTGATTAGCCGACGATGCCCAGAATATCGCTTTCCTTCATGATGATGAGGTCTTCGCCCTCAACCTTCACTTCGGTGCCCGACCATTTGCCGAACAGGATCTTGTCGCCAGCCTTGACGTCGAGTGGCGTAACTTTGCCATCTTCGGCCTTCGTGCCGGAACCAACGGAGACGACTTCGCCTTCCTGTGGCTTTTCCTTGGCAGTGTCTGGAATGATGATGCCGCCAGCAGTCTTTGCTTCGGCTTCGATGCGACGGACCAGAACGCGGTCATGCAACGGACGGAATGCCATATATTTGCCTTTCCCTTCATGAGGGAACGCGCGACAGCGGCCCGGATGCGAGCGAACATGAAAGCCATGCTCAATACCCCCATCTCAAAGTGCCGACTCTCTCCCGCTCCCGTGAACTTGTGTTTGTTAGCACTCTCCGGTGAAGAGTGCCAGCGCCAGATATGGCGCTCTGCCTCTGCCGGTCAAGGGGAGATACAAGAAAAATGTGACAGTCCGGCGTTATGATCGGTCAAGCTGGAAGTCGTTAGGTAATGATTTGGACAGTTCAGCCAATCACATAAGTGCAGCTCACGTCGAAACCTCCGAATTGGCGGACAGCGCTCTGGTTTGTTCGGTGAAGACCAGAGGAAAGGACAGTATGGCAGAAGAAATGAGACGCCGTTCGTGCGTGGATTGTGACTTAGTCGACGGCCACAGAAGGGTTGTCGATCGTGAAGCGACACACTATCGCCTGTTTTCAACGCATATGTGGGGAATGTGCAATGGCGACAGCGGCGAATGACGAAGGCAAGAGGCGACGATCGGTCGTAACTGCCGCAACGCGCATCAAGATCATGGAGGCTGCCGAACGCCTCTTTGCCGACCGGGGTATAGACGGCGTCGCGTTGCGGGAAATCGCCGCCGCTGCGGGTCAGGGCAATAACACTGCTGTCCAATATCATTTCGGCACCAAGGAGCGGCTGGTCTACGACATCTTCGATTATCGCACCAATATGTTCGAGCCGCTGCGCCAGAAGATGCTCGACCAAGCCGAGCAAGCGGGACAGTTGAAGAACGCCCGTGTCCTTCTGGAAGTGATGTGCCTGCCGCATCTCAGCATCGCAGACGAGAATGGCGGCCACCCCTATTCGGCCTTCCTGGCGCAGTATCTCACTCGTTCACGGGCGGAGGGAATCAGGCATCCCTACGACGATCCGAAGGTTCCCGTGCCTGCGCTCCGCCGCGTAAGGCGGCTGATCGTGGAGCGCGTAAGCTATGTTCCGCCGGAGGTGCTGCGTCTGCGCGTCGGCCTGTGCAAGCTGATGTTCCTCAACATGCTGATGCGGCGCGACAGCGGTTTTCCTCTCCCCGATCAGGATATTGCTTTGCATTCGCTGGTCGATGACACACTGGAACAGATGTCGGCGGCGTTGACAGCGCCGTACCATGATAATGGCCTGAAGCTTTTCGAAAACCTCGCCCTGCCTAAGATCAGTGAAGGGCCAGAAGTGCTTGATGGAATTTAACGGCGCGAAGAGGATCCGCGCGTCTCGGCCGATGTCAGCTTGAGGCGCAGCATTATTTTGCGCGTGTGTTCGAGGATCGACGCCCAATTCGAAGGCGCATCTTATTTCGGAGTTTTGTGAAGGCTCATTCGGAGGGCGAGGAGCCGTTATCGATGGCGGACTGCAAAGCGTAATGGCCCGTTTATCGGCTTCGAGTCGATGGTGGCAGCAATGGAAAGAGGCAGGGGTCTCAACGCTTCCGCAGGGGTGCAGGAATGCGAAGCGCGGAGGACGCTGGAACAGGGAAAAGGGGTTGCCCTTTGGCGGACCATTCGATCCGCTGAATGCGCGGAGAGCGCTGCGACGTACATTTCATGTCCGGGGCAGGGTTGGCGTGATAGACGATCCACGTTTCACGTCCATCCGGCGCGGTGAAGAAGCCATTGTGCCCCGGCGCATAGACGCCTTGGTCAGGTGCCTTGGCCATCACCGGCTTCGGCGCCTTGATCCAGGCAGCGGGATCAAGGGGATCGCTGCCGGGTCGTGCGCTGAGTAGCCCGATGGCGTAATCGTCCGACCAGCAGGCGCTGGCGGAATAGCTGAGGAATAGATCTCCTTTGGGTCCGATCAGAAATTCCGGACCTTCAAGGATCTGACGTCCTCCGCGACGTTCCCAATCCAGATCGGGGCGAGCGATGATGCTTTCCCTGCCGACCAGCGTCCACGGGTTAGCCATCTCCACAATCGCCAGGACGCTGTCAGGTCCGACGTAGGGCGAATAGACAAAATACCGTTTGCCCCGATAAGCGAAGGTTGTGCCATCGATACCAGTATGGGCCGTCTCCAGACGACCGCGATCGATCCATTTACCCTGCGTCGGATCGCGGCTGACATTCTCCAGCACGAAAACGCCGCGATGCGCGTCATCGTCGTGCCCGGCCTCGGCCGCCGTGTAGTAGATGTACCATGCCTTCCCGATCCGATGGAGTTCGGGCGCCCATATCGATTGTGCGTTGAGGCCCGTTGCTGGTGGCGTCCACACAGTCGTCTCAGCGGCGTCCGACAGGCGCGAGAGATCCTTCGTTTTGCGGATGGCAATGCGATTGCCAAGCGTGTTCATGTAAAAATAGGTGTCGCCGCTGCGCACGATCCAGGGATCTGGCCCAGAGGGCAGGAGCGGGTTGGTGAAAGTCGCCGCGGATTTGTCGTTCCGGGCCGGCAACGGCGACACGAGCATCATACCAAGGCCCGTCGCCACGGCGAAGGCGACTTTCAATGGGAAGAACTTCAAGGCCATCCTCGCTTAATTCGCGGCGAAAGCAGCAACGATGGCGTCATATTGCGCACGGGAGATGCCGATCATCGACCCGTGACGCACGCCGGGAGGCATCTCAAAACGATTCCACTCAGGAACGCCACTGTTGCCTGATACCTGAAACCATGGACCTTCAAGTCGTGGTGCCATCGACAGGCCGTAGCTCGTGCCAGCATATTGCTCGTAGTACAGCATCCAGTCCTTGCCATTGGGCGCGCGGATGATCGTCGGCGCCTCGCGGAAATTCGGGCTGAGCGGCGGACCGGGCAGTGGATAGGGACCGAGCAGCTTGGCCGCGCAACTCATCCGTACCGTCTTGCCCGTCGTCCATTCGTAAGAGGGATAACGTTCGTCCTTGATGATCGCGCAATAGCCGCCTTTGTCGTTAGGCTGGATAATCGTGTCGATCGTTGCCATGTCCCATGCGAACAGGCGGCGGGGGCCGACCGGAAAACTCTTAAGATCCTTGGATTGTACATAAAGGGTTCGCTGACTGCCCCAGTATCGCTCGGGATCTTCCTTCGATCCCTCCAGGCTCGGCGTATGCCACGTCAGCAGGAACTGGCCGGACGGCTTGTCGAAGAACAGTTTCGGCGCACCGATGCGCTGGAGCGTAGTGGGATAGCCGGGAATGCCCTTCAAATTGGGCTGATAAGTGCCGTAGGGCGTCCAGCGTATCAGATCGTCCGACACCCAGAAGCGGATCAAAGGATCGTCGTCACCCTTGTTGCCGACCAGATAATAACGTCCGTCTCCGCCCTGCGCGACAGAGGCATGACCATGGTAGTCAGCAGAAACCGGCTTTCCGCCGTTAACTTCTTTCCAGTGCAGGCCATCCAGACTGACGGAATAGAAGAGGACGCCATATTTCGCTTTGGTCATGTGCAAGAACAAATAGGCCTTGGACGGATCGACATAGGGCGTGACCGGTCCGCCCGGAGCTACCTGCGCTGTTACGCTGGAGCCTCCAAGGGCGCCTATCGTCAGGGCCAATGCCAATCCGGCTCGCGCCATGGATTTCCTCAAGACCATCAATCCTCTCCAGATAACAATTAAGCTATAAATATGATATTTACGAGATGTCTAGCTGCTTAGAAGGCGAATGCGGGCGCTTGTCCTCGATGCGTTACGAGGAACACATCGGCTACCAGTTGCAGCGGGCGGAGATCGACATCACTTCGCTGTGTGCGGACAAGTGTTGCGAATTGCGCATAAAGCCTGGGATACTCTCCTGCCTCCTCACGCAATAACTGCTCCACATCGTTCAGGAACAGGCGCTTGCCCCCTTCGGTGAGCCGAACAGTGCCTGAGTCTGTCACGATCTCCATGGTCCAGATCTGCTCCCCGGTTTTCAGGAAATCCAGATGAAGCATGACCGGGGCATCGCGACCCAGGCGCATTACGATGCGGGCGGATATCGGCGACGCGCGATTTGCGGGAACCATGATAGTGCCGGACTCCACGATGAGATCGTCCGGCAGGATCGCAGTTGCAATCGACAGCGCATTGATGCCGGGATCGAACACGCCGAAACCCCCGGAATCAAGAATCCAGTCCTGGCCGGGGTGCCAGACGCGGATGTCCTCGCACCATTCGATCGTGGCTCCAGAGATGGTGCGGTTCGCCAGGCAAGATCGCGCTGCATCTACGCCTGCGGCTTCACGAGAGTGCCAACTGGCGAATAAAGTGACTCCACGCGCTTTGGCCGCGTGCTGCAATGCCAAGACCTCAGCCACTGTCGCGCCGGGAGGCTTCTCGATCATCACGTGCTTGCCAGCCATGATCGCCGCCAGTGCGATGCGGTCGCGCCCGCCAGGCGGAGTGCAGATCGAAACAGCGTCGAGCGGCGGCCCGGCGGTCAGCATGTCCTCAACACTGTCAAAATTCGGAACGCCTTCCAGTGTCGCGTGTCGGCTTGCCGCAGCCACCAGGGTAAATTCGGGGGAGGCAGCGATAGCGGGCAAATGCTGATCGCGTGCAATCTTGCCGATGCCGACAATGCCGAGCCGGATAGGCACCGCCTGGTCACCGCTCATACGGAGGCCCTTATACGTGCCATCTTACTCGATCTACGCATCTTCGCACCTTCCATTTTCTTTTATCCGATAAATAGGCTTTCTATAGGTCATTCTCTGCGCTATCAATCTTAAAAGAAGCCGAACATTTGACGGCGGGCAGAAGGAGGGGAGCATGATCGGCCATATTGTGACGCAGGGCGGAGGGTATCGCTTGTGAGTGATGCTCCTTCAAAACTCCGATCGCGCGCATGGTTCGATAACACCGAAAATCCCGACATGACGGCGCTCTATATCGAGCGTTATCTGAACTACGGTTTGAGCCTGGAGGAGCTCCAATCCAACCGTCCCATCATTGGTATCGCTCAATCGGGATCAGATCTCGTGCCGTGCAACCGCCATCATATTGTATTGGCGGATCGTGTTCGGGATGGCATCCGCGAAGCGGGGGGTATTCCCATCGAATTTCCCACGCATCCCCTACAGGAAACCGGCAAGCGTCCGACCGCCGGACTCGACCGTAACCTTGCCTATCTATCTTTAGTCGAAGTGCTGTTCGGATATCCGCTTGATGGAGTGGTGTTGACGATCGGGTGCGATAAAACGACGCCTTCTGCACTGATGGCGGCGGCAACGGTGAACATTCCGGCCATTGCGTTGTCGGTCGGACCGATGCTGAACGGCTGGCACAAGGGCGAGCGCACCGGGTCGGGCACGATCGTGTGGAAAGCGCGTGAAATGCTTGCTGCCGGTGAGATCGACTATAAGGGCTTTATCGAACTTGTTGCCTCTTCGGCCCCATCGACGGGCTTCTGCAACACGATGGGCACTGCTACGACGATGAACTCGCTGACTGAGGCATTGGGCATGTCGCTGCCTGGCTCGGCCGCCATTCCCGCGCCATATCGTGATCGTCAGCAATGTGCATGGGAAACCGGCCGCCGGATCGTCGAAATGGTGCGGGCTGATCGCAAGCCTTCGGATATCCTCACGCGTCCGGCCTTCCTCAACGCGATCAAGGTGAACTCTGCGATCGGCGGGTCCACCAATGCGCCAATCCATCTGAACGCGATCGCGCGGCATGTCGGGGTCGATCTTACGCTGGCGGACTGGGAAGAAGCGGGCGCCGACGTGCCCTTGATCGTCAATCTGCAACCGGCCGGAGATTATTTAGGCGAGGATTATTATCGCGCAGGCGGCGTGCCGGCAGTGATGGGCATGCTGCTCAAGGCAGGGCTGATTGATGGTGATGCGATGGCATGTAACGGCAGGACGGTTGCCGAGAATGTCGGTGATAAGTCAACCGAGGATGTCGATGTCATACGCACTCTGGAGGAACCGCTTAAGCAGGCGGCGGGATTGTCGGTGTTTACCGGCAATATGTTCGACGGGGCGGTTATGAAACTGAGCGTCATTTCGGACGAGTTTCGCGCGCGTTACCTGCGCAACCCCGATGATCCGGATGCGTTCGAGGGTCGGGTCGTCGTCTTTGACGGACCGGAAGATTATCATCGTCGCATCGACGATCCTGATCTCGATATCGACGAAAGCACCGTGCTTATCATGCGCGGGGCAGGGCCAGTAGGCTATCCGGGCGGTGCGGAGGTCGTCAACATGCGACCGTCCGCTGCGCTCATCCGTGCCGGGGTTCATGCACTGCCGTGTATCGGCGATGGCAGGCAGTCGGGCACAAGCGGCTCGCCCTCGATCCTCAATGCCTCGCCCGAAGCGGCGGTGGGTGGGGGACTTGCCCTTGCGCAAACCGGCGACAAGATTCGCATTGATTTGCAAAAACGCCGTGTCGACCTGCTCGTGACAGATGAGGAGATGATGCGGCGAAGAGATGCGCTCGCCGCTCAAGAGCAAGAACTGGCACCGCCATCGCAGACGCCGTGGCAGGAAATTCAGCGCGCCCTGGTCGGCCAGTTCGACACGGGTGCCGTACTCGAAAGCGCCGTAAAATATCAGCGGATTGCACAAGCGGGTCTGCCCCGCGACAGTCACTGATGTTACTGCGCACGATCACGCGCGATCGCCGCGATCTGCTGGGCGAAGGCCTGATGTGGTCCGCACGCCAGAATGCGGTCTACTGGACCGATATTCTCGGGCAGCGCGTCAACCGACTGCTGCTCGATAGCGACCAAGTCGATAGCTGGAAGATGCCGGGGACGATCGGCTGGGTTGTCGAACGGGAGGATGCCCCTGGCTTCGTGGCCGGCCTGGATCGCCGGATCGTCACGCTGACGCTCGACCCGTTGACCATCGGGACTCTTGCCGATCCCGATCGTGCCGGCAACCGCATGAACGATGCCAAAGCGGATGCCGCCGGTCGCATCTGGTTCGGCACGATGTCGATGGATGGAGCGCAGCCTACTGGCGCTTTTTATCGTCTTGATGCTGATGGAGCAGTTGCTCGCGTGGATGATGGATACCGTATCGCCAACGGCCCAGCCATTTCGCCTGACGGGCGCACGCTATTCCACACCGACAGCGGCCTTCGCACCGTCTACCGTTTCGCGATCGGCAACGATGGATCTTTGGGCGACCGCGAAATATTCATTCGGTTTGAGGACGACTGGGGCGATCCTGACGGCATGACATTGGACGCTGACGGCGGGCTGTGGATCGCGTGTTGGGGGGCAGGCTGCGTGATGCGCTTTACGCCGGAGGGCCGACGGGACAGATCGATTACGCTTCCGACGTCGCAGGTCAGCAATTGTATTTTTGCCGGAGAGAGGCTCGACATGATGTTTGTGACTTCGGCGTCGGACGGCGTGAACGATTCCCAAGCTGGAGCGCTGTTCGAGGTCGATCCTGGCTGTATCGGAACGCCCACTCGGCGTTACCACGGATAAACGAGGAGAGCATGATGACACGAGGCAACAGCCTTGCCGTGGCAGCCAGTATGCTGGCGATGGCCCTGACCAACTCTGCGCTTGCAGGTGAAGCGAAGGAGACGAACTTTGGCACCTTGCCCGATGGGCGGTCGGTCGCAGCGGTGACGCTGACCAATGGGCATGGCGTTTCGGCTCGCATCATTGCGCTCGGAGCGTCGCTACAGTCCGTTATTCTGCCGGACCGTAACGGTAAGCCAGCCGACGTCGCGATCGGCTACGACACGCTGGACGGCTATGTTGCCAAGCCGGAATTTTTCGGCGCCACGGTCGGTCGCGTGGCCAATCGTGTCGCCGGCGGGCGCTTTACTTTTGATGGGCGAGTGTATCGGACCCCTGTGAACAATGGGCCTAATTCACTGCACGGCGGCACCAAGGGATTCGATAAAGTTCTGTGGGACGTGGTTGAGACGAAGAGCGGTTCCACTGCCTCAGTTACCCTGCGTTACATCAGTCCCGATGGCGATATGGGCTATCCTGGTACACTCACGACATTCGCCACCTATGCGCTGGACGACCTCGATCAGTTAACGATTGAATATCGGGCGACGACCGACAAGCCGACCCTCGTCAACATTTCCAATCACGCGTATTGGAACCTGGCAGGTGCCGGGTCGCCTGGGGGAGCGATGGGGCATGTCGTGACCATTCCGGCAGCGCGCTATACGCCAACCGACGCCGTTGCAATTCCGACCGGGGACTTGCCAAGCGTGACAGGCACGGTGTTCGATTTCCGCGAGCCTCATGCCGTGGGCGATCGGGTGCGCGATGGGCGCGACCGGCAGATCATCTATGGACGGGGCTACGATCATAATTGGGTTGTGGAGGACGCTGTGACGGCCAAGCCGCACCTTATGGCCAAGGTGGCGGAACCAGTGTCCGGACGCGGCTTCGAACTGTGGTCCAACCAGCCGGGCCTACAATTTTATTCGGGCAACTTCTTCGATGGAACGGTCGTCGGCAAAGGCGGGCAGATCTATCGCATGGGCGATGCCATTGTGATGGAGCCGCAACTGTTTCCGGACGCGCCAAACCAGCCCAATTTCCCATCTGCACGGCTCGATCCCGGCCAGACATATCGTAACGTCATCATCTACAAATTCACTACTGGCGCGAAGCGCTAGCTTCTCGGAGGAACATCATGACCAGATACGGTGCGCTGCTTCTTGGTACGGCGGCAATATTATCGATATCCACCCCGCTCGAAGCACGGGAGCGTTGGTCGGCGAAGGAGGCGAATTCATGGTATGAGCATCAGCCCTGGCTCGTGGGTTCGAATTACACGCCCGCGTCGGCGATCAATCAACTCGAGATGTGGCAGGCCGCAACTTGGGATCCGACACGCATCGACCATGAACTTGCACTGGCGCAGAGCATCGGCATGAACACGATGCGCGTGTTCCTCCACGATCAATTGTGGGAGCAGGATACGGAAGGATTCAAGCGCCGCATTGATGAGTTCCTGACCATCGCCGCCAAGCATAAGATCAAGCCATTGTTCGTGCTGTTCGACAGTTGCTGGGATCCCGTTCCGGTGCTGGGGCCGCAACACCCGCCGATACCGGGTGTGCACAACTCCGGCTGGGTTCAGTCGCCCGGTCTGCCGGGCCTGCGGGACAAGACGCGCTATCCGAAATATCGTGCCTATGTAGAGGGTGTAATCGGCGCGTTTGCCAAGGACGATCGCGTACTGGGATGGGACTTGTGGAACGAGCCTGACAATCCGGCCGATCAGTATAAGGATCAGGATGGCAAGGAACCTCTGGTTCGTGCGTTGCTGACACAGGTGTTTGACTGGGCGCGTGCGGCTGACCCAACCCAGCCGGTGACAAGCGGTGTCTGGTGGCACGATGACTGGGCGTCAAATGCGAAACTGACGCCAATGGAAAAGCTGCAACTTAGCCAATCCGATGTGATTTCCTTTCACGATTATGGATGGCCGGAGCAGTTCGAAGGCCGGATCAAGCAGCTCAAGCAATATGGCCGGCCGATCCTGTGCACCGAGTTTATGGCACGCGGCAATGGGTCAACGTTCGATGGATCACTCCCCATCGGCAAGCGCTACAATGTGGCCATGTTCAATTGGGGGTTTGTCGATGGTAAAACGCAGACCCGCCTGCCTTGGGATAGCTGGAAAAAGCCCTATGTTCTGGAAGAACCGACTATCTGGTTCCATGAGGTGTTTCGCGCAGATGGTACGCCCTATCGCAAAGCCGAGACGGCTTTAATCAAGCAATTGGCCACCACGCCCAAAATGGTAGTGCCGCAGCAATAATCGATAGCTAATGGGAAGGTCGCAGTGGCGGCCTTCCCAGCACTTTTTCTGTGGTATGACAAATAAGACTTGTCGTATCGTAACCATAGATGTAGGCGTCCTTAAGAGCTGGATGGCAAATCGGCAGATGTCTTGGAGGGGTAAAATGATTTCCAAATTTGGCGTAATGTCTTCCGTATCGCTACTGGCTGTGCTGGTTTCGACACCTGCTTTGGCAGCGGACGCGATGGCTCAGCAGGACCAGGAGCAAGCGGTTGCGCCGGTTCAGGCTCCTGAAAACGACTCCGCCGATATCATTGTGACTGGCTTTCGCGCCTCGCTTTCGAAGGCAGCGGATATCAAGCGTGAATCCCTCAACGTAGTCGACTCAATTGTCGCGGATGACATTGGCAAGCTGCCGGATCGTACCGTAGCTGCGGCGCTGCAACGCGTGCCAGGTGTGCAGGTCACAGTGGGCGATAACAATGAGATCGTGAACCCAATCGTGCGCGGTCTGCCAGATATTCTGACCACCCTTGATGGGCGTGAGATATTCACAGGCGTTGGTCGTGGCTTCAGCTATCAGGATCTCCCAGCGGAAGCACTGGCGGGCGCGGATGTCTACAAGTCGACATCGGCCGACCTGATCGAGGGAGGCGTGGCTGGCGTCATCAATTTGCGGCTACACAAACCGTTCGACTTCAAAGGCTTCACCTTGGCTGCCAATGTGCGCGGTGTTTACACGGCCAACACGGAGAAGGTGAATCCGCTCTTCGGCATGCTCGTGTCGAGCCGCTTCGATACGGGGCTGGGCGAGATGGGGCTTTTGGCCAACCTGTCCTATTCGCACAACCGGTTTGACCGCCCCGTTGCGTTCAATTGCGATTTCCGCAGTGGGACGCAGGGGCCGGCGGGTGCCGCCGGGATCATTGCACCCACTTGCGTCGGTGGCGTTCAGCAGGAGGGCGAATATGATCGGAAGCAGGCCAACGTCGCCTATCAGTGGAAAGCGGCGCTTGGCCTAGAAATTTACGTTAACGGTCTCTACACTGCATATCGTAACAAGTCTGCGAGCTACTTCCAGATTGACGACGTGTTCGGTGGCGCTTTCAGCAATGTCGTGCCGACTGATAAATGCCAAGATTACGTCGTCAACAATGCCGGTTTTTTCCCAGGAGTGCGTCGTGGTCCGAACGGGGCGGTTCTCACCAACCCCGATGGTTCGCCGCAATATGATACTTCCAATGGTTTACAGGTGCAAAACCTGTGCACGGTAAAATCCTTTACCTCGACCGGACATGGTGGCTTCACCAGCACGCAGGCACATTACGACCGGACGCGGGTGTACATCGTCTCGGGCGGTGCGAAGTATGACGCAGGCCCGCTTAGCCTGAGCACGGATATTTCGTATCAGCAGTCGCGGGTGCGTAATCAGAACTTCATTCTGGATATTTTCAAGGCCGGTAACGGCATCACTACCGATGTTGCTACGAACGTCGGCGGCGGTGTGGTCTACAACGATACACTGAACGGTCTCGGCGATCCCGCCAACTTTGCTCTGTCCCCGTTGAATCAGGACAACATCCGCGACCGTGGCAAGGAGTTCGCCGCGAAGGCAGATGGCGTTTATCGGCTCGATACCTTCATCGACAATATTCAGTTTGGCGTGCGTTACGCCAATCACACGGCGACGCACGAGCAGTCGCTTGGCGGCACCAACAGCGCGGGGGGTACGCTAATTACGAATGTACCGTTCCTTGGCGCTGATTTCCTGAGGCGTACTTCGGGTACGCCCAGCATCAACAATGGCGTAGGTGTCATCGTTCCCGATCAAGATGCACTGCGGGACCCCGCCATCCAGGACCAATTGCGCGCACTTTATGGCTTGAGTGCGGGCTTTCCTGATTACACTCCGGACCGTTCTTTTTCTGCGGGAGAGAAGACCTATTCTGCGTACCTACAGGCCGAATACAAAATTCCGGTTAGCGACACGATCATGCTGGATGGTCAGTTCGGTGGGCGCTTTACGCGTACCGAACGTCAGATCGCTGGCGCATCATTCGTAACCCCGGCGGCAACGCCTGCCGTGCCTAGGCCGTTGCCGGTGCTCACGCCGTTCAGCGCCGATACGACAGACGATAATTTCCTGCCGAGCGCGAGTGCTCGCTTGAAGTTCGATGGTGGATTGCAGGCCCGCTTCAATTACTCACGCGCCATTGCGAGGCCGAGTTTTGGAGACCTTAATCCGGGGCTTAGCTATTTGATCTCCACCAATAGCCTTATATTGCCGGCAGGATCAGGAGGTAATCCTAACCTTCGCCCGCAAAAGTCGGATAGCTATGATGCGACGCTGGAATATTACTTCTCGGGTAATGGCTTCATCGCGATCGGCGCATATTATAAAGACATTCAGGACCGTGTAATAAGCCAGAGCCAGGTCGAGACGATCGATGGCTTTGACTATAACATCACGCGTCCGCGCAACGTGGGTGCTGTTACACTCAAGGGCATAGAACTGAGTGCGCAAACATTCTTCGACTTCCTGCCTGGCGCATGGAGCGGGTTCGGCGTGTTCGGCAACTTCACTCTTGCAGATAGCCAAGTGAAGACTCCGGGCGATGCCCTCTTCGGGCAAGACATCCAGGGCGTATCCAAATACAACTACAATGTAGGCGGCCTTTATGACCGAAATGGGCTTACCGCTCGTGTGGTATATACCTATCGATCGGGTTATTATGACCAGAATTATGGCGGCACCAATGTGCGCCCCGCCGGCGAGACTCTGATCCTCAATCAGGTTCGCCCGAATGGACGTTTGGATGCCAGTATTGGATACGAAATTCGCAAAGGTGTCACCGTCTCCCTCGACGGCACTAACCTGACCCGCGCCAAATACCGTAGTTATTATGGTGACTCCGCACTGCCGCGCGACAAGCGGTTCGACGATGCCTCTTATTCGCTGGGCGTCGCTTTTCGCTTCTGATCGAATTCACGTTCCCCCTCGTCTGGTCGGCATCCGCCGGCCAGACGCCCCTGATGGACGCGGCTGAGGCTGCGTCCATCTTTCGTCTATGTTGCCACTGTGGTCCGGAAGGCGCTCAGATGTTCACGACCGGACGATCAACTCCATTACTTCATCGATAATATGTTGCATCGCTGTGCGGGCGGTCTCTGCGTCTCGCGCTTCGATGGCACGCAGCACGGCCTCGTGCGCAGCAAGGTCCGCGGTGCGGCCCTGAATGCGATTGGTAAAGCGGATGGACGTGCGTAGCGCCGTGGCCACGACGTCACAGAATTGGGCGAAGAAAGGGTTGGTCGATGCTCGCAGGATCGCCACATGGAAAGCGATATCAGCCTCAAGCGTATCGTCGCCACCATCCTCAGCCACTTGCATTCGGGCAAAGCCTGCGCGGATCAGCGCCAAACCGTGTTTGTCGGCGAAGCTCGCCGCTAAGGCTGCTGCCGCTGGCTCAATTGCAACTCTGAGCTGATTGAAATCACGGAGCAGATCGAGGGAGAATTTGCGATCGAGCAGCCAACGCAGCACGTCCGGATCGAACAGATTCCATGCACTGTCGGGCTGCACAATAGTGCCCTGGCGCGGTCGCGCACTGAGCAGGCCCTTAGTCGTCAGCATCTTTACCGCCTCACGCGTTACGGAACGACTGACGCCATGTTGTTTGGATAGCTCTGCTTCGGTCGGGAACGGCTTGTCTACATATCCCCCCGTGACGATCGTCTTGCCGAGGTGATCTAACAGCCCATAGGTGAGGTTACGCCCGAGCGAGATCCTGATTTCTTCGGGATCGGTAGACATCGCTTGCACTCCATCCTGTTTGACTGTTACGTATAATAGATCATATAAATGGGCTGACCGCTACTATGATGCATAGCGGTCTGGCCGTGAATGGGGAAGGGCTTCGGATGCAGCTTGCCACAATCGATATTGTCGTTGTTGCGGTCTATTTCGTCTGCATCTTTGGTCTGGCTCAGTTTGTGTCGCGCGACAAGCCAGGCGCAGGGCCGAAGACGACGACGGATTATTTCCTAGCCTCCAAGAATCTGCCGTGGTGGGCGATCGGCGCATCGTTGATTGCCGCTAATATTTCGGCTGAGCAGATCGTCGGTATGTCGGGATCGGGCTACGCCATCGGTTTGGCGATCGCTTCTTACGAATGGATGGCGGCGCTTACGCTATTGATCGTCGGCAAATTCTTCCTGCCAATCTTCCTCAAGAATGAAATCTACACGATGCCGCAGTTCCTGGAGCGGCGGTACGGACCGTCCATCCGAACTCTCATGGCGTCGTTCTGGCTTGCACTATACGTATTCGTCAATCTTACCTCGATCATCTGGTTGGGATCGATCGCCGTGACCAAAGTAGCGGGAATCGATCAGAATTTGGCCCTCGTACTGTTGGGCGGTTTCGCATTGCTTTATCAGATTCGCGGCGGTCTCAAGGCGGTGGCGCTCACTGACATTGTGCAAGTGGCGCTGCTGGTGCTTGGGGGACTTGTCATTGCCGCCTTGACGCTGGGTGAATTGGGGCAGGGCGCCGGGCTGATCGCCGGGTTCCATCGTCTTACTGCCGCGGCGCCCGATCACTTCCACATGATCCTCAAGCCGGGGAATCCTCATTACATGGACCTGCCGGGTTTGTCGGTGCTGATCGGTGGAATGTGGATCGCTAACCTTAGCTATTGGGGGTTCAACCAGTATATAATCCAGCGCGCGCTGGCGGCTAAGAATATCGGCGAAGCACAGAAAGGCATCATCTTCGCTGCCTTTTTGAAGCTTTTGATGCCGCTCGTAATCGTCCTTCCGGGCATTGCCGCAGTGGTGCTCGCGCCCAACCTCGCCAAGCCAGACGAGGCGTATCCAACTATGATGCGCCTGTTGCCGAGCGGTTTGTTGGGTCTCGTCTTCGCCGCGTTGATCGCAGCGATCGTTGCGTCGACTGCATCCAAGATCAATTCGATCGCGACAATCTTCACGCTCGATCTTTATGCTAAACGCCGAGGTGGCGCCGCCCGCGGGGAGAAGCAGGAGCGCCATCTGGTATTCGTTGGCCGCGCGGCAGCGGTGGTCGCCATTTTGCTGGCAATTGTTACCGCACGACCCTTGGTCGGCAGTTCGGAGCAGGCATTCCAGTTCATACAAGAATTCACCGGCTTCTTCACGCCCGGCATAACCGTCATCTTCCTGCTCGGCCTGTTCTGGAAGCGGGCGAACGAGGCCGGCGCGTTAGCCGCTGCGGGGGCTTCGGTGATCTTGTCCTGGATGTTCAAGTTTCTGTTGCCGATGTTGCCGTTCATGGATCGCATGGGGATCGTGTTCCTCGTTGCGTTGGGATTGGCCGTGGTCGTCTCTTTAGTGACACGTTCGCGCGCTGACACCGACACGATCGACACGAAAACAGTTAGCTATGCAACGCACACATCGTTCAACATCGGCGCCATAAGCGTCATCCTGATCCTGATCGCACTGTACGGAACATGGTGGTGAGCGATCCCGCCTTCATAGCGATCGACTGGGGAACAACTAACCGCCGCGCCTACGCGATTGGTAATGATGGCACGGTCATAGAAACAATCCGTGACAACAAGGGGGTGTTGAGCGTCTTGCGGGAAGACTTCGCCCGCGAACTCGCTGCCATACGCACACAGCTGGGCGATGTGCCGGTGCTGTGCGCGGGAATGGTGGGATCGACGCGCGGCTGGACCGAGGCGCCTTATGCGCCATGCCCCGCAGGGATCGACGCTCTGGTCGAAGGACTCGTTTGGGTCGAACGGGGCCGTACGGCGATCGTGCCGGGGGTGGCGAGTCACGTGGGACGTGGCGATGTAATGCGCGGCGAGGAGGTACAACTGCTTGGTGCAGTGGCTGCCGGTTTGGCGCCGGCCGACGCCTTGTTGTGCCAACCGGGAACGCATTGCAAATGGGCCAGGATGCGGGAGGGGCGTATCGCCGATTTCAGGACTGCGATGACGGGGGAAATTTTTTCCCTGCTGCGTCAGCACAGCCTGCTCGGCGATTTCCTGCAAGATGATGTCGTCGATGGACCATTGTTTCGGGATGGGCTGGCACTTGCCGTTGAGAACCGGTTGCTGTCCGACCTGTTTGGCGAGCGGGCCGCCGTGGTCCTCCAATTGCGTGATGCAACGGATGTCGCCTCGCGCGTGAGTGGACTGCTGATCGGTAGCGATGTGCGGGAGCAAGCCATTCGCCCAGAAGAAGCCGTCTATATTCTGGCCGATCCCCTGCTCGGCCAGCTTTATGCGACGGCCATCGCGGCGGCGGAGGGACGACCCGTGATGGTGGACAGCCATACAGCTTTCCTGGCGGGTATCACTGCAATATGGGACAGGATTAATGGACGCTAAAACGCTTTTGAACACGGCGCTTGGGCGCTGCCCCCTTGTCGCTATTTTACGCGGGGTCAGACCGGCGGAAGTGGAACCCATAGTCGAGGCGGTGCTTGCTGCTGGCATCGGTATCGTGGAGGTGCCGCTCAATTCGCCGGAGCCATTCGACAGCATCGAAAGGCTCGTCGCGCGTTTCGGGAATGATGCGTTGATCGGGGCCGGCACGGTGCTTTCTCCGGAAGACGCGCGCCGGGTTGCGGACACCGGCGCACAAGTCGTTATTTCGCCGAATGTCGACACGAAGGTGATCGCCGAAACGGCTCGCCTTGGACTTGTTTCTCTGCCGGGATATTTCACCCCTAGTGAAGCATTTGCGGCAATCAACGCAGGTGCAACCGGGCTTAAATTGTTTCCTGCAGAAGCGGCATCGCCAAAGATCCTGAATGCGCAGCGGGCTGTAATTCCTCGCACTGTTCCGATCCTGGCCGTCGGCGGAATTACGCCCGACACGATGTCGAACTGGAGCGGTTCTTGCGAAGGTTTCGGGCTTGGCTCGGCTCTTTACAAGGCAGGAATGGACGCTGAGCAAACAGGTCGCAACGCGGCCGCCTTCGTTGCGGCACTTGAAACGTTCTGACTGATGGCTTCGCGTTACGGCCGCGCGGGGAAGTTCAGTAATAATTAAATTTGAAGGACCTGCTGAGGTTCGAGATCAACGTCGTCGTCTGGGTTGCAACTGCCACCGTCCCGGAGACGATAATGCTGAAATACTTGCTGTCCTCGATAGCCTTCCTCGCGTCCGCCATGCCCGCATTAGGACAGACCACACTCGATACCACCGCGCCTGCCCAGACGGTCAACCTGCCCACCGAAGACGACGACGAAGACAGTGGAGTGTCCGGCCTCATCGCTTTGGGAGGCGGCATCATGCCGAAGTACGACGGCGCCAGTAAGTACGAGGCCAGCCCCTTCGGACTTGCGGCTCTGCGTTGGAAGGGAATCGAGTTCAACCTTGTGGGCACCGAGCTGAAGGTCGACCTTGGCGGGGGCGGGCGGTTCCTCTACGGGCCGGTGCTTGGCATGTCCAACTCCCGGTCGGTCAGCGACGCGGAAGGGCCGGTAAAGCTGCTCAACCCGATAAAGGATAGTGCTGACTTCGGTGCGTTCGCCGGCTTTCGCTTTGGCGGCGACAAGAGAGGGCAGGGCCGCTTTGTGGTGTCTGTTCAAGCGACAAAGGATACGAAGAAGGAAAAAGGCATGTCGGCCGACGTCGGCATCAGCTACGCCGCCATTCGAAACAAGAAGGTCTTTGCGACTTTCGATCTTGGCGCGGAATTCAACGACAGCAAATATACGCGCACGTTCTTTGGGGTGACCGAACCTGAAGCGCTGGCATCCGGCCTTGACCGTTATCGCCCAAGTGGCGGGCTGACCAAGGTTTCGGCGGGTCTGACTGCCGGCTATCAGCTATCGCGCCACTGGGGCCTGCTCACCCGTATCCAGGGCGGCACCTTTACCGGCGATGCTGCCGACAGCCCCATCGTGAAAGATGGATCCAAGGGGTACGGACAGGCGCTGTTCGGCATCTCCTACGCATTCTGATATTTCGCTATTATCGGAAATGGCAAATTCGGCAGCGTGCGCGGGGGGGCAGTGGTCGACCTATCCGCCGCGCCTCACGTCGAATCAGGCGCCGAGGAACATTTGACCGAACATCGGATGACTGCACCGCGCGCGGTGCATTTGGGAATAGTCCCATGAGCTTCGGCGCCAAGATTCTCCACTCAATGCCCATGGCGGTGATGGGCCGCTTGCTTTCCCAAACTGCGCTCAGCGTACTCGTCGTGTCGGTCGCCTTCGTCTGTGTCGACGGGCTGGAGCATCTTATGGAAGGCACGCGATGCACGCTCATCGCGGAGATTTTCGCATGAGCGCGACGAGTATAAATTTTCCAGAGCGGCCCTTCAGCGAGCTGGAGCGCCGAGTAATCTGGCTTGGCTTCGCACTGAACGAACCCGCATACATATTAACGGGGCGACGGGTCAGCAGGCTTGAGCGGATACGCAGGCTCATATTCGGGTTTCGCCCTTCCAAGCCTCTGGCTGACAAACGGCTGGAAGCGTTGCGTGCGCTGGCCGCCGCTATCAGGAATTGCCCGTCAGCCCCGGATGCTGCCGTCGTTGAGGCTTCTGTCACCGCCGGATGGAGTCAGCGCCATATATCCATGATTCAGGAAATCGCTTATGGCGTCGAACATCGGGATACCATTTGCGATGCCCCGTTGCTCTGCACAGCCCTCGCGGCGTAGTTATGCGAGCACAATGATTCAGAGCCATGACGATGGGCTGTCGAAGGTCTACCATATTCATCGCCCGGCCCTGCTGCGCCTGCTGGCGGCCAGGACCGGAACTCAGGGTGATGCCGAAGACCTGCTTCAGGAACTTTGGATTAAGGTGCAGTGCAATCCGCCCGTAGTGGTGGAGCACGCCCGGGCATATTTGTTCCGTATGGCGCACAACTTGGCGACCGATCGATTGCGCACCCGTCAGCGCCGCATGACCCGCGAGCGGCGCTGGTCGGACGAGGCGACAGATTTCGCAACGTCGATCGATGAGCAGACGGATCGCGCAAAATCCGCGGAGCAGATTCTGCTGGATCGTGAAGAGGTCGCGATTTTGGCTTCTGCTATCGCAAACCTGCCGGAAGGATCACGGCGCGTATTTCACATGCACAAGATCGAGGGCAGCAGCCATGCCGAAGTGGCAAGTCGGCTCGGCATCACTCGCAGCGGCGTGGAAAAGCATATTGCCGCCGCCATGAAAAATCTCAAACGTGCATTGCTGGACTGAGGTAAAGGGAAATGGCGACGTCTATTCCATATAGAGATAGCCAAAAGGTAAGGTCATGACGGGACGATCCGCAGACGATGGCCCCGAGGATCGGAGGCCCGACATCGACGCGCTCGGCGAGGCCGCCGCTTGGCAGGTTGCGCTGGAACGCGAAGACGCGGACTGGGACGGATATACGGCTTGGTTGGAGGCTGACCCTCGCCACCGTACAGCCTTCAATGCACTGGAACTCACCGCGGCCGCCGTTCAGGATCATCGTGAAGCCCTGGATAATCTCGTCACTCCTGTCCCGTCAGCATCCTGGCCGGAACATGTAACCCGGCACTTTAGCAAGCGCATTGCGTATGGCGTTGGGATCAGCATTGCTGCGGCATTAGCGCTTATCGTGGCGATTCCTGCGTTGTGGCCTACGGAACCCTCTCGCTCCTACCAATCGGCAAGTGGTGAAAGGCGCGTGATCGAGTTAGCCGGAGGCGTGCAGGTTATCCTGTCGCCATCCACGCGCATACTCGTTCATGGATCGAAAGACGAACGGATCGAATTGACGAATGGAGAAGCGTATTTCGATGTCAAACACGATCCTGCCCGCACGCTTAGGGTAACCGCGGGAGACTACCGCATTTCGGACATCGGTACTCGGTTTGCGGTCAATTACAACGCGAACGCTTTACGCATCGGCGTATCCGAAGGTACGGTGGCAGTGTCCGCACGGGGGCTGACGCAGGACGTGAAGGTGGATGCGGGCCATCAGCTTTTCTCCACGAAGAATGATCTAACCTTGTCGACTGTGGCGATTTCCGACGTGGGAAGCTGGCGGTCTGGTCGCTTGTCGTATAGCGATGCGCCGTTGGGCCTCGTCGTTGCCGATGTCTCGCGCTATTCCGGCAGAACCGTCCGGTTTGATCCGAGTTTGGAGGATACGCATTTTTCGGGAAATCTGGTCATCGGCGACGGGTCCAGACTGGTTGCGGACTTGGCCACGATCATGGGCGTTAAAGTCGTCCCGGAGAAGGATGGCATGCGCCTTCGCGCTGGCGCTCGTTGATGCCGCCGTGCAGACCAGCTCAGCGCAGGCGCGCGAGGCGGTCTATGACCTGGAAATTCCTGCAAGCTCACTCAATGCGGCTCTCTCCCGCTTCTCGGAACAGACTGGATCCTCCGTAGGCATAGCGGGAAAAATGCCGCGAGCAACGACGCGTCGGATAAAGGGCCGGATGACCGCCGAAGCGGCATTGCGCGGACTGCTGGCGGGGACCGGGCTACGTGCGCGGCGGGTTGGGAGCGTATATAGGATCGAGCGGGCAGAAGCGGCGACTGTAATACGGCCGGAGATGGTCGATCGCGTCGAACCTCCTGTCATGCAGCCCGTCGACATCGTCGTGACTGCCCAAAAGCGCCGCGAAAACCTGGCCGATATACCGCTATCGATTGCCATCGTCCAATTCGGGCCATTTTCTAGTGGAGCGATGACGCCCTCCAACCGCGACGTGGGCTTTAGCATTGAAGGTCTGGCGACGACAAACTTGGGTCCGGGTCGCAACCGGCAATTTATCCGCGGTGTCGCGGACAGCCCGTTCAACGGACAAAGTCAGTCGACCGTCGCCGTCCAGATCGATGACGCGCGGGCCACGTTCGACGCGCCGAACCCGGATCTGCGACTGATCGATATGGACCAGGTTGAGGTACTGAAAGGCCCGCAGGGTCCGCTCTACGGCTCGGGAGCTATTGGCGGCATCTACCACATCGTCACTCGCAAGCCCGTCATCGATGAAGCTTCGGGATGGCTGCGAATGTCCGCCGAAGGCGTGGAGCATGGCGGCGTCACGGGCAGTCTGGAAGGTGTGATGAACATGCCCCTTATTCCGGGGCGGCTTGCGCTGCGGGGAAGCGCCTATCGAGTGGTCGAACCGGGGTGGATCGACAATGCAGATGGACGGGAAAACAGTAATTCCACCAAAATCTCGGGATCTCGGCTGGCGCTACGCTGGATTCCGTCTGAGGATTGGTTACTCGACGCGGGCATGAGCTGGCAGGACATCGATGCCCGCGACAGCCAATATATCATTTCAGGCCGGGAAGACCTTACGCGCGACAGCCGCATTGCAGAACCCACCGACAACGATTTCAAGATGGGACATGTGACTGTCGAAGGCGCGCTTGGTAATTTGCGGTTCGTGTCGGCCAGCAGCATTGTCAATCAGGGCTACGAATATATTCTTGATGCCAGCGACTCTGCGGCATATTTCGGCCTTGAGGGCTTCGCCCGTTTCCAGGACAGCCGCGCATATGCCGTCCTGAACCAGGAGTTTCGGCTTTCGAATGAAACGGGGCAGGACTGGCTTATCGGAGCTTCGTTGCTGCGTGCAACCTCAAAGGGCCGATCAATCGTAAGCGACGAAAGCGGAGTGTCCCGAACAGTGGAAACGCTGGATCGCCGGACCACGGAATTGGCGGTGTTCGGAGAATTTTCACGCCAGCTTGCCGGACGCTTACGCGCGACACTGGGCGCACGCCTGATCCGTACCGTTTCGCGAGACCTGACTACCGAGTTGGAAGCCCGAGCCAAACGGATGCTGGTTTCCCCCAGTGCTTCACTGTCACTGCCGCTTGATGAGGCGGGTATTATCTACCTGCGCTATGCCCGCGCTAAGAGGCCAGGCGGGTTGGCCGCATCCGACGCCGAAGTATCCGGGCAATATGCGGCTGACAAGGTCAACACATTGGACCTGGGCTTCAGGCGGTCGGGGTCCGACGGTCGCTTGTCCCTGTCGGGCAGCATCTACCATACGCGCTGGGACAGGGTGCAATCGGATTACCTGCTGCCCAACGGCTTGGTATCCACGCGCAACGCGGGGCGGGGCGCAATCTATGGCCTGGAAGCAGACTTGGATTGGAAGCTGGGCGCAGGTATTGACATTGCCGCGGGCACCTCCGTGCAACGGGCCCGCCTTGTTCGAGCAGATGACGGCTCTCATTTGAAGGGTGTAGCTCTTCCGGTTGTCCCTGATCTCAGCTTCCGGCTTACAGCTTCGAAGGCGCTTGCCATCAAGGGATGGCGTGGCCGAATTGCCGCACGGGCAAACTACGTGGGCAGCGCCAGCCTAAGCTTTGACGACGCGCTTAACCGGCCGATGGGGAACTATGCCGTCTTGTCGAGCGACCTTTATCTGGACAAGGGGCCCTGGACGGTGGCCGTTAGGCTCGACAATGCTCTTGATATTCGAGGGGACAGTTTTTCATTCGGTAACCCGTTCTCGATACGAACGCAGAATCAGCTCACCCCTCTACGACCCAGGGGTTTGGAGGTCGCCATCACCCGGCGCTGGTGATTGGAGGAGCACTTGGACGCGCCGGAAATGCGGTCACGCCCTAACCTGCGCTGTAGTCACCGCCGACCTAAAACGACCCGGCGATCAGCTTCAGCCCAAGTCCCACCATCAGTATATATGCCAGCGTGTAGAATTGCGCGCTGTGGAAGCGCTTCACGAGCCATACACCCATCAGCGTCGACAAAAGGGCAAGCGGTATCAATGCGGCCGATATAGTGAGGTTCGCGCGAGTAAGGCCGCCGAGCGCCATATAGGCAGGCACTTTCGCCCAGTTGATGATTGCGAATAATATTGAGAACGTCCCGACATATTCCGTATGGGGGAGCCGCTGCGGTGTGACCCAGATCTGAAACGGAGGCGCGCCTGCATGGGCCACCTGGCTTGTGAAGCCAGCCGCCAATCCGAACAATGCGCCGATAATGGGGGAGGATGTACGCGGGACGGGAACATTGCCGCCGCGCTCCACCCACAGCCGCCAAAGGCCGAACGCGACAGAAACCAAGCCAAGTGCAGCCATGATCCCGGCGACCGGCAACGCTGCCGCCACAAACCAGCCCAACGCGATACCCACCAAGGCGCCCGGCAACATAATCATGATGATCCGACGGTTCCAATCATGCCGGAAGGACCAGACGCCAACGGCATCGCTCGCAATCAGTGTCGGCAGTAGAATTGCGGCGGCTTGAACCGGGCTTGTTGCCAGCGCGAGAATGGGAGTGGCCAGCATGCCGATGCCAGCGAACCCGCCCTTTGCCAACCCGATCACGATCACTGCGATGGCTGCCGCAAGGAGGAAGTGAGGATCGCTTAACATGGCGATGCTCTACGCCACTGTTCTACTTCCTGGCCAGCGTAGAATAGGATGTGACGATGGGGAAAGTACCCCCCTCCGAGGTATCGGTCAGTTGGCGAGCCAGCCGACCAGTAGATACGCCACTACTCCGATCGGGCCGAGGGCGAATAACGTCAGCAACACCAGCGCGAGGCGAATGACGACGACATCTACGCCGGTCCGCGTGGCAAGTCCGGCACATACGCCCATGATCTTGCCTTTGTTGCGGTCGAGTGAAAAGCTGCGGTCCATAAAAAGTTATCCTTGTTCGATTGGGTGGTACGACGGGGGGCGGAGCCGGCAGGTCAAGCGAAGGAGACGGCCGGACCGGCGGCAGCGCCGACGAAAAGGGCGGTCGCTACGAAAGCGGCAAAGAGCGAAAGAGCAGCGTTCTGCATCTTGATGTAAGTCATAATAAATACTCCCTGAACTGGTTCGCTGGCTGATCCAGCCGATGCCGAACTATATTGCAGGGGGCGTGCCAATTTTCGATTTGACCGGAAATCAGCCGTTTTCGAATTAGCTTTGCCATTTCGTCGCGGGTAGAACACTACACGTTGGGATTTTTCACAATCTTTTGGCGTCAGCAAAGCTTCGCTTAATTGGCTACTCGGCGTCTGGTTGGTTCGCCGGATGCGCACGCTCGAACGCTGGCAGAGCCACGCAGGCAGCATTGACTTCGCGGATGCGTCCGAATGGTGTTAGGTCCAGAGCGAAATTCCCAGCGTTGTAGACCTGGGGCACCAGGCACAGATCGATCAGTCCGGGCGCATTTCCATAGCAGAATGGCCCGCGTGATGCGGTCTGCCGAAGCTCTGCTTCCAGTGCCGTGAAGCCCTCCGCGATCCAGTGGTTGTACCAGGCGGTGACGGCCGCCTGGTCCTGCCCCAATGTTTTGCGCAAATATTGCAACACCCGAAGATTGTCGATCGGATGGATATCGCAGGCGATGATCTGCGCCATCGCGCGCACCTTCGCACGATCCGTGGGAGCTTCAGGCAGCAGTGGGGATTCGGGAATGGTCTCTTCAAGATATTCGCAGATGGCGAGCGATTGCGTCAGCACCCGGCCACCGATCTCCAGCGCCGGGACCATGCCTTGCGGGTTGAGCGCCAGATATTGAGGCGCCCGTTGCTCATCCAGACGCAGATGGTGCGGCACGTCACGATACGCGATGCCCTTGAGGTTGAGCGCAATGCGGAGGCGATAGGAAGCCGACGATCTATAATAGCCATGCAGTGCTGGTATGGCGCTATTCAGGTGATCTATGGACGATCCGGTGGTCATGTCGTCATGCTCCTCTCGGGATCGGGTTGCCCTCAATATTCTCCGCATCGATACGGGTGTAGGCGGACGGGAGCAAGAGCGTGCGCACGTCATTCCCGGATCGATCATCACCTATCCAGTTGACAGGGCTGCTCGGCGTTGCAAGCCTTGGACGACCAACATCTTGATCCGGCTAGGTTTCGGGCGAACGCTAGGGAACGCGCATCGTGGCAGCAAGCGCCGACGAATACATCTTCAAGCCGCATGAGCGTCCCCTCATGCCGGGCTCCCCCGCAACTCCCGATCACCCTTTCCCAAGACGCATCGCCTATGCATTGATCGGCGTATTAATCTCGCTGACCAGCGGCCTCAGCAACGGGTTGCTGATCGCCAATCTTCCGCAAATACAGGGATCGCTCGGCTTGACCCCGGACGAGGGGGGATGGCTGACCGCCGCCTACTCCATGACCAATGTGTGCACCAGTTTCGTGCTGATCCGGTGCCGACAGCAATTTGGGCTGCAACGCATCACGCGCATATTCTTGCTGGGGTTCGTCATCGTGAACGGGCTGCTGGTGATAGTCGAAAGCTACGGGCTGGAGATCGCCGCACGGGCCGCCAGCGGCGTCGTCGCCAGCGGTTTCACGCCGCTTGGCTTCTTCTACATCATGCAGGCGATGCCGCCCAAGGCGCGCATGAGCGGCATGGTCATCGGCCTCGGCTTGACGCAGGTCGCCTTGCCGCTGGCGCGCGCAATATCCCCTTTGCTGCTGGTCGATGGAGAAGTGCAGAACCTCTACATCTTCGAGTTCGGCCTCAGCCTCCTGTGCCTGGGCTGCGTCGCCATTCTGCGCTTGCCGCCAAGCGAGCGGATACAGGTGTTCGAGAAGCTTGACTTCCTGACCTTCGCCCTGTTCGCTCCCGGCGTCATGATGCTGGCGGCGGTACTGGTTCAGGGGCGGATCGTCTGGTGGTCGACGCCGTGGCTGGGCTGGGCGACGGCGGGCGCGATCATCCTGATCGGCTTGGCGATGCTGATCGAGCATAATCGCGCCAATCCGATGCTCAACACGCGCTGGATCGCGAGCCGGGACGTACTCCGCTTCGCGATGATCGCAGCGTCCATGCGCATCCTGCTGGGCGAACAGAATTACGGGTCGATCGGCTTGCTGACCGCCGTGGGCATGGGGCCGGATCAGCTTGTCAGCTTCTATGGCGTCGTCACCGCTGCGACGCTGGCGGGATTGATCGTCGGCGTCTGGACGCTGAACCCGCTCGATCTGCTGCGGCAGATCGTGATTTCCGCCGCGCTGATCTGCATCGCCGCCCTGATGGATACCGACACGACCAACCTCACGCGGCCCGCCAATCTGTACCTGACGCAATCCATGATAGCCTTTGCGGCGATTTATTTTCTAGGGCCAACGATGATGGGCGGTATTCTGCGCGCACTCGCTCGCGGTCCCAGCCATATGGTGAGCTATTCCGCGGTATTTTCGCTGTCCCAGACCTTGGGCGGGCTTGCCGGGTCCGCCCTTCTGGGTTCTTTCCAGATCATCAGGGAGAAGTTTCACAGTCATGAATTGGTGCAGTCGCTGGTGATGACCGACCCGCAGATCGTGCTGAGGACGCAGCAATTGAGTGGCGCCTATGGCCGCGTGCTGGGCGACCCGGCGCTGCTTCAGGCGGAGGGCGGCAGCCTGCTGGCACAGCAGGTGACCCGGGAGGCCAATATCCTTGCGTTTAATGACGTTTTTCTGTTGATCGCCATACTCGCGGGGATGACGTTCCTGTGGCTTGGCGGAAGATGGCTGTATTTCCGCATCAAGGGCGTTAATCCGCTGGGGCCGGAACTTGAGGCGCTTCAAAGGATGCTGGCAAACAGGTAATGACCGATAGCACGACATCCCCATCCAGCCCCTCAACGGAACAGCCTTCGCCGGAACCAGATGCGCCGCGCATGCATGACCCTGTAGAAACCGCCGGAGAACAGCAGGCGAGGGGGTGGCGGCCACCCCGTAGCGGCTTGCGCATGACGCTGTTGTTCGTCGCGTTCCTGTTCGCGGGCGCGCTGCTGGTGCTCTACGCCTGGGGTCTCGGGCCGTTCGCGGGCAAGGTGCAGACCACCGACAACGCCTATGTGCGCGGCCAGACCACGGTGATCGCGCCGCAGGTCAGCGGCTATGTGGTGGAGGTGCTGGTTCAGGACTTCAACGAGGTGAAAAAGGGACAGCCGCTCGTCCGCATCGATGACCGCATCTATCGGCAGCGCGTGGAACAGGCGCGTGCCAACCTGTCGGCGCAGATCGCGAACCTCAACAACTCGCAGCAGAGCGCGCGGTCGAGCCAGGCGTCGGTCGCCGGGCAGGAGGCGTCCGTCGCCAGCGCACAGGCGCAGCTCCAGCGGGCGCAGGCAGACATGCGGCGCGTCGAGGATCTGGTCGCGGAAGGATCTGTTTCGCTGCGGGAACGCGATCAGACGCTCGCAGCGCTGCGGCAAGGCGAAGCGGCGGTCCGGCAGGCACAGGCGCAGCGCTCCGTCGCGCAGGAGCAGGTGCGCACCGTGACGGTCGGACGGGGCGGGCTGGAGGCGGCAGTCGAGAATGCGCGCGCGGCCCTGCGGCTGGTGGAGATCGACCTTGCCAATACCTTAATCCGCGCACCGCAGGCGGGACAGGTGAGCGAAGTCGGCGTGCGGCTCGGGCAATATGTCACCGCCGGGTCACAGTTGCTGTTCCTCGTGCCCGCGAAGACATGGGTCGTCGCTAACTTCAAGGAGGCGCAGACCGCCAACATCGTGCCGGGCCAGCGCGCGGTGGTGGCAGTCGACGCATTGGGCGGCGCAGAACTGAACGGCCATGTCGAGCGGCTTTCGCCCGCCGCCGGGAGCGAATTTTCCGTGATCCGCCCGGACAACGCCACCGGCAACTTCGTGAAGGTGGCGCAACGCATCGCCGTCCGGATAGCGATCGATCCGAACCAGCGCCTCGCCGCGCGGCTACGACCGGGCATGTCCGTCGAAGCGCGCGTCCGCACCGAGGGCGATGCGCACAGAGAGCAGCGTTGAAGCGGCTGTTGACGGGCGTGTGTGCGCTGGCGCTCGCCTCGTGCGCGGGGACCACGCCACCGCCCCGCGACGCCGCCGTGCAGGTGCCCGGCGGATGGCGCACCAGTGTCGGGCCGACCGCCGCCATCGAAAAGCAGTGGTGGAGCCGCTTCGGCGATCCGGCGCTGACGCAGCTTGTCGAGGCTGCGCTTGCCCATAATCCCGACATCGCCATAGCCGCCGCCCGAGTGGCCGAAGCCCGCGCGCAGGAGCGCCTGTCGCGCTCGCAACTCTTTCCCAGCCTCGACCTGAGCGCAGGCGGCACTTACAGCCGCTCGGTCAATGCCTTGGGGCAGGGGAGCGAGTCACTCGGCGCACAGCCAGCGTTCGAAGCTGCCTATGAAGTGGACGCATTCGGGCGCATTTCCAATCAGGTCCGGGCCGCGCGCCTCTCCACCTTCGCCGCCGATGCCGCACGCGAGGTGACGACGCTTTCGGTCGCCGCGACAACAGCCAGCGGTTATATCACCCTACGCGCGCTCGATGCGCGGCTCGGGGTAGTGCAGGCGACACTGGTGTCGCGCGCGGAGGCGCTGCGGCTCGCCCGCGACCGCGCACGCGTGGGCTACACCTCAGAACTGGAACTGCGTCAGGCGGAAGCGGAATATCAGGCCACAGCGCAGATCGTGCCGCAAGTCGAATTGAGCCTGCGCCGACAGGAAAATGCGTTGAGCCAGTTGATCGGGGTGCCCCCGCAAGCCATCGCGCGCGGACTGGCGCTGGCGGCGATACGACCGCCGCCTGTGCCGGATGGCCTGCCCTCCGACCTCCTCCGGCGGCGGCCCGACATCGCGCAGGCGGAATTCACGCTTGCCGCTGCCGATGCCAGTCTGGCGAGCGCGAGGGCGCAATTCCTGCCGCAGCTTCGCCTGACCGGATCGGCGGGCGCAGTGCTGTCTGATGCGCTGGGCGATCCGATCACGATCTGGACGCTGGGCGCCAGCATCCTCGCGCCGATCTTCAACGGCGGGCGCATCCAGGCGCAAGTCGAGACTGCCGCCGCCCGCCGGGACCAAAGCGCATTCGCCTATCAGCGGACCGCGCTGACCGCCTTCCGCGAAGTGGAGGACAACCTTGCTGCCGTGCAACGACTTGGCGAGCAGCGGGTAACGCTGGAGGCGCAGCGCCGGGCCGTCGCCGAGGCATTGCGCCACGCCACGAACCGCTATCAGGCGGGCTATTCCTCCTACCTCGAACAACTCGACGCGCAACGCGCGCTGCTGACCGTCGACCTCAGCCTCGTCCAGCTTGAGGCGGATCAACTGAACGCACTGGTCGCGCTGTATCAGGCGATGGGCGGCGGATGGACAGCGCCTTCCTAGAAGTTATGGCGTTTTGCCGAATGTCCTCTACAAGCCGCGAGACCCTGGCACGTGGCGGAGGCTATCCTGAAGATTGCAGTCGTCGATGAAAGCCCGGCCCGTGCGGCGGTGATCGAGGAAGGGCTGCGGGACGCGGGCTATAGCGACATTCATGTGCTGCTTGAGCGCAAGGCGCTGGTCGGCCGCCTGCATGAGCTTGCACCCGATGTCGTACTAATCAACCTGGAAAACCCAGGTCGTGACGTGCTGGAAGAAAGCTTCGCACTGTCTCGCGCCTTGGCGCGCCCCATCGCGATGTTCGTCGACCAGTCCGACGAGCGGTCCATCTCCGACGCGGTCGATGCGGGTATCTCCGCCTATGTGGTGGATGGCATGCGCAAGGAGCGGATCAAGCCGATCCTCGAACTCGCCGTCCGCCGCTTCCATGCCTTCACGCGCCTGCAAAGCGAATTGCACGAAGCCAAATCCGCGCTGGCGGAGCGCAAAGTGGTCGATCGCGCCAAGGCGCTGCTGATGAAGAAGCGCGGGATCGACGAACCCGCCGCTTACGCGCTGCTCCGCAAGCAGGCGATGGATAGTGGCCGCCGGATTGGGGAAGTCGCCGACGCGCTGGTGACGGCGCTCACATTATTGGGAGGCGACGAATGAGCCTGTTGCGGATCGGTTTCCTGCCGCTGGTCGACGCCGTGCTGCCGATCGTGGCGCATGAATATGGGCTGGCGGAAAAGGAAGGGCTGCGGCTGGAGCTGCACCGCGACACCAGTTGGGCGACGGTGCGCGACCGGCTGATCTATGGCCAGACCGATGCGGCGCATCTCCTCGCGCCACTGGCCCTGGCAACGTCGCTGGGGCTGGACCGTCCGGCCGTGCCGCTCGCCGCGCCGTTTATGCTCGGGCTTAATGGCAACACGGTCAATGTGTCCGCGCGCGTGGCAGGCATGATCGACTTGAGCGAAGATATCGCGGAGACAGGACGCCGCCTCGCCGCGCTTGCCAAGTCGGAAGCCGATGCGGGACGCCCGCTCCGGATTGCGGTCGTGCATCGCTACTCCAGCCACAACTACATGCTGCGCTACTGGCTCGCGGCTTCCGGCTGCGACCCGGACCGCGATGTGGTGATCGTCACTGTGCCGCCGCCGTTCATCGCCGAAGCCTTCGCGCTGGGCGAGATTGACGGTTCCTGCGTCGGCGAACCGTGGAACAGTGTCGCGGCCGAGCGGGGCGACGCCGTCACGATTGCCGCAACCAGTCAGATATGGAATCGCGGCGTCGAAAAGCTGCTGGCCTGCCGCCTCACCACCTTGGACGACCGCCGCGACGAGATCACGGCGCTCGTCCGCGCACTCCACGCGGCAGGCGCGGTGGCTGAAGACCCGGCCCACCGCGAAGACATCGCGGCCATGCTCGCCCGCCCCGAATATGTCGGGCAGTCGCCAGCGCTGATAGCCCGGGCGCTGTCGAGCCGCATATCGGTGCGCGCCGATGCGCCACCCGTTCCCGACTTTCTGGTGCTGCACCGGGAAGCGGCGAACTTCCCGTGGCGCAGTCAGGCCATGTGGCTCTATTCGCAAATGGCGCGGTGGCGACATGCGCCGCTCGATGCGGAAGGCTTCGAGAAAGCCGCCTCAGTCTTCCGCCCGGACATCTATCGCGCCGCCCTTGCCGGCACCGGCGCGATTCTCCCCAATGCCAGTGCCAAGGTGGAAGGCGCAATCGCCGCGCCTCTCGGCGTAGGCACGGCGAGCGGTCGGCTCATCATGGGGCCGGACCGCTTCTTCGATGGACGACTGTTTGATCCGGAGAAGGCATTGGAATATCTAGCGGAAAGCAGAAGCTAAGAAGGCGCGGCGGTCAGGCAGTTGCAAATGTTGCAACGCAACACTTTGCGTCTTGTCGAAATATCGAATCAATGACACTCTGATGACAGCCAGGCGATGAAGTCGGGCTGACATAAGCGGTCCGGGCCAATGGCGGTCAGGACTGTCGCCACGGCACTCGATTGAGTGCCAAAGCCCGAGGCAACGACGCCGCCCGAACCAGTCACTCGACTGGCTTTCGAGGCGGCTTTTTCGTGTTCGAAAAGGACGACCGATGCGGGATCATTACGATCACATGAGCCAGGAACGAAGCGCAATGCGGCTTCCCGTTCTCCTGTCTCGCCATACCCGCCCAGTGCCGCACTACACCATTCGAAGCCGCTCGCACTGTCTGCTCCCCCTGCGCCCAGAAGCGTATGCAGTCGCCGCCTCGCGCCTTCCCGCTTCAATCCATCGGGGGTTATCATGAACAAGGGTTTCTGGAATGCCGGTCATCGACCGACACTGTTTGCCGCCTTTCTGTATTTCGACTTAGCGTTCATGGTCTGGGTCTTGCTCGGGCCACTCGCGCCGATGATTTCAGCGGACCTCGGCCTCAACGCCGCGCAGAAGGGCTTCATGGTCGCCGTGCCGACCTTGGCGGGCGCTGTTCTCCGCCTCGTCAACGGTCTGCTGGTGGATCGCATCGGTCCCAAGCGCACCGGCGCCATTGGCCAGATCATTGTCATGGTGGGTCTGCTCTCGGCGTACATCATGGGCGTGCACAGCTTCGGCGGGACGATCGCTCTGGGCGTCATTCTCGGCTTCGCAGGCGCCAGTTTCGCTGTCGCGCTGCCACTCGCCAGCCGCTGGTATGGCCCAGAACATCAGGGTACGGCCATGGGCATCGCGGGCATGGGCAATTCGGGAACGGTGCTCGCATCACTGTTCGCCCCGTTGCTGGCCAAGGCATTCGGCTGGAACGCAGTGCTCGGCCTTGCCGTCATCCCGCTCGCCATCGTGTTCGTCATCTACATGGCGCTTGCCAAGGATGCGCCGAACCCGCCAGCGCCCAAGTCCGCGCTCGCTTATCTTGAGCCGCTCAAGAAGGCCGACGCCTGGTGGTTCATGCTGTTCTACAGCGTCACTTTCGGCGGCTTCGTCGGTCTCGCAGCCTCTTTGTCCATCTACTTCACCGACCAGTTCGGCCTGACGCCGGTCATGGCCGGATACTGCACCGCCGCCTGCGTGTTCGCCGGGTCGCTCGTCCGTCCCATGGGTGGCGCATTGTCCGACAGGATCGGTGGCACCAAGACGCTGATGGCCGTCTACCTCGTGGCCGCCGCCGCTCTGGTGGCGATCAGCACCGGGCCGTCGACCGTCGCGATGGCCCTTGGCCTCTTCGTCATCGCCATGCTGGCGCTGGGTGCAGGCAATGGCGCGGTGTTCCAACTGGTGCCGCAGCGCTTCAAGGAAGAGATCGGCGTCATGACCGGCCTTGTCGGGTTTGCCGGGGGCGTCGGCGGCTTTTATCTCGCCTCCTCGCTCGGCATCGCCAAGCAACTGACCGGCAGCCCGCAAATGGGCTTCCTGATCTTCGCCGCCCTCGCCTTGATCGCCTTCGCCAGCCTGGCAGGCGTCAAGGGTCGCTGGCGCGCGACATGGCCGACCGCTCTGGCGGGCGCACGGATATGAAGCGCGCGCTTCTCCTGGGGGTGGCGCTTGCCGCTACTCCCGCCGCCGCCCAGACGATTACGCTCAAGCCCATCGTCGATGCCCGCCTGCGCTACGAAGGCGTCGATCAGGACGGGATCGCCCGCGACGCCGACGCCGTCACCCTGCGCCTGCGTAGCGGCGTCACCGCCACCACCGGGCCATGGAGCGCGCTGGTGGAAGCGGAGGGCACGCTCGGCGTCGTCAACCGCTATAACAGCACGACCAATGGCAAGACCCGCTTTCCCACGGTCGCCGACCCGCAGAATATCGAACTGAACCGCATTCAGCTTCAATATAAGGGGATCGCGAAAACCACCGTCACGGTGGGTCGCCAGCGCATCAATCTGGACGATCAGCGTTTCGTTGGTTCGGTGGGCTGGCGGCAGAACGAGCAGACCTTCGATGCCGTTCGCGTCGAAACCGCCGCACTCGGCCCTTTGGTTGCGGATGTCACCTATAGCTGGTCCGACCGCACCATCTACGGCATTGACAGCCGGCTTCAGGCAATCAGCGGCGACAATGTCTTCGCGCAACTTGGCACCAAGGCTGGCCCTGTCGCGGTTAAGGGCTTCGCCTATCTGATCGATCAGGACGAAGCAGGCCGCCGTCAGTTTTCCAGCCAAACCTACGGCCTGCGCGCCGCAGCGTCCTTCCCGCTCGCCAAGGACATGAAGCTGGGCCTGCTCGGCAGCTATGCCCGCCAATCCGACTACGCCTCTAACCCCGGCAATTACGCTGCAAATTATTGGCTCGGCGAGGCAGCACTGGGCGTGAAGCACTTCACCGTCACAGGCGGCTATGAAGTGCTGGGCGCAAACATCCAGACACCACTCGCGACGCTGCACAAATTCAATGGCTGGGCCGACAAGTTCCTCGTCACGCCGGCCAATGGCCTGCGCGATGCCTATGCCAGCGTTGGCTATACCGGCCCGGTATCCGCGCTGATCGCCTGGCACCATTTCGAAAGCGACCGGCTTTCACAGAACTATGGCAATGAATGGAATGCGCAGGTCGGCTGGAAAGCCACCAAGCACACCGCGCTGCTCGTCAAATATGCCGATTATAATGCCAAACGCTTCGCGACCGACACGCGCAAGCTTTGGCTCCAACTCGACTACACGCTTTAAAAGGAGGCCATGATGTCCCCCAGCATCCCCACCCGCGAACATCTCGTCGTCATCGGTAACGGCATGGCCGGGTGTCGCGCCATCGAGGAAGTCATTGCCCGCGATCCGCATCGCTACAAGGTGACGATCTTCGGCGCGGAACCGCATGTGAACTACAACCGGATCATGCTCTCCCCGGTGCTCGCAGGCGAAAAGAGCTTCGAGGAGATCGTGATCAACGACCGCAGTTGGTATGCCGATCATGGCATAGAACTGATCGTCAGCGATCCCGTTAACGCCATCGACCGCGCGGCCAAGACCGTCACGGCGAAGTCCGGCAAGATCGTTGCCTATGACAAGCTGATCCTCGCCACCGGGTCCGATCCGTTCATCATCCCGGTACCCGGCAAGGACTTGCCCGGCGTCGTGTCGTTCCGCGACATGGCGGACGTGGATGCCATGGTTCACGCGGCCTCCCTGGGGGGGATGCCGTCGTGATCGGCGGTGGCCTTCTTGGTTTGGAGGCGGCCCATGGGCTTACTCTCCGGGGCATGAAGGTCACCGTCCTTCACATCATGCCGACATTGATGGAGCGCCAGTTGGACGAGTCCGCGGCCTGGCTCCTCAAGTCCGCTCTGGAGGCGCGGGGCCAGACGGTCCTGACCGGCGCCGACACCGCGGAAATCTTTGGAGAGGGGAAAGTCGAAGGAGTCAGGCTCAAGGACGGGAGAACAATCCCCGCCAGCCTGGTAGTGATGGCAGTGGGGATTCGCCCCAATGTCGGACTTGGCCGGGAGGCAGGTCTGGCCGTGGGACGCGGCATCCATGTGGACGATCACATGGTCACCTCCGATCCCGACGTCCTCGGAGTCGGCGAGTGCGTGGAACATGACGGCCTGGTCTACGGACTGGTCGCGCCCATCTGGGACATGTGCCGCGCGCTCGCCGATGGTCTTACCGGGAGCCATAGCGGTTATCGCGGCTCGGTCACGTCCACCAAGCTGAAGGTTGCGGGGCTCGACGTATTCTCCGCGGGCGATTTCTCCGGCGGTGATGGCGCGGAGGACATCGTGATGCGCGATGCCTCACGCGGCGTCTACAAGCGCGTGATCGTGAAGGGCGACCGGGTGGTGGGCGCTGTGCTCTACGGCGACACCGGCGACGGCGGCTGGTATTTCGACTTGCTTAAAAAGGGCGAGGATATCGCCCCCATTCGCGACGCGCTGATCTTCGGCCAAGCCTTCGCCTCTGGAGGGGGACAATCGGACCCTAACGCCGCCGTTGCAGCACTCTCGGACGATGCCGAGATTTGCGGCTGCAACGGCGTCAGCAAAGGCAAGGTCGTCGCCTGCATCGCCGCAGGATCGCAGACGCTCGACTCAGTGCGCGCCACCTGCAAGGCGTCGGCAAGCTGCGGTTCCTGCACCAATATCGTGGAAAGCCTGCTCGCCCTCACTCTGGGCGATGAATTCTCCGGCGACCGCGCGGTCAAGACGATGTGCAAGTGCACCAGCTTTGGCCATGACGATGTGCGCGCGCTGATCCTGGAAAAGAGCCTCAAGGCTATCCCGGAAGTCATGCAGGAACTGCACTGGTCGACGCCGGACGGCTGCTCCTCCTGCCGCCCCGCGCTCAATTACTACCTGCTCTGCGCTTGGCCGGGCGAATATGTCGACGACCAGCAGAGCCGCTTCGTCAATGAGCGCATGCACGCCAACATTCAGAAGGACGGTACCTATTCCGTAGTCCCGCGCATGTGGGGCGGGCTTACCAACCCCACCGAACTGCGCGCCATTGCCGACGTCGTCGAGAAATACGACGCGCCGATGGTGAAGGTGACGGGCGGCCAGCGCCTCGACATCTTCGGCATCAAGAAGGAGGATCTGCCCGCCGTCTGGGCCGATCTGAATGCGGCGGGCATGGTCTCGGGTCACGCTTACGGCAAGGCGTTACGGACGGTGAAGACCTGCGTCGGGTCCGACTGGTGCCGCTTCGGCACGCAGGATTCAACCGGCCTCGGCGTCAAGCTGGAGCGCAAATTCTGGGGCAGCTGGATGCCGCACAAGTTCAAGATGGCGGTCTCCGGCTGCCCGCGTAATTGCGCCGAAGCGACGATCAAGGACTTCGGCGTGATCTGCGTCGACTCCGGTTATGAGTTGCATGTCGGTGGCAATGGCGGCATTCATTTGCGCGGCACGGACCTGCTGTGCAAGGTCGCGACCGAGAAGGAGGCCATCCACATGGCCGCCGCCTATGTGCAGCTATACCGTGAGGAAGCCCGCTATCTGGAGCGCACCGCGCCATGGATCGAGCGCGTCGGCCTCGCCTATGTTACCGCGCGCATCGTCGACGATGTGGACATGCGCGACGCTCTTGCGGCCCGCTTCTGGATCGCGCAGAGCTTTTCGCAGGATGATCCATGGGCCGATCGCGCAGCCGGTGTGGACCGCAATCTGCATCGTCCCCTTGCCGCAGTCCGCCCACTTGCAGGAGCTTTCGCATGATGTTCGATACGCCCCAATGGCTCGATGTCGGCGCGGTCGCGGATATACCGCCGCGCGGCGCCCGCACCGTTGCCGTCGAAGGCGCGGACGAGATCGCGATATTTCGCACCAGCGGCGATCACATCTACGCACTCGTCAACCGCTGCCCGCACAAGAAAGGCCCATTGAGCCAGGGCATCGTCCATGGCGACAGCGTTGCCTGCCCGCTGCATAACTGGGTGATCAGCCTCGCGACGGGTGAGGCGCAGGGCGAGGACAAGGGCTGCACACCGACGATCCCGGTGAAGATCGACGCAGGCCGGATATTGCTCTGCCGCTCCACGACGTTGCAGATGGCGGCTTAGGATAGGTGCGCAACCTCTCCCTCCCGTTCGCCCTGAGCTTGTCGAAGGGTTCTGCTGAACGCAGTGAAGCGCCTTCGTCTTCGCTCAGGCTGGCCCTTCGACAAGCTCAGGGCGAACGGGTTGAAGGCGTGCTCTCGAAATGACCGCAATCCGCACCACCTGCGCCTATTGCGGTGTCGGCTGCGGCATCGTCGCGCGTCCTGGCGAGGACCGCACCGTCGCGATCGAAGGCGACACGCGCCACCCCGCCAATCGCGGCAAGCTCTGTTCCAAGGGCACCCATCTGGGCGAAACCGTCAGCCTCGAAGGCCGCCTGCTCCACCCGGAAATCAACGGCAAGCGCGCCACGTGGGACCGCGCCATTGGCCACGTCGCCAAGCGCTTCACCGACACTATCGCCAAGCATGGCCCCGACAGCGTGGCCTTCTACGTGTCCGGCCAGTTGCTGACCGAGGATTATTACGTCGCCAACAAGCTGATGAAGGGCTTCATCGGATCGGCGAACATCGACACCAACTCGCGCCTTTGCATGTCCAGCGCCGTCGCGGGGCATTTGCGCGCATTTGGCGAGGACATCGTGCCCGCCACCTACGACGATCTGGACGCGGCGGACCTCATCATCCTCGTCGGCTCTAACACGGCCTGGTGCCACCCGGTCGTCTACCAGCGTATCATGGCCGCGCGCGCCGATCGCGGCACCAAGCTAGTCGTGATCGATCCACGCCGCACCGAAACCTGCGAAGAGGCCGACCTGCACCTCGCCATCCGCCCCGGTACCGACGTGGCGCTGATGAATGGCCTGCTCGCCCATTGCGTCCGCGCCGGGACCGTCGACAAAGCCTATTGCGGCCGCCACGTTCAGGTGCCCGATGGCTTCTGGGATGCGATGGCCGAGGGCGCGCATGACCTGTGGTCCACGGCCCGCACCTGCGACATCACGCCCGCCGATCTGCAACGCTTCTACGACCTGTTCACCGCCAATCCGCGTACCGTCACGCTGTTCAGCCAGGGCATCAACCAGTCGGTGCGCGGCACCGATCAGGTGAACGCCATCATCAACGTCCACCTCGCCACCGGCCGCATCGGCAAGCCCGGTGCCGCGCCGTTTTCGATCACCGGCCAGCCCAATGCGATGGGCGGTCGCGAAGTCGGCGGTCTTGCCACCACACTCGCCGCGCACATGGACTTCGCACCGGAGAATGTCGCGCGCGTCGGCCGTTTCTGGGCCGCACCGAACATGGCGACCAAGCCCGGCCTCAAAGCCGTCGATCTTTTCCGCAACATCTCCGAGGGCCGCATCAAGGCACTATGGATCATGGCGACGAACCCCGCCGTGTCGATGCCCGACGCCAACGCCGTGCGGGACGCGATGGCGGCATGCCCGTTCGTCGCCGTGTCCGACTGCATCGCCGACACCGACACGTCCCGCTATGCCCACGTCAAACTGCCCGCCGCCGCATGGGGCGAAAAGGACGGGACTGTCACCAACAGCGACCGGATCATCAGCCGTCAGCGTGCGCTGTTCCCGCTGCCCGCTGAGGTAAAGCCCGACTGGTGGATCGTGACGCAAGTCGCCCGCGCGATGGGCTGGCGCGACCATTTCGTGTACGAACGTCCCTCGGACATTTATCGCGAGCATGCGCGCCTCTCGGCCTATCAGAATGACGGCGCACGATTGTTCAACCTGCGGGCGAATGCGTCGATCTCCAACCCCGCCTATGACGGGATGACGCCGTGGCGCTGGGGCGGCACCCCGTTCGTGGATGGTCAGTATTCCACGCCCGATCGCAAGGCGCGCCTTTTGCCGGTCCGGCAGATAGAATTACCGCAATCGCTAAGCCAGTGGCCGATGACCCTCAACACCGGCCGTTATCGCGACCAGTGGCACACGATGACGCGCACTGGCCTGTCGCCCAAGCTGTCGGCGCACCGGCAGGAACCGTTGGTGGAAATCCACCCCAGGGATGCCGAGGCGCTCGACATAGACGATGGCGACTTGGCACGCGTAACGACGGCGCAGGGTGAAAGCGTTTTTCGCGTTTCCCTGAGCGAAGGTCAGCGGCGGGGCGAGGTCTTCACGCCGATCCACTGGACGGACCGCCAGTCCACGGGCGGTCGCACCGGGCTGCTACCGCGGCCCAACGTCGATCCGCATTCAGGCCAACCCGGCTTCAAATCGACGCCAGTGCGGGTCGAGAAGCTGAGCGTGAAGTGGACGGGTTTTCTCGTTGCACATGAAGCGCCAGAGACAATCGACGCGATCTGGGCAACGCGCATACGCGTGCCGCAAGGCTGGCTGATCGAGATGGCGGGGGAGGGCGATCCAGCACGCTTGCTCGCCGCGCTGCTGCCCAAGGGCGACCGTATCGAAAGCAGCGATGTCGCGCGCGGCCAGTATCGCAGCGCCGTCCTGTCGAACGGAACGCTTGTTGCCGCTGCCTATGTCTCGAGCACCGGCGGACTGCCGAACCGTGAATGGCTCGTCGCCCAGCTACAGGCCGCCAGCGCCGCCTCCGCGATGGAACTGCTCGCCGGGCGGTCCGCCACACCGCAGGAGGATCGCGGGCCGATCGTCTGCGTGTGCTTCGATGTAGGCTTGAAGACGATCCTCGCGGCCATCGGCGAAAAGCAACTCGCGACGGTGGAGGCGGTCGGCGCCTGTCTTTCCGCCGGCACAAATTGCGGGTCCTGCCGCCCCGCCATTCAACGCCTTCTCAAAGACGCCAAGGAGCCAGTCCATGCCTGACGATCGTGATCTCATCCCGCCCGGCACAGTGTGGCTCGTCGGCGCAGGGCCGGGCGATCCGGACCTGCTGACGCGTAAGGCCGAACGGCTGATAAAGGCGGCGACGATCGTGTTCTACGATGCCCTCGTAGGCCCGGATATCTTGAGACTGATCCCGACGCATGTCCGGCAGGTTCCCGTTGGAAAACGCTCCGGCCGCCATTCAAAGGATCAGAGCGATATCAATGCCTTAATGGCGGAGGCAGCGCTGTCCGGCGAACGCGTAGTCCGGTTGAAAGGCGGCGATCCCAGCATCTTCGGCCGCTCCACCGAAGAGATAAATTACCTATTTGACCGTCAAGTTCAGGTTCAGGTTTGCCCTGGCATCACCACTGCCAGTGCCGCAGCAGCCAGCTCGAGCATCTCGCTTTCGACACGCGGCCTTGCCCGCCGCGTCCAGTTCGTGACAGCCCACGCTCGCGCGGGCGACGCGCTCGACCTGGACTGGAAGGCACTGGCCGATCCCGCCTGCACCACCGCCTTCTACATGGGGCGGACGGCAGCCCCGGAAATCAGCCGCGAACTGATCGCCGCCGGATTGTCGCCAATGACGCCCGTCCTCGTTGCCTGCGATGTCAGCCTGCCGACCGAGCGCCTGCTGCACACGCGCCTCGACCTGTTGCCGCTGGCGACGAACGCGCTGGCGGAGGGCAAGCCGACGATGATCCTTGTTGGCGAAGCCGTCGCCCAGGGCGCCAGGCATCAACGCCGCGCGACGACGGCTTCCACTTCCGCGGCACGCAGTTCCAGTATCAACTGATCCATCGTGCACTGCTCCGGCGCTTTGTCGGGCCGCCAGCGCAGCAGGCGCGTGCCATGGCGGAAACGGTCGCCGGTGACCTGGTCGTACACAACCTCGACCACCAGCTCTGGTTTCAGCGGCTCCCATGCGCTCGCCTCGCCATTGTTCCAACGGCTCGGCCCGCCCGGCGCCTTGCCTGTGAAACCTTCTCCGCCAAGGAAAGGTGCGATGCGATCGCCGATCGCCGCCCGTTCCTCGTCCTTGATCGCTGACGTAAAGCCGACATGGTTGAGCTTCCCCCCGTCGTCATAGAGGCCGAGCAGGAGCGATGCGACGCCATTCCCTTCCTTCTGACGCCGTATTCCACCCACCACGCAATCTGCGCTGCGGAGTTGCTTCACCTTCAGCATCGCGCGCTCGCCCCAGCGATAGGGTTCGTCCACACGCTTGGCGATGACGCCGTCCAGCGCGCCGCCGCTATGGGCCAGCCACGCCTGCGCCTCGTCCGCTTTGCTAGTGTAGGGCGAGAGCAACAACGACGCCCTGCCATGGTCACGATGAAAGCGATCGAGCGCCACGCGACGGTCCTTCAAAGGTAAGCCTGCCAGATCGTCCTTCCCCAACGCCAGGCAGTCGAACAGCATGAGCTGCGCAGGCGTCTCCTTCGAGAGCTTCGTGATACGGCTCGCCGCCGGGTGCAGCCTCTGCTGCAAGGCATCGAACGAAAGCACATCGTCCACCGGAAGGATTATCTCGCCATCCAGCAGGAAGCGCGACTCACTGATGGAGGCCAGCATTGCCACGATCTCCGGGAAATAGCGGGCGAGGCTCTTTCCGGATTTGGACAGGATCTCGACTTCTTTCCCTTCGCGCAGAGCCAGCGCACGAAAGCCGTCCCACTTCGGCTCAAATTGCCAGCCCGCGTCGCTGGGCAGAGTGGCGACCAGCTTTGCCTCCATCGGCGCTACATTGTCGAACTCTGCAAACATCATCCCGCCCCCTTCGGCAACAGGGCGAGGGGCGCGTCCTCGATCTTCTCCGGCCGGATATAGATAGACGTCAGTTGCGGCATCACCGCCTTCAACTTCGCCTGCAACTGGCTGATCAGCGTTTCGGCTTCCCCCATTCTCAGGCTGTCATCGAAGTCGGCACTGATCGCGACGAACACTTTGTCCGGGGCTGTGTGGATCGTCCTGACATGATTGACGGCGGTGATCCGGTCATGGCCGTTCACGATGGCTCTTACTCTTGCAATGACTTCGGGATCGGCACGCTCCCCGATCAGCAGGCCCTTCGCCTCGCGGGCCAGCAACATCGCTACGGCGGCCAACACCAGCCCGATCAGGATCGAGGCATAGCCATCGATCCGTGGATCATTGAAATAGTGGCTCGCCCAAACTCCGGCCGCAGCGACAATCAGCCCCAACAGCGCCGCCGAATCCTCGAACAGCACTATGAAGCCTGCCGGGTCTTTGGAATTGCGAATGGCCTGCCACCACGGCGTATCGCCGCGTCTGCTCTCGAATTCACGAACCGCGATCGTCCACGACGTGCCTTCCAGCGCCACCGAAACGGCCAGCACTATATAATTGACGAGCGGGTTGCGCAGCGGCTCCGGCTCGTTGATGTGGAGATAGCCTTCGTAGATCGAGACGCCCGCGCCGACCGCGAATATGAGGATGGCGACGACGAACGCCCAGAAGTACAGTTCGCGCCCGTAGCCGAAGGGATGCGTCTGATCGGGCGGACGCTTCGCCCGCTTCTGGCCATAGAGCAGCAGAATCTGATTGCCGCTGTCGACGAGCGAATGGACGCCCTCGGTCAACATCGATGAAGAGCCGGTGATCGACGCAGCGATGAACTTGGCGATGGCTATGCCTACGTTCGCGGCCAATGCGCCGAATAGGACGATGTTTTCCCTGAACATTATGTCCGTCCTTCAGCTAGTGGCCGATGGAGGATAACCCGGCAACGCGGCTTCAGTTCATAATGACTGCGGCTCGATCATGCGGCCTCCTCCGTGACGCGCTCCACCGCGGCACCTGCGCTCAGCCCATGCACCAAAGCGGAGACAAGGATTATGAAGGCAGCGGCCGCCCACAACTCCTTGGCGTTTTCGAAATCGGCATGGCTGGTCGCGTAGCCGAGATAGTAGATCGACCCTATTCCCCGTATGCCGTAAGCGGAGACAACGAGTTTTTCCCTCAACTTGAAGTCAGTACCAGCGAGCGCAAGCATGCCGCCCAGCGGTCGGATGAGGAAGATCAGCGCGATACCAATCGCCATGTAGCTCCAGTCAAGATACGGCCATAAGGTCGGCAAGGCCGCGCCAATGCAGATCAGCAGCGCGGCGGTCACGGCATGTTCGATCGCCTCGTTGAAGCCATGCAGCCGCCCGTGAAATTCATGATGTGCCTCGGCCCGGCGCAGGACCAGTCCCGCTACGAAGACGGCGATAAAGCCATAACCCTCGACCAGCTCGGTCGCGCCATAGCACATGATGACGCCCGCCAGCGCGACGACGCCGGTCCCCGTGTCCGCCAGCGGATTGCCTTTCGGCAGGACGAACAGCACGCGCCCGAGCAGCCAGCCGAGCGCCACGCCCGAAAGCGCGCCGATGCTGATGCGATAAAGCACGTCGCGCAGGAACCACTCCAGCCCCCATTGCGCGGGGTCGGTGCCCTGCGCAGCGAGGAGAAGGGCAAGGTACACAAATGGGAAGGCCAGCCCATCGTTCAGCCCCGCCTCGGTCGTCAGCGTGAAGCGCACCGGATGCTCCCCGCCCTCGGTCGGCGGCCCCACCTGCACGTCGCCAGCCAGCACCGGGTCGGTCGGCGCAAGGACCGCGCCCAACAGCAATCCTCCCGCCCATGTCATGCCCGCAAACGCCCATCCCAGCGTCGCGACCCCGAAAATAGTAATTGGCATGAGGATGAGCAGCAGACGCGCCGTCGGCCGCCATTGCGCATAGCTGGACAGATTATCGATCCGCAGGCCGGTGCCGAACAGCGAAACGATCACGGCGAATTCCGCCGCATGCTCCCAGATTCCGGGGTTCGCGATCGGCGAGAGCGCGCGGGGCATGGCGGGGAAGAAGCTGAACGCTGCAAACCCAATGAGGATCAGCAATCCGGAAGCAGCAGGTTCCCTGCCGGAGAAAAAGCGCGGCAACCAGTAGGCGACGATCACGCCAGCGCCGAGCACCGCTGCCGCAACGTGCATGCTGTCGAATGAGTAAAATGGCGCGTCCATGCGATCCCCTTTGGATCAGAACACGGGACAAGCGCCAAAGGTTCAGAGGTTGCCCCTTTATCGCGCCGGAACAGGTGCGCTATTCATAAAGGAGCTGGATGCACTGCGCCGCGGCGGTTGCGGTCTTCCGGGCCTCATCGACCGTATCGCCCGCGGCGAGAGCAACGGCCATCCTGCGGTTCTTGCGCGTGGCGGGCTTCCCGAACAGCCGCACATCGACATCCTGTCCGCTACGCCCGAGCGCCAGTGCATCATCCACGCCCGCGATGCGAAACGCGTCCGCCTCCCGGTCCGCCAGCACCACCGCGGAGGCGGTAGGTCCGTTCAGCCGGATATCGGTGATGGGCAGGCCCAGGATCGCCCGGATGTGCAGGTCGAACTCGGTCAGGTTCTGCGACATCAGCGTCACCATACCCGTATCGTGCGGCCGCGGCGACAGTTCGGAGAAGATCACTTCATCACGCGTCGCGAAGAACTCGATGCCGAAGATGCCGTAGCCGCCTAGGTTATCGACCACGGCCGTCGCCATCTTCTGCGCGTCGGCCAGGAAGGCGTCCGTCATCGGCGTGGGCTGCCAGCTTTCCTGATAGTCGCCGCGTTCCTGCCGGTGCCCGATCGGCGGGCAGAACAGCACGCCGTCCCGCGTTCGTACCGTCAGCAGCGTGATCTCATAGTCGAAGGCAATGAACTCCTCAACGATCACCTTACGCCGGTCGCCGCGCATGTTGGCGACGGCATAATCCCATGCGGCCTGCAACCCTGCCGCATCCTGAACCGTGCTTTGCCCTTTGCCCGACGACGACATCACCGGCTTCACGACGCACGGGAAGCCCGTGTACGCCGCGCCCGCCTGCATCTCTTCCCAGGTATCGGCATAGCGGTAGCGCGCCGTGCGAAGCCCCAACTCAACCGCCGCCAAGTCACGGATGCGGTCGCGGTTCATCGTCATATAGGCAGCGCGGGCAGAGGGAACGACAGTGAAGCCCTCTGCTTCCATCTCCTGCAGTATTTCCGTGCGAATCGCCTCAACTTCAGGGACAATATAGTCGGGCTGGTGCCGCAGGATTGCCGCGCGCAGGGCGTCCGCGTCCAGCATCGAGAACACGTCACGCTCATCGGCGACCTGCATGGCGGGCGCATCGTCATAGGCGTCGCAGGCAACGACATGGCAGCCAAGCCGCTTGGCCGATATCGTGAATTCCTTGCCCAGTTCGCCGGAACCGAGGAGCAACAATTTCGCGTAGGAGGCCATGTCGTTGCTCCGTGGGAGTGAGGGTAGGGCCGGTTACACCGCTTCGCTGCGCCGCTCAACGATTGGCGGCAAGGTCCAGTTGATCGGCGACAATCCCTGCGCTTCCAGAAAGGCATTAGCCTTCGAAAAGGGCCGGCTCCCCAAAAATCCGTTATGTGCGGAGAGCGGGGAGGGGTGTGCCGATTTCAGCACCAGATGCCGCCCGCCCTTGTCGACGCTGTCCACGAACGCCGCCTTGCGCTGCGCGTAGGCGCCCCATAGCAGGAAGACGACTGGCTCCTGCTTTGCATTGACCAGCCGGATGATGGCGTCGGTGAACCGCTCCCATCCTTTCTTCTGATGCGATGCCGCCTGCGCCATTTCCACCGTCAGCACGCTGTTGAGCAGCAGCACGCCCTGCTGCGCCCAATGCTCCAGAAAGCCGTGTCGGGCAGGTGCGATGCCAAGGTCGCTGTGCAGTTCCTTGTAGATGTTGACCAGCGAAGGCGGCGTCCGCACGCCCGGCTGCACACTGAAGGCAAGGCCATGCGCTTGCCCCGGACCATGATAAGGGTCTTGCCCCAATATCACCACGCGCACCGCCTCCAATGGCGTTAGGTCCAGCGCCCGAAAATAGTCCGATCCGCGTGGGAAGATCGTTTTTCCGGCCGTCTTCTCCGCCTGCAGGAATGTACGCAGCGCATGCATATAGGGTTCGCCAAATTCGTTCTCGAGCGGCGCTTTCCAGCTTTCGTGCAGCTTGATTCTGTCGGTCATCGGATCTCCCGTCGCTTGTACAACTACGCCCTAATGGTGGTCCTCCGTCAATCAAGCGGAATGGAGATTTGCCATGGCGTCTGTCGATTTTCGTTTAACCTCCATTTCCTTTGCCCCTAGAGAAGGAGAGGGAGAGAGGCATAAACATGCGCAAATTCAGGACCTTCCGGCAGTTCTGGCCTTATTATTTGCAGGAGCACGCGCGGCCGCTCACGCGCGCATTGCATTATGTCGGGACCAGTCTGGTCATTCTGCTGTTCGCCATCTCCGTAATCCGGGATCACCTTTGGCCTCTGCTGCTGCTGCCTGTCGCGGGCTATGGTTTTGCTTGGGCCGCGCATTTCGCGATCGAGCGAAACCGCCCTGCGACCTTCCACTATCCGCTCTGGTCGCTGGCGGCCGACTTCTGGATGTGGACGCGCTTCGTGACGGGGCGCATCGGCATGGACCTGGCCATGGCGGGCGTGCGTAGCGACGGCACCGTGGACCCCGACCGCCGCCTGTAGCGCTATTTCCTTGACCGCTCCTGCCGCCATGTAAAAAGAGCGGCATGACGCTGACCGCCACCTTCACGCCGCTGCCAGCGCTCGACCTGTTAGCGGCACGGTGGCAGGCGCTTGAGGCCCGTGCTGGCGAAGACAAGAGCTTCTTCCTGGGTTGGACATGGATGAAAAGCTGGCTCTCGACCAGCGGTGCCTCGCCCGAACTGCTCAGCGTGCAGTCGGAAGGTGGGGACGTGGCGCTCGCCTTGATCGGGCGTGCGCAGGTGCCGCGATTGCTGGGGAGCATCGCAACGCTTTCGCTAAATCAGGCCGGGGTCACATCGCAGGACCGTGGTTTTATCGAGTATAATGGGCTGCTGAAATCCGCCGATGCACCGGAGGGGATAGAAGCGATGGCGCTGCAAGCGATGATGGCCCGCACTGACTGGCGCGCCTTGCAATTGGCGGGCATCACTCCGAACTGGCAATCCCTCGACCAGGGCCGCTTCCGCCGCGCTACACGCGTTGATCGTTTGCCCGCCTATCTGATCGACCTAGCCGCTGTGCGGGGTGCGAATGGCGACTATCTTTCCCTGCTGAGCGCCAACACGCGAAGCCAGATCAAACGCTCAACCAAGGATTATGGCAGCGATCCGACAATCACGGTGGCGGCGGATTCTGTCGTAGCCGAAACATGGCTGACCGAAATGCAGGCACTCAACGCGGGCCGTCATGCCGATAATGCCTGGGATGACGCGGGCTTCAGGGCTTTTGCGCGGGCGCTGGTCTTGCGGGGACTGACGACGGGAGAAGTCGAACTCCTCCGCATCGCGGCGGGCGATCACTTGCTCGGTTATCTGCTGAACTTCCTCTACGCCGGGCGGGCGATGAATTACCAGTCGGCATTTTCGGCACCGATTTCATCGAAAGCGAAGCCGGGGCTGATGTGCCATGTCGCCGCCGTCACGCGCTATGCCGATGCAGGGCTCTCCATTTACTCCCTGCTGGCGGGCAAGGACCGCTACAAGCAGAGCCTCGCAACCGGCGAGGAGACGTTGGAATGGTGGACGCTCGAACGATTCTCGCCGCGCCTCGAAGCCGAAGCGCTGCTGCGGCGGATACTCAGACGCCCAGCTTCCGCATGAGGCGGTAGAGGAGCCGGTGAAACCGCTGGGCTTCCGGTTTCGCGCCGACCTTCACTGTCGGTAGCTTTCGGCGGCGCAGCATCGCGTTCAGGCTGTGTAACTCGCCCTCGGCGATGCTCCGGTCAGATCGCCAGGTGATAGAGAAGCTGATCGAGACGGCTGGCCCGTTATTCACGAAATGCGGCGCCTTCACCGGCACCAGAACAGCATCGCCCGCGAGAAGCTTAACGGGCTTACCCTTGTTCAGAAACGCCGCATCCCACTTCAGGTTGCGGTGCGCCCCGGCGTGAAACCCTTCACTTTGTTGCGGCGGCACCAGGGTCGGATCGCCCGCGGGAAAGACGGTCATCGTCTTCTCACCCTCGATCTGGAGCAGGATATTATGCTCCGGGTCCATGTGGAACGGCGTCACGCTGTCGGGCGAGGACAGGAAAATGAATGCCTCGCGATGGAGCATCCGCCCGGTCTTGCGGGCAACCATCGGCGCAAGCTCGGCCAACGCGGCGTCCAACATCGCGGCATATTCCGGATCGCACTCGACATTCTTCATCACGACCCAACTGCCATTAGTGTCGATGGTGCGGACCGTTTCGCCCAAGGTCAGTCCGTTGTTCGGCGTTTCCTCGGGCCGCACACCCAGCGGCAGCTTGCCGAGGTTATACTCGACTTGCGATCCGGGCATCCGCTCCGCCAGCATGGCCAGCGCCTCGCGCGAGAACAGCGGATGACCGGCCAGTTGATGCATCAACTTCACCGACAGGTCGGGATAGGCAGTGGCGAAGGCAACTCGCGCCGATTCACCGAAGGCGCGCGGCATGGCGGCAGAAGATCGGTCGATAGGCTGCTGGAGCGACATGCGTATCTATCTTCTCTTCATGAAAGCAGCGGCACGCTCGACCGCGCTGGCCAGTGCAAAGGTCGTGGCGCGGCGAGCACGGGTCAGGCCGCTACCTTTCAGCGCCACCCGATATTGGACGATGCTGCGCCGCTCGCCCCAAAGGCTGTCGATCATCGGGTGATCGGGTGCGGCGCAACTATCCATCCATGCGATTGCCGGATCGTCCTGCACCGCGCGCAGATTATCTATCTCGATCAGCACGCCGGGGGAAAAGCGGCCCAATGTCTCGTCGATGGCGATCTTGAAGGAGAATGCGCCGTCGCGATGCTGGAAGTTGATCAGCATGGCGATCGGCTTTCCATCCAGATCGAGCCGCAGGAAATGAAGTCGCCCATTCGCACAGGCCGCTGCCGTGGCAGCGCGGAAGAATGCCGCGTCGTCGGCGGAACAGGACAATGCTGTGCCTTCCTGACCTTTCCATCCCGATGCTTCGAGTGCGAGGAAGTCACTGCACCAGTGCGGCAGGTCGGCGGCATCCGTCAGCGTGCGGCTTTCAACGGCACCCATATCGGCAAGGCGCTTTTGCAGGCGGCGGATTTCCTTGCGCTTCTTCGCGCGGACGTTGGTCTCCCAATAGGCGTCGGCGGAAAGATCGGACCGGAGCAACGCGCGGTCGTACCGCCCGATCTCCGCAAATCTCCGCCGCTGCGAAACGCACACCGCTTCCAGCGCGGCGGCATTGGCCCCTGCCGCGTCGAAACCACGTAGATGCAGGAAGTTCGGTGCCCAATCTGCCGCATCCAGTTGCGTCAGGAAGCCAATCCAGGCTGCCTGCTCGTCTCCGCGATGGATGAGCGGCGCACCGTAGAAGCAATGCGCGTGCATCCAGTTGGCAACATTGGCAACAGGCAGGCGGCCATGGCGCGGCATCACCGTCACCGGCATCAGTCCGATCAACCTCGTGCCGTCGAAGACTTCGATCAGCCGGACGTTCTGCTTGCCACGCAGATGATCCAGCGCCGCGCGAAGCATGTCGGGCGCGTAGAAGGCATTGGCCTCCGCCGCTGCTTCACCCAGCACCGCCCAGCGCGCATCCGGCCCATCACCCGGAAACGGGAGAAGAGGCTCGCCCATGCCGGGCTTGAGGGCAGGATCGGGCGCCATGTCCATGACGCCGCATTTATCCGGCAAAGATTAGGGAAAGGCTAAGGTCCGCACGCGTGCCGTCATTCCCGCAAGGCGCAGGCGATGATGCTCTCCGGCTTCGGGCGTGCGCCGATCTTGCGGAACCGCGCCAGATAGCCTCCGGCATTGGGCCGCGCGACCACCTGTTCGAGCCTGTAGCCCACGGCAGCGAACTCGCAGGCGAGAAGACGCGGCGGGGTTCCATGTTGCCGTGTCGGCCGATTGGCATCGACTACGATGACTTCGCCATCCTTCTTCAGCGCCGGATGCATATGCCAGAGAAACGCATAGGGTTCGCTGATCTCATGATACATATGCACCATCAGGACACGGTCGAAACTGTCGGCGGGCAGCTTGGGATCGTCCGGCGTGCCAAGCTTGACGCTGACGTTCTTCCAGTCCTCTCGCGTCACGCGCCGACCAAGCGCATCGATCACTTCGGCCAGCACATCCTCGGCCAGAACGCGTCCCTGCGGCCCCACGCGCTTGGCAAGGCGCACCGTATAATAGCCTTCCCCCGCGCCGATGTCCGCAACCGTCATGCCGGGGCGTATCCCTGCGAGCTTCATGATGTCGTCGGCTTCGTTGAGGCGATCGCGTGCTTCCTCGGTCGACCAGCGTGTCGATACGATCGGCGCAACGGGCCGGTCCGCTTTGGGAAAGTTCTGCGCCGATGCAGGGCGACTGGGATCGCCCGAAGCGCTGCAACCGGCCAGCAGCACCGTGACGGCGAGCAGGCCGGAGGGTCGCATCAATCGACGTCCTCGACGACGACCTTCTCGCCCGTCACCTTCTGCGACAGGGCGGCGGCCATGTAGGGATCAAGCGCACCATCCAGCACATCGTCGGGCGCGGTGGACACTACGCCAGTGCGCAGATCCTTCACCATCTGATACGGTTGCAGCACATAGGAGCGGATCTGATGGCCCCAGCCTATGTCGGACTTGGACGCATGTTCGGCGCTTGCGGCGGCTTCGCGGCGTTGCAGTTCCGCCTCGTACATCCGCGCCTTCAGCATGTTCATGGCTTCCGCCTTGTTCTTGTGCTGGCTGCGCTGGTTCTGGCAGGCGACGATGATGCCGGTGGGTACGTGCGTGATACGGACGGCGGAATCGGTCGTGTTGATGTGCTGACCACCGGCACCGGACGCGCGATAGGTGTCGATCTTGAGGTCGCTTTCGTTGACTTCGATGTCTATATTGTCGTCGATCACCGGATAGACCCACACCGACGAGAAGCTGGTGTGCCGCCGCGCCGAACTGTCATAGGGGCTGATGCGGACGAGGCGGTGCACGCCGCTCTCGGTCTTGGCATAGCCATAGGCGTTTTCGCCCTTGATCAGCAGCGTCGCGGACTTGATCCCGGCCTGCTCGCCGCCATGATAGTCGACGATCTCGACCTTATATCCGCGCCGTTCGGCCCAGCGCACATACATGCGCTGGAGCATTTCGGCCCAATCCTGACTCTCGGTTCCGCCCGCGCCTGCGTGGATTTCCAGATAGGTGTCGTTCGCGTCGGCTTCGCCCGCCAGCAGCGCTTTAACCTTGTCCTGGTCGGCACGCTCGGCCAGTTCCTTTAGCGACTGGATCGCTTCGGTCACCATCGCCTCGTCACCTTCGGCTTCGGCCATTTCGATGAGTTCGGCGGTGTCGGTCTTCTCGCTGTCGATCGCGCGCGTGGCATTGATCGCACTATCGAGGCGCGTTCGCTCACGCATGACTTCCTGCGCCTTTTTGGGATCGTCCCACAGCGACGAGTCCTCGACGCGCGCGTTCAACTCGTCAAGCCGCCGCAGCGCGCGGTCCCAGTCCAGAAAACGCCGCAGCAAGTCGAGAGCGGCGTCGATACGGTCGATATGTTGCTGCGCTTCGGCGCGCATGGTGAATCTCCACTATGTCCATGTCCCTGATCGCTCGCTCTGACGGCGGGCGGGGGAAGTTCTAATATATGCCGCCTTGCTGCTGCATAAAGTCACTGTCGTTCCGTGGCCGCGATGCCGCACTTGCCGCGCGCGCCGCCGCCACTTTCTCCTGCGCCTCGACTTCATCCTTGCGGATGGTCCGGCGCGGTTCGGATTCGGGCTTGAAGGCTTCCCAGATCACGGGCGCCTTAGGATCGTTGGTCGGCCATGCCCCATAGACACGCTTGCCCGATCGCCGGTCGATGGTGACCATGCGGATACCGTTGGGTGCGATGAAGGGCGTTTTCGGCATCTTCGCCAGAATAGGCGCCATCGCCTGCTTCCAGATTGGCGCGGCAATCCGACCGCCCTGTGCATAACCCCCAAGGCTGCGCGGCGCGTCGTAGCCAAGATATACGCCTGCGACCAGATCAGGCGATCCCCCAACGAACCACACGTTCGTCGGTCCGTTGGTTGTCCCGGTCTTACCGAACAAGGGGCGCTCCAGATCGCGCAGGACCGTCGCAGTGCCGCGCTGGATCACGCCTTCGGTGATATGGACCACCTGATATGCGGTCATCGGGTTCATCAATTGCCGTCCTTCGGGCGTGAAGCGCGGCATGGCCTTCCCATCCCAGTTCGGCGCATTGCAGCCATCGCAAGCGCGCCAGCGCGTCGGCCAGATCACCTTGCCGCGACGATCCTGCACATAATCGATGACCTTGGGACTTAGCGCGCGGCCATGATTGACCAGCATCGCATAAGCGTTGGTTAGCTTCTCGACCGTCGTCTCGCCCGCGCCCAGCGCAAAGGAGAGATAGGGCTGATAATCGCCGATCCCCATCGTCTTGATGGTTTTGACCACGCGCTCCATTCCCGTCTGCGACGCCGCGCGCACCGTCATAAGGTTACGCGATTGCTCCACGCCCCAGCGCATCGTCTGCGGCCCCGCATTCTTTCCCGAGAAGTTTTTGAAACATTTTTGCCCCAGACTGCCGCCCTGATACACGCAGAACGGGCCGTCCACGATGATCGAGGCAGGCGTCATCCCATTGTCCAGCGCGGACGCATAGACGAACGGTTTGATAGTGGACCCCGGCTGCCGCAATGCCTGCGTCGCACGATTATAGGCGGAGAGGCGCGCATCGAACCCGCCCTGCAAAGCATGGATACGCCCGCTACGCGTCTCCTCGATCACCATGCCGCCCGACACTTCGGGAACACTGCGCAGTGCCCATTCGGAGCCGTTGCGCACCACCGCGATCAGGTCGCCGGGCTTCAATGCATTGAACGCCGGACCACCGATGCGGCGATAGGGGATTTGCGCCGCACTCGCCGGGAGTGTGCCCGTCTCTCCGCCGGAGAAGCCGATCTGCGCCGCACCGCTTTCGCGCGACAGCACGACCGCAATGCGCCAGCTATCATAATCGATGCCGACGGAGCTGACGGCCATCTCTCGCTGCCAGCCATTGTCGATATTGATCTTGCCGACCGGCCCGGACCAACCCTTGCCCGCGTCATAGCGTTGTAGCCCTGCACGCAGGGCGGTGGTCGCCAGCCCCTGCATCTCAGGGTCTAAGGGCGTGCGCACCCAGAGCCCGCCTGCATAGACGCTATTCGGGCCGTCCTGCGCCTTTTCGCCGAACAGCTGGATCAGCCGCCGCCGCACTTCCTCGACGTAATAGCCGCCCGCGCTGCCATAGGGCGAGCCGTGCGGCGCCACGGTGCCCAGCGGCTGCAAAGACGCAGCGGCAAACTGCGCGTCGGTGATGAACCCATTGTCACGCATTTCGCCCAGCGCCCAGTTGCGCCGCTCCAGCGCCCGCGCCATTCCGGTTTCGCTCTCTGGCCGATAGTTGGCCGGACCCTTCGGCAGGATCGCAAGATACGCCATTTCCGGCAGCTTGAGGTCCGCGACATCCTTGTCAAAATATGCGCGCGATGCCGCCTGTACGCCGTATGCATTGCGGCCAAGGAATATCTGGTTGAGGTACAGTTCAAGGATTTGCTGCTTTGACAGCACATTTTCGATGCGCCAGGCGAGGATCATCTCCTTCACCTTGCGCGTCGGCGAATATTCGTCGCCGATCAGCAGGTTCTTGGCGACTTGCTGTGTAATCGTCGATCCGCCCCGCGCGCGCTGGCCCGAGCCAAGCTTGCTCACATAATCGAACACCGCGCCCGCAAAGCCCGGAAAATCGACGCCATGGTGAGAGAAGAACGTCTTGTCCTCAGCGGCTAGATACGCCTTGATCAGCAGCGGCGGGTAATCAGCATATTGCAGTTGGACGCGTCGCTCGCGCGCATAGCTGTGCACCGGCTGGCCATTTACGTCCCGCACGATAGTCGGCAACGGCGGCTCATATTCCAGCAGCGTAGCCGCATCGGGCAGGCCGCGCGCGAAAATGATCCAGAACAAGGCTACGGCAAGGAAGACAAGAAGCAGCACGTAACTGGCGAGCCGAAACCAGCGCTTGCCCCATTGCGCTCCGAACTGATCCTTCAGACGCGCGAACGCGCTTCCTGCATCGCGGGATGCGCGATAGCGAAAGTCCTTGCTGTCGGGGGTTGTCGGGGCGTCCTCATCCATCGCAGAGAGGCTTTAGGGTCCAAAGCTGGAGAGGACAAGGGCAGGCGCGCAGCCCGGCATCATCACAGCGTCATGGTGCGGCGGCCCGGCGCGCGAAATAGACTTCGATGGCCTTGCCGACACCATCGGCGATCTGCTGCTGCCCCTCGCGGGAGGTGAGGAACGCCGCGTCCTGTGCATTGCTGATATATCCCGTCTCGAACAGTATGGAAGGCGTGTCGGGCGCTTTCAGGACGATCAGCGATGCGAAGCGATGCGCGGTGCTGCGGAAAGGCACGAACGGCGTGGCCTCCCGCTGAAGTATGCGCGCGAAACTGGACGATTGCTGCATCGTCTCGCGCTGCGTCAGGTCGATCAGGATGTTCGACACCGCCGATTCCTGACCGCTCAGGTTTACGCCATTGATGATGTCCGAGCGATTCTCCCGCGCCGCCAGTCGCGCCGCCTCCCGATCGGACGCGGTTTCGGAAAGCGTATATACGGTGGCGCCGCGTGCTTCGGCATTGGGCGCTGCATCGGCATGGATGGAAATGAACAGGTCCGCGCTCAGCCGCCGGGCAATGCCATAGCGCTCCTCCAGCACCAGAAAGCGGTCATCATTGCGGGTAAGCGCCACCCGCACGCGCCCGGAAGCGAGCAGCCGCTCGCGAATGGCCTGCGACACCGCCAGTGTGACGTCTTTTTCCTGCTCCCCAGCCGCGGCATTGCTTGCGCCCGGATCGTGACCGCCATGGCCAGCATCGATCACGACTAGCGGACGGGAACCATCGCGCGGTCCCTCGACCTTCGGCAAGGCAATGCCGCGTGAGGCGGGGGGGATGGGCACAGTGATGCTATGCATCTTGCGCGGTGGCCGCGCATTGAACGCAATTGGCGGCCGCACCATATCCATGGATGCCGCAGTACCGTTGATGGGCGCAGTCATCAGGGCAACACTATAAGTCAGCGCCAGAAACATGGCCGCGCTTGTGCCCTCTTCCGGCCGCCGCCGTCCAGCCGAAATCACGATGCGGCGTTGTAAAGGCGATCGGAAAATTAACCTTTCATTTACCATCATGCTGCAAACAGGACTTCAGGAACGATTGTAACAAAAAATTCAGGGTCGCCGTTGCCCCATCGTTCCTTGACTGCTACCCCTTTCAAATCCCGTGAAGTCCGCACATCTGCGGTAAACGCATGGGATGCTTACGAATCGCCGCCAATCGTGAAGGCGATCCAACAGGTTGACGCTGCATGAGGCATTTTTCCACGTTCCCCGACAGGCCGGTTTTGGGCCTTGGGGCGTGGACGGCTTTTGCCCGGCCCGGAAATATTCCCGGCCCTGCCCCCGCAGCAGACGCGCTTAACATCCTTACAACCCGGACGATGATCCAGCTCGCGCCAATGATGGCGCGCAGGCTCCGGCCGTCCCTCACCTTTAGCGTGGCCGCTTCGGCCAAAGCCGCCGGCCGCCACGCCCGGAGTATAATGAATGACACTGCGTATGATGATCGATGCGCGCCACCGGGAAGAAACCCGTGTCGCCATCGTCAACGGAAACCGGATAGAGGAATTTGATTTCGAATCCACTGAGCACAAGCAGCTCAAGGGAAACATCTATCTTGCCAAGGTAACCCGCGTCGAACCGTCGCTTCAGGCGGCGTTCGTCGATTACGGCGGCAACCGCCACGGCTTCCTGGCCTTCGCGGAAATCCACCCGGACTATTACCAGATCCCGAAGGAAGACCGCGAAGCACTGCTGCGTGAAGAACGCGAGCATGCCGAAGAAGAAGCCGCCCTCCGCGCCGAGGAAGATGACGAAGCCGCTCTGACCGGCGATGTCGAGGAACTCGATGCGCCGCACGATCATGATGAAGACCATCATGACGAGGACGAAGGCGAAGGCGCAGAGGAAGGCGAAGGTGGCGAGAAGCCACGCGCCAACACGCGCCGCAAGGGCGGCGATGATGCCGCCGAAGACCTGCGCCGCAAGCGCATGGCGCTGCGCCGCCGCTACAAGATCCAGGACGTCATCCGCCGCCGCCAAGTGCTGCTGGTGCAGGTCGTCAAGGAAGAACGCGGCAACAAGGGCGCTGCGCTTACCACCTATCTCTCGCTGGCGGGCCGCTATTGCGTGCTGATGCCCAACACCTCGCACGGTGGTGGCATCAGCCGGAAGATCAGCAACGCGGCCGACCGCAAGCGCCTTAAGTCGATCATCGCCGAAATGCGCTTGCCCTCGACCATGGGCTGCATCGTCCGCACGGCGGGCCTTGCGCGTACCAAGCCGGAAATTCGCCGCGACTTCGATTATCTCGCGCGTTTGTGGGACGAAATCCGCGAAAAAACCCTGAAGGCTTCCGCGCCTGAGCTGATCCACAACGACAGCGACCTCATCAAGCGGGCGATCCGCGATATCTACAACAAGGATATCGAGGAAGTGATCGTCGAGGGCGAGGAAGGCTATCGCGCAGCGAAGGACTTCATGAAGCTCCTGATGCCAAGCCATGCGCGGCGGGTGAAAGCCTATGCCGACACGGTGTCGCTGTTCCAGCGCTTCGGCGTCGAGGATCAACTGGCGGCGATGTATAATCCAGTCGTGCAGTTGAAGTCGGGCGGTTATCTTGTCATCAACCCGACCGAAGCGCTCGTCTCGATCGACATCAACTCGGGCCGCTCGACACGCGAGCATGGTATCGAGCAAACTGCCGTCGCCACCAACCTGGAAGCCGCACGAGAAATCGCGCGTCAGTTGCGATTGCGCGATATGGCGGGCCTGGTCGTTATCGATTTCATCGACATGGAAGTGAACAGCAATGTTCGCAAGGTCGAGAAGGCTATGAAGGATGCGCTGCGCGACGACCGTGCGCGTATTCAGGTGGGACGCATTTCGGGCTTCGGCCTGATGGAAATGAGCCGCCAGCGTCTGCGCACCGGCGTGCTGGAAGCCTCGACGCGCGAATGTCCGCATTGCGAAGGCACGGGCCTCGTCCGCACGGCATCGTCGGCGGGTCTTTCCGCGCTGCGCATGCTGGAGGAAGAAGCGGCACGCGGTCGCGGAACGCTCATCACCCTGCGCGCCAGCCAGGAAGCGGCGTTCTACGTCCTCAACAACAAACGGCGCGAACTGGACGAGATCGAGCAGCGCTATGGCGTGACGATCCAGATACTGCCCGATGGCGAAGTCGAAGGCGCACGCATGTCGGTGGAGGCCAGCGGGCCGAAGCCCACGCATGTCGTCACCTTCTCGCCCATCGTCGATGATGACGACGATGATCTTCCCGAGGAAGAGGAAGAGATCGAGGAAGAAGCCGAAGAGGTCGAGGAACGCGCGCCGCGCAGCGACAATCGTGAACGCGGCGAACGGCCCGATCGTCCGGAACGCAGTGCCGAGGAAGGCGAGGGCGGCCGTCGCCGTCGCCGCCGTCGTCGTCGCCGTGGTGGACGCACCGATGAGCAGGGCAACGAAATCGCCCCGGACAATGCCGAAGCAGCAGAAGGCGCTGAACCTTCGGACGATCAGGTGGAGGACGCCGACACTGATGCAGCGGAACTCGTCGAGGGTGGCGATAACGCATCGCTGATCGTCAGTGAGGAACAGGCAGAGGCACGTCGCCGTGGCCGTCGTGGACGCCGTGGTGGCCGTCGCCGTCGCGGTGAAGGTGCAGAGGGTGAAGCGCAGACGTCTGAGGCCGGCGAAAACTCCGTCTCAGCAGAAGGCGAAGCGGAGCCCGTGGCCGAAGCCGCGCCCAAAGCGCCGGTCGAAGCAGAGCCTGTTGCCGAAGCGCCCAAGACACGTCGTCGGCCGCGTGCTCGCAAGGGTGCGGTGAACGCTGAAGCATCGCCGGTGGAGCCAGCAGCAGAAGCAGCGGTCGTTGCGCCCGATGCGACGCCTACCGAAGCTGTGGCGGAAGAAGCGCCTAAGCCCAAGCGGACGCGCAAGAAGAAGGCCGACACCGCAGTGGAAGCTGAACCCGTGGCCGAACCTGCGGCAGAAGCCGTGGCGGTCGAGAAGCCCAAGCGCACACGTAGAAAGGCCTCTCCTGCAAAAGCCGTGGAGTCTGTGACGGAAGCTGTGGAAGACGCAGCACCCGTGACAGAAGCTGCACCTGCGGAGGTCACACCTGTTGAACCCACGCCGACGCCTGCAGCTTCCGAGGCAGACGCTACGCCTGCCGAGGCCTCCGCCGACGGTAGCGAAGGCGAAGACGGCGACGGTACGACTCGTCGCGGCTGGTGGCAGCGCACCTTCGGCGCCTGATCTCCCAATCAACGCGCACCAAGGAATGGCCTCTTCCCCCGTGGGAGAGGCCATTCTTCGTTTGAAACCTTCCCATCTACGCCCGCCATTGAACCGGGCGGCGACTTCGCCCATAGCGTGGCCATGGCTTCCGCCCGTATGATGATCCGCCTCGTTGCCGCGTTACTGCTGTCGTTCGCGCTGTTGGTCCAGCCTGCCGCCGCGCAGCAGATATTGCGCGATGCGGAGACCGAGGCGCTGCTCGATTCCATTTCCGGCCCGCTCGTCAAAGCCGCGAAGATGGAACCGCGAAATGTGCAGGTGCTCCTGATCAACGACAAGGAAATCAACGCCTTCGTCGCGGGCGGGCAATATGTCTGGATCCACAGCGGCCTCATCGCCGCCGCCGACAACGTCAATCAGGTGCAGGGCGTCATCGCCCATGAACTCGGGCACATAGAGGGCGGTCACGTCATCACCGGGGCAGAGGGCGCGAAGGCGGCGACCAACATCACCCTGCTCAGCCTAGTCCTGGGTGCGGCGGCGATCGCGGCGGGCGCGGGCGAGGCGGGCATGGGGATCATGGGCGCTGGCCAGCAGGCTGCCATGGGCAAGTATCTCGCTTTCTCCCGCACGCAGGAAAGCTCCGCCGACTTGGCGGGTGCCCGCTACCTGAGTGGCGCAGGAGTCAGCGGCAAGGGGAGCCTGGAGTTCTTCAAGAAGCTTCAGAACCAGGAATATCGGCTCGCGATCCCGCAGGACGACAGCTACGGACGCACCCATCCGCTTTCGGGCGAACGCATCGCCGTGTTGACCGACGTCTACGAGAAAGACCCCGCGTGGAAGAAGCCGGTCGACCCGGTGCTGGAAAAGAAGTTCGAGCGCGTGAAGGCGAAGCTCATCGGCTTCGTATCCGATCCCGCCCAGACCCTGCGCACTTACCCCGAGACCGACCAGTCGCTCCCGGCACATTATGCCCGCGCCTATGCCTGGCATAAAAGCGCCTATCCCGAAAAAGCACTGTCGGAAGTGGGTGCATTGCTGGCTGCGGAGCCGCACGACCCTTATTTCCTTGAACTCAAAGGACAAGTTCTGCTGGAAAGTGGTCGCCCCGCCGAAGCTATTGCGCCGCTGCGCGATGCAGTCGCGGGGTCCAATAACCAGCCGCTGATCGCGGTGCTGCTCGGCCACGCGCTGATCGCGACCGAAGACAGCGCCAATTTCGCCGAAGCCGAGAAAGTCCTGCGCAACGCTGTGGCGCGCGATCGGGAGAATCCGTTCGCCTGGTATCAACTTGGCGTCGTCTACGAACAGCGCGGCGATATTCCACATGCGGCGCTGGCCACGGCGGAGCGCTATTCCATGCAGGGCCAGAACGAGATGGCACTGCGGAGCGCCGACGCCGCGATGCAGGGTCTCAAGGAAGGCACGACCGATTGGCTGCGCGCGCAGGATATTTCCATGGTGTCGCGCGCCGCCATCGAGTCACAGGGCAAGAAAAGACGATGAGTGAAACACCGGCGACGCTGCGGGCGGCCCTTAAAAACGGAAAGATACAAATGATGCTGGGCGGAACGGCCTTTGTTGCGGCGGCTGCGGTCGCTGCTTTCTTCATGCAGGGGGCTGCCCCCGCTGCACAAGTCGACACGAAGGACCGGGCGGCGATCGAGGCGATCGTGCGCGATTATATCCTCGAACATCCCGAAATCCTGCCGCAGGCCATGGAGCGTCTCGCGTCGAAGCGCATGGGCGCGGTAATCGATCAGAACCGCTCGAAGATCGAAACGCCCTACGCCGGCGCATGGGAAGGCGCAGAGAATGGCGACGTTACGCTGGTCGAATATTTCGACTATGCCTGCGGCTATTGCCGCGCGACCCTGCCCGAAATCGCAAAGCTGGTGACGCAGGACAGCAAGCTGAAGGTCGTGTACCGCGAACTGCCGATCCTGTCGGAGCAGAGCACTGACGCCGCCAAGGTGTCGCTGCTGGCCGCTGAAAAGGGGCAGTACATGCGCTTTCACAAGGCGCTGTATGGCGCCGGGCAAGTCACCCGGGACACGATCTTCGCCGCTGCCGCGTCCGTAGGCATCGACCGCAAGGCCGCCGAGGCCGCGATGGTCACGGCCAAGTATAACGCTGAAGTGGAGTCCAATATCCGCATTGCCCAGACGTTGCAGGCGACCGGCACGCCGACCTTCGTCGTCGGCAATCAGGTACTGAACGGTGCGGTCGGATTCGACGCGCTCAAGGCGGCGGTGGCGGCAGCGCGCGCCAGATGACGGTGAAGTGGACGCTTGTGCTGTTGTTCGCCACAGGCATCATGGCTTCACCCGGATTTGCGCAGGGCCTTCGCCCTTTATGCCCCGAGCGGCCTGGTCTTGGTACAACGCCATGCATTGTGGACAAGGGGCATGTGCTGGCGGAATTGGGGTTGGCCGATTGGACGCGCGACAAAGATGAGGCGACGAAATCCGATACTCTGATCGCAGGCGACCTGCTGATGCGCTATGGGCTGGATGCCGTGAGCGAAGTGCAGGTCGGCTGGACAGCCTATGGGCACCAGCGGAACAAAGATATCCCGAGCCGCCTTATCGATAAGTCGAGCGGCGTCGGAGATATTCTGATCGGCTATAAACGTAGCCTGTCCGAATCGGAAGGCTCCGGTTTTTCTGCCGCCATCAAGCTATCTGCGACCTTGCCCGCTGGCGAATCTGCCATAGGCGCAGGCGATTGGGCCGCAGGGTTGATCGTGCCCGTCAGCGTGGATATCGGCGCAGGTCTTTCATTGGCCGTCACACCGGAAATCGACGCGAACGTGGATGAGGATCGCGACGGTCGCCATCTCTCCTATGGCACTGTGGCGGGGTTAGGGGTGGATTTGTCGAAATCCATCAATGCTGCGTTCGAAGTCTCCGCCTTCCGGGACGATGATCCATCCGGACACACGACCGAATTGCTCGCGGCGGCTTCGCTCGCCTGGCAGGCTTCGGACAATTGTCAACTGGATGCGGGCAGCGCCTTCGGCCTCAATGCGGATAGTCCGGATGTGCGCGTCTATGCCGGAATATCGCGCCGCTTCTAATCAGCCACCGGGATGCCGCTGCGGGCCTTAAAGCCCTGCGCTACGACATACCATTCGCTCGATCCTTTGCGGCTGGCGGGCGGCTTGGCGTGCTTCACGGTGGTGAAGTGCTTCTTGAGGATCGTCAGCAACTCGCGGTCGGTGCCTCCTGCGAAGACCTTCGCCACAAACGTACCGCCGGGCTTCAACGTCTCGATCGCGAAATGCGCGGCGGCCTCGACCAGGCCCATGGTGCGCAGGTGATCGGTCTGGGCATGGCCGACGGTGTTTGCCGCCATGTCGGACATCACCAGATCGGGCGCATCGCCCAATTCCGCGCGCAGGATGTCGGGCGCCTTGTCGTCCATGAAGTCCATTTCGAGCAGCGTCACGCCCTCGATCTCATCGGTCGGCAGCAAGTCGATGCCGACCACGCGCGCCTTGGGCGATAGCTTCCGCACCACCTGCGCCCAACCTCCCGGCGCTACGCCCAAGTCGATGACGTGCCGCGCCTGCTTCACGAAATGGAACTTCTCGTCCAACTCGATCAGCTTGAAGGCCGCGCGGCTGCGCCAACCTTGTGCACGCGCCTGATGTACATATGGGTCGTTCAATTGGCGCTCCAGCCAGCGCGTCGATTGCGCTGTCCGCTTCTTCGCGGTTTTCACGCGGATATGCCCGACGCCGGTGCCTCTCGTCATGACGCGGCCCTTTGCCCGGAAATGTCGTCGCGGTCCATCAATCCGCGCAAGATGCCCTCGCGAATGCCACGATCCGCCACGCCCAGCCGCTCGGCGGGCCAGATGTCGAGGATGCTTTCCAGGATCGCGCACCCCGCCACCACCAGATCGGCGCGTTCCGACCCGATGCAGGGCAGCAATCGCCGCTCGGCTATCGCCATGCTAGCCAGCCGCGTGGAGATCGCGCGCATCGAGACCGAGGGAACGATCAGCCCGTCTATCGCAGCGCGGTCATAGCGCACCAGTTCCAGATGCAGGCTGGCCAATGTCGTGACGGTGCCCGAAGTCCCGAGCAGCCGCACCGAACCCTCCGGCGCGGGCAAACGCGCGGCGAAACCGCTGAAGGCTTCCGTCACTCGAGCGCGCATGCGCGCATAAGCAGCAATGCGTGCTTCCGCGTCATCAGGATCAAACTGTTCCGATTCCGTCAGCGACACCACACCCCACGGCGCACTCTGCCAGTCAAGGATGCGCGGCGCTGGGCCTTCTGTGTCCACCAGCACCAGCTCGGTCGATCCGCCGCCAATGTCGAAGATAAGAGCAGGGCCTTCGCCCGGCTCCAGCAGGGCATGGCAGCCAAGGACCGCCAGCCGCGCTTCCTCTTCTGCCGTGATGATATCGAGGGCAATGCCGGTTTCGCGGTAGACCCGATCGATGAAAGCAGGACCGTTGCTCGCCCGGCGGCAGGCTTCGGTGGCAACCGATCGCGCCAAAGTCACATGGCGGCGGCGCAGCTTGTCCGCGCAGATGGACAATGCGGCGATGGCGCGCTCGATCGCGACGTCGCTGATCCGGCCGCTCGCCGCCAATCCTTCGCCAAGGCGCACGATGCGGGAGAAGGCATCCACGACAATGAATCCGTCAGCCGAAGGCTTGGCGATCAGCAGACGGCAGTTGTTGGTGCCAAGGTCGATAGCGGCATAGGACTTGCGACTGGGCCAACGGCTGCCGGTCGTAGGGCGCATGGCATTAGCCCCGTCGCGGAGAGGCGAGGTCGGAGATTTGGCGGAGGACGAAGCCGCAGGGGCGCCATTGTCCCTCTGGCCGGGGTTTGGCGAAAGCTGCGGCGATGGGCGGCTGTGCTGCACCATGGCCGGGATTACTCACTGTTCTGTTTTCCGTGCGCCGCAACAGGCGCCGGTACTTGGAGCCAAGAGTAAGGCGATATGTGCAAAAGCGCAAGCTACTGACCCCGCCCGGCAAATCCAGTCGGTAAGAGTGCATGAGCATTGCATCGGTGGCACTTGGCTACGGCATTGACAGGCAGGAAGCGCCTGCCTATTTGCCGCTCTCCGGTCGCCGCGCGCAGGCATGGCGTTCTCCGGCTGATGCCCCGTCGTCTAATGGTAAGACAGCGGATTCTGACTCCGCCAATCGTGGTTCGAATCCACGCGGGGCATCCAATCTCCACCACATCCTGCAAGGCTCCCATGTGGGTGGCTGTGATAGCCCCTACGCAGCCCTACGTAATTGCTGGAGATCGCCGCGTTCAGTAGCTTTGGCCACAATCCAATGAGAATTGTGGGGGCCAAATGCTGGTGGAAGATCGTCTGCTTGACGAGACGGTGGGTGCTGGCAGACCCTTGGTCGTGGATCTGGACGGCACGTTGATCCGATCTGATCTGCTCATCGAGACGATGTTTTCCGCGATTGGCCGTGACTTCCGCCTGTTGCTGCCGATGCTCGGTGCGCTGAGGCATGGCAAGGCGGCGGTCAAGCATCACCTCGCTACCGCGACGCCATTTGACGCAGCAAGTTTGCCCTACGATCCCGACGTGCTGCGGCTCATCGGCATCGCGCGTAGCGAAGGTCGGCCCGTCTATCTCGCGTCCGGGGCATCGGAAAGCCTAGTGTCGGCCATCGCGGAGCATGTCGGCCTGTTCACAGGCTGGTTCGCATCGTGCGATCGATCGAATTGCGTGGGCGAGGTCAAGGCCGCGCGACTGATCGAAGCGTTCGGCACGGGCGGTTTCGACTATATCGGAAACGAAGCGGCGGACCTGCCGATCTGGCGCCATGCGCAGGAAGCGATCGGCATTCGCGTCCCCCGCACCGTAGCATCACGCGCCTCCCGCGCAGGCAAGCCGCTGCGCCACATCGGTGGCAGCGAGTCTCGCGCGAAGGCGTGGGTGCGGCAATTGCGTGTCCATCAATATGCGAAGAATGCTCTCGTCTTCGTGCCGATGATTACGTCCGGCCTGATCGACGCAGAGGCGCTGCTGCTTTGCGTGGTCGCCTTCGTCGCTTTTTCGATGATGGCGTCATCCATCTACATCATCAACGATCTCGTCGATCTTGGCGCAGATCGACGCCATCCGACGAAGAGCCGTCGCCCACTCGCCGCCGGTATATTGCCGATCAAGCAGGCGTTAATGGTTTCAGGGTTGCTCGGCGTCGGCGCGATTGCTGTCGCTGCCCTGACATCTTTGCCGTTTCTCGCGGTGTTGGTGGCTTACGGGGTTCTGACCACCAGCTATTCCTTTGTCCTGAAACGCAAATTCCTGATCGATGTGCTCGCTCTTTCGATGCTTTACACGATCCGGGTGATCGGCGGCGGTGTCGCGACCGGCATCGCGCTGTCGGAATGGCTGGGCGCGTTTTCGATGATGGTGTTCACCTGTCTCGCGCTGACCAAGCGCTACACCGAACTTGCGATGCGCGTGGATTCGCAGCTGCCTGAGGCGGACAATCGCAATTACCGGACGAGCGACATGGGGATGATAATGTCGATGGCGGTCGCGGCGGCTTATGTGTCGGTGACGGTGTTCGCGCTGTACCTGGCTTCGCCGGATGTCCATGCGGCGTATCGCCACCCCCTGTTTCTCTGGGCAATCTGCCCGACCTTGCTCTATTGGCTCGGGCGGATGCTGATGCTCGCGCATCGCCGCTTCATGCATGACGATCCGGTCGTGTTTGCCCTTCGTGACCGCACCAGTGCGGTGACACTCGGCCTGGTGCTGATAATCATGGTGAGTGCGCGCTGATGATGCGAAACACGGTGCCGCTCTGGTTTCTGCCGGTCTTGCTGAGCGTGCTGCTTTCCGCAGGGTCGCAGATACTGCTTAAGATCGGGGTTTCCACACCGGCAGTGCAGGCCGGGATGGCAAGCGGCGTCGGCATGGACATGTTCCGCGCCGTCGCCACCTCACCCATGGTGCTCATCGGCTTCGCGAGCTTTGGCCTCAGCGCTGTCGTCTGGCTTTCGGTTCTGTCGCGGCTGGACGTGTCGCAGGCCTACCCTTGTGTCGCGCTCGGCATCCTCATCACGTCGCTGACGGGACACCTGTTGCTGGGTGAGGCGCTGCCGCCGATGCGGATCGCAGGGATACTCACGATATTGATGGGCGTCATCCTGACGGGGCTGAGTTGAGGATGCAGCCACGCACAAATCCGGCGATTCCCGGTGCGTTAGATGCAGAAGATGGCGAAAGCGGTTCGCGCTGGCTGAACTGGTTGCCAGCTTACGCACCTGCACGCTTGTCGCGGACGGACTGGCTGGTTGCGGCAGCAGTCGGCATCGTCGCCGCGTGTATCATCCTTTGGAACCACGCAGCCATCGATCCCGCCGTATACCGCACTTACAACATCTTTTTCCAGGCTGACCCGCCCCGCGTGATATCCAACCTGACCGAACGATGGAGCCACTCGCAGAACCGCAACGTCGCGCATCCGCTCTTCTCGATCCTGGGACTGTCCGCAGTGAAGGCTGCGGGCGCGGTGGGGATTGCCCCGATGCACGCGATCGCCGTGCTGCTGGCCGCGATGGCGGCGATAAGCGCGGGCGCTTTCCTGCTGGCGATGCGCGGGTTGGGAATGGCGATGAGACCGGCGTTGGGATTCACCGCTGCTTATGTGTCGAGCGCAGCGTTTCTCCACTGGTATGCGTTTCCCGAGACCTACGCCGCAAGTGGCATGACGGTCGTTGTAATGATCGCGATACTGTCATGCGCGCGTGGATCGACGCTCTGGCTCTGGGCCTTGGGTTCCGCGGCCAGCCTGTCGATGTTGCTCACCAACTGGAGCATCGGCCTTGCCGCCAGCATAATCAGATTGCGTTGGAACAGATTTCTGGTGGTCACGATAGTCGCCTTCGCCAGCGTGGCGGCGCTGTCCTTCGTTCAGCACAAAGCGTTGCACAACGCGCGCTTCTTCCTGGACCCGGTAGGCATTGCGCGCGAGCACACCTTCTCCGGTCCGCAGATGCAGAAGCTGGGTATGCGATGGAGTCCTGTCGCAAGCTTCCGTAACGCGCTGGTGACGCCCGCGATCGTGCCGCTGCCGGAGGTCGTAACGGAACCCACAGAGTCCGGCCCGTTTACGATGGTAACCAATCAATTCGTGCCGCTTTCCAGTTTTGGCATTACAGGCGGCCTGACGTTACTTGCATGGATTATCCTGATCGCGGCAGGTACGCAGGCTGCGGTCAGCATTCCGCATCTGCGTCGGATTGGTGTCCCGCTGATCGCGTTCATCGGGTTCCAGGCCGCTTTCCATACCGTGTATGGCGAGATCGCGTTTCTCTATGCGGCTGACACGCTGCCCGCGATGATGGCGCTTGCGGCGCTGGGCTGGTTCAGTCCTGCACGGAAGATCGTCCTTGCCGCGCTGTTGCTGTTCATCGGAACAGCCTTGATCACCAACGAATTGCGCTTCCGGCAGGCAGCGGCCATGTCGCATGACATCGCATTGGATAAGGAAAAAGGCTTGGCTTTCGGCTTCTGATCGCCAGCATCTTCTTTGTTGCAGCGCAACCCAACGTGCCCAAAGCCGGCTGCCCTTAAGAATTTCCCTGAGCAATCTCCAGATGATGCGAATATGACACAGGTTGTCATTTATCTCGCTCGCGCGGAAACACTTTGCGCAACCGGCTGTTTCAGGGGGCACCGCCGAAGAAGGCGCGTTGTACGTTTGGAGTGAATACATGAAGAAGTATCTGTTGGCGGCTGCCGCCCTTGCCATCCTTCCCGCCACCGCCATGGCGCAGACCGAAACCGCGCCTGACGGCACGCCTGCTTTCGGCATCGAGCCGTATGTCGGCGTCCTTGGCGGCTACCACAGCTTCGATCGCAGCAGCGAATTCGGTTCGCCTCTTGGTGGCCGGATGAACGGCGGCCTCGTCAGCGGCGTGGCCGGTGTTAACATTCCACTTGGCCCCGTATTCGTGGGCGCGGAAGGTAACGCAACTAAGGGCTTTGGCGACATCGATTGGGAATATGGCGTGCGTGGCCGCGTCGGCGCCCGCGCTGGTGACAGCGGCATGATCTTCGCATCGGCCGGTTATCAGTGGGTCAACGGCAAGCGCTCATACAGCGACCATAAGGATTGGATCTATGGCGTTGGCGTCGAAGTCGGCCCCAAGGACATCGGTCTTGGCGGCCTGACCGGCAACTCGGGCGTGCGTCTTCGCCTGCAAGCCGAAACCTATGATTTCGACAGCATCCGTCCGATGGCTGGCGTAATCTTCCACTTTTAATAAAAGGACGGGGCAGGCTCTCGGGTCTGCCCCATTCTTTAACTTCTGCGGCTGCGGAATACCGATGCAGCCGCCCAGCCGACACCTAATATGCCGGCGATGCCGCTTCCGATCATCAGCAGCGCCCACCCGCCGGCTTCGATAAGCCCGGTGAGCAGATCGACCAATATCAGCGTCAGGTGGATCACGCCGCGTGCCTGACCGAAGAGGGACTCTGCGCTGCTACTGGTTTGACCCCGCCTTGATGTCAGGCTCCGGCGCGCCTAACTGCTTCGCTTCCTGATATTTCAGTTCCAGAAACCGGGTATGTGTGGCGAGGTCGTTCAGATTGCCCGACGCCAGTTGCTCGCTTATCCGGTCGATCTCACTCTCGATTACGCCAAGCCCCTCGATCAACTGCTTTTCGGGTACGCGCCCATTGCGCTCCTGCCGCCGCATGGGTTCAGGGATGCTCTGATACCCGGTGACGAGTTCCGGCAGATGATCCGACAGTAGTCGCCGGACTTCCAGCGCGGCGGGTTCCTGTGGGTTGAGCGTCGCCAGTTGCGGGGCCAGCGTTTCCAGCCGAATACCGATGCTGTCGATCAGTTGGACGGCGGGGGCGGGCAGGGCCTTGCGCTGGTTGTCCAACCAGATCTCGGTCTGTAGCGGCAACGCCTTGAGGTCGGTTTCGGCGAGTTTCTCCGGCTTCACTTGCCGGTCCCCCGACACCATGCCCAGCAACAGTACGGCCGCAAGGATCAGCGCCAGCACGATCATAATCCCGCTGGTGCCCAACGGCACGAACCAGCCGACGACCGCTGCACCGATCACGATCGCCAACACCGCCGCGACGATCCGCTTAAACTTCTTCATCATCGCCGCGTTGCGCCGCTGGCGCGCACGTGTGGAAAGGCTGCGGTAGCGGTCGGACGTACGGTTCAGCACGGCTTCGGCGTCGGCGAGGATTTGGTTGGAACGGGTCATTTGGGCAACCCCTCCCTCCGTTCGGGCTGAGCGAAGTCGAAGCCTTCTGCTGAACGTAGAGAAGCATGCTTCGCCTGCGGCTCAGCAGAACCCTTCGACAGGCTCAGGGCGAACGGAGGGGAGGCGTACATTTCAGCTACGCCTCGATCGCGCTCAACAACGGATTGGCCGCACTACCACCACTGGCTTGCGCCTGTGCCTGCCCCTCGGCGCGCGCGATATAGCCCTTCGACTTCTCCACTTCGCTCGACAGCGTGTTCACCGTCGTCTTCATCGACTCCAGCGCCTTCGCCTTGAAGGTGTCGATGCTGTCCATCGTGTCGTAGATATTCTGGAACGCGCGTTGCAGCGTCTCGATCGGGATGGTGCTGGACGCCGCCTGTTCGTGGATCGTCGCCGTCTGAGTCTTGAGCAGATTCCCGGTGGAATCGATCATGTTCGCGGTCGTCGTATTCAGCGCCGTGATCTGCTCCAGCACCAGCCGCTGTCCGACCAGCGCCTGCGCGACCGTCACCGCCGTACGCAAAGCCGCGACGGTCGTAGTGCTCGCCCGGTCCACGCCCTTCACTAGCTCGACATTGTTCTTCTTGACCAGATCGAGCGCCAGATAACCCTGCACCGTCACCGCCATTTGCGTCAGCAAGTCCTGCGTGCGCTGACGCACATAGAACAATGCCGTGTCGCGGATCGCCTTCGCCTTGGCCGGGTCGGTCGCGTCCAGTTCCAGCGCCTTGGCTTCCAGCCGCGCGTCCATCGTCTTGCTGATGTGGATCATCTGCTCCAGCTTGCCCATCGTCGCCCACATATTCTGGCGCTCGACGTCGATGGCCGCGTTATCCTTGATCAGCGTATCCTTGCCGCTGGCCAGGCTACCGAGAATGCCGTTGATATGGCTCTGCGCACTTTTGTAGCTGTCGAAATAATTGCGCATCTTGTTGCCGAACGGGATGATGCCGAACAGCTTGCGCGGCGCAGTCAGGTTGCCGCGCTTGCCTGGATCGAGATCCTCGACGGTGCGACGTAGCTGCGCCAGATCCGCGCCAACCTGATTATCGGAGTCCATCGCCCGCACCGGACGATCCAGAAAGCGGTTGCTGTGCCCCGCCGCTTCGGAAATCTCCTTGCGTCCCATGTTGGTCAACTGGTCGACGCGCATCCCGAATTCCGGGCTGTTCGCGTCCTGCGCTACCAGATCGTCGACGAACGCATCGACTTTCTCGTCCAGCTTCGACTTCTTTTCCTCGTCGATCGGCACAAGCCCTACGGCCCGTTCGGGCGCGAGTGCCGCCACCGGCTCGGGTGGGGTCAGCGTCAGGGGGTCGGCAGTGGTTGTCGCAGTCGAAGCCATAGTATCTCCTCTGGTGTCATATTAGAATAAAACACCTGTGCTGCAAGAGCGCTCTGCCGAGTATAGGCGGCAGCCGCGTCAATGCCAGTCGAAGATGCATTTAACCGTCCGCTTCACACACCAGTTTGCTGCGAAGGTTGCGGGATTGGCAAGTTTCCGTTATGGGGCCGCGACACCCGGACCGGCTTCATGTCGGCGGAACCCTAATCCCAAAGGCATCTCATGTCCCTGCGTAATATCGCCATCATCGCGCACGTCGATCATGGCAAGACCACTCTCGTTGACCAATTGTTCCGCCAATCGGGCACTTTCCGCGACAATCAGCGCGTGGAAGAGCGCGCGATGGACAGCAACGACCTGGAAAAAGAGCGCGGGATCACCATCCTTGCCAAGCCAACCTCAATTGAGTGGGAAGGCACGCGCATCAACATTGTCGATACGCCGGGCCACGCCGACTTCGGCGGCGAAGTGGAGCGCATCCTCTCGATGGTCGACGGCGTTATCCTGCTGGTCGACTCTTCGGAAGGCGCGATGCCGCAGACCAAGTTCGTGACCGGCAAGGCGCTGGCGCTGGGCCTGCGCCCGATCGTCGTGGTCAACAAGGTCGATCGCCCGGACGAGCGCATTCAGGAAGTTCTGGACGAAGTGTTCGACCTGTTCGTCAGTCTGGAAGCGACCGACGAGCAGCTCGATTTCCCCGTGCTCTACGCCTCGGGCCGTAACGGCTATGCCAGCGAAGATCCGCAGGCGCGCTCCGGCACGCTGACGCCGATGTTCCAGAAGATCGTCGACCATGTGCCCGCGCCGTCGGCCGATCCCGATGGTCCGTTCAAGTTCCTCGTGACGCTGCTCGACCGCGACAACTTCCTGGGCCGCGTCCTCACCGGTCTGGTGTTCTCGGGTTCGGTGAAGACCAACCAGGCGATCCACGCGCTCGACAATGATGGCAAGATCATCGAAACCGGCCGTGCGTCGAAGATCATGTCGTTCCGTGGTCTGGAGCGCGTACCCGTCGATGAAGCCAAGGCAGGCGACATCATCTCGCTCGCAGGCCTCACCGTCGCGACTGTGTCGAACACCATATGCGACCCGCAGGTGACCGAGCCGCTGCACGCGCAGCCGATCGATCCGCCGACGCTCTCGATGCGCTTTGCCGTGAACGATTCGCCAATGGCGGGCCGCGAAGGCACCAAGGTGACGAGCCGCATGATCCGCGACCGTCTGGCCCGCGAAGCCGAATCAAACGTCGCGATCAAGGTGACCGAGAGCGCCGACAAGGACAGCTTCGAAGTCGCAGGCCGTGGCGAATTGCAGTTGGGCGTGCTCATCGAAACGATGCGTCGCGAAGGCTTCGAACTCGGCATCAGCCGCCCGCGCGTGCTGTTCCGCGATGGTGAAACGGGTCTGGAAGAGCCTTATGAAACCGTCGTCATCGACGTGGACGAGGAATATTCGGGCACCGTCGTCGACAAGATGGCGATCCGCAAGGCGGAACTGACCGACATGCGCCCCTCCGGTGGCAACAAGACGCGCATCACCTTCTCCGCGCCTTCACGCGGTCTGATCGGCTATCATGGTGAATTCCTGTCCGACACGCGCGGCACTGGCATCATGAACCGCCTGTTCGAAAAGTACGGCCCGCATAAGGGCAAGATCGAAGGCCGCAAGAATGGCGTGCTGATCTCCAACGGGTCGGGCGAAGCCAACGCCTATGCGCTGGGTCCGTTGGAAGAGCGCGGCATCCTGATGGTCGGCGTGGGCGAAGCACTCTACGAAGGCATGATCATCGGCGAGAACGCGAAGCCCGACGACCTTGAAGTCAACCCGATGAAGAGCAAGGCGCTCACCAACTTCCGCGCCAGCGGCAAGGATGACGCCGTCCGCCTGACGCCGCCCAAGAAGCTGACGCTGGAGCAGGCGATCGCCTACATCGACGACGATGAAATGGTCGAAGTCACGCCTAAGTCGATCCGCCTGCGCAAGCGCTGGCTCGACCCGAACGAGCGTAAGAAGCAGGCGCGCTCGAAAGCGGCGGCATAAGATTTTAGAAGGCCCGGTGAGCGATCATTGGGCCTTTTTTCCAATTTTCAAATAATATACTCCGTTCGCCCTGAGCTTGTCGAAAGGCTCTGCTGAGCCGCAGGCGAAGCATACTTCACCTCGTTCAGTAGAAGGCTTCGACAGGCTCAGCCCGAACGGTTTGTGGGCTTATCTGCACTGGGCAACACGTTCACCCCTTCGCCCGCAACGCCTTCTCCGCATCCGCCATATAATCCCGCGTAATCGGCAGCGTCCTACGATCCCGGCAATATTGCAGCTGGAAATTCACCATGCCCCCACTCTCGAACGCGGCGGTCGCCCCCGCCAGATAAAAGCTCCACATCCGGAAGAACCGCGCATCGTACAGCGCTTCTATCTCCGCCCGCTTGTCCTGCACACGCTCGTACCACTCGCGCAGCGTGTAGGCATAATGCAGCCGCAGCACTTCCACATCCGTAATCATCAGCTTGTTGCGCTCACTCGCCTTCATCACCTCGCTCAAGGAAGGGCTGTAGCCGCCGGGAAAGATATATTTCCTTGTCCAAGCGTCCGTTGTACCCGGCTTGTTGATGCGGCCAATGGTGTGCAGCAGCATCACGCCCTGTGGCGTCAGCTTGTTGTGGCAGGTCCGGAAGAACTCGCGATAATGGGCAGGACCGACATGCTCGAACATGCCTACCGACACGATCCGGTCGAACCGTCCCTGCACGTCGCGATAGTCGATAAGCGCGAACTTGACGCGATCCGACACCCCCGCCGCCTCGGCACGCGCGCGCGCGACTTTCAGTTGCTCCTCCGACAGCGTGATGCCCAGCACATCGACGTCGCAGGTCCGATTGAGATACAGCGCCATTCCGCCCCATCCGCAGCCGATATCGAGCACGGTCTGCCCCGGCGATAGATGAAGCTTCGCGGCGATGTGCCCCAGCTTTTCGGTCTGCGCCTGCTCCAGCGTATTGGCGGGATCGGTCCAATAGGCGCAACTATATTGTCGGTCGCGGTCGAGGAAAAGGTCGTAAAGCCGATCCGAGAGATCGTAATGATGCGCAACGTTGGCCTTGGACGTGCGGCGCTGATTGAAGCGATTGACGCGGCCGACAAGGGCTGCACCCGCACGCGCCGCCATGCCTTTACGTTCCAAGGCCGAACTGCCGCTCTCCCACGGCCTGTTAGCCCGCACAAACGTCACGAAGTCGAGAATGTCTCCGCCCTCGATGGAGTAGCGCCCGTCCATATATGCCTCTCCGGCTCCCAAGCGCGGGTCACGTACAATGTCTCGTGCAACTTGGGCATCGTGGAGGCGCATGGTGAGGGCGGGCCATGCCGGATCGCCGTCTCCGTAGGATGAGGACTGGCCATCATGCGTGATGACGG